>JACKHN010000006.1 GCA_020638975.1 Planctomycetaceae bacterium
GGCAAGACGCGCCGGCACGTCGACAGAGGGTGCCACACGCCGCATGCTGAATTCTTCGCGTGCGCCCCGAGATTTGTCGACGACTAACTCCAGTTACTTATCATCCATGAAAATGCGAGCTGCACCGTCTTCTAGCAGAAGTTCGCGATAACGGACCTGCTCGTTGCGATATCGCAGCGCGAGTAGTTTCTGCTGCCGCAGGACCTTCAGCTTCTCTTCCGTTTTGACCACGTCGAGCCTAGCTTCCTGACGGGTCAAGTAGAGCGCGGTCGTTCGACTGAAATCCCGTTCATAGACAAGCGATCGATCTCTTTGAATCGCGAGTTCGGCTTCCGCGATCCGAATATCACGAGTCAATTCGCGTAGCTTGATTTCGTAGTCGACTTTGTCGTAGATCCTAGAACCCAGTTCGGGTAGCGTCTCGTTAACATAGACTTTGCGAAATACGACGATCGGGTCGCAGCAACTCGCGGTCGGCAACTCCTCCACCATTGGTTGTTCCGCAGTCACACCAGCCGAAACGCCACAGCACATCACCGAAAGTGTTAGAGTAAGCAATTTGCCGGTGTTCATAGTGTGTCTCGCTGACAGATTTCGCGAACAGAGAAGGGTGAACCCCATAGGTTCCAGGGTAGTTGGGAGTCGCGAAACTTCAAGTTTTTGCCGACCCTCGACCGCGGCGACCTATTTCAAAAGACGTGATCGCCGGCAGCGTTGGAAGAACTGTCTTTAGTCGTATAGAATTCTCTCGAACACCTCTCTTGCGGGGGTAGGCGATGATTGAAAGTCGCCGCGAGGCTAGTTATGCTAGTTACCGCTTGTAGATTGCAGCTAAATCACACGACAGGCGTTTGCATAACGCTCGCCTTGAATAACCCCCGTTAAGGAGCAAAGGTATGACTGACGCGAAGAAACCCGCCGAGAAAGACTCAACATCGCGACGCGATTTTATTAAAAAGTCGTCGATGCTGGTCGCTGGCGGAGCAGTTGTTGGTGGGAACTTGAGCATCGCTCGTGCGGCTCATGCCTTTGGCAGTGATACGATTAAGATTGGTCTCGTCGGTTGCGGTGGGCGTGGCACGGGTGCCGCTGTTCAAGCACTGAACACGATGACAAAGACCGACATCAACCCCAATGGCGAAGTTAAACTCGTCGCAATGGGCGACGCATTCGCTGATCGACTACAGGCGTGCTATCGCACCGTAAAGGGGCAGCACGGCAATCACGCTGATGTGCCTAAGGATCGCCAGTTCGTTGGATTCGATGCCTATAAGAATGTGATCGACTCGGATATTGATCTGGTAATTCTAGCGACATCGCCTGGTTTCCGACCGTTGCATTTCGAGTATGCGGTCAACGCCGGTAAGCATGTGTTCATGGAAAAGCCTGTCGCCACCGACCCCGCAGGTGTCCGCCGCGTGCTGGCTGCGAACGAAGTCGCGAAACAAAAGAACCTCGCGGTTGCCGTTGGCTTGCAGCGCCATCACGAAGATCGCTACTTGGAAACCATGAAGAAGATTTGGGACGGTGCCATCGGTGAATTGGTGATGACACGCGTGTACTGGAACGGTGGTGGTGTGTGGGTCCGCAACCGCCAGGACGACCAGACTGAATTGGAATACCAGATGCGAAACTGGTACTACTTCAATTGGCTCTGCGGCGATCACATCAACGAGCAGCACATCCATAATCTCGACGTAAGCAACTGGCTAGTGCAAGGTTATCCTGTGGAATGCAACGGGATGGGGGGCCGCGAAGTTCGCAAGGGTACCGATCACGGCCAGATCTTCGATCATCACTTCTGCGAATACACCTACGACAACGGTGTAAAGATGATTAGCCAATGCCGCCACATTAAGAACTGCTGGAGCAACGTTTCCGAACACGCTCACGGCACGAAGGGGTACGCAGACCTGAGTGGCAAGATTTACAACTCCAAGAACGAGTTGATTTGGAGCCACGATGGCAAGGGCGACGGTCATCAGGTCGAGCACTACGACTTGTTCGCAGCCCTTCGCCGTGGTGAGACGCCGAACGAAGGTGAATATGGAGCGAAGAGCACCATGACCGCGATTCTGGGTCGAATGGCGACTTACTCGGGCAAGGTCGTGAAATGGGATGACGCGATCAATTCCGAGAACGCGCTGGCCGATTTCGACAGCCTCACTTCGATGGATGACAAGGCACCGGTCCAACCGGACGAGAATGGGAATTATCCCGTCCCAGTCCCCGGCGAAACAAAACCTGTCTAAGACCGCTTCTAACAAGAAATATCTAGCACAGGGCAGCTCGGCCCCCCACCGAGCTGCCCTGCTTTTTTGTGGCTGACTTGCGAAAACGCTCGGTGCTGTCGCGAAACTTATGTTGTATTTTGCGAGTTCAATTGCGGGGTTTTACTGAAGTCAGCTGACCGGGCGCATAGAAAAACCACTCGACTCAAGTGAATCGAGTGGTTTAATTGGTTTATCGCAAGCGACAATGACGCAAGCTTAGACCATATCCTTCAAGGCCTTCAGCGGTCGCACTTTCACGACATTGCGTGCTGGCTTGGGCGCGGCCCACACCATTTCGCCCGTCGCTGGGTTACGTACCTCACGCTTTGGCAAAGCCGGCTTGTTCTGACGAACAATCTTGCACAATCCTGGGATCGTGAAAGCACCAGGGCCTTTCTTGCCAACAGCCTTGCCAATCTCGGCAGTCATCGCCTCGAAGACAGCTTGGACCTGCTTCTTCGTCAGGCCAGTCGCTTCGGCGATGTTGGTGAGGATTTCAGTCTTTGTGGGCGGTTTTGTGGCTGCCACTTTTGCCATGGCGGTTTACCCTCCTTAGTAAGGTTTACCTGAGTTATAGGACCACACGTCTATTGACGCTCAGAACGCGATGATTAGAAGCATTAAAAGCAAAATTGCAACTAGGCCAAACGCGAAAACACCGCAAAAACTACGAAAAGCTCAAAGCTTGCCGGCTTTCACCAGGTTGTTCCACAGAAGGCGAATCGTTCGCTCACGCCCTCAATCGACCCGCCCATCGTCGTTTTGGCACGTATGTTTAACTACGAAAACGAAAACTTGCCACAGTCCTCCTATTTTAATAAGATTCTTTTTCACAACGAGTTAGGACGAGCGGCTTGGCCAATCAGGGACGCGACACCAGCATCGTTAGGCTTTCGGGATGTTAAGCCAGCGTCGGACGGTTCGCACGACCAAGATAATGGCTGGGACGTTGCTACCCGCTTATTTATGAAAAGAGCCGATTTCTGATGAAAACCGCTGCCAGATCGGTCCAAAACGCCCTTCTCTTGCTCTCAGCCACGCTGATTTTGCTCGTTGCAGGGCTTGGCGTGCAAGCCCAAGACGAGAGCGCAGGCTCTTCATTTCGCTCTGCCCCCCGCCCGCTCCGACAGCGACTTGTCAGGGCAACCCAAGCGATTGAAGAACGACGCTACGGTGATGCGGTTGTCGAACTCGGGGCGATATTGTCCGAGGAAACGGGTGACGACTTGGGTGAGGACATAGGACAGGACTTCTTCTACGGGTCACTCAACACGATCGTGGTCCGCTCAAGTCTAAAGGGCGAAGCCGAACGATTGCTTGGTTCACTTCCGGAAACCGCTCGCGAACTCTATGAGCTTCAATTCGGAGCCGACGCGAAGGAGTTGCTCGAATTGGCGGCGGCCAGTGGCGACATCAGCCAGCTGACCGAGGTAACACGCAAATACTTTCACACAGCCGCCGGTTACGAGGCAACGTTGTTATTGGGGCGATTGCAACTTGACAGGGGCCACCCGCTGGCCGCAGCGATGAGCATGCAACGCCTCCTGAATGTGCCGAACGCGTCACGGCGTTTTGAGCCGGAGTTATCCCTCGTCTCCGCCGCGTGTTGGGCCCGAGCGAATCGTCCGGACAAGGCGCGTGAAGCTTTGAAACGACTACATGAGCGCGTTCCGAGTTTCGCGCTTCCGATTGGTGGAGAACGTGTCACCGATTTCTTGAGCGACACGCAGATCGAGCTTTGGCTGACGAACCAACTTGCTGGGAAGCTGAATCGAACTGCCGCAGAAGCAACGGATTGGTTGATGTTTCGAGGCGATGCGACTCGAAACGCGGCCAGTGCTGGCGACGTGCCGCTGCCAAACTTCCGATGGCGCGTGCCGACTGCGTCGGACCCTACCGACGAAAGTCTCATCGAGGAAATTCGCGTCGACAAAATCGAACAAGGCATCGCCGCACTACCTTCCGTGCAACCGCTGGCGGTAGGCGATGTCGTGCTGATGAGAACGCCCGAGCGGCTGTTGGCGATCGATTTCGAGACGGGTAAGCGAGTCTGGGAGTATCCGTGGTGGAGCGCGTCCGATGAAGATGTATCGCTCACGAATCGCTCGAGTACGGGTGGCGATGAATTGTCGACGCGCCGCGAGAAACGTTTTCAACGCCTCTGGCAGGACGCGGCCTATGGACAGATCAGCAGTGATGGCAAAGCGGTATACATGCTGGATGAGCTTCATTATGCGATGCCGATGGGGGGAACATTTCGTCCTGGCATTGGTGGTCTTCGATTTCGCAATCAGGATTCGCCGAAGAGCTATAACCAGCTGGTTGCTTTAGACCTCAAGCGGCAAGGTTCGTTGCGTTGGATGGTTGGCGGAGAAACAGGCTTAGACGAGCCGAAATTGGCTGGTGCCTTCTTCCTTGGTGCGCCGCTGCCCTTATCCGGATACTTGTACGCCATGGCGGAAATCGGCGACAACATTCAACTCGTTGTCATCGACGCAGCGACCGGGAAGCAGGAATGGTCGCAACAGTTGAGCCTTGTCGAAACGACACCGATCGACGAAGACATCGTTCGTCGTCTGGCCGGAGCGACGCCCTCGTATTCAGACGGCGTGTTGATTTGCCCGACATCGGCCGGTGCGGTTGTCGCGGTTGATATTTCCACGCGATCATTGATGTGGGGATATCAGTACAAAAACGCGCCCCGCACCAGTCCGTTCGCCTTCAATCGCGGTTTTGCTTTTCGTCCGGATCAGGTGGAACAGACGTGGATGGATGCTTCAGTGACCATCAGCGACGGCGCGGCCCTCGTCACGCCTATCGACGAAGAAAAGTTTATCTGTCTTGACCTGGACATGGAGAAAGGCAAGGCCCGTTGGGAGGTGCCTCGCGAAGGTGATTTGGCAGATGCCTTATATGTCGGTTGTGTTCACGAAGGGCGAGCCCTTGTGGTCTGCAAGCAGAAACTTGTATCGCTCGACATGAAGACGGGAACACCGACTTGGAAGAACCCGACCGACTTGGCCCGCGTCGATGCTGAGATGCCCAGCGGTCGCGGATTCCGAAGCGGCGACTACTACTTCCTTCCGACGACCACCTCGTCATTGCTAAAAATTTCGTTGGCCGACGGACAAATCGTAAGCCGAACTGCGACCCCGGCACCGTTGGGCAACTTGATCTGTTACAAGAACGAAGTCGTCACGCACTCGGCGGGTTCGGTGGAAGCCTACTACCAGACGTCGGCTCTACGATCTCGCGTGGCTGCACGCTTGGAGCAGAACGCCGATGATTCGTGGGCGCTCGCTCGTCAAGGCGAACTTTTGCTACACGATGGAAAGAGTGAAGAAGCGCTGCGTGTGTTGCGTCGTGCCCACGAGTTGGATCCCAACGACGACGCGGTTCGCAGCTTGCTTGTCTCCACGTTTCTGGCTGCCATCAAGTTGGATTTTGCTGCTCATCGTGAACTGTCCGAACAGGTTCAGCCGTTGATCGATTTGCCTTCACAGCTCGCTGAATTCTGGCGATTGACGGCGGAAGGATATCATGCGTCTGGTGAGTTGAGTCGCGCGGTAGACGCTTACCTCGCTCTTGCGGATCTTGGTTCGAAGTCGTCGAATGGGCAAGAGATGTCGGAACCTTTGCTGATCGAGCAAGATTCAACTTGGTCCGTGCGATCGGATCGTTGGATACAGGCGAGACTCGCTGAGTTATTCGAATCGGACGATGAAGCCGTCCGCAACAAGCTCGCCAGCTACATCACGCAACGAGCCGCGTCGAGCGAGGATCGATCACTGGCCGAGCTTCAGCACGACCTTGATCACTTTGGCTTTCACGACGCATGTGCACCGCTTCGTCTGGTTTTTGCCGATCGATTGATCGAAGCGAAGCGATTCGTCGAAGCGGAGATGTTGCTGGCCCCGTTGCGCGATCAGGGCGATCGAACGCTGGCGGGTGCTGCGACGGCTCGTATGGCTTTGTTGTACGCACACGCCGGCGAATCCGCCTCCGCAGCCCAACTCTATGAAGAACTCGGTCGAGAGTTCTCTTCGACCGTATGTATCGGCGAGAAGACAGGTGCCGACTTGCTGTCGCAAGCTCGAGCCGATCCTGCACTACGCGACAACTTTGGTCTGCAACGTCCTTGGCCGTGGGGCGCCTCGGAAGTCGAAGAGAAACCGGGACAATCCAGTTCCGAAGTGCTATCCCGTTTGATGACGCTTCCTGTTTACACCGATCAAGGCGTATCGACCGGCGGAGTTACATTTGGCTTCGACACACGTTTTAATGCCGTCGTTGCTCGTGATCACTCCGGCAAAAAGATGATGGAGATCTCCATCGACCGCGTCCGCCAGAACGGCTTGGACCAAGCTCATTTGCTCGGAAAGCTGGGGGTGGTCTATTTCGGAGCAGATCTGATTGGGGTCGACATGCTCGCTGATACCCTCAAGCGAAATGAACCCGTTCGTTGGCGTTTGGCCGTCACTTCCCGAACCTCTGACCTAGAACGAGCACGCCCGTTCCAACCGCCGTTCGACCCCTTGCCGCGCCCGTTGCAGACAAACCTCGACGACACCGGACACGCGGTGAGTTCGCTCGGGCCGGTGACACGACAAGGCGTCGTCTATCAAAGAAACCGCACGTTGAATTGCGTCGATCCGCTGACCGGTCGCTTGGCTTGGTCGCAGAGTGGCATCGAGCAAGGTGCGACCATCTCGGGCGACGCGAATGTTGTGGTCGTCATACCGCCTACCGAAAGCGTTGCAACGATCTATCGCATGGCCGATGGAAAAGATCTTGGAAAACGCGATCTCCCCGCCGAAGCATCTCGCTGGACGACCGCCGAGCGGTTTGTGTTGGCCTGGGATACGCATGACGGAAGGTATCGACTGTACCTTCGCGACATTTGGGAGCAGCGAGACGTGTGGTCCGAGGACGTGAGCGATGGTGCCAAAGCAACGTTGATGGAAGACGGCATGTTGGCGCTGCTCGATACCAACGGACGCTTCGTGATGCACTCGTTGACCAGTGACCACGTGCTGGTTCGAACGCGGCTGGAGCGTGACGACCATTTGCACTCGCTGCGAGTTGTCCCGAGCGGCGACGATTACATCTTGTTTGCGAATACTGAAACGAGCCAGAGCCAGTCAGTATCGACAACGGTGCGACACGCCCATCCTTTCAACTCGCCGGTCGCCAGCAGCCGCATGTATATGATCGATCGGCAGACGGGGCGACTGCGTTGGCAAGTTCCCGCATTCATTGATGAGCACGGGTTCGTGCTCCAGCAACCATCGAACTCGCCAGCCTTGTGGTTCGTGCGAAACGTTTCCAACTCGCAAAATGTACTCGCGCCCGATAACGTCAAGCAGGCTTCGGTCCTTTGTATCGACCGTCGCGATGGACGAGTGCTGTATTCTAAGGAAGACATCTCGACCCAAGTCAACGAATTCAATGTCGTCTCGAACGAGTCGGGCACGAAGTCGACGATTTCGCTGCCAGGACAATCGATCACCATCACCTTCACCGACGCCCCCACACCGCCCACGCCGCCAGCTCAGACTGGCACAGCGTCGAGCCTGACTTCGAGCGGCAGTAGTTTGGCGAACATTGCCGGATCGCTATTCAATTCGCTCAAGCAGCGGTCTGGTGCCGAGTTGCAGGACACGCCCTTTGACGACGAGTCCCCCAAAAACTGACGCCTCCCACCTGTAAAGTATGCGAATCAGATAGACTAGGTAAAACTTAACCAAGTGCTACACTCGTACAGAGTCGTAGCGAATGGGGCGGGTGTGAAATCCATCCGTCCCAAAAGGAACTATCGACACTAGACTCACGAACGGATCATCCCGACCAATGCTGGAGTCCAATACCGCTTGATTAGTGAGCCGTAGGCGCTAGCCTCGGGCCTCGAAGAATCCACGTTTTGAGGCAACAAGGCCCGCGGCTAGCGCCGTCGGCTCACGTAGGGCCGGTCCCTGATTAAGCGGTATTGGGCTTTAGCCTGCTGCGAGCAAGACGCACAAACGAACCACCCCGAACGATGATTCATTGAACCTGATGATTGAAGCGACGCGATCCAAGAACTGTGAATTCTGATCCCCCAGCCGCATCGGACGGCGGCTTTGTTGAACTTTATTGAGGTGCTATCGCATGGCCACAGAGGGTCACAACCACGAGACGCCCAACCTTGACGAATCCGCCGTGCGCAAGCTCGGCGAGGCGCGTGAAAAAATTACCGAGCAACTGTCGCAGATCATCGTCGGCCAACAGCAGGTGATCGAAGAGCTGTTGATCTGTCTGTTCAGCCGCGGCCACTGCTTGCTTGAAGGTGTGCCAGGATTAGCGAAGACGCTCTTGATCAGTACGCTCTCTCGCACGCTAAACCTTTCGTTCAGCCGCATTCAGTTCACGCCCGATCTGATGCCGGCCGACATTACGGGCACCGAGATCATCGAAGAGAATCGGACGACAGGAGCTCGCGAGCGTCGATTTCTCGAAGGCCCCTTATTCGCCAACGTCGTTCTCGCCGACGAGATCAACCGCACGCCTCCGAAGACGCAAGCCGCGTTGCTGGAAGCCATGCAGGAGCGCCAGGTCACGGTGGGTCGCGTGCAGCATCAACTCAGCGATCCATTCTTCGTCCTCGCGACACAAAACCCGATCGAACAGGAAGGCACGTATCCGCTGCCCGAAGCGCAACAAGACCGCTTCATGTTCAAGGTCTTCGTGCATTACCCCAGCTTCGACGAGGAGTTTGAAGTTGCTCGACGCACAACCAGTTCGCAATTGAACAACGTCTCGCCGATGCTGAGTGGAGAAGAGATTCTCGAACTGCAACGAATCGTCCGCGAAGTGCCCGTCTCGGATCATGTCATTCGCTATGCACTGTCGCTCGTTCGGCAGACTCGCGTAAGAAGCCCGGGCATTCCGGACTTTGTGGAAGACATGGTCGGTTGGGGAGCGGGTCCGCGAGCCGTTCAGTTCCTGATTCTGGGAGGCAAGGCTCGCGCGTTGCTTCATGGTCGAACGCATGTATCGACCGACGATATTCAGGCGTTGGCCAAACCTGTGCTGCGTCATCGACTGGTCGTTAACTTTGCCGCGGAAAGCGACGGCATAACGCAAGACGACATCATCGACCGTCTGCTCGCTGTGACTCCCACCAAGGAAGACGAACTCACCACCGATGCCCGATTCCAAAAGATTTTTGCATCCTGAAGCCATCAAACGCATTTCGCGGATGGAACTTCGGGCGCGGCACATCGTTGAGGGCTTCCTGTCGGGGATGCACCGCAGCCCCTACTTTGGCCAGTCGGTCGAGTTCCTGCAGCATCGCGAGTATGCAATTGGCGACGACCTGCGCCACGTCGACTGGAAAGTCTGGGCGCGGCAGGATCGTTTGGTGATCAAGCAGTACGAAGAGGATACCAATCTACGCTGCACGCTGATGGTCGACACATCGGCCAGTATGAGTTATGGCAAGGGGCCGCTGAACAAATACGAGTACGCTGCTACCGTCGCTTCGAGCCTGGCATATTTGATCCTCAAGCAGCAAGACGCAGTTGGCTGCGTAGCGTTCGATGATCACGTCCGCACGAAAGTTCCAATTCGCAGCAAACGAAATCACTTGCAATCGGTCATTGATGCCCTCTCGGTGACGGCTCCACGTGATAAGACTGACATGCAAGCGATCTTCCGAACTGTCGCCGAAACCTACCCGCGCCGCGGAATGGTCGTCGTTGTGTCCGATTTGCTTACCGATCCGAAGGCCCTCCTGAAGGGCTTGAAGTTGCTGCGTCGGCAAGGCCATGACGTGATGGTATTCCACATTATGGACGACGACGAATTGGACTTCCCATTCACGGGCCCCACGCGCTTCGACGGACTGGAGTCGATGGATTATTTGAACTGCAACCCGCGGGCGTTACGCGAAGGCTACCTCGAGGCGGTCAACGAGTTCCTCGACGAAGTACGTCGCGGCTGTGCTCGGAATACGGTCGACTACGCACTGATCCGAACCAGCGACCCGCTCGACGCCGCGCTCGCCACCTACTTAAGCACACGACTTGGAATGCACCGGAAAAACTGAATGACCAAATCCGAATGACCAATGACCAAGAAATCCGTTTGGTCATTGGTCATTCGGATTTGGAAATTGTCCCGCACGATCTCCATTCAACAGAAGACTTCAAAGCTTCCCATGACCTTCGTCCATCAAGCCTTAACCTGGGGATTCCTGCTCGCGCTGGTTCCTCTGTTGATCCACTTGATCAACCTCATGCGCCGTCGCCGGGTGCAGTGGGCTGCGATGGACTTCTTGATGCGCAGTTACAAGAAGCATCGCCGCTGGATCTGGCTGAAACAGTTCCTGCTATTGTTAATGCGAATGGCGGCCATCGCCTTAGTCGTGGCGATGGTAGCCCAATGGATCACGCAAAAGCAATGGTTGGCATTGTTCGGCTCGACGACAACGCATCACTTCGTATTGCTGGACGACAGCTACTCGATGGCAGAGCAGTCGGGTGGCGCGAGCGCCTTCGACAAAGCCAAGCAAGCCATTGGTGATATCGCCACGCAAGCGATGGGGCAGGACTCACAGCAAAAGTTCACCCTGATTCGCTTCTCGCGCGCGGCCAGCATCATTGATCGCGACGCCGAGGACGCGGATGTGACGCAAATCACCGATTTGAACGCCGAGATTGTCGATTCAAACTTCGACGTCTTCATCGAAGAGAAACGTCGTGGCATGGAAGTTACAGAATTGGCGGCTGGCCCTCGGCAAGCTCTTGTCGTCCTGAATCAGTTGTTAGAGCAAAATCGGGACGAGAACAACATCGTTTACGTGTTGTCGGATTTCCGTGAACGAGAATGGGAATCTCCGAGCGAATTGATGACGCTGCTGCGAGTCGCGGACGACAACGCAGCCGACATTCACTTTGTCGGGTGTATCGACAAGCCGTTAGCGAACCTCACATTGACCGACTTGCAACCCGAACCGGGCACTCGTGCGGCTGGAGTTCCTTTGTTCGTCAACCTCTCCGTTCGCAACAACAGCGGCGAAGCGGCTCGCAACGTCCAAGTGAAAGTCCGCACGCACTACTACGATCCGGCCATTGTGGCATCGAGTGAGCCCGGGCGAGTTACTGCGAAGCTCGACGAACCGCCAACCGTCTTGATCGACGAGATACCCGCAGGAGAGACTGCGACGCGTCGTGTGCAAGTGTTTTTCCCACAATCCGGTCCACAAGTTGTGGAAGCGATCCTGGCCGACGATGCTGTCGCGACAGACAACCGACGGTGGTGTGTGGTAAATGTTGCTGAAGGCGATCCCGTCTTGATGATCGACGGTAGTCTCGAACAGAAGCATGCTTATTTTCTGTCCGCCGCATTCGAACCGGGGCAGCGAACCAACACGGGCGTTCGACCCGAAGTACAGACACCCGCGTTCCTACGCGATACAACCGCCGAGGTGCTGGCCGGCTTTCGCGTCATCTACTTGCTGGATGTGCAGCAGTTGGACGATCGGGCGGTCGACAACTTAGATGAGTATGTTCGCAACGGTGGCGGAGTCGGAATCTTTGTCGGCGAGCAAGTGAACCCGGCGTTCTATACGCAGAAGCTTTATCGCAATGGCGAGGGACTTTTTCCCGTCCCGCTTGATCGTGCGGACGATCTGCCGATTGAGTTGTTGGAGAACGTGCCGGACTTTGAGGTCGAAGACCATCCCGTTTTCAGCATCTTTCTCGGCGAGCGAAATCCGTTTGTCCGGCTCGTTGCGATTCGCCGCTATCTTCAGCCGCCAGCCGCCTGGACTCCCCCGCCAGAAGCTCCGATCGAGATCCTGGCGAAATTGCGTAACGGCGATCCACTGGCCGTGGAGAAGCGATTCGGCAATGGCCGTGTCATCGCATTCCTGACAACGGCGTCGCCGGAATGGAACAACTGGGCACACGACCCGAGTTTCGTGGTGGCCGCGTTGAAGCTGCAAGCTTATCTTGCGGCATCCAACCAACACGATGATTCACGCGTCGTGGGAACGCCGATTATGGTGGCATTGAATTCGGACGACAATCTTCCAGAGGTTTCGTTTGTCGCGCCGGGAATGCTGAAGGACGAGACGGTCGTCGAGCAGCGAACTGCGACGCCACTTGGCGAAGATTCGCCATTGATGCAGGTAACGTTCGATGACAAGAACGCACAACGTGGCGGTGTAAGCGTCGATCGCAGTGGAATCTACGAAGCATGGGCACCGACGCGCGATGGAAACTTCGACGTGCGGCGTTATGCGTTGAATCCCGATCCCACCGAAGGAGATCTCGCCTTCGCGGGCTCACAAGAACTGCTCACCCGCCTCAAGCCGCTGGACATTAAGTTTCGAGGCGCCGACGAGTATTCGTATGATCTGTTTCAACAAGCCGGATACAACCGCAGCTTGCTCGTAATGGGTGTGCTGATCGCGATCTTGCTTGGCGAACAGTTGTTGGCCTACTTGGCGAGTTATCATCCCGCGAGAGGAGTTGCCAACTGATGTTCGCAAATCTTCTCGCGATCGGCGAAACCTCTGTCTATCATCAGTTTTCACGACTCCAGTCGATGACCGAGTGGTGGCACTGGCTGTTGCTGATGATCGCTTGTGCGATCGTTATCGCCTACATCGCCGTCACATATTACTTCGACAGCGTTGAACTGCCGAAGCCGTTGCGATGGTCGCTGTTCGCGCTACGCGTACTCGCATTCGCGGGAATCCTGTTCTATTTTCTCGACCTCGAGAAAAGATCCGAACGTCAGATCGTAAAGAATTCGCGTGCGTTGGTATTGATCGACACCAGCTTAAGCATGGGAATCCAGGACGGTTCCGATAGCTCTGGAACAAGGCAGCGTCGCATTGACGCCGTCGTCGGCGAGATGCAACGCGGTGATTTACTGGACGGCTTGCGTACGTCTCACGACGTTGTCGTGTATCGTTTTGACCAGGGAGTGGCTCCCACCGAAGTCGCTTCGCTACCAAAGACTGGCCCGAGTTCTCAAACGTCGACAACACCATCTAGCAATGTCGATCTCGATACTGATTTGCGAGGAGCAAGAATTACGGCGGTTGCGGCAGCCATCATCTTTGGCATCGGTTTGCTTTCATTTGTGATGTCGATGCTCTTTGGTGTACGGCGAGCCGACGGCGATGGTTCTTGGACTGTCTTGATTGGAATGGTGGCAATGATCGCAGGCTTGATTGTGTTGGCGGTCGCCAATCTTCGCTTCCCCGATGTCCCGCTGCTTGCGACGCTCGGTTTAGAAGAAGCCACCGTCGCTCCCGCGAACCTGACGGCCCCCCTGACGCTCGATGAACCTGCTTCGCCAGACGAAACTCTGCAAATTGATTGGCCCGAAGTACTCGCGCCACGAGGCGCGGAAACGCGAATGGCGGACGCAATACGGTATCTGGCAAATCGAGAACGCGGCGGTCCGCTGGCCGGGATCGTTGTCGTGACCGATGGCGGGAACAATGCGGGCAGCGAGGCCGACGCTGCCGCGAATCTCGCTCGAGACGCAGGAATTCCCGTGTTCGCCGTTGGGATCGGTGGCGATGAGCGTCCCGCCAATGTACGAGTGGTCGATCTCGAAGCGCCTCCGCGCGTTTATCCCGGCGATAGTTTTAATATAACGGGATATGTCCAAGCCTACGGACTCATCGGACGCTCGGTACGCGTGGAATTGGTGTCGCTGCCGGAAGCCAACGCAGACGACGAGACGGCTCAAGAAACGTTTGAAGAAGAGCGACGCGTCACACTCGGTCCCGATGGCGAGATCGTGTCACTCAAGTTTGACGTGTCGCCGACTCAACAAGGACGCCGCACTTATCGCTTACGAGTCATCCCGCCCGCCGAAGACCAAGACCCTCGCGACAACATGCGATCGGCGACTGTCCAAATCGTCGAGCGGAAGAACCGTGTGTTGCTTTTTGCGGGTGGGCCTTCGCGCGAGTTTCGATTCTTGCGGAACTTGCTGTATCGTGATCGCGATACCACGGTCGTCGTTTGCTTACAGACGGGCCAGCCCGGTATGGCGCAAGAGGCCGACGATTTGATTTACGAGTTTCCCAGTCTCGCCAACGAATTGTTCGAGTACGATTGCATCGTTGCTTTCGACCCGGATTGGAATGAACTGGCCGAGGACCAAATTCAGTTGCTCGAACGATGGGTCGCCGAGAAGGCCGGTGGATTGATCGTCGTCGCCGGCCCCGTTCACACACCACGTTGGGCCAGTCGAATACAAGCCAATTCCAAGATCGAAGCTATCAAGGGGCTCTATCCGGTGATCTTTTATAGTCGCGGATCGGCCACGTTGAGTCTCGGTCGTTTTGCTGCGGAAACGCCGTGGCCGTTACAATTCACGCAAGACGGTCGCGATGCCGAGTTCCTGTGGTTAGAAGACGATTCTTTGCTCAGCGAACAGGCGTGGAATTCGTTCGAGGGCGTTTACGGTTACTACGCCGTGAAGGACCCCAAGCCCGGCGCTCGCGTCTACTCGCGGTTCTCCGACCCCAACACGTCGATGGATGGCGAATTGCCGATCTATATGGCGGGGCACTTCTACGGTGCGGGGCGAGTGTTCTTTCAGGCCAGCGGCGAGATGTGGCGACTGCGTGCGATCCAGGACGGTTACTTTGAGTCTTACTACACCAAGCTGATTCGTTGGGCTTCGCAGGGGCGATTGCTGCGAGATTCGAGCCGCGGCGTATTGCTTGTCGACAAGGACCGCTGTTTACTGGGCGACTCAATCTCGGTGCAAGCGATTCTGACCGACGCCCAACATGAACCACTGACCGCTTCACAAGTCACGGCTTCACTCGTAGCACCGGACGGACGCCGCTCGAATTTGGAGCTGCGCAAAGTCGACGATGCCGCTCGTGCGGGAATGTATTCCGCTCAATTCACTGCCGTACTCGAAGGCGACTATCGCGTCGAACTGCAGCCACCGCACGGCGCCGCGGACGAATTGCTCCGCCGCGAAGTACGTTCGCGCATCCCGGCTCTTGAAACCGAACAACCGCAGCGCAACGATGCTCTGCTGAAAGACTTGGCTGATAAGACCGGCGGTGCATATTACGTGGGCTTCGATGCTGCCCTGAACCGCGGCGGCGCGGGACGCGCACCGATCAGCAGCCTGCTCGATCCGCAAGACCAGGTAACCTACCTGTCCGGAACGCCCGACAAACAGTTCGAGCGAGTCCTGATGACGTGGTTGATGGGGCTCATCTGTGGCGTGCTGTGCCTGGAGTGGTTGATTCGTCGGCTGAGTAAGCTGGCTTGACGAGTGGGATTCTTCAAGCCTTGATCGACTTGGTAATAGCGGTTGGCAAGAGCATGGTAGTTCGATCAATTCCGACCATCTGCATCGCTCTGTTGGCGAGTCTCTTGCTAATCGACAAACTCTCGGCGGACGATCCGCCCCGTACCCGCGTCCGCTTTGCGACGTTCAATGTGTCACTCAACCGCCCAACTTCGGGCCGCCTGATCCAAGATCTGAATACTCCGAACAATCATCAAGCCCAACAGATCGCTGAGATCATTCAACGCGTCCGCCCGGACGTCTTGTTGCTAAACGAATTCGATTACGACGAACGAGGCATCGCAGCGGATCGCTTCGTGAATAACTATTTGGCGATCGCTCAAGGCAAGCAAGCGCCAATTCGTTTCGATTACAAGTACTTGGCGCCCGTGAACACGGGCGTCGCGAGCGGATGCGACCTCGACGATGATGGAAACAACGACGGGCCTGGCGACGCCTTCGGATTCGGAGTCTTCCCAGGCCAGTACGGCATGTTGGTGCTTTCGCGGTTTCCGATCAAAGAAGAAGCAGTTCGCACCTTTCAAAAGTTCCTCTGGCGAGACATGCCAAACGCGTTACTACCGCATACAGAAAGCAAACCGTTCTACGACGAAGCGGAAACAGCGATCTTGCGGTTGTCATCGAAAAGCCACTGGGATCTTCCCATCCAAGTCGCGGGCCGCACGATTCATTTGCTATGCGCTCATCCAACGCCACCCGTCTTCGATGGTCCCGAAGATCGCAACGGACGACGGAACCATGACGAGATTCGCTTTTGGGCAGACTATGTTGTTCCCGATCGCAGTGGCTATATCTATGACGACATTAAGCAGAAGGACGGATTACCCTCGGACAGCGCGTTCGTAATTGCCGGCGACATGAACTCCGATCCGTTCGACGGCGACAGCACGAACGGTGCCATCGATCAACTGCTTTCCCATCCGCTGATTGACAGTCGGCTTGCGCCAGCGAGCAAAGGTGCCACTGAGAAGTCGATGCATGATGGCGCTGCGAACCGTACGCAACTTGGTCCGCCCGCACAAGACACTTCCGACTTCAACGACCGCAGCGTCGGCAACCTGCGACTCGACTACGTCTTGCCATGCAAGTCGCTTCGAGTCCTCGAGGCCGGTGTGTTTTGGCCAGCGGATGGCGAGTCGGGCCACGAACTGGTCGAAGCCTCCGACCATCGACTGACTTGGATCGACATCGAAATGTGATGAGACTTTAAACTTCAGGTTAAGGGCGACTTTCAAGAAGAGACTAGGTGGAACCTGTCTGGGCTTCCGGCAACGCTGCTTGCCCACCTGCTCCAATCTATGGAATAAGTCAGAAATAACTTCGGCAATTCAAGAGTAGGGTCCGCTGTGCGGACCAGGAATCCCTTAGGTCCGCACAGCGGACCCTACGCAAAAGAAGAAGTTATTGTTGAGCCGGTCCTATGGAGCGTTGGTTCGCTGAAGATCTTGAAACTACGAACTGTATAGTTCCTCGTACTTCGCGATCATCGCTTGAAGCGAAAAGTCGGACTGAACTCTCTTTCGATTGTCGCCGCCCAGTCTCGCACGGCGTGACGGATCGGCAAAGATCTCGCAGACTGCGTCAACGAATGCCTTATCATTGCCCCAGGGCACCGCTTGCTCGTCGGCGAGTGCTCCGAGTACTTCCCTCACCCCCTCGACAGATGCTGCCACGACCGGCAAGCCCAAGCCCATCGCTTCGATCAAGACGTTAGGCATGCCTTCCCAACGTGAGGGCAGTAGCAACATCTCCGCCGCGTGCATCCACTGCGGAACATCAGCCCGCCAACCAACCAGGTGGACTCGGTCTTGAATGCCCAGTCCAATTGCAAGTTCACTGAGTGTATTTCGCTCTGGACCTTCGCCGAGAATGACGACGTCATGCTCTGGTAATCGGCGGAATAATTCGGGAGCCAACGCCAGCAGCCAATCGAAGCCCTTCTGTTCATGAAGTCGCCCGACACAAAGCAAGATTCTGCGTTCAGCCGCGATACCGAATTGTGTCTTATCGAGTAAAGCTCTTTCCGGCGTGTTGGACAAATCAATGCCGTTGGGAATTACCTGCAACTTTGCCTGCGGGATTCCGAGCTTGGATGCCATTTGGTCCGCAACCGACTGACTCACGCACACGATTCCATCGACGCGTCGCATGGCGAATCGTTCCAGCATCATCCGCCACCGGCTGGGATCTGCTACACGAATACCGCTGTAAATGCGCGCGACGCCCGCTGATTTGGCGGCGAATGCTCCGATGACATTGGCGTGGAAGAGGAATGTCTGCACAATTTCCGCATCGTGCTGCCGAAGTAAACGCTTGAGGCTCGAAACACCAGATAACAAACTTGAGTAGTGGTACAGTTTGAAATTCCTAAAAGTAGGACGGCCACTCTTGGCCGTCTTTTGTCGGGCAGGAGTGCCCGACTTACGGCAAACTGTACCACGACCCAAACTTGCCGGTGATTGCAGGTTGAGGAAGTGAACGGGTACGTTGGCAGATTCAATCTGTTGGACGAGTTGGTCTTCACCGGCAGCGGGCCGTGGTTTAAGCGCGCAAACGATTGGATCGAATCGTGTGCGATCGATTCGAGTGACCAGATTGGTGAGGCAGCGTTCGGCACCGCCGAATTCCAATTCGGTAATCACAAAGGCAATACGAACAGGCTTTACCACTTGGCTCTCGGTGGCGAAGGGATGGGACGTGCAATTCCGCACTCTGAGGATACCACTTATACTCGCATTGTAACTGGGGCGCCGAGGCCGATGCTTTGGGTATCTAATTGATGGCTGAAATCGATCACTACGATTACGAACTACCAAAAGAACTGATTGCGCAACAACCACTCGCTCGCCGAGTGGACGCGCGTCTATTGGTCGTCGATCGGCGCAATCAGACGCTCGAACATTGTTATGTGCGCGATCTTCCCGACCTCCTATCACCGCAAGATGCGTTGGTTCTCAATAACACGCGAGTTATTCCTGCGCGACTGGTCGGTTACCGGACGCAGACAGGTGGGCGATGGAGTGGATTGTTTCTGTCGGCAGATGCCAACGGGATGTGGCAGGTGCTGGGGCAGACTCGTGGAAAGCTGCAAGTCGGCGAGACGGTGACCGTGCACGATTGCGACGGTCAGAACGAACTAACACTCAGGATGTTGGCCAAGCTGGATGGCGGTGCCTGGGCGGCCAAGCCCGAATCAGACGAGCCAGCCTTCAAGCTACTGGAATCGATCGGCCGCGTTCCCTTGCCTCCGTACATCCGTGACGGTGAAATGACTGAGCAGGACCGCGAAACCTATCAAACGGTTTACGCCACTCAGCCAGGAGCCGTCGCGGCACCGACTGCAGGTCTGCACTTTACCGAAGCAATTCTCAACAAGATCCAGGAGCGTGGGATTCGGAAATGCCAAGTCACGCTGCACGTGGGCATTGGAACTTTCCGCCCGATCGCCGTACAGGAACTCGACAAACACCAGATGCACTTCGAGTGGGGAAGCATCGACGCCGCGACCGTTGACGAACTGAAAGCCATCCGAACTTCGGGAGGCCGCATCGTTGCCGTCGGTACAACTTCTGTGCGCGTGCTGGAAACGGCGTCACGAGCGGGAACGCTGGAAGCTTGGCAAGGCGAGACAGACCTGTTCATCCGGCCTCCTTACGAGTTCCGCAGTGTTGATGCCTTGATGACGAATTTCCATCTTCCCAAGAGCACGCTACTCGTCCTCGTGCGAACGTTTGGCGGCGACGAGTTGATTCGACGCGCCTATGACGAGGCGATTCGCGAGCAGTACCGGTTCTATAGCTACGGTGATGCGATGCTCATTTTGTGACGTCGATGCGGCACTATCGATGGCAACGCTTCCATTTTGCAGGAGCGGGCACTGGACCGTTTAAGTTCCATTCGCGGCGGAGCCCCTACTAGGCCCGACGTTCACGTCGGGTTATGTGGACGACTCTCTCGTTCTTCCGCCCGCCCCAATCTGTTGCCGCGTCGCGGCAACAGATTGGGGCGGGCGGAAGGTGTTGGGGTGCCGATGCGAACCCGCACTAAAGCACAGGCCTAATACCGGCTACACCGGAAAAGCAGAGTATTCTGGATCGAAAAGAGCCTTCTACAAAATAAAAACATTTCCAGGCGGTGGTACGTTTTGCCGTAAGTTGGGCACTCCTGCCCGACAAAAGACGGCCAAGAGTGGCCGTCCTACTGTCAGGAATCGCAAACCGTAGCACTACCCATTTCCATGTCGAATGACTTTCATCACTCTGTCTTCAATTCCCATCGCTCGCCAAAGAAGTCTGCCGCAACGACGTTACCCGGCCAGAGCGAATCGGCGGGCGTCCGCAGGTCGATCACTGCCCAATCGGGCAGCTTCGGCACTTGTCTGGCGTTGTTGAGGTAGGCGAATTCGCGGAAGGTGAAACCGCTGTTGAGAACAATGTAGCGATCTGGATTCAGCGGGTTCGGGTAGATCATGGCGGGAGCATGATGTGCTGCATCAAATGTCGATTCACCGACAACAAGCGAATCGCTCATCCAACGAATCGGCAGCTTGTCGGCGATCTGGCCAATAAACTGATTGCTGGCGGGATCACCAAAGAGAATCAGATTGGAGTTGTTAACGTCGGACTCCGTGATGTCCGTGTCGTTCTTAACAACCGCATCGCCTCGAAAGTGGCGTCGCCAGTGCGTGACGAAGTGCTCTAGCTCCGAGCGAGTCCACTGGTCGACCGCTTCGTGATTGGCGGTGCCTGTCGGTCGAACAACGATGAAGGAATCCATGAAGGCATCGTCGATCGGGCCTTGCAGGTCGTGGCGTTTGAGCAGACCCTCACTTGGCGGCCCGGCTTTGTCGGTGGGTTCGCCCTCCCAGAGATGAAAACTCCACGAACGATCGCTCATTGGGCGAGAAGCGTAGTACACCTTGCCGTTGACCTCCACCTTGACCGGCGTACGGAGGTAGAGAGGACACTCTCCTGCGTCCATCGACAAAGAGAGCCCGCTGACGTTGCTCGATTCGATCTTGATATGGCTCGCGCCAGCGATCGACGCTTCGACGCGAGCCTGCTCCCAGTGCTGCTCTAGCCCTGTGATCTCGACCCAGTGGCTGCGATTGTACTTCAGTGTGTGCGTGGTGAACGAGACGTGACGAGGAACCGAATCGCGTCCTTGCTTGGCGAGGCTTGCGAGCCTGTGCTCAATCTCGACAGCGGCGTCCTTGTGAATGGCGTGTTTTGTCTCCGGGCCAATGATGTGCAGCAGCGAAATGCGTTCTTTGGCAAGGGCGGCTTCCATGATGTCGGCCGCTTGCTTTTGAATATCCAACTCGCCGCTATAAGCAACTGTGGGCAGGTTGTTCAGATTGGCCGCGTAGCCCGGGCAGTCGTACCAGCGCCAGAGTCGCTCTTCGTACCAAGTCGGTGCGAGCGTTTCCTGTTGAAAGAACTTCAGAAACTCCGGCGTCTCCGAGAAACCAGCTCCGGGATTCGCAGCAAAGAACAGGTCAGGATAGTGGACTGCCATCTGCCAGCAGCCAGCACCACCCATCGAGAAGCCACGCACAGCAACGCGATCCTCGTCCACGCGATATTGTGATTGCGCATGCGATAACGCTTCGAGCACATCGACTTCGCCAGCAAACTTGAAGGCGTTGCTGTAGCGTCCGTAGGGGTGTAGCACGATGGTATTCTGCGGCGCGATGTTGCCTTGTTGCCGCATGCGTTGCGAGATGAATGCGTTCTCGCTGAGCTTTTCGCCGCGACCGTGGAACCAGAGGTCTAGGCGAAATTCGTCTTTGCCTGTGAACGTGTACGATTCCGGAATGACCAGTCCGTAAGGCTGAACCGTCTGATCGATCTTGGATCGATAGCCACGGACGACCAGTCCGGTTTGTCTTGTCCAAGGCGTTTCGCCTGCGAGCAACTGATCGGCACGCTCGATTCCCGTTCGTAACAGGTCGAAGGCACTCTTCACTTCACCGGGCGAGAAGAACTCGTCGTGGGCGAGTGCGTCGCGCACTGCACGATAAAAGATTTCGACGTCAGGCAGCAACGACTGCGCACGTGCGTCTTTGCTTTGCCCAAGCGATGTTAGCCGCCCCGCAAGCAACTCCAGCTGCTGGCCGAGTGCTGCTCGGTCTTCCGCCGATACTTCGACTCCCGGTGGAGGAATCTGCCGCACGTTGGCCGGAATATTGTCGCTGGGTCCGTCTGCGGAAGCGACATGGCAGGAAAGCAGCAAGAGGATCGTCAGGCCTGATAGGTGTCGCATGGTGGGCTCCGTCGAAGGCGGGTTGAGTCGGTGTGGGGCGTTCCGGCGGTACCGGATGTTCTTAATGTGCGAGGCGGCTGCTTGCGTCGAATCAGGAAGGCGGTTGCGGCTGGCTGTAAGTCAAGCTTGCCCATGTTAACATAGTGACACGCCTCCCGCTTCGTGGTATGCGATCCTGAATCTGTGTCTGATTTCGGCAGCGGTGATTATTGATGTCAGTTCAGCCGGACTCCAGCGACGGGCACCGACCGAAGGTTGGTCGGGAAGCGGGTTATTACAAACCGAGCGGCAGCTCGCATTGGTTGGCGGCCCTGCCGTCCTGTGGAGAAACTGTTCATGTCGCTTAGCCGAGTTTGCTGGTGCGCCGCTTCGGCGGTTCTGTTCGTCACGTTGCTGAAGTCGCATGCGGCTCCTCCGACTACCATCCCCGTCGAAGGATTGCGACACAACACGCCCCGCGTACATGCCCTGACCGGCGCCCGAATCGTGATCGCTCCCGGCCGAGTTGTCGAGCAAGGAACGGTTGTCATCCGTGATGGCGTGATCGAAGCGGCTGGCGATGTGAAGCCACCCGCCGACGCTCGAATCTGGGATCTCAACGGCAAAACGATCTACGCGGGCTTCATCGACGCTTATGGCGAAGCATCGATCAGTTCCGACGCCGCGAAAGCGGGAACACCGTACTGGAACTCGCTGATAACACCGCAACTCGCCATCGCGAACCACTACAAAGCCAGTTCCGACGCAAATAAGAAGCTTCGCGCTCAGGGCGTGACGGCGCGGCTGGTCGCCCCATCCAGTGGCATTATCAAAGGAACCAGCTCGCTCGTATTGACCGGAGACGATCCCAACCGCGAAGCGATCATCCATGACCGTGTTGCCCAACATATTCGGCTGACGGTATCTCCAGGACGCGGACGCGAAACCTATCCAAACTCGCCGATGGGAGCCGTTGCCTTGGCTCGGCAAGCAATGCTCGATGCCGACTGGTACGGCGATGCTTGGGCCGCGTATCGAGCGAATTCGACGCTGCCGCGACCTGAACGCAACGATGCTCTCGACGTGTTGCAGGCCTATCCGGACAGCAGCAATTTGATCATCGCTGATGCTTCCAACGAGTTGTTTGTACTGCGAGCCGATGAATACGCCCGTCAGTTCGCGCTGAACATCGCCGTTCGAGGCTCCGGGCACGAATATAAACGTCTCGACGCGATTGTCGCGACGGGTCGCGCAATTATCCTGCCACTTGAATTCCCCAAGCCGCCTAACGTGGCGTCTGCCGAGACGGCATTGAATGTCGATCTCGAAGATCTGATGCACTGGGACATCGCGCCAGAGAACGCCGCGCGACTCGATCAAGCGGGCGTCGGGATCTCGTTCACCAGCCACGGCCTCAAGGATCAGGACACGTTTCTAAATGCGATTCGTAAAGCGGTAGAACGTGGACTGTCGAGCGATTCGGCGTTACGAGCATTAACCACCGCTCCGGCTCGACTTTTCGGAGTCGAAGGCAAATTAGGAACGATCGAACGCGGCAAGATCGCGAATCTCGTAGTCACGGACGGAGATCTCTTCGCCGAAAAAACGAAGGTCATCGAAACGTGGGTTGATGGAACACGTTACGAAGTTACCGCCAAGCCGGAGTTCGACATTCGTGGCGAGTGGAAAGTAAGCGTCGAGGGCGCCAAGCACCCCATTGAAATTGAGCTTGCTGGCGAATCTGACAAGCTAACCGGATCAATCGATCTCGAACACGAGGATGAGGAAACATCCGACAAAGAGGAAGAGTCCGACGAAGACGAGAGCGACGAGATTAAACTCTCACGCGTCGGTTTCCGCGACGCAAGACTAAGCTGCACCTTCGAAGCGAAAGAGCTTTGCGGCGAAGGTGTCGCTCGCCTGACGGTAGTCGTTTCCTTTCCTGAAAAGGGACCGGCGACCTGGTTAGGACATGTAACTTGCGCGGACGGAAGTCGTCTGTCGGTGACTGCTACGCGTATGGACGAGGACGAGGAAGAAACCGAGGAAGCCTCCAAGGACAAAGATAAGAAAAAGGCAAAGGATCCTGTCGCGGCTTCGTTCGCTGTGAATTATCCGCTGGGTGCATTCGGTCGGGCCGAGCAACCGAAACGCTCAAAGACGGTGTTGCTGAAAAACGCGACCGTCTGGACGTGCGGCAAGGCGGGAATCGTCGAGAACGCATCGGTGTTGATTGTGAACGGTCGGATTCGGGAAGTCGGCGAAGACGTCGTCGTGCCCAAAGGCGGGGTCGTGGTTGACGCGACTGGCAAGCACATCACGCCCGGCATCATCGACTGCCATTCACACATGGCGACCGATGGCGGTGTCAATGAGAGTACGCAAGCGATTACTGCTGAAGTTCGTATCGGAGACTTCATCGATGCCGATGACATCTCGATCTATCAACAGTTGGCCGGTGGTGTGACGACGTCCAACATTCTGCACGGTTCGGCGAACCCGATCGGTGGTCAAAACCAAGTTATCAAGCTGCGTTGGGGTGCGTTGCCCGACGCCATGAAGTTTGCTCAGGCTCCGCAAGGCATCAAGTTCGCACTCGGCGAAAACGTCAAACAAAGCAATTGGGGTGATGAGTATACTTCTCGCTATCCGCAGACGCGTATGGGTGTCGAACAGATCATGCGTGACGCGTTTCATGCGGCGAAGGTGTATCGTGCTGAGTGGGAGCAATGGCGGCAAACGCGTCAAGGCTTGCCGCCGCGCGTGGATCTGGAACTCGAAGCGATCGCCGAGATCGTCGAAGGCTCGCGTTGGATTCACTGTCATAGCTATCGGCAAGACGAGATCCTGGCACTAATTCGGACGCTCGATGAGTTTGGCATTCGCATCGGGACATTCCAGCACATCCTCGAAGGCTACAAAGTCGCCGACGCGATGGCAAAGCACGGAGCGATGGGCTCGGCGTTCTCGGATTGGTGGGCTTACAAGTTTGAAGTTTACGATGCGATTCCGTACGCCGGAGCGCTCATGCACAACGCGGGCGTTACCGTTTCGTTCAATTCCGATGATCGCGAGTTGGCTCGTCACTTGAATCACGAGGCGGCGAAGGCCGTGAAGTATGGTGGCGTGTCACCCGAAGAAGCTTTGAAATTCGTCACCTTGAATCCCGCCAAGCAATTACGAATTGAGAAGTACGTCGGGGCGTTAGAAGCCGGCAAGCATGCGGACCTAGTCGTATGGAGCGGTTCGCCACTTTCAAACTTCTCGCGGTGCGAACAGACTTGGATCGATGGTCACAAGTATTTCGACATCGACGAAGACCGAAAGCTTCGCGACGAGGAGAATCGCATGCGAAACGCGCTCGTGCAGAAGATTCTCGCGTCCGGAGAGAAGATGAAGGAAGACGGCGAGACGGACATGGAAGAAAGCGACCTCTGGCCGCGAGATGATTTGTTCTGCCACGGTCACGACCACGGATCACACGAGTAACGGGGTCGGGAGTCTTTTTCGGCCAACGTGGTATCAATTTGAATGCGTATTTTCCGAAAAAGACTCCCGACCCCTTCACGCCCCACTCGATGGTCCGCACAGCGGACCCTACAAGTTCTAGCCAGGAATTAAAGATGCATCGGTATAAAAAGCTGTTCATTGCAACGCTACTCGGCTCCCTCGGAAGTCTGTCGTCGGCGCTGCTTCTCGCGTCGCCCGAGATTCCCGGTGAGTCCACGGATCGACCGATCGCTGTAATTGGTGCGACGGTTCATCCTGTTTCGGGCGACGCGATTGAGAACGCCACCTTGCTAGTGCGTAAAGGAAAGATTGTTGCCGTTGGCGCAAAGGTGCGAGTGCCGGAGGGTGCGATCACGATCGATGCCGCTGGCAAACATCTCTATCCAGGGATGTTCGATGCTTACACCGACATGGGGCTGGTCGAGGTGAACGCCGTTCGCGCATCGGTCGACGAGCGAGAGACGGGTTCGATCAATCCGAACGTAAAGTCCTGGGTATCGGTGAATCCGGATAGTGAGATTCTCCCAGTGACTCGCAGCAACGGCGTCTTGCTAACGTTATCAGCACCCAACGGTGGATTGATCTCCGGCCAATCGGCGGTCCTGCAACTCGATGGTTGGACTTGGGAAGACCTTGCCCTGCGAACCGGGGTCGGTGTGCATGTTGCTTGGCCGCGGATGTCGCCCAGCATCGATTGGGATACGGACGAGTCGGCCAAAGAACAAATCGAGTCGCGAGATAAAGCACTCGATCAACTGCGGAAGGCGTTTGCGGATGCTCGAGCTTATGCGAAGGCTCGACGAGCCGATGAGAGCAATCATCCGATTGATTTGCGTTGGGAAGCGATGTTGCCCGTTCTGAACGGCGACATGCCGCTGATCGTTGATGCGGACGACATTCAGCAGATTCAAGCCGCCGTCGCCTTTGCCGAGCAGCAAAGGGTAAAACTAATCCTTTACGGTGGATACGACGCTCCTCACTGCACGGAGCTATTAAAGAAGCACGATGTGGCAGTCATCGTCGGGGGCGTCTATCGCTTGCCGCAACGACGCTCCGAGCCTTACGACACGCCGTTCACGATTCCCGCGCGGCTGCATGAGGCGGGCGTTCGGTTTTGCATCTCGGGCAGCGGTCGTTTTGGAGCTTCGAACGTACGCAACTTGCCCTATCACGCGGCGATGGCGGTCGCGTTTGGCTTGCCGCACGATGAAGCGATAAAGTCGATCACGGCCTATCCGGCGGAGATACTCGGCGTCGCCGGACACGTTGGCACACTTGAAAAGGGACGCGACGCGACGTTCATCATCACGAATGGCGATCCGCTGGAAACTGCAACCCAGGTGGAGGCCGCTTACATCCAGGGCCGCGAAGTCGACTTGAACGATCGCCACAAGCGGCTTTGGAAGAAGTACGAAGAGAAGTATCGACGACTCGGTTTGATGAACGAGTAATAGGCACTCGCCGGCGAGTAATCCTTACTTCGCAAACAACTGCGATTCGATGTCTTGAAACGCCTTGAACTCTAAAGCATTGCCGCTGGGGTCGAGGAAAAACATCGTCGCTTGTTCGCCGGGCTCGCCTTGGAAGCGAATGTACGGTTCGATGACGAACTCGATTCCCTGCGATCGCAGTCTCGCCGCCAGTTGCTCCCAGACGTCCATTGTCAGCACGACGCCAAAGTGTGGTACGGGAACACCGTGGCCATCGACGGGATTCGAATGCGACGAAATCTTGCCATTTGCTCCGATGGCGGGATTCAAGTGACAGACGACTTGATGTCCGAAGAAATTGAAATCGACCCAAGTCTCGCTGCTTCGCCCTTCGCTACAACCGACCGTCTCGCCGTAGAACTTTCGAGCTTCCGCGATGTCACGAACTTGGAACGCCAAATGGAATGGATTGAGTTGCATCGTGAGACTCGGCAGTGATCTCGCAAGTTAGAAGTGACAGAGCGAAAGTTTACACACGCTTTGCGGTCATTGCACAGACGGCGTAGAGTCTTGGTCCAAGATCCCACACCCACGGATTGCTCAATCTCACGTCGGTTAAATGTGGTGCCAACGATTCATCCGTTTCAAGTAGTTGTTTGATGACAAATGGATTCACGCCACTAAAGAAATTGCGATCTGCGATGGCCCGCCCGACCAGTGCTACCACTTCAGTCGGCGAACAGGTAGCCAACTCTGGAAGCGTGCTTGACGACACGACGTCGGTGATGAGAACGACCGTGCCACCCGGCGTTGCGAGGCTGACCAACTGTCGTAGGTGCTCATGGCGCACACAGGTCAGCAATTCGAGGAAACGGGGATGATTCTCGCCCAAGGTGAGTGCGACCGACTCGATCAGCTGGCTGAGCAGGCAAACGGACGCAGCCACAGAGAAGGTAGCTTCGCCTAGCAGCGGGGCGCGGTGACTCGCTAAAGAAATACAGGCGTCGACCTGCTCGTCCGTCGCAGGCTGCTCAGGCGTCCATGCGGACATGAGATGCGTGACGCCCGTGACATCAATGCCTCCCTGTATCGCGATCGCATCGCTAGCAACCTCTTGTCGAGTGATTCCTGCTTGGATCGCCTCTTCGTCGATATCGACCAAGTCAATGTGCCCATACGCTTGAGTGAGTCGAGCAAGGGCGAGGTCGTTACAGTTACCGGCGCCTAAGACACACAGTCGTCCGTTTTCGACAGGTGCCATGTCGAGTAGCAGTTGCGTTACGCGTTCGCGATGGGACGCGAAACACGCCCAACCACTTTGCGTCTCCGCGTTTCGTGATGATTGTAGTTCGTCAATTCGTGGCATTGTGAGTTCTCAAACAGGTACGACGACCGTCCGAGTCTGTCGCACGCCGGAAATCCACGTGGCTCGACGTCCATGGTACGTGTGATTCACCGAGCTTGACCGTTCATCAGGCTGTACTCTCTCGGGACTCGGGAATCCGGTTCCTCATCAGGGTACCACCACGACCGGCTTCACGCGAGAATTCGCGGCTTGGACGGGCAGACGCGTTGTACCGGCTAGGTAAAATATAACGATTCGATCAGGCGAATCGAACATGACAGCCGTAACGTGTCGATGGATGATGGTGCTGCCCTTACTTCACACCACAACCAACGCACACCTCCATGCAACACGCCAAGATTCTTGAAACCGTCCGCCAGCACGTTCGTCGTACTTTCGTCGCCCAGGGCGTCGTGGATGTCGATGACTGCTGCGAAACGATCCTGATTCGCGACGGCTTTTACTGCGGACGTCGCTTCACTTGCGATAGCCACCGAGCGATTTGGTTCGTCGAAGAACGGCTGATCAAGTTTTTCGGTGAAGACGGCGAGTTCTTATACGCGCAACCGATCGACGAGATTCCCAATTCAGCGGTTGCCTAAGCGAAGTCGTCCTGAACTCCGCAGTCCCCGCGAGAAGTTCGGTAACTCGGAACAAACGGTTTCCTTGAACGTCTCCATTGCCTCGTTCTCGTCGAAAGCAGATTTCGCTTGATCGTTACCAATTCGGTGAGTTGAGCCACTTGGGGCAGCCTTCACTGCCCTACAAATCAGCGGCGATCTCACAAAGGTTGGCTACCACGCCGAGATGTCCGAGCGTTCGGAAGATCTCTCGCCGCGACGACTCACCGAACGGACGGCACTGGCGGAACAACTCGCGACGGATCACCGCTCCACTGAAGTCCGAACTGAGGTGCCGGCTGACTGCGGGGGAAGTGTGCGAACAACGCGAAATCTATGAGAGTTGAACTCGTCAGACGACGGCGTCGCTGAGCCGTTGTGCAAATTGCGCGGCTTTCACAATACAAATGCCCCGGGACGCCTCAGACGCGGGTGTGCCAAAGCGATTAGCCGAACGCACCAGAGTTTGGCCGATCCTCCAAATTCTAATTGGCTGGTTCCTTGACGACGAAGTTGACAAGTCTACCCGGCACAACAATCTCTTTAATGATGGTTTTGCCTTCCAGCCACGGCTGCACTTTGTCGTCGGCTTTGGCCGCTGCGATCAGATCTTCCTTCGAGATGTCGGGCGCGACTTGCACCTTACCGCGAAGTTTACCAAGCACTTGAACGGGTATCTCAATCGTCGATTCGACGAGATACGACTCGTCGCACACGGGCCATGGCTCGTAGGCCAACGTCGTTCCGTGCCCCAAGAGTTCCCACAACTCTTCGCCAAGGTGCGGTGCAAACGGCGACAGCAGCAAGACGAACTGCTCCATCACGGCCTTCGGACGTACGGATTGACTCGTAAAGAAGTTGACAAACTCCATCAGTCGCGAGATTGCGGTGTTGAAGCCGAGCGTCTCGATGTCTTTCGTGACGGCTTTGATCGTCTTGTGCAGTACACGTAGCTGCTCGTCGGTCGCCGCAACCTCTTGAACGGAAGCGTGCAAGGCAAGTTCTTCGGCATTCTCGTCGACGATGATTCGCCACGCACGATTCAAGAATTTCCAGACGCCATCCACGCCGCTCTTGCTCCACGGCTTCGTGGCTTCAAACGCCCCCATGAACATTTCGTACAGACGCAGCGAGTCGGCTCCATGTTGCCGGACGATGTCATCAGGATTGACGACGTTGCCTCGGCTCTTCGACATCTTGTCCGCTCGCGTCGTAAGTGGAATCTCCGTCCCGGCGAGATAGAACTGCCCCTGCCGCTTTTCGGTTTGATCCTCCGACAAGTCCGTACTCGCGTCGCCGCTGCCATTCTTCAATATGTAAGTGACCTTGTCCTCCGACTCAACTCGCAGGGTGTTTAGCTTGAGTTTGTCCAGAACGTCTTTATTCGCTTCGAAGACAGCAGGGGTGATGTGATACTGAGGTTCACCCAGAATCATCCCTTGATTGACCAGCCGCTGGAACGGTTCAGCGGTGCTGACGTAGCCGCGATCGAAGAGCACTTTGTGCCAGAATCGGGAGTACAACAGATGCAGCACCGCGTGTTCGGCACCTCCGATGTACAGATCCACCGGCATCCAGGCTCTTTCCTTTTCGCGATCCACAAAGGCTGTGCCGTTCTTCGGGTCGATAAATCGCAGGTAGTACCAGCACGATCCTGCCCATTGCGGCATCGTGTTGGTTTCGCGTTTGTATCGTTTGCCGTCGATGACAGGGTAAAGCCACTCGTCGGGAGATTTGCCGAGCGGTGGCTCGGGCTTGCCGTGCGGTTTGTAATCGTCCAAGTGCGGCAAGTCGACGGGTAAATCTTCTGGATCGACGGCGCGGATCATGCCCGTTGGGTTTCCTGCGTCGTCCAATTCATGCAAGATCGGAAACGGCTCGCCCCAAAATCGCTGACGGCTGAATAGCCAATCACGAAGTTTGTAATTTGTGGCCCTCTTCCCCGTCCCTTGCGTCGCGAGATCGTTCCCGATTTTTTGCTTGAACGCGGCTGTCGTCAGACCGTTGTAATCGCCCGAGTTCACGGCGGTGCCTTGCTCGGTACAGCACTCTGTCCCCGCCAGCACGGCCGCTCGATCAACGTCTTCCAATTCACCGGGATCAACCACGGCGATCACCGGGATGTTAAAGTGCTGAGCGAACTCGAAGTCCCGCGTGTCGTGAGCCGGCACGGCCATGATCGCACCGGTGCCGTAGCTGATCAAAACGTAATCGGCTACCCAAATCGGCACCTCCTCGCCGTTGACGGGATTGATGGCATACGATCCCGTAAAGACACCTGTCTTGTCCTTGGCGAGTTCCGTCCGATCGAGATCGCTTTTTGCAGCGGCCTGTTCGCAATAAGACTTCACCGCGCTCTTCTGGTCAGCAACGGTCAAACGGTCGACGAACGGATGTTCGGGCGCGATGACCATGTAAGTCGCACCGAACAAAGTGTCGGGGCGCGTTGTGTAAATACGTAAGACGTCGTCGCCGGGCTTGCGGGGAAAGCCGGATGTTGCACGATCAGACTTCCAAGACTCGAAGGCTGTTGAAGCACGGTCGGAGTCCGTGGCAGACGACTGGGCGCCAATAAAGAAATCGACTTCTGCACCGCTGCTGCGACCGATCCACTCGCGCTGCATACGTTTGATGCTATCGGACCAGTCAAGTCCTTCGAGGTCTTGTTCCAGGCGACCGGCGTATTCGGTGATGCGAAGCATCCACTGACGCAGCGGTCTGCGCTCGACGGGATAACCACCTCGCTCGCTCTTGCCATCGATGACTTCTTCGTTCGCCAAGACCGTGCCGAGCTTAGGGCACCAATTCACTAAGGCGTCCGATTGGAATGCCAAACGATGATCGTCTTGGAAGTGCCGAATGGCGGTATCTCCTTCCGCACGCACTTCGTCGGGAATCGGCAACTCGCTGATCGGTCGCCCTTTCTGTTGATCGTGATCGAACCACGTATCGAACAGGACCGTGAAGATCCACTGCGTCCAACGGAAGTAGTCGACATCGGTGGTTGCCAGCACGCGACTCCAGTCGTAGCTGAAGCCAAGCATCTTCAACTGGCGAGTGAACGTCGCGATATTCTTCTCGGTGGAGATACGGGGGGGCGTGTTCGTCTTGATCGCATACTCTTCCGCCGGCAACCCGAATGCATCAAAGCCCATCGGATGTAGCACCGACTTGCCGCGCATCCGCTCGAACCGGCAAGTGATATCCGTCGCCGTATAACCCTCCGGATGACCAACGTGCAGCCCTTCGCCACTGGGATACGGGAACATATCGAGGACGTAAAGCTTCTCGCCCTCAGGCATTTCCGGAGCCTTGAACGTCTCGTTCTGCTCCCAATAACGTTGCCATTTCGGTTCGACGTCAGCAGGATTGTAGCGGGGCATAGTGATTGCTTTTGGTTTGGTTGGACATGGTGACGACAAACCTCGAGAGCACTCGGTTCGCCAAGAGGCATTCGAAATGGTGGTTGCGACGTCAGCAGGTAATAGCGGCTGGACTGGGTGAGTCAAGATTCTACTGGGTGAGGCAGAAATCGTGAACGGGGACGCCAGCAGCGAGGTGCCAACAACGTGAGTTATTGAACCCGATACTCGCGTGGAACGTTGAGACAACAGACTCGGAGTCCAGCGTCACGGCATTCCGGAGACAGGGCTTTTCAGTTTCTCAATTTGAAGGGATTCGTACGACGACTCTCCGAAGCCGTCGAGCTACGAATTACTGAGTTCGACGGCTTCGGAGAGCCGCTGTACAAACTGTGCAGATGGAACAAGACGTAGCCCTCATTCCGGAGAGGGTAGTTGTACACTTTGCCGCAAGTCTGGCACTCCTGCCCGACAAAAGACGGCCAAGAGTGACCGTCCTACTTTCCGGAATCTCAAACTGTACCACTTACCCCGGAGAGAATTGAATTGACAGAACTATTGCGGTGCAATACGCTGCTTACTACCCACCTTTCAAGGCGTGAAGTTGACGCCTGCGAGTGACCGACTTCCCGCCTACTTTCATCCTTGGAGCCTTGCCGATGCAGCGGTTTGCATTCATCGTGCTGTTTCTCCCCTTCCTCTCTTTGTTTCTCGGCTGCGGACCTGATACGGGCGGTCGAGTCGGTGTGTCCGGAACCGTGACTTTCCATGGTGAACCACTCGAATTCGGTACGATTCAGTTTGTCGCTACCGACGGATCCCAAATGAGTGGCGCGGCAATCAGCGACGGGAAGTATGAAGTGCCGGCCATTCAGGGACTCACGCCCGGGAAATACACCGTTCGGGTGTCGGCCGTGAAGGAGGCTGCGGCGGACGTCGAAGCGCCAGGTGACAGTACGATTGCTGAGACCGAGAACCAGGAATTAATTCCCGCAGAATTCAACGTAAATAGCACGATTACGACCGAAGTTACCGGCAAGGCGGCAAACACCTTCGACGTGGCGATCCCGTAATAATATTGCGCATATTAGTCTGTCTTAACGATTTTCTTTTCGCTTGTTCTCTCTTTCCTTTTTTGCTCATATTTTTCGGAGTACAGAGATGAAACATCGTCGTGCATTCACACTCGTTGAGCTTCTCGTGGTCATCGCGATCATCGGCATTCTTGTGGCGTTACTTTTGCCGGCGGTTCAAGCGGCGAGGGAAGCGGCTCGGCGGATGCAGTGCGGAAACAACTTAAAGCAGATTGGCTTGTCGGTACACAACTATCACGACACGTTCAAAAAATTCCCGCCTGGCGCTTGGGGATGTTGCTGGGGAACGTGGATGATCTGCATTCAACCGTTTATGGAACAAAGCAACTTGTACGACCGATATAGCTTCAACAACAAGTTCGGCACGCCCGTTGATGACTCGCGGTACAATCATTCGATCAACCTTCCGGTGACGCAGACGAGATTAGATGCCCATACATGCCCTAGCGATCAGCCAAACGCACCGTTTTCTAACATCACGAGCCACAACTACGCGGCGAATTATGGGAATACCGGGTACGGTCGACAGGCACAACTGAATGGCGTAACGTTCGGCGAAGCACCATTTTCCGTAGTCTCCGCCACCACTCTCAATCGCATTGTTGGTCTCGCCGCGATCACTGACGGGACGAGCAGCACGTTTATGGTCGGCGAAGTCCTACAAGGAAAAGGAAATGACCTGCGAGGCTTCGTTTGGTGGGGAGACGCGTCAAGCTTTACAACTTACTTGCCGCCGAACACGAGTCTGCCTGATCGTATTTACACCGCCACCTACTGCAAGGACAACCCAGTACTCAAACTCCCTTGCGCCGTCTCCACTACAACAGATCCCACGATGTTTGCATTACGCAGTCGACACCCGGGCGGAGTTCAGGTTTCGCTTTGCGATGGATCAACTCGCTTTGTTGCGGAAACGATCAATCTGAACACCTATCGTGCTCTAAGTACGAGTCAGGGCGGAGAGGTCGTCGGTGACTACTAGTACTGCGTTACACCTTGATTTTAGGGTTTGCCGGTTTCGTGAGCCGTGACGCGTAAGCGGTCGGGCAGCGAGGAATGCAGGGCACGCCCGGGGCCTTACGGCCAGCGGCTCACTTCATTCACCCTAATCCTTAGCGGTAACGCAGCACTAGGTCGTGCGGGCATTTATTAATCGAAAGTCTGCCGCTAAGGCGGCGCGACTCTAGCGACGCGGATAGTTTCTAGGTTGGGTGCCGTTTGTACTCAGTACGAGTCAATGAGCCGGTAGTTTGCGAGCGGTTCGCCGGTAGCGAATTGCTGCGCTGGCGATAGGTTGGTATCCTGAACAGCCCGCCGACTCTGCACCCACCAAGGAAACCGCCATGGGAAGACTGTTAAAAGGTCTCTGCTCAGGCTTCGTGTTAGCAATTGTTTTCACCTGCGTCGCGATCGCTTGCGAAACGCCGGTCTATCGATATGCCATGTATCGGTGGCAACCTGCTCCCTATGAAGTCTATTTCTTTCATGATCAGCCCGCGACGGAGCAAGACCAGCGTGTACAAGAGCTGCTGACTGAGTTCGAGCGCGGGGGCGACAGTCGCGCGAACGTGGCGCATATCCCCGTCAACATCAGTGAAGATCCCGAGCTTGCCTCCGTACCGCCTGATGTCAAGAAGGCGTGGCTCGACCGGGAAGACAAGTCGCTGCCCAGCTATTTTATTTCGACTCCCTACGGTGTCGGAATCTCGTTCGAGCAACTCGACGAGGCAAAAGTAAGATCGCTGGTCGAGTCGCCTGCCCGAAAAAGCTTGGCCGCCCAACTTGAAACGGGCAAACTCGGCGTCTTCATAATGCTCAGCGGCAAAGATGCCGCGGAATCCGAAGCGACGGAGTCGATCCTGAACGGATTGGTGGAAGAGGTACAGCAAGGCAAGGTGAGTTTGTATGTATCGCCCGCACAGGGAGCGCCCGAAACCGAGACAAAGGCCACCACGCCAACGAACGAACTAGGTTTCATCAAGATTGATCGCGATGACGCAGAGGAACAATGGTTCGTCCGTTCGCTGCTGGCGATGGAGCCTGATCTGGCAGCCGAAGAACGACCGATGGTGTTTCTGGTTTACGGACGAGCTCGTGCGCTGCTACCTTACATCGGCAAAGGAATCACTCGCGAGAATCTGATTCGCGAGATTGAGTTCATCAGCGGTGCTTGCTCCTGCACGGTCAAAGAACAGAATCCCGGCGTCGACTTGTTAGTTCGCTATGACTGGGAATCAGCCGCAGCGGCCTTGGCCGATAAGTTTGGCAACGAAGAAGGGAACGAAAGCAATTTCGGTCCCGAGATGTTCTTCCCGGAGCTGATCATCCCCGAAAGCGGCTCCGCCGTCAGCACCGAACTCGCAGCAACGGAAGTCACGGAACCTGTCATCGACAACACGATCATCGAGCAGCCCCCCGAAGCCGTGGACGCTGGGACAAGTCTAACGTCAGCAGAGACTGACACCGTTGTCGAGGCAACGGAGACAGAAACGCCGAAAGACCCAGAACTCAGCGCAACGCCCACCGGCCCCGAAGTGGCAACCGTCAGCCCTGCTCCTGCCACGGTACCGTCGAACAACGTCACGACTTCCTCGTCCTCGAGCCTGACGAGCGTCTGGATTGTTGGAGCAGGCATCGGCATCGCGTTGATTGTGCTCTTCGGATTGACTTTCGTCGTTCTGCGTCCCCGCTAGATGCTCGCAAGGTGTCCGCTCTGATGATCGAACTGATTGGCGTAAGCAAGGTCTATCGCACGTCCCATGGCGACGTCCGCGCATTGGACGAAGTGACGCTTTCCATTCAAGAAGGTGAGTTCGTCGCGTTAAAAGGGCATAGCGGCAGCGGCAAGTCGACTTTGTTGGCATTGCTCGGCGGACTGGCCGTGCCGAACACCGGGAGTATCTCGGTGGCGGGGCGAGACGTTGGAAAGCTTTCCTCAAGCGAACGCGCTCGCTTTCGTGAGGAGAATGTTGGCTTCGTTTTTCAAATGTTTCACCTGCTCCCATATCTAAGCGTCTTGGACAACGTCCTCGTCGCTGCCCCTGCGGCATCACGATCGACAAGTCGGGATTACGCAAAGCAACTACTCAGCGGGTTCGGGATGGACGAACGTATCACCCATCGCCCCAGTCAGTTGAGCGCCGGCGAACGCCAACGGGTTGCGATGGCCCGAGCGTTGCTAAACCGACCGAAACTGTTGCTCGCCGACGAGCCCACGGGCAACTTGGACGAGAAGAATGCCGAGGCTCTGCTGGACTTCCTCGGCGGCTTTCATCGAGAAGGCGGCACGATCGTTTTGGCCACTCACGATGACCGCGCGGCGGAGCGAGCTGATCGCATTATCGAACTGGCATCCGGCAAAGTGACTTCACCAGTTGCCGCGGCATGATTCAGCCGCCGGCGACAGGTGCAATCAAGATCAATTCATCGCGATCTCGCAGCGGTCGATTCGTGTAGCTGGAGAGCGTGCCGATGTGCTCGCCCGACACGGCCACCAAGCAGCTTGCCGGCAGTTGCTGTTCGTCACTCAAGTCCTTGGTCAGCATCCGCAAGGCGTCCGCCACCGAACTGTTTTCGTCGAGTGTTATCTCAGCGGGAAGCAAGGTTGAAGTTTGATAGCTGCGACCGGTATATGATATCTGGATTTTCATAGCACTTGCGGATTTCAAAGCGATGAGCAACACGCGCATCCGTCGCGGCGTTGCAATTGGACGATCGTGACGTTGCCACGATAGCCATCGTAAGTCAACATCTTACCCCACATCGGCTCGCCGGTGCCGGACAGGATTTTGATGGCTTCCAAAGCAGCCAACGATCCCGTTGCGGCGGAGATGGCGCCCACAACCGGGAACAACTCTTCAAACGGTGGTGGTTCGGGATAGAGGCATTCCAAGCAAGCAGTCTGGCCCGGTTTGACAACGATCAACGTCCCGGTCATGCCCCACTGAGCTGCATCGATAAAAGGAATACCGGCCTGCACGGCCGCGAGATTCAGGCGGAGCCGCTCTTCAAAAGTGGGTGGACAGGAAAGGATGATATCGCAGCGGGCAGCGAGTTCGGCGGCTTCCGCATCATTGGGCTCGTGGCCAATCGCCTCGACCTCGACGAATTGATTCATCGATCTCAGGTACTCACCAAAATCACCCGCTCGCGGCTTGCCCAGCACACTTTCGGAGCCCAGCACTTGTCGATTCAAATCTGGCGAAATCATGTCCCCGCCATGAGCGATGATCACGTGACCAACGCCTCCCATCGTCAACATCAACGACGCAGGACCGCCCATTCCGCCAACACGTGTAATCAGCGCTGTCGAAGCCTTTAACCTCTGCTGGCCTTCGATCGAAAGAACGCCCGGCCCGATTTGTCGGTCGTAGCGTTCGAGTTCTGCTGCGGAAAGTTCGGGAAGCGAAATGCCTCGGCCCTCCTATCGAATCTGCTGGTTATTTGCGGCGTTGGTTAACATCGACGTAACCGTACTCGCCGCCTGTAGCCGTTGCAAGCCGGGCCAGGAAGTTGTTGGAATCACGCAACGGTCCCGTGCCAAACTGAATGCAATGGATCGACGTGCGCGGCGACGCGAGCTTTGCGAGGGCGTGAATTTGTTGATCTTTGAGCGTCGGTTCGCCACCGTCGGTGAGCAGAAAGATCACGTCCGGTTCCAGTGACAACGCAGACATCAACGCGCGTTCGTGCTCGGTTGCACCGAAGGCGGCTTTCGAGCCGAGGAAGCCAGGGACTAAAGCTTTGTTCGCGTCGGTCGCCGGGAGCAACTCACGGCGTTCCAAATACACGCTCTTGTCGTGATAGACCACGACTTGAAAACGATGCTCAGGAGCAAGACCTTTCAATACTCGAACGAGTTCGTTCTCGGCGTCCTGCAAAACACCGAGGCCACCGCCGCCCATACTTTGCGACCGATCGATCAGGAACACAAACGAGCCGCCTGTCGCTTCCTTGCTGCCGAATACGCCGATCTTCGTCGTCGGACCTCGCGCACTCGCCGCCCGCATCCTGGCCTGTTCGTCAGCGATAATCGCCGACTCGTCGATGCCCGGCAATTTTGGTCGCGAATTGCTCACCGTCAGACTTGGCGTATCAACTGAAGTGACGCCCATGAGCGGAAGATCGGATGTCTTCGGCAACGCAAACTCAGACAAGACGAGTGACTCTGGCAGAGTGGCTTGAACACTAGGTTGCGATGAGCGAGCGTCGTCGCTTGAGTCCGCTTGCGTGTCGCGATCCATCGCGTCCTCCGAGGTTTCGTCGAAGTACTCATGTTCGAGGTCGGATGAAGGACGTGCGAGTATGATGCCAACCGGGCGAACCGTTTCTTCCGTCAGCGATGACCCGCCTGTGCCGACAGCAAGAAACGAGATACTGATCAGCAGCACGACGTGAACGCCAATGGAAAGTAACCACGCGGGGACGAGCTTACGCCGGCTCTCGATTTGAAACTCGTCAATCATGTAGCTTGAATTCAGACGCAGACCGGGGTGCCTAGTACTTGCAGGAAGCTGCGAACCCAAGCGGGGTGGGCCGGCCAGGCGGGTGCGGTCACTAGATTTCCATCAATGTGTGCGTTGTCAAAGCCCTCGCTGGCAGGCACGAAACTGCCGCCGGCACTCGTAACGTCATAACTGACTGCCGGATAAGCGCTGCATGCTTTTCCGGTCAGAACACCCGCTGCTGCAAGCAACTGCGGGCCATGACAGATGGCTGCAATCGGCTTGTTCGTCGAGGCAAAGTGTTTCACGATCTCGATGACTCGCGCGTCGAGCCGCAAGTACTCCGGCGCGCGACCGCCAGGGATCACCAACCCGTCATACGATGTCTCGTCAATCTCGCTGAAGGTTGCGTTGAGCCTGAAGTTGTGACCACGCTTCTCGCTGTAGGTCTGATCGCCCTCGAAGTCGTGAATCGCGGTAGCAACCGTCTCGCCCGCTTGCTTGCCGGGACACACAGCATGAACTTCGTGTCCGACCATCAACAACATCTGAAACGGAACCATGACTTCATAATCTTCGACATAGTCTCCGACCAACATCAGCAGCTTCTTGCTCGACATGAATGAATTACCTTTCGTTAGGGTAGTAGTGTCAATCGGATTCGCGCGGCCCCTTACGCGTGGGAAGGTCACCCAAAGGCAATTGATACACCGTTGTATCGCGGACCAACCACGGTTCGATCAAGTCCATCATCAGAAAAAATCCTGCAGCCAACGTGCCGATGCAATATCCCAACAAACCGCCAAATGCTACGAGCGTGATCACAAACACGATCTCGAAGGTCATCGGCATCGGAGGAGTTCTCAACGTCATGTAAACCCAAAATGGGAGCAGGACCGCGCCCGTCACCGCGGAACCGCCTCGCGGCGAGGAGCCGACAAGAATCTGGACCAGGCAAATCGCCACGATCTCCGACCCGACAAACAAATAGACAACCGGTGGTGCCTCAACCGCTCGAAGTGCACCGAAAATAAATGCCAGCACGGTTAGCAAGCCCATGATTGCCGTCAAGCCGAACCGCGAGGGCACTTGATACTGCGACTTTTTCACCGGTGCAGCACTGGGCAGGAACCAACCTGTCCGTGCGGCGTACTCGTCATAGGTTGGACCAAGAAACGCCCTTCGAAAGCGTTCCATTTCGTACGGGATGACCAACCGATGGATCGAGAGCAGGACAAGCGTAAGTGCGATCAACAACCAATTCGCGCACAACAAAGTTACCGCGACCATGAACACTCCGATCGCGGCGTCAAGCGGATAACGGCACCAAGCGTAAAGCCCTCCCGCGTCAATAGAGCCATCCTCAGCGGCTCTCAGATGGGAACGCATTGCCCAAATCATTAGCAGAATCCCAATAGCCGCCGGCACGGTTGTGGTCCATCGAACCTGCGGGAACATGAAAAAGTTCCAATGCAGCAGCACTTCGGGCCAACGCACATAGACAATGATCGCTGCTCCCCAGACAGCACACAGGACTATCCGCGACACCGATGATCGAACCGAGACGTCACTTGCCGGTCGTGCAAACGTGAATCGCATGTAGAAGATCAGCCCAACGCTTAACGCGAGCAAGTAACCTGCGGTCGTCCGAACTTCCTGCGGGGCATCAAACATGGGATCGCGCAATAGCAGAAAAGATAAACTGGAGAGTTTACGTCGCAGTTTCCGATAACGAAATCGTTCACGGACGGCTGCACCATAAAATTGAGGTGCTGACGAGTTGCGTCGTAAGGATGCGCGCGATTTTATTCGTTCCAACGGCTACTTACCACCCAAACCCGCGGATTCCGTGACGATGTCAGTACGTGCCCCCCACTTTTTGCTGTTTTCCGAAGCTCGCAGGCCCCCGGCGAAAGCTGCCGCTCCGTCCGAGGAAAGCGGATTGTGGCATTTCGTGTTGGAGTCGGTGGACGGTGATATGAAGCTCGAAGCGACCGACGAGGAACCTGAGGTTGATCCAGAACGACTTGAGCTGCTGGCGGTTGTCCGCGGCCTCGAGGCGCTAGACCAGCCGTCGCAGGTCACACTTGTAACACGAAGTCGTAGCGTCACGCGGGGCTTAAGGTTCGGGATCGATCGCTGGCGGGAAAACGGTTGGCAGTGGGAATGCTTTGGAAAAATGGCGCCGATCAAGGACTTTGATCTCTGGCAGCGAGTCGACCAAGCATTGCAGTTCCACAAGGTCCGCTGTCGTACTTGGCGGTTTGATCCGCCTGAAGAGACGGCATTACAGCCCAAAATGTTAGCACGCCGAGGTGGCGATCGCCCGCAGCAGCGAGCGCGTCGCACCAGTCGCCTGAAGGCGATCGCGAGTCGGATTACGGCCTGTTTTCAAGGGTTTAGCCCGTCAGCAAGGCAATCATTGGCCAATGGGGAGCAAGTCGCAAGGCACTAACGGCATCGCGGTTGCAGGCAAGACGAATTCCATTCAACCCCAACATTGCTCGCGTCGAAGCCCTTTTTGGCCCATTGTCGATACGGAAATCGAACATTAGAAAGTGCAGAGCGATCCGCATTTGACGCACCAGGATGAATCGAGTTTTCAGGAGGAGAACGTGCGGACGACCGTTTCTTTGGATAGTATCAGTGCGTTGGTCGAGGGTCGCCACGCGAACCCATTTGACGTCCTCGGACCACACGAGGTCGAATCCTGTGGACGTACCGCACGGACGGTGCGGGCCTATCTGCCGAATTCGGAGCAAGTGTGGCTGCTCGACCAGGCTCAGAATACTTTGCGGCCTATGCGTCGCATTCATCCGGCGGGCTTGTATGAAGCGATGGAGCCCGTCGCCGATCAACTACCCAATCAACCCTATCAATTTCGCGTGACCCAACGCAACGGTCAGACAATTACTATGCATGATCCCTACGCCTTCGAACCGTTTCTAACCGATTACGATTTGTACTTGCTGGGTGAAGGTACCCACTCACGCGCTTACGATAAGCTCGGTGCAAAGCTGCGCGACGTCGAGGGCGTGACGGGCGTGAACTTCGCCGTCTGGGCTCCAAATGCCACGAGCGTCCAAGTAGTCGGCGACTTCAACTACTGGGACGGTCGCAGTCATAGTATGCGGAAGCACATTCCCAGCGGCATTTGGGAATTGTTTATTCCCGGGCTGAAGACTGGCGAAAAGTATAAGTTCCGTGTCAAGACGTCGGATGGAGGTTCGATCGACAAGAGCGACCCTTATGGCGTGGCCGCCGAGTTGCCTCCTTGTACAGCATCGATCGTCGCGGATCTCGATGTCCACCAGTGGCGCGACAGCAAGTGGATGGAGCAACGACGCCAACTGAATCCGCTGGAACAGCCGATGTCGATCTATGAAGTGCATCTGGGCAGTTGGCGTCGCGGGAAGGATCGCCTACATGGCTGGTTAAACTATCGCGAACTGGCACATCAGTTAGTCGAGTACTGTCAAGAGATGGGATATACGCATCTCGAACTGATGCCGGTTAGCGAGCATCCCTATACGGGAAGTTGGGGATATCAGACCGTTGGCTACTTTTCGGTAACGAGTCGTTACGGCAGCCCCGAAGACTTCATGTACTTCGTAGATCATTGTCATCAAAACGGCATCGGCGTGATCATCGATTGGGTTCCCGCGCACTTTCCGAAGGATGATCATGGGCTGCGACGATTTGACGGGACGGCGCTTTACGAGCATGCGGACCCGCGGCAAGGCGAACATCCGGACTGGGGCACGCTAATCTTCAACTATGGCCGCACCGAGATCCGTAACTTCCTCATCGCGAATGCTTTGTTCTGGCTCGACAAGTATCACATCGATGGTTTGCGAGTCGATGCCGTTGCTTCGATGTTGTACCTCGATTACAGCCGCGAAGACGGTGGCTGGGTGCCCAACGAGTACGGCGGGCGCGAAAACATTCCGGCGATTTCGCTGTTGCAAGAGTTCAATCGCCAAGCCCACGCGGAGTTCCCCGGTGCCATGACGATCGCCGAAGAGTCGACGGCGTGGGGAGGCGTCTCGCGGCCAACGGATACGGGCGGCCTGGGCTTCACGTTTAAGTGGAACATGGGCTGGATGAACGACACCATCCGCTACATGCGACACGAACCCGTACATCGCCAGTTCCATCATGGCGAGCTCACGTTCAGCCTGATTTACGCGTTCACCGAGAACTTCGTCTTGCCGCTGTCCCATGATGAGGTTGTTCACGGCAAGCGGTCATTGCTTGACCAAATGCCGGGCGACTTGTGGCAGAAGTTCGGAAATCTCCGCTTGCTGTACAGCTATATGTGGACGCATCCCGGAAAGAAGTTGCTGTTCATGGGCGGCGACATCGGCCAGTGGACGGAGTGGAACCACGAAACCGAGTTGCAATGGGACTTGTTGCAGTGGGACACGCACAGCGGAATCAAACGCTTGATCGCTGATCTTAACGCCATGTATCGGCGCGAGCCTTCGCTCTACGAAGTCGACTTCGAGGACAAAGGCTTCGAATGGATTGACTGTATGAACAGCGGCGATAGTGTGCTTTGTTATATTCGCAAGGCAAAGAACGCCGACGATTTTGTGGTCGTGTGCTGCAACATGACGCCTGTCGTGCGAGCAGGATATCGTGTCGGCGTGCCGCGTGGCGGCTGGTACGACGAGATCTTTAACAGCGACTCGAAGCACTACGGCGGCAGCAACGTCGGCAACTTTCCTGGCATGAACGCCAAGAAACACAAGGCGCAAGGCCGCTCGCAGTCCCTGGAAATCACGCTGCCACCATTGGGCGTGGTTGTCTTCAAACCCGGCAACGCTCAATCAGCGTTGTAGAACGGATTCTTCATCCGCGTGGAACCTCGCCTCTCGTCGAGCCATAAGGTGCTTTGCAATTAAAGCTCCTTTTATGACGAGCGACCACCATCGCTGAGTGACGGGAGTCGGTCATGATTTCAAGACCACTCAGGTGCGTGTTTTGTGTCTTCGGCTGCTCAGATCGAGATTGGCGCCGAACTATTTCCTTTTAGAAGCTTTGCTCGCGGCCTTCTCGCGGTTCTCCTTCACCCTGAACATCACGATCTTCTTTATCAAACTGTACGGAATCGGCGCGTCCAGCGGAAACTGAACGGAGCCCTTCGCGCTTTTGTACGCAGACAAGGCGTCCTTGAATTGCTCGATCCCGGACGGAGTTGGGTAAAAGCCGATGTGCTTCGTAAAGGCTGCAAAATGAACCAGATTGCCGTTCAATACAAAGGTCGGAATCTGGTATTTGGTTGCCTCTTCCGCGTCAGGTGCCGCCTCGTTAATGATCTTGCGTATCTTTCGGAGAATGTCCTGTACGTCGTTGGGGAAGCTGTCGATGTAAGCGTCAATCGTATTTGGCGACGCCGCGCTTGCATTCATTTTCGATGACCTCTTCGTGGAGGTTGAACATTGCTGCTTCGTGGGTGAAGTCGGGGGCGACAGTCTACTGCGGAACGCAAGTACCCAGCAAGCTGATCTGGAAACGAGAGACGTCCTCTCGAAACTCTCCGACTTCGAAGGTGCTAACCGATTGTTCCGGCAATTAACAGTTGCCTTAACGCAGTCAGCGCGTACCACGCGATTTACATCACGGCCCTTCACGGTGGAAAGAACAAAGATAATCGCGTTCGCAACGCAACGATTGCGCGTTTGCGTCGCGCGGCGACACATCCCCGTTGACGAGATGCGTACCCGCGCGTGATCTCAGGGCTTTCGTTTCGTTCAATCTGCAACATTTGTACGACGGCTCTCCCTCACCGAAGCCGTCGAGCAACGAATCGCGGAGTTCGACGGCTTCGGGGAGCCGTCGTACAAATCCCTTCGACTTGAAAAACGGAAAAGCCCTGCGCGTGATCTGCTACGTCGACGCACCTACCGCGGTTCTTGTTATAATGTGAACCCGCCCTCGTTACCTCACCCTAAGTTTCGCCCGAGAAGAACTATGACAGTCGCCAGTACGAATCGTCGCAACTTTCTCAAGGCAACTTCCGGTGCCGCACTCGCTGGTGCCATGATCTCGTCGATGGTTCATTCGACGGCGACGGCTCAAGACAAGCAGCGTTCGCCGAATGCTCGCTTGGGAGTCGGCGGCATTGGCCTACGATATCAAGGTTCCGTGATTACTCACAAAGCTCAGTTGTATGGCGAAATCGTGGCGTTGTGCGACGTCGACCGCCACGTTCGCGAACAGGCTCGCGCGGCATTCGGCAGCACGCCACACATCTTTGAGGACTATCGAGACTTGCTCGAACGCAAGGACGTCGATGTCGTGCTGATCGGTGCTCCAGATCATTGGCACACGAAGATGGTCATCGACGCCTGCCGAGCGGGTAAAGACGTCTATTGTGAAAAGCCCATCACACTGACGATCGACGAAGGGAAACTGTTGACCGACGTTGTCAAAGAAACCGGTCGCGTCGTGCAGGTAGGTTCCTGGCAGCGCAGCGATCATCGTTTCCGCACGGCCGTCGAGTTGGTTCGCCAGGGCCGCATTGGCAAATTGCAGCAGGTCGAGGTGGTCCTTGGCAAGAATGAAACAGGTGGCCCCTTTGAACATCGGCAATCGCCCAGCAATCTCAACTGGGATATGTGGCAAGGCCAGACGCCCGACGTTCCGTACCTCGAGCAGCGTTGTCACTATACGTTCCGCTGGTGGTACGAATACTCTGGCGGCCAAATGACCGACTGGGGAGCCCATCACCTCGACATCGCTCAGTGGGGAATTGACTCGCTGCCGGTCGAGATCGAAAGCACGGCCAAGTTCCCAACTGTGAAAGATGGCTATAACGTGGCAACCGATTTCTTTGCCAAGTACCGCTATGCAAATGGCGTCGAGATGACTGTGTCTGACACTGGTAGGAACGGCATTATGTTTACGGGCACCGAGGGACGCATCTTCGTGAATCGCGGGGCGGTCTCGGGCAAGGCGGTCGAAGACTTGGTGAAGAGTCCGCTTCGGCGAGAAGATTTTAACGTCTACGAGTTCGATAACCTGGATCGCCCGGAACGCGCTGGCAAGCTCGACGCCATCATCAATCACATGGGAAACTTCTTCGATTGCGTGGCGTCACGCAAGCAGCCGATCTCGGATGTCGTGAGCCAGCACCGCAGCGTGAGTACTTGCCACCTCGGCAATATCTCGATGCGAATAGGTCGCTCGTTGAAATGGGATGCCGAACAAGAAGAGTTCCCAGGCGATGCCGAAGCCAACGCTTGGCTCAGCCGCGAACAGCGGTCTGGTTACGAGATTGTCTAATCGTGGGGTGGGCGCTGCCCGCCAGTCGCGAGCAATTCATTGGTGGATAAGTCGTGTCTACAAGAGTCACCATGATCACCCAGCAACACCGCCAGCAGTACATCGACGAAGGCTACTTCATCCTGGAGCGAGCGATCTCGGCAGAGCACTTGCAGATCATGCGAGACGCCTGCGATCACTTGATCGAGATCATGCATGCCGAGATGGATCGGCAGGGAACTGACCACATCCACATCAGCCACCGCGGCAAACGCTACCACATCGCGAAACAGTATCATCGTGCCCCGCGACTCGACGAGTACGTCTTTGGCGATCTGATGGCGGAAGTATGTCGCGCGACGATCGGCGACACGGCTTATCTGTTCTACGACCAGTACGTCGTGAAGGCCGCCGAGCAAGGTATCACCTTCTCCTGGCATCAAGATGGTGGTTATCTCGGTTTCCTCCATCGCCCTTACGTGACAGTTTGGGCGGCGGTCGATGATATGACACGGGCCAATGGCACCGCCTCGGTCATGCCTTTCTCGACAATTGGCATTCGCACCCTGGTCGAGCATGTGCGTGATCCTGCCACCGGCGACAAGACAGGTTACTTTGGTAACAACCCAGGCATTCCCGCAATCGTGCCAGCGGGGAGCTTGGTTGTGTTCAGTTCGCTGACGTTTCATCGCAGCGGCGCGAACACGACCGATAAGATGCGGCGCGCCTACGTGACGCAATACTCGCCCGCTCCAATCTATAAACCCGATACCACTGAGCCGATGCACCTCGCCGTTCCGTTTCTGGATGATGGCAGAAACATTTACCGATCCCCGACCGGAGCCCAGCATGACAAACTCGACACTTGACCGTCGCCAATTCAATCGCGGAGTGCTCGGGACGGCGGTCGCTGCGACGCTGCCAACGTTCACCAATGATCACCGAGTGATTGCGGCGGAACAGGGATTCGAGTTCCGTTATATTGTTGGTTCGTCAATGTACGGATATGCCGATGTCGCGGAGATCATGGTGGAAGTTCCTAAGACGGGCGCGACGGATCTCGACATCTGGCCCAAGGTTCACGGCAATCAGCGCGAGCAACTTGATGAGCTAGGTGAAGAGACGTTCGCCGCGTTACTCAAGCAGCATGACATCTCGTTGGGATGCATTACCCAATACGCCCTGGGACCATTCGGCATCCAAGACGAGATGCGACTGGCAGGACGATTCAATTGCCCCACGATTGTCTGTGGTGGTAAAGGGCCGGTTGGGCTGACCGGCAGCGAACTCAAGGCAGCCGTCGGGAAATTCGTCGAGCAGATGAAACCACATCTGGCGATCGCTGAAGAAACTGGTGTCACGATCGCGATCGAGAACCATGGCAACAACTTGATCGATTCGCCCGACTCGTTGAAGTGGCTGGTAGAGCTTCGTTCGTCAAAGCACCTTGCGGTTGCTCTCGCCCCCTATCACCTGCCGCAGGACGATAAGTTGATCGCTGATCTGATCCGAACACTTGGTGAGGGCATCGTGATGTTCTACGCGTGGCAGCACGGGATGGGCTGTCATCAGAAACTGCCCAAGGAGCAAGAATTGCTTCAGATGCCGGGACGCGGCGAACTCGATTTCGTACCCCTGATTTCAGCCCTGCGCGATATCAATTATCGCGGCTGGACCGAGATCTTTATGCACCCTGTGCCGCGTGGCATCCCGATTCTAGATTCGACAGGTTCCGTGACCGCCGAGATCAATCGATCACGGCAGTATCTCGCCGAATGCGTTCAGAAAATCTAGCGGAATACGCGACGACGGCGAGCTATACTCAAGTTGAGACGGGTCTCGTTACCTTGGAATCGATTCGGAAGCATCGCTTTGCATCAGGCACTTGGAATCCTTGAAACAACTGGCTTTACACCGGCCATCGTCGCCTTGGACGTCATGGACAAGACGGCGACCGTTCGTGTTTTGCAACTCGAGCTGAATGATTTCCTCGGGGTCGTGATTAAGATTGCCGGGGAGATCGATGCCGTTCAAGCTGCGATCACAGCAGGACATGCAACGGCCGAACGGATGCAAGGAAAACCGATTTCGACAACGATCAATCGTCCGGACGACGAGGCCTGGAAAGCCATCGACAGCCTCGTCGAATTCAATCCGCTCATCCAACAAAATGTCGTGACATTGCCAACTTATAGGGAGCCTACCGTGAGTGACTCAGCATCTTTTGCCTTGGGCTTCATCGAGACCCAGGGTTTTACCGCCGTCTTCGAGGCCATCGATAACGCCTGTAAAGCCGCCAATGTCGAAGTCATCGGAAAAGAGAAGCTCGGTGGCGGTTATGTCACCATCATCATCAAGGGTGATGTTGCTGCCGTCAAAGCAGCCGTCGATGCAGGTCAATCCAAAGTTGAAGGCCTTGGCAAGTTGATTGCAGCTCACGTCATTGCGCGCCCGAGCGAGTCAGTTTTGGCGTTGCTGCCGAAGGCGTAGTGTCGAATTCTAGAACGGCCACTGCTTGCCGAGCGCGTTCTTTTGCGCTGCCGTCAAGTCTTTAATTCCACGACGCGCAAGTTTCAGCAACGCGTCGAGGTCTTCATCGCTGAACGTCGCCTCTTCGCCAGTGCCTTGGATTTCGACGAAGCGTCCGCCACCTGTCATGACAACGTTCATGTCGACGGCGGCTGCAAAGTCTTGCTCGTAGTCGAGATCAAGCGTTGGCTTGCCATTGACCATACCGACGCTAATGGCCGCGACACTGTCTCGTAGCGGGAACTTCGAAGGATCGGGAAGCTCCTTCTGAATACTGGTGATGGCTTCAACCAACGCTATGAATCCACCCGTGATACTCGCAGTACGCGTGCCTCCGTCGGCTTCGAGGACATCGCAATCGACGGTAATCAACTGCTCGCCGAGCGCCTCAAGATCGGCGACGGCTCGTAAGCTGCGTGCGATCAGGCGTTGAATCTCTGTCGTACGTCCATCGACTTTGCCATCCCGCTCGCGGCGTTTTCGTGGGCTCGTGCTATTAGGAAGCATGTTGTACTCGGCAGTAATCCAACCTTTTCCTTTACCTTTGAGCCAAGGCGGTACATCGGCTTGAACGCTGGCCGTACACAACACCGTCGTGTTGCCGGATTGATACAGCACGCTACCCGGCGACGTCCGAGTGTAGCGGCGTTTGACTTTGATGGGGCGAAGCTCGTTCGATCGACGTGTCATAGGAAGATTTCTCAATTCTGCGGGTGAATACGAACGGACTAAGCTTGTGTGCCCAGCAACCAGGCAAGCAATCCCTTTTGGGCGTGGAGTCGGTTTCCGGCTTCTTGAACAATGGCGCTTTGTGGCCCGTCGATCACTTCCGCCGCAACTTCTTCGCCGCGTCGCGCCGGAAGGCAATGTAGGAAGCAAGCATCAGGATCTGCATGCTTCATGAGCGTGGCGTTGACTTGATAATCTTTGAATGCAATCACACGTTCTTTGTGCTCAGCCTCTTGCCCCATACTCGCCCAGACATCGGTATAGACAGCCGCTGCGCCCTTCACGGCTTCGACCGGATCGGTTGTCTCGATCATCTTGAGCTTTGGCAATTCCTTCTTCAACTTGGATCGGTAGTTGCTGTCGAATTGGTATCGTTTTGGCGCCGCGATCGCGAATTCGACGTCCAGCTTGCCGCAGGCGACGGCCAGGCTCCTTGCCACGTTGTTCGCGTCGCCCACGTACGCTAATCGCAGCCCCGCCAATGTACCATGGCGTTCTCGCAGCGTGTACAGATCGGCGAGTGCTTGGCAAGGATGCGACGTGTCCGTCAAACCGTTAATGATCGAACAGGTGCAGTGTTTCGCAAGCTCTTCAACCTTCGCGTGAGAGTTCGAGCGAACCACGACCGCATCGACGTATTGGCCGAGCACCTGCCCAAAGTCGGCAGAAGATTCTCGCTCGCCCCAACCAACATCCTTGCCCAGAAACAGGCTACTGCCGCCTAGATTCGCCATCGCCGTCTCGAAACTGACGCGTGTTCGCAGCGATTGCTTCTCGAACAGCAATGCCAGGACTCGGCCCGGAAAGAGCGGCTCGCGGATACCCTGTTGGAACTTTGTTTTCAAATCCTCGGTGATGGCGAAGATTCGTTCGATCTCTTTGGATGTCAAATCAAACAGCGTTAGCACATGTCGCATGATCGCGATCCTCTCAAAGGAATTCACTTTCGCTAGCCGAACACGCCTACTCGGCCGCGATGGACTTCAAAACGTCTTCGAGGATCTTGCAACCCTCTTCAGCCTGTTCGATGGTCAAGTTCATTGCCGGCAAAAGGCGGATCACTCGGCCTTGTGTGCAATTGACCAGCAGCTTGCGTTCGAGACAGCTCTTAACAACCGGTGCACCGTCAACGGTCAATTCAACCCCCACCATCACGCCCAGGACTCGCACTTCCTGGATAATGTTGCACTCTTGCTTCAGTTGCTCGAAGCGAGTTCGAAAGAAGTCCCCAAGTTGTTTTGCGCTGGCAAGCAAATTGTCATCTTCCATAGTCTGCAGCGTGGCGATGCCAGCCGCAGCCGCGATCGGATTACCGCCAAAGGTCGCGGCATGCATGCCGGGCCGGAGGCTCGGGGCAATCTCGGGCGTCGTCATCATCACACCGCCGGCGATACCGCTACACACCGCTTTTGCCAGCGTCATCACATCGGGTGTTACGCCGAAGTGTTGATATGCGAACCAATTGCCGGTTCGCCCGCACCCGGTTTGAACTTCGTCGAAGATCAATACTAGTCCATGGTTATCCGCCAGCTTGCGGAGACCTTCAAGAAATCCCTTCGGCGGAATGCGAACGCCACCCTCGCCTTGAATCGGCTCGACCATGATCGCACAAGTTTCCTCGTCGATCAGCTTTTCAACGGCTTCCAGATCACCGTAGGGAGCGTAATTGAAACCAGCCACCAACGGGCCAAGACCTTCGTGATACTTGGGCTGAGCCGTGGCTGTGAGTGAACCGAGCGTTCGGCCGTGAAAGCCACCTTCGAAGGTGATGATCTTGTAGCGTTCTTTCGGCGTGTGGAGTCGAGCGAGCTTGATCGCCGCTTCATTCGCCTCGGTGCCCGAATTGCAAAAGAAGGCTTGCCCGCCAAAACTTCGATCCGACAACTCCTTGGCCCACAATCCTTGCACTTCCATGTGCCAGGTGTTCGGCACGTGAATCAGCTTTGCGACTTGCTCCTGAACGGCTTTCACCACCTTCGTCGGACAATGTCCCAACAAGTTGCACCCCCAACCGGGAAACAGGTCGAGATAACGATTGTCTTCGCTATCCCATACCAGTGATCCCTCGCCTCGAACCAAATTCACGGGATATCGTCCGTAATTCGGGATGACGTATTTTTTGAACAGTTCGACGGTGTCGCTCGAATTCATGAGACGCTCGCGGAATGGAAAGAACAGTTTACGCGTTTGAGGGAAGTACTGACGACAACTAGCGGGCCAAGCAGGTTCGTGGTGACGCAAGCCACCCGTGGCTTAATCCTGGACGAGTTGGGTGCCGACGCCGGTCGTCGTATAGATTTCGAGAAGTAGTGAGTGTCGGATACGACCGTCAATAATGTGGATCTTGCGAACGCCCTTATCCAGCGTTTCCAAGCAGGCTTCGACTTTGGGGATCATGCCCGAGTCGATTGCTCCTGAGGAAATCAGTTCGCGAGCCTGGCTGGCGGTTAAACTGTGGATCAAAGTTTCGGGATCGTCTTTGTCGCTCCGAACGCCGTTGACATCGCTCATGAAGACAAGCTTTTCCGCTCCGAGTGCTTGAGCAACCGCCGTTGCTGCTGTATCGGCGTTGACGTTGAACTTGTTGCCCGCTTCGTCGATGCACATCGAGGGGATGACGGGCACCTGTCCGGCATAGCATAAATTGTCGATCGTTAGTCGGTCGACGCGCGTCACGCGTCCGACGTGTCCAAGATCGATCGGGCCGTCATCGCTATCAAGTTGCAATCGCTCACCGAATAGGACATTTGTCGTCTTGAAGTTCAAGTTCATGGCGCGGCCTTCGAGCTTCTCGATCTCGGCAGCAAGATATTCGTTTGTTTCACCGGCCAGAACACGTTCGACAATGGCCAGCGTCGCATCGTCGGTATAGCGGCGTCCTTGAACAAAATGCGATTCGATACCGGCCTCTTTCATCGCCCGATTAATGGCAGGACCACCACCATGCACGATTACCGGTCGCATGCCCACAGATTCCATGAAGACAATGTCGAGCAACACGTGTTGCAGCGCATTGGCATCATCCATGAAGCTGCCCCCGAGTTTGATGACGGTGACTTTGTCGCGAAACCGGCGTATCCAGCCGAGTGCTTCGATTAGCGTATCGGCCTTTGCAATCGCTTCTTGCAAGAGACACGTCCCCCCGTGAAGGTGCTTCCCAGATGATCTGGCTGGGAGAAGGAAAACCGCGTATTTTATGGGTCTAAATAGAAGCGTGTCAACGACGAGCAAACACGATCTCGGGTGAATTGGATTTCCGAAGTGTCGAAGGACCGCAGAACTCTGTGCCTATCGCAGGAACTCTGTGCCTATCGCAGCAAGCGGTGCTGTCGGCACAACGATGGTCACGACGCTCCAAACCCCAGGGCTTTTCAGTTTTTCAATTCGAATGGATTCGTACGATGGCTCTCCGAAGCCATCGAACTCAGTAATTCGTTGCTCGACGGCTTCGGGGAGACATCGTACAAATTGTGTAGATTGAACAAAACGAAAGCCCTGCTCCATCCCCGTCCCCCCTCTACGCGAGCTTGCAGAGCCCTTAGAATAGCCGCAATTATCGCCCACCAACCTCTCGCCCCGCAGGTCCCATGTCCGGCTATAACCTCACTCATCTCAAGCAGTTAGAGGCCGAGAGCATCCACATCATCCGCGAGGTGGCTGCCGAGTTCCATAATCCGGTGATGCTTTATTCCGTCGGGAAGGACTCGTCGGTCATGGTTCGCTTGGCTCAAAAGGCGTTTTTTCCTGCCAAGCCTCCTTTTCCGCTGATGCACGTCGATACGACCTGGAAATTTCGCGAGATGATCCAGTTCCGCGAAGAGTATGCTCGCAAGGAGTTGGGACTCCAGGTCATCGTCCATATCAATGAGGAAGGTAAAAAGCTTGGCCTCCATCCGCTCGACGACAGCGCAAAGCATACCGAAGTGATGAAGACCGACGGCCTGAAGCAAGCGTTGGACAAGTACGGCTACGACGCGGCGTTCGGCGGAGCCCGCCGCGACGAGGAAAAATCTCGTGCAAAGGAACGCGTCTTCTCGTTTCGCGACACGCATCATCGCTGGGATCCTAAGAACCAACGTCCTGAACTCTGGAATCTGTACAATGCGCGCGTGAACAAAGGCGAAAGCATTCGCGTCTTCCCGCTATCGAACTGGACCGAACTCGACGTCTGGCAGTACATCCACCTGGAACAGATTCCGATTGTTCCGTTGTACTATGCCAAGGAACGCCCGGTCGTGCGTCGTGGCGGCACATTGATTTTGGTCGATGATGAGCGGTTAAAGCTGAAGCCGGGAGAAGAGCCTGAAATGCGTAAAGTCCGCTTCAGAACACTCGGCTGCTATCCGCTATCGGGTGCGGTCGATTCGAACGCCACGACGCTTCCAGAAATCATCCAAGAGATGCTCCTCTGCACAACCTCCGAACGGCAGGGTCGCTTGATCGACCAAGACGAAGGCGGTGCCGGGATGGAAGAGAAAAAGAAGCGAGGTTATTTCTGATTTGAGATTTAGGATTTAAGATTTGGCGTCATATCGATGGACAGCGATCAGCTACGAAGAAGGACTAAGGAATTCGCACGTCGCATAGTTAAGCTGGTCGCAGCGTTGCCAAATGATCGTCGAGGAGATGTGATTGGCAGCCAAGTGCTAAAGTCCGGAACGTCGATTGGAGCTAACTATCGTGAAGCTCTGCGGGCCTCGTCGAAGAAACACTTTATCTCGATCTTGCAGATTGTTCTCCGTGAAGCTGATGAAACTCATTACTGGTTAGAAATACTATCAGAATCAGGAATCGTGAAGGCGGAACAACTCAAAGACTTGACGGACGAATGTTACCAGCTAATTGCTATCTTCGCCTCAACGATTAAGACCGCCAAATCAGGCCCAGAAATCTTAAATCTAAAATCCTAAATCTAAAATCCCATGTCCCATCAGTCCGACCTCATCGCCACCGACATCGACGCCTACTTAGCTCAACATGAGAAAAAGGAGTTGCTCCGATTCTTGACCTGCGGCAGCGTTGATGACGGCAAGAGTACGCTGATAGGCCGTTTGTTCTATGACGCCAAGCTGATCTACGAAGATACGCTCAAGACGCTTGAGCACGATTCGACAACGCACGGAACAACCGGCGGCGGGTTTGATCCTGCGTTGTTTACCGATGGCTTAAAGGCAGAACGCGAACAAGGGATCACGATCGACGTAGCGTATCGCTACTTCTCGACGGCGAGACGTAAATTCATCATCGCCGATACGCCGGGCCACGAGCAGTACACGCGAAACATGGCGACGGGAGCGTCGACTTGCGACCTCGCCGTGATTTTGGTCGACGCTCGGCACGGTGTTGTCCGCCAAACCAAGCGTCACAGTTTTATTGTGTCGCTGCTGGGAATCAAGCACGTTCTCGTTGCCGTCAACAAGATGGACCTCGTTGACTACAGCGAGGAGGTGTATGAGCAGATCCGCAGCGACTATACAGATTTCGCCGCTCGGCTCGACATCCCCGACCTGCACTTCATGCCGATTTCGGCCTTATTGGGCGACAACATCGTCGACACGAGCAAGAACATGCCTTGGTACCAAGGCGCGACGATGATGAGTTTTCTCGATTCGATCTATATCGGCTCGGATCGTAATTTCGAGGACTTCCGATTCCCGGTGCAGTATGTGAATCGACCGCACCTGGACTTCCGTGGGTTCTGCGGGACGATCGCATCGGGGATTGTGCGACAAGGTGACGAAGTTATGGCGTTGCCGTCTCGCAAGAAGAGCCGTGTGAAGTCAATCGTCACGTTCGATGGCGAATTAAAGGAAGCCTTCACGCCACAATCCGTCACGCTCACGCTGGAAGACGAAATCGATGTCAGCCGTGGCGATATGATAGTTCGGCCTGGTAACGTCCCGCGTTTGGAGCAGAAGTTCGACGCCATGGTGGTGTGGATGCATGAAGACCAGATGGTGCCGGGAAAAACCTACATCTTTAAACAAGCGACGAAGAACGTCACTGGTACGATCAGTACGATGCGGTATCAAGTCGACGTCAACACGCTGCATCGTGTCGATGCTCCCACGCTGAAGCTGAATGAAATAGGGCGTTGCAGCGTCTCGTTGAGCGAACCAGTCTGCTTCGATGGCTATCGCCGCAACCGAACGACGGGCGCGTTCATTATCGTCGACCGAATCAGCAACGCCACGCTGGCGGCCGGCATGATCCTAAATCGGGCGACTGGCGACGACCGACACGATCACTGGGACGACGCACCGCAGAGCGAGACGCTGAGCACTGAACTGAGCGCCGTCACGTCAGAGGAACGCTCGGCGAGATTTGGTCAGAACCCGGCGACGATTCTGTTGACCGGATTGACTGGCGCGGGCAAGACTACCATCGCCTATGCGTTGGAGCGGAGGCTATTCGACCTCGGTCGCGCGGCAACCGTACTCGACGGACAGAACATGCGCCGAGGCATTAGCCGCGATCTTGGTTTCGGGGCCGATGATCGCTCGGAGAATCTGCGCCGCAGCGCGGAGGTCGCCAAGCTGATCAACGATGCCGGGCTCATCTGTATCGGCGCGTTCGTGGCCCCCAGCGAAGAAGTTCGCAAGAAGGCGGCGGAAGTTGTTGGGACTGAACGTTTCCTGGTCGTGCATCTGTCGGCGCCCGTCGAAGTGTGCCGCAAGCGCGATACGGATGGACATTATCCCTTGGCAGATTCTGGCGAGTTGGCGAATTTCCCCGGTGTTTCTTCGCCCTACGAGGTACCGACAGCGCCGGACTTGGTGTTGCCGACGCATGAATTGCCTGTGAACGACTGTGTCGACGCGATCCTGACGCTGCTCGAAGAACGAGGCCTGGTGTCGTAGCAGCTTTGGCCACCACTAATCGAAGAGCAAGTTCACTGACTTCAGTGTCATTAGCCGCTGCGCTGGCTTGCTCTTGGCACGCACGGTCAGCGTGTGATCGCCGCTGTTGGGCACGGCGATGAAGTATTCGTCCGTAACCACCGCGCCCGTGCCGCGAATCTCGCATTCCTTTTGCTGATCACCGACGGCAATTACAAACGATCCTCCGTCCGCTTCCGGTCGTGCCGCATACGTCACATTGACATGAAAGATTCCTTGCGGCGGAACCTTAACGACCTTGAAGGTCCAACTCACCCAGTCGTCCATCGACTCCCAAGCATCGATCACATTGACATTGCCCGAGATCCCAAGGCCGATCGAAGGGCCATGCAACTGTGCGAAGCTGGCATCTAAATTGACGCTGCCGTTCGTTTCTTGATAGATCAGCACAGGCTTGCTCTCTTCGTACGTCAATTCGCCGGTCGCCGCCTCGACGAGCTTAGGCTGCTGCCAGGCGTCTTCTTCGGCCGCAAGTCGTTCTGCGACGCGTTGACGGTACATCAACGCAGTTGCAGTTGCCAGCAGCAACACGAGCACCACGCCAGCGATCCCAGCCCACACCATTGATCCGGAACTCTCGACGAACTCTTCTACTTCGTCATCTTCCTCGACCATCTCTTCGCTTGGCACGGTGGGTTGTTGAATCGGAGCAACAGCGACCGGAGCGAATAGAGGTGGTGGAGTCGACGTGAAAAACACAGCCTCTAGGACTTGGTCGTAGCTTGCCTTGGCCCCAGGATTCAACAAACAAACCCTGGCGGCTGCCAATTCGTTGAGGAGTTTCTGCGTGTAAGGCGCGCGGGGCCCCGTTTGATAGGTGCGCACGAGCGACATCCGCTGATCTGCTGCCGCCGCGATCACCGCCGGGTCTCGCTCGAATCGCTGAATGCCCAACAGTCGATAGTGATCGACAGGCATCTCGTGCGGCTCGATGCCAAGCCACTGCTGGTAGGGGTCGAATGGTTCTGGCATCAGGTAGGCCGCGATCATTGTGAGCATAACGCGATTGGCTACAAACCGCGACGAAAGCATCGCTCTCGGCGTCGATTCTGCCATCCTCCACCTTAACCAACGAAAGCTGTGCGACTCAATGGGCTAGTGTCCTGGAGGTATACAACACCTCAGGGCTTTCGTTTTGTTCAATCTGCACAATTTGTACGATGGTTCTCCGAAGCCGTCGAACTCAGTAATTCCTTGCTCGACGACTTCGGAGAGCCATCGTGCGAATCCATTCAAATTGAAAAACGGAAAAACCCTGTACAACACCTGGAGCCGTTGGAACGAATGACTATCACAGGACGGGAGTTCTGGTCTATCCTAGCATTTGCGAGATAGTCGATCGTTGGACGATGGTGTAAGATGGCTTTCGGCCAGGGACGCCTGAATCGAGGAGGAAATTGCTAGTTGCAGTCCGTCATCGGGGCTTCTAAATTGGGGGAACTGCCCCACAGGTAAGGAATCGATTCGAGTCTTGCAGTCTGTACTCCAGCAGCGACGCGTCGCGTCTGTGATACCTCCCGTGAGATGACTTCTCTAATAAAACCTAGGAGACCGATATGTTGCGTTATCTAAATCAAAGCCGTTGGTTATTGTTGGCATTAGGCTTGACAATCGGCAGCGTGCTGGGAGCCGTCGTTGCCAACAAGTACTCCCGTCCGCGTATACAGCTACCGGCAACCCTACTCAATGCCTCCGCGACTCACGGCGGAACGACGATGGCCGTCGCCACCGGTCCGATCCAAGATGGAGTCGAAGGATTCTTCGTGCTTGATTTCATAACGGGTGAGCTGACTTGTTCCGTCTTGAATCCTCGCACGGGTGTGATGGGTGGTGCCTTTCGTGCAAACGTCGTTTCCGATTTAGGCGTCGAGCAAGGCAAGCAGCCGCAATACTTGATGGTGACTGGTGCTGCCGAATTTCGCACTCAAGGTGGCAACATCGCACCGGCACAGAGTGTCGTTTATGTTGCCGACGCGAATACCGGTCGTTATGTCGCATACTGGCTGCCCTGGAATCGTCAGGCAGCTCAATACAACTTTGCTCAAGCCAGTCCCATGATGGTTCTTGGGACTGGATCGGCACGAAACATCCAAGTGGAATAGTGTCGACCGATTGCAGCATATCCATGAACATTAAGTTTAACGGCGAGTCCCGCCAAGTTCGCGATTACATAACGATCGCGGAGCTTCTGGAAGAATTGACACTCGACCCGCGCCGCGTCGCGGTCGAGGTCAATCTCGAGCTGGCTCCGCGCGATCGTCATGGCGAGACAACATTGAACGAAGGTGACCAGCTTGAAGTCGTGACGCTGGTCGGAGGAGGTTAACACGATCGTGGCAACGGACGCCCCAACGGGCTCGCGGGAAGCGGCTGGTACCGAGGATACGTTTTGGCTTGGAAAGCATGTCTTTCGGAACCGGCTGATCGTCGGTACGGGCAAGTACGAAACGTTCGATCAGATGCGCGAGGCGCTCGATGTCTCGGGCACCGAATGCATTACGGTGGCGGTGCGACGCGAGCGTCTGTACGACGGTGACGGCAAGAATATCCTCGACTTCATTGACTTGGAACGCTACACACTGCTGCCGAATACCGCGGGTTGTTACAACGCCAAAGATGCCGTCCGGACTGCGAGACTGGGACGAGAGATTCTTCGTGGTTTGGAAAATCCTGGTGCCGATTGGGTCAAGCTTGAAGTGCTCGGCGACAGCAAGACCCTGTTGCCCGATCCCATGGCGACGCTCGAAGCCACCGAGCAATTGGTGGCTGAAGGGTTTCAAGTTCTCTGCTACACGAATGACGATCCGGTTACGGCGCTGCGACTGAAACGAGCGGGCGCGACGGCTGTGATGCCGGCCGGCAGTCCTATCGGTTCGGGGCAAGGTGTGCTGAATCCGAACAACATCCGCATTTGCTTGGAGTACTTAAAGGGTGATGATCCCGACTATCCGGTCATCATCGACGCCGGTGTTGGCACCGCCAGCGACATTACTTTCGCAATGGAATTAGGCGTCGATGCCATCTTGCTAAATACTGGTATCGCTCACGCGCGTGATCCCGTGAAGATGGCGCGGGCGATGAACGCTGCCTGTGAGGCCGGACGTCTAGCCTATCAAGCAGGACGAATTCCCAAGCGGCTCTATGCGACTGCAAGCAGTCCAGAAGACGGCGTAATCTCAAGTCGCCCGTGGTGAACACAAGACGCATAGTCGGGACCAGCCATGGTTAGAGAATCGCCGGAAGTCGTCGAAGCGGAACACCTCGACGACTCATCCAGTGCTTCGAATACATCTCAGCTAGTCGCTTGGTGCGGACGTATCGCTGGCCCGTTGCTCGCGTTTCTCGTCTACCTCTACCTGGGATCGCTCGACACGTTGACTCCGGAAGCAGCGAAAACCGGTGCGATGGCAACGTTGATGGCGGTGTGGTGGATGACCGAGGCGATACCACTGCCAGTCACTTCGCTATTGCCGCTCGTATTATTTCCGCTCTGCGGCATCCTTGAACTCTCAGCAGCGGCTCCATCCTACGCCAACAAGTTCATCTTTCTGTTTATGGGCGGCTTCATGATTGCGCGAGCGGTCGAGAAGTGGAACCTACATCGGCGCATAGCGTTACTCACAGTCTCCGTTGTCGGAACTCAACCGACTCGTTTGGTTGCGGGTTTCATGCTGGCGACGGCGGGCTTGAGCATGTGGATCAGCAATACGGCTTCGACGGTGATGATGCTGCCGATCGGATTGAGCCTTGTCAGCTTGCTGCGAGAGCAACTCCAACAAGCCGATCGTCGCAGCGGTGGAGCTGGTAAGAATTTTGCAACGTGCATGATGTTGGGTATCGCTTATGCTGCCAGTATCGGTGGCCTTGCGACTCTGGTTGGCACGCCTACCAATCTGTTTCTCGCGGGATTCGCGGACGAGAAACAAATCGCAATCGGCTTCGGGCGTTGGATGTTGTTCGCGACTCCGCTGGCCGTAGTGCTGCTCGCTTTGACGTGGCTGCTGCTGACACGAGTCATCTTTCCGATTCGCGTTAAACGGCTTGAGGGGAGCCACGACTTGATTCGCACCGAGCTTGCCAAGATGGGAAGTGTGTCGCGAGGTGAATGGACGGTTCTTATTGTCTTCGCCTTAACAGCGTTGGCATGGGTTGTGCGAGAGCCGCTCACCAATTGGCAATGGCTTGTCGCGTGGGTACCGCTTATCGCGAAGCTCGACGATACCATCATTGCTCTGATCGGAATGATCTCGCTCTTTTTGATCCCCGTAAATCTCCGCAAGGGCGAAGCCGCGCTAGACTGGGATACCGCAGTTAACATACCGTGGGGCGTCCTCCTTTTGTTCGGCGGCGGCTTCTGCCTGGCCGAGGCGGTTTCTGACAGTGGCTTGGCGGAGTGGATCGGTACTCGTGTTGAGGTTTTGGAATTGTCAACCTTTGCGTTGATGGTCGCGGTCGTCACCATGGTTGTGTTTCTCACGGAATTGACCAGCAATACGCCAACGGCAGCCACCTTCTTGCCGATCTTGTACGGCGTCGCCCAGAGCATGAGTGTCGACCCCATGCTGTTGCTCGTTCCCGCGACGATCGCCGCCACTTGCGCCTTCATGTTGCCCGTCGCCACGCCGCCGAACGCGATCGTCTTCGGTAGCGGTCACATCGAGATTCGATCGATGGTCAGGGCGGGTTTATGGCTTAACTTGGTTTCAATCGTGCTGATTTCGCTGTGGATGTGGTTGGTGGGTGCGCGAGTCTTTGGGATCGCAACCGGGTTACCACTAATGGACTCTAACTGACACTAATGAGAGCAGGTGGAGCAGCGTCTGCGAACAGAACGAGTTTTTCCGACCCTTTGAATCGACCACTTGTTTTCATTAGTGTCAGTTAGTGTCCATTAGTGGTGTCCTCACGCAGTGCGCGATACGCAGAGCGTCGCGATCGCCGCATCCAGCCGGCTTAACGCTTCATCGACATCTGCCTCCTGCATCGCCGCGCAAAAGCCGTGATGAACTGCGCCTCCGCCGTAATCGTGGAAATAGACTCCATTAGCGATTGCGGCCGCAATGAAACGGAGCATCAGGTCGCGATCATGCTTCTTGGCGTCGGCATAGTCTCGCACTTCGTGGTCGATGCCGAAGTAGATCCCAAAGCGTGCCCCGAGCCACTGCACGCGTCCCGGGACTCCATGTTTTACGAACAAGTTAGAGATACCGGCACAGAGCCGTTCTGCGATCGAGTGAATGTGTGGATAAAAATTTGGTTCGCGGAAGGCGCGGATGGCCGCTCCTGCCGCCGCTACGGAAACGCAATGCCCGTTGTAGGTCCCACTGTGCTGACAATCGCCTTCCGGCATCAGTCGGCGCATGATGTCGGCACGACCGCCAAAGACGCTGATCGGATAGCCGCCTCCAACCGCTTTGCCGATCGTACAAAGATCGGGCGTGACCCCAAGATACTCCTGCGCGCCTCCCGCACACATCCGAAACGCGCTCAGAATTTCATCGAAGATCAGCAACGAACCGTTATCGTTTGTCAGTCGGCGCATGGCTTGCTTGAATTCGTCGGTCGGTAGCACACAGCCAGCGTTGTAGTAGACGGCTTCGCAAATCACGGCTGCAATCTCATCGCCGTGGCGTTGGAAGACTTGTTCAAGCAGGTCGGGGCGGTTGTAGGGAATCTGAATTAGATGTTGATCGATGCCCGGCGTCACGCCCGTTGAGATAGGAGCCAAAGCGGGCTCGACTTGCCCAAGTTCGCCGACCGTCGCCCACATGACTTGGTCGTGATAGCCGTGGAAATTTCCTTCGAATCGCACGAGCTTCGTCCGTCCGTTAAATGCCCGAGCCAAGCGGATACAGTGCATGGTTGCTTCCGTTCCGGCGCCGGTAAATCGAACGCGTTCTAAGCACGGCACCGTCTCGCACAATAACTCGCCCAATTCGCCATGCAATTCGTTCTCGTACGAACAGGCAGCCCCACGGGCCAGCGTGCGATCAACGGCTTCACGAACCCTGGCATCGCCATGCCCTAGCAATGTTGCACCATGACTACAACACAGGTCGATATACTCACGACCATCCAGATCCCACAAGCGACAGCCCTCCGCCCGATCGAAGAGCATCGCGTGGCCAACGGCTTGGTTTACGCGAGTTGATGACGACACCCCACCTGCCAACGAGTTACAAGCCCGTTTATATTGTTCAACGACGCGGCTCATGTCTGGTCTCCTATTTGCTTGTTTAACCCAGTCGCATCGCGACGGACTTCCGTCGCGATGCGACTGGGTTAAACGAGTTGAAAATCGCAATGATGAGCCGCCAGTATAAGCATTCAATCGATTCGCCTCATCCCAACGGAACGAACAAATGAGCGATAAACCGAAAGTCTTCGTTACCCGAGAAATTCCCGCCGCTGGATTAGAGAAGGTCGTTGCCGCCTGCAATGCAGACGTGTGGCCCGAGCATCTGCCGCCTTCGCGCGACGTGCTACTTCAGCGAATCGCCGGCTGCGAGGGGATTCTATCGTTGCTGACGGAGAAAGTAGACGCCGAATTCATGGACGCCGCTGGGCCGCAGTTGAAGGTGATCAGCAACTTTGCCGTCGGTTTCAACAACATCGACATCGACGAAGCAACGCGACGCGGCATCCGTGTCGGCAACACGCCCGATGTCTTGACGGATGCAACGGCTGATATGGCCTTTGCGCTGTTGATCTCCGCGTCACGACGGATTGTCGAGAGCCAGGACTATATTCGTGCTGGCAAGTGGCAGACATGGGAGCCACTGGGACACATCGGCGTCGACCTGATCGGACGAACGATTGGCATCGTCGGCATGGGGCGAATTGGTTCTGCAATGGCCAAACGTTGCCACGGCGGATTCGGTATGAAGGTGCTCTATCACGACAAATATCGCAATGAAGCTGCCGAGAAGGAACTTGGTGCTGAACAAGTCGATATCGACAGGTTGTTGAAAGAGTCTGATTTCGTTTCGGTCCACACCGATTTGAACGAAACGACCAAGAGCATGTTCAACGCTGCGGCATTCCGGAAAATGAAGAAGACAGCGGTTTTTATTAACAGCGCTCGCGGACCGATTCACAATCAAAAGGATCTGCACGACGCCCTGAAGAACGGCGAGATCTTTGCCGCTGGCTTGGACGTGACGGACCCAGAGCCAATTCCCATGGACGACCCGCTTCTAACGTTGTCGAATTGCGTGATTGCACCGCATATCGCCAGCGCGACGGTTTCCAGTCGCAACGGCATGGCCGAGATCGCAGCCGATAATTTGATCGCTGGCTTGAAAGGCGAACCGCTACGATGCTGGGTGAATCGCAAGTAGAATTGGTGATCGGCTGTCAGCTTTTTCATTCTGGCTGATCGCTGAAAGCTGATCGCTGAAAGCTCCACCATGCAAGTCGAGTCCGTCGTCGAATACCTGGACAGCCCCGCTAAGTCGCGAGACTGGCTGCGCTCCCTTGGTATTGAGAACGTGCAGCGTGCACACGGCAACCTGGTTGCGATGGCCGATGCTGGCGTGACTCTCGACTTATTGGCGATCGTTTGGGAACAACTCGGCGAGCACCTGCCCGGCGTTAGCCATCCGGACACCGTTTTGAACTCCCTTGAACGTTTCGTGTCGGCGTCGCGCAGCCCCTTGGCCCTCGCTTCTCTGTTCGACCGCGATCGCGAAGCATTGCCCGCCTTGCTACAGATTCTGTCCGCAAGTCAGTACTTAAGTGACCTGCTGATTCGTGATCCCGAAAGCTACGACCTACTTCGATTGACCGAAGGCCAGCCCGTCTCACGCGAGATTCTGGTCGGCGAGCTTTGCGGTGAAGTCGAACTGCTGAGCAGCGAAGCATCGGTGATGGCAGCACTCCGTCGATTCAAGCACCGCGAGACGTTGCGAATTGCTTACGGCGACATCATTCGCAAGCAGAGGATCGAAACCGTCACGCGACAGATCTCCTTTCTCGCCGACTCGACCTGTGAAGCTGCGTTGCAAGCGGCATTGCGAAGCGGCGAAGCGAAACGCGGTGTCCCTCGGTTAGCTAACGGCGAACGAGCCCGTTGCGTCGTGCTAGCTCTCGGCAAGCTCGGCGGCATCGAGCTGAATTACTCCAGCGACATCGATCTGGTGTTTTTGTACGAGGGGGACGGAAAGACAGACGGCGAACATTCCGTAAGCAATCAAGAATTCTTTGAACGACTCGTACGAAGCATTACCAAACTGCTGAGCGAGTCGACGGAACTAGGCACGGTTTACCGAGTCGACCTGCGACTGCGACCTGAAGGTAGCCAGGGTCCACTTGCGACGAGCATCGCGACCGCGTTGCGTTATTACGATGGGAAAGGACGAACCTGGGAGCGACAAGCTTTTGTAAAAGCCCGGCCCGTCGCTGGCGACTTGGAGTTGGGGAAATTGTTCCTCGCAAGACTTGAACCATGGATCTACCGACGCTATCTGGCACGTGCGGATATTACGGGTATCAAGGCGCTAAAGCGACGCATCGAACAACGTTCGCGGCGGGAGGGAACGGACGCGCGGAACGTTAAGACGGGCGCGGGCGGCATTCGTGATATTGAGTTTGTGATTCAATTCTTGCAATTGCTGAATGGTGGAGACTTGCCCGAGATTCGCGTTGGCAACACCTTAGACGCGATAGGTGGCTTAGAGCAAGCTGGCTGTCTGACGATGCAAGAACGCACGCTCCTTGAACAGAACTACGAGTTCCTTCGCAACGTCGAGCATCGATTGCAGATCATGTTCGATTTGCAGACCCACTCGCTGCCGGATTCCGAAGCCGAGATGAGGCGACTCGCGATTCGCATGGGGTATACCGACACGACCGCGTTGCCAGCGTTAGCGCAGTTCCAACAAGACTTGTCGACCAAGACCGAGCTCAACCGAAAGATTCTGGATCACTTGTTGCACGACGCCTTTGGTGAAGACAGCGACAGCGATCCGGAAACCGATCTCGTATTGGACCCCTCGCCGCCCGAACAAACTATTCGTGAAGTTCTCGGAAGGTACGGATTTGCCGACGTGGTCGAGGCGCATGAGATCCTGAGCGAATTGGCAACCGAAAAGATTTCCTTTCTGTCAACGCGCCGCTGTCGTCATTTCCTGGCATCGATCGCTCCACGACTGCTCAAAGCGATCGCGGCGACTCCTGATCCGGATGCGACACTTGTTAATCTGAGCAAGGTCAGCGATTCGCTGGGCGGCAAGGGGGTGCTGTGGGAATTGTTCAGCTTTAATCCACCGTCGCTACGACTGTATGTCCAGTTGTGTGCTTCGAGTTCTTACTTGTCGGATCTGTTAACCAGCAATCCAGGCATGATTGACGAGTTAATGGATTCGCTGGTATTAGATCGTCTGCCGACTTTCGGTTCACTCACGGCGACACTTAAAGATCTTAGTCGTGGTGCGATGGATGTCGAACCGATTCTCCAAAGCTTCAAACACTCGCAGCATCTCCGTGTCGGCGTGCGAGACATCTTGAATCGCGACGACATTCAAGCGACCCATCGGGCGCTGGCCGACATTGCGGAGGTGTGCCTTGCCGAGATCACTCGCCGCGAGTACGCACAGCTCGTGGCCAAGTACGGAGAACCGACGATTCGCGGCGGCGAACATGCCGGTGAGACGTGTTCGCTGGTTTTGCTGGCGTTGGGAAAACTCGGCGGGCGGGAGCCGAACTATCACAGCGATCTGGATCTTGTCTTTCTGTACGAAGCCGAAGGGATGACGAAGGCGATTTACCCGTCACGGCGCGACAAGACGACGACGAACCAACACTTCTTCAGCCAGTTAGCGCAACGCATTATCAAAGTCGTCACACAGTTAGGTCCGCACGGTCGCTTGTACGAACTTGACCCTCGGCTCCGACCGACTGGCAAGAGCGGCAGTCTGGCGGTATCGCTCGGCGAGTTCGCTCGCTACTTTGAATCGGGGCAGGCACAGCTGTGGGAACGCCAATCGCTGTGCAAAGCGCGAACGGTATTCGGCAATGAACGTGGGGCTTCCAGCGCGATGCAGTTGGTTCGTCGCTGTATCGTCGAGCCGCCGTGGAGCGTTGGAAACGTCGAACAGATTCGCGTCATGCGGCATAAGTTACAAGAGACCGCCTCGCCAAGGAACCTGAAACGCGGACCGGGCGGAACCGTCGACATCGAGTTTATTGTGCAAATGACTCAGTTGCGATACGGCGCAAAGTCGCCCGACGTTTTAGTGCCGGGGACGCTCGACGCGATTACAGCGTTACGAGACCATAACTACTTGCCAGACGAGTTCGCGGACTACCTGAGCAAATCGTATCGTTTCCTCCGAAGTGTCGAATCCGGTCTTCGATTGATGAATACGACCGCTCGACACGATTTGCCGCGAGACGAGCACGAACTTGAAAAGCTTGCCTATCTTCTGGAGTACGAAAGTGCCCGCGCGCTGCTCGACGATTGCCGCGAGTATACGCGTGAGAATCGGAAGCGGTTTAAACGCGTGTTTAGCGAGATGCTGTAGCCCGCCTCGCTGGGCAAACAGTGTAAAGCCGTTGTCCACGATCTGACTTTCGATCACAGTTGGTGACAACCGAGTAATATGATCTGGCGGCGGCAAAGTTCGAGCAAGCGATTCAGGAAGGCGCGAAGCAAGTCCTGGCTGATTAATGGAACCTGAAAGCACAAGGATTCCGAAAGAATCGCCGGGTTGAAGCAAACATTCCGCTCGGTCGCCCTGCTACTGTTGTGTTTCAGCTTGATTTAAAGATTAGCCGTGTGGGCGTTAGCCGCGGTTCCCTCGTAACAACCGGGGCTAACGCCCAAACGGCTAATGTCTACAACCCTAATTGCTAGCAGTGACCAAGCACCAGTCACCGATGAAACGATTTCCAGCATCGCGGCAATGCACAAAAACTTGGCCCGCTGGTCGATCAGACGGTGAAGCTGGATGAGGAGCCAAAAGCACTCGCCGCCCAAGCAGATAAACTCCCAGGCGAGAACAAGAGCGGGTTCCATTGACAACGCATCCTTATAGCATCGGTTGACATCGAGGTGGAGTCTATGAAGTTTGTCCTGTCGACGCTGAGCGTTGCGTCGGCGTGTGTGTTCTTCGCCGTGCTCGCCGGTGCCGATGAATAAAATCGTCCCACCCCACCACGGCAGACCGGAGGGCGTTGTTGCGCGGCGCACGGGATGCGTCTGCCAAGGTTCGTTCCGAGGCCACCCGGCAAATTTCACCGTTCGATGATCCGCGTACGACTCCGGCGTTAATCGCAGTTTTGCAAGACGACGATAGCTTCGAGTGTTTCACGGCGTCTTACGGTCTATCTCGAAATGGCACTACCGAGAGCCCACCGAGCAGGTAGTCGACTCGGCGTTCGTTCAGCCAGGGGACTGGGACGATTTCTGCCAGCACGAGGTAGATTCGCAGATTGCCTCTGGAGGCTTGTCTCAAGGCGAGTAAACTCGACAATACGAGTTCGCCACACACGAACGTGAGCCAGTATCCCACTGAAACTACTTCACCAACGCGAGGATTAGCAACTTGAAAACCCACGCCCTCAATCAATCGCGAAGAGCGCTGACCGGGCTCGGCATCGCCGCATTCACGATACTGTTGCTGCTGAGCCTTTCGCTTCAATCGACAACCGCCGCAGACAAACGACCGAACATCTTGTTTATCATCGTCGACGATCAGTCACCGTTCGATCTAAAGGTCTACAACCCTGATTCGACGTTGGAGACGCCGAATATCGACCGCATTGCTGCCCAGGGGATGGTCTTTGACAGCGCTCATCACATGGGAGCTTGGGTTGGTGCGGTATGCACATCGTCGCGTCATATGATCATGTCCGGACGAACTGTTTGGCATATCCCGGACCGCGGCGGCAGAACGAACAACCCAAACGTCTCGGATCCCAAGTTGGTTCCACCGGACTTGGTCCAGAACACGATGGCGGCAGTCTTCAACCGCGCCGGTTACGAAACGATGCGAACTTGCAAGAAAGGCAACAGCTACGACGGTGCGAACCAACAGTTCACCGTCGTTCATGATGCAACCAAGCGTGGCGATACAGCGGAAACGGGAAGCGCATGGCACGCCGAGCGAGTGCTTGAGTATCTCGCGTCTCGCGAACAGGCTAAAGACACTGATCCCTTCCTGATTTACTTTGGCTTCTCCCACCCGCACGACACGCGCGATGGTACGCCCGAATTACTCGCCAAGTACGGAGCGACGAACCACACCGACAAATCGTCGCTGCCACCTGCAAACCCAAAGCAGCCAAAGTTGCCCGTCAATTATCTTCCTGAACACCCATTTCATCACGGCCAGCCAGGGCTACGTGATGAAGTCGCCGTGAGCGGCGTCTGGGAGCGACGCGACGAACGCACAATTCGCAATGAGATTGGACGGCAGTACGCCTGCAGCGAGAATATCGACATCCAAATCGGTCGCGTATTGGATAAGCTTGAAGCGATGGGCGAACTCGACAACACCTACGTGTTCTATACGTCGGATCACGGCATGGCGATCGGGCGGCATGGCTTGCAGGGCAAGCAGAATTTGTACGAGCACACGTGGCGTGTGCCGATGATCGTCAAAGGCCCAGGCATCGCAGCCGGTACACGCAATCCGGGCAACATCTACCTTCTCGATACGTTGTCGACGATGTGCGATTTGACGGGAGTCGAGAAACCGGCAACGTCCGAGGGGCTCAGCTTTAAGCCCGTCCTTGAAGGTAAACAGCAAGTAGTTCGCGACACGCTGTACGGAGTCTACTGCGGCGGCACGAAACCCGGCATGCGTTGCGTGAAGCAGGGCGATTGGAAGTTGGTTAAGTTCGACGTGATGGACGGGCAGGTCCGCGAGACTCAGCTTTTCAACTTGGCCGAAAATCCGCACGAATTCATTGATCAGCACCGCGACCCCCACGTCATGTCACTCACTTCCGCCAAGCCCACGATCGAACAAACGAATCTAGCCAACGATCCTCGCTACGCCGACAAACTCGCCGAGATGGAAGCGTTGTTGCTTGCCGAGATGCGACGACTCGACGATCCCTATCGATTGTGGAATCAACCGGACGATGACTTGAAGCGACAGCAAGACTCCGTCTCTCCAGTGAAGAAACGTCGCAAGAAGTAAAGACTTTGCCAGCGCGACCGATACTTGCTTGGTCATCCGACGCTCGAATGCAAACGCCACGGACGCGGCAACCAGCACCGCCCCTCGAACATTTTCAAACTGCGACTCGACTGTGATGCAGGCAAAGATCGACTAGTTCAGCAATTTTCGCTTCGCCTACACACATGACGGTGTCCGCCCCACCCCAGTAGATCTTTACCGTTCCATCAGGCTCGGGGACTGCACCGCAACTGAAGACCACATTGTGGACATAGCCTGTGATTTCCCAAGAGTCTTCGGGTTGCAGAATCCAGGAGTCGCCAACCCCGATGATTTTCGCCGGATCGTGCAAATCATGCAGCGCCACGCCCAATCGATAGACCGAACCGTCCATCGTTTGGAAGACTCCGTGGTAGATGGAAAGCCAGCCTTGCTCCGTCTTGATTGGTGGCGCTCCCGGACCAATCTTCATTTCATCCCAGTGGTATGGGACCGGCTTCATGACAAGTTGCGACTCGCCCCAGAAACGCAGGTCGGGCGAGAAGGTAATCCAAATCGACCAAGGCGAAATCTCCGAATGCGGACGGTCGAGGCGGGCATAGAGTCCATTGAACTTCTCTGGGAAGATCACGGTGTTGCGATAATCCGCTTGAGTGATCAGTGAGACTCGCTCGATCTGATTGAAGTCTTTGGTCTTGGCGAGCGCAATCCGCACACCGTTGCGTGAATAAGCACTGTAAGTAATGAGATACTCGTCTTCCACCTTCGTGATGCGAGGATCCTCGACGCCGAATTCTTCGTAAGCGGCGAACAGGCCAGTCTGTGCTGGCGTGAGAAAAGGTTCTGGATCGGACTTGAAGCGGAAGCCATCCGAACTGCGTGCCAATCCGATGATCGACCTTCCCGTTCGTAGGTGCGACCGAAAGAGCATGATGTATTCGTCGCCGTATTTAACCACAGCCGCATTGTGAACAGTTTCGACAGGGTACGGGATATCAGCCTTCGTAAGGATTGGATTCCCGGAGTATCGCTTGACGATTTCGTGCGTCATGATCGCTTATTCGTTTCCAAGTCGATGACCTTTCAATGGAATTTCGCGGAGGTAGTCTAGCGTTCACTGAACCTTTGATGCGTCGCCCGTCTTGATCGTTTCTTTGTTCGTCGGTCAAAGATCATCTCGTAGACTCGCTCATATGCAGCCACCATCGTCTCGACGGAGAAACGTCTCACAACGTGTTCACAGCAAGCAACGCGGTCGATCTCGGCAACGCGGCGCAGAGCCTGCACTGCTTCGTTGACGTTGTTGACCAGAAAGCCGGTCTCGCCGTCTTCGATCACTTCACGACAGGAACCAAGGTCCATGGCGACGACAGGTACACCCGCAGCATTCGCCTCGGCCAAGACAAGTCCGAATCGCTCGGGGATGGTGTTCAAGTGCAGCAGTGCTCGCGCCCGGGAAAACAGGGCGTTCTTACCTGCTACGTCCACCGATCCGATGTAGCTGATTAGTGGGTTGTGAAGATGCGGCTCGACTTTGTCGCGGAAGTACATCTGGTCTTGAATGATGCCCGCAATCACGAGCGGACAACGACTTTGAAGCGACACTTCAATCGCCAGGTGCACACCTTTGTCGGGGTGAATCCGGCCAAGAAAGATCAGTTCTTCGCCATGCGATTCTTGAAGTGGGTACAAGGAAAGATCGATCCCGTTGTACACGGTCCCCAAATAGTTCAGTCCAGGCGCTCTATCGGAGTCGCTAATAGAAACAAAATTTCCGTCGCGATACTTGTCATAAACGGGCATGATCTGCGGGGACGAGAATCCGTGAATTGTGGTCAGAACGGGTGTGTTTACCAGTCGAGTGTATGTCAATGCCATGAAGTCGTAGTGACTATGAATCAAGTCGAACTCCTCAGCGCGCTCGAACGCTGAGGAGATGTGAAGGTATTCTGCAACTTTTGGATCGATCGAAGGATCTTCTTCGTACCCGTGATCGATCACCGCCTCTAGGTGAGCGGCGGTCACCGAGTCGCCCGTGGCAAAAAGTGTCACATCCCAACCGCGTGCAACAAGTCCCTCGGCAATGTTGCTGGCGACCGTCTCCCAAGCACCGTACCGGCGAGGAGGAGTTCGCCACGCGATCGGCGACAATACCGCAATTCTCTTCTTGGCACTCACCATCGCGTTCACAGTTCCTCGGACTGCATCGCAGCCAGTACTTCGTCGATCGGGACGGTAGCAAAACCAGTGGCGTGATCGGCCATGGCATAGGGGATGATCAGCTCGAGCCCGTGGAGTAGCGCTCCGCACGTGTAGACAACATTCGGTACATAGCCTTCCCGTTCGTTCTCGTTGGGTTGCAGTAAAGGTTCCCGCAGTCGGCCGATAACTTTGCTAGGGTCATCACGATCCAACAAGAACGCACCAATGCAGTACTTACGCATCGCGCCGACACCGTGACTCAGCACGAGCCAGCCTGCATCGGTTTCAATCGGCGAACCGCAGTTTCCGATCTGAATCAACTCCCAAGGGAATTCCGGCTTGAGGAGCAACTTCCGTTCGTTCCAAAAGTGAATGTTGTCCGAAAAGCTGAGGTAGATACTCTCGTTATCCTGCCGCGCGAGCATCGCAAATTGCCCGTTGATTTTGCGAGGGAACATCGCCATGCCTTTATTTTGCGCGGCGGGACCATTGAGCGTAATGAATCGAAAACGAAGGAAATCGTGCGTCTCGACCAGTTCCGGCATGACGACCTTTCCGTCATAGGCGGTGAAAGTTGCGTAGTAGACGTAGCTACCGTCGTCGTTCTGAAAGCGGACGAACCTCGCATCCTCGATGCCGTTGCTTTGTGACGGTGTGGCGGGAAAAAGAATGCGAGTGGAAAGCTTTTGCTCCGTCTCAAACTGGACTTCATAGTTCGATTGAGCCAGCATCCAAATCCCCTGCGCGGTCCGCTGATCTTCGTGCAAGACTCCGTCCGACAGACGCTCTTGATCGACCTCGGCGTCAATGCTTTGCCGAAGTTCTTGCAGTGAGAACGAATCTCCCAACCGAATCATAACGCGGCGCGAGAACTCGCCGACCAATCCTAACTCGCGGAGCGTTCGCCGGAACAAGCTCTTCTCGTAGGCGAGATTCGGGATGCGACGAGGCTCGGTGAGAAAACCTGCTGGGTCTAGCACTTCGATCCGATTGTCGCGATGAACGATCCCGGTTCGAAAGGTGATGGACGAGACGTGTCCCTCGCCCGTCGCTCGCAGACTGAGAATGAATCGCAACGCGCCGGGCGGCAAATTCGATTGGTCCGTATGCGGTACGATCGAAGGATTAAACAACGCGGCCGATTCGAGCGAATACTCCGCCAGGAAATATGATCCAATCAGCAGTCGCCGCTGTTCCGAGACGTTGTCACCCAGAATATGGTCCTGGCAGAATTGTTCGAATCGTTCCAGAAACCGCTTGCGAACCTGATGATGCCGCTGCGAAAACTCGGCGCACACTTCATCGAGGAGAGCGCCAACTTGCTCTTCGGGAAGCGCCATGATTCGGTCGATGATCCTACCAACGCGTTGCGAATCCCCAGGTCGAAAGGGCCGTAAGAGGACGCGTGACTGCTGAGGAGCGAGGACTGTGCCTGTCCGTTTGATATTAATCGCGTTGGTGTCCTTGAGGGATAAACGAGTGAGGAGTGAGGGCCGTGTGTCAGTGCTTGCTCGCAAGCAGTGGCGAGTGTGGTTGGGGCAACACTGCTTGCGAGCAAGCAGTGGCACACCAATACGAAACCTGGACGAAGCACTAGGCGTCTGTCCGGATAGCGTACGCTGTCATGTACGACGGCTCTCCGAAGCCGTCGAATCGTTGCTAATTCGTTGACCGACGGGCTGCGGAGGCCCGTCGTACATACGTAACCGGACAGACTCCTAGACCACGGCGATAGCCTTCTGGGCGGATTCGATGAGCGATGGTTGCTCGCTCACACGTAGCAATTCGGTCCAGAGATAGGCAAGCGTCGATTCAGCGCCTTGATTTCGGTTGACTCCGTTGGCTTGAAGACCATCGAAGCAGGCCCCGGTCTGATCATCAGCCAGCAGTTGTTTCAGGCTGTTCCGACCAAGGAACCATTCGTAGACTCGAAAGAATGCTTTCAGGTACTTTTCGTTGCCGCTTACTTGAAACGCAGCCAGCGCCGCCGCTGCCATCGTGGATGCTTCGACGGGTTGCTGATCGTAAAGTGACTTGTCTTCGCCGTGCGAATACCAATCACGGTTCCCAACGGGCCAAAAGTCATGTTCAACGGTCGTTACAAGATCGAGGAAACCGAACGACGATTCGGCGATCGAAAGAAAGGCCTCGTCGGGCCAACGTTCGGCCGCATCGAACATTGCGTGCGGCAATACGGCGTTGGCGTAAGTCATCCGCGACTCGAACCAATACCAATCCGAACGCTGCGACCGGTGATAACACTCAACCAATCGATTCGCGGCCAGTCGCGCGACACGTTCCAGGGGTTCAATGCCTTCAACGCCAGTTCGCCACAAGAGCGCCCACGCTTGAATGACGTAGGCCTGCGCTCGCAAGCTTCGTAATTCGCCCAATGCTGGCAGGGTGCCATCAAGTAGTTCACGCGCCAAACCTCGAAATCCGATCGGTAGTTGACTGCCAACGACTTCGGCCAATGCGAGGACAGCTTGGCCCTGGCAATCTCCCGTACCATTGGCGTCCAACCAGTCACGTTGGTAACTGAGGAAATTGTGGAACCCGCGGACTGGACAGCGAGCGTGCTCGAGAAAGCTCAAGTAGCACGACACGCGAGCCAGCATACGATCATCGGAGTGCTGGTTCCACAGCCGCGCGCACAAGCGTAGTGCTCGGGCGTTGTCGTCGGTCGTGTATCCGCTCTCGCGCCGCGGAATGCTGTAGATGGCGTGTTGAATCAGCCCCGTCGAGTCGGTCATTCGGTCCAAATGATCAAGCGGTAAACAACTTTGGGCGTCCATTAAGTTTCCCTCCGTAGAAGCTCTCCACAACGGCTGTTGACATTCGAGGGGAACTCCTTGCGAACGTGTTGAACCGAACTCTGTTGGCTTGTGGCCACGGCTTGTCCAAAGATGTCCAGATAACGTTCGCCAACGTTGGGCCAAAACATCGGCTTGGCGTAGCGATACGCTCTTCGTCGAGTTTCCGCTAACAGTTCCGCGTCTGTTAGAAATCGAGTCGTTGCTTCAGCCATCGCAGCACTATCGGCGAACGGCACTAGTAAGCCCCGCCCATCGGCGAGAACTTCTTCGGCATAGAGATAGGGAGTGCTGACGACCGCCCCGACCGCAGCCAGCGCGTAGGCCATGGTACCGCTGGCGATCTGATCTTTTCCCGGATAAGGAGTTACAAACACGTCGCAGGCCTGCAAGTGTGCGATCAGTTCGGCAAGACTGAGATACTGGTTGATAAACCGTACGTTCTGGCCGACGCCTAGCGATTCCGCCAAAGCGATCAATTCCTCGCGATAAGCTTCGCCTTCCTGCCGCTTCACCTGTGGATGGGTGACTCCGACGATCAAGTACATGACTTCCGGACACGCGGCCACCACTTGTGGCATCGCTCGGATCATGTGCTCCAGTCCCTTGCCTCGGTTGATAAGCCCGAAAGTACAAAGGACACGTCGGCCGGTAAGACCTAGTCTTTCCTTGTGCCTCGAATCGCGATCAAAAGGAACGACAGGAACGCCGTGTGGAATCACATGTACCGAACGCCCTGACACGCCATAGACCTCGGCGAGCAATTTGGCGGCGATCTCGGTCATCACAATGACTTGCGAGCTACGCGCCGCTAGATCCTGGATCAGACGGCGCGGCAGCGACTCTGGCTTTGTTAGCAACGTGTGAAACGTCGTCACGACAGGCTTGTCGCAGTTGCGCATGAAGTCCAGGACGCGGCTACCCCAATCGTCCGGATAGAGACCGAATTCGTGTTGCAGACTGACGACGTCGCAAGGACCGTCGTTGGCCACTTCTGCTGCCAAGCAATAGGCATTCGGCTGGCTGTTGTCGATGATATGGACAACACGCGGATCGTTGCTGGGAATCGTTCGTATCTTTTGGATCGCCGCAACCGACGAAACCGATCGTCCCGCCACCAGGTCCACCGCGTCGGCAGAATCTTTCGTGAACGTTGCTAGTCCACATTCCTCGGGCGGATACGTAGCTATGAATAGTGGGCGAACTAACTTCATGTTTCGATTACCTGGGGGGGTAGTGGCACCGTCTCCTCGCCGACCGAATCGCTTCGCCAAGTCACGAGGCCACCGCTTCCACACGGTAAGCCTCGGTTTGCTGATCGAACGTTAGGTGGTGAGTGACCGCGACGTGGTCGGTTCGCTTCTCTTGGGATTCCAGCAACACTTCCATCGTCGTTGCGTGAAGAAGAGGTTGGCTGGGGCCAGTTGCATCGACGACCACAAGGTGGAGCCGCTCGTCAGCCGCTTCGATCTGACTACGCAGGTAACCTTTAACAAGTGGATACGGCGCTAGCCACGCTGGGCTATTCCCGCAAAACTTGTCATAAGGGCCCTTGTCCGAGAAGCCGTAGATCGCCGAGCTCTGAATTCCGGGCGCGTTGAGTATTTTCGGGCCGACGCGGCCAGCCTCATCTCGAAGCACGTAGTACGGCGTAGCGGCGACCACTGCGATCATCGTGTCGACCTTCCATGGCTTGAGAGCCATAAAAAAAGCCGACGTGGCGGAACACCCGGAGGTCTTCAACCACGTCGGCTTACTATCTAACAAGCCTCCCAGGTAAACCGGGCTGCTCTTTATGTAGTCTACCAACTTAATATTCGTTAGATCTGAAGTCTAACAGATCTGAGGTCTAACGCGACCTCATTGTATGGAGACAGACGTGGGAAAGCAATTGGTCGATGGTTCTGGTAGTGACACCACTTGTAGGTTGGACGCCTCGTCCGACCAGGAAACCGGTTGAAACGTCGGACGGACGAGGCGTCCGTTCTACGGACCCACTACCAAGATCCTCGCACTTCGGTCGATACCCCCATCCTTCTTGCGGCGCGCGTGGCGTGATAGGATCGGGTTGCACAACCTCCTACGTCGAAAGCGAGCCGTTACCATGAAGATTCAGGTCGGCTACGAGTTGGTCTATCAGTGTCCTCAACCGACACCGATGGTTGTCACATTGAGCATTCACTACAGCCGCGCCTCGGATATCGTCCAGGCCGACCATCTGTTGCTCACTCCGTCCGTTCGCGTCTCGGCTTATCGAGACTTGTACGGCAATTGGTGCAGTCGCCTTGTCGCGCCCGCAGGAGAGTTCCGGTTAAACGGCAATGCGGTGGTGTCCGACAGCGGCAATCCCGACGCGATAATGCCTTGGCTCGAGCAACGGCCCGTCGAGACCCTGCCTCAGGAGGCGTTGTTGTTTCTGCTCGGCAGCAGGTATTGCGAGACCGATCTGTTGTCGGAGACTGCCTGGCAATTGTTTGGAGAAGCACCGACAGGCTGGCACCGAGTCCAAGCAATCTGCGATTTTGTGCATCAGCACATTCAGTTTGGCTATGGCCTATCCAGCCCCACGAAGACGGCCTATCAAGTGTTTCCACGACCGCCAAGGTGTGTGTCGCGACTTCGCCCATCTCGCGGTTACGTTCTGCCGATGCATGAATATCCCAGCCCGCTACTGCACGGGCTATCTCGGCGACATCGGCATTGCTCCAAATCAATCGCCGATGGACTTTGCGGCTTGGTTCGAGGTTTATCTCGGCGACGACTGGTACACTTTCGATGCCGCAACAATACACCCTGCATTGGTCGCGTCCTGATCGCCCAAGGCAGAGACGCGGCGGATGTGGCGCTTACAACCAGCTTCGGGCCCTCGACGCTGGAACGCTTCCAGGTGTGCAAGGTATGAAGTCAGCGCGCTGAGGGCTTCCTCTTCTGCAGCGCAGATGGTGCTGCCAAATACGGGCCGCTTAGGCCTTTTCAAAGTGTTGTCGAACGAGGCGGTGATCTAACGATCGCTCATATTGTCCGTCGCCTTCAGTTCAACAACATAGCCACCGGAAGCCTCTTGCGATTAGGCCGCTTTTGAATTCGCCCTTCGCTTCGCCGGGGCCAATGATCAAGACCGAGTCGGCACCCACGCAGCGATGTAAGGACAGCGTCGTAGAACGTGTTGAGTTGGTTCTGGAATGTACGCTCTAGTGTGCTCTCAGCCGCGAAGCCCTGACGACGATCCGGCTGTTTCTGAACCTGAACCGCCCGCCGACGCAAACGGCCTGACAACTTCTGAGTTGATCTGTCCCGTTCCTTCTCCACGGTCCGCAATTCGGACGACGACCGCCTTGCGATGATCAATCCACACACCTGCCTTTCTTCATCAGCCTTGCCTGACTTGTGATTTACTTCTCCACTCATGGGAATAGTAGCGTGAACCCATAAGCTAAATGCTCTTGATGACTGCCACTAATCACCAAATCCGCTGTCGCGATTAAAAGATTCGCTGAACCAAGTGGCAATCGCCGTCTCTTGCGTGCGTGCGCTGATCACGAACGCCAGGGCCTGCTTGACTACTTCCGTGCTAAGCAGCTTCGCCTTGGCCTCGTCTTGTTCGTCCAATTGAGCGCGGTCGAGCAACTTCTTGAGGCTAAGCTGGACGTTGCCGAAATCGACGAGCGACTGTTCATCGGTCGCCCGCAACTTCTCAACTCGGCTAGCGAGTTCTGGATCCTCCTGTGAGATCGTAACGTACAACGCAGCATGCTCGCGCTGGACGTCACCGCGCAACAACACGTCCAGATGTTCGCACGCGCGTTGAACGGTGGTCACCCAGTCCGTCAAGTCACCCGAAATCAAAGGTGTTTCGAGTGACGTTTCGAGGTCTTCCAGGGCCTTCACGAAGTGATCATTCCGCTTGATGATTGTCGGCGAGACCTGTGTGCTATGGTCGGCAGGCGAAGCGCTCTGACTTTTCTCCACGACGTCGATCGCATGCTTCGCATGTTCCGGACTGCCGGCTGCATCCACTAGTGACTGCGCCGCAACTTGCGATTGCTCGGAGACATGCTCACGCTCGCTCCAATTGGCTGATTGCGTTGCTTGCTCCGCCTTGGGGGGTGACAAAGGAGTGGGTGTAGTATTGGACTTCATAAGATTGTCCTCCCATTAAGTGATATGTCGATTAACGATAAGCTATCGTGCTATGACTTCCTCGTTCCGACGACGATCAGCACGACGCCACCGGCGATCGCCAGTCCACCCATGATCGGCGGAACAGGCCACGTCTTGTCGGACACTGCGGTGGCTGTAATTGGTCCCACGTCGACCACGACATCGTGGCTCGCATACGGGATGCCACGATAGAACAGCGCTAGCGCTCCCGCGATGACCAGAACGATACCGATAATTGCTAGGACCTTCTTGCTCATGGACGTGAATTCCTACTTTTTTGTTCTAAGTGGACGGTGCCACTTTTCATTAGCCGTTTGGGCGTTAGCCCCGGTTGTTACGCAAATTGAGGCAAGAACCGGGGCTAACGCCCAAGCGGCTAATTGCGGATAACCGCGTGTTTTTAGCGACCCAGCAGGAGCGACACACCGGCAGCGATGGCGAGCCCGGCCAGAATAGGCCCGGTCTGGATGGAGCTTATGTGAACGAACGCCAACACACCCGAGGCGATCAGCCAGATGGCGAGCAAGAGCATCCCTATGTTTTTGGTCCCAATCCAATTCATCGATTCATTCCTTCGGTTTGACAGAACGGCACTCCGCGGCGAAGCAACTTTTCCGCCACGGATTGTCGGACCTTTGTTAGCGAACATCGTCCAGCGCGGTGAACAAGTCATTTCACTCACGAATCGAACTCGCCGCACTCTCGGCCTTGTCGGCGGTCTTCTTCGCGACTTCCTTGGCGGTTTCCACCGTCTTCTTTGCCGCATCCTTGGTCGCATCGAGAACCTTCCCGGCGGTTTGCTTAACTTTGCCCACCGCCTGGTCAATCTTTCCTTCCGCGCGAAGCTTTTCGTCGTCGGTCAGAACGCCGGCGGCTTCCTTGATACGGCCTTTCACAATGTCCTTTTCGCCACTCATGCTGATGACTTTCAATTTCTCGAGGTTAGAAAACGTCGTAAACATCGTCTCGTAACTTTCGTGTGCAGCAGCGTCGGCTCGATTCATCGGGCGCGTCACGGGCTGTCGCTCGGCTGATCAACAAGGTCGAGGGCTTCTTCCGTGACCTGGCCGGTAAGCTCTGCAGCCTTGTCCTTCACGATGTCGGCATCCGCTTTGACTTTGTCCGGGTCGACAGTCAGATTGATGTCGACCTTATGGCTTTCCGCGTTGGAGTCGGGACTCGACACAGTAAACCAACTCCGGTAGAAGCCGATGCCGGCCACACAGATCACTACCACAATTAGAAACGCAAACACTCTGTTCATCACTCAACTCCTTCTTCATTGGGACGCAAGTTATCTCGCCGATCATTTCCAAACGCGGCGGAGCCGCAACCAAAGTAGCCTGACTCTCCGAGTCGGGAATCACGCCCGACTCAGAGAGTCAGGCTACGAAGTCAAGCTTTCTTCCTTATCGTTCGCGAGTTACTTTCAGATCTGCCCGCGGCGCATCCCGCCCGATACGAAGGACAGAATCGCAAGGACCAGGAAAACCACGAACAGGATCTTCGCGGCTCCCATGAAGGAACCGGCGATTCCTCCAAAGCCGAGAACTCCGGCAATTAACGCGATCACAAGTAACGTGATGGCTAGATTCAACATGGTCAGGTTCTCCAATGAAAAAGAAGTGCTGGTTTCGCCTTTACCAGCTGGGCTCGTAACAAACGATTTGATTTTCGTAGAATCAGGTTAGCAAGCTTGAGTAGGGCATCGTCCGTTTTCAGTGACGCGCGCCAAGTTGGCCGCGGTATTCGAGTGATAACGATTCCAAACGAATTCAACATTTTGTTCACTGATCACGCTGCGGCTTTCGGCTGCTTGTCGCCCGCAGCGTTCGCCGTTCGCTTCGCGATGGACACGATATGTCCTGCGGTGAGGACTCCAATCGCGAAACCGATGATCAAGGTTCCGAACAACAAGGCGGCGTTTGGCATCGTCACCGTCAGGAACAGCAAGTTCGTTTCGACGGCTTGCGTGTTCTGCAACACGACAATCAAAACCAACAAACTGGTCACAGCGATGGCCACTAACTTCACTTTGTTAAGCGTTCCCTTAAACATGTTTCACTCCGAGTCTCGAAAGGGGCTTGAAGTATCCTGAAGCGTTAGGCTCACGTGCCGGACGGAACCCGACGTCACTAGCGCGACGTCCCGTCCGCTGCTCTTGGAAACGGCTGGCCAAGCGGGCGAGTTGCTGCACGAGAGATGTGGCAAAACAAGAACGCTACGTCGAAATGGAGCTACATTTTTTTGTGGAGTAGAATCGTTACCAGCAGTGATGAATCCTCGATGGCACGCAACGCATGCTCCACCGATCCTGCCAGATAGATCAGCTTACCCGTCGTCAACTCGCACTCCGCGTCTCCCGCCTGAAACGCGATGTTGCCTTCCAGGCAGAGGACGGTGATTTCACCCGGCACCTGGTGCCGCTTGATTTCTTTACCGGCAGGCAGGACCAGCCGAATTATTTCTAGCGAGTCCGTCTTGACCAACGTGGTCGTCTGGGCGCCGTCGATCTTCGCACCAAGAGGACGGATGTCGATGACTTCTGCGGGTTTCGCGTGTGATATAGCCATTTCGTTAATCTCCTTCGTTTAGGTTTGCGTTTGCCATTAAGCCGCGGGCCTGTGGACCTGCACTGGCGCCGCTCTCTCCAACCGTACTAGGTTCGCGCGCTGGAACGGGCCGCTTTCCAGCGTGTACTCGACTGCCTGACCGCGGCGCAGATCATCGAACCCGCGCCGACCTTCAACCACCTCGTGGGAAAAGAAAACGTCTCGACCATCCTCGGCTTCGATAAAGCCATAACCCTTGTCGTTATGGTCTGGGACGAGCCGGACGTTAGGCCGATATGCCTGCTGCGACAAATGAACGAGCTTTTTGATCATGCCTGTGGCCATAAGGTCGTCTCCCGACGTAACCAAGGAATTCATGCTCAGCTTGTGGAGCGAACGTTGGCTCGTCGTCGTTTCAGCCTGTCGGCCAAGCCCACGTGATTCGAAGTGATTCTGTCAAACGGTGCGTCGCACACCGGGCAAACCTCCGCCAATTCGTCATGCAACGCCACCTTGCAACTCTCGCAGCGGTAACCCCGCAGATCAACGACGATGGAAGTTGGATTGATGCTCTCTTGCATTGATGATCCTTGTGGCTCGTCGAATCGCATTCGAGAAATTGACCTCTAGCGTTCGGCTTCGTCCCAAATGATTCGGGTTACGGTCCGCAGAAATGCTTTAGCGGTGCGCCAAGTTGCCATGCGATGTCGTCGCTTGGCGTACTGAGAGCCAGGGCGATCTTCACTCGCTGGGTCGCGTTGGGAGTCCATCGACCGCGTAGGGTTGCTTGCAACCGTTGGAGATCCACACCGCTTTTCTCGGACAAACTCAATAGGGAAACGCCTTTTTGTACGCACAGCACTTGAAGACTGGTTGCCATTACGCTCTTCCCCTCGTTGCGATGAATCGATATCCGATCAACAAGATCACGGAACCTCCGATGGCGATTATCAGGCTGCGGACGTCGAACCCACTCATCCCCCCTAACCCAAGTGTCGAACCGAGCATTCCACCGAGGAGGGCTCCCCCAATTCCCAGTAGGATCGTGACGATGATTCCTCCAGGATCCCTCCCCGGCATGATCCACTTGGCAACGACTCCGGCGGCAAGTCCGAACACGATCCACAACAGGATTCCCATAACAACCTCCAGAAGTCATTTCCATTGAGCGCCACTCGTGCTGGTGACTCGGGCTGCGTCGCCCGAGTCATCGAGAGCGCGTAAAAAAACCGATGTGGCAAAACACTCGTAGGTGTTCCGCCACATCGGTTTACTTTTCAACGAGCCTCCTGGTAATTCCAAGCTGCTCTTTATCTAGTCATCCGAAAGAACACGGAGAAATGGATGGTGGTCCCTTCTCGCGATGATGGTAAGTCTACAGCATCCTGGCACTAAAACAAGCGACAGGCTTTGGATTACACCGATTTGCTACGACGTCGGCGGAGTAAGTTGTTGGGGATTCGTGTAGAATTGCAACCGTTCGTCGCGGCGTGTTGCTTGTTTTAGAACAGTTGCACATATTTTCGCCTTCCTGTCATCCCAGTGTTCTTTCGATAGGACTATAAGCTCGTTTATGAAGACACTTGGAGAAATCGAATCCGCCGTCAGCCAAGGGATGTCGCGATTCGAGCAGGAATATATGGGCCGCGGTCCCAAAGACATTCACACGCACTTAATTGGCGATCTCCTGGTGGTTCGCTTGCAAGGCGTTTTGACTGCGGCTGAGCAGCATCTGGTGAGGACACTCGCCCCAGAGAAGGGGCGCGATCTGCTGAAGCAGGTCCGATCACAGCTCATCGAAATCGCACGACCGGCCTTGGACGAACTGGTAGAGGGCATTACCGGAATCAAACCCCGCAGTCTGCACCACGACATCAGTACGCTCACGGGCGAAGAAGTCGTGATTTTCACGCTGGAAGCGGTGCCTGAGTACCGTGAGAGCAATCGGAAATAACGCGATTTCATAAGCACCGGTCGCATTTTCAGGACAACCAACGAATCCGTTCGCGATGCTATAATCGCATTTGCCTCAGCTGGTGGTTCCGATGACGGCGTAAAGGCAAGTAGATGCGAGTTGCACATTTCAATGCCCTGGCTCGCAGTAACGCGTACGAAGAGAAATCACTTCCTAGACTCGAAGGTATCGAACGACATGAAATATCTACTACCGCTTGTCCTCCTCACGATATGCTCGTTTGCACTGGCGGCGGATCGCCCGAATATCCTGTGGCTGACCTGTGAAGACAACAGCGTCGACTGGGTCGGATGTTATGGCAACCCGTATGCGGACACTCCTAACATCGACAAGCTGGCCGCTGATGGCTTTCAGTACATGCACTGTTATGCCAACGCGCCGGTTTGTGCTCCCTCGCGAAGCACTTGGATTACGGGTGTTCATGCCTTGTCGATGGGCACTCATCCGATGCGCAGCCGGTACCCGATCCCGCATGACACGATCAAGTACTACCCAGACCTGCTGAAAGAGGTCGGATACTACGTCGGAAACGTGACCAAGACCGACTACAACATTGGAGGTCGCGATGACAAAAGTGCGTGGGATACGAATAAGGTCGATTGGGACACGCTAAAACAAAAACAGCCTTTCTTTATGGTAATCAACAACACCAAGTCCCACGAATCCAAAGCGTTTGGCGATGTGAACAACACAACACACAGTCCCGACGATGTGCGACTTGCCAAGTACCATCCCGACATTCCGGACATCCGCAAGAATTACGCTCATTACCACGACCAGATGAAGAAGATGGACGCCGACATCGGTGCGGCGCTGGCAGATCTCGCAGCGAGCGGCCTTGCCGAGAATACCATCGTGGTGCATAACTCGGATCACGGCGGAGTGATTGCTCGCAGCAAGCGGTTTCTATTTAACAGCGGCACGCACTGCCCGCTCATCATTCGAATACCCGACAAGTTCAGTCACCTGCGACCGGCAGAACCTGGCAGCAAGGTCGACACTCTCGTCAGCTTCATTGATATGACGAAGACTTGGCTGAACATCTGTGGCGCCGAAACACCGGACTACCTGCAAGGAAAGATATTTCTTGGGTCCGACGCGGAACCACGTGAGTATCACGTCAGCTTTCGCGCTCGCATGGACGAGCGTTGCGACAACGTACGCGCCATCCGTGACAAGCGGTTCCTGTACATTCGCAACTATATGCCTTACGCACCTTGGGGCCAGCATTTGAATTACCTGTGGACGATGCGTGCCACGCAGGCCTGGGAGGAATATCATTTGGCAGGCAAGACGGATGCCGTGACGGGCAGGTTCTTCGGTACGAAGCCAATGGAGGAACTCTACGACACGTCAGTTGATCCGGATAACGTAAACAATCTCATCGACGATCCAAAGTACGCGAAAGAACTAGCACGGCTGAGCAAAGCACTCGATCAGTGGCAGCTTGATCACTTCGATTCGGGACTACTTCCGGAGAGCGAAGTCGTGCGGCGTTCCGAAGAGACCGGAACCACGATCTACGACCTCGTCCGCGATCCGGCGTTGTATGATCTTAAAGCAATCCAACAGGCCGCGTCATTGGCGTTAGCGCAAGATGCGGCAAACATCCCGACGTTCTACACGAATTTGACACATCCAGATGGCGGGATTCGCTATTGGGCGATCGAAGGATGCTTCCATCTGCAGGACCGCACCTCGCTTGATTTGGACCTGATTCGCAAGTCGCTCGAAGATGATTCACACCACGTACGAATTATGGCGGCCTGGATTCTCTACAAGAGTGGTGACAAGCAATCCGCTCAATCTTGTTGGAACGAACTGTTGGCGAGCAGTTCCTACGCCTCGTTGAAAATCTTCAACATCATCGACTGGATCGGCGATGGCATCGAGCCGTACAAGGATTCAATGCGAGCCTGCGAGTTCAGTCATGGTGGCTACGTCGGACGTATGCAGGAGTACTTGGGAGTCAGTGCGGAGCCAAAGAAGAAGGTACGAAACAAGAAGAAGGAGGATAAGTAGGCGGCGAATCTGCAACTGGATCCCGTACACCTTCCTTATGGAACCTGACAAGTCAGCCTCGGAAGCACGCGCGAGCGAGTCGCCACCGTCGTCAATCGCGGATTTAACGGCGACCGCCTATCACGAAGCCGGTCACGCTGTCATGGCGTTGACGTTGGGCCGTCCGATTGAAAAGGTCACGATCTCACCCGCACAGCTGCAAACCGGAGGCAGTCGCCTCGGTGCGTGTAAGATCCAAAAGGGGCGGCTCAAAGCTTCGAAAGATTGGTTGGAAGACGACGTTCTGATTCTTTTCGCCGGTATGGTTGCGGAAAGTCACTTTACAACTCGTCATTGCGTACGCGGAGCTGCTCAAGATTTGCGAGCGGTCAAACGACTACTGGCTAGTCGGGCCACAAACGAGCGTCAGCTTGAGCGTCTTGAGACGCGTCTTCTCCGCAAGGCGGAGCATTTACTCGGTGACGAAGGTCACGCCAAAGCAGTTGAGTTGATCGCTCTAGAACTCCTCCAAAAAGAAACCATCAGCGGACGAGCCGTGCGGCATCTGTTCAATCAAGCCGTCCAGCAAGTTTCCTAATTCCATGTCAGGAACGCTTAGAATCGGCCCAACAACTCTTCTTTCTTTTGTGTAGCGTCCGCTGTGCGGACCTCAGGGATTCCTGGTCCGCACAGCGGACCCTACTCTTAAAATGCCGAAGCTATTTTTGAGCTGGTCTTCAATACCCGATTCAGGCGATTACTTGACGCGCACCAACTTCATAATGCGTCCAGATACGTTCCAGTCTTGGACATAGAGATTGCCGTCGGCGTCCCAGAAAGATCCATGTGTGCCGTTGAAGATGCCTTCGATCCATTGATCTTGCGGTACATTGAAGTTCACTCGCGTACTAGGATCAGCATTGTGGCCAAGTACAGCGATGATCGTGTTGCTCTTGTCGAGGATCACCAGTCGTCCATGCAGGTCTGGCACGGACACGTAGTCACCTTGCACCGCGGCGGACGTGGGCATGCCTAAACCAGTCACCACTTCCTCGATGAAATTCCCATCGAGATCATAGTGCAGCAAGCGACCCTTGGGCTGATGGTTGCGATCGCAAATCAGTAAGCGAGGAGGCTCGTAACGCGTATCGAGCGTCATGCCATGAGCTGTGTTGAACTCTTTAAGCTCGTTGCCTTTCGAGCCGAAGTGCATCAAGTATTTGCCGGCCTTATCGAATTTGAAAATGTGATTACTCGCATAGCCGTCTGAAAGGAAGATGTCACCGTTGGGAGCGACGGTGATTGCAGTCGGATTGAACTTTTCGAGCTTCAGGCCCGATTCGACGGGGAACGGTAACTTCAACACGATCTCGCCACTGTGAGCGTTGAACTTGATTCCTTCCGCGTTCGCGTTGCGTGCTCCATAGATAAACTCGCCGCCTTCTTCTTCCCGAATCTCCATGTCATGAATACTTGAGTACTGATCCCCAAGATAAGACTGGATCACCTTGCCATCGGGCGAGAAGACCACCACGCCCTTGTTGGCACTTGTATAAATGTTGCCCGCCTTGTCGATCACCACGCCACCGTGAGTCGGTCCCAACGCCGACTGCCCATCCGGTCTCAGTCCCCAACCTGGCACCGTATCAAACGTCATTATCCCGCAACCCATTCGAACGGGCTTCGTCTCGCCGACCGCGATTAAGGGCCAAGTAAAACAAATCGCGATCGTCGCGGCGATGAAAGGCGAACCGTTCTTCATGGTGTGGACTCCTCGTTGGTGGCGCTTGAATGACGGGGTATTGGGTTGCGGCCAACGTGAAACATTAGAACAGCTTCTGCGTTGGCGGTCCCTAGTATCAGGTCGAGTGATTGGTAATTCAACCCTCCGAACTAGTCCAGACCTCCCTGACGGCCGAAGATTGTGCCCGTACAATGGGCCCGTAACAAACAAGGATTGGATCGAGACGCAATGCAAGTAGAACGCAAAGCAACCTGGTGGGACGGCAAGCATCGCCCGATTGCGGTATTGGCATTGGGAGCGATCTCGATTCATGTCGGATTGCGGTATGGCTCGGGAGTTGATGAATCCGTCGCAGCTTACCCGCTCTACGCGGCACTTGTCTTCGGTGGCATCCCGCTTGTTTTCGATCTGCTGATCAAGCTCTTTCGACGTGAGTTTGGCTCGGACTTGTTGGCGGGAATCTCGATCACGACCGCCGTGTTGTTAGAGGAATACCTAGCTGGCACGTTGGTTGTCTTGATGCTCTCCGGCGGTGAAGCGATTGAATCCTTCGCCGTCCGCCGTGCATCGTCCGTGTTGCAAGCACTCGCCAAGCGAATGCCTTCGGTTGCACATCGCAAACAGGACTCGACCGTCAGCGAAGTCGAACTCGATCAACTCCAGATCGGCGATGCGATTGTCGTCTTCCCGCACGAGGTGTGCCCGGTGGATGGGACCGTTGTCGAAGGACACGGCGTGATGGATGAATCGTATCTCACCGGCGAGCCGTACATGATGTCAAAGACGCCGGGATCGCAAGTGCTGTCGGGAGCAATCAATGGCGAGACAGCCTTGACGATTCACGCAGACAAACTTCCCATCGATTCTCGCTATGCGAAGATCATGCAAGTCATGCGAGAGTCGGAGCAGCATCGCCCTCGTATTCGACGACTCGGCGATCAACTTGGAGCGATCTACACGCCCGTTGCCGTCTCGCTGGCTTTGATTGCTTGGGCGGCTAGCGGCGAAGCCGTGCGGTTCTTGGCCGTTCTCGTTGTTGCGACGCCCTGCCCGCTTTTGATCGCGATCCCCGTGGCCGTGATTGGTTCGATCTCGCTGTCCGCTCGGCTGGGAATCATTATCAAGAATCCGGCCGTCCTGGAAACGATTGATACGTGCCGGACCGTGATCTTTGACAAGACAGGCACGCTCACCTACGGTCGACCTCATTTGACCGAGGATCTTCTCGCGCATGGGTTCGACGCAAATACGGTCTTGAAACTTGTCGCCAGCTTAGAACGCTATTCAAAACATCCGTTAGCGGGTGCCGTCGTTGCCGCAGCGCGCGAGCGGAGAATCGTGCTGGACGATGCAAACTCGCTGAGCGAACGACCGGGTGAAGGCCTACGTGGCGAGGTCGATGATCGCGAGGTTCGTGTGATCAGTCGCAAGCAGCTTGCTGCCGACTACCCCGACGACACATCGGCATTGCCGCCGCTTGCCGGGGGCCTGGAGTGTGTGATCGTTGTCGACGGTCGCTATGCAGCAACCTACCGCTTTCGCGATGAACCGCGTCAAGAAGGTGCTTCGTTCATTCAACACCTTCGTCCTAAACACGCCTTCGCACGCGTGATGCTGGTTTCCGGCGATCGTGAGAGCGAAGTGCGTTATCTCGCCAATCAAGTTGGTATCGAAGAAGTCTATTTCAACCAAAGCCCCGAGCAAAAGTTGGCGTTGGTTCGCGAAGAGACGACGAAGGCTGACACAATATTCCTCGGGGACGGCATTAACGACGCACCTGCCCTGACGGCAGCCACCGTGGGCGTGGCGTTTGGCCAAAACAGTGATGTTACCTCCGAAGCAGCGGACGCTGTTATTATGGACAGTTCGCTCAAGAAGGTTGACGAGTTGCTGCATGTCAGTCGCCGTATGCGATCGATTGCTCTGCAGAGTGCCGTTGGCGGGATGGCGTTGAGTTTGATTGGAATGTTCATCGCGGCTGCCGGTTACTTGCCACCCGTGGCCGGAGCCATCGCTCAAGAGATCATCGATGTCGTCGCGGTCTTGAACGCATTGCGAGTTGCGATCGCGCCGAAGCAACTATCCGACTTCTGATTCCACCAAAGCACAGGACTCTCCGACATAGGACTTCTCTGATGAAAACGCATTGGTCGCTTGTCTCGAACAGATTGATAATCCTCGCTGCTGGTATCGTCCTCGCGATCGTGTTGTCGCCACCTCGCGCGAATGCCGAGCACGAAGGCAAGTTGCAGATCTTGCTGCTCGGCGACAGCACGACGGAAGGCAGTGTGCCTCGGCGACTGAAACCCGAAGGTCCACACTTGGAACAAGTTCTGGAGCAATTATTGGCGGCGGAGAGCGATCTACCACCATGCCACGTGATCAATTCCAGCCTCAGTGGCGAGTACATCCGCAGGCTGTTTGACTCCGGTCGGTATGACCGCGATGCCGCGAAGCTGCCCGGTTTGGATTACGTTTTCATTCGCTACGGGCTGAATGACCGAGCGCGACGCGAAGATTTCGCTGTGAACTTCCCAAAAGACTTTCACGAGTTACTTGATCGGCTGCGACAAGATCATCCCCAGGCGTTGCTCATCCCAATGACCGTGATCCCGTTTGCCGACGAAGCGGCGAGCAAAGAAATCAACGACTTGGTTCGCCAAGTCGCGAGCGAAGAAAAGCTTGTGGTCTTCGATATCTATCCGCGTTATGCGGCTGAGTTGGTGAAGGGGCCGAACATGCTCAACTATCGACGTTACCCGTTGGAGAAAATCCCCAGTCAGTATCACGAATTGGTCAAGCCGTTCATAAACGGTGCTGGTGTGGAAGTGATGGCCAACGAACTCGATGCGATTCTTGGTGATTTGCCCGGATGGTATGGCGACCGTCACCCGAATCTGGCGGGCTATAATGTGATCGCTGACGAGACGGCGAAATATCTTTCGAAGTTGATTCGAGAGAGAAACGTCGATCAGTAAAATGCAACGAATTGGAGTCGATTTGAGCTTATTGAAGAAGGACTCTTGCATGGATCAATCGAAGCGTCGTGCCTCTCGAATCCTTGGCGTGATGATTGGCGTCGCGTGGCTGTCGTTCGTCACAGAGCGTAGCTCACTGGCTGAGCGACCGAAAACGGGCATCGAAACGCGTTCGCCTTGGACAACGTCTCGTATCCTAGGTTCGCCTGAACCACCGCTGCCTTACGTTACCGAGCGAGTCTTTCCTGGCCTCCAATTCAATCACTGCTTGGATATCACCGCAGCACCTGGTAGCGATCGTCTGTTCGTTGTCGAGCAATCGGGAAAGGTGTTTTCGTTTCCCAATCAGCCGGATGTGATGACGGCCGATTTGGTGGTCGACTTTGCCAAGCAGGTTCCGGGCGTCCGCGCCGTTTACTCACTGGCGTTTCATCCTGAATTCGAACGCAATCGGTACTGTTACGTTTGCTACATCAAAGCGGCTGACCTGCCCGATGGAACGCACGTGGCTCGCTTTCAAATGACCGACGACAACCCACCGACGATTGACGTTTCGACGGAGACGACCTTAGTGACGTGGTTATCCGGCGGACACAACGGTTGCTGCCTGAAGTTCGGGCCGGATGGCTGCCTCTACATCTCGACGGGCGACGCCGGGCCAGCGAATCCGCCCGATCCGCTACGCGCCGGGCAGGATCTCAGTAACTTGTTGTCGTCGATTCTTCGTATCGACGTCGACCATGTGGACGATGGCAAGAACTACAAAATTCCCGAGGACAATCCGTTCGTGAACATGGACGGGGCGCGCGGTGAAGTCTGGGCCTATGGCTTGCGCAATCCATGGCGGATGAGTTTCGATCGGCAAACTGGTGATCTGTGGGTAGGAGATGTTGGCTGGGAATTGTGGGAGATGCTGTATCGCATTGAGCGCGGCGGCAATTATGGTTGGGCCGTCATGGAAGGCTGGCACTCGACCCATCCCGAATGGACACGCGGCCCGACCCCGATCTTGCCGCCCACGATCGAACATTCGCACACAGAATCTTCGTCGATAACCGGCGGATTGACGTACTACGGTTCGCGACTGAAGGAACTGCAAGGAACTCACATCTACGGCGATTACGACACAGGAAAGTTGTGGGGCTTTCGCTACGAAGACGGCCAAGTCGTCGACCATCGGGAACTCGCTGACACAACACACCGTGTCGTGTCATTCGGCGAGGATCATGACGGGGAACTCTATCTTTTGGACCACACGGCCGGGACCATCCATCGCCTCATTCCCAACCCCACTCAGGATCAGTCGAGTACGTTTCCGAGAAAGCTCAGCGAAACGGGATTGTTTACCTCCGCGGTCGACCAAGAACCAGCAGCAGGTGTGGTCCCCTACTCGATCAATGCCGAGCCTTGGGCGGACTATGCATTCGCCGAACGATTCGTTGCCATCCCGAACGAGACTTCGATTACTGTCACCGATGCGACCTGGACATTTCCAAAGGATTCCGTGCTCGTAAAGTCGCTGTCCCTGGAGATGAAGCAGGGCGATCCCGCCACTCGTCGTCTTATCGAAACACAGCTTCTGCATTTCGATGGTATTGACTGGATGACCTACACATACGCGTGGGACGAGGAACAATCGGATGCCACGCTGGTAGATAGCTCCGGCGCGGAACGGACGTTTGAAATCATTGATCGTAAAGCGGCGAGTGGCTTGCGAAAGCAGACATGGCGGTTTTCAGGTCGCGCAGAATGCCAGCGCTGTCACAACAAATGGTCCGGGCCTCCGTTGGCGTTCAACACGCCGCAGTTAAACAAGCAACACGATTACGATGGCCTCGTTGCATCGCAACTGGATACGCTGGCTCATATTCGACTGATCGCGAATCCGATTGCTGCCGAGGGTCGCCCTTATCTCGCCAATCCACATGATCCGTCGGGGGAACTCGATGACCGTGCTCGATCCTACCTCCAAGCGAACTGCGCCCACTGTCACCGTCAACATGCTGGCGGAGCAGTGCTCTCGAAGATGCACTACGACGTCCCCTTGGAAGAGTCGAATATGCTCGGTGTTCGTCCGACGCAGGGAACGTTTGGCATTCACAATGCACAAGTCATCGCGCCGGGCGATCCTTTTCGATCCGTACTCTTGTATCGCATGGCGAAGCTCGGTGGAGGCCGTATGCCGCACATCGGCTCGACGGAGGTCGATGTTGCTGGCCTGCAGTTGATCGATGACTGGATACGACGACTCCCGGCGAACGACGAAGCGGCAACGCTGCAAGTCGATCTGGCAACAACTTTCGAGGAACTGGCTGCTGCGGAACAAACGGGAGACCAGAAGCGAATCGTCGAACACTTACTCTCAACCACCAGCGGTGCCTTGATGCTCTTGAGAGCGATCGACACCGGAGTCGTGTCTCCCCCGGTTGCTGCACTGGCCATCGATCACGCGACGCAACATGCGGAAGTTAGCGTGCGAGACCTGTTCGAGCGATTTCTCCCACCAGACCAACGTGTCAAACGACTCGGCAGTGTTGTCAATTCAGACCAGATCCTTTCGTTATCTGGCGACGTCGCCCGAGGCAAACAAGTGTTCTTCGAGACGGCGGGCGTATCCTGCAAAAACTGTCACCGGATCGGGCAAGACGGCAAAGAGGTCGGACCGGATCTGACGACGATTGGGAAGAAATATCCTCCGACCGAACTGCTGGAAAGTATCCTTGAGCCATCGAAGCGAATCGATGCCAAGTACTTGACGTATCTCGTCGAAACAAAGCAAGGACAAGTGCTGACCGGATTGCTCGTTAGCAAGGATGACAAGGAAGTTGTACTTCGAGATGCTGCGAACGCGTTGGTCGTTGTTCCGGTCGACGATGTCGAGCAACTCGCGACACAGCCCAAGTCGCTCATGCCCGAACTGCTGTTACGAGATATGACCGCCCAGCAAGTAGCTGACCTGCTGGCGTATCTAACTTCGCTCAAATAGAAGTGACTCTGCCCAACGCCCGCCCGTGGCGAGGAGGCATCGGCCAGGCGCCCATTGAACATTTTGTCATGCAATCACCAGTCCATCTACCTCGGAACGCGACGTTGATACCATCCGAAGGCCAACATTACACGCAGACACTTCGTTATCGACATGCAAAGCTGCAAACCACGCGGCTACTCGCTCTCTTCTTACTCTTCGCCGGGCAAGCTGGGAGTAGCACGGTTGCGGCTGGCTTCTCTGACGCGATGCGTCCGTTTCTGAAATCGCACTGCTACGATTGTCACGGCAATTCAGAACCGGAAGGCGACCTCGACCTCACTCGATTTGATGGCGGAATGGATTCCTCGGATCTGGTCGACCGTTGGACGAGGATCTACGACCGGATTGCACGTGGCGAAATGCCGCCGAAAGAGATGCCGCGTCCTGCCGTCTCAGAGGTGGAGGCAATGCTGGCTTGGATATCGCCTCGCCTGACACAAGCTGATCGCGCACAGCGTGAAGTGGTTCATCGGCGTCTCAATCGCGAAGAGTATCAGAACACAGTCCACGACCTGCTACTGATCGATACCGAACTCAAGCCGTTTCTTCCTGAGGATCAGATCGCGGGTGGATTCGACAATAACGGCGAGGCGTTGGCGATTTCGACCGAACAGATGGAGGCGTATTTAGAAGCGGCGCAATTCGCAATCGAAGCGGCGATCGTGCGCGGCAATCCTCCGATCACCGAGACGGTAACCGCCGACTCCATAAAGGAAGTGAAGCCCTACTTCGGCAAATCGTACGAGCTCGTTGATGATCGCATCGTAACGTTCATGGTGAGTAAGTCGACGTACTCGAAGATCGCCACGCGCACTCAACCCGTTCCTACTCGGGGCCGTTACCGTTTCTCGTTCGAAGCCGCGACGCGCAACAGTTCTCGTCCACTCACCTTTTTGGTCGATGCTGCTGGCCAGGTCAGGTACTACGAAGCAGCCGCCGAGCCGACAGCCTTTGAATTTGAGGCAGTAATGCCAGCCAAGGGCATTGTTCAATTCCATGCCATCGGCCTGCCAGAGTGGGTGAACGATCCCGTACAGAACAAATCTCCGGGGATCGGCTTCGGTCCCGTGACAATTTCCGGTCCGCTGTACGATGCCTGGCCTCCCGCAAGTCACCAGCGTCTCGTCGGAAGCGTCGACCTCGACAACGCCACACAGGCAGATGCGGAGATGCTGTTGCGAGCCTTCATGCGGCGAGCGTTTCGCCGACCAGCGAGCGATGCGGAAGTAAATCGCTATCTGGCTTTGATCAACGAGCGACTCGCTGCTGGAAGATCGTTCGACCAAGCGTTGCAGGTTGGCTACGCCTCGGTACTTTGTTCGCCTAACTTTCTCTATCTCGCCGAGACGAACGGCAGCCCATCCGAACGGATTAGCGACTTGGAGTTAGCGAGTCGGCTGAGCTATTTTCTTTGGAGTTCCCTGCCGGACGACGAGTTGCTTCAACTTGCAGCAGCAGGACGGTTGAGCGACAGAGAAGTACTCGCCTCCCAAGTCAATCGCATGTTGCGTGATTCTCGTATCGAGAGATTTATTGACAACTTCACCGGTCAATGGTTGCGACTGCGCGAAATCGACGAGACGACTCCAGACAGCAAACTCTTTCCTGAGTTCGACGACTATGTCAAACACAGCATGATCTGGGAAACGCAAGCCTTCTTTCGCAAACTGTTATCAGAAGACGGAAGCATCGATCTCTTTCTCGATTCCGATTTTGCGATGCTGAATCGCCGCCTTGCCGAGCACTATGGATTACCTGAAGTCCAGGGAGCGGAACTGCGCCCTGTGAGCTTACCCGCCGAGAGCGTACGCGGCGGCGTACTGACTCAGGCCGCAGTTCTTAAAGTCACTGCGAACGGCACAAATACCTCGCCGGTGGTGCGCGGAGTGTGGGCACTTGAAAACATACTCGGCAAGCACGTTCCCCCGCCTCCGGGCAGTGTCGCGGCGATCGAACCTGATATCCGCGGTACCACAACGGTTCGAGAACAACTTGAAAAGCATCGCGACTCCGAGTCTTGTCGCGTCTGTCACCAATACATCGATCCGCCAGGATTTGCGCTCGAGAGTTTTGATCCCGTCGGTCGTTTCCGGACAAATTACATTCGGTTTCAGGTGAATCCTCAGTTTGCCGACAAAGGATGGGGGCGGCTTGTCGAGGGAGCCGCAGTCGATCCTTCAGGAATGTGGTCGACGGGCGAGACGTTTGACGACATTCGCGGCTTCAAGAAGATGTTGCTCGCTCACCGGGATGATTTTGCCCGCTGCCTGACCGAGAAGTTGTTTACGTATGGCCTTGGGCGCGAGATGGGATTCTCCGATCGCGCCGAGATTGAACGTGTGGCGGAGCTGACACGAAATCCCAAGCACGGCCTCCGCTCGCTTGTTCGCGAAATCGTTTTGAGTCCAACATTCTCGCAGCGATAGGCACTTTGATGACTAGACGTTACCAACATACGCTGACAAGGCGCACACTACTTCGCGGTGCCGGCGTGGCGTTGGCGATGCCATTGCTCGAATCGCTCTCGCCGAGAACGGCTTTCGGTGCCCTAGCCCAACCGGGACCGCAACGCATCGTCGCGATCAATATCCCACTCGGCTTTCATGGTCCCAGCTTCTTTCCAACCGAAGTGGGCGAGAATTACACCGCAACCGCGAGCCTAGCGCCGGCGGCTGCAATACGCGACAAGTTCACGCTCATCTCGGGAACGAGTCACCCAGATGTCGATGGCGGACACTCAGCCGAAGTATCCTTCCTCACTGCCGCACCCCATCCCGGCGCCCGAAGTTTTAAGAACACGATTTCACTCGACCAACTCATCGCAAGACAAGTTGGCAGCCAAACCCGTTTTGGATCGTTGACGCTCGGAGACCAAAGCCTCTCCTGGTCCGCCAACGGCGTCGCGATCCCTGCCGAGAAGGATCCCGGAAATGCGTACTCTAAATTGTTTCTGCAAGGCAGCGTGAAGCAACTTGCCGATCAGCGGCGACGGTTGGAGGACGGTCACAGCGTGATCGATGTATTGTTGGAAGATGCGAATGCGATGCGTGGCAAGCTTAGTAAGCGGGATCAAGATAAGCTGCAACAGTACTTCACGGCAGTGCGCGAGACGGAACAGCGACTTCAAAAGGCGGAGGTGTGGGCTAAAACGCCCAAGCCGACAGTTGATGCTTCGCAACCGCCTCGCCTTCCCAGTGAAGACATCACCGGTCGCTTGAAATTGCACTTCGATGTAATTCGCTTGGCGTTGCAAACCGACTCGACGCGAGTCATCACACTGTGTGGGCACAGTGGTTCGCTGGTGCCTCCGCTGAAGGGCGTCGAGAAGGGATATCATGCGTTGAGCCATCACGGCATGACTGACGAGATGATTAAGCAACTTGAAGTAATCGATCGCGAGACGATTCGCATTTGGGCTGAGTTCGTTCAAGGGCTTGCCGAAACAACAGAAGGAGACGCGACACTCCTCGACCGGACGCAGGTGCTGTTGGGCAGCAATCTCGGCAACGCCAACGCCCATACCACGAACAACTTGCCGATACTTCTTGCCGGTGGCCCGTACAAGCACGGTTCGCATCTGGCCTTCGACGCGAAGAACAATGAGCCTTTGGCAAACCTCTTCGTGACGATGCTACGAGCCATGGGATTGGAGGCCGATTCGTTTGCCTCGTCGACCGGATCGCTGAACGGACTGGAAGTCGCGGGCTAGTGCTGCGTTACAGCTAAGGAGTAAGCGTGAATGAAGTGAGCCGCTGGCCGTGAGGCCCCGGGCGCGCCCTGCATTCCTCGCCGCCCGACCGCTTACGCGCCACGGCTCACGAAACGGGCAAACCCTAAAATCAAGCTGTAACGCAGCACTAGGCTTGCAGCGTTAGCAGCGTGCATACTAGTTTGCGTGGTGAAGCAGACAGTCTGTTGTCAGCGACAAATCCGGCACCACTTACGGCCATGGATTGGGAACCGTTCCGTTGAGGGAAGGCTCCATTTGGCGGCTGAGCTTCTCTTTCAGGTCGGCACCCTTCACAACTTCGGTCAACGTTACCGAGGCTTCTTCATTCCGTGAGGCGATCGAACTGACGGGATTGTTGTGACTCACTTCGCTTTCTTTTTCTTCTTGGGGGCATCGGCCGACTCGCCACTCTTCCACAGAACGATGTCGTTAACATCGTTCTTCGAGGGTGATCCTGCCGTGCTGCGGCCAGCGGCGATTTCCTTCTTCAATTGCGACAGGAGACGACTCGCGATTTCCGGTTTGGCCGCATACAGATTGTTCGTCTCGCCAGGATCAACTTCCAGATCGTAAAGTTGTGCAAAGGGGGCGTCCTTGGGCACTTCGTTCTCTTTGGGAGAACTCCAACCGCCAGATCCTCGTGCCAGGATCAGCTTCCAGTTGCCTTGGCGATAAGCGAAATGGCCGCTGAAGGAATGGTGAATCACGCCAGCGCGGCTCGATTCGATTGGTTTACCTAATAATGCTGGCACGAAGCTAACACTATCCTCGCCGCTGCCAACAGGAACCTCGACATCCATGATATCCGCCGACGTGGCAAGTAAGTCGGTTAAACAAGTCAGCTGATCCGAGCGTGTTCCGGGTGCGACAGTTCCCGGCCAGCGAACGATGAATGGAATGCGATGCCCTCCGTCCCAAATGTCGGCCTTCGATCCTCGCATGTGTGCGCTGACGAGATGGCCTTGCTTCGCCAGTTTGTCGATACCTGCTGCTTTGGAACATCCGTTGTCGCTCGTGAAGACTACGAGCGTGTTGTCCGTCATGCCATGCTTTGCCAAAGCGGACGAGATTGCACCAACGACGTTATCGGTCTGCATCACAAAGTCGCCGTAGTCGCCGAGGCCACTCTTGCCCTGCCACTCGGGCGACGGAACGATTGGTGTGTGAGGCGACCCGAGCGGGACGTACAGAAAGAAAGGCTCCGCCTTGCCCGCACGCGACTCGATGTACTCGACGGACTTCTGCGTTAACCGCGGCAGCATGTTAATGACATCATCGTGTGCGATCACGTAATCGTTCTCGATCACCGCCTCCATGTTACGAGCGTGGTGGAATCCATGATAGTAATCGAAGCCACGATGAACGGGCCCGTCTGGGATGCGTGCGCCGATCGGCGGCGTCTTATACTCCTTCTGTGAATACGGTTCGCCGGTATCGGGATCGAGATACTCAAAGTCGAGATGCCACTTACCGACCGCGGCGGTAGCATAGCCTTGCTGCTTGAGGAAGCTTGCCACCGTAACGCGATCCGGAGCAATCAAGCTCGGCGCGAATCCAGTTACGACACCTTTCTGTAGCCGCGTTCGCCAACTGTATCGTCCGGTCATGATGCCATAGCGAGTGGGCGAGCAAACGGACGATCCGGAATGAGCATCGGTGAAGATCATCCCTTCCTTGGCCAGTTGGTCAGCGTTCGGCGTCGGTATCTTACTAGTCGCCGGCGACAGGCAATGGACATCGCCATAGCCCAGATCATCGCAGATGATGTAGACGATATTGGGTTTGTCTGCGGCAGTCGCAGACAACGCCAACGCGAGCGTCAGAGTCGTCAACAAGATCGATCGCATATTCGGCTCCCAACAGAATGGTAAGACTCAAACGTTCAAGGCCAAGATCTGATCCGACCAAGGCAAGTCGGCGATCGCCTTAACCGCACCCACGGTCCACAACGTGGCGGCCATTATGTCCGCGTGTTCTTCGATCGACAGCCAAGCAGCACTGCCGTTTGGCATGGTCATTGCCCAGTTGCCGACGAACGAATTCGGAGCCTGTGCGAATTCAGGCGAGACGATCAGCGAGATCACGAGAGACGCGATGACAGGAATGGTCAGCAAGGAGCAACGGTTGTGATATCTCATAAGGTTCATACGGACGGTAGGGCAATGACCGATGGAACGCCATGAAAGGTTGGGCCGAACGCGTCCTGCCTATCTTACATGGCTGGCTGACGACGCACCAGATTCTCGGCGACGCGGTGGTGATACCATTTGTAGGCTGGATGCCTCGCCCAATCGGGAAACCGTTTGGAACCTTGGACGGACGAGGCGTCCATCTTACGAACACGTCGAACTTAAAGCGTAATAGTGCTGCGTTACAACTTGATTTTAGGGTTTGCCCGTTTCGTGAGCCGTGACGCGTAAGCGGTCGGGCGGCGAGGAATGCAGGGCGCGCCCGGGGCCTTACGGCCAGCGGCTAACTTCATTCACCCTAATCCTTAGCTGTAACGCAGCACTAGGCGGATCAGCGTGGGGCCGCTTCGTACAGATGTTCGGCCAGAATTCGCGAGACCTCGGTAATCGTCTCTTTGTGGCGAGTCAGTTGGCCGTGGCTGGCGTTGATGAAGTACTCGCTGGTGGCTCCCGGATGACGAGCACTCGTGACGGGAACGACACCGTCGGACGCGGCCCCGAATCCGCCTTGCCGCATGCCGACGATCGAGTGGATTCGCACGTCGGATGCGAGTGACAGACGCATCATCGCCGCAAGCAACGGACTGTCCGGCTCTAACAAGTCGACGCTACTGGGGATGCGTTGTTGAAAGTCCGCTCGAAAAACGCCTGGATTCGCTGCGATCAGCATGCGATGCATTTGTTTTCGATCCGGCGGTTCCTGGACCATGTTAGCGGCCAGCCGACCGACGGATCGAGATGCCAATGCGGCACCCTGATGCGGTGTGCCGATAAAGACGACGCGTTTAACGAACGGCGCCGGTTCAAAGAAGAACAATCGCGACACCAGATCCAGTCCTTGCGGTGGTCCTTGAATTTGGGGGAAAGGGCGATTGGCGTAAGCATCCCAGATCGTCGTGCTGCTCCACGTCGCTTGCAGCTTGGAAACGAGGCCACCCATGCTGTGGCCGATCAACACCATCTGCGACAGCGCCGCGTCCTGGCCCTGCGGGTCGAGTTGCTCGACAGCCGCGTACACCTGTTCGCGAAGGGTCATCGCAGATCGCAAGAACGGCTCACCCGTCGGATACTGAAAGTACCAGAACTGATAGCGAGCTTGGATCCAAGGGACCGCTCGCAGTTCGTTCGTCATGTTGGCCCAAGTCGAGCGATCCGAAATCAAGCCATGCACAAAGATGATTGGAATCTTGCCGGGTTGATAAGGCTCCAGCATTTGCAAGCCGTCAAATTCGTTCAGCGAATCGGGACGCATCAGCCTCTCGATCGGGGAATCATCTGTCTTGCTCAGCGAATCCGAAATTGCCGTCGACAAGTTGCTGGCGATCGGAACGGACTGTCCGTCGATCACAAGTTGGTCAATGCGAGTCGGATCAACCAATCGAAGCGTCGCGATCGTGGGGACCGACTGATCCGGTGATGAGTACATCGTTCGTACGACATCGTTGCTGCTGACACCGCCCGCATTTGGCTCCAACACAGCCGTGGCCGCAAACGCAGTTCGACTGGGCAGAAAGTCGCTCGACTCCGGACGCTGACGGATGGCGACGAAAGGCACTCCCAATCCGTTCTGCTGGATCACGCGATCGATCTTGGGATCTTGGTTCGTAAGGCTCGCCGGCTCCAAGCGATTGAAGTCGTCAGGCTGCCAAGGAAATCCGCCGTACTCAATGGCAACGTAACCGGCGCCTTGAGCCGTATTCACTTTCAAGCCGCGATCGGGTTCGAGCCGGTGAAACCTCTGCCCCGTTTCAACGAGCTTTGCGAGACTCGCATGATAGAGCTGCCACGCGTGTTGCCGATCGGCGTCCGGAAATTGCGGGCCGAGACAAGGCCAGGTCACTGCTGCCGTGTGATAGTAGTGATCAACGCACACCGACGAATTCGCACGCTCGGCTTCGCTAGCAGATCGCCAACTTGCATCGGCCGCATCGAGTGCGTGCGAATGAACGGGAGCTTGGATTGGCTGTGGCGCGACAAAGGCGTTGGCCTGCGTCGGCACAATTACTTGCGGGTTGGCGTACGACAGCGTCGGAGCGGGACTGAAGGATTCCGAAGCAATAGGGCGGAGCGTTGTCGTGCGAGTCGCCTGACAGCCAAGAGTGCTAGAAATCGCTCCGACAAGAACTATGAGTTCTAGCGGACGAAGTTGCCTAGCGTTGCACAATGACCTGACCTGCACAGTAAAATCGCCCGCTGCAAGATGCCCCGATTCGGTGGAGGCCCGATTTGGTGGAGGATTGGGAAATTATACCCCCGAGTAAAGAGCGCGGACGATTTGCACGTGCTAGTAATGGTGTGCTTCGAGTCCGGCGCTGCGGGTTCTAACCTCTAGGGCGAGTTTTCAGGCGAGGGTCGACGGGTTGCGGCTGCTGTCGGAGCCAGTCTGCAGATCGAGACTCTTGAGTTCCTCCATCAAGTGTCCTCGTGCTCGATGCAGCCGACTCCGCACGGTGCCGACTTTCAGACCAAGCATTTCCGAGATCGTCGTATAGTCGCATTCCTCGAATTCGCGAAGTATCAGGATCGCGCGATCGCTTTCCGACAGCTGGTCGAGCGCATATCGCACGCGCTGGCTCTGCTCTTGCAACTCCAAGGATCGACTTGGCGATTGCTCTTCTCCCGTCGCTCGTTGCTCCACTTGCTGCTTGGCCGTTTCGAGTGATCGCGTTGGTTTCTGTGTGCGACGACGATCTACGGAACGATTGAAGGCGATCCGATAGAGCCAGGTGTAGAAATTGGCCTGACCGCGAAACCGATCCAGCTTGCGGAATGCGCGGATGAAGGCTTCCTGAACGACGTCCTCGGCTTCGGCGGGACAGCCGACGACATGTACCATCGCGGTGAACAAACGGTTTTGATGCAGGCGGACCAGTTCACCGAAAGCCTCGGCGTTGCCGTGAAGTGCGTTGTCGATTAGCGAACGTTCGGTAGTCATCATCGTGACCTCGATTTGAAAAATGCCCGCCGAAGCTGTTTCGATCCAGGGATATAAACCAAAACGACGCTCGCGGCGGGCAGCTCAGCGGACGATTCATTTCCTTGTCACTGGTAACGCGACAGCCGATTCCGAAGTCCGCAGAAGTTTCCAAAAAAGATGAGAATCGAGGGTTGGTGTCCGCCAGCGGACTTTGCGATAGATTGAATGGCCTCCAATCATCAGCATGCGAGCCTTGCTATGGACGACAAATCAGCCGAACTTAACGAACTTCTCGCCAGCGCCAGCACAGGAAAACGTCCCGACGCCGAGCAGCTGATGCCGCTTGTTTATGACGACCTGCGACAGTTGGCTTCCAACTACTTGCGACGCGAGAATCCAGGCCACACGTTGCAGTCGACCGCGTTAGTTAACGAGGCTTTTTTGAAACTCATCGATCAAACGCGAGTCAACTGGCAAGGCCGCACACACTTCTTTGCCGTCGGTGCCGAAATCATGCGTCGCATCCTCGTGGATCATGCGAGAACCAAACAGCGACAGAAACGCGGAGGCGATCGGCAACGCATCGAGTTGCACGATGACTTGCGAATCTCGACGCAGCGCGATGAAGATCTGCTCGCCGTCGACGAAGCCATTGCGAAGTTGAGCGAGCGCGATCCGCGTCAAGGCAAGATCGTCGAACTGCGATTTTTTGGCGGTTTGACCGTTGCTGAAGTTGCCGAGGTGCTGGGCGTATCGAAACGCACGGTGGAGGCAGAATGGACCATGATTCGAGCGTGGTTGCGACGTGAGCTATCCGACGAGGGGAGCGACGACTGAGTCGCGATCCCGCGACTAGCTTCGGACCAAAGTCATCGCAGAAAAACGATTGTACTCCGGTGCATGCTCGGTATACTCGGAACCTTGGCTCATCCGAACTGGCAGTTAGGAGTTCCTGCGCATGCCAATCAACTTTGCATGTCCGTCATGCGGGAAAGACTATAACGTCAAAGACGAACTCGCCGGAAAGAAGGCGAAGTGCAAGTGCGGTGCGGTGATGCCGATTCCTGCTCCCGTCGTCGTCGAAGCGATGGATAACGACCCGCTGTTTGGCGACGATCCGCTTGGGGGCGACCTGTTCGGCGACGCGGCATCAACGGGAACTGTAGCGCAGGATAGCAACTCGTTATTTGACGAAGAGTTTCCGACCGGCGGCGCGATCCCGACGGCACCTGCACCCTATCAAATGGCTCCACAACCCGTCGCGTCTGCACAACCAACGAATTCCTACGCGGTCAGTGTTCCCACGGTCGGCCCCATCACAAGCGCTGCCGTCGAAGCCGATGAGACAAGTAGTGGAACGGCGTTGTTGATCGGAGTTGGGCTGAGCGGCGCGGGCGCCTTGCTTGGGGCTGTTGTGTGGGCGGTGATTGCGATCGTCACGGGATTCGAGATCGGCTGGATCGCCTGGGGTGTTGGTTTCGGCTCCGGTGCCGGAATGGCATACGCGCATCACCTGTCCGATGGGATCGATGATTTCCTCGGAGGTGTCATTGCCTCGACGATGGCAATCGTCGGAATCCTCGCCGGGAAGTTTGCCGTCTACCAATTCGTTGTGCTCGCCGCGATTGGCGAGTTGGGCGAGTTAGCCGAGTTGCTTGAGGATGAGATTTCGTTTGGCATGATGTTCGGACCAATGGATGCGTTGTTCTTCTTCCTCGCCGTGGGGACGGCGTACAAGATTGGCAGCGGTGGCGATCCCGACGACTAGGTGTGGTCGTAGTACCATCTACAGGGCTTTTCAGTTTTTCAAACTGAGAGGTTTGTACGACGGGCCTCCGAGCCCGTCGATGAACCTAAGTCGTTGTTCGACGGGCTCGGAGGCCCGTCGTACATCTTGTGCAACTTCAATAAATGAAAGCCCTGGTACCATCTAAGCGAAGCTGTCGCGGCGAGAATGCACTGGCTATACTAACGCAACGATCTGCTTGAATCCTTTGCGCAGAAACCTGCCTCCCCACTCATACCCTTAACGAAATCGGTTCCGACCGGTGGAGAACTAACAAATGAAACGTTACGCGTTTCTTCTCTGGGCTCTCGTTCTCGTCTCTATATCCGAACACGTGATCGCCGATCATCAACTCGACACTTTTCAGCGACAGCAACTGACGGATGTCTACTACTCGGAGGGTGTGAACATCGGCGACGTCGATAACGACGGGGTCGTTGATGTCGTGCATGGGCCTTACTGGTTTGCTGGGCCGACTTACGAAACCAAGCACGAGATCTATCCGGCAAAAGCTCAAAACCGCCAAGCGTACGCCGACAATTTCTTTTCATGGATCTACGACTTTAATGGCGACGGCTGGAACGATGTGTTTGTTGTGGGCTTCCCAGGAACGCCCGCCTTCGTCTACGAGAATCCCGGCGTGGGCAAGTTCGATTCGCATTGGAACAAGCATCAGGTGTTCGATTGGGTGTCGAACGAATCGCCTCACTTCACCAACCTGATTGGCGATGAGCGTCCCGAATTGGTTTGCACACGCGATGGATACTTTGGCTATGCAACGATCGATTCGGAAGAAGCGTTTGGAACCTGGAAGTTTCATATCGTCTCCGAGCAAGTTGCCACGCCACGGTTCGGACACGGGCTCGGCGTTGGTGATGTGAATGGGGACGGGCGAAGCGACATCCTGATGCAGCACGGTTGGTTCGAGCAACCTGCGTCACCGGAAGGCGATCCAAAATGGTCGTTTCACAAGGCGACATTCGCGCCGGCAGGTGGTGCCGAGATGTATGCCTACGATGTCGATGGCGATGGCGACAACGATGTCATCACCAGTTTGAACGCCCATAATTACGGACTGGCGTGGTTCGAGCAACTGCGAGACGGCGACGAGATCGTCTTTCGTCAGCATCTGATCATGGGGGACAAGCCCGAGGACAACGCCTATGGCTTGGTGTTCACCGAACTCCATTCCGTGAACCTGGCCGACATTGATGGCGATGGCTTGCAGGACATTGTCACCGGCAAAACCTATTGGTCGCATCATACACAGAGTCCGATGTGGGACGCTGGTGCCGTGGTGTATTGGTTTAAGCTTTCTCGCACCGAGAAAGGGGTCGAATGGATTCCGTACCTGGTCGACGAGGAGGCTGGAATCGGTCGGCAAGTCATCGTCGGCGATGTGAACGGCGACAAGTTGCCCGATATTATCACGGGAGGCATGAAGGGTTGTCACGTGTTGACTCACAAGCGAGAAGCCGTCGACGACGTGACGTGGCGAACCGCTCAACCACAGCTGCCCAAGAGCATGGCCGCCGGACTCCCGCCGGAAGAAGCTGCGGCGAACATGACCGTTCCACTTGGCTTTCGAGTGCAGTTAGCTGCTGGTGAACCGCAGGTTCACCAACCGATCGCTTTCTCGATCGATCATCGTGGACGTGTGTGGGTGGCCGAGGCACATACTTATCCGAACCGAGCTCCCGAAGGCGAAGGCAAGGACAAGATCATCATCCTCGAAGACACCGACGGCGACGGCACGCTCGATTCGCGCAAAGTCTTCACCGAAGGATTGAATCTGGTTAGCGGGCTAGAAGTCGGCTTTGGCGGCGTGTGGGTCGGTGCTGCTCCGTACTTAATGTTCATTCCCGACAAGGACAGCGACGACAAGCCCGATAGTGAACCGCAAATACTGTTGGACGGTTTCGGCTATCAGGACACGCATGAAACGCTCAACGCTTTTATCTGGGGACCGGACGGCTGGTTGTACGGATGCCACGGCGTTTTTACTTATTCCAATGTTGGCAAGCCCGGTACACCGAACGATCAGCGAGTCCCATTGAACGCGGGTGTCTGGCGCTATCATCCGACGAAGCATCAGTTCGAGGTTTTTGCCTGGGGCAGCAGCAATCCTTGGGGCGTCGACTTCAATGACGACGGCCAGGCGTTTATCACGGCCTGCGTCATTCCGCATCTGTATCACGTGATTCAAGGTGCTCGGTATCAACGCCAAGGCGGCAAACATTTCAATCCGCATGTCTACGACGACATCAAGACGATCGCCGACCATGCTCACTACGCCGGCAGCATTCGAGATCATGCGTGGTGGGGACAAGAACCGCAAGACATTCCCAACACAACATCGAAAGCCGGCGGCGGACATGCACACGCGGGGGCGATGATCTATCTCGGCGACAACTGGCCTGACAAACATCGCAATCAACTATTCTTCCACAACATTCACGGCAATCGCATCAACAACGATTTGCTTGAGCGAGAGGGCTCGGGTTACGTCGGGCATCACGGACCCGATCTGCTGTTTGCGAACGATCATTGGTTTCGAGGCATCAATCTGAAGTATGGCCCGGATGGATCGGTGTATTTGATCGACTGGTACGACCCGAACGCCTGCCATCGCACCAATCCCGAGATCTGGGATCGGACGAATGGGCGGATCTACAAAGTTAGCTATGGCAAGACCACGGCACCAAAGGTCGACCTCAGCAAACTCAGCGATAGCGAGTTGGTAAAGCTTCAGTTGCATAAGAACGATTGGTACGTGCGAACGTCGCGACGGATCATGCAGGAGCGAGGGATTTCACCGACCGCTCGCGAAGGGTTGGCAGAGATCCTTGCCAATGGTGATCCATCACGAAAACTGCGTGCTCTGTGGGCGTTGCACGTGACGGGCGGTATTCCAGCTTCGATGGGGATGACGCTTCTCAATAGTGACGATGAGTATTTACGATCGTGGGCGATTCAGCTCCAACTCGAAGACGGGATCCCGTCACCGGAACTCGTAGAACGCCTGAGTCAACTAGCCAGCAGCGACGATTCGGCGGTCGTCCGATTGTACTTAGCGTCGGCACTGCAACATTTGCCGCTTGAACACCGCTGGGCGATCGTCGAAGAATTGGCTTCGCACGCCGAGGATGCCGACGACCACAATCTGCCGCTGATGTATTGGTACGGTAGTGAACCTCTCGTTGCCGCCGATCCGGCGCGAGCACTAAAACTCTGTGAAACCGTGGCAATCCCGCTGCTCCGACGTTACATCCTGCGACGCGCGGCCTCGGACGACCAATTGCTGAACGCAGTCGTTGTCGCGATGACGTCAGCCGATAGCGATGATTCGCAGCTGCTTGCGTTAGAGGAAATGCTGAATGCCTTTGAAGGACGTGTTAGCATTCCGATGCCGCCAGCATGGGAGTCTGCTTACGACAAACTAGCGGGTAGCGAAAACGAAGCAATTCGTCTGCGTGCTGACCAGGTTGCGGTCGCACTAGGCGATCACAGGATCTTCCCTCGCATGAGGCAAATTCTGGCTGATGCAAAGGCTGATCGTAAACAGCGCGAGCGGGCCTTCGACATTCTCGTGCGAGGACGCGACAAAGAGGCCGTCGCTGCGTTTCAGTCGATTCTTACCGACGCAAAACTGCGTGGTGCTGCGATTCGTGCTCTGGCAAACTTTGAAGATCCTAAGACGCCGGAAGCCATTCTCGCGCAGTACGCGCACCTGACCGACGACGAGAAACGCGATGCCGTTGCCACGCTGGTCGTGAGGCCGAGCTATGCCAACGCGTTGCTGGATGCGATGGATGATGGTCGAGTCGCTCGAACGGATGTTCATGCGTACCACATTCGCCAACTCCAACGCTTCGAAAGCGATGAATTGACCCGCCGTATCAAAGAGACCTGGGGCGAGATTCGTGAATCGGCACAAGACAAGGTGGAACACATTGCTAAATTGAAGAGTTCGCTCGCCCCCGCCACTCTCGCCAAGGCCGATGTCAGCAACGGTCGAATGTTGTTTACGAAGACATGTGCTTCGTGTCATACGCTGTTCGGTGAGGGAGCCAAAGTCGGTCCCGATATCACCGGCTCGAACCGCGCGAACCTGGACTACCTATTGACGAACATCGTCGATCCCAGCGCAGTGCTCGGCAAAGACTATCGCATGACGATCATCGCGACCACCGATGGACGAGTTGTTTCTGGATTGGTCCAGAAAGACACAGACAGCGCGATCACACTGCGAACGATCAACGATACGGTTGTGGTTCCGAAATCCGATATCGAAGAGCAGCAACTGTCGACGCAATCGCTGATGCCGGAACGACTGCTCGATTCGTTGAAGCAAGACGAAGTCCGCGATCTGGTCGCGTATCTTGGCAGCCCCACGCAAGTCGCACTGCGGGGCCCACGTTCTCCGATTGATCCAAAGACCAAACGCGTGCCGGGCGCACTGGAAGGCGAGTCGCTAAAAATCGTCGGTAAAACTGCGGGTACAGCGAAGAGTCAAAACATGGGAGGTTTCACGAAAGACCGCTGGAGCGGTGTGGATCATCTGTGGTGGACGGGAGCCAAACCCGGAGATCGGCTGGACCTTGAGATTCCCGTCGAGAAACCTGGGCGGTACACGATTGAACTGGTTTTTACTCGGGCCCGCGACTATGGTACGGCTCAAATCTCAATCGATGACAAGACGTTAGGCGGAGCAATTGACTTTTATAATTCTCCCGATGTCGTTACGACCGGCGTCCTGTCCTACTCGGGAATCGAATTGACCGCAGGCAAGCACAAACTCGGTATCGAGATCACAGGTGCCCATCCAGAGGCCGTGAAGGCGTTTATGATTGGACTGGACTATGCACGATTTGTGCGTGAATCAGATTAATTGCACATCCATTTCAATGTAAGAAGGGAAAACTAACGTGTCACCACGTAATCCAGCTCAGACATCACAAATGCCTTTAATCGCGAAATCGGTCGATCAATTTTGTCTCTTGTCAGAGGTGAAAGATCGCAGATCGGCGAGTGGTCGTCGACGGGGAAGCAACTCGGCAAATTGCGATTAACAGAGTGGAAAACCACGATTTTTCGAGAAATAACGCAAAGAACATGCTTGACTTTCCCTCTCAGCTGGATTCAAATCGAGCCTAATTGCCGTTTCGGCTCCGCAGATTTCGAGTTGGATTGAAGGAAGGGAGTTCAGACAGGAGGTGCAATTTTCCGATTTAAGCAGTTGCTAGGCGTGAAGAAACGAAAGTGTTCGAGTCGTTGGTGAAGCCCTTGTATTATTCCGTGTTTTAAAGGAGTTCGATGATGTCAGTGAATGTTAGAAAACGCCGCAAGACCAGCGGTTTCACGTTGGTCGAGCTGTTGGTGGTGATCGCCATCATCGGCATCTTGGTGGCCTTGCTGCTGCCTGCAGTTCAAGCGGCGCGGGAGGCTGCACGGCGTATGAGCTGTGGAAACAATTTAAAGCAATTGGGCGTGGCAATGCACAATTACCACGACACCTACAAGACCTTGCCATACGGCGGCAGAGCGTCTACGCCTGGCGGCTGGGGTCCGAGCTGGTATGTGAATACCCTGCCCTTCTGCGAACAGCAGCCCATGTATGACGCATTTGCGTGGGGAGCGAACGACGGTTGGATCCTCGATCAAAATGCTGCCTATGTGGGCCGAATCACTGTTGCCAATCTGGGCGGCGCTAACACTGGATCGTCGGCAATTCTCCCGTACGCCGTCTGCCCTTCGAGCCCGCTCGATCCTATTTTGCGCAGCGGAACAATGAATCTGACGCTCCCATCGTATTCCGCCATAAACGGGTCGACGGCGGATTCGATTGCTGTGGCTGCGGGTGTGCCGACGGCGAACTCTTATGGAAACATCTGCAGACCGCAGGCCACCACTATCGATGGCTGTGCATGGAATACAAACGTCATGTCTTCGCACGGGATCTTTACATCAGGCAACACTCATCCCTTTCGCGATATCACAGACGGAACTTCTAACGTACTAATGATCAGTGAGACCTCCGATTGGACGTTCGATGCAAACAGAACGACGAAGTCGGATTTGCGACAAGGATCTGGTTGGGGCTGGCCGATGGGGGTAGTTTGGAACGACTGGAACACCGGCCACACGCCCGGTCGGATAGGTTGGGTGACCTGCATTCGGTATCCTCCTAACTCAGACTCTTCGGGTTTGCCGGGTGCGCAAACGAACACTGATAACCGTGGAAATACGCCACTTAACTCCGCTCATCCCGGTGGAATTCAAGGAACGCTGGCCGACGGCTCGGTTCGCTTCATCGGCGAAACGATCAACATGGATATTCTCAAACACTTGGCCGCCAGGGACGACGGAATTCCGGTCGGCGACTATTAATTGACATCGTCAGGGTCACCTGACTTTGATTGTGTAATTCGCAAACTGACTCGCGTTGGAATTTTCCGGCGCGAGTCTTTTATTTGGTGACGACGTTGTAACAGCATGTGGAGTGAAAGTGTAACGCGGCTATGAGAGTTCGACAAAATCTCGAGTTGCGAGTGAACTGGCCGACATCTCGTTGGAACGATTCGGCTGTTTATGTCATTCACCAACGAGGGCAGGGTGATGTTCTTACGTGGCTTAGTCGAGCGAGCAGATGCTCTTCTCCTCGGTCTCCCAACTCCGTCGAGAACGCCATATCCCAAATGACAACGCTCTCGCAGCCCACTTGCACGCAATGATAAGACCAAAGTAAAATCATGCACAACATGGACCTTAAGAGTTGAAAATCCGTTCCCTTTACCGCGGATCAAACGTAGCCTTCCAGATCATTCACTTGTTTGAGCGATGCCAGGAAAAAGAGTGCTTTTCCCAACAATTGCAATCGGACTAAAGGGTTGTTGTTGCCCGGTCAAAGCTTTTTGATTCTGACTTGATTTGGAGTTCCGAACATTTCTTTTTCAACTAATGACTAGCTGACTTTTTTTACTATACCTGCGAGGAAGAATACGATGAAACTGTCCAATTTAGTTCCGTCTGGAAGACAAGTTATTGCTGTACTGTTTCCTGCCGTTGCAGCGACAGTGTTCGCTGTTGCAGTTGGATGCGGTGGTAAGTCGAACGCACCTGTGGCAGCGCCGCCCGAAAATGTAGATCCTGCTGCGGCGGCTACGGAGCCAGCACCACAGGGAGGAGCCGCACCGGCGGAGTAGTCGACTGTATGGAGTTGCCTTGTTCCGGTGTGGCAATGGCTGTATCGGTCACCGGGGAGAAGTGCTTGGTGTGCAATACCGGGCTTGCGTTTTTCTTTAGCGCGGAATCTGATTGCACCCCGACATCCCTTCCAAAAATAAGAGTTCATTTCCGGCGGGAAGATTTTCGTAATCGTCCGTTATTCCGGACGGCCAGCGGATCGACAAGAAGTCAACCAGCTGGTGTTGGCCGAGCCCGAATACGAGCTGTTTTTGGTTGCTTGCCATGTACCCGTCCCCTGCCGAGATTGACTGAACCCACGACTCCTTACCGATTTTCACTGTGACGCACGCACCTACGGCGTCACGAGCGCTTGTGGTTCCTCGCAATTGGATGGCTAGGTAATTGCCGACGCTCTTCGTTCGATTTGTCAGTAGGGCGACGGGCGAGTCGAGGTGCGAGATCAGGCAGTCCTCGCGACCATCGCGGTTCCAGTCTAATCGAGAAAGCCCGCGTCCCAAATACTCGCGTTGAAAGAAGGAACCAAGTTTGTCCGGCGTGATCTCGCTGAATTTGGCACCGCCTACATTCTGAAAGTACTGAGGGCGCTGTCGGTAAGGGCGTCCGGATTCCGTGAAGTCGTCTACATCGCCGTTGGTGATGATTAAGTCTCGTAGGCCATCAAGTTCGCCGTCGATGAACTGCGTGCCAAACCCAAGTAGCGTGAAACTCGGCGAGAACAGCCCGGCTGGACGCGTGTTGTCGACAAAAAAATCGGCACCTGTTTGCCGATAGAATGCGTTGGCCTCGTTGTAGTAGTTTGTGACAAAGAGATCGAGCAGTCCATCGCGGTCGGCATCGGTCGTAGCGACTCCCATGCACGCCTGCGGAGCGCCATTCGGATCGAATGCGATACCGCTCGTCACGGCACACTCTCGCAATTTCACTTGGTCACCCGCCTGCTTGGTCTGATTCACGAAGTAAAAGTTTGCATAGCCGTCGTTGGCGATAAACAAGTCGAGCAGCCCTCGACCGGAAAAGTCCGCAGTTACGATTCCGAGACCGAACCCGAGCGGTGCCATGATTCCGCTCTCTTGCGTGATGTCGGAAAATGTTCCATCACCGCGGTTGCTGAAAAGTTGGTCTTGCCCAGGCTCGAACTTCAGGCCCTGCTGACATGCCATCGATACCGAGCCTTGCATACACAACTCGGCGACTGCAGCCTCCATGGTCATGTGGTTAACTTCATAGATTTCAGGACGGCCATCACCGTTCAGGTCGGCGATCGCCGCACATGTGCTCCAGCGGTTGCTTTGAATCCCCGCTTGCTCCGTTACATCCTTGAAGGTTCCGTCACCGTTGTTGTGATACAGACGATTCTGTCCGAGGTTACAGACGTACAGGTCCGGGAAGCCATCGTTATCGTAATCACCGACGGCGCAGCCATGACTGAAGCTCCGATCTCCAAGTCCCGCGGATGTAGAGACATCCTCGAAGCGCCCGGACGCTAGATTTCTGTAGAGTACGTCGCGGTATTGGTGGTTATCATCATACGGCATCCTGGGGCAGCCTTGTGGAAAATAAAACTCAGGCCAGCCATCGAGATCATAATCGAGCACGCCATTACCACCGCCAGGCCATTCGAACTGCCAACTCTTTCCAGGTTCGGGGTGGGCGCCGTTAAAGTAAGTAAAACGAACACCGGCCTGCGCGGCGTCATCCGCGAATTGCACATTCGAACTAAATGCGACTTTCGAATTGCCGGTGGGCTGTGCAACCGAAGGCTCGATCTCGCGCGACAGCGCAAGGTGAGAGAGGTCGACCCGCAACGCTGGGTTTTCTTCTGACGTTGTGGACGTTCGGTGGGACTGCGCAAGTCGCTGCATCAGATTCGCTGGCCATGTGAGGTTTGGAGTCAACTGTTGCGCGGTAACTGCCCAAGCTCGAGTCTCTTCGTCGCGTTGCAGTTCTTCGAGCAGTTCTGCGATCGACTTCATCGCGTCAGTGGTCGCTGTTGGAACCGCGTTTGCGAACGATAGCAAACCGGTGTACGTTTCCCGGAGTTCGTCAGAATCAAACACGTTCATTTCGAGTTGTAGCCGCCGGAGGAAATCTCCACGCTGGAGAAACGGTGCCGCATCCGCAGGGTCGCCTAAATTTGTTAGCAGTTTTCCCAACTCTAAATTGGCCCGTCGATGATTAGGATTTCTTCGAATAGCTTCCCAGAAACAGCGCGCCGCCGATTCGTTTTTCCCTTCGTCCCGCAACCACATGCCGCGCACCGCCCAGATCTCGTCATGCTCGTCCGCCGCGGTAGGTAAAAGGTCGCTCCACGCGTGCAGGCCTGGCATATCACCACGGTCAAGCAAGATGTTGCCAAGCAGTGCGTGCGCATCCAAGAGATTGGGATCGCATTTCAGGGCCTCACGACAGAGCGCCTCGGCATCTTGGGGATTGCGGTCTTGGTATTCTGTCCATGCAACTCCCAGGCAAGCGATTGGATCGTTTGGAACGCGGAAATAGGCTTGACGTAACCTGGCAGCCGCGTCTTGGAACACATTCGAATCGTCGGCGGCCATGACTAATTCATGGACGGTGACGGGTTCTCGCATCAAAACCACCATCGTGTGTTCGCGGGCCTCCCGGCGACGCCCGGTCATGGCCAGTAACTCTGCTAGTTTTTTTCGTCCCGCAAGATTCATCGGCGCTTCCGTCACCAAGAATCGCAGGACTCGTTCTCCCATCGCCAAATGGTGTTTGTCGATCAATGCCGCGGCCAATCGGACGAGTTGCTCATGTACCCGGGAATCGGTGTCGAGTACGCAATCGTCGAGACGCGCAAGATAGACTTCGACTTTCGAGTAGTCATCGGCGTTGGCGGTAGCTTGGGCGGCGAGGGCGAGTCCGGCGACCGAGTTTGGTTGGATGTCGAGAGCCTCCAATGCATATACTTCGGCTTCCTGGAATCTGCCGCGGACGAGAGCCCGATGACCCGCCTCAAGCAACGCACTCTCGTGGTCCCTATCACCAGATAGCCAGAGTAAGCTCGCAACGACGAAGAGAGGTAGTCCGATTGCCAACAGGACTGTAAGTACCCTAGGTCGAGACATAGACGTTACCGGTGAAAGGAACAAGCAGACGGCGCATTACGGGAGGGGATGAAGCACTGCGGGCGGTTGTTGGTGACTCCCGCTCTTGATGCCATGTTAACATCTGGCTCACGGCACGGAAGTGCGACCTTGGGTGGTACGTTGATTTTGTAAACTATGTTTTGACATCCGGTCGGTGATCTGCCCGCTTCGCTCAAGGTGCCGTCGTGCGACCTCGGGTTGATTTAGCTTCTGATATGCCAACCCCAGCTTATAGTGCCCTGTGTAGCTTTCCGGATCGAGCGTGACGACCTGATCGAAGTCTCGAACTGCTTCCGCAGGCTTCTCAAGTTCTAAATATAATGTGCCCCGCTCGAGCAGCGCAGGCACCATGTCCGGATTCGAAGCGAGCACGCCGCTAAGTATCTTTACACCGGCGGCTAAGTCGCCTTCGCGATGTAACAATTTGGCATAGAGCACGAGAACGCTCGGGGCAGCCGGCGGCTCTGTCAAAAGCAGATCGAGCTGTTGTCGCGCCGTAGGAAGATCGCCAGCGTAAATAGCCAAGTCGGCCACCTGGAAGCGAGCATTTTGGGCGTCGCGCTTATCGGGAGATCGCCGGAGGGCTTCTCGATAAGCCCTTATCGCGAAATCAATTTTCTCCGCCTCTTGATAGATCGTTGCCGAGACAAGCCAGGGGTACGGATCGCCCGGCGTCCGCCGTGACATCTCGTCACACAACGCTAGTGCGTCCTGGTTGGCCTCCAACTGGTGTTTGACGCTTATCATCGTGCGTAGCAATTCCACATCAGCATTACCTTGTCGATACGCGGCGTCCAACGCGATGTTTGCTAGAGAATAGATACCAGACGTGAGTGCCAAGCTTGCCAATTCGATCAATTCGTGTTGGCGGCATAACTCGGGTTTGGAAATATCATCGAACACTTCCTCAGCTTGATTCCAGCTCCCGACCGCTGCGAGTAATTGGCATCGGAGAAGCTGGGCATCCCGAGAGCGATCGTTGCCCGCTTCGAGCAACTCGCGGGCAACGATGGGGTCCTGCCGCCCCAGTTCGCGGATGTGTGCGAGCGCGGTGGCAGAATTGCGATACAAGCGATACGCCATGGCACCGAGCACGATCATTACTAGCAACGCGACGAAAAGCAGACGCCTCGCCCGCGAACGATCGCAATTGCCTTGCTTACGAATCATTTTGTCCGGTCCCTTCGACAAGTTCTGTCGTCTCGCGCAAGGGCACGTTGGTGAACACCTCCTGCCGTCCGCTCGGCCAGCGTACATTGATTTGCTGCGGTTGGTCATCGACAGCGGGAAGCAGGATTCGTTGGTCAAAATGCGACAGATATCCTGAGCCAGCGCGCACATGCCGTACTAACGTGCGACCGCCATGCTCCGCCATCACCGTGGCTCCCACGGCGTTCGGCGCTGAGTCAGTCGCTCGCAGGCTCACGCGTGCCCAGCCTTTCTGCTCCAAGCGGTTTCTGAGCAGTGTGACCGGTTGATTCTGGTGAACGATGACGAGGTCTAGTGAACCATCATCGTCGAGATCCCCAACCGCAGCGCCGCGGCCCGCATGTGCAACGCTGAAATAGGGCCCCGCTCGGTTCGAAACATTCTCGAAGTAACCGCCACGATTTTGGAAGATGAAAGCAGGTTGAAGATATGACGTCCGGCCAGTTGCATAGTGTACATTGCCATTGATCACAAATAGATCGAGCCAGCCGTCGAGATCAAAATCCGCGAATCCTGTCCCGAATCCAACGTAGCGTCGACAAGTGTCGCCTAGATTGGCCTGGAGCGTTCTATCGGCGAAGCTTGTTTCACTCACGGCGCGATACAACGCGTTGTCTTCCATCTCGAAGTTAGTCACGAACAGATCTCCGCGACCGTCCCCGTCGAAATCTCCGATATCAACGCCCATGCTCCCTTCCGGTGTGCCCGCATACCCGACGGAAACACCCGCCACGAGTCCAGTCTCGTCGAATTTCGCATCTGCTCGACCGAGATAGAGATGATTCGCGACGGTATCATTGGCGACATAGAAATCGATCCAGCCGTTTCGGTCAATGTCCGTTGCCAACACGCCCAGGCCTTTCCCATCCTTGCGTACGCCCGATCCTTCCGTGATGTCGACAAATGTCCCATCCCGTCGGTTTCGATACAACCGATCGCCAAGTGGCGGATAGTGCCAAGGACCACACGTATCTCGGACTCCTCGGATGGCTTCGATACAGTTTATGTCTTCACTACCTTCGCAACGAACATACCCAGCAATGTAAAGGTCTTCCCAACCATCACGGTCCACGTCCGCCCACACAGCCGACGTATAAAAACCATCGAGAGAAAGGCCCGACGTTGTGGTCACATCTTCGAATCCACCAGCCCGGTTGTTGTGGTAAAGGCGACTCGTTCCGTAACACGTGACCAACAGATCTGGAAAGTGATCTTGGTCATAGTCACCCACCGCACATCCCAACGAATAGTCGCCCGCAATTTCCAGCCCCGCTTGTGCGGTTACATCCACGAATCGAAATTCGCCATCGTTTCGGTAGAGCGCGGAAGGGAGCCCCTCGAAGCGAGGCGGCGGCCCCGTTATGCGGCCACCACCAGGGATGAAGAGATCCAGATCGCCATCCTGATCGTAATCGATCATCGCCACGCCTCCACCAACGGTCTCGACAATCGTGTAAAGATCCGCTTCCCTACCGTTTTGATAGCCAACGCGAATACCAGTTCGATCCGTCACGTCTTCGAACCAATCTCCCGGTTGCAGAGCGCGAGACGGCATCGGTAATGCCTTCTCATCAAGTGAATCCAGTCCGGTTAAGGCTGCTTCTGTAACAGGGGACGTGTGAGGACCGAGGCCTTCTTCTTCCTTTGTGGACGTCTCGTTCGTTTCACAGCCAATCGCGACAATTGACATCATGCCGCAGAGGAGTAGCAGTTGGCACAAAAATCGATTGGGGAATAGGCAGTACATCGAATTGGCCATCTGGCATCGGCTTAATTGCTGTCTCTTCAACATTCGGTGCTCGCACCCCTCAAGAGTCATCGTATGCTTTTGGCGGTCGCTGGCAAACGTGCATCGCATGCGACGTCTAGTATAGCCGGAACCGCGCAGATCGCTGAGGAGTCCGAGCGTTCACACAGGGCAAGGGGCGCGGTGTCGATTGTTCCAGAATGGACGCTGTGACGGTTCATCGTTACCATGAATTTGACAAGTGAGCGATAATCTCCGCTAACTCAACAGATTGTTCATGTCCCACACCGCACTTCAGATTGCCTGCCTCGGAACCCTGACAGTCGGCGTGTCTCTGTTCGGTTGCAACAGCGACAATTCGCAGACGCGTCGAGAGTCCAAAACGGACGCGGCGAAACAGGTGGGAAGTCCCGCGACCTCGGTCGGCGACCTGCAACTCGGAGGATTGCCGATTCGCGAGGACGCTCTGGGCGATTGGTTTGAGGAGGTCGCAGATTCGTCCGGCGTGAGATACACTTTTCGGAACGGGCGGGATTACGGCCACAATTGGTTGGTAGAAGTAATTGGTGGTGGTGTCGCGATGATCGACTACGATCAAGACGGCGACCTCGACTTGTTTTTTCCCGGTGGCGGAAAGATCGACGGCGATCCGCCAAGGGTATCGGGTATGCCTTGTGCGTTCTTCCGGAACGATGGCGACTTTCGATTTGTGGAGGTCACCGAAGAGGCGGGGTTAAATCAGACGCTCGACTACTCATTCGGCGTCGCAGTCGGCGATATCGACCGTGACGGCTATCCAGATCTTTACCTCACTTGTTACCGACAAAGCCGGCTGTTTCGAAACGATCGCATGGGAGCCTTCGAAGACATTACGGTAGCCGCAGGCATCTCTTTCGAGGGAATTAATTCGGCAGCTGTGTTTGCCGATTATGACCGCGATGGGTGGCCTGACCTGTTCGCTACTGGCTACCTTGACGTTCAAGGCATGGAAGACAGAATCTGCGGCGACGCGTCGCAAGAGATTCGAGAAGTCTGCGGGCCCTGGACCTTTCCCCCAGCAGCCGACCGCCTGTTTCAAAACCAGGGGAATGCAACTTTCGCGGATGTCACTAAGGAGGCCGGGTTGATCAGTAAGGGCAAAGGACTTGCGGTGCTGGCGGGCGACCTCAATGACGATGGCCGGGTGGATTTCTTCGTGGCTAATGACAGTACGCTTAACTTTCTCTATCTCGGTGGGGCGACCCTGCCGTTCTCGGAAGCCGGCTTGTCATCGGGCGTCGCCGCCAGCGAAGAAGGCAATCCAGAAGGGAGCATGGGAACTGACTTCGGGGACTATGACGGAGACGGCCTGGGTGATCTATGGATTACAAATTACGAAGCTGAAGAGAATGCGTTATGCCGTCGAAGATCGGACGGCACGTTCTCGCGAGTTACGCTGCAGGCGGGGCTCGGGAACGGTCGCCCGCACGTTGGATTCGGTACCGGACTTGCGGACTTTGATTTGGATGGTTGGTTAGATATCTTTGTCTCAAATGGCCACGTGCTCTATCGGAGCGGGGTCGGGAGTTTTGCACAGTTACCACTTCTTTATCGCAACTCCGGAGGCGGCAGGTTCCTCGACTTTAGTGTGCGAGGTGGCCCTTACTTCGGCGCGAGACATCCGGGTCGTGGCGTCGCCGTCGGAGATTTGGACAATGATGGTGCGTTAGATATCGTTGTAGTTCATCAAAATGAACCCGTCGCGATATTACGAAACCGCAATAGCGTCGAGCATTGGTTTCGCGTGGAACTGCGGGCGGTCCAGACGGAACCGAGCGCAGTGGGCGCCCGCGTCTCGATCGAATTTGAAGGACGCACGCTCGTCCGCCATGTCAAAGTCGGTGCTGGATACCTATCGCATTCCGACCAACGAATACTGCTTCCAGCCAAGGACGATCAACCACGAGAAACGACGGTGTATTGGCCCAGCGGGAAGGTCGAAGTCTTTTCGTTAAAAGAAACGTGCCAAACCTATCGACTGGTAGAAGGACAAGGTACGTGAGCGACGAGCACATTCGTGACTATCTTGAGTCAAAACCGGCGAAGTTTCGCGTTGGGGCGTTCTGGATCACGGCACTCGTTTTAGTCCTGAGCGGATCGATGCTGTTCTTTTTGATCCTCGGCCAGGAGGTCGGTCTGCTGGAACGAGTCAGAATGCGACAGCAGCATGCACCTGGCGAAGCTTTGCAATTACTTGAGCAGGCAATCGCGGATGCCGGTGGTTCGTACCCCGATGCCCAGGTGAAAAAGTGCGAAATTCTTGGCATATCGCAAGGCTGGATCGAGGCCGAGCGATACTACGACACGATCGAATCACCCGAGGCTAGTGACCAGAACGTACTGATCGATTTAGCAGCTGCTGCATATCAAAGTCGTGCCGCCTGGCTTGCCGAGAAAGCGCTGACCGCCGCCAATCATCCAGGGCCCGAGAAAGAACGAGTCTTACGCATGCTTCTCTCGGTCAAGTACGACTTAGGAGAAATGGGGCAAGCCCTGATACTTTGTGAAGAACTCGCAAAATTGGCCCCAAAAGACCCCGAGCCCTGGTTGATTAGCGCCGGCATTCATCACGGAAGTGAAGATTTCTCCCCAGCGCTGGTCGCCTATCAGGAAGCGTTGGAACGTTCGCCACCCGAATCACAGATACTGCGAATTCGATTACACATCGCGGACCTGTCACTTCATCTTGGCGACTTGAAGACTGCTGAGCAACACATTCAGATCCTCCGAAATTTGGACCCGACGGCGCCGCCGGTGGGAGTGGTGTTTGCGAAGCTGTTACGCCGCAAGGGCAGGAGCGCAGAGGCAAAAGCCATCGCTGCGGAAATCGTCACCCGAGAACCGCAGTTCCCCGCTGCACTCTTGTTGCGGGGGCAGTTGCGCTACGAAGACGGCGATTACCGCGCCGCCGCCGCTGATTTTCTTGCCGTCCTTGGGATCAATCCGTTCGAGTACAAGGCACATTACCAGCTTGCCCAAGTGTATCAACGCTTGGAGATGACCGAGGAATCGAAACATCATTTCGAGGAAAGCCGGCGATTGACGGATGCCATGTCGCAAGTACTCTTCCTCGGCCAGCAACTTGACCAAAATCCGACGGATCGCGAATTGCGGCTGAGATTAGCAGAACAACACTTAATCCTGGGCGACACTCAGTCCGCTGAACACTGGCGTCGGACGGCGGAAGGAATTCGCTAGGTTGCCACTACGTCTGAAAGGACCAGCCGCGCGGCTTATCGTTCCATTTCGAATACTGGTGCTCGCCTTGCTGTCGATGGATCTGGGCGTGTTGAAAGAGGGAAATAACGCTTCCAGGTGTCGATCGCCCGATCAATCGATTGGGGCCCCGCTTCCATCCGAACGAGGAGCACAGCATAGTCGAAATACAGGTCCTCTTTCGCCTTATCCCCTTTGGCTAGTGCGCGTTCAAAGTTCAGCCGTGCGTTTGCAAGGTCTCCTTTCTGAGCATAATTGCGAGCTATCGCGTAATAGGTATCCGCACTTTCTGGATACAACTCCGCCCACGTGGAAGGAAACAACTTCACTTGCGGATTGTCTTCCGGGGCTGGATCGGAAACCTCCCAGATTGCTGCCAACAGCGTCAGACCAAGTATGGAAAACAAGAATCGAAACTTCCTGAGTTCAAGTTGATGCACACTTACAGACCTTGCTGAATTTTCGCGTCACGGACCTTCCAAATGAAGGAATCATAGTACAGGTGCAACAACCCCGGCACATTCATCACGAGCAACGCAAACATTTCGTAACCTCCAACCAAAGATACACCAGCAAGCTGATGGTCTGGGATTGCGTCGTAACGTGACGTAAAGCTAATTGCTCCAAAGCCAAATTCCTCGAACGGCCTTTGTGCGATCAACTGGACAATCACAGTATAGAGCAAACATACAGCGACATACGCCATCACATTCCCAGGTCGAACAATGTAATTGATCCAGCCCCGGTCCTGGTGTACTTGTTCGACCTTGCGCTGCATATACAGGTAAACGATAACCATGTACTGGAGACCATGCATGATCCCGTTCGCAATGGAATGGACGAGAATCGACGTCGTGTTCCAACTGGCGATGTACAAGACAGCGTAATTGGCAAAGAGAAAAGCAAACTTCAGCGGATTCACTGCATGGCCGTTTCGCACGCCGAGGAAAACGTGGGTGGAATAGAGGCACATGAATCCGGCGGTTACGCACCAACTTGCTGTTTGCAGCATGCGCACTGAGTCGGCCGAGATTTGTAACTCGAAGCGATAGAGTTCGCGTATCCAAAAATTCGCGAACAACTGCGCGGTTAGCAACATGTTGACGTACAGCACCCAATTCAACGTTAAATCCCAATGAGGCGTGCTAGGCGTTCCTGCCTGCGCCTTGTGATCGTAGATCCGGGCAAAGCCATGTAGCTGCATTAAGTTGTGTTGATGGTTCCACACGACGCTCAGCAACAGTATCGTCATCGGTGCCCACTTCATACCCACGACAGTAAACACAGAAATCAGCACTAGCCCCACAATTAGCTGGTCTCGAAAACGATGCCGGTCTTCCTCGAGTCCAAAGGTGCGCAGCAGTGTGACGAAGTTGTGAGGCGCATTAAATAACAACGCGACCGACGTGATCGCCACCGCCGTCAGCCAATGCTGGCAGGCCAACGCAAAGGCCAAAGCGAAAAGTGGCAGTCCCAGATACCAAACGAAATCGGCCTTCGGGTTGACGATGTAGCCGAGACGAATCATCCCACTTTCCACCGATCGTGATTGTGTTGTAGATACCACTAGAGTTCAGTCATCCGTGTGAGCTCCCTTCTTCCAGATTATCATTCTGCGCCACTTGCGACAACGAGCAAGCCTGGTCGGTCAGGGCTTTTCAGTCTTTCAATTTGGAATGGATTCGTACGACGGCTCTCGGAAGCCGTCGAGCAGCGAATTACTAAGTTCGACGGCTTCCGAGAGCCGTCGTGCAGATTGAACAAAACGAAAGCCCTGGCTGGTCGGTTTGAATCGTGGTCTTGCAAACGACTTCGAATTCCTGGCAGCATCAGAGGTGTTATGATACGATGAAGAGTCATGGATACGATCCTCGATTCAGGAATCGCCACCGATGTCAGCACGCGAGTCGTTTGCATATCTGTCGGTAGGGCTCGCGTTGACGTGGCTTAGTGGCTGCGGTGGTCCGCCTCCGCCAGTCCCTTCTGCAAACGCCCACGCTCGAATGCTGGAAGCTCTCGATGGCATTCGAATTGACGCTCCGTTCGAGAATACGTTCTTCGGAACTGCTGAACGGGACCGAGGAGAACAACGCTTGGCCTCGCTTCCGACAAGTGGTTTCGAATCCGAGCGATTCGGGCTTCATTGTATGCTAAGCCACCGCCATCTGTCGTTGGGGAATGGCGAAGCAGCCGTTGGGCACCTTAACCGCGCGATCGAATCCCTGCCGTCGGTTCGGGGAAAAGTGCGACCCGATATGGAGATGATCTTGCAATTGCAGCTAGGCGTCGCTTACCTTCGTCAAGGCGAGACGGAAAACTGCGTTCATTGCAACAATGGCGAGAGCTGTCTTATCCCCATCCAAGCGGGTGGCATTCACGAAAAACAAGATGGTTCGAAGAAGGCCATTGAGTGTCTCACGGAGTTGCTCAAGCAGCAGCCGGACAACGCAACCGCGATCTGGTTGCTGAATGTCGCATACATGACGATCGGCGGTTACCCGAGCGACGTCCCAGATCTCTTTTTGATTCCCCCGGAACGATTTGACGGACCACCAGACTTTCCCCGCTTTTCCAACGTCGCCAAGGACTTGGGCCTGGATTCGTTCGGCCTGTGTGGCGGGGCGATTGTAGAAGATTTCGATGGTGATGGTTTGTTAGATGTGATGGTGTCCAACTGGGATACTGGCGCGTCGCTTCAGCTCTTTCTAAATGCCGGAGCCGACAAATTCGTGGATGCGTCTGACGTCGCTGGGCTCGCAGGCCTCTATGGTGGCTTGAACATCTTGCAAGCGGACTATGACAACGACGGAGACTACGATGTGCTGGTGCTCCGAGGTGCTTGGTTGGGTGACGTCGGCACACGATATCCGAACTCATTGCTGCAGAATGATGGTCGGGGCCACTTCACCGACGTTACATTTGACGCCGGGCTCGGCGACCGTCACTATCCGACACAGACCGCTGGATGGGCCGACTTTGACAATGATGGTGATCTGGATCTCTTTGTGGGAAACGAAAAGTACCCGTGCCAGTTGTTCGAGAATTCCGGTGACGGCCGCTTCAAAGACGTTGCGGAGCAAGCCGGTGTGGAGAACAAAGTTCGCTCCGGTCAATTCGGTTTCGGGTTCACCAAGGGGGTTACATGGGGTGATTACGACGGTGATCGATTTCCGGATCTCTACTTGTCAAATAACGGCGAGCCCAACCGTTTGTATCGCAATAACGGAAACAAAACGTTCACGGATGTCGCGGCGAAGTTAGGGGTTGACAAGCCGCTGAGAGCGTTTCCGACTTGGTTCTGGGATTTCAACAATGATGGAATCCTCGATATTTACGCCAGCGCGTACTGGGCCGAGGCCCGGTACTTTGCCGCAGACTTTTTAGGGCATCAACACGAGGCGGAAAAGGACCATCTCTATCAAGGTGACGGAAAGGGAGGCTTTCGGGAGGTTGGCGAGCAGTGCCAAATCGCGCATGTCACATTGCCGATGGGATCTAACTTTGGCGACCTGAACAATGATGGATATCTAGACTTCTACCTTGGGACGGGATACCCCGCCTTCGAAGGGCTCATGCCGAACCGCATGTATTTGAATCAAGGTGGCATGAACTTCATCGACGTGACCTATTCAGGTGGATTTGGTCATCTGCAAAAAGGGCACGGTGTGGCCTTTGGGGATTTTGACAATGACGGCGATCAGGATGTATTCATCGAGATGGGGGGCGCGTATCAAGCCGATGGATTTGCCAACGCTTTGTTCGAGAACCCTGGTTTTGGGAATCACTGGCTGAAGATTCGTTTAGTGGGTCGCCAGTCGAACCGAACTGGCGTCGGTGCCCGGATCAAAGCCGTGATCAACGAAGAGGGACAGCAGCGTTCGATTTACAAGTGGGTTGGCAGCGGTGGCAGCTTTGGCGCCAACCCTGTGTCACGGCAAGAGATCGGATTGGCGGGAGCAACCACGATCGAAGAGCTAGAAATCCTCTGGCCCACCACCAATCTCACGCAGCGTTTTCAGCAGGTGGCAGCCGATCAGTGCATTGAGATCGTTGAGGGTGAATCCGAGTTTCGCCATCTTCCCGATAACCCGCTTCCACGCGCTCATTGAGCTTCGTTGCGCACTCCCAATGCCGTCGAAGCGGGCAAGTTAATCGTATGAATCGAAAAGCCCCGCGACGCTCTGCAACAGACTCCACTCCGAGTCGAATCAAGCCTCGAAGAATCAAGATCCTACTTTCCACGTTGCTGGCGCTCGTGATGGCAGTAGTGAGTTGGTTCTTCATCGAGTCATCGAACTATAGGTTGATAACACGCGCCGTGGATGCTGCCGAGCGGAAGGACTTTGCGGATGTGGAACGTCTTACGGCGATCGTGCTGCAACGCGACCCGGAATCGGTCAAGGCGTTGTTCTTAGCGGGAGTAGCGGCGCAGGAAACGCGTGGAATTAAAGCGGCGATCCCGTATTTCGAACTGATCCCCGACGACGGGACGCCAGAAGCAACGCATGCGTTATTCGCTCGTGCAGAGTTTGCGTACCAGATAGGCCACGCGAGGGAAGCGGAGAGATTGTTCTTACGTGTCGTCGAACTTGATCCAAGCAGTACGAAGGCGCGCGAACGCATAATCTTTATCTATGCGGCACAAGGGCGAATGTGGGAGATTTCGCAGCAACTCAATCCGCTCCTGGAACTGGGCGTCGTCGACATGAACCATTTGATTGCGGTTGGTTCTCCCAACAAACTAATGTTGACGACGCTGCCATTCATACAACGGTGCCTCGACGCTATTCCCACTGACCCACTGCCGCAACTATTGAACGCAAAGTGGTTGATCCGTGATAAGAAACCCCATGAAGCAATCGTGATTCTGAAGAAGATCGTCGAAATGCATCCCGATATCGTCGATGCGCAAGCCGAGCTTGGCCAAGTGCTCCTGGAATTCGGTACGCCTGAGGAACTCGTTGCCTGGCATACGCAGTTGCCTGGCGATGCCGATGCGCATCCGGATATCTGGTTGGTTCGCGGCCTATGGGCTACCAAATTAGGACAAGAGGAGGCCGCTGTTCGCTGCTTCGGCGAGGCAATTCGACGCGCCCCATACCACCCCTCAGCGAACTCTCAGTTATCCATGGCGTTGACTGCCGTGGGGCAGTCAACGCGGGCTGAACCTTTCGCGGAACGGTCTCGCATGCTTGCTCGTATGGCAATACTGATCGGCGAACCATCTAACCTAGACAAGGTGCGTGAGTTGGTTAAATTGCTTCAGGAGTTAGACCGTCTGTGGGAAGCTGCTGGGTGGTGTCGGATTGCGATGGCCAACAACGCTAGTTGGGCGAAGCCTATGCTCGATCAGATTCTATTCGAGCTCGCGAATCACAATGCGGTTACAGAGCGGTCTCAAATTTTGGCATTTCTGTCCGATCTTTCCCAGTACGGGCTTCCCGATTTCCGGCGGGCAGCACGACAGGATCGACCGGACCACTCGGTTGCTGTGGACGGCAGCCGAATTAGATTTCGCGACGTGGCGGTCGACAGGGGACTGGCATTCACCTACTTCAATGGCGCGGTCGGCGACCAGACGGAATCGCTTTTTGAACTAGACGGCGGTGGGGTTGGCGTCTTGGACTATAACCTGGATGGCTGGCCCGACCTGTACCTGACGCAAGGTGGACCGCTACCTCGTCGACACGAGATGCCGCCGCACGACTACGGAGATTGTCTGTTTCGAAATCAAGACGGCGATGGCTTCGTGGATGTCTCCAAATCCAGTTGCCTTGATAACAAGCTCTACAGCCAAGGTCTCACGGTTGGAGATATCGATGCAGACGGTTTTCCCGATCTTTACATCGCGAATATCGGAACCAACGTTCTCTATCGCAACAACGGTGATGGAACGTTTCAAGATATGTCTGCATTCAGCGGCACTCAGGGCAGCGTCTGGACGTCGAGCTGTCTCATCGCCGACCTGAATGGTGATTCTCTACCAGACATCTATGCCGTTAATTACATCGGTGGGGACAAGCTTTACACCCAAGAGTGCAGAGTCAACGTAACCCCTCGCTGTGCTCCCACGGAACACACCGCAGAGCAAGACAGGCTCTATCTGAATGATGGGGATGGAACATTTTCCGATGTTACCGACCATTGTGGAGTTGTCGCACCGGAGGGAAGAGGACTGGGAATCGTTGCGGCAGACTTCGATGGGTCTCGGCGTTTGAGCCTTTTCGTTGCCAACGACATGTCGGCCAACTTTTTCTTCGAAAATCAAACTCCAACGCCCGGCAGCGAACTGGCATTCGTCGAAAACGCCGCCCTTATCGGGCTCGCATACAACAGTGCTGGAATCGCACAAGCTTGTATGGGAGTCGCCGCAAGTGACGCAAATCAAGACGGTTTGCTAGACCTCTTTGTGACGAATTTCTATCGCAGCTCAAATGCCTTTTATCTTCAGTTGCCCGATGGATCGTTTCGAGATGAGATTGCCGCGTCACAGCTTGAGCAAACCACGTTCCCTGTGCTTGGATGGGGAACGCAATTTCTTGATGCGGAACTGGATGGAATTCTGGATTTGCTCGTCACCAACGGGCACGTACACCATCCATCAGAAGCAAGCAAGCCGCATCGCATGCGACCCCAGTTTTTTCGCGGTCTCGGTATGGGACGATTCAACGAACCGTCGGCCAAAGAGCTTGGCCCTTATTTCGAAGGCGAATACCTCGGTCGAGCAATGGCTCGTCTCGATTGGAATCGCGACGGCTTGGAGGATGTTTGCATTGGGCACTTGGACACACCAGTCGCACTAGTGACCAACGAGACCGCCTCGCACGGGCATTGGCTATCGTTCAGGCTGGTTGGAGTTGATTCGAGCCGCGACGCAATTGGCGCAACAGTCTTTGTCCGGTGTGGGCAGCGGACCTTGATGGCTCAACTAACTGCCGGTGATGGATTTCAGTGTAGCAACGAACGTCGATTGATCTTTGGGCTTGGGACAGAGGAAACGGTCGACGAGATTCGAGTGAGTTGGCCCTCGGGGCTCGAACAAACATTTTACGATCTTCAGTCAGAGCAAGAATTGATTCTGGTTGAGGGCAGGTCCGCAATGCATGTGCGACATTGAGCTAAATATGTTGCAAATCAACTTCCTTCGGATGCTCGCCGCCGTAAAGCCTTATACTCCCCCGCGAACCACCTGGCGACATCCGACTTGTAGAATTTGGAGAAGCGACTCTCACTGGGCCCGCCTGGAAGATTTGTCCACGCTTGATCGGTGCCGAGATCCGTTACAAAGTGATAGGAAGGCGCGAATGTGGATTCGCGAGTTGCGGTTTGCAGGACGTGGCCTTGAAATGGAGTTGCATGGTTACCAGGCATCGGATAACGGCGACTGTTAAAGCCAAGCATCCGACCGACTTGATGCTTGCCAAAGAAGCGGTCCGTGAAGTGAAAACTGTTGACGCTTGACCAGGGTTGATCGGGTTCGGTCTCTGTCCGTTCGCCTGCTCGCCGAATCAAGTCGCCTTTGTTCCTCCCACGCCACCAGATGGATGCCTCTCGCTTCAGGAGCCGATCCGCTGCCGCCAACACCATCATCGAGTATCCGGCACGCGTGCAGATATAAAGCATCCGTCGCCAGCCAATGCCCTGCTCGTGCCCCAATATTTCCACGATCACATTGCGATATAGCTTTAAGAATAGAGAAGCTTCTTTGCTGGCGGGCGTGTACGAATAATCCCACTTGGTCAAGGCGTCTTTCACGCGCCCGTCGGGCAAATGCGGAAGAAACACCGCCAGGAGGTCGCGTGCTTGCACGCTGATCAAGTCGTATTGCAAAGCCTGCATGTCTTCGCAAGTTGCTTGTGGCAATTCGGCCAATCGCTCGCAGATTCGCCGCTTGCGATAATCGTTCAATGGTTGCGTGATCAGCATCGGCATTCCAAGCGGATTTCGCTCTTCGTTTGCCGTCGCTAGGAATCCTTCGGGAGGATCGAAGACATTTGGCAATAACTCACTGGCGACCCAGCCTTGCCAGTGATTTCCAGCGTCCCATGCTGGGATCGGGGTCAGCCCAAGGTGTCCGCCGCCACGTTTCGGAATGCGACCACAACTCTGCAAACCAATATGCCCTTCTCTATCCGCAAACACCCAACACAAAGTCGGTTGGGCGCATTCCCTTGCGATACGCATCGCAGCACGGGCATTCTTAGCTGCGATCACATCCAGCCAAGATGAAATGGCGCTGCCATTACCTTCGTACATTCCGCTCCAAAGAAGCGAGAGGTGCAGCCCTTCGCCTTGCTGGTCCAGGTCACTGTCGATGATGCCTTGGGGGCTGTGATAGACTTTTAAGCTCGTTGCTTCCCCAGCCTTACGAGCGAGTTGTTCCTCGCGTAATTGGAAATCGACCCAGTCGTCACCGCGCCGATATTGCCAGCCAGTTTCACCGCCAACACGGCAATCTTCCACAAAATAATCGACGGTGTCGCCTTTCATGTAGGTGACGCCCCAGGCGAGTCGTTCGGTACGTCCGACTGCGAACATCGGGCAACCTGGCAGCGACGCTCCCATGACATACTGGTCGTCCCACTGCAAGACCGCCTCGTACCAAATCGCAGGCAGGCGATTGACCTCCAGGTGCGGATCGGCCGCAAGCAATGCGTGCCCCGTCGCGCTACGCTGCGGACTTACCGCCCAAGCGTTGCTGCCAGCAAGCCGTGGCAGATCGGTAATCATTTCGAGAGCTTCATCGGACAATTGATTCGCCATCTTAATTCGGCGGATCATGCCAAAGTCCACGTTGTCCAAACGCGGCGCGAACAACTCTCGCAGCGCTTCGTCATTCACGCCTGCGTGGATCAACTCGATCAGCAGCCGCTCATTCTGCATCTGACTCACGGCCAGCCCGCCGAAGCTAAGCAACTTGCCGATAAGCAGCACGGACTGCTGATTCCACGGTTGCGGCTGGAACCCGGTCGCCCACATCGGCAGCGACCGGCCAGACCCTTTCAAACCGTCATTGACTCCCTCGCAATAAGCCGTCAGTTGTGCAAAGGTGCGGTCCTCGAGTCGTCGGACTTCCTTCTCCAGATCCAGGTGCAGACCGATCCGACGAAAGAAGCGATCCGTCTCCAGCATCTCGGGAGTATCGGAGATCTCTTCCGCCGCGCGACCACTCGCGACACTTCTAGAAAAAAGTAGCTGCGTGGGTCGATCGGTCGCGTGCATATATCCGAGACCAAACAACGCGTCTAACCACGTAGCTGCTCGTACGTGCGGGACGCCGTTCTCGTCTCGCGCCGCTTCGAAGCGGCGGCGTGTATTCGGCAACGGGATATTCTTCATAGAATAAACGAGTGGGTATGAGATCGATCCATGAAATTCTAGCACGCTCGCGAGTCTCGGCCCCGTCGCGACGCCAAGAGTTTGCAGGTGTTATAGTAACATCTTGGCCCGGACACGGTGATTGATACTTGCCCTTTAACAAATGGCTGCGAGGACTTCTGGTTTGTCAACCAACCTCCGTCGCGACGTACAGGGACTCGCCTTCATCAGCCCTTGGTTGATGGGGTTGGGCTTGTTGTTCGTCTATCCATTCGTGGCATCGCTTTATTGGAGTTTTTGTCGCTTCGACTTGCTGTCCCCACCTCAGTTCATCGGAACCGAGAACTATCGCCGATTGGCAAGCGAGATCGTCGAAGGCGGTGGTTTCGGTCGTGCGATTTGGAACACGGGGTATTTCGCGGTGCTGTCAGTTCCTCTTTCTATCGCTCTCGGCGTGGGGCTCGCGACCATGCTGTCGTGGAAGGTGCGCGGTCAGTCTCTCTATCGAACGCTTTTCTTTTTGCCGTCCGTTGTTCCGGTCGTAGCATCGTCGGCACTGTGGATCTGGTTGCTCGATCCCCGCGATGGAATCGTGAATCAGCTACTCAAATCGGCTTCGCTGCCTCCGCAACTTTGGTTCAAAGGAGCATCCGAAGCGATTGTGCCACCAAAATGGTTCGACTTCGGATCAAAAGACGCTTTGGTGTTTATGAGCCTCTGGGGCGTTGGCAACTTTATGGTGATCTACTTAGCCGCCATCGGTGATATACCAAAGCAACTCTATGAAGCAGCAGAATTAGACGGTGCCGGACGCCTGCGACGATTTTGGCATGTGACGATTCCGATGCTCTCGCCGGTGATCTTTTTTAATCTTGTCATGGGAATGATCCAGTCGGTGCAAGCCTTCACACAGGTCTACATCGTCAGCGAAGGAACCGGCGAACCGGCGACCTGGTCTCTAATGCTTTCGCTGCATCTGTTTCTATCTGCCTTCCAAGACTTGGACATGGGATATGCGTCAGCGATGTCCTGGATTCTGTTCGTCTTCCTCTTAATCGCAACGGCTCTCTTGTTTCGCACTTCACGACACTGGGTGCATTATCAGGGAGCAGGCCGTTGAAGCCATCGCGATTAGTGCTCACATGCACCTTGCTTCTGGTGACAATCGTCGTAATGACATTGCCTGACGGACGAGTCGATTCTCGCAATCTCGTTCCTGCGGACCGACACGAAGTCGTGTTCTGGCATTTCTGGGGAGGAGAAGATCGCTCCACTGTCGAGGACGTCGTCGATCGCTTCAACGCCAGTCAGGACGATCACTTCGTCCGAGCCATTGCAATGCCGGGCAATAATCTCGACATGAAGCTGTTCATGGCGATCACGGGCGGCGATCCGCCTGATGTAATCAACCAGGATGATCCGATCATGGCAGACTGGGCCGAGCGAGGAGCACTACTGCCGCTCAATGAGGTGGCGAGCGACGCTGAGATCGATAAACTTCGAGCGTGGTTGGTTCCCGCCGCAAACCGATTGGGAACGTACCGTGGCAAGATGTACGCGTTGTGTAATGGTCTCGACATTCGCGCGCTGTATTACAACAAGACGCTTCTCGATCAACACGGGTTGCAGCCCCCCAACTCAATTGCCGAACTTGACATGATCGCGGCTCAGACAACCATCATCGACGGGACGGGGCGAGTTGAACGCTTCGGCTATTTACCCGACGCTCGTCGGCTCTGGGCCTGGGGCATCGTTTTCGGCGGTGAGTTCTACGACGATACGACGAGAGATGTAACGATTACGAGTCGTCCCATCGTCGAGGCCTTGACGTGGATGGTGAGCTACCGGCAACGCTACGGGTTTGCGAATGTCTCTGCCTATCGACAAGGTGATCAATCGCTGCCGGGTAAGACGTTTCCGCTGATCGCGGGTCGTTATGCGGTCGTGATGGATGGACAATGGCGTGTTCGTGACATCGTCGCGGCGCAAGAAGCCCAACGTCGCGCCGGGCAAGCGGTGACGGAGTACGGAGTCTGCCCGTTGCCGATGCCACCGGGTGGACGCGAGCAGGCGGGCTGGGTCAACGGGAACTTCTTTCTCGTACCACGAGGTGCCAAGAACCGTGAGGGAGCTTGGAAGTTCATGAAGTTCTGGAGCGGGTTCGGCGGTAACGAAGCGAATGCTGCCAAAACGTGCGTGGCCGGTGGCTGGATTCCCGTTTCGGCAGCCGTCGCCGATCATCCGACATTTCAAGCCTACCTGGAACAGGAGCCGCTCTTTGCGAAGTTCGTTGAGTTGGCTGCCCAACCGAACCAAATCCCGACGCCGGTCATTCCAGGAGCTGCATACTTTCAACGCGCCGTCAACGACGCTGCAGCAACCGCCATGTACGTCGAAGGCTCGCCGGATGCGAGGCAACTGCTCGAGCAAGCGGCATCACAGATTGAAGCTCGGCTGGATCGCATCGACTTGCGAGGGACGCCATGAGTCGAAACAAGCCACATCCCGTCGCGGGGCTACTCCTAATGTTCTCTGCGGTGGTCTTTGCGTTTCCGCTGCTATGGATGTTGCTGTCGTCGCTCAAGTCATCGACGCAGCTGGCTGAAGATCCGTATTCGATCCTGCCGCAAGAATGGCGATGGGATAACTACATCCAAGCCGTGCAGGCGATGCCGTTTCTACGATACCTGCGAAACACGTTGCTACTTGCCTGCGGAAGTGTCTTGGGCAGCGTGCTGTCGTGCTCGCTCGTCGCATACGGGTTTGCTCGCCTTCGTTGGCGTGGCAGGAACCTGTTGTTCGGCATTCTGATTGCCACGATGCTGCTGCCGTGGCACGTGACGATGATTCCGCGTTTCCTGCTGCTGCGCGAATTAGGTCTGTACAATTCGCTCGGGGCGATCGTGGCGCCAACGTTTCTCGGAGATGCCTTCTTTATCTTTCTGCTGAGGCAGTTCTTTCAGACGATTCCGGAAGAGTTGAGTGAGGCCGGACGGCTGGATGGTCTAGGCGAGTGGGGTATCTTCTGGCGGATCATTATTCCGCTGAGTACGCCCGCGCTGGCCACCGTCGCGTTGTTCCAGTTTATCGCGGCCTGGAACGACTTCAGCGGACCACTACTGTATTTGAGCGACCCCAAAAAATTTCCGCTGGCCTACGGCTTAGAACAGTTCGTGAGTTCCTATTCGGATCAAACGCACTTATTATTAGCGGCAGCTACGCTGTTTACGCTGCCTATTGTCTTGCTGTTCTTTTTGACCCAGCGCACATTTCTGCGCGGTATTGCCACGACAGGTCTGAAAGGATGAGTGCAGCGCCGCGCAAGAGACACGACGTCGACGTGTTCGACGTAGCAAGAGCTTAAAAGAGGCGGTCGCGCGTAGTTATCGCTTACGATGGCGGATCTTTGCCCGCATACGACGCTTCTTTCGGCCAACCTTGCGTCGTCCTTTTCCGGTTCTCTTCGTTCCCACTTCGGGCTCCCGACGGTGAATTCAACAATTGACGAATCTGCCGGTGACAAACAAATTCACCCGGCGCAGCTAGACAGGTTAGCAGACTGAATCCGATGCTGACAAGGGCGGTGAGGGTCTCAGCAGCGCTTTTCAGTTTTTCAAACTGAGAGGTTTGTACGACGGGCCTCCGAGCCCGTCGATGAATCTAAGTCGTTATTCGACGGGCTCGGAGGCCCGTCGTACGTATTGTGCAACTTCAACAAATGAAATTCCCTAAGGGTCTCAGTGGCTGGAATCAGCCTACCAGTCCACTCCCTGCGTTGATTCCAACGTGTTTTGGATCAATGTCAGCAACACGTTGGGATCGTATGGTTTGCGAAGATAGTAGGCGCAACCCGCGGTGCGCGAACGACGGACAACATCCTCCGTTTCCATGCCGCTCAGAATAATGACCGGGATGCCGCACGTGCCCGAGTTCTCTCCAAGCTGAGAGCAAACGTCGAATCCAGTTAAATCTGGCAATCCGAGGTCGAGCAGTACGAGGTCCGGAATCAGCGAGATTGCCGATTCAAGCGCCTGTTCGCCCGAGTTGGCCGATGTCGCCTCATATCCGAGCTTTTGGAGGCGATAAGAGAGCGCCTCGACTTGGTCAGGGTCGTCATCGACCACCAAGATTCGCTTGGGAGACGTAAGGGCGACGGGGTCTTCGACCGGTTGTGTGAGGAGTTCGCCGACCATCTGAGCGTCCGCTGGAAATGCGATTATTTCGACTATTCGCAATCTGCCATCGACGTCGAGCCACGATGGCGAGGTTGCACTATCGAAACATAAGTCGCATAGACGAGCGGTCAAGAAAAAAAATGTTGCGAAAAAGCAACGAGGCACCCGTGGATCAGCCTTCGCGCGATCCAGCAATCAATTCGGTAGCGCCCTGTTCGATCAGTTGACGGGCCGCTTCTTCTCCAACGGCGACGGCTGCGTTGGCATCACCCTCCGAACGAGCCGACAATCGCGTTTTGCCATCAGCGCTCAGGACCACGGCATCGAGTTGCAGTTTGCCATGCTCAACACGTCCCCAGGCACCGACTGGTGCCAGACATCCACCTCGCAACGCAGACAGCAGAGTCCGCTCGGCCAAGACACACGCATGCGTGTCGGCATCATCAAGTGGCTTAATCGTTGCGATCGTTCGTTGGTCGTCGAGCCGCGTTTCAAGGCCCAACGCTCCTTGACCAACCGCAGGAAGCATCATCATCGGTGAGATGAGTTGTGTTATGCGATCAGCTAATCCAAGTCGCTTGAGCCCTGCTTCGGCCAGGATAATCGCGTCGTACTCACCATCATCGAGTTTCTGCAATCGCGTCTCGACATTGCCGCGAATATCGAGAACCCGTAAATCGGGTCGAGTGTGCAGAAGCTGAGATTGGCGGCGACGGCTGCCGGTACCGACGCGAGACTCAGGCGGAAGTTCGTTGAATGTGGCGGCTTGCTGGGAGATGAAGGCGTCGCGTGGGCTCTCACGCAGTGGTACGGCAGCCAGTCCAAGGCCATCGACTCGCTCCGTTGGCAAGTCTTTCAAGCTGTGGACCGCCAAATCAACGCGACCATCGAGCAGCGCACGCTGGATTTCTTTCGTGAATAAACCTTGGCTGCTGCTTTGCGTAATGGGAGTCGTCGTACCGTCACCGCCTGTCTTGATAAAGACAAGTTCGACTCGGGCACCGATTTCGGATAATCGCGAGGCCACCCATTCCGCTTGCCAGCGCGCAAGCGCACTCGCTCGCGTGCCTAGGCGAATCGTCGTATCAGTTGGAAGATTCGAGGCTGTCGGTCCGTTCGTCGGCACGTTTTCCATTTCCGCTCGACCCATTACCGCCACCGTGCTGGGCAATTGCCGCGGAGACGTGGTTACTAATTTTCTCGATTTCAGCACTTCTTTGCTGCTGTTTCGGCACGACAACGCCGCAGCTGACGATGAATTGGACCGCTTGGTCGACGGTGATATTCAAGTCGACGGCTTCACTCTTCATGATGGTTACGGTAAAGCCTGTGACCGGCATCGGCGAAGTTGGCATCAACACGCTGAGCACAGGTTCATTCGCAGCAGCGCGAATGTCAGCCATGCTTTCGCCAGTGACAAATCCGATCGACCAGATGCCCTTGCGAGGATACTCGATCGCGACGACGCGGTTGAATTCGATCTCACGTTCGGTCAGTACGAAATCCGTGACCTGCTTTACCGAACCGTAGACGTTGCTGACCAGCGGGAGTCGCTGGATTAAATTCTCAGACCAGTTCACCAGCATTCGCCCAACGCCAGCTGCGACGAACTTGCCGATCACGTACGAGACGAGCAAAAACACCGAAACGAACAGCGGCAAGACGATCCGACGCTGCAAATACTCCCCGCGAATGTATTCGTCAGTATGGTAGCCAACCCATTTGCCATCCGCTTGCCTTACGTAGACTCGATGGCTGTGCTCGTCCGTAATCGTCAGCTCACCGTCGACGACGGCCTTCTCACCGCTTGGCTCCTTGTTGACGGGCAAACGCGTGTAGACCGCGATTAAGTCACTGGTCAAGCTTTCGACCGGTCGCAACACCGAAGTCTCGACAACGGACCAGGCCCAAATGAACAGCGCGATCGTCAGCAAGGGCGGCATCAAGATGGCCAGCCCGCGCAGTACCGCACGACGGAACGGTCGATGCGGCTTTAACTTTACTTCCGGGCTGTCCTGAGAAGTGTCCATTCAGAATCCGAGACGATTTCCACTGACTACGAATCCCCCAATGCCATTGTTGGGTCTTGGGGCTTACGCGGGAAGGCCGTTCAACTGTCAAATCCGATGCCACGCGCGACAACTGCGACTTCGACGCTCGCGGCTCCGGCTCGCCGCAGGATCTTCGCGATTTCGTTGGCTGTCGCTCCCGTCGTCATTACATCGTCAATCACGAGCACTTTGGCACCACTAATAACGTAGCCCGTAGAAACACGATAGGCACCACGCACGTTCGCCCGCCGCTCGTGAGGCAGTAAAGTACCTTGTTTACTAGTGTTACGTCGACATCGAAGCAGCCGACCCGAGCCCCGAACACCAATTTTCGCCGCCACCGCCTCAAGGAGGATCTCCGCACAGTTCACATCTCGCTTCAACCGACGCGTCCAGTGTGTGGGCACCGCGACGACATGCGTCGGGGCGACCGCGAGCTTGTTCGATAGATGTTCGCCGAGTAAACACCCCATCGCTAGAGTTAGCGGTTCCCCCGTCGCCTGTTTCATTTGAAGAACCGCCTCTCGGAGCACGCCACCATAGACGCCGATGGCGTAAGTGCGGTCAAATCGGACCCGCTTACCCCGACAGTTTGGGCAGTCATCTGCGTCATCTGCGATCCCTTTGGGAAGAGGACGGGCGCATTTCTTACAAACAGGAAAACCGGTCCCCTTCAGATCACAGATACATCGATTGCAGAGATTAATCCCAACGATCCCATCATCCGGTTCGCTCGGGATCGCACACAGGGCGCAAATTGGCGGAAACAGTAAGTTCGCAGCACGACCGCAGATGGTCTGCATGACAGACACACGTCGCCGTGAACCTTGAGCCTGCACTGGGCGTCGAGACGGAGTGGGAACTCGTACGTCGCGATTGGCGACCGATTTCTCATGATCCATCGAGATAACTCCGGATGCAGGGGGCCAGGGCTGTTCATTTGTTGAAGTTGCACAAGATGTACGACGGGCCTCCGAGCCCGTCGAAAAACGACTTAGATTCATCGACGGGCTCGGAGGCCCGTCGTACAAACCTCTCAGTTTGAAAAACTGAAAAGCCCTGTGCAGGGAGCTTTCTCACTTGGTCTCAATGGCGTAACACCTGTACAATTCGGCAGTCGCCCCACCCATCCTACCAAATTGATCCCCAGGGAGTATGTTCTGTTGCCCGACCCAATTGCGATATCACCGTACCTTCCCAGTCGCCGCGCAACGCTAGCAGAAGGTCAGCCAATTAGCGAGCTAATGGCTCGGGCCTTAGATAACCCCGGCCTAATTTCTTTGGCGGCGGGCTTTGTCGATGGACAGACTCTTCCCGTCGAGATTGTTCGCGAAGTTACCTCCGACTTACTTGGCAACGACAGCGAAGCTCGTGCGATGTTGCAGTACGGCGCAACGCCAGGCTTGCCCGCACTTCGCCGCTCGATCCTTGAGCAATGCACAGCGTCGAACAACTCCCAGGAGACGCACGACCGCGTCGTTATCACAGCGGGTAGCAATCAATTACTGCACCTTGTTGCCGAGAGTCTGCTCGATCCGGGAGACATCGTACTGTGTGCGGCACCGACATACCTTGTGTTTCTCGGCACCGTCGCGAATCTTGGAGCACGGACCTGGAGCGTCGCGACAGACGATGAGGGGATCATTCCCGAGGCGTTGGAAGCGAGTCTGCATCACCTGGTAGAAATGGGCGACTTGCCGCGTGTCAAGGCAATTTATCTTGTGCCGTATTTTGACAATCCGTCGGGAATCATGATGCCTGCGGAGCGAGTTCAGCGCATCGTGGAGATCGCAAAACGGTGGTCGCATCGCACTCGCATCCATGTGATCGCCGACGAAGCTTATCGCGAGTTGCGATACAGTGGCGAAGACGTCCCGAGTGCCAGTGAATTTGACGACGACGGGGAAACCGTCATTGTCGCTGGGACTTTCTCAAAATCATTCTCACCGGGCGTTCGTATCGGATGGGGAATATTGCCAGAGCATCTTGTCGGTCCCGTGTGCGCTCAAAAAGGCAACATCGACTTCGGCTCGCCGAATCTAAATCAGCATCTCATGGCCGAAGTCCTACGGCGAGGATTGTTTGCGCAGCATGTTGAGACGCTGCGGGCCAACTACAGCCGGAAACTCGACGCCATGTTAGCGGCAGCGGACGAGCATCTTGCGTCATTGGATGGGGTTAGCTGGTTAAGACCAACTGGCGGCCTTTATGTTTGGGCAAAGGTGCCGCCGACAATAGATACCGGACCAGCAGGTGAGTTGTTCGACCGCTCGATCGAAGAGGGGATGCTCTATGTTCCCGGGCAGTATTGTTATCCAAGTGAAGGGCAACCGGTCGCGAAGAACACGATGCGATTGAGCTTCGGAGTGCAATCGTGTGAAAGGATTCGAGAAGGAATCGCCTCGTTGGCGCGAGCCATTCGCGCGGTCGCTTAGACAGTTTTTCAAACACGACGGACGGGAATGGAGTTCCAATGTCGACATTCGATCGGTACTTATTGCGACTCTTTGTGAAGGTGTTACTCGCCTGCTTTGTGAGCATGGTGGGGCTGTACATCGTCATCGACGCCTTCGGCAATCTCGATGAGTTCCTCGGATACGGTCGTGTGCAAGGCAGCGTACTTGCGGTAATCGCCGACTACTATTCCGCGAGGATTCCATGGTTCTTTGATCATGCGAGTGGTTTGCTGGCGCTGGTCGCGGGCATGTTTGCGATAACATGGCTACAGAAAACGAATGAACTAACGGCCCTGATGGCGGCGGGCGTTACCACGAAGAGAATCATACGTCCGTTGGTTGCTGCCGCCATCGTCGTCAGCATCATCGCCGCCGCGAATCGGGAGTTCGTAATTCCCGAAGTGCGTGACAAGCTTGTCCGTAACGCGCAAGACTGGCTCGGCGATACGGCTCGTCCCGTCGATGCCGTGACGGACAATCGAACAGACATCCTCATTGGGGGACGAGCTAGTTTCGCTGCCGACCAACGAATTCAAGAGCCGACATTCACCTTGCATCGACCGATCGGTGAATTTGGGCGAAAGCTAATCGCTGAAGACGCGTTCTATCACGAGCCGACTGCTGAACGCCCAGGTGGCTATTTGTTGGAAGGCGTTTCTTATCCTGACGAGCATGCGGAGTTTCCTTCCGCGAGTTTAGATGGGGAGCCCGTGATCCTCAGTTCATCAGACAATGAGTGGCTTTCCGAAGATCAGTTATTCGTGGTGAGTGACGTTACGTTCTCTGACCTCGCATGCGGTCCGCAGTATCGCACCTTTGCATCGACCGGCGAACTCGTGACGGGACTTAGCAATCCCAGTCTTGACTTTGGGCTTGGCACTCGCGTGTCGATGCATGCTCGATTTGTCCAACCGTTTCTTGACGTTACCCTATTCGTCCTCGGTCTCCCCCTGGTGCTTTCTCGGCAGAACCGCAGTGTCTTCGTGGCAGCCGGATTGGGGATCGGCATTGTGATCGCCTACTTCTTGGTGACGATCGTGTGCCAAGCTCTTGGAGCGAGCGGTTTGCTCATGTCTCCCGCCCTCGCTGCCTGGGCTCCGCTGATGATTCTCGCACCAACCGCCGCAGCGCTCTCGCAGCCGATCTGGGAGTAGACACAAGGCTAGAATTCGGCGTCGCAACCAACCAGGGCGATTCATTTGTTGAAGTTGCACAAGATGTACGACGGGCCTCCGAGCCCGTCGAATAACGACTTAGATTCATCGACGGGCTCGGAGGCCCGTCGTACAGACCTCTCAGCTTGAAAAACTGAAAGGCCCTACGCTACCAACGATGACACTTGCGATGCTTCTCTCGGCAGGGGACAATATCCGTCCTGTCACGCTGCACGTCTGCGAATCAGTTGTGCTCCAGTTTCTCCTACTCGTAAATCGGAATGTCCTGTCATGCATCGATCTTTCGACCGCCGACGTTTCTTGCAAACTTGCTCCGTCACCTCCGCAGCCGTTGCGTCTGGATTGGCCACTGGCATAGCTCATGCCGCAGAGCCAATCGTGCGAAACGGAGAGCCAAAATTCAAGTTCAGCCTTGCCGCCTACAGCTATCGCAAGCTGCTACAAGGCAAGACCGCCGAGTTGACCGTGGCGGATTTCATCGACGATTGTGCAAAGATGCAACTCGAAGGGACCGAGCTGACTTCCTATTACTTCCCCGAGCCGGTGACGCCCGAGTACTTGCGGCAACTGAAGCACCAATGTTTCCGGCTGGGACTTGGGGTCTCGGGAACAGCGGTTGGCAACGACTTCGGCATTCCGCCTGGTGAGAAGCGTGATGAGCAGATCGCGCACCTGAAACACTGGATTGACAATGCAGAGATCTTAGGGGCACCCGTGATTCGTGTGTTCGCCGGCAAAGTTGCCAAAGACACAACGCCCGAGCAATCGCACAAGCTGATGGTCGAAGGCTTGCAGGAGTGCTGTGACTACGCAGGACAACACGGCGTTCACTTGGCGCTCGAAAACCACGGTGGCCCGACGGCAACAGCGGAAGGATTGCTGGCACTCGTAAACGACGTGCAGAGCCCTTGGTTCGGCGTGAATCTCGATACGGGCAACTTCCACACCGAAGATCCTTACGGGGATCTCGCCAAGGTAGCACCTTTCGCCGTCAACGTTCAGGTTAAAGTCGTTATCATCGGTCCGGATGGCAAGAAGGAACCCGCGGACTTCAAACGAATCGCGGATATCCTTCGCGACGTGAACTATCGTGGTTACGTCGTGCTCGAATTCGAAGAGGACGAGAATCCGCGAGAAGCATGTCCGTCGTTCGTCGCGCAATTGCGTGAAGCGTTCGCCTGAGAGTAATCGCATCCAGCTTAATGCAGACTGTTCGAAAAAGCGAAGGCCCGGCTCCTGTTAAGGAACCGGGCCTCGATTAACTCGCATTTGATCGGAGATCTCAGCGAGCCGGTGGCCTGCCTTTCGCAGTCCGCCGACCTTGTCAGGCGTTGCCACCTCGCTGGCTAGTACAGAACAATATCACTAGGTCACCTCCTTCCTACTGGGTTGTGTCCCCGTTTAGGTCGCGGAGCCAAAGAAGGCGACGGTCTCACGGGCTTGTTGTTCAGTCGCACTGCGTTAGTGCGACCCAGTAACTGTACCTGTATCATTCTCAAAGCCGGCCAGAAAATCAAGAGAGTTTTTTTCTCAGCTGTCGCAAGTCAATCCAGCTGGAATTCAGCCAAATAGTCCTGAATCTCATGCTGTTTCGCGTTGGGCTGCTCTTCTTTCAAGAGGACGAACCGCTCCAACACCAGGGCGTCCATGTTCGTCGCCATGAAGCATCGAAAGGCATGCTCCGGCGTGCAGACGATCGGTTCTCCGCGGACGTTGAAGCTGGTATTGATGATCACAGGCGAGCCTGTCTGTTGTTCAAAGCTCTTGATCAGTTTGTAGTAGCGACCGTGTCGTCCCGCGTCGACGGTCTGGACTCGTGCGCTGTAATCAACGTGTGTGATTGCGGGGACCTCTGACCGGATGGACTTGAGCTTATCAACACCCTTGAGTTGTTGCTCGTTCTCACTGAGCGTCGTTCGTCGCTCATCTCGTACGGGCGCGACCAGCAGCATGTAAGGGCTCGGTTCGTTTTCCCGCATCTCGAACAAGTCGTGAACCCGTTCCTGTAACACTGACGGCGCAAACGGACGAAACGACTCGCGGAACTTGATTTTGAGATTCATCACGGACTGCATCTTGGTGCTGCGTGCATCACCCAGGATGCTGCGGCCACCTAAGGCTCGCGGCCCAAACTCCATTCGCCCTTGCAGCCAGCCGATCACTTTATCTGAACCGATCAAGGCGGCGACGCGATCACACAAGGCGGCTTCGTCTTCCATAAAGTGATACTTTGCGCCAGCATCGTCGAGGAATTTCCTAATATCAGATTCGTCGCTAGCGGGACCAAGGTACGAACCTTGTTGCGAGTCCTCGGTGACGGCTTTGCGAGGTTTTTCCAACAGTTGATGCCAAATGAACATAGCGACGCCGAGCGCACCGCCGGCATCGCCCGCCGCCGGCTGGATCCAGATCTGTTCAAATGGCCCTTCTCGCAAGATTCGTCCATTCGCCACGCAGTTGAGCGCCACGCCTCCTGCTAAGCAAAGATTCTTTGTTCCGATCGTCGCGTGTACATGACGAGCCATCCGGAGCATGATTTCTTCCATGACTTGTTGGATCGACGCGGCCATATCCATTTCGCGCTCGGTCAGCGGCGACTCAGGCTTGCGCGGAGGGCCGCCGAACAGCTTCTCAAACTTCGCCGACGTCATCGTCAGCCCTTGGCAGTAATTGAAGTACGACATGTCCATCCGGAACGAGCCGTCTTCCTTCAAGTCGAGCAGCCTCTCAAGGATCAAATCGACATACTTCGGCTGACCGTACGGAGCGAGTCCCATCAACTTGTACTCACCCGAGTTGACTCGAAACCCGCAAAAGTACGTAAACGCCGAGTAGAGCAAACCTGGCGAGTGCGGAAAGTGCAACTCGTGCGTTAGATGGATGCAGTTGCCTTGCCCGACGCCATAGCTGGCGGTCGCCCATTCACCCACGCCATCGACCGTCAGGATCGCGGCTTCGTCAAAAGGCGAAGGAAAAAAAGCGCTCGCGGCATGCGATTCGTGATGTTCGGTGAAGACGATTCGCTTGCGATAGGCACCTTGCAAGCCGCGTTTGATCTCACGCCGCAAGTGCAGCTTCTGCTTGAGCCACACGGGCACCGCGTGCAGAAACGAACTGAATCCGTGCGGGGCGTAAGCAAGGTAGGTCTCAAGTAGTCGTTCAAACTTGAGGAACGGTTTGTCGTAGAAGCCGACAAAGTCAAGATCCTCGGCTCGCAGGCCCGCTTCCTTCAGGCAAAATTCGATCGCGTTGACCGGAAACTCAGGATCGTGCTTCTTTCTGGTAAAACGTTCTTCTTGAGCCGCAGCAACGATCTTGCCGTCCACGACGATGGCCGCCGCAGAATCATGATAAAAAGCTGAGATGCCAAGTATTGCGGTCATAGAGTCGCCAGAGAGCTCAGTCCTTTAACGGCACACCAAGTGCTACTGCTGATTTCGTCTCTCTTGTTGGGTATGCATACGATAGCACGAATTGGGGCTTGAGGTGAAGGATTGATTCGAGTGTTGCGTTACCGCTAAGGATTAGGGTGAATGAAGTGAGCCGCTGGCCGTAAGGCCCCGGGCGCGCCCTGCATTCCTCGCCGCCCGACCGCTTACGCATCACGGCTCACGAAACGGGCAAACCCTAAAATCAAGGTGTAACGCAGTACTAGCGAAAGACCAAGAGAGACTTATCGCGTTGTCCGATGCGGGTCGCAGCTTCTATCAGGTGTAACTTCCGCGCAAGGATTCGTTGCTCGATGCATCGAAGCTGATCGAGTGGCAGGCGGACTCTCGCTGGAGAGTCGAGGGGTTCAAGAATCTCTTCGATCGGCTCGTTACCTGTGCCCGAAAGACGCGAACTTCATCCACGATCGCCAGCGACTCTAGCACGCCACGCAAGTGATCGACAACGTGACAGTTCCGACCACGCTGCGATTGCGGGCTCAACTGCGGGCTCGCCTGGACGAACGAACGATTGCTGATCCGGAAGGCTGGTTTCCTGAAATCGTGTAGCATGGGAGCCGTGAACGAGCAGCCGCCTTACAATCCGCTATCGCTCGCGGAATCAACGCATCCGGCCATGGTGCGACAAAAAGCAGTTCGTTCTCGATAACGGGGTAAAATGACTGCCATTTTCTTAAGAAAACTCGGAGAAAGGTCAGCCGAGTTGGTTCGAGGAAACTGGAAAGAGACCGGCGGAGCTATGATGCGCTGCAACAATGACAGTAGGCGATCGGATAGAACTTACGATGTCGAAGCACAAATCACGAATCCGCCCTAGTTGGCGAGAACAAAATCAAAAAGGAATAGCTGATGCGACTTCAAGATTGGGAAGTGACCATTCAAGAGATTGTTGATGAATGCAATCGACAATTAAAGGAAAGGACCGAGGATCGAATCCTAGCGAAATGGCGTACGAAGTTGGAACAGGAACCGACTCTCTTACAACCATTCCAAATCGACGAGATCGTGCGAGCGGTCAGGCTACGACTCGGTACTAAGAGCTAATGACACCGACACCCCTGTCCGGTGTCTGTACAGCTCCGAGATCTTCCTAAGCTCTCTTGGCAACAGATTGTCACCAATCGGATGTGTCGCGTTGCATTCTCCACTCCATCCCCGTATCGAACTGGGCTCGGTTGCAATACAGTTCAGCATCTCATCACTTTCTACTGACCGAGGAAATAATGGAAAAGGTCGATCAAGCCGCGCCGAAGAAAGACGAACCCGCAGCGGCACCGAATCACACAAAAAAGATCACGTCCCAAGTGTTGGAGAAAATCGGCAGGCCGCCCCGCCTGCAACGTGTGGAAGTGTGCCGGCACCACGATGGCAACTACCGGGTCAACATTTGGGAGCAACTCGAGCCGAAAGGGGACTCCGTTTTGTCAAGCGGTGTCCACATTTTGTCCTCGTACTATTTAAAGGTATCGGATACAGGCGAAATCCTCCGCAGCAACCCGCCGCTGACAAAGCTCCGACTCAAGGCTTGAAATGGATCACTCTCTTCGTCCGTGACCTGCCAGTCTATGATTTCCTCGCTCTTGCATCCCGTCTCTGAAAAAGGCATGAAGCCGAGCCTGTCAGTTGCCTGACTGCTGAGAGAAGGGAGCAGCCAAAATATCCGGGTGAAGAATTTCACCTCGAAAGCTGTAACTGAATCACGCCATCACGCGAGCGAAATTCGCCCTGATATACTCGTCGGCAACGTCCACGGCCGTGAAGGTCGTGGCGTCGGTGATCGTCGCTGACCAGTCGTGGCCAGTCCAAACCTGGAACAGGGCCCTCTTGGGAACACGGTTGCTCGGGAGTTCTCCCGCAACACGATCCGACGTGATGATGAATATTTCGCCAGATTTGCGTGGCATTACGCCCATGGAGTTTCCCCTTCTTATGAAACGCTCTCTATTCACAACATCGACTTGATGCATCGGACTGAATGAAGATTAAACTGGTGGCGTGAACTTCCGTGCCATCCGCGCCCATGTGATTAGAGCGGTCTTTGGGCAGATTTAGCGTTGTTTCGTCAAGATTCCCTGGGAGCTAGACCACCACAGCCGCTACGCGTCCATGCGACTCGCACTAAGCACCAGGGAACACAGCGTCAGTGAAGCCGCTAAGGTTTAGGATATCGCCACGCTCGCGCGCTTGCGCTGGGCGAGCTAATTGCGAAAGGTCCTGTCCTCACCTCAGACGTAGGCTATCCGGCGAAACTCATCCGGCGTGCGAGCCATCGCCGCCTTGCGACTCGGTGTTTTGTTGGCTTTGGTCGAATGCCCGGTGTCACCGTCCCTTAAAGTGCCGGATTAGGACGGGCCGGCCTGGTGAGTCCGGGATACTCGCAACCCGATGGGTGATTTTATGCGTCCCATCGCGGCGCCGGTGCAAAATGTGAGACTTGAATAAATCAAACGCCTTCAAGACGCGAGACGTCCGCTTGCCTGGCGTGGCTTCCATGCTAAAAACACGGCATGGAAAGCAAATCTAAGAACCGGAATGTGTCGATCGCTTTGGTGCAAATGACGTGTACCGAGGCGAAAGCACCGAACGTCGAGAAGGCTCTTTCGCGAATCGCCGACGCTGCGGGTCGCGGAGCGAACGTCGTCTGTCTGCAAGAGCTATTTCACAATCAGTATCCGTGCCAGACGGAGGATCACGCCCGCTTCGCCGAGGCGGAGCCGATCCCAGGGCCGACGAGCGACGTGTTGGCCGAGGCAGCTCGCAAGCACGAAGTCGTCATCGTTGGTTCGATGTTCGAGCGACGGGCACATGGGCTCTACCACAATACCGCGGTTGTCTTCGACACCGACGGAACGCAACTCGGCATGTATCGCAAGATGCACATTCCCGATGATCCGCTGTTCTACGAGAAGTTCTACTTTACGCCGGGAGACCTCGGATTTCGCAGTTTTCAAACTCGCTTCGGTCGCATTGGCGTGTGCGTCTGCTGGGACCAATGGTTCCCCGAAGCAGCTCGCCTGACCGCCCTGACTGGTGCCGAGATCCTCTTTTACCCGACAGCGATTGGCTGGTTGCCGGAGGAGAAGGATGCCTACGGCGCCAGCCAGCATTCGGCTTGGGAAACGATGATGCGCAGCCACGCCATCACGAACGGCGTCTTCGTGGCGGCACCGAATCGAGTCGGTCATGAAGGCAAGCTTCAGTTTTGGGGTGCCTCGTTTGTCGCCGATCCTTACGGCCAAGTCGTCGCTCGCGCATCCCATGATTCAGAAGAGACCCTAATCGTGGAATGCGATCTCAATACGCTTGATACGGCGCGAACTCACTGGCCTTTCCTACGAGATCGTCGCATCGATGCATACGCGGGCCTTCAGAAGCGGTTCATTGACGATGAGTGAGCCGACGCCCCGGTCGCTCGGCTATCGTTGGCCCGCCGAGTGGGAACCACACGCTGCAACTTGGGTGTCGTGGCCGCATAATCCCAACACGTGGCCGGGCAATTTTGGAGTCGTACCAGCGAGGTTCGCGGAGTTTGTGCGCGCGATCGCCGAATTCGAGCCCGTTCGTATTCTCGCCGGAAGCGAATGTGTGATGGCGGACGCCCAGAAGCACGTTGGCGATCATCCGAATGTGGAGCTCGTCGATATCGAGACCAACGATGCCTGGTGTCGCGATCATGGCCCCATGTTTTTAGTCGGGGGCAGTGGAACGGCGCTTGTCGACTGGGAGTATAACGCGTGGGGCGGGAAGTACCCGCCGTTCGACAAGGACAACGCGGTGCCTCAGAAGATCGCATCGTTGTACGATCGTCGCCGATTCGTTCCAGGGATTATTCTCGAAGGCGGTTCCGTCGAGGGCAACGGACTCGGAACCATACTGACCACCGCGTCCTGCCTGTTGAATCCGAATCGAAATTCGAGTCTCGACCGCTCGGGAACCGAGCGATACCTCAGGGAATTCCTGGGCGCGACGAACGTGTTGTGGCTCGTACGGGGTGAACTGGCGGGTGACGACACCGACGGGCATATCGACCAGTTGGCTCGATTCGTCAATCCAACAACGATTGTCGCAGCTTGGGAAGATGATCCAGCCGATGTGAACTACGAACCGCTTCGTGCGAACTTCGATCAACTACGGCAGATGGCCGATCAGAACGGCGAAAGGCTCAACATCGTCAAACTCCCGCTGCCAAAGCCAAAATTCTATGATGGCCATCGGCTGCCAGCCTGTTACTGCAACTTCTATCTCGCCAACGACTGCGTCATCGTGCCGCAATTTGACGATCAGGCTGATGCGGTTGCGATCGAAATCCTTCAAAGCCTATGCCCCGATCGCAAGGTTGTCGGAGTTCCGTCGCTGGATCTGGTGTGGGGGCTTGGGTCATTCCATTGTTTGACTCAGCAGGAGCCCGCCGGCTGACGCTACAGAGCCGCCAGCTAGTACCTTGCATGTATCGTTTTTGCCGCAGACGGCGTAGGATGGACGCTTGGTTCGTCTTGCAGTACCGGACCGACGAAGCGTCCATACTAACAGAGTCGCTTATGCTCGAACGCGAAGAATACGTCGAACAAGCTTACTTCTTCCGCACGCTGGGCGAGCGGTTGCCGAAGAATATGCCGTTACAGGAACTCCTGCGGCAGACCCGAGAAGAGCTATTGGCCTCGACGAACTTGCCGCATGCCATCGACTTTTTGCGAACCGAGTTAGAGCACGCGGGCGTCTTTGGTACGGCGATGGCCCGCCTGCCACACTATTTCACGCCATTCCAAACTTATGTAATCCAGGAGGCCGAGAACGAACGCGGTCGCTTCGATATGCGAATCGCCTTAGAAATCCTGCGATCGGAGGCCGAGTACCGCACGAAAGGGGCCTCGCCCCAAGGTTTGTTTCTGTTCCATTTTGAGACTTTGTCGCGCAATCGCCTGCGTTATGACAAGGGGCTTGCTGCAGTCGCTGGCGATCCGCTGTATGACGACGCGTGGCGTGATTGGATCATGTTTGTTCGCCATCAGGTCGGTTTTATCGATTTGGCGGATCTGTTGTATATGCGGAGCGAGTATTCGAATATACGGCGAAAGGCACAACGGGGCGTCGTCGCCGAGCCCGAAAAGCCCGTGCTATTTGGCGAAAAGGAAGGCAAGATCGCCTTTGCAAACCGGGGGAAGGAACCGCTTTATTTGTTCGCGGCATTACAGCGGCACCTGGGTTACCCCGCCGTGCCCCGCCCAAAGCCTCAAGACGACTCCGTCGACGTCTTACCACTGGTTTTGCGGCGATTGGAACGAATCGAGGCACGGCTAAAGATCATGGAAGAAGAACAACGGGGCGGGCTGGACATTACAAAATTCTATGGTGAGCAACCAAAATTCCTGCCGCCCCCGTTAGCAGAGTGACCCGCCGGATCGCGAGCAGGGAAAAATCACCCGCTGCAAAAAATAGTCTTGGAATTTCGCAACACCGGCGTTCTCCTAAACGGGGCTGCGCGTTAAATTCTGTAGATTGGTGGAACGAGGTGGAGAAAAAATCGAGGTATTGGCTGTGGATGTTCATTTGACGCTAGATACAGACACGGTCGCGCAAGTCGCTACCTCCAACCCTCTTTGCGTGAAGGTTGGCGACAGCGTCCGCGAAACGCTGCATGCGATGAAAGAGAAACGTCGCGGGGCAGTTCTCGTTTGTGATGGCGAAAAATTGGCGGGGATTTTCACCGAACGCGACGCTTTGAAGTTGATGGAGCCAGGCGCGGACCTAGACGTCAGCGTCGGGCAAGTCATGACGGCAAACCCCGAGACCATTGCCGACAGTTTGACGGTTGGCGATGCAATCACAAAAATGTCGCGCGGTGGTTTTCGTCGCTTGCCGATCGTCGATCCCGATGGCCGTCCGAAAGGGTTCGTCACGGTTGCCGGCATCCTGCATTACCTCGTTGGACATTTTCCGGCGATCGTCTACAACCTCCCACCGAATCCACACCATACGACACAATCCCGAGAGGGTGCGTAAACCCTCTGCCTCTCCGCATCACTTCGCCACGAGGCGAATCAAACCTACCGGCTACGAGCTACAACGAACTGGATCACGAGCTAGTCATGTCGATATCAACCGAGGGGCAGCCCGCCTCTATGAAGCAGTCGATCGTCCTTGAAGGAGCCACTGTCCGACTCGCCGGAGACTCTGGCGACGGTATGCAGTTGGCCGGAACGCAGCTGACAGGAACTTCCGCGCAAGTCGGCAACGACATCGCGACCTTCCCCGACTATCCCGCCGAGATCCGTGCTCCGCGCGGAACGTTGGCCGGTGTCAGCGGCTTCCAGGTTCATTTTTCATCGCAGGAGATCTTTACGCCGGGCGACTCGCTGAACTGTCTCGTCGCCATGAACCCGGCAGCATTGAAGACAAACCTCGGCGATCTCGATGCGGGTGGGGCATTGATCGTCAATGAAGATGCGTTCGACAAGAAAGATCTCGACAAAGCGGGCTACGCCACAAACCCGCTGGATGACGAGAGCCTCGATGGCTATAAGTTGTTCCGAGTTCCGATGACCACGCTCACTCGTGGGGCCGTCGACGGATTGGGCCTGGGCATGAAAGAAGCCGATCGCTGTCGCAACTTCTTTGCGATGGGTTTGATCTATTGGCTGTACGGTCGCGATCTGTCGCCGACATTGCGTTTCATTGATGAGAAGTTCGGCACCAAGCCGGTCGTCGCGGAAGCGAACCGCAAGGCGCTCAATGCCGGTTGGAATTATGGTGAAACCACCGAAGCCTTCGTAAGCAACTATGAAGTCGCACCGGCCCAATTGCCCGCCGGCACGTACAAAAACATCGAGGGAAACCAAGCTTTGGCGTGGGGATTAGTAACCGCCGCGAAGCTGAGCAACAAAGACTTGTTCTACGGCACCTATCCCATCACGCCTGCCAGCGACATCCTGCATGAACTGAGTCGTCATAAGAACTTTGGGGTTCGCACGGTCCAGGCCGAAGATGAAATCGCGGCCATGTGTACGGTTGTTGGAGCCGCGTTTGCCGGATCGATGGCGGTGACAGGGTCGAGCGGCCCAGGCATCGCACTCAAGGGCGAGGCCATGGGCTTGGGAATGATCCTGGAACTGCCCATGCTGATCATCAATGTCCAGCGCGGCGGCCCCAGCACAGGCTTGCCTACAAAGACCGAGCAGTCCGACTTGATGCAAGCCATCTTCGGTCGCAACGGCGAGTCGCCGATTCCCGTGATTGCCGCTCGAAGTCCTGGTGACTGCTTCGATGTAGCGATCGAGGCTTGGCGCATCGCGACGCGATTCATGACACCCGTCATCCTGCTGTCGGATGGCTATATTGCGAACGGTTCCGAACCGTGGCTGATCCCGGACGCCAATTCCCTACCGAAAATTGAAATCACCCATCCAGGTCCACTGCAAGAGGGCGAAACGTTCATGCCCTATGCACGCAATGAGCGACTGGCTCGCCCGTGGGCCATTCCCGGAACAGAAGGCTTGATGCACCGGGTCGGTGGGTTGGAGAAGCAAGACGTAACGGGCAATGTCAGTTATGACCCAGGCAACCATCAGCACATGACAGATGTTCGTGCCAAGAAAGTTGCAAACATCGCCGACGATGTCCCACCTCAAGAAGTCAATGGTCCGGAAAGTGGAGACTTGCTAGTGCTGAGCTGGGGCGGCACTTATGGCACCAATACGACAGCGGTGAGGAAGTGCCAAAAGCTCGGGCTGTCTGTCGCTCATGCACACCTCCGCTATTTGAACCCCTTCCCAAAGAATTTGGGTGAGATCCTGAATCGCTACGACAAGGTTCTCGTTCCGGAATTGAATATGGGACAACTTCTCGGGCTAATTCGCGCCCGTTATCTCAAAGACGCGATTGGCTATAACAAAGTCCAAGGCAAACCGTTCACCGTCGCAGAACTTGTCAAAAAGATCCAAGTAACCATCGGATGATCAAAGAGAAGCAACTTCTATGAGTACTCAGCTCCCTGTTTTGACGGCCAAAGATTTCGAGAGCAACCAGGATGTCCGTTGGTGTCCTGGATGTGGTGACTATTCGATCTTGGCCCAGATGAAGAAGATGCTCCCTTCGATGGGAGTGCCTCGTGAAAAAATCGTGTTCATCTCGGGCATCGGCTGCTCCAGTCGCTTTCCGTACTATATGAACACGTACGGCATTCACAGCATCCACGGACGAGCCCCTGCGCTCGCCACGGGTTTGAAATCCGTGCGTCCGGACCTCATGGTGTGGGTCATCACGGGCGACGGTGACGGGCTGAGTATCGGTGGTAATCACTTGATGCACGCGATTCGCCGTAACCTCGATATCAACATCATTCTCTTCAATAATCGGATCTACGGACTTACCAAGGGTCAGTATTCGCCGACTTCGCCACTGGGCAAAGTCACCAAGAGTACACCGATGGGTGCCATCGACAATCCGCTGCATCCGTTGTCAATTGCAATCGGCTGTGAAGCCAGCTTTGTCGCTCGCTCGATCGACACACATATCAAGCACCTCGAAACGACGTTGCAACGTGCCGCCGAGCATCGCGGGACATCGTTCGTTGAAGTTTATCAGAACTGCAATATCTTCAACGATGGAGCTTGGGAGTATACGAAGGACAAAAAGACCAAAGCTGAGAACACGATCGAGTTGGAGCATGGCAAACCGCTCATCTTCGGCACGAATCGAGATAAGGGCATTCGCTTGAACGGCCTGGAGCCAGAGATCGTAGAACTCGGCAAGGGGGTCTCGGAAGACGACCTCTTGTTCCACGACGAAAAAGCCTCCGAACCGAGCTTGGCATATCTGCTGAGCCGGATGCGTCACGAAGATGGATTCCCCGAACCCATCGGTGTCTTCCGGGCTATCGACAAGCCGCGTTATGACGATGAACTCAACAAGCAAGTTGCCGCAGCCAAGTCGAAAAAGGGCGAAGGCGATTTGAACGCACTCTTCAACTCCGGCGAAACGTGGACAGTAGCATGATTGATTGCCCTTACTGCGGTGCGGAAAACATCCCTGGAATCGACGATTGCGAAGAATGCGGTCAACCGCTGAGCCATGTTCACGGCGGGGGAGCATCGAACGAAGTCGAGCGAGCCTTGATCAAAGACCGCGTCCATGTGCTGGCACCCAAACAGCCATGTATGGTCTCGCCCGACGTAACCGTCGGGGAAGTGCTGCATCAAATGGCGACTAATCGAATTGGATGTGTGATGATCGTCGATGGCGGAAAACCCGTCGGAATTTTCAGCGAACGCGATGCACTGATGAAGTTGAACACCGAGGCCGCAACTTTAAGCGATCGCCCCATCAGCGAGTTCATGACGGCAAATCCAGAGACGTTACAGGATAGCGCGAAGATCGCGTTCGCGGTTCAGCGCATGGATTTGGGAGGCTATCGCCACTTGCCGATCGTCTCTGGGGACGATCAATTGCAAGGCATTATCTCCGTTCGAGCAATCTTGAACTACCTTACCGACCGAATGACATCGGCCCGCTAAGCCGCTGGCCTTGCTCTGTCGCCGGACTCTTCAACAACGGCTCGTTTGACGGCGTCTGATTCTCGGTCGTAAACTGGGTGCTGGTGGTCTTTGTTTGCGAACTGCGCAGACAGGTTTCCGAAACGCACCCGGAGTCCTTCCTCGAATGAGATTGCTGCTACTCACAGTAACTCTGGTCGTCGCGCCCTTGATCGCGCGAGCAGAAGAAGCCCGTTCGTCGGAGGTCAACTTTGCCCGCGACATTCAGCCGATCTTGGCCGATCAGTGTTTCAGCTGTCACGGACCTGACGAACAAACACGCGAGGCAGGCCTTCGCCTTGATAAGCGAAATGCAGCCCTCCACCCCGTCGAATCCGGCAGCATCGCGATCATTCCCGGTAAGCCAACTGAGAGTGAATTGATCCGACGTATTGAAAGCGATGACCCCGATGAGCGGATGCCCCCCGCCGACTCGAAGAAGTTGTTGACTGTTGCACAAAAAGAACTGTTATCGGCATGGATCGCTCAAGGTGCGGTGTTCGATGAACTTTGGTCGTTCGTCAAGCCGCTACGGGCTGATTCACCCGCAGTATCAAACGAAGGCTGGGTTCGCACGCCGATCGATCGATTCATCATGAGCCGCCTCGATAAGGAAGGCATGACCACCGCTCAGGAAGCGACACGCGAATCGTTAATCCGTCGACTCTCGCTTGACCTCACCGGCCTGCCACCAACGTTGACGGAAATCGATGCCTTTCTGTTGGACAATAGCGACGCGGCTTACGAGAAAGTCGTTGATCGCCTATTGGCTTCGCCGCATTTCGGTGAACGAATGGCCCTCGAGTGGTTGGATGCGGCGAGATTTGCCGATACGAACGGCTATCACCTGGACAATGGTCGCGACATGTCTCGCTGGCGCGCCTGGGTAATCGATGCGTTCAACGAAAACAAGCCTTTCGATCAATTCACGATCGAACAGTTGGCCGGTGATTTGTTGCCCAATGCCACACTCTCGCAGCAACTGGCGAGCGGTTTCAATCGCAACCATATGATCAATTTTGAAGGCGGCGCAATTCCGGCCGAGTATCACAACGCCTATATCGTCGATCGCGTGAACACGACAGCGACCGTGTGGCTCGGCTTGACCGTGGCCTGCGCCCAGTGTCACGATCACAAGTACGATCCAATCACTCAGAGGGAGTTCTACGGACTGTACGCATTCTTCAACAACGTGCCTGAAAATGGGCTCGACGGAAACCAAGGCAACGCGATGCCGTACATTCGCGTGCCCGATGAAGCCCAAACCGCTCGACTAAACGATTTGGATTCACAGATCGAGGCACTCGTTGCCACAACCGAAGGAGACATCGCCTCCATCGATGAAGCGCAGCAAGCATGGGAACTCTCGCTCGCTACACCGTCACCGACGAACAACGACAAGTCCGTCGAGCTCGGTACATGGTATGCCGTCGGCCCCATGATTCATCCTGAAGGCGGACAACGCGCCTACAAACGCGACCTTGGTCCTGAAGCAACGCCCGTCGATCTGGCGGTCGAATACTTCCTCGCAGACAAAACGTATGCTTGGAAAGAACGCCGCGACTGGATCGACGGCCAGATCATCGAATTGCAGGGCGAACAGGCGGCGACGTATGTCTACCGCACGATCACCACGGACAAGCCGCGTAAACTGCAAGTCTCGCTTGGCAGTGACGACGCTCTGAAAGTATGGCTCAATCGCAAGTTGGTCCTGTCGACCGATGTACCTCGCGGCGCCGCGCCTGATCAAAACATCGTCACACTCGATTTAAACAAAGGACCAAACGAGTTGCTGTTGAAGGTAGTCAACTTCTTCGGCAGTTCCGGCTTCTACTTCGCGATTAAGTCCGACACCGCCACGACGATCCCCAATAATGTGTTGGCTATTGTCCGACAGCCTCGCGAGCAAAGAACGCCACAGCAGACGACCGAGTTACGAACTTACTACCGCGGCAACATCTGCCAAGATCCCCAGTGGAAGGAGATGGTCGACCGACTCGCCGCGTTTCGCAAGCAGCGGACGGAGTTCGAACAGACGATTCCAACATCGATGGTGATGCAGGAGATGGGGCAGCCTCGCGAAACATTTGTCCTGACTCGCGGACAATACGACAAGCAAGCGGACAAGGTAATCGCCAGCGTTCCCGCCAGCTTGCCGCCATTGCCGCAGGATGCCGCCTCGGATCGGCTGGCACTGGCCCGGTGGTTGGTCTCGCCGGAACATCCGCTTACTTCGCGCGTGATTGTGAATCGCTATTGGCAGATGCTGTTTGGCACTGGATTGGTCGAGACGTCGGAAGATTTCGGTTCCCGTGGCGAGTTGCCAAGTCATCCGGAGTTACTCGACTGGCTGGCTGTCGAGTTTCAGGAGTCATCAGCGCCCAGTCTTTCCGGATCGGCGACGGCGAGATGGAACGTCAAAGCTTTGTTGAAATTGATCGTGATGTCTGCGACTTATCGGCAAGATTCTCGCGTCAGTCCTGATCATCTCGAACGCGATCCCGAGAATCGCTTACTCGCACGCGGGCCTAGAGTTCGTTTGCAGGCCGAGTTCATTCGTGATCAGGCGCTGGCCGTCAGCGGGCTGCTGAAGCACCGCATTGGTGGACCGAGTGTATCGCCGTATCAGCCAGCCGGTCTGTGGGAAGAACTTTCCTCGCGAGGCGATAGCTCGAAGTGGACGGCGCAAACATTCGTGCAAAGCACGGGCGACGATCTTTACCGCCGCAGCATGTACACGTTCTGGAAGCGAACTTCACCACCACCCCAGATGCTGGCCCTCGACGCTCCGGATCGCGAGACCTGCACCGTACGACGCGCTCGCACCAACACGCCGTTACAAGCGTTAATCCTGATGAACGATCCCACCTACGTGGAATCTTCACGAATGTTGGCCGAGCGTGTGCTTACTGAGGGTGGATCAACGCCAGAGCAGCGACTGACGTTCGCCTTTCGGCTGGTTACCGGACGTTTGCCGACCGAGCCAGAATTAGAAGTCATGCAATCTGTGCTGCAAGAACAATCAGAGCTATACAAAAACGAAACGGACAAGGCCAAGCAACTGCTTTCGAACGGTGACAGGACTTGGAACAGCGAACTTGACCCCTGCGAGTTCGCTGCATGGACGATGCTTTCCAGCATGATCCTCAACTTGGACGAGACTGTTACCAAAAGCTAATCCCTTACGAGCAGAACTCGATGAACCCGCTTCAAGACCTAACTCAACTACACACTCGACGCCACTTCCTCGGACGCGCCGCCACTGGGATCGGCACGACCGCGTTGGCGTCGCTGTTGAATCCCGATTTGTTTGGTGCGACTGTCCCGACGGAGCGACAAGTTGGTGCACTTCAGAATCTGCACTTCGCGCCGAAAGCCAAACGGATCATTTATCTCGTGATGTCCGGCGGACCCTCGCACATCGACTTATTCGATCACAAACCGAAGCTCAAAGAAGTTCACGGCACCGAGTTGCCAGCGTCGATCCGCATGGGACAACGTGTGACGGGCATGACTGCCGGGCAGAGTACCTTCCCCTGTGTCTCGCCGATTTTCAAATTCAACCAACACGGCGAAAGTGGCACTTGGCTCAGTGAGTTGCTCCCACACACTGCTTCCATCGTCGATCAGATCGCAATCGTCAAATCGATGCATACCGAGGCGATCAACCACGACCCGGCCATCACGTTTTTTCAAACAGGTTCACAGCAACCGGGCCGACCGAGCTTAGGTGCCTGGTTGAGTTACGGACTCGGTAGCGACAACCACAATCTGCCGGCCTTCGTCGTCATGATCTCTCAGGGAAGCGGAAACAAAACCGATCAGCCAATCTTTTCCCGTTTGTGGGGCAGCGGTTTCTTGCCGTCGAAACATCAGGGAGTTCGCTTTCGGACCGGTGCTGATCCCGTGCTGTACCTTTCGAACCCACAAGGTGTTGACGAGAACGTGCGCCGCAGCATGCTCGATGGTGTCACGCGGTTGAATGAACTGGCGGCTCAGTCGTTTGGTGCGCCCGAGATCAACACCCGCATCGCTCAGTACGAGATGGCGTTTCGGATGCAAACATCGGTTCCCGACTTGACGGATCTGTCACAAGAGCCGCAGCATGTGATCGATGCCTACGGAATCAAAGAGGACGGGATCGACGGAGGCTATGCTCGGAACTGCTTGCTCGCGCGGCGGATGGTCGAGCGGGGAGTACGTTTTGTCCAGTTGATGCACCGCGGCTGGGACCAACACGGCAATTTGCCGACGCAGATACGCGGTCAATGCAATGACGTCGATCAACCCAGCGCTGCGTTGATCAAAGATCTCGCTCAACGTGGGCTACTCGAAGACACGCTCGTCATCTTCGGCGGCGAGTTCGGTCGCACCGTTTACAGCCAGGGTCGATTGACTGCTGACAACTACGGACGCGATCATCATGGCCGCTGTTTTTCGCTCTGGATGGCTGGCGGCGGAATCAAACCGGGTATTTCTTACGGCGCAACCGACGACTATTGCTACAACATCGTCGAGAATCCCGTTCATGTGCATGATCTGAACGCGACAGTGCTAAGCTGCCTTGGAATCGATCACGAACGCCTGACTTATCGCTTCCAAGGACGCGACTTTCGACTGACCGATGTGGAAGGGCGAGTGGTAGAGGATCTTCTCGCCTGAGATAACGTTGATCATCACGAAAAACACGCCGTGAACAATAATTGTCCACGGCGTGCGAGATGAAAGTATTCTGCTTTTGTGTAGGGTCCGCTGTGCGGACCTCGGCAATTCCTGGTCCGCACAGCGGACACTGCTTTTTAATTGCCGCAATTCGGGCGTTGTTCCTTAATCGCGAAACTCATTCGTCCGCGTATCGCTGCGTTGGCGATGCAAACCGGAGGGACGCGGTGTGGTCGAGCGAGCTGGTTCGTGGCGCTCGAAGCGTGATTTAACAAGGTGCGGCATCCACAGGGCCTTACCGACCAGTTCGATCAACACATCGGGATCGAACGGTTTGCGAAGATAGTACGTGCCTCCAGCATCATGGGTGCGGCGGATGATATCAGGCATCTGGGCGCTGGAGACGAACAACACAGGAACATCTTCCTGGCCGTGTGTGTCGCGAAGGTCCTGGATTAGATCGAGACCACTCTCGCCTTCCAGGTTCACATCGCAGATGATCAGGTCGATCGGCAGAGTGCGAGCGGCTTTCGTGGCGGCTTCAGCATCGCGAGCACAGTGGCATTCATAGCCTGCCATGTCCAGCACGGCGGCAACACCCGTGAGAGTCAACGGATCTCCGTCGATAACGAGAATCACTGCGGGATCTTGCGGCAACGTATACATCGGCTTGGCCTTTCTGGAAGAAACAGTGCCCGATGCCGTTCCGTCGGCGATTCGATCTCCTCTAACACTGTTACTTCGACAGCCTTGCTGCGATCCGTCAAAAAAGCTCCCTCCGATCACGCGACCGTAACAGCTCGCGACTTTTGTAAAGTTGGCATAATCGACAGCACGCGTCTGATGTACTTTGACTGGCATTCTGCACCTGAGTCCGGTATCGTTTATGCGGATGTTGACGACGACTCCTCTTATCTCTGTGGGGTGTTTCCTGTGACGATCGCGTTCAAATGTCCGCTGTGCAATGCGCCCTACAGCGTGAAGGACGAATTCTCCGGTCGGCAAGCCAACTGCAAAAAATGTGGCGGGGCGATGCAAGTACCGAAAGTCGCTCCCCATCTCGGATTGGCCGTTGGCCCGGGCGCAGTCTACGTCCCCAATCAGAACGCTCCTCAACTGTCCTTCGTCGATCGACGCGACCGGATCTTGAACGGGTTCGAATCAAACATCGATCCCGTGAAGACCGTTTCCGCATACAAGTTGAAGATCCTGCTCGTCACCGCAGTCATGGCAGCGCTTCCCGTCATCTATATCGGTTTCATCGGATTAGTTGGGTTGGCCGTCCTGTACCATCTGACGCATCACGGCGGCATGGTCGGCGCGGTGCGAGGGCGGGCAGCGATCTTCGCACTGATGTTGTATCTCGCGCCGATCTTGATCGGTGGCATTACGATCATCTTCATGTTCAAGCCTCTCTTCGCGCGAGGAGCCAATGATCGACGCTCGCGAGCGCTGACGCGCGATGGCGAGCCGTTGCTGTTTGCCTTTGTCGATCGGCTGGCCGAGGCCGTCGGCGCCCCTGCCCCCACGCGTATCGAGGTGGATAGCGATGTCAACGCTTCCGCCAGTTTCCGACGCGGCTGGTTGAGCATGTTGCTGGGCGGCGACCTGACACTGACCGTTGGCGTCCCGCTGGTAGCCGGTCTGACGATGCGGGAGTTCGCGGGAGTCTTGGCCCATGAGTTCGGGCATTTCAGCCAAGGCGCGGGGATGCGGTTGAGTTACATCATTCGCGTGATCAATCATTGGCTGACGCGTGTTGTCTACGAGCGTGATACCTGGGACGTGTGGCTTGAGGAATCGAGTTCGAATCTGGACATTCGCGTCTCGTGGATGTTTGGGTTGGCACAGATTGGTGTCATGATCAGTCGAGCCTTGTTATGGGTGTTGATGATGGTCGGGCATGCCGTGTCCGGAATGCTGCTCCGCGAAATGGAGTTCGACGCGGATCGCCACGAAGCCCGTTTGGCAGGCAGCGAGAACTTTGCCGAGACTTCGACGCGCATCATCGAGCTGAGCGTCGCCAATGAGAAATCAATGCATGATCTGTACGAGTATTTTCAGGCCGGGCAACTCGGCGACAACATGCCCAAGCTGCTAGTTTACAACACCCTGACGATGCCCGAATCGTTGATGAAGAAAGTGCGAGAAAAGGTCACAACGACCGAGACCGAAATGTTCGACACGCATCCTTGTTTCAAAGACCGAGTCGAAAACGCGATGAAGGAACAGGCACCAGGTGTCTTTCGTTTGGAGCTACCAGCGTCGGAACTGTTCGTTCATTTCGAAGCATTGTGCCGCAACGTCACGTCCGACATGTATCGAGACCTGCTTCGCGCTCATGTCATGCCGGACCAGATGCGGCCCATCGACGGGCTGATCACGGCGTTACAGAAGCAATCGACGCCGACCTGGGAGTGAACTTGGACCAAGGACCGAAAAGGTATGTGACAAAGCTTGAAGTTCTTGTACCGCGTGGTTGCACTAGCTACTGCTCTCGGCCACTGATTTCATCTCGGACATTCGACAATGCTACAATTCCATTCGACTTGCCGCGGATTACCGTTCGCAGTGTCGAACAGATATACGCCCTCAGACATCCCAGCAGGTTATTGCCTCGTCTCGATTCCATCGCTATCGTCGTCAGTTCTCGTGCGATTCGCACGGACGTGTAGCGGCTGTGCCGACCTAGTTCCCAGGGATTCTTGACGAAACAACGCTACACTTAGGCGCAGGCCGCTCTATTCACTTTGTGGGATGCTAGAAAATGCAGCGAAGTGAGACGCTCGCGGAATTGACAAGCGAGTTGATCCGACTGAGCCTCGCACCACTCGTAAAGACAGCATTCTATCGGCGATTCACCTCAACGCGCCGGTCCACGATACGAATAAGCAAAAAAACAACACGGGAAACGACTCGTGCGATCTCTTGACTTCTGAGGCGGACACCAGCGTGCGACTTTCACTAGGAACTCGGCGAGCCCAGGCGTGTCGTTTAATGCATTTGGATTTGTTTTGTCGCTTCCGCTATTCAACTCTGTTCGGACACAAAAGCGTCGATCCACTCCTTGTCAGCGGAACTCAGCTTGTTACGAGGAACCTTGACTTGTTTTCCGTCCTCTCGTTCAAGAGTAACGACGCCGTCTGCATAGGAGGCAAATCTGGCCTTCACGGAGAACTTTCCAGTCGCGTCCTTCCATGTGCGGACAGCTTGCACCGTTGTCGATCGAGACGGCATGAGGACGGGCGTTTCGCCCACCAGCATGAATCCGCTGGTCGGTTTAATCTCTTTGCCTGTGACATCAATCAACTCCGTCACGCCAGCGGGCACGCGTACCTTCCGCTCATCGTCAACTCGCCACATAACCACCGAAATGGTTTCATCACGTTTCAGGGTGGCAACGAACGTTCCTTCCCTATCGACTTCGAACGACGTCATCACAGCCCCCGTCATCCACTTCGCGGTATTGCGGTAGGCGTCTTCCCGGAGGTAGTTACCCAGGGCTTTTCAGTTTTTCAAACTGTGGGGTTTGTACGACGGGCCTCCGAGCCCGTCGATGAATCTAAGTCGTTATTCGACAGGCTCGGAGGCTCGTCGTACATCTTGTGCAACTTCAACAAATGAATCGCCCTGGGTAGATACCTGCTTACTTTGCTGAACCGAACGTGAACGTCGGCCCAGCCAGAGTCATTTCTCCAGCCCTCGGCAACCCCGTTCTCCGTAAACCCAAATTCGAATCCCGGGTTGTTGATGATGTTCTTCCCAGCGACTGCTTCCACAGCAACTGAAAGGCAGACGGCGAAGAAACAAGAAGCAAGGATCGTATGTTTGTTCTGAATCAACATGAGAACTCTCGTATTAATGTGAACTGCCGCGGGTCCGTCGGACGTCCGAATAGTTACTTGCGTAGCAGATTACGGTTCTCTTCCGTCATCCTGATCTTCAAATGCTCGACCCGCCCGTCATTCCTCTTGAGTCCCAGCGTGACTTCCCACTGTGGTTCGTGGCCGTACTTCGCCAGTAATTCCACCACGTCCTCGGCAAGCCGTTGGCGTGCCTTGTCGCCGAATTCTTTATGCGCGACTTCCATGATGCGGTCGATCGGAATGCCATCGATCGAGACAAGTGGAGACCAAGCGTCTCCGACACGGACGACGGGTTTACCATCTTCCCAACGGACGCCTGAGTACGGAGCCACGAGTGCGTAGAAGCCAGACTTTGTCACTGGCTGATGGGCGCCGGGCACGGATCGCTCCAACAACCACGAGCCCATCCTGTCGACATCCGGTCCGCCACAGTTGGTCACAACGGCCACGCCCACTCGGTGTTCAGGCGAGAAGCCAATCCACGCGCTGCAATTGCTGCGACCACCGTTCTTTTCCAGGATGCTGCCTACAAAACGGTTCCACCCCGAAGTCCATCCGAGCGCCGTGCCCACCCTAGCACCGTCTGTCAAAGTCGAGCTTGTATGAAGTTGACTGAGCATGTCCTCGGAGAACACGCCGGGCTTCATCTGGGCGGCGAGGAATCTCGCCAGATCCTCGACCGAGGCGACCAGTCCCCCGGAACCTGCCAATCGTTCCCGCAAGGAGTGACTGGTCTCAAACCGCCAACTGCTGCCGTCGTAACCGGTCGCTGGGTGAAGCGTGTCGTCAACCTGTATTGCGGTGTGCTGCAACTGAAGCGGATCGCAGATCATCTCCTTCAGTATCTGGTCAAGCGGCTGATCGGCGGCGCATTCCAAGCTGTGTCCCAGCAAGCCGAAACCGAGGTTTGAATACAGTTCTTTCGTACCTGGAGCCGAATCCATTTTGACGTCGGCTAGAAGGTCGTAGAGCCGATTGGGTTCCAGTTGATACCAGCCGTCGACCGATTGGACTTGTCCCGGTACACCTCTTGGTAGACCGGACGTGTGCGACGCGAGTTGCCGCAACGTGATCGTCGCTCCGACGTCGCGCGTGGTGCTGATGGACACACCCGCAGGCAGGTAGTTTACAGCGGGTTGATCCAGATCGACCACACCACGGTCATGCAGCATCACAGCCAATGAGGCCGTGAACGCCTTAGTCACGGATGCGACGTGATACTGGGTTTGTGGAGTGGCCTTTCTTTCTGCCTTGATGTCTTCCAACCCGAAAGCGCTCTGGTAGACGATCTCGCCATCGCGCACGACCGCGACGCTTAGACTCGGGTATTTGGAAAGCTCCATCTGCTGCTGCAGCCACGCATCGACACGCGAGACATCCTCCGCGCTGAAGGCACTCACGTCGTCAAACTCTGGCGCACGAGGCGAATCGACGGCGCCAAGCAGAGAATCGCCACGACCGCCGAGCATATCCAGGCACAGGTAAAGACCTCCCAGGATCAAGACGAACGTGGTCCAGCCGATTACCTGTCTGGCGAGAGAAGTTTTCTTAGTGGGCGTTGGGCTTCGGTTTTTCGAGTGATTGCAAGCGGAATCGGCCAGAGCTGAAACAAGATGGATGATGTTGTCGTTGGGGTCTTCCCGACTCGCTTCATCTTCGAGACGTGCGATCAGTTTCAATAAGTTCTGGCGTCGAGGCTCAAGCTGATTGCGCACGGCACGTTGACTCAGGCGGTAGATCGATGAATACAAGACGCATAGAAACAGACCGGAACCTGACACGGAGACCAGGAATTCCCACCAGACACCAGACAACTGCCAGAATGTGTGGACAAAGAATGCCATGAGCGAAACAGCAAACGGCGTTATGTACCACCACAAGACATTGCCTAACCACCAGATCTGAGCATCTATCTCGGTCAATGACTTCTCGGCACACCGCAGGAGCGATTCATTCGGATCGCTCGACCTTCGCTTATGACGCGTCCTGTACGCCAGGGTGAAACCGATCGTCCAGACAAAAACAGGAATGGGCAGATACCATGTCCAAGGCAACGAAAGTCTGGTGCCCATCAACAACCAGAATGGCAGCATAAGCAACGCCGCACCAACTTCGCCACAATCCCGCTGGAGAACCTGCGACTGAAAGTCCCGGCGGGAACGCTGCAATTCGCTTCGCAGTTCGTCGGTGTTCCGAGATGTTTCTGTTTGCGACGGTTGCTTTTGCTCGTCAGGGTTCATAGTTCTTCCCGTTCATGGCTTCACCTTCAGTTATCAATTTGTGGTCTGCGTGCCAGTTCGGTGGTTCTGCAATAACCCTATCGCGCCAAGACAAGTTGGCGGCACCGTATCGCCACACCAGCCCGATCGCAATGATCGGGTAGAGTAGCGGGGCAATCACCTCATTTGCGAAGCCAGGAGTCGCGGACATGCTCGGCACGGCAACGGTCGCTCCGTGTAGCACAACGACGGCGAAGAGGCTTCCGCTGGTTGAGTTGTATGTCCATGTGTAGAGAATGGAGGCGGAGATGCCCATCGGGATGAGAGCCGCGAATGCCCAGAAGGGATGCGGATTGGACGCAATAAAAACGTTGGGCCAATGCCAGAGCGCCCACACCACTCCGATGATGAGACTACTCACGAGCGAGGAATAGCGTCGCTGGAGGTGAGGCAGAGCAAAGCCTCGCCAGCCAATTTCCTCGCACAGCCCCGGTCCAATCAATCCTCCGCTAATGATCGCGCCGTACAAATACGTGGACAGTTGCCACGAGCCTGACGGATCAGACGCATCGCCTGCCGCCAGGAAAGTGAATGGGATCAAGACGATCAGCAGCGGGAGGAACAGGCAGATCACCAAAACAGGCCACGCACGCCCGATTGACCAGGGGGCAAGTTGAGCGGCGAGCCGCTGGACGCCCGGAATGCCGTACATGTAAAGCGTCATGAGCAGCCCGACAAGACTTGGGCCGACATTGGTGATGTAGAAACCATAGGGCATCCACGCCTCCAAGGGACTGCCTTTGATCGGCATTCCGGCGTTCGCGGCCGAGAGACGATGCACGACGTAAAGATGCACGCCTTGACCGACAGCCGTGAGCGCCAAGGTGAAAACGAAAAACCACCACACAGGAAAACTTGGCTGACTCATGCTCGCTCTGCATCCCGCACGTAGTGAAAGCGACTACGAAAGAGCACGATCGCTGCCGGCACTCCAAGTAGAAACGCAGTCGCTGCGGATTTCGCATAAGCGGCTCGAAACGCTGGCGTATGTGGGCCATAGGCGTCTTGAAGCACGGTGAAACGGATCAGCTCATAAACTGCGGCGAAAAACCACAAAGTGCAGAACAAGATCAAGAGGCAGCATGCGACTGCAATCGCAATTTGCACGCCCGATTTCGGACGTGTGGGTACGGTTCGACTTGGCCATCTCGATTTCGCGGGCGGTGTACCGGGCGGCGTATACGGATTCGGCTCAGATGCTCGGTCGCGAGCTTCGGTGGTTGTCATGGTTCTAGCCTGCTGTGCTTGTGCTTTCGTCTGTGAATTAATGATCGTCTGCCTAATTTCTCATATAGGGCGGCGTAGCGAGGAGCCTCTCAAGTCGCTCGCCGGTTGGATAACGCATGCCTCGAAAGCTGACACCCGAATCAGCCTTGCCGCGCGATTCCAAAGAGACGACCCGCCACTCACCGAGAATCGCTGTAGTTTCGTCGTCTTCAGATGAATCAACCGTTCCTGGAGTTCTTTCGCTTTGTGGCTTCGAGGCGTTCGAGTGAATGATTTTGCAATCGGGTAACGCTTGCTGGAGTTTCTGCACGCCTTCGTCGGTCACCTGCGTTCGTCCCAGGTTCAGCTCTCGGAGTTTGGTCAGCCCTTTAAGATGCACCAGCCCGGCGTCGGTGATCTTGGTCCCCTGCAGAAGAAGATCTTGAAGGTTGCTTAGCCCGTCGATGTGTTTCAATCCGGCGTCGGTGACGTCAGTGTCCCACAGGTACAATAGTTTGAGTTTGCTCAACTGTTTGAGATGCGCCAGCCCTTCGCCGTTCACCCGAGTGCCGCCCAAGTCCAGAAACTCGAGCTGAGTCAACTCTTCGAGGTGAACCAATCCAGCGTCGGTCACCTTGGTTCTCAGCAGAGATAGTGTTTGGAGTTTGGTCAGCCCTTTGATATGCGCCAGCCCGGCGTCAGTCACGTGAGTGCCATTTAGCTTCAGCGATTGAAGTTGGCTTAGCCCTCGGACATGCTCCATCGCTGCGTCGGTCACAAAAGGTAATGCCAAGCTCACGCTAATCACGGGGCCGTAGTCTGGGCCCGTTCTAGCATACTTGACTCTGCCATGGAGTTTCCTGATCTCGGCAGTTGCCTTTGACTGCTCGGAATCCACTTCTTCTGCCCCACTCGAGCCGATCACAGCAACCGAGAAGGTCAATGCCAGAATCAATGCGAAAAATCGGATCATAATGCACCTCCAAGTCAGTAACAATGAAATGGTCAGCCGCACTTCGCCAATCGGCATATCATTCATGGGAGTCCTCGGCAGTCTTGATCGACACGTTCTGTACCGTCGTTACTTCGATCGCGTCGTTCACCTTCATGACCATCGTGGATGTGTTGGTTTGCGAAACAAGGTAGCCCCGTCGTATTGTCGAATAACATTTCACCGCTACCTTGACTGCTCGTGAGTTCTATCTTTGCTAGAGTTTCGGCAGTGGGTTCCAGGCTTATGTCCATCACCATACCGATCCTCTTCAGCACTCGCTCGTCAACCGTTACGTCACCGTGAAACGTGTACGTTGCAGTCGTTGTGATCATCCCAATAGCTGACTTGCTCGACCGCTCGTCCTTCCACGTGCCACCGACTTGAACCATTGGTGGAAACATTACCACGGAAGATTCTGCGATCCGTTCCGCACCATGGATCGTCCCAACTCCGCCGGACGCTGCTTTTTCAATTGCCTCCGCTCCCGTGAAGTCCACTACTTTTCCCTGTGGCGTCATCGTAAACTTGAACGCCGAATCAAGCAGAGCGTTGTAGATCGGGATACTCGTTGCCAGGAGCGGGCTCGGATCGGCAGCGGGATTGTCCGTATCGTGCTCCAGCGGTTCCAGTCCCGGGAAGTTCATCGTCGCTTTCACACGATGAATCTTTTGGCTGATGTGGGCCGTACCATCGGGGGCCACTTTATCCACGTTCCAACTCATTCGCATGACGGTCTTGGTTTTGCTCTCGGCACCAGCAACTCCGCTGGAGTCCGAAGCATGAGTCATGACCATGCTTCGCTGCTGACCAGGAGTGAACTTCCATCGAAGCTGCTCTTGGCTCTGAACGTGCGAGACGATGGACACAGATACCAGGCAAGCAAGAGCTAGTTTTCGTAGGAACACCGGTTGGACTCCTTAGGCGTTAGGCAACAAGAGTTTCCATGTCGACTGCGAGTTGCGTGAGCAGCCCGAGAACACAATCAACAGGAATGTGGCGAGAAAGGAACGCTTGATGTTTAGGTTATCAGCATGGACGGCACTCATCGGGTCATGGACCAATCCGTGAGCCGTTCGGCGCGAATCGTCAACTCTTTCCAAATGACCGACGTTGTCCCATGCGTGCTGCCGTTGGACTGCACACTGGTTGTCAGCCGGATGCCGCTAAACAGCAGGCTTTCCGGCCCGACCCGTTCCGCGTGAATCAGGCGGAACTCCGGCGACTCGTTGGCAGCGAACAGACAATAAAGTGTCTCGCCGACACGCGCCAGCCGAAGTCGTCCGGACGTCGCTTCCTCAGCAGTCGTGCCGAGCCACACCACGCCCGGTTCGCGCTGAGGGCTGCGCACGAAATCACTTTGGACAAAGTGCCAGAGCGGATTGAGAGAATCGATCTTGGCACCTCGGTGAACTGAGCCGTGTGTATGAACGTCGTTTTCCAGAATCGCCGTCAGAAATATTCCGCCCGAGCCGTCGTCGCCAGGTTCAAAGGTCAGACCCTCGAATGACACGGTCACCTCAAAATTGCCGTGAACCCGTATCAAAGTCTCGACAGAAGTGCAGGAGAATCCATCCGTTCCCGGATGACTAACGTGAAATCCATCAGGTTTCACAGCGACATGCTCGCCCGCATCATTTCCTCGCACAGCAAATCGGTCGAGCGGCACCCCGTCCGTAGCGAAGTCATGATGCACAAGTTCGCTGAGTCCAGCGAGTTCTCGATGGATTGCATCCGCAGTCATGGCGGACCCAGCGGACATCTTCGCGTAGTTATCGATGCATCGCTCAATAATCGACGGATCAAAGGCCTGTTCGATTTGGCTCGGTGACGCGAAGATCGCTCCTTCCGAGACTTGCATCCAGAGGTTGTCAACCATCTCTTGAAACTTGGCGTCGGTGATCCGGAAATCCCCAGCCCTTTTGCGATCCTCAAGCCACTTCATTTGCGCATCGACAGCGACTGGCCCGAAAGCGGTCAGTTGGACGCGGCCACCATGCTTTTCGTACAGGTGCCGGTTCAGCTCCGCCCGCATCACGAAAATGCGAGCAACGGCACGAGTCGGCTCGTCCGTGATCTTCGCCTCAAGCTCGGCATCGCGACTGAGTCCCTGTCGTTCGCAATAATTCTCCATCAACGGCGTGAGAAACAGGTGGAACAGATTGTCTTTGTCGCCGACGTTCTTGTTGAGGTCGCCTTCGTAAACTGGCCTGCCACACACGGTGGCAAGACGTTTGCCTTTCGCACGGTCCGGAGCGTCCGCGGATGGTTGCCCGAATTCCCCCGCTGTGAATTGTGATTGTTCGTCGGGACCAGTTCCAATCCGCTGGCAAATCTTCACAATTTCCGTTGCACCTCGCTGTAGCGAAATCGTCGAGTTGTCAACGACGAGCCCGTCGAGATCCCCGTCAATTTCCACGACATATTCGCCAGCAGCCACGCGAATCGATTTACCTGACTTGGTAATCACCATCCTCTCGACGACTTCGCGGCCATGTCTGATGCGAATTGGCACATCGTCGGATTCGCACTCGATGGTGAGCGTGCCTTTGTTCAGTTCCAGCACAATCAACACACCTGCGAAAAGCAGCGAGAATGCGAACAAGGCAGCGGCAACGAACTTCATCAGCGGAGGCCGACGGTTTCGATTCGCGGCAGGCGTTGCTGCCATCACAGAATGCGGCAGCGGAACTGTGGCCGGTTGCTGGAGGTGAGCAAGGCATTGTTCAAGCAACTCGGCCAATTCGCTTGCTGACGCGAAGCGGTCGCCCGGATGCTTCGCCATCAGCCTGGCGACAATTCCACACAGCCAATCCGGAATGTCCGAATTGATCTCACGAATGGGGCGAGGCTCTTCGTCCGTGATCCGACGGAGCACCCCGTAGCTCGTCTCGGCTCGGAAAGGCGGATGTCCGGTACACATCGCGTAAATCACCGCACCCAGACTGAACAGATCACTGCGCTGCTCGACAGATTCGCCGCGCGCCTGTTCGGGTGCCATGAACTGCGGCGTTCCGGTGATTGTCCCGCTCCGCGTGATGCTCGCGTCATCGACAGCCCGAGCGAGGCCGAAGTCGGTCAGCAACGCGCGCTCGACGGTAGCGTCAAGCAGAATGTTCGACGGTTTGACGTCGCGATGCACGAGCCCTTGGGCGTGTGCGGCGGCCAACCCTCGGGCCGTTTGCAGGCCGATGCGCAGGATCTCCTTCAACTCCAACGGCGCTTGATCCTCAATCCGCTTCTGCAGACTCATCCCACTCGAGTACTGAGTGACGAGATATGGAACGCCCTGCCACTCGTGGACGCCATAAATCGGCAACACATGGTCGTCAATCACCGCAGCGGCCGCCTGTCCTTCGCGGGAGAAACGCTTCCTTGCCGCCCCGGATGTCGCCAAATGCGGGAGCATCATCTTGATCGCAACAAAGCGGTTCAGCGGCGCGTCAAACGCCTTAAACACGATTCCCATGCCGCCACGCCCAATGACGCCTGTCACTTCATAGGACCCGATTCTTCCCAGCATGTGAGGATCGTCCGTCGGCCCCAACAGTTTCAGTGATGAATCGTGTCCACCGGACTTGTCTGCTTCGACGATGCCTGGCATCGCGCCGCGTTGCTCGCGAAGAATCGGAAGAATGGCATCTGACCAGTCAGGCTCGGCAGTCACGGCGGCGAACAGATCTCGACAGTGCTCGCACTCCGAGACGTGATCCTCGATGCCCTGCAACTCGTTGGGGAGGATCTCGTCGCGACCGATTTGATCGAGGACCTCTCGCGAAAGACAGGATTGCGTCTTGTTCATTGTTCCCTTCCATCCCAAAGGCATTCAGTAGGGCCACAGTCGTCCCAATGCTGAGACACCTCAGCCACCTTCTCTTTCAAACGTGCGAGCACGCGGTGTCGCGCTACGTAGACCGCGCCGACAGACCGCCCCGTCGATGACGCGACCTCGGCAGCGGCAATACCTTCGATCGAGGTTTTCCAGAAGATCTCCCAGGTCTGCTCGGTAAACTCGGAGCGAATCTGTTCGCTCGCCCAGTGAACCATCTCGCGCCGAGTTTCCTGGACGATTTCGGACGTCGTATCCTCGGGGGCTGACTCCGCGTGCAACTGGTTCACGACCGACGTCGAACCCGCGCCCCGATCCCGCGGCTTTCGAGCCAGCGCGTTTGTAATGGCATTGCGAGCGACGGTGGTCAACCAAGCACGAAACGGGGGCCGATCCTTTCCGGCTCTCCATCCGTCGATTGATCTGGCGATTGCGACAAAGACCTGCTGGATCACGTCCTGAGCGTCGGCATCCTGCAATCCGCGACGCCTGGCCATCCGATAAACGACGGGCTGATAGATCCCGAGGAACTCCACCCAGGAGGCCTCATCAGCGAGGTCGTGAACTCGTTCAATCAGGCTGTAGCTGGTTTCCGGAAAGTCGGACATCGTGTGCTCCTACCATGCATCACACATGGCAGCCAATAATCTTACATCGCGCAGAGAAATATTGAAAAAGAACGCGTGGCGAACGCATGAAGGAGCAAGCGGCTGGCGGCTTTCGTCTCGAGTTGCCAGCCTCGGAGCTATTCGTCCACTTCGACGCACTTTGCCGCAATGTCACGTCGGATATGTATCGCGATCTTCTCCGTGCCCATGTCATGCCCGATCAGATGCAGCCCGTCTACGGGCTGATCGCGGCTTTACAGAAGCAGGCTGCACCAACGTGGGAGTGATATAGCACCCGCTTTCCGGCTAGTGCGAGTCGCACGGACATCTAGCGGTCGTGGTGATCTAATTCCCAGAGTTTCTCGACAAAACAACGCTACACTCACACGAAGGCCGCTCTAATCACCTGGCGGCGTCACCTTCGTTCTGCATGTTCCGCAATATGCGATACCGTTCACGACTCCAACGGTAGTGCCGCAGCTTGGGCAAACCAGTCCTTGCGACTTCTTGCTCTTCATTAAGAGATCCAAGTCCTTCCGTCCACGAATCACTCGCTGCAGTCCATCGAGAAATCGCATCCCGAAGATAGCGCTAAAAATCCCTCGCATGACTCACCTCGCGATCCATAAGGACTGATTGGAATGAGAGTCTTTTCGCCCGGAGGGCAATCATCTTGGCATGCGAAACGTGCGAACGTGTGATATTGCCATTGAGTATGCGAAACGAAAGCGAATCCGCGCCGATTCAACAGCCTGTCCCTCCGGGTTCCAATCGATTCTTACCCCGGCGCTGGCAAGTTGCTGTATCCCATCAGAAATGTGTCGATCGCGCGAGCAGCTCCCCGGCCTTCGTTGATCGCCCAAACCACCAAGGATTGGCCGCGGCGGCAGTCTCCAGCGGCGAACACTTTGTCAACACTCGTCGAAAACTTGCCGTGCTCAGCTTTGTAGTTGCTGCGCGGGTCGTATTCCAGTCCGAGCATGTCTGAGACCGTTTGCTCGGGACCGAGGAAGCCCATCGACAGAAAGACGAGATCGCACTCGAAGACTTCTTCGCTGTCAGGCACTTCGGTGAACGGAGCCTTCTCACCGGGCTTCGACCAGTCGATACGAACGGTCTTGATCCCAGCGACGTTTCCGCTTCCGTCGTCAATAAACTCTTTCGATAGAATCGCGTAGGTACGAGGATCGTTGCCGAATTTCTCTTCAGCTTCCGCGTGTGAGTAGTCGAGGCGAAAGATGCGCGGCCACTGTGGCCAGGGATTGTTGGGAGCTCGTTCGACCGGTGGCTGGTCAAGCAACTCGAAGTTGACGACGCTGGTGCAACCGTGACGGATCGAAGTGCCAATGCAGTCGGCTCCGGTATCGCCGCCGCCGATGACGACCACGCGTTTGCCTTTCGCCGAAATGTAGGTGTTGTCTGCGAGCTCCGAGTCGAGCAGGCTCTTGGTGTTCCGGGTGAGGAAATCCATTGCCAGGTGAATGCCTTTCAACTCGCGTCCCGCAATTGGTAGGTCGCGGGGTTTCGTTGCTCCGGTGGCGAGCAACACGGCGTCATGTTCTTCGAGGAGCTTGTTCGGATCAATGTATTTGACCTTGCAGCCGCGTTCTTCCATGATCTGTGTCATGTGTCCGGAAGGGAACTCTTCCTTCTTGCCGACGTGGGCGTTCGTGACGAATGTCACACCTTCCGCACGCAGCAAGTTCAACCGTCGTTCGACGACGCCCTTGTCCAGCTTCATATTCGGAATGCCGTACATCAGCAGGCCGCCGATGCGGTCGGCTCGCTCGTAGACGGTTACCGTATGCCCCGCTTTGTTTAGCTGGTCTGCGGCGGCCAAACCCGCTGGGCCGGAACCGACGATCGCGACTTTCTTGCCGGTGCGAGTTTGTGGAGGTTGTGGACGCACCCACCCCTCCGCGAATCCGCGATCGATAATGGCATTCTCGATATTTTTGATCGTGACCGCCGGGTCGATGATGCCCAACACGCATGCGCCTTCGCAAGGAGCAGGACAAGCGCGACCTGTGAACTCGGGAAAGTTGTTGGTCTTGTGCAGTCGTTCCAAAGCATCGCGCCAACGCCCTGTGTAAACCAAGTCGTTCCACTCGGGTATCAGGTTGTCGATCGGACAACCGCTGTTGGATTGGCAGAATGGCACGCCGCAGTCCATACAGCGAGCTCCCTGCGTGCGCAGATGCTCTTCATCCCCTTCGGTGTAGATCTCGCCGAAATCCTTGATACGGACCAATGGCTCACGATACGGAACGGCTTTCCGGGGATGTTCTTTGAATCCTGTTGGCTTTCCCATCTTCTTCTTTCGTCTCTAACTTGTGTTGTTCGGGTTCTGCGGGGCAGAGCCTCGCGAGCAGCCTGTTGTAAGGCAGGGGCCTGGAAGCGAGGTTTAACTAATCGTTGGGGCCTTCCGCCCGAACCGTCGCTTCTTGTTCTTCGTCGTGTGACTTGCGTTCCATCAAGACGCGTTTGTAATCCAGCGGCATGACCTTGACGAACTGCTTGAGCACTTCTGGCCAGCGCTTAATCACGTCGCCAGCGACGGTCGAGCCAGTGTACTTGTGATGATCCTCGATCATTTCCAGCAACTCTCCAATGTCATCGTCAGACTCGACGTCCTCGAGTTCGACCAATGCCAGATTGCAATTCAAGCGGAAAGCGTCGCGATCTGCAGCCCATACGTAAGCCACTCCGCCCGACATGCCCGCAGCAAAATTGCGGCCCGTTGGTCCGAGAATGATCGCGCGGCCACCGGTCATGTATTCGCAAGCATGATCGCCGACTCCTTCAACGACTGCCCAAGCACCACTATTGCGGACACAGAATCGCTCTGCGGCTCGACCACGGAAAAACGCGCGACCTCCGGTTGCTCCGTACAAGCAAACGTTGCCGACCAAGATATTGTCTTCTGGGGCGAAGCCGCACTCCTTCGGTGGATAAATCACGACGCGACCGCCCGACAGACCTTTGCCGACGTAGTCGTTCGCGTCGCCCTCGAGCTCTAAGGTAATTCCGCGAGCCAACCAAGCGCCGAAGCTTTGACCGGCCGAACCGTTGAACTTGATATGAATCGTGTCGTCGGAGAGTCCATCCTCGCCCCACTTCTTTACGACGTTGTGGCTCAGGATCGTGCCGACCGTTCGATTCGTATTGATGATCGGCAACTCAAGGCGAACCTTGTCGCCGTTATCAATCGCCGGAGCGCACATCCCAAGCAAGTGCGTATTGTCGAGTGCAAACTCCAATCCATGATCCTGTTTGATCATGCATCGCGTTTCGACATCGGGGCGTGGCTTCTTGGCCGGTGTCAGGATCGGCGTCAAGTCGATGCCATCGGCCTTCCAGTGGTCGATCGCCGCACTCATGTCGAGCACGTCGGCGCGTCCAACCATTTCATCCACCGTGCGGAATCCGAGCGAAGCCATAACGCGTCGTGCATCCTCGGCAACCATGAACAAATAGTTGACGACGTGTTCCGGCTTGCCCGTGAACTTCTTGCGAAGGATCGGATCTTGCGTCGCGATGCCGACCGGGCAAGTGTTCAGGTGACACTTGCGCATCATGATACAGCCGAGCGTGATCAGCGGAGCCGTCGAGAACCCGATCTCCTCTGCTCCGAGCAACAGCCCGATAACGACATCGCGTCCGGTCTTCATGCCGCCATCGGTTTGCAGTACGACGCGGCTGCGAAGATCATTCATCACAAGCGTCTGATGCGTCTCGGCAATTCCCAATTCCCACGGCAAGCCCGCGTGCTTGATGCTTGTCAACGGCGAAGCACCGGTCCCGCCCGTGTCTCCCGCAATCAAAATATGGTCCGCGTGAGCCTTCGCAACGCCAGCGGCAACGGTACCAACACCGACTTCCGAAACAAGCTTGACGCTTACGCGAGCCTCAGGATTGGCATTCTTCAGATCGTGAATCAATTGAGCCAAATCTTCGATCGAATAGATGTCGTGATGAGGCGGCGGGCTAATGAGTCCCACGCCAGGTGTCGAGTGACGAATGCGTGCGATGTTATCGTCGACTTTGTGTCCGGGAAGCTCACCGCCTTCCCCAGGCTTTGCACCCTGTGAAATCTTGATTTGCAACTCGTCAGCATTGGTTAAATACCACGCCGTCACACCGAAACGACCCGATGCAATTTGCTTGATTGCTGATCGCTTGGAATCGCCATTAGGAAGCGGCTTAAAGCGAACGGAATCCTCACCGCCTTCGCCCGTGTTACTCTTTCCGCCCAGGCGATTCATCGATATCGCGAGCGTCTCGTGAGCTTCGGCGGAGATCGAACCAAAGCTCATTGCGCCCGTGCAGAATCGCTTGACGATCTCGCTGGCTGGCTCGACTTCTTCGAGTGGAACGGGCCCACCGTTGGCGCCGTCCTTGAATCGCAACAGGCCGCGGAGCGTGTAGCGTCTGCGATTCTCGTCGTTGATCTGATTCGCGAATCGCCAATACGCCTCGTCGTCGTTGGCACGGGCAGCAACTTGCAGGTCGGCGATCGCGTTCGGCTCCCAGCCATGCTTCTCGCCTTCCGCTCGCCAATGGAATTCACCAGGGTTGGGCAGCGAAGGTAAGAGTTCTTCTGCGCGTTCCGGATACCCCAAGGCGTGGCGCCGAAGCATCTCCGTTGCTAAGACCTTGAAACTCACTCCCTGGACGCGACTGGCCGTGTTCGTGAAACATCGGTCGATGACTTCGTCTTTCAAGCCAATCGCCTCGAAAATCTGAGCTCCCTTGTAGGATTGCAACGTCGAGATGCCCATCTTGCCCATGATCTTCAGGATGCCTTTGGCGACTGCCTTTCGGTACGCGTTCACGACTTTTTCGTCGTCGCTGAACTCGTGCGGATCAAGGCGTCCTTCGATCCTCGCCTTCCATAACGCTTCGAACGCGAGGTACGGGTTGATAGCATCCGCACCGTAACCGATCAGCAAACAATGATGGTGAGCCTCACGAGCTTCGCCCGTCTCTAACACGATCCCGATCCGCGTCCGCTTTGCTTCGCGGACGAGATGGTGATGCAAACCAGCACAGGCCAACAGGGTGCTGAGCGGAACACGGTCCTTGCTGATTGCGCGGTCGGACAACACGACGAGGCTGTAGCCGTCTTTGATTGCCTGCTCTGCCTCGGCACAGATCCGATCGAGCGCCGCGAGCATTCCGTCTTCGCCTGCGGTTCGTGGGAAGGTGATGTCGATCGTCTTCGACTTCCAACCGCGATACTTCATGTGCTTGATCGCGCCCAATTCCTCGTTCGTCAGAATCGGATGCGAAATCAGCAAGCGATGTGCGTGCTCCTTACTGGTTTCGAGCAAATTCCGCTCGGGCCCGATGTAGCACTCCAAGGACATGATAATCTCTTCGCGGATCGAATCGATCGCCGGGTTCGTGACCTGGGCGAAGAGTTGCTTAAAGTAGTCGTACGGCATCCGCGGTCGGTCGCTGAGGCAAGCCAATGCAGAATCGTTCCCCATCGATCCGACTGGGTCGCGCTTTTCGCGGATCATCGGTTGCAAGATGAAGTGCATCGTCTCGAGCGTGTAACCAAATGCTTGCAGGCGAGGCAGCAGCGTATCGGGATCAAAGCCATGCGCCTCTTTCTTAGGACGCAAGTCGGTCAGCTGGATTCGTTGCTCTCGCAGCCACTTGGCATACGGTCGGCGAGCGGAAAAGTCTTCCTTGAGGTCATTATCCGAGATCAGCTTTCCCTGTTCAAAATCAACAAGGAACATCTTGCCAGGTTGAAGCCGCCCCTTCTCCTTGACGTTTGTTGGTTCGATCGGCAACACGCCGACTTCACTCGCCATGAGAACGCGATCGTCGTGGGTGATGTAGTAGCGACTCGGGCGTAATCCGTTGCGATCGAGCACCGCGCCGATGTACTTGCCGTCGCTAAAGACAACCGAGGCCGGACCGTCCCACGGTTCCATCAGGCACGAATGGTATTCATAGAAAGCACGCTTGTTCTCGGACATCGTGTCGTGCTTCTGCCACGCTTCAGGAATCATCATCATGACGGACTCTTGCAGGGAGCGGCCCGACATCAGCAAGAACTCAAGGGCATTGTCGAAACCGCCCGAGTCGGAGCAGTCGGGTTCCATGACGGGAAAGCAATTCTCTAACTCCTTGCCGAACAGTTTGCTCTTCATCACGCCTTCACGAGCACGCATCCAATTCTTGTTGCCGCGCAGCGTGTTGATCTCGCCGTTATGCGACATGAAGCGGAGCGGTTGAGCGCGATCCCAACTGGGGAACGTATTGGTCGAGAAACGCGAGTGAACCATCGCGAGGTGCGTCGTATAGTCGGTATCGCGCAAGTCAGGGAAATACGCCATCAATTGCAGCGTTCGCAACATCCCTTTGTAGATGATGACTTTCGTCGAGAGGCTACAGACGTAGAAGATCTTTCGCTGGACGAGCGAAGCATCTTCGCGTAGCAGTTTTGTCGCGCGTTTGCGAATCAGATACAGTTGCCGTTCGAACGCGTCCCCTTCCAATCCATCGGCTGCCGCGATGATGAGTTGTTCCATGTGAGGCTCGGAAGCACGAGCCGTTGGTCCAACATCTGCCGCATCACTTTCGGTTGGAACTTTACGCCAGCCAACCAAGCGTTGTCCCTGCTCGGCGATGATCTGCTCAACAACTCGCTTGCAGTGGAGGCGTTCCGTCGCATCTTGCGGCAAGAAGATGATCCCCGCACCAAACTTCCCCGGCTCGGGCAAATCCGCCTTCAGTTCGTCTTTGGCGACTTTGGCAAAGAACTCATATGGCAACCCGGTCATGATGCCGGCACCATCTCCGGTGTTCGATTCACAACCACACGCGCCGCGATGCTCCATGTTCTTGAGCACGATGTACGCGTCTTGGACGATCTGATGGCTGCGTTGGCCTTTGATATGTGCGACGAATCCGACGCCACAGCTGTCGTGCTCGTTTGCCGGATCGTACAGGCCTTGCTTCTCGGGATAACCGAATTGATTCAACACTGTCATCGTTCTACCGTTTCTTCTTGCTCTTCGAACGACTCTGCCGCAGCACTTGCTGGGCTTGTCGTACGCGATGTTTCGTTTTCGAGTTCTTCGTGGAGTGCGCCGTGGTCGTTGCGCAGTAGTTGCTTAAATCGCTTCGCCGTTTTGCCAAGTTCGGCGCCGCGACGGCAGATGATTCCTAGCGGACGCACCAATTTGATATCACCCAACGGTCGCGTGACCAGCGTGCCAGCGGCGACTTCGCGCGTGACTGTCGGCTCGGGTAGCAAGCTGACGCCCGCATTGATCTCAATTGCCCGCTTGATCGTTTCTGTATTGTCAAATTCCATCACGTTCCGAACACTGACCCCGTGCGACGCCAGCGCTTTGTCAACTTCCGTCCGAATACGCAGATTGTCGTCAAAGCCGATAAACGCTTCGCCATCTAACTGCTGCAAGCCAATCGTCGAGTGTTTCGCCAACGGATGTTCAGGCGCACAGACAAACACCATCGGTTCGTCGCGCCAAGGAATCGCACGCACGGTCCGCGAGTCGCGTGGATAGCTGACGAGCCCCAAGTCGACACCGTCGTTGCGAACCAGTTCGTACACTCGATCAGGATGCTGATACTGCAGCCGAACGTTGGCCTTGGGATGCTGACGCATGAAATCTTGTACAAAGCGACTCATATGGCTCAAGCCGACTGAGTAGATCGACGCCACACTGACCCGCCCGGCAACTTCTTCGTGCAGCGTCTTCACTTCTTCTTCTAACGCCGTGAACTTCTGAACGAGCCGACGACAACCGTCGTAATAGACTTGTCCTTCGGGAGTTAGCACGAAAGGCCGCTTCGAGCGATCGATCAGCTTGACGCCTAAATCCTCTTCCAAGTGCAGCACCATCTGACTGGCACCGGACTGCGATATACCGTTCTCGTCCGCCGCTCGTGAAAACGAGCGCCGACCAACAACGTCGCAGAAAACCTTGAGTGATTTCAGGTGCATGCGTCAAAATCTAGATAAGAAATGCAAATAGAGCGCTGCCACAGAATCAGCAGTGAACATGCTACGATATTCGCTGAATCGCGGGTCGTCAACGGGCGAGCGGCTATAATCCAAAGGCCACAGATGTGAGCAGGTTCGGATCGTCGCCGGACTTGCGAGGGGTGCAACCCTTCCGTCGAGAAATGAGCCCGGGCTACAAGATAGCCCCAATCGTGGGCGATAATAAGTAGCCGACTCAAGACTCCCTCGCGACTCGTAAGCGACTGACGTGTCGGGTAGAATCGGGCCCACGCTCGTCTGTGCCCTGTCAGGGAGGGAAGCATGTTTGGCCTAGAGATCGGATTTGATAAGCCGTGGTATCTGGCTCTGCTTGCGCTTTTACCTGTACTGTGGCTGATGAGCTTTCGGAGCCTCGCCGGGCTAGGTAATGTCCGTCGCCTGTTCGCACTTGGGTTTCGAACACTCGTGCTCGTCTTGATAATCATGTGCCTGGCCGAAGTACAGCTGCGCAAAACCAGCGAAAAGCTGACGGTCATCTATTTGCTCGACCAGTCCGAAAGCATCCCGCTCGAAAAGCGGCAGGAGATGCTTCAGTATGTGATCGACGAAGTTTCGGAGCATCGTCGAGCGGACCGTGAAGATCGGGCGGGTGCGATCGTCTTCGGTCGAAACGCCAATATCGAGATTCCTCCCTTTGATGACGACATCGCAATCTTGGGAGGAATCGATAGCTATATCAATCTGAATACCGACGCGACGAATCTTGAGGCGGCATTAAAGTTGGCTCAAGCTTCCTTCACCGAGGACTCGGCGAAGCGCATCGTCGTCGTGACCGATGGCAACGAAAACATTGGCGACGCCCGCACGATCGCCGCAATGTTGGCTGACGACGGAATCGGGATCGATGTGGCTCCGATCAAGTTGACCGCTCGCGCCGAAGTGGCTGTCGAGAAGGTGACGCTTCCACCGGACATACGTAAGGGTCAGCCGGTCGAGACCCGAGTGATTGTGAACAACTACGCTGATCGCACAATTCCGGGCAAGCTGCGTGTCACTCGCCGCGTTGGTTCGCAAGAAGAGTTTCTCGGCGAAGTTGATGTCGAATTGCCGCCAGGAAAGACGCCTTATTCGTTTTCGCACGAGATCGAGCAACCCGCGGTCTATACCTATCAAGCCGACTTCACGCCAACGCGGCCCGAAGATGACCTGATGGTCCAGAACAACCGTGCCACTGCATTCACCCATGTGCGAGGCAAAGGACGCGTATTGTTCATCGAGAATTTTGAGAACCCGGGAGATTTCGATTTTCTGATTGATCGACTGCGGACTAACAATATCGAAGTCGATTCGATTGCCAGCAACGAGTTGTTCAGTTCCTTAGCAGAGTTACAGACATACGATTCCATCGTGTTGGCGAACGTGCCGCGAGGAGGCGGAGTCGATGCGGACTCCGTCGCGAGCTTTAGTGACGCTCAGATCGACATGCTAGTCCGGAATACGGAGCAGATGGGTTGCGGGCTAATCATGCTGGGCGGTCCCGATTCATTCGGTGCGGGTGGATGGTCGAACACCGAACTCGAGAAGGCGATGCCCGTCGACTTCCAAATCAAAAATTCGAAGATTCGCGCCGTCGGTGCCCTCGCATTGATGATGCACGCCTCGGAACTTGCCGAAGGAAACTTCTGGCAAAAGGAAGTTGCCAGCGTTGCGATCAAGGCTCTGGGGCCGATGGACTACTGCGGACTTTTGCACTGGGACATCAGCGGCGACCGTTGGTTGTGGGGCGAACCGCAAGGGTTGATCCAAGTTGGCAGCCGTCGAGACATGATGCTGGCTCGGCTGGGAAGAATGCAGCCTGGCGATATGCCTGAATTCGAACCTGCCATGAAGAAGGCATTGACGTCCTTCAATCGAGTCAATGCATCCGTAAAGCACATGATCGTCATCAGCGATGGCGATCCGTCTCCTCCCGGTTTTTCGACCACCGCAAATTTCAAAAAGGCAAACATCCAAGTATCCACGGTGGCCGTCGGAACGCACGGCCCAGCTGGCTCGAAGGTGTTGCAGGATCTTGCCCAAGACACGGGCGGGCGATACTACGTTGTCAAAAATCCGAAGGCCCTTCCCAAAATCTATCAGAGCGAAGTGCGCCGCGTTGCGAGGCCCTTGGTCTTCGAACCGGATGTGCCTGTCAGTCCGCAGGTTGTAGATCGGTCGCACGAGATCGTTCAGGGGATTGAAACCCTCCCGCCGATCACGGGGTTTGTGCTAACGACCGCCAAGGACAGTCCATTGGTCGAAACGCTGATCCTGTCGCCGCAACCGCAAGACGAACGCAATGCGACGATTATGGCCGCGTGGACGTATCACTTGGGACGAACAGCCGTCCTCACGACGGACACAGGCAAACGCTGGGCAACGCGCTGGACCGACTGGGAAAACTACGACAAACTGTTTACGCAACTCGTTCGCTGGTCGATGCGTCCCGTGAACGATGATGGTAAGTTTACGGTTGCTACGGACGTGCGTGACGGCAAGGTCAGCGTCATTGTTACTGCGCTCGACACGGACGACGAGTTCCTTAACTTTCTGAATATGTCCAGTTCCGCGCTCGATCCCAAATTAGCCGCCAAAGACGTAAAGATTCAACAAGTCGCTCCCGGTCGTTACGTGGGTGAGTTCGATGCGCCGGATGATGGAAACTATTTCATTACGATCAGCCCGGGACCAGGTCACGCCCCGCTGTTGACTGGCGTGAATGTGCCGTATTCTTCTGAGTTCCGCGAGCGTGAAACGAACATGGCATTGCTCAAGGCTCTGGCGGCAATCCATCCCAAAGGCGGCGAACCGGGTGTATTGATCGAAGAGAGCGAAACTGAAGGTGGTGCGCAGAGCCTGCTATCTTACGACACTTTCCGTTCCGGTCTGCCACCTTCGATCAGCAGCCAAGACGTGTGGCCGCTGTTTCTGCTTTTGGCAGCGGGTGTCTTCTTTGCAGATGTCTTTGTACGCCGTGTGACCGTCAGTTTGGAGTGGGTCGGCCCGGTACTTACTTGGCTGCGAGTAAAAGTGTTTGGCCAAGAACGGCCCGAGCAACACGAAGAGCGGCTGGATCGATTGCGTAGTCGCAAGGCTGCCATCGCTGGCGAGATTGATGAACGCCGCGCATCAACACGCTTCGAACCGACAATGCCCGAAGATGGTGCCCCAACCGTGACATTGGACGATGTACTGCAGGACGTGGCCGGTGGCCTCGCGCCGACCGAACGATCAAAACGACCAAAGTCACAACTATCGCCGGAAGGCACCGAGGACGAGTCGTATACAAGTCGACTACTGAAAGCGAAACAGAAGGCCTGGAAAGACAACAAGGACAAGGACTAATCAAAAGGAATCTTCATGAGCAGCGCTGAGAATATGCAGCAACAGGCGGAAGAGTTTCGCCAACGGTATACGGCAGTACGCAACGAGATCGGCAAAGTCATCGTCGGTCACGACGACATCGTGCATGGCGTCCTGACGTGCATGTTTGTGGGTGGTCACTGTCTGCTGGAAGGTGTGCCCGGTTTGGGAAAGACGCTGCTGGTTCGCACCTTGGCGCAGGCACTTCATCTAGACTTCAGCCGCATTCAATTCACCCCCGATCTGATGCCAGCCGACATTCTGGGGACGAACATGGTGATGGAATCGCCGGACGGTCGGAAGGTATTCGAGTTTCAAAAGGGACCGATCTTTACGCAGATCTGCCTGGCTGACGAAATCAATCGAGCGACTCCCAAGACGCAATCCGCCATGCTCGAAACAATGCAGGAAGGAACTGTCACCGTTGCGGGACAACGCTTCGAACTGAAGCAACCGTTCTTCGTGATGGCGACCCAGAACCCGATCGAACAAGAAGGGACCTATCCGCTGCCCGAGGCTCAACTCGATCGCTTCTTCTTCAAGCTGGTTGTCGGCTACTCGACGCGCGAAGAATTGTCGACGATTGTCGACAGAACAACGCGAGGAATTTCGGTGACGCCCGAGAACGTAATGGACGGTGGCGAGATCATTCGTTGGCAGAAGCTGATCCGTGAAGTGATTCTTGCGAAGCACGTGCAGGACTACATCGTGCGATTGACGCTGGCCACACATCCCGAAGGCCCGCACGCGCTGCCGATCACGAACAAGTACTTGCGCTGGGGCAGCAGCCCACGTGGAGCTCAAACGTTAGCACTGGCCGCCAAGGTTCGCGCGTTGCTCGAAGGTCGTTTCAACGTGAGCTTTGAAGATGTTCGCCGAGTTTACTTACCGGCAATGCGGCATCGCGTGATCTTGAACTTCGAAGCACAAGCCGAAGGAATGGAGACGGATCACGTATTGCTGGAGATTCTCGAACAGCTTCCCGAGAAAGCAGATCAAATGCCTGTCGCTGCGGCGCTCGTCGCGGATTAGTCGCCTACGTACGACGGCCCTCCGAGGCTGTCGAGTCTACCGAATGTTGACAGTCGACGGCCTCGGAGGGCCGTCGTACAAGTTGTCATGCGATCACCATGAGTTCCACGCAAACATCCACACCGCTGCTCAGCCCACAACTGCTCGCCCAACTCGAACGTCTCGAGTTGGTCAGCCGCAAGATCTTTCGCGGGCGGATGAAAGGCGAACGCCGCAGTAAGCGAAAGGGACAGAGCGTCGAATTCGCGGACTTCCGGAACTATGTGCCTGGCGACGACATCCGATTCATCGATTGGAACTTGTATGCTCGACTCGACAAATTGTTCCTCAAGCTGTTCCTCGAAGAAGAAGATCTGCACTTTTATGCTTTAATCGACACAAGTACGTCGATGGACTTCGGCGATCCGACGAAGCTGCACTACGCCAAGCAACTCGCCGCAGCGTTGGGCTTTATCGGCCTGTGCCGCGCCGATCGCGTGAAGATCGAAGCACTGGGAGCTTCGCGAGCGAATCCAGCTCCGGCACTCCGTGGCCGATCGAGTATGTGGCGTATGCTGGACTATTTGAACGCCATTCAACCGGGCAACAATATTCCGCTGGCGCAAGGCGTAAAAGAATTCTGTTTGCGCAATTCGGGACAGGGAATCTTGGTGCTGATTACGGACTTGATGGACAAGAGCGGTTACGAATCGGCGCTGCGTTTCCTCCTGGCACAAAACATTGACGTGTATGTGATTCACGTGCTATCCCAGGCGGAGATCGAGCCCGATGTAACGGGTGATCTGCGGCTGGTGGATTGCGAAGACGAAGACATCGCCGAGATCACGGTCAGTCGCCCGCTGCTGAACCGCTACAAGCAGACGTTAGCGACGTTCATCGATGGTGCGAAAGAGTTCTGCACACGCCGTGGCATGTCGTACATCATGACGAGTACCGAGACACCGGTCGAGCAACTCGTCAGCAACTACCTCCGCCAGCGAGGGCTCGTGCGATGAACTTCATTCCAGCTCTCACGACGTTTCAGTGGCTGCTGCTGGCTGCCATTCCTCCGGCGATCATCTCGCTGTACTTCTTGAAACTGAAGCGGCACCCGGTGGAAGTGCCTAGCACGTACCTGTGGACTCGTACGATCGAGGACTTGCACGTCAATTCGATCTGGCAGCGGCTGCGTCAGAGCTTGTTGCTGTTTCTACAGTTGTTGGTGTTGCTGCTGGCCATCCTGGCGTGCCTGCGACCCGGTTGGCGGGGGACGAATCTGGTTGGTGATCGCTTCATTTTCATGGTGGATACCTCGGCGAGCATGAGCGCCACGGACGTTGGTCCGTCGCGGCTCGAAGCGGCGAAGAAGCACGCGCTCGGATTGATCGATCAGATGGAATCCAGCGACGTGGCGATGGTTATCAGTTTTTCCGATGTGCCACGCATCGAACAAGCATTCACGAACAATCGCAGCGCACTGCGGCAGGCCGTGAACAAGATTAGCCAAACGAATCGCCGGACCGACATCAGCGAAGCCTTGCGCCACGCTTCAGGACTCGCGAATCCTGGCCGAACAAGCGAAGCCGGCACTAGTGATGTACAAGTTGCCGACGCGCTCCCAGCGACGATGTACATCATTAGTGATGGCGGCGTACCAGCCGTGCCCGATTTCTCGCCGGGCAATCTCACGGCGGTTTACGTCAAAATCGGAACGGCAACGCCGAACAACGTGGGTATCGTCGCTTTCAGCACGGAACGGAATCCCGAGAAGCCAGGGCAGTTGCAAGCATTCGCGAGGCTTGAGAACTCCAGTGGCAAGGACGTCGAGGTGGACGTCGCGCTCTATCTGGACGGTGGATTGGTGGATGCCAGTAGCGTGACCGTGCCGACCGATGCGGCGGAGGGCGTGAGTTTCGTACTGAATGACATCGAGAGCGCGATTCTCAAACTCGAGATTCAGCACAAGGACGACATGTTGCTCGATAATGCAGCCTTTGCGACAATCAATACTCCACGCCGAGCCCGCGTGCTGGTTGTAACTCTTGGCAACGACGCCCTGAAGTTTGCGATTACCACGGAAGCCGCTGCTAAAGTCGCCGATGTTGCCTTTGCGGAGCCTGCGGTGCTGGAAACGAAAGAGCACGAGACGTTGGCATTGGCGGGCGCGTACGACTTGATCGTCTACGATCGTTGCACGCCGAAAGTGATGCCGGAAGCCAACACCTTGTTCATTGGACGCGTGCCCCCAGCCGAAGGCTGGTCCGCCGACGCCCCGAAGACTTCGCCGCTGATCATCGACATTGACCGACTGCATCCGCTGATGCATCTCGTCGAGTTGGGTTCGATCTTGATTTACGACTCACTACCGCTAAAGGGTCCCGAGGGTGCCAAATCGCTCATCGATTCCGATAACGGCCCACTCTTAATGATTGCGCCGCGGAAAGGGTTCGAGGATGCCGTGTTGGCGTTCGAGTTGGTGGGAGCTTACCCCGACGGTGATGTAAACGCGAAAACGAACTGGCCTCGTCGAAAGAGTTTCCCTGTGTTTGTGATGAATACAGTACGTTACCTCGGCGGTGCCCGCGCCAGCTTAGAGGTGCAAGGCTCGCAGCCCGGTCAGCCCGTCAAATTGCGAACGGAAGCCCCCACCGAGCAAATCGTGGTCGAGTCGCCAAGCGGCGTCCGAACCAAAGTTCAGCGAGAGAGCCAAAACTCATTCATCTTTACGCGGGCCGAAGAACTCGGCGTCTACTCCGTCCGCGAAGGAACGGATCGCGAAACCGGCCAGCACTTCGCAATTAACCTCTTTGACAGCCGTGAGAGCGACTTAATCCCGAGGGAAGTGATCGACATCCCCTATTTCGACGAAGCAACCGAGCAGGTGGGAGTTCACGCTTCGCTGGCCGAGCCGAGTCGCAAAGAGATGTGGAAGCTGTTGCTGATCGTCGGACTGGTGGTGCTGGTATTCGAGTGGTACGTCTATAACCGTCGCGTCTACCTGTAATTTCCAATGAGTCCCGTCGGCTCTGCGTTTCTTCCGCTAAGGACCAACTCAAAAATAACTTCGGCATTTCAAGGGATAGGGGTAGGGAAGTCCGGTTGAGCCGGACTCCCCTCCCTCCGAACCGTGCATGCGGTTCTCCCGCACACGGCTCTCCAGTCAGTGGTTGCCCAGTGATAGGGATTGAACGTAACGGGTGTGGGCGTTGCGCAGACTTCGCAAGCCCAGATCCGTGAAGTAGGCATTGGGCCAACGGCGTGTTCTCGATAAGCGTTGGGGATTACGCCGGTGACGCTTGAGCAACTGACGGCGCAGTCGTCGACGGATCATCCCATCATAGGCATCGAAAACATTCCAGTTACTGTGACGAAAGTACGTGAACCAGCCGATCGTCACCGCATTGATCTCTGCAATCGTTTGTGTCATCGACTGTCCCGATTTACGCGGAGTCAATTCGCGGATTCGATCGACCATCTTGCGGCGACTCTTGGCCCGCGGGAAACGACACTTCCCGCGGAATGAATAGCCCAGAAAGTCGAAACTCGTCTCGCGACTATCAACAACTCGCGTCTTCTCAGGATGAAGCGTCAAGCCAGCAGAGGTGACAAAACGTTTCACTTCCTCAAGTGCCGTTTCGGCTTCGGCCTGACTACCACACAGGATCACGAAGTCGTCACAGTAACGAACCATTTCGTAGCCAAGCTTGGCCATCTGATGATCCAGTTCACTCAAGTACAAATTCGACAACAACGGAGAAAGAACGGCCCCTTGTGGAACTCCCGCTTCGGGCGTCCACTCGGATAGTTCTTCCAGGATCGATTGATCCAGAAACGATTGGATCAAAGCCAACAGACGTCGATCCGAGATTTTCGCTTGCACAAGTTGCATCAAGCGATCTTTCGGAATCGTATCGAAGTAGCTTTGAAGATCAGCGTCAACAACAAACACCTTGCCTTCGTCAAGCTTCTGCTCGACAACTCGCAGCGCGTCATGGCAACTGCGTCCGTGGCGAAAGCCGAAGCTTCGCTCGTGAAACTCGTTGTCGAAGATCGGTTCGATCACGTTAAGAATGGCCGTTTGCACGACCCGATCTCGAACCGTCGGAATCCCCAGCGGACGTTCCGTCGAACTGCCCGGTTTAGGAATCCAAACTCGGCGTACCGGACGCGGGCGGTAAGTCCCCTCGCGTAGTTGCCGGTGTAGGCGTCGGATTTCGTCGATCTCATGTTCGGCGAAATCGCTGGTGCTTTGGCCGTCCACTCCAGCGGCCCCGTCTCTCCCGACGACCTTGCGGGCCGACGTGTAGAGATTGAGTTCGCTTTCGACTTTATCGCTCAGAGCATGCCATTTGCCTCCTCGCACTCCTACAACGAGTGCGTTCAACATGCGGTCGGTCCAAACACTACGATTCGCCCAAGCGGAGATCTCACGTGTTGATTCCCGTGCCTCGGGTTCTACCGCTGAGTATTACCCACATCTGGTCCAGTAGCAATCGATGGCGCGGACGGCCAAGTGGAGTTTTTCGAAGCCTCGCCAGAGCGTGATCCAACCGGGCTCGCCATCGCCTTTGCGCAGCATGTGACCGCCTAGGCCAGCTAACTCGCGATAGAATTCACGCACGGTCCCGATCCTTCGACTACCGCGCAAACGCCGAAGCACCGTCACCCAATGTCGAGGCACGACTTCCTCCGCCGCGCGATCAGGAGTCTCGCGAGCCGCACTGCGAAGTTGCAACAAGCGAACCGCGGTCACGCTCAACAACCCAGTGATCGCTTCCAAGCGTTCGCTCGTTTCGTACTGACGATCTTCCACACGACAGCCCGTCTTCAACGCTTTGTGAAACTCCTCCACGAGCGGGCGTTTTTCGTAGTACTCGATCACCTGCCAAGCCTCCTCAAACGTCGTCACTGGCAGCGACGTCAGCAACACCCAACGCAACGGATCGACGCCAGCCGGCACATTCACTTCGCGCACTTCGACCACGTTCATCGACATCAGCGTAATCCCCACTTCACGCAACCAAGGACTACGCTGACGCGGAGCAGGCATCATCAGCCTGCCGAAACGGACTTCGATCTGAGCCGTCCGCGAACCGTGGGCATGGCTGCGGTACGACAGCTCGTACGTACCCGCCAGCGGCAACGAGTCCAGGAAACACGACAGTGGCATTTCCTGTTCCTGGGATTGCACAATGCGGTGCAGGTCTCGCGCCCGCACGACCCAATCGTGACGATTCAACAACAGCTTGCAATAGACCTCGAAATTGTCTCCACCCCGATCACAGAGATCGACGAAGCGAACGCCTTTTGGCGGAGGACCGATTTGATCAATGAGTTCTCCCCACACACGCGATTCGCGATCACGGGCCAGCCGACGTGTTCGCGATTCGTTTTTGGGTGCTGGCTTTCGGTAGCGGATCTTCTGTCCGGCCAGGCCAATCACGGCTTCGGTCGCGGGATCAATCATCAATCCCGAATGCAACAGGAAGCCGCGGCCAAACCCTCCGCCTAACGGTCCCAAGCCAGTGGCTTGGTTGGTCGCTCCGAACTCGACTTCCGTGGTGTCACAGGAAATCAGGCGGGTTCCGACCGGCTGTTGTCGAGTCTGCTGCCAATGACGCTCGGCGATGGCATCGAACGTGACTTGCTCGTTGTCGATCAAACGATAAGCAGCTTTCAGGTCGCACCACTTTTCCGTCTGTCCCGGCGTCGAAGCATCGGGAGCAGCGGCCACTTGTGCAGCGAATTGGACCAGTCGCCGTGTGCGTCGAACATCGCCCAAGAGACAAGTTCCGAATTGTTGTTCCGCCCATTCTTGAGTTTCCAGAATCACAGCCATCACTCACCTCCGTGCCTTCGTGCTGGACTCTGCAATCCCAAGCTGCCAGCCTCAGGTGACCGCTCCAAACCCTGGTCGCCTCACTAAACCTTTCTACGACACCGAAGTCCGGAATGCTCATCGCGAAGACAAACTATCATCTACCCACCACTTAGCCGTGCTATCAACCGCCTGCTGCCACGCTAAAATCAACCACATAGATGTGGGTAATACTCAGGGTTCTACCGCCGGGGTAGCCGCTGTAAACGGCACTGTGACGGGGATGTAGTTGTTAGCTCTACGTTTCGTGTCTTTGGTCATTCGCGCATTCCACTTTCCTGCCTCCCTTCGCTCGCGCCAGGTTTGGTTCCCAACGGTCGTCACTACTATGAAGGCTCTGACTACTGCCAACCGCCTGTAACAAATTCATCGACGATCATGGTTTCGCTCTCGCATTCAGCCTGATCGTTGGCCGAAGGAGCCTGGAACATTGAGTAAGCGACGTTCCTCATCGCTATCTTAACGATAGATTCTGGGCTGTCTGTTGAGTTGGCAGTTCTCCCTGCTTACCGCGTTTGAACTTCTGACCATTCCGTCTCCAACCACCTTAATGCCATTTCACCACGCTCGATTTAACACGTTACCGAGGTTCTCATCATCGTCGTGGCTGCTGCACCGACCGTCCTTGCAATGGGACAGACCTATCGCGGTCATCATCGGGCCGACTGCGTGCAGTCAAGGGTTCGCCAGATCCTAGGAGGCTCCCCGACAGGCTTGGCCGAATCGAGTTCACTTTCGTTACGGACTGGTCATTCGTCTCAGGTTGCTCTCCACCTTGTCTCGCGACAACGCAGTTACCACTTTCGACTACAGGCTGGTAACGGTAGCCTGGACGGGACTTTCACCCGACAATTCAAACGCCTTCACAGGCGCACTAGGGTCCGCTGTGCGGACCAGGAATTCCCGCGGTCCGCACAGCGGACCCTACGAAAAAAAGCAAGTAAGTTATTCTTGAGTCATCCCTAACGCCCCACGAGCCGACTCCCGCCAACCGGCCCATTTCCGTCGAAACAGTCGCCGAGATTCAGGGTTCCATGTGTACTGGGCACCGGTGAAATGTGCGATTTCGGCGTAGATGCTTCGAGTCGTGTCGATAATAATGGAGGCGGCAGATCCGTCTCACGAAGGAGTACAGAACATGTCGCGTTTTCCGCTTCGCCTTAGGATTGCAAGCACGATCGTTGCTATCGTGTTTATGGCGAGCGCCTCGTATGCACAAGATGAGCGAGGAGGCGGTCGCGGTGAACGAGGAGGCGACCGAGGTGGCGGCGGTGGCGAAGGATTTCGAGGCGGTGGGCCCGAAGGCGGTGGTGGATTCCGAGGTGGACCTCCCGGCGGCGGTGGGTTTCGCGGCGGCCCGCCCGGCGGTAGTGGCTTCTCGCCTGCGGATATGCTTCGCCGATTCGACCAGAACGGCAACGGTATGATTGATCCGGCAGAGGCACAAGGACCGGCCAGCTTCTTCCTGCAGCGAATCGCCAGCGCAGTGCCAGGCATCGATCTCGCGAAACCGATTCCGATTGATAAGCTATCCCAAGCGATGGATCGAATGCGTCAAGAGCGTGAATCAGGCGGAGGGGACAGCACTTCCGGTCGTTCTTCGTCTAGAAGCACGACTACCACGATCGAACCTCTCGTTCCCGGATTCGGCGTCGAAGATCTGCTTCCGCCCGCACTGGGTTTTGGCGCGACAGCCGAACTCTTCACGATCAAGACCACGGACGCGGACAAACGCGAGGCCGAAGAGCGTTTTCGGCGATACGATTCGAACGGCGATGGCATTTTAGACAAAGCCGAACTGGCTCGTGGTCGCTGGTCCGAAGATCCGCTAACGTATGATCGCAATCACGATGGCAAGCTGACTCTTTCTGAAATGGCAGTCCGATACGCTCAACGCCGCGTTGCCGAAGAAGCCAGTCGTTCGACACAAACCGCAAGTCGTTCATCGGGTGGATCTCAAGACAGTCGCGGCGGTGATCGAGCGTCGCGTGGTGGATTCGGAGGAGGATTCGGTGGAGGCGGAGAAGATCCTCGCAGCTTCTTCTCTCGTCGGGATGGAGGTGGTGGCGATGCTTCGTCGGCAAGCAGCGGTTCCACGACTTCTTCTAAAGCGGCGACTGACTCGCGCACTTCCTATCGCGTGAAGACTGTCACCGAGCGTCTCCCCAAGGGCTTGCCGGATTGGTTTGCTCGCAGCGACGCCAATATCGATGGCCAAGTCGCCATGTCCGAGTTCGCGACGTCCTGGTCCGACTCGACCTTGAAAGAGTTCTCTCAATTTGACTTGAACCATGATGGCTTTATTACAGCAAAGGAAGCGCTAGAGGCCGTGAACAACGGTGTGGTGCGAGGCTCTTCGAGTTCGACCATGGCCAGTTCGACTACTTCCGCAGGTCCAGTGACGTCGAGTCCCAGTAGCGGCGTGGTACCGAATCTCGATCCGAAGTACGTGGCCTATTATCAAAAGTTGCTCGCCAAGTACGATACCAACGGCGACGGAGCGTTGGTGGCCGATGAGTGGAAGTCGATGTCCAAAGATCCATCGGCGGCGGACACGGACGGTGATGGTCGAATCGTCGTCAACGAACTGACGATATGGTCGATGAAGCGTTGAGCGGGGTTCGAAGGACGAGGACATTCGTCGTCTAAAGACTGACGATTCTTACGCCATGATGCCTTTGTGCACGTGGCCAGCGACATCAGTTAGTCGAAAGTCGCGACCGGCATACCGATGCGTTAGCCGCAGGTGATCTATTCCCATCAGATGCAGCAGCGTCGCGTGCAGATCATGGATATGCATCTTATTCTCGACTGCATAGTAGCCATAGTCGTCGGTCGCTCCGTACTTGAAGCCCGCTTTGACTCCGCCCCCGGCCATCCACATCGTAAAGCCTTCGGGATTGTGGTCGCGTCCGTCCTTACCCTGTGCAACGGGAGTCCGTCCAAACTCACCGCCCCACATGACCAAGGTGTCTTCAAGCAACCCACGTTGCTTGAGATCCTTCAATAGCCCGGCAATCGGACGATCGACTTCGAGAGCATTCTTGGCATGCCCTTCCCGCAAGTTGCCGTGCTGATCCCATTGGACGTTCGTGTCGCTGTGAGTCACTTGGATGAATCGTACACCGCGTTCGGCGAAACGACGTGCTAACAGACACTGTCGACCAAAGTCTTCGGTCACCTTTTCATCGAGTCCGTACAGACGCTTCGTCGCGTCCGTCTCATCCGCGATGCTTTGGATTTCGGGAACTTCGGATTGCATGCGGAAGGCGAGTTCGAACGAACTGATCCGTGCTTCGAGTTCTGAGTTCGGACCCGCGGTCGCGAGGTGGTCACGATTGATCTTCGCGAGCATGTCGAGTTGTTTTCGCTGCAAGTCACGAGTCCACTGCGGGTTTTGGATATATTTGACTTGAGCATCAGACGACGGTTTGCTTGCCACACCTAGTGGAACACCTTGACAATGAGCTGGCAAAAACGCCGAACCCCAATTGTTAACTCCGCCGTGTGCCAGGGTCGGACAGATTGTCACGAAGCCGGGCAAGTTGTCGTTCTCGGTGCCCAGGCCGTACGTAACCCATGCTCCCATGCTCGGTCGCACAAAGGTGTCGCTACCGGTGTGCAACTTCAGTAGCGCTCCGCCATGTGCAGCATTCGTGCCATGCAATGAGTTCAGGATGCACAGGTCATCGACACATTCGGCGACGTTAGGAAACAGGTCGCTGACCTCGATCCCGCTCTGGCCGTACTTACGGAACCGCCATGGTGATGCCAGCAGGTTGCCCGTCGGCGCGAATTGAACGCGAGGCTTGTCGAACGGCAACTCCTTGCCGTCATCTTTCTGAAGTTGCGGCTTGTAGTCGAACGTATCGAGATGCGAGGGCCCACCTTTCATAAACAGAAAGATGACTCGCTTGGCACGAGCGGCAAAGTGAGTTGGACGCGGCGCCAGCGGGTTGGCAGCCGACGCCTCGCGACCAAGCATTGCGGCGAGCGCCAGGTTGCCGAACCCGATCGCGCTGGTTCGCAGCAACTGGCGACGCGAGACACCGGCACCGAATTGAGCGAGATTTTGAATATGGTTCATGCTGGCAGCGACTCTATTGAAGGTGGAGAAACTCACTGGATACCAGCATAACATGGCATAACGCTTCCCAACCACGTTGCGTCGAAGCGGTCTCGGCTGCCACCGCACCGACAAACTCCAATGCTTGTTCCGTTTCTGCGTTCGACGGCGAGCGACCGAATGCCAACGTATAGAGTCTTGCGACGCGTGCTTCTTCGTTCGGAACCTCGCTTGCCAGTCGTTCGGCGAATGCCTTGGAAGTGCGGGCGAGCAGGTCGCTGTTCATCAGGAACAATGCTTGGGGAGCGATCGTCGAGGTGGTGCGATCACCCGTTGGTACGCTGGCGTCTGAATAATCGAACAGCGAGAACACATCAAATAGATGGTTGCGGATAACTGGCAAGTAGATCGACCGCCGCGTCGTATCGTAAGTCGTTTCGTCTTTGGACGTGTGGTTAAAGACGAACTCGCGGTTGCCCACGTGCAGCATCGATCCACCCATCTCGGTATCCAGCAACCCGCTGACCGCCAGCAGCGAGTCGCGAATCGCTTCGGCTTCGATCCGCCGCATGTTGGCTCGCCACTGAAGGTGATTCTCTGGATCGATGGCGACCGCAACGTCGTCGTTCGCCGCGCTCATTTGGTAAGTACTGGACAGGACGATCTCGCGATGCAGTTCCTTCAAGGACCAGCCGTTCTCCATGAGTCGCACCGCCAGATAGTCGAGCAGTGGTTGGTTGACCGGGCGGTCACCCAAGCTTCCAAAATTATCGGTCGACCCCACCAAGCCTCTTCCGAAGTGCCAACGCCAAATCCGGTTGGCGATCACGCGACTCGTTAGTGGGTGCTCAGGGCGGACTAACCAGTGAGCCAGTTGCAATCGTCCACTCTCCTTCTCGCCAATCGCGGGCTGGCCGTCGAAGGCGATTACTTCGGGAACGCCGCGTGCAACTTCCTTGCCGAGCGACAGGTGGCTGCCACGAATGTGAACTTGCGTGTTGACCGCCTCGCCGTCGACAACGCCCATCGCCGTTGGCAATTCGGGGAGTCCCTCTTCGAGTGCCGTCAGCTCATCTCGTAATTTCTCAAGCTTGGCTTTTGCCGACTGAGAGTATCGCGATTCAGCATCCTTAGGAAGTGCCTCACCATCGCTAAGTTGCGATTTAAGCTCGGCGTTCGCTGCTTCCGTCGCTTGCTGGATGCTCGCCTTGTGTTCTGTGATCTTGCGTTCCGCCTCTTCTTTCTCGAGGCGTTGCTCAGCCGTTGCGACTGAGTTTTCATTCCATTTCGCGATCCGCTTGAACGACTCCATCGTGCGAGTGCTCTTGAAGACGCCGGCCAGAGCATAGTAATCATCGGTGCGAATTGGATCGAACTTGTGATCGTGGCAGCGAGCACAGCCGAGCGTCAACCCCATGAACGCACGACCAATTGTATCGATCTGTTCATCGATGATGTCGACTTCCATTTTTTGCTCGTCGCCTTCAGCCAGCACCTTCGGGCCTAGCGAGAGGAAACCGGTTGCAATGAGATGCTCGTGTCGGGTCGCCTCGTCGTCCGTTTTCAACAGGTCGCCGGCGAGTTGCTCGGTGACGAACTCGTCAAAGGGCTTGTCCGCATTGAGCGACGCAATGACATAGTCTCGATAACGCCAGGCATTTCCATGCGCGACATTCTCGTCCAAGCCGTTCGAGTCGGCATAGCGTGCGACGTCGAGCCAATGTCGCCCCCAACGCTCGCCGTAGTGCGTCGAGTTAAGCAATCGATCCACGACGCGAGCCAACGCAGAAGGCGATGTGTCGGCGAGGAACGCATCGACTTCGACGGGAGTTGGCGGCAGCCCGATCAAGTCAAATGTGATTCGGCGAATCAACGTGCGTTTATCGGCTGCTGGTGCGGGCGTGAGTTGCTTCGACTCAAGCAACGCTAATACAAAATGATCCACTGAGGTTTGAGGCCAGGAGGTCTTCTGAACGGACGGCAGCGACGGATTCTGTGGCGGCTGGAACGACCAGAACTGGCGTGCTTGTTCCATGTCGATCGCGCCGCGACGTGGTTTCACGCCACCCTCGACCTCTGGCATTGCAGCGCCATGTTCAATCCAGCGCCGAAAGTCAGCGATCTCGTCGTCTTCAAGCTTGCCCGTTGGCGGCATCTTCAGGTCATCTTCGCGATAGCTTAACGCGACCATTATCAAACTCTGGTCCGGTTCGCCTTCGACGACCGCTGGACCCGAGGCTCCACCCAGAAGGATTCCTTCGGTCGTATCTAGCCGCAGGTCGGACTCTTGCAGATCGGGGCCGTGACACTCGTAGCAGTGTTCGACCAGCAGCGGACGAATCTTCGTCTCGAAGAAGCGAAGCCGCTCTGGCTGCTCGTCATCGGCGGAGCCAACGAGCGGAATGAGCCAAGCGGCGGCAAGGCTCAGGAAAAGGATACACGTTCGGTTTCGTGGATAGGCGGGCACCGTCAGGTCTCCACAGGGTGTGCGATCGACGGATTTCATTATAGACCAAACCGAAGGTGAACCCCAACCTCTGTCGTGGGATATGCAGGGTTTTAGTTTTGTTCAATCTGCACAGTTTGCACGACGGCGCTCCGAAGCCGTCGAGCAACGAATTACTGAGTTCAACGGCTTCGGAGAGCCGTCGTACGAATCCATTCAAATTAAAAAACGGAAAAGCCCTAATGGGATGCTGTGATTCGGCGGTTCGACCTGAAAGAGGTCTATTCGCTGGCAGACAGGGTGACCGGAACGTCTAGCTCGCGATTGTCTCGCATGACTCGAATGACGATTCGGTCTCCCGGTTGCTTACTCTCGACGACGTCTTGGAACTGATCGCCCGTTGACACGGGAACGCCATCGACCGAGATAATTCGATCCGCCTTTTCACGATCCACGTACGTTCGCTCGTAAACAAAGGGGCCGCGTTGTTCCTTCTGGGTCACCACCTCGAATCCTCGCAAACCGGCCCGAGCCGCTGGACCACCAGGTGCGACGTCAATAATCACCAATCCGCGTTCCGTCTCATAAACGCTGACGATGCCGATCACCGGACGGATGACTCGGCCATGTTCGATCAACTGCGGAATAACTCGTCGGATCGTGTTGACCGGAATCGAGAAGCCAACTCCCGTGTTCTCGCCACTCTGGCTGGGATTCACAATGGCGGTATTCATACCTACAAGCTCGGCATGCGAGTTCAGCAACGGCCCACCCGAGTTGCCGCTGTTTAACGCCGCGTCGATTTGGATGATCGACTTCATTTGACGACCGGTCTTTGACGGGATCGCACGATTCAGGCTCGATACGACTCCGACAGTCAACGTTCGCTCCAAACCAAAAGGATTGCCGATGGCGAGAATCTTTTGTCCGACGCGCAGCCGGCTGGAGTCGCCAAGCTGAACAGGATAGAGCGACTTTTGAGGCGCATTGATTTTGAGGACCGCGATATCGTTCGGCGGATCTTTACCGATCAACCCGGCCTCATAGGTCTCGCCGTTAAACAGCGTCACGCGCACCTCGCGAGCACCTTCGATAACGTGATAGTTCGTCAAAATATGCCCTTGCATGTCGAGGACCGACCCTGAGCCCTCGCCCGCAGCGGGAACCTCTGTCATAAAGAAACCGCCAGGTCGCGTCGTGCGCGTGGTGATATGAACGACGCTTCGATTGACGCGATCGTACACCTTGATGTTGACCAGTTCGTCGGGCGTGTACTCGTCGTCAGTGGCAACGTCTCCGCCAGGCACCGTCCGTGAACGAATTGCGGGACTCGTATCGTCAATCAACGTAGTCCCAAACTCGGTCTTTCGGTCAGCATCTTGGGCGACCACGATCGACTCGGAGAGATCACTCACCAGCCAGAACGCTAGCATCGCACCGGCAAACGCCGAGCAAGCACAAACAAAAACGTACTTCTTCATAGCAGACTCCCGAAAATCGCAGCGGCAAAAAGCCCGTCATTCTTCGAAAACATAAGCAATCTGTTCTTCGCGGGCGAGAGCAATGCTATTGGCACCGCCCCGAATTGTTCGCAGACCGCCGGTTGCTATTCCCACAACTGAATCTTCGTGCGAAACTCCCACCCACTTGTGAGAGGTACGCTCCAAAGTCAGCTAGGGTTCGGCAGTGGTGCGAACGCAATCCAACAAGAGCGTCGAGCGAGAGTTGTCAGTACGAAAACGCTGAAGGAACGGCAGTGAGCTTTAGATCCCTAACCGATTGGCTAGCGTACTGCGCGGTGCGCGTCGTGGTATGCATCGTCCAATCGATGCGAATCGAAACTTGTCATGCCATCGCGAGGATGGCGGCACTATTGCTCAACGACGTTTTTCGCCTGCGGGGAGCTGTCGTCGAAGACAACCTTAGGCATGTGTTCTCGGAATTGACCGCGAAGGAGCGCCATGCGATCTCGCGTCAGATGTGGGAGCATTTGTTCTTAATGGTGTGCGAGATTGCTCACGCACCACGTAAGATCCATCGCGGCAACTGGCGTGACCACATCACGTTCCAGGGGCAGCGAAGACTTGTTCAATGTTTACTCGATCCCCGCCCTATCGTCTTGGTGACTGGTCACTTCGGCAATTTCGAGCTAGGTGGTTTTATCACCGGGTTGCTCGGATTCCCCAGCTTCACGGTGGCTCGAACGCTCGACAATCGATACCTCGATCGTTATATCAATCGCTTCCGAGGCGCACATGGCCAATTCATTTTGCCCAAGCAGGGGAGCTCGGCGCAAGTAAAAGCCGTCCTCGATAGTGGAGGAGTCTTGTCGCTGCTGGGCGATCAACACGCGGGGCCGAAAGGTTGTTGGGTGGAATTTCTCGGTCGACCAGCCTCTTGTCACAAGGCAATCGCGTTGTTCCCCATGACGAGCGGCGCGCCGATGATCGCCGCCGCGACGACGCGACAGGGTGCCCCTATGAAATTCAAGATAAGTTTTTTGGGTGTTCTCGACCCAGCCGAATCGCCGGCGCTTGTCAGCAGCGTGTCGAGCGTGACAAGCTGGTACAACGATCGTTTGGGGGAAGCTATTCGGCTCGTTCCGCACCAATATTGGTGGGTACACCGTCGCTGGAAGGGAACTCCTCCGAAGCGAATGCTTGCACGTCGTCGGGCCGCGTAGTCGTACTCTACCGCCTGTCAAAGTTTCGCGCATCGATGTAAGCTGAAGTCAAACATCTTGTCGGTCAAAAACTTGTCACTCCGTTCTTGCCCCACGCATCATGTCGAACTGGATTCGAATCGCGTCTGTCGAAGAATGCTCGCCCGGCAACGCCTGCGAACTCGTCGCGGGAGATCGGATCATCGCCCTGTTCAATGTTGACGGCGAGTTCCACGCTCTGGACGGCATCTGTCCACACCAAGGCGGCCCGCTGGGCAAAGGGAAGCTGACCGGTTGCATCGTGACGTGCCCGTGGCATGGGTGGCAGTTCGATGTACAAACAGGACAACACCAGACGAGCGTTTCACTGCTCCATAGCAAGTTCCCGGTGAAGGTAGAAGGAGATAGCGTCCTTGTGGACCTCGACGCATGATCCACTACCGCCCGTTTTTAAACTGTGATCCGCCCGCGATTGCCGAGATCTGGCGAAGCCAACCGCTGTCGACCGCGTTCATCCAGACGATGACGCCCGCAGTTCTCGACGACATGGTCTTCGCCAGCCCGTTCTTTGATAGGCATGGTTTGATTCTTGCGGTCCAAGATGGCAAACCGGTCGGATTCGTTCACGCAGGTTTCGGTCCGAACGCGGAACTGACGGGGATCGATCATGCGAACGGTGCTACTGCACTGTTGCTCGTCTCGCCTCATCGCGACCGAGAGGCAATTGCACAAGAACTCCTGTCGCGAGCCGAACAATACCTACGCGAGCGCGGGGCAACGACCTTGTACGGTGGCGCGACGAAAACGCTGGCACCATTCTACTTCGGCTTGTACGGCGGCAGTCAGTTGTCCGGCATCTTGGCATCCGACGCCGCTGGCGCAGAAGTGTTTCGGACAGCGGGCTACAGCGAAGCAACGCACTCACGGATATTTCGTCGAGATCTAACCGGCTTCCGTCCGCCGGTCGACCGCGAGTTGATGCAGATTCGTCGGCAATATCAGCTCGTGAAACAAACCGATTCGCTTCCTCGCGATTGGTGGGAAGCGTGTGGGTTTGCAGCCATCGATCGGCTGGACTTCGTCCTGCTGCCCAAGACGAATGGGACCCCGGTCGCCGAAGCACGGCTATGGGATATCGAACCGATGGCCAGTTCGTGGGGAGTTCATGCCATGGGTTTTGTCGAGATGGTAGTGTCGCCTGCCGCCAATGAGTGTGCGATGGCGACACATTTCATCAGCGAGATCTTTCGTCAGCTTCAAGGGTGCGGAATCACGCTCGTTGAATTCGCCGTTCCGACCGGCGACGCGTTGGGCATCGAGGTGTGTCAAAAGCTCAGCTTTGAAGAAGTCGACCAGGGTGTTCTGTTCACCAAACCAGCGGCTCTTTAAATCCATGTAGACACGAACGCGAAACTCGCGACACTATAACCTTGCAGGCACCAGTGATTTAGCTTCGATATGGGAGGTTCTCATGGACCGAGTCGTTACAGTTGTTTTAGCGGGGGGAAAAGGAACGCGACTCGAACCGCTGACGCGCGATCGTGCGAAGCCGGCCGTCCCGTTCGGCGGCGCGTACCGGATTATTGACTTTACTTTGTCGAATTGCTTGAACAGCGGTCTGAAAAAGATCCTTGTGTTGACGCAGTACAAAGCGATGAGCCTCGACCGGCACATCAACGTGGGCTGGCGGAAGTTGTTCTGCTGGGAGTTGGGAGACTTTATCGACGTTGTTCCGCCCCAACAACGGATCGACGAGAATTGGTATCGCGGGACGGCGGATGCCGTGTACCAAAATATTTACGCCATCGAGAAAGAAGATCCAGATCACGTTGTCATCTTGGCGGGCGATCATGTCTACAAGATGGATTACAGCAAGATGGTCGACTTCCACAAAGAGAATAACGCGGACGTCACCGTTGCCGCGTTGCAGGTTCCCGTCGAGACCGCAGCTGGGCAGTTCGGTGTGATGGAGGCAGAGGCCGATTCGAGGATCGTTGGTTTTCAGGAGAAGCCGAAGATTCCCAAGCCCATGCCGGGCGACAACACACAATGTCTCGCCTCGATGGGCATCTACGTCTTTTCGGCTCGATTTATGTACGAGCAATTGTGTCAGAACGCAGCCCAATCGAACGCCGGTCATGACTTCGGCCACAACATCATCCCTTCGATCATCGACTCGCATCGCGTCTTTGCGTTTCCGTTCCGCGACGAGAACCAAAAGTCGGAGGCGTACTGGCGAGATGTCGGGACGTTGGATGCCTACTACGAAGCGAACATGGACCTCGTGCACGTTGATCCGTTGCTGAACGTGTACGACGATTCCTGGCCCATTTGGACACATCGTCCCAATGTTCCCCCACCGAAGTTCGTTTTCGCCGAAGAGATCGTAGACGGTCGTCGCGGTCAGGCGCTTGATAGTGTCGTTTGTGCGGGATCGATTCTTTCCGGAGGGAGCGTCCAGGGCTCGATCATTGGATCACAATGTCGCATTAACAGCTATGCGCACGTCGAAGACTCGATACTTTTCGATTTCGTCAATGTTGGTCGGCACGCGAGGATCCGGCGGGCGATCATTGACAAAGGCGTCAACATTCCTCAGGGAATCGAGATTGGCTTTGATCACGAAGAAGACCGCCGACGCGGCTTTACGGTGAGCGAGAACGGGATTGTCGTCATTGGAAAGAGCGCGGGATCGGAGAATCTGTTCGAGGCCGCTTAATCGGCGTGGGGCTTGCTTTTTGTTCGGATATCGAGCCAAATAGAGAGGTCGGGGGCTCCGATACCGAAAGACAAAGTGATGCAACTGTCACCGTGGCACTTCGACCACAAGCCGTGGTATGGATGGTCGATCTCGACCGTGATTCATCTCTCTCTCGTAATCGCAGTTTCTTTGTTGCTGATGCCCAGCGGCGATGGTACTTCCGAGCTGTTGGAAGTTGAAATTACTTTCGAGGACATCGGTGCCGACTTGGTGGCGTTGGAATCGTTCACCGCTGAGTTAGATAGCCTCGAAGACGATGTCGCGCACGACGACGACTCGGCGTCGATTTTCGAGGAGACGGACCCGCTCGAGATTTCCTCGCCACTCGAAACCTTAGCAATTGAAAACGCGGACGGCACGGGCGGCGATGGTTCGTCCACAGCCGCCCGCAGCGGGCACAGCGGAGGCGCTGGACAGACGTCGTTCTTTGGAACCGTCGCGCAAGGCAACAGCTTTGTCTATATTCTCGATGTATCGCCCAGCATGAACGCGCGACATGGCAAACGACTGGAACGAGCCGTTCTGGAGTTGCTTCAATCCTTGGACCAACTGACCGAGAAGCAACGCTTCTATGTCCTCGTGTTTGGCTGGCAGACGAAGAAGATGTTCTCCGGCGAACAAATCTTTCCAAGCCCCATTCCGGCGAGTCTTGAGAACAAGCAACGACTTCGTGATTGGCTCGCCCAGATCCAAACCATTTCTGGAACCGATCCACGCAAAGCCCTGGAGTTTGGTTTGGCCCTGAATCCAAGTGCGATCTTCTTTCTTTCGGATGGCGAGTTTAATAAGCCAGATCGGAGTAAGTTCTTTGGCGACGAAAGCGACGAAGCCGAAGACGTTATCGCCGCCGGAAACTCGAACGCGATTCCGATCCATACGGTCGCATTCGAGGATCATTCCTGCGAAGCTCGGATGAATGGCATTGCCAAGATGACCAACGGCCAGCATCGCTTCGTTCCTGCGCCGGACCCGCGTGAATCCATGTCGTCTGCGCCTCATGTCAGTAAAGAGTTCAGGAAGACGGTCGGTAGTTTTGTGTTTGGCGAAGGCGGCGTCGCGTCAGCTGGTACAGAAATGATTGCAAGTTCGGTCGACCAAGTGGTCGAAGCTCGTGCCATGTATCGACTTCAACTTGCCAAGATGTTAGAAGAAACATCCAAGCCTTCGATGGCTCGTCGCTATTATGAACGCGTCGCGCAAGAGTACCCCAATACGCAAGCGGCCAGCAAGGCGACGGCATCTCTGAAAAAGTTGAGCGACGACGGTGGCTAGTCATTTGGAGGCTCGCGTCTTTCTAACACACAGCAAGCCACCGAACCGACACGAGCCCACACGAGGAACACCATGGATCTGCGAGTCGCACTAGTATTGTCTTTGCCTTTGCTTGCACCGTTTGTCGACGGGATGTGGGGCGCCGAAGTCGCGGAAGAGATCGATGATAAAACGTTTCAACTGCGAGACGTCTTCGAACTGGAGTTCGCCTCCGATCCGCAGATCGCACCGGATGGACGGCGGATCGTGTATGTCCGCAACTTCATGGATGTCATGAGTGACAAGCAGCGATCGAATCTGTGGATCATCAACACAGACGGTTCAGGGCATCAGCCGCTCACGACGGGGATCCGCAACGACTCATCCCCGCGCTGGTCGCCGGCTGGTGATCGCGTGATCTACCTGTCAAACCTCGACGATTCGACACAGATTTACTGTCGCTGGATCGAGACGGGTGATACGGCGCGGCTGACGAATCTAACCGCGTCGCCTAGCGAAATGGTCTGGTCGCCCGATGGGCGGTCGATCGCGTTTTCGATGTTGCTGGAGAAAAAGTCTGATCCGTTCGTGAAACTCCCCGCCAAGCCGGAAGGTGCCGAATGGGCCGATCCTCCAAAGTTCATTCAAAAGACTCGATATCGCTTTGACGGAGCAGGCTATTTAAAGGATGGGTTTCACCACTTGTTCGTCTTGTCGGCGGATGGCGGCTCGCCGCGGCAACTGACGCAGGGAGACTTCGATCATAGCGACACACCATCTTGGTCACGGGACAGCAAATCGCTGTTCTTCTCCGCCAATCGAAACAACGACTGGGAACTGAATCCGCTCCGCGAAGATATTTTCGAAGTCAATGTGAACAGTCGAGAGTTGCGTCGGTTGACAGATCGAGAGGGACCAGACGTCCACCCGGTCGTTTCTCCGGACGGCACGAAGATCGCTTACCTAGGTTTTGACGACGAGTACCAGGGATACCAGATCGAGCGACTGTATGTCATGGACCGCGATGGCAGCAACAAGCGATCGCTGACCGATGGTTTCGATCGATCGATTCAGTCGCCTCTCTGGCGGCAGGATAGTGGTGGCCTGTTCGTGACCTACGATGATCAAGGCAATACAAAGGTTGCATTCGCTGACTTGAACGGCAACGTGGGCGAAGTGGCACATCATGTCGGCGGAACGTCGATTGGGAGACCGTACTCAAGTGGTTCTTTCTCCGTTGCGTCGGATGGACGCATCGCGTTTACGATCACGCGACCTCACCATCCAGCCGATGTCGCTGTCACGGACCCCAATGGCAACATTCGCCGCTTACTGGATCTGAATCAAGATCTATTGGGGCATAAGCAACTCGGTGGCGTGGAGGAATTCCGATATAAGTCGGGATTCGATAGTCGTGAGATTCATGGGTGGATTGTGAAGCCACCTGGATTTGATCCAAGCAAAAAGTATCCGCTGATTCTCGAGATTCACGGCGGTCCGTTTGCTAACTACGGAGACCGTTTTACCGCCGAGATTCAGCTCTATGCGGCGGCGGGCTACGTCGTGGTTTACCTGAATCCCCGGGGGAGCACGAGCTATGGCCGAGAGTTCGGAAATCTGATCCACCACGAGTATCCCGGGCACGACTTCGACGATCTCATGTCGGGCGTCGATGTAGTAATCGCGAAGGGCTATGTGGACGAAAAGAATCTATTTGTCACCGGCGGCAGCGGAGGAGGCATCCTGACCAGTTGGATCGTTACCAAGACGGATCGCTTTCGAGCGGCGGTCGCCGCAAAACCAGTGATCAATTGGTATAGCTTTGCGCTTACGTCAGATGCCTATCCGTACTTTGCAAAATATTGGTTCCCTGGCTATCCATGGGACCAACCGCAAGAGTACTTGCGCCGATCTCCGCTATCTTTCGTCGACAACGTGAAGACGCCGACAATGCTGATGACAGGAGAAGTCGACTACCGCACACCGATCTCCGAAGCGGAACAGTTCTATCAAGCATTGAAACTCCGCCGAATCGACACGGCGTTGGTGCGAGTCCCGGGTGCCTCCCATGGGATCGCCGCCCGCCCGAGTCATCTGATCGCGAAGGTCGCTTATATTTTGAAGTGGTTCGAAACCTACAAGCACGAGAATTAGCTCGTTCGCCGACCGTGCGATTCCCCTGTGCGATGGGCGCCATGTTTGTCCAGGTAACCTGGAACGTACAATGACGCGTCGAAGTTTACGTTGAAGCTTTCTTAACCAGAAAACCGGGAGTTGATTTATGTACCGGGTCGTTTGCTTGTTAACTGCGTGTGTTCTGTCGATGCCCAACGCGTTTGGTGCTGATCGTTGGCCCGAGTGGCGTGGGGAAACGGGGCAAGGCATCTCGCAAGCAAAAGACTTGCCCGTGCGTTGGAGCGAAGAGAAAGGTGTGGCCTGGAAAACAAAGGTGCCAGGACGCGGCTGGTCGACTCCCGTCATCGAGAACGGCCAGATTTGGTTGACCACCGCGCGCGACGAACCTGCCAGCGAAGAAGAGATTGAACGACGGCGTAAGACGACGACCAACGGACAACCTCTGATCTTCTCCCGGTTCGTGAGTCTGCGCGCCGTCTGCGTCGATCTCGATACCGGAACATTATTGCGTGATCTCGAAGTCCTCTCTGAGCAGAATCCCGACTATATCCATCGAGAAAACACCTACGCCACTCCGACACCGATCCTGGCGAACGGACGCCTGTATTGTCACTACGGTCCTTGTGGGATTGCCTGCCTCGATACCGATTCCGGTAAGGTCCTGTGGACCAATCGCTCCTTACGAGTGAAGCACGAGAACGGCCCCGGTAGCTCGCCCGTGCTTTGGCAAGACAAGTTGTTCATTCACTGCGATGGCATCGACGAGCAGTACCTTGTCGCGTTGAACAAGAACACCGGCGAGATTGCTTGGAAAACGAAGCGGTCAGGCGAGTTAAACGACAATCCACAACTTCGGAAGTCTTACGCGACTCCGTTGGTGACGGAAGTGAACGGCGAGACGCAGCTCGTGTCGCCCGCGGCCGATTGGGTCTATGGTTACGATTTGGACAGCGGCAAAGAATTGTGGCGACTGAACTACGGTGAGCTAGGGTTCTCCAACGCAGCTCGTCCCGTGGCCGGAAACGGATTGCTGTACATCGCCACCGGCTATATGAAGGCGAGCATGCTGGCCGTCCGAGTGACGAAGAGTGGCGACGAGCAGCAAGCGGAAATCGCTTGGCGTTGCACGAAGCAAGTCCCGAACGTGTCGTCGCCTTTGGTGATCGGCGACAGGATGTACTTCGTTTCCGACCAGGGCATTGCTTCGTGTCTCGATGCCCAGACGGGCGAGACGCATTGGACAGAACGAATCGGCAAGCATTTCTGGGCTTCGCCTTTATATGCCGATGGACGCATTTACTTCTTTGACCGAGACGGAACAACAACGGTCGTTGCTGCAGCCGACGAGTATGAGCGGTTGGCTATCAACAAACTCGATGGGGAAATGCTGGCAACCGCCGCAGCCGTCGATCACGCACTCGTCCTGCGAACGGATAAGGCGTTGTATCGCGTGGAGTAGCGTTCCCACTTTCCTGCTATACCGCGTGCGATTAATCGCTGGCACAAATTGATGTAGGTGGAAAGGGTAGTTGTTGGTGGAAATCGGTGCAGTTCCGGAGATTTCATCGGTTTGTTTGGTAGTGGAACAGCTTGGCGTGTTTTTCGTTGGACTCGGTTGGCAACCCGCATAATGAACATCTGTTATGGCAGGTTGCAAACCTGTCCTACGTCAAGCTGTACACCACCAAACGTCTGCGTTGTTTGAGTCCGTTTCGCACTTCGGATATCTTAGGGCGACACGTACCACTTCCCCCACGCCTTCCCTCCTTTGCAAAGCGAACGCGATGAAACGGCTGTCGACAAAGCGGATGCTGGTAATTGTTTTGCTGTTTGCTTGTCGAGTGATCGGCGCGGACGAAATTGATTACCTCCGCGACGTCAAGCCGATTCTCACGAACCACTGTGTAAAGTGCCATAGCGCAAAGAAACAAGAATCGGGATTGCGACTTGACCTGGGCGGTGGAGTGCTGCGAGGTGGTGACGGGGGGCCGGTTGTCGTCGCTGGACAGGTCGCGCGAAGCCGTCTGATTCACATCATCAAGGGTGAGGATGAGGATGTTGGATTGATGCCGCCCGAAGGCGAGCAGCTGAGCCAGGACGAGATTACCAAGATCGAAGCTTGGATCGCCGCCGGTGCGAAAGTGTCCGAGGGCGAGATGAGGTTGGCCATCGAGCCCGATCATTGGGCGTTTCAGAAGCCCGTTCGTTCTGCATTGCCCGACTGTAAGGACTCGGCGTCGAGCGGTAACGCCATTGATCGCTTTGTTTTGGCGAGGCTCGATGCAGAGGGACTGACACCGTCGCCGCAAGCCGATCGAGCGACGTTGATCCGCCGGTTGAGCCTCGACTTGCTTGGCATTCCCCCAACTACCGCAGAAGTGGATGCGTTCGTGGCTGACTCATGGCCGGAAGCGTACGAGCGGCTTGTTGAACGATTGCTGGCATCGCCAGCCTACGGCGAACGCTGGGGGCGGCATTGGCTTGACCTCGCTCGGTACGCGGATAGCAACGGCTTCACGCGCGACTTTGGCCGTGAGATGTGGAAGTATCGCGACTGGGTCATCGCAGCCGTGAATGCCGGGATGCCCTTCGATCAGTTTACGATCGAGCAGTTCGCTGGCGATATGTTGCCGAACCCAACGCTTGACCAATTGATCGCGACGGGCTTTCATCGCAACACGTTGACCAACGATGAAGGCGGTACGGACCAAGAACAGTTTCGCATCGATGCGGTAGCCGATCGTGTTGATACGACGGGCGTCGCCTTTCTGGGTTTGACTTTGGGTTGCGCGCGCTGCCACCAACACAAGTACGACCCCATCAGCCAACGCGAGTACTATCAGATCTTTGCCTTTCTCAATAATTGCGAGGAGCCGAATATCGACGCTCCTGCACCGTGGCAAATCGAGAGCGGAGTGGTTGACCGCAGAAACGAGATCCGCCAGCAAATTCAGCAACGCGAAGAAACTCTCGCGGCACAGGCAGAAGAGTTTACCAAGAAGCAACTCGAGTGGGAGGCCGCGGTCACGCCGAAGTTCTTCCGCACTTTGGACGGCCCAACGCAGATCGCTCTCGAAAAGAAACTTGACGAGCGCGACGACGTACAAAGGAAGTTGATCGTCGAGTTGTACAAGCAGTCTGACGCAGCGCGTGAAGCGTTTCCGCTCGTCCAGCAAATCGCTGATCTTAGAGCGAGCGAACCAAACATTCCCACCGCGATGATCTTGCGAGATAACACCGAACCACGAACAACGCACATCCATCGTCGGGGCAATTTTTTGGATCTGGGTGATCGCGTCGAGCCGAAGGTGCCAAGTGCGTTGCATTCGCTTAAGGTCGAGTCGAGCGAAGCAACACGTCTCGACTTCGCTCGCTGGCTGGTCGATGCCGACAATCCGCTAACCCCGCGAGTGATCGTCAATCGTTACTGGCAGCGATTCTTCGGACGCGGGATTGTCGAGACGGAGAACGATTTCGGCATTCAAGGCATTCCGCCGACACATCCCGAACTGCTCGATTGGCTGGCCGTCGAGTTTGTTCAATCCGGCTGGGATGTGAAAGCAATGCATCGCTTGATCGTGAATTCGGCTACGTACCGCCAGGCATCTCGCCATCGTGTCGAACTCGACGAGGTCGATCCTGCCAACAAGCTGCTGGCACGTCAATCACGAATTCGGCTGGATGCAGAGATCATCCGCGACAATGCGCTGGCCGTCAGCGGCTTGCTCAGCCGCAAGATGGGCGGACCCAGCGTTCATCCTCCACAGCCGGACGGTATCTATGCCTTTACTCAAGATCAAAAACCTTGGGACACCGACACGAGCGAAGATCGCTATCGACGCGGCATGTACACCTACTTCTGGCGATCAAGTCCCTATCCGTCGCTGATGGCGTTCGACGCTCCCGAAGCCAATGTCACGTGTACGCGGCGAGTCCGTTCGAATACGCCGCTGCAATCGCTAACGCTGGCAAATGATATTCAATTCATCGAGTGTGCTCGTGCGCTGGCTGACGGAGTACTGTCATCAGACTGCCAAGATGACCAACAACGAGCCGAATTGCTGTTTCGCCGCTGCTTCGCCCGTCGGACGAATGAACGAGAGCGGTCGCGGTTAATGGAGTTAGTCGCTACTCAACGGGACGCGTTCTCAAATGATTCAGGTGCTGCGACCACGCTAATCGGCGGCGAGAAGCCTCGCAGCAACGACATTGAACTCGCCGCTTGGACTGCAGCCTCGCGGGTTCTAATCAACTTGGATGAGTTTATTACGAGAGAGTGAAACTTTGTTCCGGAAGCACTCGAACGTCTCGTCACTCTGGATAAGCGGTTAAACCAGGAGCTTCTCGACAACGTGGCCACCGACGTCCGTTAATCGAAAGTCGCGACCTTGAAAGCGAAACGTAAGTGCCAAGTGGTCCAAGCCCATGAGGTGGAGAATCGTGGCTTGTAAATCGTGGACGTGAATCTGATCTTCCACCGCAAAGTAGCCCAGTTCATCCGTCTTGCCGATCGAGATTCCTGGCTTGACGCCACCTCCTGCCATCCACATCGTAAAGGCTTCGATATGATGGTCGCGACCGAGAAAGTCACGCGGCTCGCCTTGCGGCGTCCGCCCAAACTCGCCGCCCCAAATGACAAGCGTGTCGTCCAACATGCCGAGACGTTTCAGGTCCTTCACCAATGCAGCCGCAGGTTGATCGACTTCCTTGCAGACTTTGTCGAGTGTCCCGTTCAGTTCCGTATCCGGATTGCCGTGGTGATCCCAGTCGGTGTGGTACAGTTGCACGAACCTCGTGCCGCGTTGAACCAGTCGACGAGCCAGAAGACAATTATTCGCGAACGAAGGCGTTGACGGATCGGCACCGTACAAGTCAATCGTCTCTTGCGTTTCGTCCGTGATGTCCATCAATTCGGGAGCACTCGATTGCATTCGATATGCCATCTCGTAGGCCGCGATACGCGTTGCGATCTCGGGATCGCTGGTATCCGCGAGTCGTATCCGATTGAAATCATTGACGGCTTGAATGAATTCGCCTTGTCTCGCGACGTCGATTCCAGCCGGGTTCTCCAAGTTCAGGATCGGCGCGCCTTTGCCACGGAAAGGGACGCCTTGATAGGTTGTTGGCAAGAAGCCGCTGCCCCAGTTCGGCGAGCCGCCGCGCGGGCCTCGCGGGCCGGACTGCAACACAACAAAGCCTGGCAAATCGCTCGCTTCGCTACCGATCCCGTAGGTAATCCAAGCTCCCATGCTCGGTCGCCCAAAGCGGCTTGATCCTGTGTTGAGGAAAAACTTCGCCGGCCCGTGGTTGAAGGAATCGGTCCGAAGACTTTTCAGGACCGCAATGTCATCCGAGATGGATGCGATATGCGGCAGACACTCGGAAACAGTCTGACCGCTTGCACCATGCTGGTCGAATTTGCGTCGTGTGCCGAGTAGTCTTGCATCTTTTTTGATGAAGGCGAAGCGTTGGTTTTCTACATACGACTCTGGAATCACTTGCCCATCGAGTTGCTGCAATTTCGGTTTGGGATCGAACAACTCCAACTGACTTGGCCCACCGGCCATAAACAAGAAGATCACGTTCTTCGCACGCGGCGTGAAGTGCGGCTTCTTGGGCGCGAGCGGATTTTTCGAGTTCTCTGTCGATTCGGCGCCGAGCAGTCCATCGCGCGTCAGCATCGAACCAAGAGCCATCGCGCCCAAACCAACGCGACAGTCCTGGAAGAAATGGCGTCGGGTTTGTCGAAGGAGGAGTTGGGTTGTATTCATCGTGTGACCCGTACAAAGCGTTGCCACGGTCAGGTTTCAACTACTCGCCTATTCTAGCCGACGCGTCCGATGCTTGCTCGCGTTATCATCTGTCGGTAGTGGTACAGTTTACCGTAAGTCGGGCACTCCGGCCCGACACGAGACGGCCAAGAGTGGCCGTCCTACTTTCAGAAATCTCAAACTGTACCACTACCCATTTGTCGATCGCAAATCTGAAAACGACCGCAATGCGTGCCGAACAGGTCACCGCCAATCCTGCGTCCAAGCGGCCGTTGTGATTCCGCTCCGAATCCGCCACTCGCGAAGGACGCCAAGCAATTCCTGCTTCATGCTCGCGCCTTTCGGATCGGACCACAAGTTTCTCACCTCGTTGGGGTCGTGAATCATATCGAACAGTTGGCCGTAGGGTTCGTCGAGGAAGTGTACGAGCTTCCAAGCCTTATTGCGAACCATGGTCATGAACTCGCAACCCGTCAGAATGCCGTCCTTAATTTGCTCGGCAAAGACGAAGTTGCGTCCGCTCCAATCGGCTCCTTCCAACGCGTCGAGCATTGAAACCGCCTCTAACGTGGGCGGCACCTCGATACCGGCGAGCTCGAGAATGGTTGGCCCGAGGTCCATTTGCTGGCACAACGCGTCGACGGTCCGAGCAGGGAAGCGTCCCGGAGCCCAAACGGTTAACGGGATGCGCGTGATCAGGTCGTACATGGTCCACTTCTGGCTGTGCCCATGATCGGTCAAGCAGTCGCCGTGATCAGAGGTGAAGATGATGATCGAGTTATCGAGATAGCCATTTCTTTCCAAGGCTTCCAGAATTTGGCCGACCTTCTCGTCGATCATCGTGACGTTGGCGAGATAGTAGGCGCGTTGGAGATGGCGTTGCTCGCGTGTCGGATTCAATTCGAGGACGACCGAATCATGATCGACTTCGTTGTTATGCTCTCGTAACTCTTTGAAAGCCGGCGGCTGGCCATCGAGCTCCTCCTGCGTGACCTCAATCAGTGGCAGATCTTTCTTTAGATAAGGATCGGCGTAACGAGGCACGGGGTCGTAAGGCGGATGCGGCCCCGGGAAGCCGATTTGCAAAAAGAGCGGTTCAGATTTCGGATAGCTATCGATCCACCAAGTTGCCATGTCGCCGACAAAGTTGTCCGGGTGCGTGTCTTCTGGGAGTTCCCATTCGAACGCACCGAGCCGACTGCGGTAGTCTGCGCGCTTGCGATACATCTCTCGCTGCTGTTTGATCAGGCCACGAAACCGCAGTGCCTTGTCCCACTCGTCGAAGTAATACCGGCCTTCAAGGTAGCGGTCTTTGTTCTCGACGACATACCGCTCGTCGAATCCAAGCTCTGTTTCGAAGGGCCAGGTGTGCATCTTGCCGACGTTCGTGCAGTGATACCCGGCGTCATTCAGCAATTCAATCCAAGAACGCCGCCAGCGATCGGCGTTCTTTAAGATTCCGGTGGTATGCGGATAGTAGCCCTTAAAGAGACTCGCCCTGGCCGGCGCACAAGACGCGGCCGTTACGTGACAGTCCGTGAACGTAACTCCCTCGGTAAACAACCGGTCGAGGTTCGGCGTGTCCATGTAGTCGAAGCCGAGTGCGCGGATCGTGTCATAGCGTTGTTGATCGGTGATAATGAAGATGATGTTGGGGCGAGGGTCGGCCACGCGAAATTCTCCGCTTGCGGAAGCTTGGATGGGCTGAGGCAGTTCTTCAGCCTAGCCGATTGCCTGCCGGACACAACCGCCGAGAAACTTCCGCTGCCTTCGGTGACATCGGAAGTTTTCTCGGCGGCAATCTAGGGCCGACACGTTTCACCTACGGACTGACGGGATTTCCGTCGGCGCGCTCGCCGAGCCAACGGAAAGTGTTGTAATCGATCGTCTCGGCCAGGAAGTGAACCGAACCATCGCAGGCAACGAAGTTGATTCCGCCAGGATGGAGGCTCGAGAAATTCACGATGTGATTCGTGTTATTCGGCGTGTGGTGCATCGCCATCATGCCCATCATGGCTGGCTGACCGACATGGCCGAGAACAAGCGAGCCAGCTCCTTCGGTCATGGCCATCATGCCGGCTGGTCGCACGGCACCCGGGATCGCCGCGTACCAGGTCGAATGTGCATCCACGATCGGACCTCCCGCGACAAATCGATGACGCTGAGTTCGCTCGCCGATCATGATCGTGTTCGCCGTTCCATCAAGAATGTCTCGCATCCGGACATCGCTGTTGCGGTAGAAGATGCCGGGGCCCATAGGACGACCGGGCGTCATCGTCACATTTCCATAACCCAGGATGCCAACATAATTCGCGGTCGCAAGGTCGTAGCTCGTGCCACCACTTGTCACCGTGAACGTATCGGTTCCGGTGTCGGATGGACAGCGGAATCCAGGCAACTTCTCGGCGCCGAAGAGGAGGTTACTAGGGTCACGACAATCCAACTTGAAATCAATCTGGTCAGCGAGTGCCGTCTGTTCGATGAACGGCAACATTAGCGCTCCCCAGGCGAATCCGTGCCCCGTTTCTGCAGATGCCGGTGCGGTATCGGCGACGTTGTTCGCCAAGTATCCGGACGGAAAGACCTTGAAGGTGTCGTGGTAATTGTGAAGGGAAAGCCCCAGTTGCTTGAGGTTATTTGTACAGCTCATTCGTCGCGCTGCTTCTCGGGCCGCTTGGACCGCCGGCAACAGCAAAGCTACCAAGATGCCGATGATGGCGATCACGACGAGTAATTCAACTAACGTAAATCCATGACGTCTCTTCATGGCAATTCTCCTGTAGGAAGTTCGACGGCGCGGTGGTGCCGGCTCGGGCAAACAAATCGGGCGAGCAGCTGCCCAAGCGATTTCGTGATGATCAGCGCGTACGACGAGTTTAGGGATTGCTTTAATCCTTGCTTCTGCCCTTTCACCGATCGTTTGCGATTGATCAGAGTCACTCATTACAACACGGACAGATCTCGGGAACGTAAACAACGAGCGTTGCCGAGTACTTAGTGTTCTCGTAGCCTTCGCCGGAAGCTTCGGGTTCCTGTCGGTGCGTCACGACCAAGTAGACGTTACCGGTACGAGGAGTAAAACTGGCCAATCCTTGAGCATCGGTCGTTCTCTCAAACTCAGCGTCAAAGCCTTCCTCAAGGCTCTCGCCGCGAGGAATGAACGACACTTTCGCACCTGACCACGGCTTGCCTTGGTACAGGACTTGGACGTTGATCGGCTGGCCAGGGCCCATCGGAACCACGGGGTTTGTCGTCGGAACGATCTCTAATGCATGCCCTAGCGACTTATCGAAACCTGTTTGATCGCGTGCAATCTTGTCGAGGCTGTCGCTGACAACGAACATTGCCTTGGCACTCTTGATCGATCGCGTAGGAGCATAACTAACGACTCGATCCGATGTATGAACTACCGTGTAAAGTCCCGGCTGCGCGGCCACGAACTTTCCCGACCAGTAACCTTCCTTGGGTGCGTAGCCGAGATCGGACAAGCCGGCTCGCAGGTCGTACTTCTTTCCCTCCGGTGCGAGCACCTGGATCGCGCAGTCTTTAGCATCGATCTTGCTCGCCAATTTGAAATCGCGATGATCGTTGCCGTGGTTTCCAAGTTTCAAGTCGATATGTACCGCGTCGCCAGATCGGACGAGATGTGAGTTTGTTTCGACCCAACTGTCGTGAGCGAGTGCCGGGCCAACGCCTAGCACCATGATGATGATAATTCGCCAAGTCATGTTAAGACCTTTCGATCTAGTGTGATTTCTAAAGTTAAAAGCTGCCAATCACTTCACCACCGTTACCGCTGTGAAGTGCTCGGTGTGCTGTGGTCTCGATCGTATCGCTGAGGAACCGAACAGCCCCATCGCCCATCGTGGCGAGAGCACCTCCGACGTGAAAACTGCGTGGCGCGAAAAAGCCCGTGAAGTGGATCACCAAGTCGGGGATGCGACTGTTCGGCGTGCTATATCCGTTCGTGAGTGTGCTGATGGCACCTGAATGTGCCCAGGACGTACCACGGCCACGCAACGCCGCACTCGACGCCCCTCGCCAACTCGACATCGATGACCAGATCACCGACAGATCGGGATTCTCGATGACACCGTTGGGACCGTTCGACCAACTTCCTCCCGTGGCCGCCAATCCCTGGACCGGCTGCGCGGCTGGGCTTACGCCGGACGAGCCGTTAAGCGTCGCCTGATACGGTGCTCGCGGTAACGTTCCACCAGGCAACGTGAAGTCTGCTCCAACACTACGAACGGTCTCGCTCATGAAAACGGTGTTGGAAGTCCCGTCGACAATATCGGCGAACCGAGTGCCAGAGTTCTCATACACAAACCCATCGGTTCTCCGGCGAAGGTCGTAGTTCGCGCCCATTCCGCTGCCATAGCTGACCATGTAGTTGATTCCGGAGTACTCGGCACCACCGGCTCCCACATTCTGTTTCGGAGCTGGATCACTTGGACAAAGCGCTACTTGAAGCGGAGTTGCAAACGAAGCCGCGAACAGCGGATTGGGCATCAGGGCATTCCAAGGTCCGCTGAAGGCAGGCAGCGCGAAATCCAATTGGTCTTGCAGGTTGACCTGCTCCACGAAGGGCAGCAGACGAGCCTGAGGCGAAAATCCTTGAACATTCGGCAAGTAGTTCTGCGCATTGGTCATTGGGAAGGCGCGGAATGTGTCGTGATAGTTGTGCGCAGCTAATCCCCATTGCTTGAGATTGTTGCTGCATTGCATTCGTCGCGCGGCTTCTCGAGCCGCCTGCACCGCCGGTAGTAACAAAGCGACCAGAATGCCAATGATCGCAATCACGACGAGTAACTCAACTAATGTAAAGCCATTGCGTTTATGCATGGCGTGCTCCTTTGATGGTACGAGGCGAACTCGCTACGGCGTCGATGCGATCGATCAAGCCAACGGCGCAATCACCAAAGCGATTCGCAAGTGGACAGACTCGATGGACGATGCTGCTCGCTTTCGAACGCTCCTTCTTCCTGAAAGGAACAAAGCGCCGAAATCGAGAGCAAGGCGTTACGCCATGACGCGTGGTGGCGGAGTCGGAGGAGCAAGGAGGGGTGATTCAAACGACTCGTCGAACGGATGAATCCGTGAGCGAAGAGTCATGTCGAATGCAGGCGCGTCGGGAAGTGGTTTGCAGATGGCGTTACCGAAGATCGTGATATACTTCGCCAGCCCGCGGCATTTGCTAATGTCGCTAAGCAGAACGAGTCGTGTCGGCAATTCGCTACCTTGTTCCATGTCACACGAACTAGCAGCTTCACTATCAGTAGCCGAGTGGCTACAACAATTCTGCGGCGCGACGGCAGTCGCAGCTGCTAGCAGCTCTGTCAGGAATGGAGGAGGCGTCACGTCGTTTTCGTCGGCCCACGCCAGCCGCTGGGCGACGGAAGTACAACAGCAACTTTGCCAGCATTGCTCCGCCGAGTGACACCCGCAACTGCCTCCCTGACAAGGAAATGCCTGCGATGATGTCCGCTTCGTCTGTGGGACGAACATGATTCCCAGCGACGAAACCAATACACCCACCAGCGCAAGCAAAGAAACTGCGCGGCGACAAATCTCAGCGGTGGGTCGGGCTTGGAATATTCTCATTGCACCGGTCACGCTATTCCACGCAGGTGTGATTGTCAAATGGGTGTGAACAACTGTCGCAGGGCCGGCGTAGCACAGTAGCGACCGAGGGAGCGGTAGGGCTGGCGGGCGAATTAAATTGCGATTAGCTGCGACAATTTGTCTAAGGAATCCTTCGTTTGTTAAGGATTTTCTGGCCTTTACGCGTCCACCCTTTCTCGGCACAATACCGCCCCACTTTCAGAATTTGGGGGAGTCTCGTCGGATGAGGCTCATGGTTCACGGAAGAATTCGTTTACAGCAAGGAGTGCTGAACGTGAGAATCACTCTTCTCTCCGCCACAATTGTGGCAAGCATGTTGATTGGCCCTGGAATCTTGTTCGAGAACCAGGTCAAAGCCCAAGGACAACCCGCGGCACCCCGCGGCACCAACGTCGCCGTCGTCGATGTTGGTTTCATCTTTAAGAACGCGACACGCTTCAAGCAGTCGATGGACGACATCAAGAATGACGACGAGCGTTTCAAGCAGGAAGTCCTCGCCAAGCAAGAGGCGATGCAAGCTGCCGTTCAGAATCTGCAAAAGATGCAAAAGGGCGGAACTGACTACAAGATCCTCGAAGAACAGATCGCGGGGGATCAAACTAAGTTGCGTCTAGACATGGCCCGCAAACAGAAAGAGCGAATCGAGCAAGAAGCGAAAGTCTATTTCAACGCGTATCGCGAACTGGAAGATCACATCAACAAGTTCGCAACGACCTATGGGATTGATCTTGTCCTTCGGTTCAACGCCGAAGAGATGGATCCATCACAGCCAGAATCGGTTTTGAACGGCATCAATCGATTCGTGGTCTATCAGCGTGACCTGAACATCACGGGACACATTCTCGACACGATGAACCGCCAGACTCCGACGGCGGACAGGAACAACGGTGCGCCGTTCGTACCACCGCGACGATAGCCCTTTGATGGTTTGTTGGGTTCGACGATTCCCTCATCTTGATGATCAGCTGCTGAATGCTTCCTCTTCGATCGCAACACACAATTACCAAACCGGTCGTCGTGACCGGCTTTGGCTACTGGAGTGGCCAGGACATACGAGTCGAGTTCCGCCCCGCGCCCGCGGGGACGGGACTCGTCTTTGTTAGAAAAGATATTCCTTCTCAACCGCGAATTCCGGCTCTGGTCGCAAATCGCATTGAAACACCGCTGCGGACAACGCTTGTCTCGCACGGTGTCTCGGTCGAGATGGTTGAACATGTCTTGGCAGCTTGTGCCGGATTGGAAGTAGACAACTGTGAGATTTGGGTTGATCAACCTGAAATGCCAGGTTGCGACGGCTCGAGTCAAGCATTTGTCGATGCGTTGACGGAAGCGGAGATCGTCGCGCAAGATGCGTTGCGTTCGAGGCTTGTCGTGACGGAAGTGACTCGTGTCGGCGACGAGGACAGTTGGGTGGAGATCCGCCCACGGCCTCGTGGCGGGTTCAAGGTGAAGTATCGATTGGACTATGGTTCCGATAACGCCATCGGGCGGCAGACGATCGAATTGGCCGTGACGCCCAAGACTTTTCGGAGCGAGCTTGCAGCGGCGCGAACATTTTTACTCGAATCCGAGGCCGAATGGTTGCGAAGTCGCGGACTCGGAACGCGAGTTACGACGAAGGACTTAGTGGTCTTCGGTGACGAAGGCCCGATTGACAACGAACTGCGATTCGAAGACGAATGCGTTCGACATAAAACACTCGACTTGGTTGGCGACTTTGCCCTCGCGGGGTGCGAGATCGTTGGTCAAGTGATGGCTCAACGAAGTGGTCATCGGCTGAACGCGGAACTGGTTCGCGTGTTGCTTGCCGAAGGCGAAATCATCGGCGAGCAGCGACGGACGGCGTGACACGGAAGTCACGTCGCAATTGGTAACATTAGAGATGGACCTCGCTATGGCAGTCGCTACCACAGCGGTTGTTGACCCACGCGCCCAGATCGACGTCGATGTCGAGATTGGACCGTTTTGTGTGGTCGGCCCAGATGTCCGAATCGGTCGCGGCACGCGGCTCGAAAATACCGTGACGCTCATGGGCCGCGTAACACTTGGCCAGTACAATCACATCTTTCCCGGCACCGTAATCGGCGCGCCACCGCAGGATATTTCCTATCGTGGTGAAGATACGGCCGTCGAGATTGGCGACCACAACGTAATTCGCGAATCGGTGACGATCAACCGCGCGACGACCAAAGAAGATGGCGTCACGTCGATCGGCGATCACTGTTATCTCATGGCGTCCAGCCACGTCGCTCACGATTGTCGACTGGCTAGTCGAATCATCATGGCGAACGCGACGCTGCTTGGCGGTCACGTACACGTCCACGACGATGCGACGCTGTCAGGGGGATCCGCGGTACATCATTTCACAACGATCGGAAGCTTCAGCTTTGTTGGAGGGTTAAGTCGTGTGCTGCACGATGTGCCGCCCTTCATGTTGGTCGAAGGCCAGCCGACTCGCCCTCGCTGTGTGAACATCGTTGCGCTAAAGCGAAACGACTTCCCTGCGGATACGATCCGCGCCCTTACAGAAGCCTATAAGCTGATTTATCGCTCGAAGGTTGGTGTCGACCATGCTCGCGAGATTCTGCGCAGCAACGGTCATCTGGTGCCCGCCGTGAACCATTTACTTGGTTTCATTCAAAGTCAACACGAAGGTCGGCACGGACGTGGCCGCGAACGAAGGAGAGCCGCGTGAGACCCTTACGGATAGCAGTGATTGGTGCGGGACATCTTGGCCGCATTCACACCCGTTTACTGAAGCCGCTTGATGACATTGAGTTGGTGGGCGTTGTCGATCCCATTCCAGAAGCGCGCGAACGCATCGTGGCGGAATATGGTGTACCGGTGTTCGAGCACCAGGAGGAGTTGCCCACAGATATCGATGGCGCGATTGTGGCGACAACGACGGAATATCATCACGCCGTCGGTACTGCCCTGCTGCGGCAAGGCGTTCATTTGTTTATTGAAAAGCCAATCAGTTCGACCGTCGAGCAAGCAGACGAGTTGGTCGGCCTCGCCAAAGGCAATGGGCTGGTGCTGCAGGTTGGGCACGTCGAACGATTCAACCCGGCGTGGCGTGCCGTCGCAGCCCGCGTTCGCAGGCCTCGCTATATCGAAGCAGTGCGAATGAGCGGCTACACGTTTCGTTCAACCGATATTGGTGTGGTGCTGGACCTGATGATTCACGATCTCGATCTCGTCCTCTCGACGGTGCGGAGCGACGTCGTCGAAATCGACGCGATTGGCTCGACGGTGTTTGGTCCACACGAAGACATGGCCCACGCTCATCTCCGCTTTGCCAACGGGTGCATTGCCAACCTGAATACCTCACGTACGAGCTTCTATTCGCAACGAACGATGCAAATCGTCACGGATCGTGTCTATGGAAGCGTCGATTTTGGCGACTTCAGCGCGAAGATCGTTCGTCCGAGCAAACAAGTGTTACGCGGCGAGATTGACGTGCAGACGATGTCCGTCGAAGAGCGAGAGCGAGTCAAACACAATCTTTTCACGGATATGTTGCCCGTGTCGGACTTGGCCGTAGAAAGACGTAACGCCATCCAAGACGAGCAAGCCGACTTTTTGAACTGTATCCGAACCGGGCGCCGCCCACGAGTGTGTGGCGAGCAGGGACGCTATTGCCTAAGCGTCGCCGAGAAGATCCTCGACCGAATTCGCGAAGCCGAAGATCTGGCCTCGCGTTTTCCGCAACGGCTGCGAGTGGCCAGTCGCGCCAAGACGACGGTGCCTGCGCTGGAACGGCGACCGACAAATGTAAATCAGCGTGAGCGGCGGGCTGGGTAGGCCCGCTGCATTTTTCTATTTCGGCGCTGACGGTCGTCATTTGTAATGTCGGCTTTCTTCATGCAACTGACCGAGGCTTTACGCAAGGACAGGGGAGCCTAGCACGCTGGACTAGTGGAGCCACTCAATACCCACGTAACCGCCATCGAAGAACAGGCCGTTTGTGTTGATCCCAGCAACGCCAACACTGAGATCTGACACCGCAATCTGATCTGTAGACGTGGCTACTTGCGAGACGCCGATGATCTCGTACGCCGCTCGCACTCGCAAACGTTCGGTAATGCACCACGCAACATCGATTCCAAACTCGCCAATGAACGCGACATCGTAGTCGTTGCCGTGAATCGGCGGACCCAGGAATGACGATTGAATGTTCGTATCGACAAAGTTGTAGTACACGCCTCCCTTAGCAAAGATGCGGGAGCGAAATCCCCCGACATCAGCAACTCGCATCAGACGTCCTACCTGAACGCCGAGCAAATCGTTTTGCGTCGCGATGTTGAGCGCACCGGCTACCGGGAGGTCTAACTCATCGACGATGAGATTGTCCTCGAAACGGAGCCAGCGAAGTCCGATAAAGCAGCCGCAATGGTCACACAGATAGTCGCCGATGTTTAATTCCGCTCCGACGAGCCGCGATGAGTAACGCACATCGAACTCGCCCGGCGCGACCGCGAGTTGAAACCCAGGCCCTTGCAGTGCGACACTGCCAGCGACTTGCTCGGAAGCACTCCAGTCGTCGATCCACATCGCCCGGCCTTCAATCGTCACGCCACTGGCAGTGTGCCGGGCGAGTGACGCCTGCATCCCCAACGCGAAATCAAAAGGAAGGTTCGACGCATTCAAGGTCGGCGAACCAATCGCGGTTGGAGTGATCAGGGCATAAGAATGCAGGTAGGATCGCCGCAACGCGAGTAAGTCGATGCTGCCTTCCCAGAATCCGCAGCTCGACTGACAAGTTGGATCGACGATCGGATAATTCTTCTGCACGTCGTTAAGCGGAGGGGCGACCGCCGCCGCGTTTGCTTCAGCGAACTGAACTGTTGCGGGCGCTGATGTCATCCAGGTGCCATAGCCCTGCTGCGACGGCATCTGGGAATTCTCAAGACTGTACGGCTGCACGCCACTTGGAAAGGACGCCGGACGAGTTCTCGCGCCCCAGCCAGACCACGGATCATTGTAGGAACTAGTCGGTGTTGTCGGTGGCAGATAACTAGCAGATTGGTAAGTCGCGGACGGTTGGCTTCTATTCGGCGGTGGCATCTGCGTGGGTGGTGAGATCTGCTGAGTTACACCGCCTGTTGGCGGGAAGCTTCCTTGAACTGGATAGCGGACTTGAGTTTGAGCCAACGGAACCGAGTAGTTGAGCGGGGCAGGCGTCGTTGCGGGTTGTGCTCGAGTGTAGTCGCTGCCGAGTTGCTGGGCATAGCTCGGCGGGACATGGCCTTCCTGCGGCATGTTCTGCGGGGAGTCGCCTCGTGAATCATGTGCGGGTGGGCGAGAGCCGAACCACGAACGCTGAGCGTGAACCTGTCCTATGGTCAGCAACGTCAGCACGACGAGCAGAGAACCAAACAGACTCCTTCGCATGTCAGCGCATCCTTACACGTCGGTTGACGTTCCTTGTCAGCCGTGTCTCCCGGCTCGTTCAATAACAGCGCGCTGCGATTGAGATCGCCGCCACCTATAGTTTTGGTCATCGGCTTTCGGTCTGCGGTGTAATCGCGCAAAAGCGGCGATCTGACACGATCCGGACAAGCGAATGAGAATCTGTAACTCATGTGCGCATTATGCTTGTCTTACCGACCAATGGTGAGCTGTACACTAGTGGGCTTGCCGTGCCACGCGCCGGCGCTGAGCGTATGGACTTCAACCGTGGTTCGACCGGCTCCTTGAAAGTACAACTGACCCAGCCCTAAACGAAGGTCAAGAATCCACTCGCCTCGAACTGCATCGGCTTGCTTTTCGTCTAAGATCTGACTCCGGTCGATGCCAGCCGCGTGAAGAGCCAGGGGCAGCGAAGACACTTGGCCGTTGGCGCGTGGTGCGAGGTCTGCCGCCTCCGTTACAACCTCGCTAAAAAAAGAAGTTGCAACGATTAGGCAGAAGATGACGAATCGAGTCGTGGTTGATGGCATGCTTCATATCCTTTGCTACTGGTTTAAGGCGAGCTGCAATTGCTGACTTACCGGCAGGACGGACGCCACGTCCGTCCACATCTGACGAACGGACGAGGCGTCCGTCCTACGAAAGACGCACATTTTGATAGGCATTAACGGAAGTCGACGCTGAACTGCCCTGGCAGTATCGTGGCCTTGATCGACGAGATGCTGCCAGTCGCAGCCACGCCAGTCGCCAGTCGATCGCTGACATTCGCTTGGATCGTTCCAATCACACGCGGGGCACCGCTCAAGGTCGCCGTGCCCGTCGTCTGGGCGGTGAGACCAATGCCGCTGGCACCATCTGTCAACTGAAGAGCAACTCGCTCGCCGCCAACATGAGCGGTCAATTGCGAGCCGATACTGACGGCCAGTAAGTCCGCGATGATGCCGCTGTTGAACTCACCTCGGATCTGATGCGTTTCGGCTTCGCGAAGCACGGCGACATTGGCGTTGCCCATCACACCGGCGAGCGAGGCAGGCAACTCGTCGCCTTGGCACGTGCCAGCGATTGAAGCGAACAACACGAGTCCGATGGTCGACTTCGTAAGTCTTCGTTTCTGTTCCACGCGACACCTCCTACTTAGATGACTTGTTCGGTTGGAACCATTGCAGCCCTCGTGCCAAACCGATCACGTCGATGATGAAACGCGATGAATTAAGACGCCCGTTTGCCACGGTATCAAGCGAATTGCTAAGCCATTCCGAGCGATCGCAAGTATTGATGGGCGGCGATCTCGCGGATGCAATCGTTGAACGACTGTTCCCTCGCGGCAACTCATGTTGATTCTTTGCAACAAAATTGACACACCTCAGGCGGCGACTAGTTTCGAATTCATGGCCCTTCCTCTAGCACATTTCCATGAAAGAGCCGCTATGCAAAAGTCACTGATCGTCAGCATGTTGATCGCCGCAGCGATCGCCTTCGCAGCGGCAGGCGAATCGCGAGCCCAGGACCCGCAGTTGCCCGCCGCCTTGTCTCGACTGAATCTCCAAGCTGCACAACACCTTTCACGCGAAGAAGCCGGTGCGGTTCGTGGTGAAGGAGTCGTGCTGGTGGGTGCTCAGTTCGGCATCCAATCGCTCGTCTTTCCAAACGGCGGGCTCGCCAACTTGACCGGGTCGGCCGGTGGCACCGCCATCGATCTGACGGCGAGCCCTCAGCAACTCACGGCCGCAACGACTGGCACGTTTCTTGCAACTGAAATTCCGGGGCAACCGCCTGTACAAGGCTTAACGCCGAATTTGACGAGTGGCCAGCGAACTGGTGACTTCGTCTTTGGACAAGGCTTTCTTTACAACACGAGGACCGGCGAAGGCTTTCAGTTCAGCAGCGGCAGCTACCTCCAAGTCAATGGCACTCGCGCCCAGGCCAGTCTATTTAGCCCTGGACAATTGACGACGATCGACGTGATCGGCAACGGCGTCTTGCAAGGCGCCCCGAACACGTTGCAGTTCTCACGATAACACCTTTGATGAACAACAAGTTCCCTTTCTTTTCAAGTCGAGGAGTATTCAGATGAAAGCTACGAAATTGATTGCCTTGTTTGCTGCTTTCGCGGTCATTGCGACCGTCGGTCAGGTGCAAGCCCAGTTGCCAGCCGCGTTGCAAGGTGCAGCGAACGCACAAGTCCTGTCCGATCAGGACGCCAGCCAGATTCGCGGTGAATCGGGTTCGATCAGCACTTGGGGTTCGTTCAACTTCCAACACAACACCGTCGAAGGCGCTCAAGTCGCTTTCTCGAACAACAACATCAACGTATTGGCTGCTGGTGGGTCGGCTTCGGTTTCGTTTGCTGGCAACCCTTGGGATCCAACAGGGATCTGGGCGCGATCCGGTGGCGGAGCCTACAAGTCGTTGTCGGTTGACGGCGGTGCCAGCGGCGACATTCACGTTGGTCCTTCCGCTTGGGCCGTCGGTCTGGCCGGTGCCGGGAACATCGCGTTCCAAGAGACGAAGGGCACGTTGGCTCAGGGTACCGTTGGTCAGTTCCAGTTCAACGGCGGAAGCCGCAACGGCCTGGACGTTGGCATCAGCGCCAACGGCATCAACGTCAACACGCTGGGTGGCGCGTTCAGCAACACGACCGCAACCGGTGCTGGAACATTCCGTTTCCCCGGCAGCCTTCGCTAGTTCGTGACGTCGACGCAATTCGTTTGTACGACCACAAGGGCTTTCGGAAAACCGAAAGCCCTTGTTTGTCGTTGATCGGCCACCTCGACTTTTTTCGTAGGATGGACGCCCTCGTCCCGCCAGAGCTGGATGCTCTTCCTCCATAACGGGACGGACGAGGGCGTCCATCCTACGCGTTCTGCTCTCAAGCTATCGACTCGGCAGTGGGCGATACAGATTGTCGCGTGCGGCTTTGATCTCGATGAACGGAATCGGCTGAGTGACCGTCAGCGGGTGCTCCTTCGGCAATCCAAAGCCTTCCTTGCCAAGAAACAATGCCGGACGTGCGACGTCTTCGCCCGCGTGGGATACGAAGCTGCCATCGACCTTCGTCCAGATCATGTTGAACTTACTGATCGGAATCCGCAAGTTGCCGCGAATTGGATCGGCCAGGAACACGCGATCTTCCAGGACGCCTCGAAAGATGACAAAGTGCTTGAAGCCCTCTTCTTCGATCCGCACGATCACGGGTGCGTCGACCGTCGCCAAGGTCTTCAACGGGATCTTGGCGGCTTCCGCTTGATAGCCGAGTTCAATCGCTGCGAGCTTCAAGTCCAGCATCGACAGCCCTTGTTTAACTCGATCGACGACCTGTTCACGCCCGTCGGGACGTTGCGCCAGTCGCAAGAAGATGACTTGCAACACGCGTGCTTCGGGAACGTTGTCTTGAAAGTAGTAGCGGAACATCGTCGACAACGCCGCCGAACCGCAGGAGTAGTCATGCTGTTGAATGACGACGTGCTCGTTCCGCAGCTCAAGCCAGTTCTTAATTCGCGGTCGGTCTTGGGCGCTGCTCTCGCGCGCGAAGCTCACCGCGAAGACAAGGCCAGCGGTCAAGGCGGCGCGTCGTGTGAGCATCGATCCCTCGCTACTTGTAAGTGTGGCCATGCCGAGCGGTCTTGACGTCGCGAGTGAACACGACACCCAACGAGGCATCTGGAGCACTTGGCGTTAGGCCGAAGGAGATAAACGGCTGCATGCGCAGGTCGCTCTTCACGCGCCGGACCAATCCCAGTCGTAACGACATTGGCTCGCTCGACGAGTTCGGAATCGCCGTACCATTCAACTGCGTTCGCCCCTGGTACGCTCCGCTAAAGGTTGCTGTGAACGAGATGTCGTTGTTCACACCGAAGGCCGCACCGTACGAATAGTAGAATGTCTCGCCCGGCTGAACAATGTTGCCACCGAAGACATCTTCCTGGAAGTCGTGTCGCAATCCGAAACTGCCGAACAACGCGACGGGATCGTAAGACTTGACGAAGTTCAAGCCCGCCGAAAGTGACCAAAAGCCGCTGCCCACCGTTGCCACATTGCGGCCGAAGACCGGATCGCCACCGGTCGGCGCCGTGGCCGTGAACGTAGCGGTGATATCGGGCATCTCGCCGTGCGCCCGCGCGACTTCGAACACGAACCCGCCCGAGATATCTCCCAGCGGACCGCGCATCGTGACGTCGTGATATAGCGGATCGGCTCGTTCCACAATTCCGAGCCCCAAGGGTACCGAGAGAAAAGTTTCGACCTTCGACGTCAAGCCGTAGCGGAAACTCAACGGAACGATAAAGTTGCGATTGCGAACGAGTTCAAAGACGGGCACTCCCGGTGGCAGCACCGTAATCAATTGCGACTGCTGCCACGCGTACAGCAAGCCTGCATCGATCTGCAGCATCCCGGGTTCCAGCACCAAAGTGGATTGTCGTAAGAACTGAGTGGTGACGTCTTCTTCCTCCGGTGCCTCGCCGATTGGCCCTTGCGGGGCATCGGGTTGTCCATCGGTTGGTTGCGACGGGCCGACGGGTTGTCTTGGTGCGATCGGCGGTGTCTGCGGATTCGCAGGCGGAAGCTGCTCTTGAATCAGCGTGTTGGCATACCAATACGGATTCGCACTCCATGGATTCTGAGGTGGATTCCATTGCGGCAAAGTCACAGGCGCGGATGTCACCGAGACTGGATCGAAGTGAGGCCAAGCGTCGCCGGTACTTAACCCCGGCTCGCCCGAGCTAATGCCAGGCAAACGATCGAAGTGAGTGATTCCACCAACCGGTGGCAGACGGACAGCATTCGTTGCGCTCTCGCGAATCCACGAACCATCGGAATCCGTGTGAGGGAATGCTTGCGGGGCACTAAACTGATTCGGAAATTGATACTCGTTGCCACTCTCAAAAGAGGTCGCTCTTCGCTCCGTCGACGGATAGGCGATTGCGGCCTGATGATCGACAAACGGATTGACGACCGTCGTGCCAAACGGACCGGTGTAATTGCGCGATTGCGCGTAGGCTGACACAGCACTTCCCACCAGCGAAATGGCAAGCGTGAGGATGTAGATCTGTTTTCGAAAGGCCAGTCGTTTCATCCGTGGTCCAAGTGAGAAGACGGACATCCAAGTTCCGTCGTGCGGAATCTAATGGTTACCCGCTTAATTAGGTCTATCGGGCTTTACCGTCCATTCGATGTGCATTCACCGACTTTCCCGCATATTCGGATCAACCGGATCGACGCGAGCAATTGAAAGAACCCGAGCACACGTAAGCGAATCGGGAGCGTTTCCATTTTGTAAATTGCGACCCCGTGCTAAAGCGCGTGCCTAATACCGGCTACGACGGAGCACCTAGCAAGCTGGGTTGAAAATCGCCTCCTACAGAACGGAAACGTTACCCTCGCATCTTCCGCCATTGCAGATGTGAGTTCTCCGTAGCCAGCGCTCTCGCAACGTCGTTGTGGGGCTTTCTGTGGTTCGTAACGATTCTACGAGTTATACCGTCTCGGAAGAAAACATCTGTTGCAAAAGATCAACGCGTCGTTGCGTTTGTGCCTCACAAGCTGCATTAGTGAGGTAGAGTTTTCATGGCTTGAGATATAGCCGGTGCGCGCAAACTGCGTTGAGTTTGCGTGTCACTCACCTTGGAGCGACAGAAGGAGTTTGTTGTGCTCGGAAGTTGGAAGTGGTTGAACAGCCGCAGAAAGCGTCTTGCGGAGCAAAAACGTGATGTGCATCGCGCCCCGCCCGCTTTGCGCCCCATCGACGCCGAGTTGCTCGAAGATCGCGTTCTGTTCAATGCCGCGCCTATCGATTTCGAAGCAATGCAGGTTGCGGACGCCTCCGAGAACACAGACGCGATGCTCGACGCGATCAGCGCGATTTCAGCAGCACTGAATGCCCAGGACTCTTTTGCGAACATCCCGCAGTCGCCAGATACGGTCGAAGTGGCGGACCTGATCGACGACGGGAATGTTGACTCGGGTGATGGTGAATCTTCCGGGGAGTCTTTTGATGGCGAAACCGGGGGAATCTCTCCGGAGTTGCGCGAGATCGTCTTCATTGATGTATCGGTCGACGATTACCAAACGCTCGTGAATGACCTGCAGTCGGGAAGCAGCGTGGATCGGTTCGAGATCGTGTTCATTGATGCGAACGAAGACGGTATCGCGAAGGTCACGAGCACGCTGGCACAACGTGGCGACTATAGCGCAGTTCATATCGTCTCGCACGGTAACGATCGCGGCATTCGAATCGGCGATACGTGGCTGTCCGGATCGACCTTGCAGCATTTCCAGAACGATATCGCCGCCTGGGGCGAATCGCTGACCGAGACTGGTGACTTGTTGTTCTATGGTTGCGATTTAGCGGAGAGCTCCGAAGGCCGCGCGCTGCTTGCGTCCGTCAGCGAGCTGACAGGAGCGGATGTGGCGGCAAGCGACGATGCGACCGGGCAAGCGTTACTCGGAGGTGACTGGGATCTGGAGTTCACCGTTGGTGCGATTGAGACGAAGGTCGCGTTCAGCCAACTTGCGCAGAGTCAGTTTGAAGGATTGTTGGCGACCGTCACTGTGGATACGACCGCTGACGAACTCGACGGCGACACTTCCAGCATTGCCAATCTGATCATCACGCCCGGAGGCACCGGCATCTCCCTACGTGAAGCGATCTTGGCAGCCAACAATACGGGCGGTGCGGACAACATTCACTTCAACATCGGTGGTGGCGGAACGCAGACGTTGACGCTGGGATCGGCGCTGTTTGGTGTCACGGATCAGGTCATTATTGACGGCACGACGCAGGGCGGATTCTCCGGAACGCCAATTATCGAAATTGATGCGACCGGCGAACTCAGCGGGTTGACGCTCAGTGGTGGAGCCGATGGATCGGAAATTCGTGGACTCGTAATCAATCGAGCTGCTTCTTACGGGATCACAATCAATGGAGGTGGTAACTACACGATAGCGGGGAACTATATCGGTACGGACGTGGTCGGCACGAGTAACCTGGGCAATGGTTTCTACGGCATCAATATGGTGACTTCGACGGGCTCGAATACGATCGGTGGTACGACGGCGGCTGATCGCAATGTCATATCGGGGAACGGCACCGACGGCATTTTCATTGGATCGGGCAGTGGCAACACCATCTTCGGCAACTACCTCGGTGTCGGCTCGGATGGAACCACGGCGGTTGGCAACGGCAACGGTATCCGAATAGCAACATCGAACAACACGGTTGGCGGAAGCGGTCTTGGCGAGGCCAATCTAATCGCTCACAACGCGGACGATGGTGTCTACATTCAGAGCGGCACAGGCAACAGGATCAGCGGTAACTCCATCCACTCGAACTCGGGGCTGGGAATCGACCTGGGATCGGATGGCGTAACTCCGAACGACGCAGGCGATATCGACACGGGCGCGAACAATCTGCAAAACTTCCCGCTCGACCTTGGAGCCAGTTCCAACGGCGGATTTACCACCATCACCGGCTCGGTAAATTCGACAGCGTCGAGCACCTTCATGGTGGATTTCTATTCCACATCCACGTTGGACCCCAGCGGCTATGGCGAAGGCGAAGTCTACCTCGGGTCAACCACGGTCACCACCGATGCTTCCGGAAACGCGGTCATCAACCATGGCATTGCCACAAGCGTTACTCCAGGCCATTTCATCACCAGCACACTGACCAACAGTAGCGGCAATACCTCCGAATTCTCGCAAGGCACGTATGTTTACGACTACAACTCAGTCGTTGTCGATTCCACTACCGACGCTGTGAACGGAACCACGACGTCGATCGCCGCACTGTATGCCAACAAAGGTGGCGATGGAGTCATATCGCTGCGAGAAGCGATCTTGGCCGCCAACAACACGGCCAATGGAGCGAGTGCCGATCGCATTTGGTTTACGATTCTAGGTGCGGGGCCACACACGATATCGCTGGCCTCCTCCATGCCTGGAATATCCGACGCGGTGTTCATCGACGGTTGGACGGAACCGAACTTTGCCGGAACGCCTGTGATCGAGATCAGTGGAAGCAACACGCATAACGGCCTGCGTTTGCTGGCAGGCAGTGCCGGCAGTACGGTTCGTGGATTGGCGATACACAGCATTTCAGGTTCGAGTCTGGAGATATACTCCGACAACAATACGATCGTCGGCAGCTACTTTGGCACCGATACCACGGGCGTCGCAGCGGGACTCGGCAGTACCGGAAACGGCATCGTGGTTGTCTCAGGCGCTGGCAATGTGATCGGTGGCACGACGGTTCAAGAACGCAACGTTATCGTCAGCAACTTTGGTCCCGGAATCAGTATGAACAATCCCGGCGCGACCGGAACGATTGTGACTGGCAACTACGTCGGTATCGGTGCCGATGGAACGACGGCGCGGGGGAATCTTGGTGCCGGCGTTTCGTTTACCAACGGCACCAGTGGCAACATCATCGGCGGTTCGGGCGCAGGTGAAGGCAACCTAATCTCAGGCAACACGGGCGACGGGATCGAGTTCATTAACTTCTCCGGGTCCAATAATAACACCATTCAAGGCAATATGATCGGCACCGTAGCGGCCAACACGGGCGATGGCATTCGTATCGAGACCGCTTCGACCGGGAATACGATTGGTGGCATCGGTGCAGGCGAAGGCAACACGATCGCGTTAAATGGTGGCATTGGAGTCAACGTGATCCACGCTGGAGCAACGGGGAATTCCATTCGCGGGAACTCGATTCATAGCAACACTTCACTGGGCATCGACCTGGGCAATGACGGAGTCACAACGAATGATGCAGGCGACGCCGATACAGGTCCAAACAACCGGCAGAACACGCCGGTGCTCAACGCTTTCTCATCAACCGACGGATCGACAATCGTTACCGTGGGCGGCTCGTTGAACAGCGTATCGAGCACCACCTTCAATGTTGACTTCTACACAGGTCCGCTTGGCGACGCGGATGCCAGTGGCAGCGGCGAGGGACGCACCTACATCGGTTCGACGACGGTGCTGACGAACGGCAGCGGCAATGGCACTTTCAATGCGACATTGTCGGCGAATGTGCCGGCTTCCTATATCATCTCGGCGATTGCGACGGATCCATCAGGTAACTCGTCGGAGTTCAGTGGGACTTCGATAACGTTGCTGGATACGATCGTCGTAAATACCATCGCCGATGAGAACGATGGTGATACGACATCACTGACTACGCTTATCGCGACTCCCGGCGGCACAGGTATCTCGCTGCGCGAAGCCATCATTGCCGCAAACAATACAGCCAACGGCGCGACGCCCGATAAGATTCACTTCAATATTAGCGGAGCTGGCCCGCATACGATCAACCTGCTGAGCGCGCTGCCAACGATCACCGAGTCGCTCATTATCGACGGCTGGAGCGAACCAGACTTTGCAGGCACGCCGATCATTGAGCTCAACGGCAGTGGTGCTGGAGCGGCGAATGGCCTTTACATCAACGCTGCGAATTCGACGGTTCGAGGTCTGGTCATCAATCGATTCAACGACGACGGCATTCTTATCGATCGCGATGGTGCTACGATTCACGGCAACTACATCGGCACCAACGTTGCTGGAACCGCAGGACTGGGGAACGCCGATGACGGTATCAGCATCATGGACAGCACGGGCCATCAGATCGGCGGGATAGGGGCCGGGGAGGGTAACATCATTGCCGATAACACCGGCCAGGGATTGCGAATCGACAACACGACCAGCACCACGATCGAAGGTAACTACATCGGTACCGACCTCTCAGGAACCATCAACCTGGGCAATGCCAGTCAAGGTATCTTCATCACGAACAACAGCACCGGAATTGCCGTTGGCGGAACAACAGCCGGTGCCGGAAATACAATCGCCTTTAACGCCGGTCGGGGTATTCGCGCAGACAGTGGAACGGGTAACGCGTTCCGTGGCAACGCGATCTATTCGAACGCAAACATCGGCATTGACATTGACAGTGCGGGTGTCACGCCAAACGACGCAGGCGATGGCGACACGGGTGTCAACAACATCCAGAATTTCCCCGTGCTGACGTTCGCGATCAGCACCGGCGGCAATACTACGATTCAAGGCACTTTTAACAGCACGAACAGCACGACGTTCAGCATCGATTTCTTCTCTAGTCCGACCGGTGATCCTTCGGGCAATGGCGAAGGTGCGGTCTATCTGGGCTCGGACACGGTGACTACCGATGGCAGTGGCAATGCCACGATTAACTCCGTGCTAGCCGTATCGGTAACCGCAGGCCATGTCGTCACAGCGACAGCGACCGATCCGTCGAACAACACTTCAGAATTTAGCGCGACGCAGACCGTGGCGTCTAATGTTGTCGTCGTCAACACAACAGCGGACGAGAACGACGGTGATACTTCATCGATCGCGGCACTGATCGCAACACCCGGCGGCACGGGCATCTCGCTACGTGAAGCAATCCTCGCCACGAACAACACCGCCAACGTCGGCGGCAACCCGGATCAGATTCGCTTCAACATTGCTGGCGCAGGGCCACATACGATCAACGTGCTCTCGGCCCTGCCAAATCTGGCCGAGGCGGTGGTGATCGACGGCTGGAGCGAGCCCGATTATGCTGGGACGCCGATCATCGAATTGAATGGAGCCGGGGCAGGCGGCGTGAGTGGGTTGGTCCTCAGTGCCAACGGCAGCACTGTCCGAGGGCTCGTTATCAACCGCTTCAGCAGCGTGGGGATTTTGCTCAATATCGTCACGAATTCAACCATCGTAGGCAACTACATCGGCACCGATGTCGGTGGTACTGTGGACCTCGGTAACACCGGCACTGGGATTACGGTCAATGGCGGCTCGCTGAACATCATCGGCGGAACAACCGCCGCCGAGCGGAATGTAATCTCCGGCAACAACAGCCACGGGATCAGCCTTCAGGGCAGCACTGCGAACAACACGGTTCTCGGGAACTACATTGGTACGAATGCGGCAGGCACTGCGGCCCTGGGCAATACTAGCTGGGGCGTCGCCCTGATGACTGGTGCCAACAACAACACGATCGGTGGCACGACGGCTGGTGCGAGGAACGTGATCTCCGGGAATTCAGTTGGCATTGAGTTTACGGGATCCGGAACGACCATGAATGTGGTTAGCGGCAACTACATCGGGCTGAACGCCGCTGGCGATGCCGCGATCGCGAATTTGAATGCCGCATTCGAGCTCATCTCTTCGGCCAACGCGAACATCATTGGTGGTACCACCACAGCACATCGCAATGTTATCGCCGGAGCGTCGATCGACGGCATTCGGATCAGCGGCGTAAACAGCACTCAGATTCTGAACAACTACATCGGTACCGACGCCACAGGCACCATCGATCTTGGCTTCCAGCAAGAAGGGGTCGAGGTCATCAACAGTACCGGCACCATCATTGGTGCGGTTGGCCAAGGTAATTTGATCAGCGGCAATGATGGAGCCGGTATCGGACTGCAAACAGGCGCGACCAACACGACAATCCGCGGCAACTTGATCGGAACCGATGCCGCAGGTACCGGAGCGTTGGCGAACAGCCTGGACGGGATTCAAGTCATCTTAGGTGCGGCGAACACGACAATCGGCGGCGTCACTGCAGGGCAGGGGAATACGATTGCGTTCAATGGCGCGGACGGAATCGTGATCACCGGCGGCGGCACCGGTAATTCGATTCGCGGCAATTCAATTCACAGTAACACGCAGTTGGGCATCGATCTGAATAACGACGGCGTGACCACGAACGATCTCGGCGACGGCGATCTGGGTGCCAACGAACTGCAAAACTTTCCGCTACTCACTTACGCCTTGTCGGCCGGCGGCAGCACGACCATCCAGGGCAGTATCAACAGCACGGCATCGACTACCTTCAATATCGACTTCTACTCCAGCCCAGCAGGCGATCCGACCGGAGCGGGCGAAGGCGCGGTGTATCTGGGCTCGGACACAGTGATGACCGACGGCAGTGGCAATGCGACTTTCAATTCGGTGTTGGCAACTGCGGTCACGGTCGGTCATGTGGTGACAGCCACCGCGACCGATCCATCAGGGAACACATCCGAGTTTGCGTTGAACGTGACATCAGTGTCGAACGTAGTTGTAGTCAACACAACCGCTGACGAGAATGATGGCGATACGTCTTCGATCGCTGCACTAATCGCAACTCCCGGTGGCACAGGCATCTCGCTACGTGAAGCGATCATCGCCACAAACAATACGGCCAACGGTGGCTCGCCTGATGAAATCTGGTTCAACATCGCCGGTGCCGGACCGCATACGATCAATGTGCTGTCAGCGCTGCCCATAATCAGCGATGCGGTGATCATCGACGGCTGGAGTGAGCCGAATTATGTCGCGGGCACACCGGTCATCGAACTGAATGGTGCAGGAGCGGGAGCCGTCGATGGATTGAAGCTGAACGCGGGAAGCAGCGGCAGCACGATTCGTGGCTTGATCATTAATCGATTCGGCGACGACGGCATCGATATCAGTTCGGCGAGCAGCGGCAATACGATCGCCGGCAACTGGATCGGTCTCGACAACACCGGAACGCTCGATCAAGGCAACGCCAACGACGGCATAGAAAGCGATAGCGCGAACAATATCATTGGTGGGACGACGCTTGCGGAACGCAATGTCATCTCCGGCAACAACGGACGAGGCATCAGCCTGTTCAATGCCACCGCCACCGGCAACACGATTCTGGGCAACTACATCGGAACGAATGCCGCTGGTAACGCCGCAGTCGGCAACAGTGACGACGGGATCGGGCTGACGACGGGCGCCAACATGAACACAATCGGTGGTTTGATTGCCGGTTCTCGCAACATCATTTCGGGAAACAATCAGGGTATCTTCATCGATGCCGCGGGATCCGACAACAATATCATCATCGGCAACTACATCGGTACGGACGTCACCGGGCTTATCGATGTCGGTAATCTCGACGACGGGATTCAAGTCAGCAACGGTGCCGACGGCACGATCATCGGCGGGACGACGGTGTCCGCTCGCAACGTGATTGCTGGCAATGATGATGATGGAATTCAGTTGAGCCTATCGGTCAGCAACTCGAAGGTTCAAGGCAATTACATCGGCGTTGGCTCGGACGGTGTAACATCGCTCGGCAATACAGCAAGTGGTGTTGCGATCGATGGCGGCAGCACAAATAACACGATCGGTGGCACGGTCGCCGGAGCTGGCAACGTCATCGCCTTTAGCACTCGCGGAATCTTTGACAGCGGTGCTACCGATGCCGGCAATTCTTTCCTAGGAAACTCGATCCACAGCAATGGGGGCTTGGGGATTGATCTCTCCCCCACCGGCGTCACGGCTAATGATGTGGGGGATACGGACAGCGGTCCAAACGGATTGCAGAACTTTCCGGTGTTGGGCTCGGCGGTTGCGGTCGGAAGCGACACGGTGATCACAGGTTCATTGAACAGCACCGCCAGCAGTACGTTCCGAGTTGAGTTCTTCAGCAGCCCCACGGGCGATGCATCCGGTTACGGAGAGGGCCAGACCTATCTTGGCTTCGTTAATGTGGCGACCGACGGCAGCGGCAACGCGACGATCAATACGACCCTGATTGGTGTCAGCGTCACGGCTGGCCATCAAGTCGCAGCTACCGCGACTTTCTTGACGGGCGGTGTTACACCAGCCAGTACGTCAGAATTCAGCGCGAACATAGCAGCGACTTCCGGTACTAACTTGACGCCTCTGGGCAACGAAACGCTCGTCAACAATAACACCACAGGGACTCAGGAGACAACTCCGTATGGAGGCGGCAACGTCGCAATAAATGCCAGCGGCAACTACGTCGTCGTCTTCACCGACACAAACTCAACTTCCGGCGACGCTTTTGCGAGGATTTACAACGCTGCGGGTGTACCACAGGGTGCGGCTTTCCGGGTCAACACGGCGACCAGCGGCATCCAGGATTGGCCGGTCGTCGCGATGCATTCCAACGGCGACTTTGTCGTCGCATGGAATAGCGACAACCAGGACGGGAGCGGCTGGGGAATCTACGCACAGCGATTCGATGCAGCGGGCGTCGCTCAGGGCAGTGAGTTTCGTGTCAACACATTGACTAGCGGCAACCAAGAGGGTGTATCAATCGCGATGGCGGACGACGGTTCGTTTGTGATGACCTTTACGGATTTCAATTCCACAAGTGGCGATGTCTACTTGCAACGCTATAACGCCGCGGGCGCGCCGCAAGGCGGCAACGTACTTGTTAACACGACAACGAGTGACCAACAAAAGTATGCCGAGATCGCCGTTCGTAGCAGCGGCGAATTTGTTGTCGTGTGGGAGAGCTTGAATCAGGACACGGGCAGTAGTTACGGCATCTATGGGCAGCGTTTCGACGCCAGCGGCGTCGCACAGGGTGGCGAGTTTCTGATCAACACAACGACTGCCGGTGATCAACGTAGGCCTGACGTGGCGATCGATGACGATGGCAACTTCATTGTCGTGTGGCACAGTGTGACGCAAGATCCGGGGAGTAATGCGGGCATTTATGGCCAGCGATTCAACGCTTCCGGCGTCGCGCAAGGAACTGAATTCCGAGTGAATACGATGCTCGCCAACGATCAAACGGCGCCCACTGTCGAGCAGCGTGCCGATGGAACATTTCTTGTCGCCTGGGAGAGCGCATCGCAGGATGCTGCGGGAACGCAGGGCGTGTACGTACAGCTTTACGATGCTGGCGGTGTGGCTTTGGGTGGCGAAACGCTTGTTAACACCACAACTGCCGGTGATCAGATAAGACCCGCTTTGGGATTCCGCAACGATAGTGCAGTGGTCGTCTGGAGCGGCAACGGGAGCGGCGACACCTCTGGCGTATTCCACCGACGCTATACTGTTGACTTGCTGAATAGTATTACCGTCGATACCACGGTCGACGAGAACGATGGTGATACGTCTTCGATCGCCGCTCTGATCGCGACTCCAGGCGGGACTGGCATCTCGCTCCGCGAAGCCATCATCGCCACGAATAACACGACCAACATCGGTGGCAAGCCTGATGAGATTCACTTCAACATCGCTGGTGCCGGGCCACATACGATCGCCGTTACAGGTTCCGCATTACCCACAATCACCGATGCTGTGGTGATCGATGGGACGACGGATCCTGACTGGGTTAGCGCACCAATCATCGAACTAAACGGTGCCAGCGCGGGTGCAGGCGTGGACGGGCTGTTTCTGGGGAATACCGCTGACGGCAGCACCATTCGCGGACTGGTGATCAACCGCTTCAACGGTGACGGCATCCAGGTGGAGAGTGACAGTCACTTTCATACCATCGTCGGCAACTACATCGGTCTGGATGTTGCCGGAACCACCGTTCTGGCCAACGGCGCTCACGGGCTGAACATCGGAGGAGACAGCAACACGATCGGAGGCACGACCGCGGCAGAGCGAAACGTCATCTCCGGCAACGGCGTGCAGGGCATCTTCATCAGCGCCCAGGGATCGAACAACCTGGTGATTGGAAACTATATCGGCACCGATGTCACGGGATCGCTCGACCGTGGCAACTCGTCGAGCGGCGTGATCGTACAAGGGACGAACAACACGATCGGCGGAACGACGGCGGGCGCGCGGAATGTGATCTCAGGCAATGACGGCCACGGTGTCTTCCTATTTAGCGGCGGGTCGAATCAGGTTCTCGGCAATTACATCGGAACCAACGCTGCGGGGACTGCGGCGATCGGAAATACCACGTCGGGAATTCGGCTTTCCTCGTCAACGGCGGGCAACACGATCGGTGGGACGATTGCGGGTGCGGGCAACTTAGTTTCCGGCAACAGCGAGGGCATCACCTTCTCGTCCGCCGGTGCAGGAAACGTAGTTCAGGGGAACTTCGTCGGCACGAATGCAGCCGGAACAGGCGGCGTGGGAAATACGACGACCGGAATCCAGGTCACCAGCACATCGGGCGTAACGATTGGCGGCTCGGCAGCGGGAGCGGGCAATGTTGTTGCGGCAAGCCTCAACAACGGTATTGTCCTCTCCGGTGCTGGTACGACGAACACGGTGGTGCAAGGCAATTACATCGGTACGGATGTCAGCGGAACACTGAACCTCGCGAATGCGGGCTCCGGCATCGTTGTTCAATCAGCGTCAACCAGCAACACGATCGGCGGCACTGCGGCAGGCGAGGGCAATGTGGTGGCCTTCAACGCGCTTTCCGGCATTGCGGTTCAAAGCGGGACGAATTCGGTTCTGCGCAATACGACTTTCTCAAACGGCGGCCTGGGCATCGACCTGGCAGCAGACGGCGTGACGTACAACGATACTGACGATGCCGATAGCGGCGCGAACGATTTGCTGAACTTTCCGGTGCTAACCAATGTGGTGCAGAACGGCGCGAATTTGGAACTGACATTCGCTGTCGACTTGCCAGCGGGCACCTACCGCGTCGAATTGTTTTCCAATGCCACACCGGACGCTTCGGGATTCGGCGAGGGGCAGGTGTACCTCGGTGCGACAAGTATTACGGCCACCGGAGCAGCCGGGTACGAAACGTTTGCTCGCACGTTGCTCGGTGTCACACCGGCCTCGATTCTAGGAATCTCGACGACCGCAACGTTGGATCTTGGTGGAGGCAACTTCAGCCACACCAGCGAATTCGGTCCGAGCTTTCTGGGCGCGGGTATTCTGGTGGTGAATACGACGAGCGACCTCAGCGACGGGAACACGACTAGCATCGCGGCATTATTGGCGAATCGCGGTGCCGACGGAGTCATCTCGTTACGCGAGGCGATCAGCGCTGCAAACAACACGGCCAACGGTGGCTCTCCCGACGAAATCCGCTTCGACATCGCCGGTGCCGGCCCACATACGATCAATGTACTGAGTGCGCTGCCGACTATTGCCGATGCAGTGATTATCGATGGTTGGAGCGAACCGGATTTTGCGGGGACTCCGATCATCGAACTCGACGGCAGTCTCGCCGGCGCGACGCACGGATTGGATCTCACCGCCAACGGCACAACTATCCGAGGCCTTGTCATCAATCGATTTACCAACGCCGGAATTCGGCTGGCCGGCGATGCCAATACGGTTGAAGGCAATTACATCGGCACGAACGTCACGGGCTCGGCCGCCAGTGCCAACCATCATGGCATTTTGGTGAGCGGAGCGAACAACACCATCGGCGGCATCACCGCCGCTCAACGGAACGTCATCTCGGGGAACGCTGTCAGCGGGATTCAGATCTCTGGTGGCGCAGCCAGTGGCAATATCGTTCTGGGGAACTACGTCGGGGTCGACGCCGCAGGCATCGCATCCTTGCCGAATCAAGAGGGCGTCTACATCACCGATGCTCCCAACAACACGATCGGTGGCGTTGTCGCGGGGGCCGCGAACGTGTTGTCCGGAAACTCAACCTACGGCGTCGCAATCGCCGGTGGGTCTTCCGGAAGTCTCGTGATCGGCAACCTCATCGGCACCGATCTGTCTGGGACGATCGATCTGGGCAACAACCTGGCTGGCATCTACCTGAACGGATCTTCGGCCAACAGAATCGGCGGCACAGGCGCCGGCGAAGGAAATGTGATCGCCTTCAACGATGGACCGGGAGTTCGTGTACCGAACACGGGGCCGGCTCCCATGAACAAAACCTTGATTGGCAACTCGATACATTCCAACACAGGTCTTGGGATCGACCTGGGTATCAACGGTGTAACGGCTAACGACGTCGACGACGTCGATTCCGGGGCCAACGCCCTGCTCAACTTCCCTGTCCTCACAAATGTGTTTCAGAACGGCGCGAATCTGGACATCGACTACGTCGTAGACCTACCGGCCGGCAACTACCGCGTTGAGTTCTTTGACAATGCCAGTGGGCTGGATGCGAGCGGATTTGGTGAAGGCGAAACGTTTGTGGGATTCGCGAATATTACGGTGACAGGCGCTGCTGGTTACGAAACGTTTAGCACGACACTGATATCCGTCACCGCCAGCGACGTCGCCAACATCACGGTGACCGCAACCGTAGATCTCGGCGGCGGAACCTTTAATAACACGAGCGAGTTCGGCCCACAGTTCCAAGGCGCGGGTGTCATCACGGTCACCACGACCAGCGACACGTCCGATGGCGACACGTCCAGCATTGCAGCCCTGCTGGGTAATCGCGGTGCCGACGGTTTCATCTCGCTGCGTGAAGCGATCCTTGCCACCAACAACACAACCAACCTCGGCGGGAACCCTGACACGATCCACTTCAATATTGCCGGCGCGGGACCGCATACGATCAATCTGCTTAGTGCGCTGCCGGCGATTACCGATGCGGTGGTCATCGACGGTTGGTCAGAACCGGATTTTGTCGGTCTTCCAATCATTGAACTCAATGGTGCGGCTGCTGGCTCGACAGACGGGGTGTACTTGGCGGCTGGCAGCAGCGGCTCGACGATTCGCGGTTTGGTGATCAATCGTTTTGGACTGAGCGGGATTGCGATCGGGTCGAGCAGCAACAACACGATTCAAGGCAACTACATCGGGACGGATGTCACGGGTGCCGTCGATCAAGGAAACACGAGCCATGGTGTCGCCATCTTCAGCGGTTCCGCCAATAACTTGATCGGCGGTTCGTTTGCGGGGGGGCAAGGCAATCTGATTTCCGGCAATGACATGAACGGCGTGAATATCGTCAACCCGGGAACCACAGGCAACATCGTCGCCGGAAACATCATCGGCCTGAACGCGGCGGGAACGACTGCGTTGGGCAACGCTTCTGTCGGTGTCGCCATCGCGCTGGACGCTGACGCGAACATCATCGGCACGGTCGGTAATGGCCGGAACTTCATTTCGGGCAACGGTCAGTACGGCATTCGAATTGTTGATACAGGCACCGACAACAATGTCGTGCAGAACAACTACATCGGCTTGAATGTCGCAGGCACGGCGGCGATTGGCAACGGCTCGGACGGCATTCGACTCGAATCGGCGGGTGTGTTGAACGGAACAATCATCGGCGGCTCGACGACCGGCGAAGAAAACGTGATTTCCGGCAACGCAGGCGACGGAATCGAAATTCGCGATGGCGTGACCAACGTCACGATCGCCGGAAACTACATCGGCCTGAACGCGGCAGGTACGTCGAACATCGGCAACGCGGCCAACGGCATTCGAATACTCGACTCCGACAACAACACGATCGGCGGTGGAGTCGCCGCCGCTCGCAACGTGATCTCCGCGAACGCCGCCGAGGGGATCTTGCTCACCGGCGCTGGCGCGACGGGCAACAAGATTCAAGGAAACTACATCGGACTGAACGAGTCAGGTACCTCGACGCTGGGGAACTCCGCCACCGGCATCCGCCTCGAATCCGGTGCCAGTGGCAACATCATCGGCACGGACCTGGACAGCATGAACGATGCGACCGAAGGTAACGTCGTCTCCGGTAATCTGGCCAATGGCATTCAGTTGTGGGGGGCGTCGGTCAGCGGCAACTTCGTCCGCGGCAATCTGATCGGAATCAATCCGGCGGCCACCTTGCCGATGGGGAACAGCGCGCAAGGCATTCAGCTCGGCAGCGGCGCGAACAACAACACGGTCGGCGGCACCGGTCCACTGGCTGCCAACGTCATCGGCGACAATCTCGCTGCTGGGATCGAACTTCGGGACAGCGGCACGTCGAACAACACGATTCAAGGCAACTTCATCGGCACCAACAGCGGCGGCGTCACCAATCTCGCCAATGGCTCGCACGGCATCCTTCTGACGCTCGGTGCCTCGAACAACACCGTGGGCGGCACCGCAGCAGGGGCTGGTAATCGAATCGCTTTCAACACAGCCGATGGTGTGGCGGTCAGTGGCGCAAACGGAAATTCCATCCTGCGAAACTCGATCTATAGCAACACCCAGTTGGGCATCGATCTGAACAACGACGGCGTAACGACCAACGACTCGGGTGACGGAGATAGTGGCGCGAACGGCCTGCAGAATTCTCCGTTGTTGTCTAGTGCCGTATCAGGCGGCGGCAACACCACGATCACGGGCACGTTCAACAGCAACGCGAGCACGAACTATCGGATCGAGTTCTTCTCGTCGCCCATCGGAGACGCAACCGGTTATGGCGAAGGACAGGTCTACCTTGGTTCGACCAACGTCACGACCGACGCCGTCGGCAACGCCTCGATCAACGCGACGCTGGTCGGCGTTACGGTCGCGGGAGGGCACTTGGTCAGCGCGACGGCGACCGTCGATCTCGGTGCGGGCAGCTACGGCGACACGTCGGAGTTCGCGCAGAATGTGGCGGCCACGGTTGGGAGTCTGCATTCGATCGGCGGGACGATTTTTGAAGACGTGAACGGCAACGCGGCCATCATGGACGATGGCGTGGCCCGCGCGAACGTATCGGTGCTGCTGTACGTGGACGATGGCAATGGCATTCCCGACGCCGGTGATGCGTGGCAGGCGACCGTCGTCACCAACGGCAGCGGCCAATATCTGTTTACGAATCTGGCGGACAATTCGTACTGGGTCGTAGTTGATTCACGCACGGTTACGCCCAGCGCGGGCTTGAACGGCGGGTTCACCGGCGGCGACGTTTGGGCCGAACAGACCTACGGCAGCGGCGACGCGGTGACGTTTAACGGCGTGAGTTATCAATTTGCGGGAGCGCCCGGAACCGTGTTGGGCGGGCTGAACCGCACCACCGTTTCCGACAATGCTGCGGCGGGACTGGCATCGTCCGAACATGTGCATCGCGTGATTCTGAACGGTGTCGACCAGACCGGGATCGATAGCGGCTTCAGCTTCAACGCCATCACGCGAACCGGAGACGGCGACGACGACGGCTCGAACAATCGCACCGTACAAGGCTCGCTACGGCAGTTCGTAGAGAATGCGAATGCGACTAGCGGAACGAACTCCAGCCACTTCCAACTCGCAACCAGTGACGTGAACTATTCCGCGGGGACGACGTCCTGGACGTTCACTCCGACCAGCACCCTACCGTCGATCACCGACACGATCGTCCTGGACGGCACGACGCAGACCGGATTCTCCGGAACACCGATCATCGAGTTGAACGGCACGAGTGCCGGGGCTGGTGCGGATGGCGTTTACCTCGCGATGGGAAGCAGCGGCAGCACGATTCGCGGCCTCGTCATCAATCGCTTCTTGGACAACGGCATCGAAGTCAATCTTAGCGACAACAACCTGTTCGCCGGGAACTACATCGGCACGGATGTCACCGGGTTGGTGGACCTGGGGAACGGCAATCGCGGAATCAAGTTTGATTTTGCGGATGGCAATACAATCGGCGGCACGACCACAGCGGATCGCAATGTGATCTCGGGGAATGCCGATGCAGGAATTCATTTCGGCAACGGCTCAATCAACAACTTCGTAATTGGCAACTATGTTGGCGTCGGCGCCGATGGATCGACGGCGTTGGGCAATGATGCGGCGGGCGTGACGATCGGGCAGTCAGCCACGGGAGTTCGTGTGGGCGGAACCGTGCCCGGTGAAGGCAATGTGGTAGCGAACAATCTGGGCGACGGCATTCGCGTCTTTGCCACGGCTGCCGCCAGCAATCCAATTCTGGGGAACTCGATCCACGCCAACGGAGGGATCGGCATCGAGCTCGGTGCCGATGGCGTCACACTGAATGACGCAGGCGACCCGGATACCGGCCCGAACGATCTGCAGAACTTCCCGGTGCTTGGCGGCGCGACGACGAACGGTTCGACCATCAGCATTGTTGGTTCACTGAATAGCACGGCGAGCACCACGTATCGCGTCGAGTTCTTCGCCAGCGTTTCGGCGGACGGCAGCGGTTACGGCGAAGCGGAGCGATACCTTGGCTTCGCGAACGTCGCGACGGACGGCAGCGGCAATGCCACCATCAACACGACACTCGCCTCCGTCGTCGCCGCAGGCGAGTTTATCACGGCGACCGCCACCAACTTGACGACCAATAACACCTCCGAATTCGCGCTCGCTGTCCTGTCCGCTGCACCTGGAGTCACCGTCAGTGCGATCAGCGGCAACACGACCGAAGCCGGTGGAACGGCCACCTTCACCGTTGTCCTGGACAGCCAACCCACGACCGACGTCATCGTTGGCATTTCGTCAAATGATCTGACGGAAGGAACAGTCTCCACGTCCTCGCTCACGTTCACATCGGCCAACTGGCACGTGGCACAAGTTGTTACGGTCACCGGTGTCGATGACGTCGTTCAAGATGGCGACATCGCCTACTCAATCATCACCTCTCCAGCCACCAGCGGTGATGGGAACTATAGCGGCTTAAACGCCAGCGACGTCACAGTTACGAACATCGACAACGATACGTTCAACGTTATCTTCGTCGATACAACGGACGACATCCTCGACGGCGATACGTCGTCGATAGCAAACTTGCAATCCAACAAAGGTGCCGACGGCTTCATCTCGCTGCGCGAAGCGATCCTCGCCGCGAACAACACCGCCAACGGCGGTTCGCCCGACGAGATTCACTTCAATATCGCTGGTGTCGGCCCGCACTCGATTGTTGTGAGCGCAGCGGGCATTCCGGACATCACCGATGCCGTGGTGATTGATGGCACCACCGAACCCGACTTTTCCGGCACGCCAATTGTCGAACTAGATGGCTCGGCCACGGCAGCGGGTGTCAACGGTTTGCGTTTGGCGGCGGGAAGTGGTGGGAGCACGATTCGCGGATTGGTGATTAACCGTTTTGCCGAGGATGGCATCGCGATCGTTTCGGCCAGCAGCGGCAACACGATCGCGGGCAATTACATCGGGATCAACCTAGCCGGTAATGCCGCGCTTGGTAACGCCGATCAGGGCATCGACATCCGCTCGGCCAACAACACGATCGGCGGGACGACGGCCGCGGATCGCAATGTGATCTCCGGCAACACGGGCGAAGGCGTCATCATTTCCACGGCATCCGCCATGGGCAATGTGGTCCTTGGAAACTACATCGGCCTCAACGCGGCAGGCACCGCGGCGATCGGAAACGATTACGGTGTGAGCATCTCCGGCGGAGCGAGCAACAACACAATCGGAGGAACGACGGCGGCGGCCCGCAACGTGATCTCCGGCAATCAGCAGGCGGGAGTGCATCTGAGCGACGGAGCAACGAGTAATAACGTCGTACAGGGCAACTATATCGGCACCGACATCACCGGCACGCTGGACCTCGGCAACACGAACAGCGGCGTTTTGATCGGAGCCACCAATAACACAATCGGCGGAAACACGGCAGCAGCACGAAACATTATCGCAGGCAATGACTATGCGGGCATTCGCTTGGCGGGCACGGCCAGCAACAATCGCGTGCAAGGGAATTACATCGGGACGGACGTGACGGGGACTCTGCCACTCGGCGGTTCGTTCGGCGTCGTGTTCGATAATGGCGCGTCGAACAATACGATCGGTGGCATCACCGCCGGAGATGGCAATTTGATCACCAATAATACCGTGGGCATTCGAGTCGGTAGTGGCGTGGGTTCGACCACCGACAACGCCTTCCTCCGCAACTCGATCTTTGCGAATGGCTTGGGCCTCGACAACGGCAGCGGTCCAGGCATCACTTACAACGACCCCGAGGATGCGGATAGCGGACCCAACGATCTACTCAACTTCCCTGTGTTGAACAACGTCGTACAGAACGGGGCGAATCTCGATATTGGCTTCGACGTTGATCTGCCCGCGGGCAATTATCGCATCGAGTTCTTTGATAACGCGAGCGGCGTTAATGCGAGTGGCTTTGGCGAAGGTGAAACGTTCCTCGGGTTCGCCAACATCACTGTCACGGGAGCCGCCGGTTATGAATCGTTCAGCACGACGCTGACCAGCGTGACGCCTAGCAGCGTGAACAACGTCACCGTCACTGCAACAGAAGACCTCGGCGGCGGCAGCTACGGCAGCACCAGCGAATTCGGCCCGCAGTTCCAAGGTGCGGGGGTGATCACCGTGACAACGACCAGCGACGTAGCCGACGGCGACACGTCGAGCATCGCTGCCCTGCTGGGCAATCGGGGTGCCGACGGCTTCATCTCGCTGCGCGAAGCGATCATCGCGGCAAACAACACGGCCAACGGCGGGGCGCCAGATGAGATTCACTTCAATATCGCGGGAGCGGGAGTGCAAACGATTTTGCCGTTGACAGCTCTCCCGACGATTACCGAAGCTGTCGTCATCGACGGCTTGACCCAATCGGGTGCATCGGCAGGGACGTTGGTCACAGGTACACAACACACGCTGCTGATCGAGTTGAGCGGGGCAAGTGCCACGGGGCCGATCGAGGCGGGGTTGGATATCCGCGCTGACAACACGGTGATTCGCGGATTGATCATCAACAATTGGACAGTCCAAGTGACAACGGATGGCATTCAGGTTCTCAATGCTGACAATGTCACGATCGAAGCGAACTATATCGGCACCAACGCGGCCGGCACTGCAGTGGCTGCGAACCAGCAAGCAGGCATTCTGCTTGAAGGGGTGACGAACTCGACCGTTCAAAACAACTTGTCATCGGGCAACACGATCGAAGGTATAGTCATTCGTGTTGCCACTTCCACCGGCAACACGATTCAGGGGAATCTGGTCGGGACGAATGCGACCGGTAACGCGGCGTTGGGTAACTTGATCCACGGCATTGCCATCACCAACGGGGCGACAGGCAACACGATTGGCGGGACGACAGCCACCGCGCGGAATATCGTTTCGGGCAATCAACAGGACGGCGTCAACCTGAGGGATTCAGGAACGAGCGGCAACGTCGTGCAGGGTAACTACATCGGCACAGATATTACGGGGATGATCGATCTCGGTAACGGACAGCACGGGGTTTCGATCGAGTCCGGTGCGTCGAGCAACACGATTGGCGGCGGGGGACTGGGCGAAGGGAATCTGATTTCAGGTAACGACTCTCGCGGCGTTAACATCAGCAGCGCGAACTCCAATGTAGTGCAAGGCAACTTGATCGGTACGCAATCGACGGGACTGGGCATAATTGCGAACGGCAACGACGGAATTGGCGTCGGACTCGGCGGGGCCAACAACTCATTCGGCGGCAACGCAGCTAACGACGGCAACACGATTGCCAACAACGGCGGCAGCGGTATCGCCTTGGCTGTCGGAGCCGGATCAGGTAACCGGTTTGTGGCGAACTCGATCTTTAACAACGCGGGGCTTGCCATTGATCTCACCAATGACGGCGTAACCGCGAATGATGCGGGTGATGTTGATTCAGGCGCCAACAACTTGCAAAACTTCCCAGACCTTATGTCGGCGGCCAGCAGTGGTGGCAATACGACGATCCTGGGAACGATCAACAGTAACGCAAGCACGACGTTTGATCTGCACTTCTATTCGAGTCCCACGGCCGACGGTTCGGGCTTCGGTGAGGGTGCGGTCTACCTGGGTACGGATTCGGTCACGACCGACGGCAGCGGAAACGCCACGATCAACACAACACTGCTTGGCATTTCCGTAACAAGCGGACACGTGATCACCGCGACGGCGACCGATCCCGCAGGTAACACCTCGGAGTTCAGCGCTGCCGTTTCCGTTGCAACACCCAATCCGGTGCTCGATCTGGATGCAGACAACAGTTCCGGACAAACCGGCGCCAACTTCACGGTAACGTGGACCGAAGATGGCCCGCCGGTGAACATCGCCGATTCCGACGCGACGCTGTTCGATCCCGACTCGACAACGTTCAGCTCGCTGACCGTTACCATCACGAATCTGCTGGACGGAGCGGCTGAATTGCTTAGCGCGAGTACGGGCGGAACGTCGATCACAGCGAGCTACAACAGCGTGACGGGTGTACTGAGCTTGACCGGTGTCGATACCGTCGCGAACTACCAACAAGTCCTGCGATCGGTAACCTACGACAACATGCTGCAAGATCCCGATACCACGGTTCGCGTGATCACCTTCGTTGCCAACGACGGAACGAACGCCAGCAACCTCGGCACGACAACGGTTACGCTGAACGAAACGAATGACGATCCGACCAATGCTGGCACGTTGCCGACCGATGTGGCAGTGACAGAAGACTTGACCAGCAGTGTTGACTTGTCTGTGATCGACATCAGTGACGTCGATGCGGGCGCGGGAAGCCTGACAGTTACACTCACAACCGCAACCGGCGGCAACTTGTCGGCAGTATCGGGCGGTGGGGTAACGGTTGGTGGTAGCGGTACGAGTGTGCTGACTTTGGATGGCACGCAGGCCAACTTGAACACGTTCCTGAACACGGCGAGTAACATCACGTACTTGCACGGCACGCCGAACACGAATGGCAACAACGCCGACACGATTCAAGTCGATGTCACCGACAACGGGAACACAGGCACGGGCCGTGGCGGCACGATTACCCTGGGCACAGTCAATGTAGATATCGGCGCGGTGAATAATGCTCCTGTGAACACGGTGCCCGGCACGCAAGTCGTCGCCGAAGAAACACAAACGGCGATTGCTGGCATCAGCGTGGCAGATCTTGACGCTGCAACCGGAAACATCCTAAGTCGACTGCAAGTGGTCAACGGCGTACTCGATGTGACGCTGTCCGGCGCCGCGACGATCTCGGCGGGCGCTAATGGCACGAACGACTTGACGGTTCAAGGCATCGTCGCCGATGTGAATGCGACGCTGGCTTCGTTGCGGTACACCGGTAACACGGACGTGGTTGGCATCGCAGCCGATACGTTGACGGTCACGATCAACGACCAAGGCAACACGGGCTCCGGCGGTGCGTTACAAGATGTCGACAATATTCAAATCGACATCACCGCCGTGAACGACGCTCCGGTCGTAAGCTCGCCCGGTGCCGCGTTGAACGCGACGGAACAAACGGCGCTGGTGATTCAAGGAACGGGGTTCGCAGTGGCGGACGTGGATGCTGCTGGCGGCGGGGCTGCAGCAACACTCACCGTCGGAGAAGGCACGCTCACCGTCGTACCAGGAAACAGCGGCGCGATGATTTCGAGTGGCAATGGCACAGCGACGGTCACGTTCACTGGCACGATTGCTCAATTGAACAACTTGCTGACCGGAGCCGGTACGGGCACGATCACGTATCTGAACGGCAGCGATACACCAAGCGCGAGTACGAATCTCGCCCTCACGATCAGCGACCAAGGCAACACGGGTTCGGGCGGCCCGCAGGCAGGCGGCGGGGCAGTTGTCATCAATATCGCCGCCGTGAACGACACTCCACAAATCGATCTCGACGCCAACAACAGCAGCGGTCAAACCGGTGCCAACTACGCGAACACGTTCACCGAAGATGGTGGCCCCGTCCGTATCGCCGATACCGACGCGATACTCACCGACGTCGACAATCCAACATTGGCGTCGTTGCAAGTCGTGTTGATGAATCAGTTCGATGGAGCGAATGAACTCCTCGCCGCGAACACGACGGGCACCAGCATCACCGCTAGTTATAACGCCGGCGTATTGACCTTGTCCGGTGTCGACTCGGTCGCGAACTACCAACAAGTGCTTCGCACGGTCACCTACCAGAACACCTCGCAGAATCCGAACACAACACCACGCACGATCGAATTTGTGGCCAACGACGGTGCGACAACGAGCAACTTGGCAATGGCAACAGTCCATGTGATTCGGCAGAATGACGCTCCGGTTGCGGGAACCGAAAGCTATACGGTCGACAACAACAAGACGTTGACGGTCTTAGTCCCCGGATTGCTGTCCAACGACATCGACGTCGACAACGACCCGCTGAGCGTTTCGCTCGTGACCGGTCCGAGCGCAGGCACGCTAACACTGAACGCGAACGGTTCATTTACTTACGTCCCGAGTCTGAACGCCACTGGCCTGCTGTCTTTCACGTACGTCGCGAGCGACGGGATTGTCACTTCGGCACCCACAACGGTAACCATAAATGTCCTCGCTGTTGCTGCCCCTCCAACCCCACCCCCACCAGTTCCGCCTACCACTCCGCCAGACTCAGATGGGGCAGGCGACGGGGCACCCACCGATGGAGAACCAACAACCGGGCCGCCACCGACCACGCCACCCAACGAGCCCGATGCGAACGAGGATACGCCGGACCGTTCGATCCAGAACCCCACCGGACCAGGTACACCAAACGCCGAGGGAAGTCAGGTGATAGCCCCGCCAGAGACAACTTTTGTACTTCTCGACGAAATACAAGCCGAAGTGAATCAACAAGTGTTCACCGAGGCCTTCCTGGCAGGAACTGCAAGGACTGGCTACCGCATGGACTACTCGCGACACGAAGACGCTGGCTCGCAGCGGTTCGGATCGGTCGACTTGGCGGCTCCCTTCTCTGAATACGAGTTGGCAGAGTTGCAACGGGAAGTGCTATGGCAACAACTCGATACGCTGCACGAACAACTCGAGTCGGACAGTGACCGAATGGAACATATCGCGGGGACGGCGACCGTCGTGACCGCAGCCATCTCGACGGGTTATGTGATCTGGGCTCTGCGAGGCAGCTTCCTCTTGGCAAGCTTCTTGTCAACGGTGCCAGCTTGGCGGACGCTGGATCCGCTGCCGATCATTGAGAGCGACTACGGAGCGGGATCTGGCGATGATGACGACGAGTCGCTGGCCGATATTGCCTCTTCAAGCTCCAAGTTAGATCGAGAAAGTGACGAAGTTGCCGCAGCAGCAAACAAGTAGAGAGCCGTAGTGCTTTGTGACTGCTAAGAATTGGGATTGTAGACATCAGCCGTTTGGGCGTTAGCCCTGGTTGTCACGAGGAAACCGTGGCTAACGCCAAAACGGCCAATCCTAGAATCAGGCTGAAACGCAGCTCTAGTCCTACCGTTCTGACCAACGGACAGCGACTCTACAATCACCGCTCACGTCCAATCGGCTCTCCGTTGCGCTGCTCGAGGAGCACGTTGCAGCGTTTCGGAACAGCAACTGGAATATTCCGTAAGTGCTGTTCGCCAGTGCCCTCGCGCGAGTCGCGCAGTCGTCGCAGCACGAGAATGCCGGACACACGGTTCAGCTGTGACTTAACGTAGTGTGTGCGGCTAGGCTTGAACCCAAGTGTCGGGGCAGTCGCTAAGCGGCTTAGCATCGCTCGTGAAATAACTGACGGTTTTCCGACGCGGGATTGGCTTCCAGCCTGTCGAATTGCCGCTGACAGGCTGGAAGACTATCCCACTAATCACGCAGCGTTACTTAGAGGGGGAGCGGACCAGATGAAACTGCCTTACTGACGATCGGTTTATCGCTGTTCGTCGCCTAATGCATACAGGAAGCGCTGAAGGCGACGCGGTCCAAGTGGAAATGACGGTGAGTGATACGTTGGGAGATCGGCCCCGAATCGAACGCTGGCAAGCTCTGCCAACTCCCAACACGCCAACGACTTGGGGCCGTTGGTTTGCTTGACATCGCGCTAGGGGGCCATTACTATCAAACGTCTTCGTATTTGCAGGCGTCGTCCGTTCGCGACGATGCTTAACGCTGACTAAAACTGTCTCGGAACAACCCTCCCCCGACGTGACTCGGAACGGGTGGACATGCTCACACCAATCTACCAATGCAAGAGGTACGACGTATGACAACCGTACCGAGGCCGATTCGTCGGCCTGATACGTCTCAAATGCACGTCTCACGGTTCGATCAGGTCGCGAGCCTGGTTGTGGCCTTGCTCATCATGGTTGGTGTCGCAGTTGTCGGGATGTTTATCATTTGGCTAACGGCGACACTGGAGTTCCACGCTCGAAGTGTGCCGGTGAAGTTGGTTGAAAACGTACCGGGCCGCGGCGATCATGCGGAAGGTTTTGAGCGTGATCTAGAAGCTCCCGGAATGGAAGAGATGCCGGAATTGGCCGAGCCTCAGCTGGAAGTCGCCATGGAGGCGATGACCGAGGCGGTATCAAGCGTGGCGGCTGCGATGGACTCGGTATCAATGCCCTCAGACGCGACGAGCAAAGGCGAAGGCGGCATGGGGGACAGCCGTCCGCCGGGGCCGTTGGGCGAAGGTGATAACATCATCCCTCGCTGGGAACGCTGGGAAATTCGATTCGAATCGTCCAGTGAAACGGCTTATGCCCGACAGCTCGACGCTTTTAAGATCGAGTTAGGTGCCGCGGGAGGTGGGAAAAAGAATGTCGATTACGCTCGCAATCTGAGCAAGGGCAAGCCGGACACCTACAGCGGCCCGGGCGACAAAGAGCAACGTTTATATATGACGTGGCGCGGTGGCAGTTTGCAGAAGTTTGATCAGAATCTATTGAGGAAGGCCGGCATCAACATTTCCAATCGTTTGCTGATGCAGTTCTATCCCGAGGAAGTAGAAGACACGCTGGCCTGGATTGAGAAAGAACACGCGGACAAGCAGGGCAAGGTTGTTCAGGAATACTTGAAAACCGTATTTGAACTTAAGCCAAAGGGATCTGCCTGGGAGTTTGTTGTCGCCGAGATGCGATTCCGACCCAAACCAAAGTAAGCTGCCGCACCCTTGGTTACCGTAAGCTATTGAGACTCTACTTTAGTTTGAGAGCACACGCATGGATTTGAATATTTTTACGCTGGTCGGCTATGTCATCTATGCCATCCTGCTGCTAATCGCTTTATGGGGTGGCTTTTGTTGTGTCATGGTTTGGCGGCGCGTCGCTCAAAAGCGTTTCAAAAATGAAGCAGCCCAGGACGACTTCCTCGACGAGTTGGAGATTCCCCTTTCAAAAGCGGATTTTGAAGACGCGAGCATGCTGTGCGATGGTGATCTGCGTGCGGTCCCACAGTTGGCCCACCTCGCCATTCTGAATCGGGGGATCGGGTTCGTCAAAGTGCGTCAGTTGGTGGAAGACCGATTTCAGCGAGACATCCTCGCAGAACTAGAGCACCAAATGACGTGGGTTCACACCGTCATCAAGAGCGCTCCGATGGTGGGACTGTTCGGAACGGTGACCGGCATGATGGGTGCGTTCGATACACTAGCCACCTCCGAAAACGTCGAACCGGCCGAGTTGGCTGCCAACATCAGCGTCGCGTTGATTACGACGGCTTGCGGACTGGCCATTGCGATTCCGCTGATCGTTGCCGTGGCGGCGGTTAACATCCGAATCAAAAAGATGGAAGAGTTGGCGGTCGCAGGACTAAACCGTTTTATCGAGACGATTCAGATCGCAATGGCGAAAGAAGCTGGACGTCGGAGGTAATGACCTATGGCTGATGACGCTTTGCCTGAAGAGTTCGCGGAAGCATCGCATACAGGGACGATGAAGCCGCGGCGTGCGCTCGAAGACACCGAGATGGACATCACACCGATGATCGACATCACGTTCTTGCTCCTGATCTTCTTCATCGTGGCCTCGAAGATGGATGAAGCCGCGAATGTGCCGTTAGCACCGGCGAAGACGGGTGGGAACGTCGTGATTAAAGAGTGTGTTGTGATCACGATTGGTCCTGGAGATACCGACGATACGGCAAAGGTTTACGCGGGCGATGGAGATGCGCCCGAGAACCTAATCGATTCCAGTGATATTGCCACGTTGGAAGCGGAACTGCTGGCATACGTTCAGGAGCAATATGATTTGGACAATCGCAAGAAGACTGTCTTGATCAAAGGTGCCAAGGATGTGAGGCACAAGCACATCTCAACGTGCGCTAAGGCCGCCGCTCGAGTGGCCGAGATCACCGATATGGCGTGGGCCGTAACGGAGGCGAACTAGGCATGCCGATTTCGTTCCACTGTCCCTCGTGCAACGCGACACGTTCGGCGCATGAAGTTCTTGCCGGTCGAAAGGTTCGTTGCCCCAGCTGCGACGCGCTCGTCGTAGTGCCCGTCGATGCGATGGACGATGACGGAAAGGACACCGTAGCGATCGCGCCGATTGAAGACGACGGAACCAAGACGGTCATGCTCGAACGCGTCGAGATGGAGGCCATGGAAGTCACCGAGGTCATCGAGGATCCGCCCGCAGGCTACGGTGGCGAACCTCCAGGACCTGCTGCGCCGCCCGTTCCGGAAGATGAAGCGCCGCGCGGGATCAAGCGAAAAGGGAATATCGAAGATACAGAGATGGACATGACGCCGATGGTCGATGTCACGTTTCTGTTGCTTATTTTCTTCATGGTGACTGCTGCGTTCACACTGCAAAAGTCACTTCAAGTTCCGAAGCCGAACCCCGATGAAGCGAGCGAGACCGTCAAAGAGGAGGAAGAAGACGACAGCGACCGCGTGACGGTCCAAGTCGACGCCTTCAACACATACCACGTCATCACCGCCGATTGGGAGGAAGAAGCACCCAGCGTGCAGGATTTGTTGAGATTCCTCCGGCTTGCGCGCGACGGTGATAGCACGGGTAAGATACCCAAGACATTGCTCGTCGAAGCGAACGGCGAGTCACTGCACGAAAAGGTTGTCGCAGCTCTCGACGCCGGCAGCGATACAGGATTCGAAGAAGTCTTACTGGCGACGGTCGAAGACGAATAACCCACGAAGTAGAACAACCATTGCCGGCTATTGGTCGGCGAGGAACGATAAGCTATGTCCGCCAAGAAGTTCATTCAACTGCTGGAAGATAACGGCATTCTGGACGCATCGACACTGCGTGAAGTGCGTCGTCAGATTACGGACAAAAAGGTTAGCGCCGCGACCGTTGCAAAGGCATTGGTGGAAAAGGGCAAACTGACGAAGTTCCAAGCCACAAAACTTGTCGGTCAGGCAACCGCGACGCCAGAACCGAGCGAAGATGATGAGAGCGGTCTGCTGCTGGTCGATGAGACACCGACCGATGAAGAAGTTGTGATGCTGGAAAGCGCTGTCGACGAACCTGAAGAAGTTGTCGGCCTAACTCCCGTCGAGGATGCCGGCGCAGCGCTCACGCCCGTCGGCGGGGCCGCTGCCGCGAGAGGCGGTGGGCTCGAGCCAATCGATGGCGGTTCTCTAGAATCTCTGGACGATTTCGGCGGCGGGGGATTGGATGCGGTCGATCCGTTCTCGACACCAACGCAAGCAGCGGGTGCCGCAGCGGGCGGGAAGCCGGCGGAACCCAGACAGCGCCGCGAAAAGAAAAACCAGCAGGACTGGGGCGGCAAGCTGATGATCGGCGGCGGCGGATTGTTGCTCTTCTTGTTCTTGGCAGGCGGTTTGCTCTGGTACAACCTCACTCGAGACCCGGCGATCAAAATATTTGAGCGAGGAGAAGAAGCCTACCGCAGCGAGTCATACTCCGACGCCATGGCAACGTTTGAAAACTTTTTAAAGCAGTATCCCAGCGATGAGAACGCAGACACGGCCAAGGTGCGAATCGCATTATGCCGTGTACGGATCGTTGTCAACGACTCACAAAGGGCCTACGAAACCGCGATGGAGCAACTGCCGACCGTTCAGGATTTAGAGGCCTTTTCGACAGCTCGCGACGAACTCGCCACGCTACTGCCCGCGATCCCAGAAGGCTTCATCAAGAAGGCCAAGCAAGCGCCCGACACGAATGCGATGGAGGAACTGATCGGCAAAGCGGAAAAGGCCTTGGCAGATCTTGTTAACAAACCGGAGTACGTCCCTGCGTCAAAGCGACCTGCAGAACGACTTAAACGCATCGATGAAGACATTCTGATCGTCAAGCGAGCCATCGCACAAGATCGCGACCTAACAAAGGCAATTGCCGAGATTAAGCAGCATGCCGCCAACAACAAGACGGTCGAGGCGTATCAGGTCTACAAAGATCTCTTGAACATCTACCCGGTGGTAGCCGACGACCCCGGGATGCAAGCGGCTGTCCTGGAGATCACCGAGCGACAAAAGGGCCTCGTCAAAGTTGAAGAAGCGGCGATGGAAGCCTCGAAGACCGACGAAACATCGCTCACCGAATTTCGAGTCGTCTTGGCAAGCAGAACGGCAAATGCAGCCAATGGTGTGGCTCGTTTGAACGGGCAAGTTGTGCCGCTTCTGGCTGCGGGCGCGGTGTACGGATTGGACGCCGGAACCGGGAAGGTGCTTTGGCGACGTTACGTCGGGCATGTCACTGATCATCATCCTCAGCCTTTGAACGGGCAGCCCGATGCGGACGTTCTGGTGACGGACGGCCACCGGCAGGAGCTGCTACGAGTCAATTCAACTTCCGGTGACCTCGTATGGCGATTGGCGATTGGAGAAGGGTTCGCGGCACCGAGCATTGCCGGCGATCAGATTTACGTTGCGACGATTTCCGGCAAGATTTTGCAAATCGACGCCGAGTCTGGCAACAGCGAGCGACGTGTCGTCATGCCGCAAGGTTTGGAGATTTCGCCCGGCGCCGCACAAATCCACCCGTACCTAATTCAAATCGGAGACCACTCGAACCTCTACGCGATTTCTCGCGACTCGATGACTTGCGAACACGTCGTCTATTTTGGTCATAAGGCCGGTACGGTCGCGACCCCGCCATTGATCGTTCAGGATCACGTGTTGATTGCCGAGAACGCGGGACCCGATTATTGTTTGCTACACGTCTTCAAAATCACACCCAGCGGCGATGGACCCTTGCTGCGTCGTCCGCAAGCGCCAATACGATTGACCGGCAACGTGATTGTACCGATGGTGCTCTATGGGCGGAGACCTTTGGTGGTTACCGACTTGGGTGAAGTCAATGTGTTCAATATCGACTTCAATACGGAAAAAGACACCGTCACCACGGCAACCGCCGCACTTCCTGCTTCACGCGCAGCCCCGCTACTCAGCTATCCCGTCGTGGAGGGCACGACCCTCGTCCTCGCGGACGAAAAGCTTATCAAGTATCAGCTCCAAGTAACGACGAAACAAATCACGCAGAAGTCTGTCACCAACAGTTCTGATTCGTGCATCGCACCGCCAAGGCTATTTGGCGACATTTTAATCGTCACGCGTCGTAAGCAGGGTTCTGTAGGAGCCACTGTGTCCGCATTGCAGGTCGATAACTTTCGGCAACCAGAATGGGAGACGCAACTCGGGACTCCGATTGGCCGCGTGAGTCCCGCAGGCAGCCAGTTGGACGCGATCACTGCAGCCGGCGCACTGTTCGAGATAGACGCGAAGGTGCTGCAGGCCAAAGTGAGCAATGAACCCGCGTTGACCGTCACCGCGGCATCTGGATCACTTTCGTTCACGGATCCCGTTGAATTCGCCGGCGGCAAAGTTGCGTTCTTCAATCCCTCGGATAACGAACGGGCCTTGATCTACACGCCGGAGGCCGGGCCGGGCCGGTTGCGCATCGTGCAACTCAAACTTTCGGGGGCAAAGGTCACTTGCACCCCAGTTGCCTTCCAAGACGGCCTGCTCGCTCCACTCGACAACGGCTCCGTCCTACTCGCGAATACGACAACTGGCGACAATCTCGTGCTGCCCTTCCAGCCAAAACTTGGGCCGGGCGAGGATGTCAAATGGCAGCGTCCGGCAGTCCTTGGAGAAGCCTTCGTCATCGTAGACGATCGCAAAAACATCTATCGCGTAGAGATCAAGCCAGATCCCAAACCGTTCCTGGCTCCCATTGCAAGTGGTAAATTGGAGTTGGATATCACTTCAGATTTGGCGGCAGTCGGCGATACCGTCTATGGCGTCGTGCGAAATTCGGGAGGAGATGTGATCGTCGCGTTAAACGCGGGAGATCTCAAACCCGCTAAAGAATTTGCACTGACGGGGCGCGTCGTTTGGGGACCCGTGCAAGTCGGCGACGCCGTCCTCTGCCTGTCGAGCACCGAAGGTTTGCTCTGCTTCGAAGCTGGCGCGAATCAACGTTGGGCGAATAGCGTCGGATGTGGCGGGCAGCCAGCGGGTAACCCGCTACAAGTCGCCAGCGATTTCCTGTTTGCGTTGCGAGAAGGTTCTGTCGTCCGGATCGCCGGCGCCGGCGGCGAACAGGTCACGTCCGTGACAATCGGCGAGCCGCTCGGTGCAGGGCCGGTGGCATTCGGCGCCAGAGTGTTGCTTCCTGGCAGCGACGGTGCACTTCACGTCATTCGCACGCCCAGTGCCGAGGGGCAATAACTTGAAGACCGCTTCACGTCAATACAATCGATCGCAATCTCCGAGTAGTTGCCGCGCGCCGCGGGCCATCGTGTCGGGATTTGTCGTGGGAGTGGTGTGCTTTTTTGTGGCCACTTCGAACAACGCACAGGAAGACGCGCCGGTTACGCCAGAAGCTACCTACGTCGATACAAAGACGCCTTTGCTCGATCGCGACCCCTTCGACCTAATCGTGCTCGATGAAGAGAACAAGGGATTCACCGCCGAGGTGCAAACCCTTTCATCGTTGAAACGACCGCGGCTCCAGGAAGCAGATCGCAAGGGAAAACTACAGTTTCGCTTTTTGTACGACGACGCGTTCTTGTACGAAGTCGAATGGATTCACGTCGCGAAAGTTGAGTTCTTCGAGAACATGCTGTTCGCGAAGGCTCAGGAATTGGTCGTACAAGCAAAATCGCTTGACCCTGCCAAGGAATTCGTTCGTGTCGAGGGGCTGTTGGACGAAGCTTATCGCTACTTCTCGCGACTGCAGACGGAGTATCCAAAGTACCCTGGTCTGGAAGCCGCCGTTGACGAGTTTCTCTATCAAGATGCCGGTTCGCTTTATAAAGCGGGGCGATTTGCAGAATCGCTCTCCGTGATGGACCAGCTCAATGATCGGAATCCCAACTTCAAAGGCGGTTCTCTCAAAACCGTCATGGGAACTCTCGTCAGCAAGATCGTTGCGGACTACGTCAAGCGCGAGGACTATCGCTCGGCACGAATCGTTCTGGATCGACTAGCTGCCAAATTCGGGAGCGCGCAACCCACAACAATTCAGCAGTGGCGACAACAGCTCGACAAGTTGGCCGGCGTCAAATTGACGGACGCCAGGACGGCTCTGGGAGAACAAAAATACCGCGAGGCGATCGCTTCGATCCGACAGGCTTTGGATATTTCGCCGACGGTGCCAGGAGGGAAAGCACTTGAACTCGAACTCGCTGAAACTTATCCGCAGATCATCGTTGGAGTGACGCAACCTGCGTTGAGCTACGACTCTGGTCGACTGGACAATTGGTCGGCTCGCCGGACGGGGCGGTTGGTACATCGGACGTTGATCGAGTTCCTTGGCGCTGGCAGCGAGGGAGGCCAATACCAATTCCCGGGTGGATTGATCGAACGAAGCCCTGATGGCAGAACAATGATCTTTCGGTTGAAGCAGTTCACCGAGGATGACGACAGTCCGCTTGCAAACGGATACGACCTGTCGCGGCGTCTCCTGGAATTGGCAAATCCCCGCTCGCTCGAATATCGCGAGGCTTGGGGCAGTCTAGTGACTGGCGTGACCGTCGAAGACGTGCTCCGAGTCGATGTAAATCTGCGCCGCTCGCACGTGCTTCCTCAATCACTCTTACGAGTGCCGATGTCCGCTTCAATTCAACAAGACGGAAAGGAAGCCTTAGAAGGGACCGGATCATTTCGCGTCGACATCCAAGGCGAGAATGAGACGCGGTTCTTGTTAAAGAGTTTTACTCCTGGAACGCGTCTGGCTGAACTAATCGAACAGCGGTTCGAAGATGCCCAATCAGCGTTGAACGCACTCCGGAGAGGTCGGATCGATATCATTGATCGTTTGTTCCCGTCGGATGCGGCGCGTTTGAGCGAACAACTCGGACGTGACAGCGATCTCGTGCTGCAAAAATACTCGCTGCCCACCGTCCATATGTTGGTACCGAAATCAGACCACCCATTTCTCGCGAACGCCAACTTTCGCAGAGCGCTCGTGTTTGGTATCGATCGGAAGCGAATCCTGGAAGAAGAGTTACTCGGTGGTAAGGAAATCGCCGGATGTCGAATTCTCAGCGGCCCCTTTCCTGCGGGCATTGATCAGACCGATCCGTTGGGATATGCGTACGATCACACGTTAGAACCACGCGTCTGGCGTCCGCGCCTGGCAAAACTGCTTACGATCATCGCCGAAAAGGAGTTGGCTTTAAAAGCGGAGTTGCTCGAAGAAGCACCGCCGACGCTAACACCTCTGCTCATCGCTCATCCAGCTACCGAATCGGCGCGGATCGCTTGTCAGGCCATCATTACGCATCTTGGTATTATTGGGATCGAAGTCAAGGTAAAGGAATTGCCGCCAGGTGAAACGCTTGACGCCGACAACGAGTGCGACTTGCTCTACACCGAGATCGCAATCTGGGAACCAGTTTCCGATGCTCGACGACTGCTCGGCGCAAGGGGAGTTGCCCAAACCGACAGCCCCTATGTGAATCAGGCGCTTCGGCGTTTGGATGCGGCGGAGAATTGGGGGGATGTACACGACCAACTCATTGCCCTCCATCATGCTGCACACAACGAAGTAACGGTTATCCCCCTTTGGCAAACGGTGGACTATTTCATTTACAACAAACGAGTGCGAAATATCGACGTTGGTGATCCGTTGGTCTGGCTATATCAGAATGTTGATCAGTGGCGACTCGGGGCACAAAGTCCATAACGCTAGTTAATAGATAATGCATCAACTTGACTTACAACTTGACCGCCAACCAGCAAAAACACGCACTTTCGTGGCGATACTTGTTGGTGTCATTGCGACTTGCCTCTTGCTTCCAAGCCGCTCGCCTGCACAGCAGCAAGCTTGGGAATATTCGCCCTATAAAGTGCAGATCTGGCAAGCCACGGAAAGCGCAGGCGAATTAGACCGCCAAGTTCAACAAGCTCTAATGCTTGCCTTGTCGGAAAAGATCGAAGCCTTTATCGGCGCGCCCTGGAAGACGGAGATTACGGACGCACCCGCCGAGTTGCGTTCGAGCATGCTGATCGATCTCGCATTGGTCACTCCCGAAATGCTGGACGTTGTCGCTCCGGAATCATTAAAGGGCGATAAGATCATCCTTCTGACGGTCCATGTCACTCCTCGCGAGTTCCACGTCCAAGCGGTAGAACTCGACTGCCGGACGCGGCTTTATGGGGCACCGGTTCAGCGAGTTGTTCGGCAACCGGAGCTACTTGATACCGCGTGCTTCGACGCCGTCTCGAAATCCTTCCGCGCGATCGCGCGACTCGAAGAAGGTGGTCCGAAAACCGCGATCGTCCGCATCCGCGCGGGCGGATTGGTGCTCGACCGACACTCCCCGTGCTATATCGGAGTAGACGATGTCTTGCTTCCCATTCAACGCAACAACGATCGGGCAGGCCTGCCAACGAAGATCGTTCCAATTGAATGGACTTTTCTCCAGGTTCTATCACCAGATGAAACAAATCCCTACTTGATGACATCCCGGGTGTGGTCGGGGAAACCGAACCCTGTCACCGGAAAATTCACGGCTCGTAAAGAACGCTATGCTTTAAAAGTTAAACCGACAACGAAGACGACGACCCTTCAAGTGCTCAGCCGAGCCATAACGCGAGACGACGTACCCTATCCAATGCCGGGTCTCGAAGTCTATGCGAAGGCTCCTGAACCGGACCCGCCCGCCGAACCTGCCCCCGTTGTCGCACCTGCGGCATCGGAGGACGAGTCAGAAAGCGAAGTTTCTCAGGATGAAAAAACTCCCGCCAGTGAGACAGATGCGGCGGAGACCTCAGAAGAGAAAGCGGCACCGGTTGCGGCAACTTCCAAAACACCATCGACGCCGAAGGTGACCGGAGAACCAGCGGAATTGCTCGGGCGGACCGATTGGAATGGTTCTATTGAGATCGAGCAATCGGAGACGGCTCTTCGAATCATTTATTTGAAGAACGGGGCTCAGCTTCTAGCTCGGTTACCCATGGTTCCAGGGCTGTACCCCAATCTCTTGGCGAGCGTTCCCGACGACGCACCGCGTCTTCAGGCCGAGGGGTTTGTCAAAGGCATCCAAGGACAATTGATGGACTTGGAAGCACAGCGTGAGATCCTAAAAGCTCGGTTTATGCTCCGAATTGAAGAAGCGAAGGCGCTGAGCGGAGAAGAGAAAGAGGCCAAACTCAAGGAAGCTCAGGATCTTCTTGAGGAGATCAAACAGTTACCCACTCGAAACGACCTCGTTCGACAACTCGACGCCCAACAAGACCAACAGATCGTATCGCCCGTTAAGTCGGTACAAGCTCGAATCGATCAGCTCTATGCCAAGTTGCGAGAGGCGCTCGGCAAGTACTTGTCCCCAGGCTTGGTCAACAGTCTGACCAACATCCTAAACGATGCAAATCGCAAATAATCTCGGCGAACGCAAAAGCCGGATTTATCGCACGTAAGCATCGCTCGTGAAATAACTGACGGTTTTCCGACGTGGGATAGGCGAGCGTTGCTAAGCAGTGCCCACGTTCGCGGATCAGACCGAGTCTTCGGAGATGTAGTCTTCGAGCTCCGCATCTTGGATCTCTTCGAAATCAAGCGCCGGCCAGCCCTTCTCCTTGGCACCACATACCGGACACCGCGGGTAAGCCGAGGCCGCTTTGACGCTCGGGTCATCACTGACCTCGGCGACGTCTTCCCATATTAGTTCACATTCGTCACAGACCGCGCAGATGGCTTCACATTCGGGACAAGACCGAAACCGAAGCAGGCCTTGTTCGCAGAAATCACACTCGCAGATATAGGGTGTCTCGTCCGTACTCATGACTTCCTTATCGCTTCTCTCATTTGGGGAAAGCAGTAACGATATTCTTGGTGTCAGTTTCAAAAACAATAAAGACGCGGTCAAGAGGCGGATTGCCTCGTTCTTTGCCAGTTTTTCCGCCGAGGTATCCGACTCGCCGGTTCATGCGGACGAGGTAAGAACTGCGGTCTCCCTCAACATCCGCTCGCAACTTCTTTTTTTCGGCCAAATCCCACGCCTCGTCAATCACCGCAAAGGCAACTTCTCTGCCGCCGTCGAACACGCCGTGTGGTCCATCACGATCCGGGATGTCTCGCGTGTGGCGCTCGACATGCTCGACCCGGTTCAGACCCTCGGGGTCGTGCCCCTGATATCGGAGCCCCGCCGGGCTCATCCAGGCTTCGCGACCGACCTGCTTCAACTCAACCGTCTTTGGAGGCGAGCGGCCCGTCGTTTCTTCGAGAATCCGAATGTTTTCAGGGGTCGTCAGCTTGAGCTGCAACTTGCCATTGAACAGCGAGAGGGTTCCCGTGACCTCAACTTCCTTGTTGGCGTACAAATCGGCCGGTTTTCCGTCCTTGAACTTCGCAACATCGTCTTTGCCGCAGAAGACCGACAGCTGTTTGCCCGAGAAATTCAGGAATTGGTGTCCGCTGGACGACTTGCCCGTGGACTCGACGGAGCCATAAGCGGTGACCTCTTGGCCCACTAAATCTCGCAATTCGAGCGTACTCGTGGCCTTGACGCGTTTAGGCGCTGAGTCGCCTTCGCGGCTGACTCCGGCACAGGCAAACAGTCCTAAAACAACGAGCGACAGCGAAAGGGCGTATTTCAATCGATTCATGGCATTCCCCAAATCAGTAGCGGTAGTCTCAGGCACTATCTTGCCATGCCACGAATTTCGCTTCAAGACTTATGCAGCTCGGTGGTGAAACGAGCGTGTGCCCATGTACGGAGCTCGGAATCAACGGTACGGTGATGTCAGAAATCAATCGTGATCAAACCACGTGGCCGGGGTCGATTCTTCGAGACCCAAGACCTCGCGAACTGCTGGGGGGCTCAACGACTCGATCCCAGCCACACTCGACTCCGCATCCCATGAACGAACAATTCGAATTAATTGCAACAACGGCATTCGGTCTGGAAGCGGTCGTAAAACGCGAGCTGGCGGCGTTAGGCTACGAGGCTCGGATCGGGGACCCTGGGCGAATTCACTTTTCCGGAGACTTGTCCGCGATTTGCCGAGCGAACCTATGGCTCAGGTCGGCGGATCGTGTTCTGGTCAGCGTCGCGAGTTTCGAAGCTGCCGACTTCGACGCGTTGTTCGAGACGACGAAATCGCTGCCCTGGGCCAGTTGGATTCCCAAAGATGGGCAATTCCCTGTCATCGGGCGCTCGCTGAAGTCGCAGTTGTCGAGCGTGCCAGCTTGCCAACGGGCCGTTAAGAAAGCGATCGTCGAAAGCCTGCTGGCCGGGCATCGCGTCGAAACGCTGCCCGAAACGGGAGCGCTCTATAAAGTTGAGATCGCACTGTTGAACGATCAGGCAACGCTGACGATCGACACAACGGGCCCCAGTTTGCACAAGCGAGGTTACCGATTGCAAGCTGCGGAAGCCCCGCTCAAAGAGACGCTGGCGGCAGCGATGATCCAGCTGAGCTTCTGGAAGCAAGACCGCCCATTCCTCGATCCGTTTTGTGGCAGCGGCACTTTGCCGATCGAAGCGGCGTTGATCGGTCGAAATATCGCTCCGGGTATCGCGCGAAGTTTTCCATCGGACCAATGGCCGCAGTTCGAGAACGAACAGTGGCGTGAGGCGAGGCAAGAGACCAAGGATTTGATGCTGCCTCCGTTCGAAGAGCGACTCGTAGGAACCGACATCGATCAAGGAGCCTTATACGCAGCCAGACAAAACGCCGAGCGGGCCGGCGTATCAGAACAAGTTCATTTTCAACGTCGAGCCTTCGACGCGCTGGCCAGTCAACGTAAATACGGCTGTCTGATCACGAACCCTCCGTATGGCGAGCGACTCGGCGAACAGTGGGAATGGCGCGAGCTGTATGAATCGATTCCGGAGGTATTACGCTCGCTGCCCACCTGGTCCCACTACATCATCACTTCGTATCCGGACTTCGAGACGTTGATTCAGCGTCCCGCCGATCGACGCCGTAAGCTGTACAACGGGCGGATCGAATGCACTTACTTTCAATTCTACGGCCCTCGGCCCAACGCTGGTCGGGATGCCACGCAGTCACCCGAGTCGGAGACGAACCACAACGAGATCCCAGCGGAAGTTCAAAAGCCGCGTTCCGTCCGGCCACCCGTAAAACCGGTGTTTGGCGGCATCACCGACAAGGGGCGCGAGCAGGCGGAGTTGTTCCGCAGTCGACTGAAAAAGCGCGCGCGGCATCTCCGACGCTGGCCAACGAAGCAGGGGATCACTTGCTTCCGAATCTACGAACGAGATATCCCCGAAATCCCGCTGATCGTCGACCGCTACGAGGATCACCTGCACATTGCAGAGTATGAGCGTCCCCACGATCGCGACCTTGGGCAACACGCCGATTGGCTTGATCTGATGGTGCAAACGGCCGGTGAGTCGTTGGATGTGCCTGCGGACAAGATCTTCTTCAAGCGGCGGGAACGCCAACGCGGCACCAAGCAACACGAACACCTTGCCGGGCGACAATATGAGATTAAAGTCCACGAAGGCGGTCTCCAATTTATCGTGAACTTGTCCGATTACGTCGACACGGGCCTGTTTCTCGATCATCGTATTACGCGGACGATGGTGCGTGAGGAAGCTGCAGGGGCCAACTTCCTGAATCTGTTTGCGTATACGGGAGCCTTCACGGTCTACGCTGCTAGCGGTGGAGCAGCGCGAACGACGACCGTCGATTGGAACCGCAGTTACTTGGAGTGGGCACAGCGCAACATGGTTGCCAACGGCTTTGACGGCCCGGAACATCGGTACTTGCGTAGCGATGCACGCGGCTTCTTGCGAGATCCGGCAGCTAACGACAAGTACACACTTGCCGTCGTCGACCCTCCGACTTTCTCGAACAGCAAGCGAACGGAAGAAGATTGGGACGTTCAACGAGACCATGTCGAACTGCTCAACGGGGTAATGCGTCAGATGAGCCCCGGCGGCGTGATCTATTTCTCGACAAACTTTAGGCGATTCAAGCTCGACGAAGCTAGTTTCTCGGAACTTGAGGTCCGCGAGATTAGCCGCAAAACCGTTCCCGAAGACTTCCGAAACCAGCGGATTCATCGCTGCTGGCGGATGGTCTGTCCGGACTGAACGCCCTGGGATAACTGAACGCCCTGGGATAGTGGTCCAGCTTGCGATTCCCGAAAGTAGGACGGCCACTCTTGGCCGTCTTCTGTCGGGCAGCAGTGCCCGGCTGCAGTGCCCGGCTTACGGCGAACGGTACCACTGCCCGCCCCGGATCGATCACAATTTGGGCGGAGCCAAGCCTCCTCTGCCTAAGCCCCCTAATCCGCTGTCAAAGTCGGTAAGTTAGGACGACGCTGCGTCCTCAAGGGGGGCGTCTACAGGTCTTTGATCCGAACCGCCGATCTAACCCTTCGGACACATCGAACAGGAGTTTCCCGCGCACCTAGTTCTACCGCTACGTTTCCACCCAGGGGGCGGAGCGGAACAGACCAACCCTGACGAGCCCCGTATGCCTGATCCCGCGTTCTGTTCCCGGCGTTTCTCGGTCAGGTTGCTGATCGTATTGCACCTCACCGCTCTGTCGCTCATGGTGCCTTCCTCGACCTATGCGACCTCGCTGCGACGTAGTGCGATCGTGCAGGCCGTCGAGCAGGCAAAGTCCTCGGTCGTGAACATCCACGGACGCAAAACCGTCGCGGCGGACGAAGATGCCGGCGCGATGAAGCAAGTCAACGGTATGGGAACGGGTATCGTGATCGATCCTCGGGGCTATATCGTCACGAACTTCCATGTCGTCGATGGCGTCAAGCAAGTCCAAGTATCAATGGCCGACGGCACGACATTGGTCGCCCGTGTTGTCGCGCACGACCCGAGTACCGATCTGGCGGTCATTAAGATCGAAACGCCGCACCCGATGCAAACAATGACCATCGGCACCTCGAGCGACCTAATGACCGGCGAAGAAGTGATCGCCATCGGGAATGCCTATGGTTACGAACACACCGTAACGCGCGGGATCGTCAGTGCTCTGCACCGCACGGTCGAGGTTGGCGAAGGACAAGAGTATGCTGACCTAATCCAGACCGATGCCAGTATCAACCCCGGTAATTCTGGCGGTCCGCTATTGAACATCGATGGCGACATGATCGGCATCAATGTTGCAGTGCGCGTAGGAGCTCAGGGCATCGGTTTCGCCGTACCCATCGATCGCGCCCTCGACGTCACCGCTCGTCTGTTGGACGCAGAAGTCCGCAAGACCGCGAATCACGGCGTCGATGGCAAGACATTGGCGAGTCCTGACAAGAGCGAATTTATGGTCACATCGGTCGCCTCTGGAAGTGCGGCTGATACCGCTGGCTTGTTGCCTGGTGATATTGTCTTGGAAGTCGCAGGAGCTTCAATCAGTCGCGCCCTCGATTTTGAGCGAGCCATGATCGACAAACGAGGCGGCGACGAACTGCTCCTTTCCATTCGCCGTGGTGGTGAATCACAGAAGCTATCGCTTGTGCTCGACAATCCGTCGCTTTCAGAACGTTCCGTCTCCGAATTGGCTTGGGATGTCTTCGGAATCCGCTTGACGCCAACCGCAAGTGGCACCTTCCGTCGCATCAGCACTCGATATCGAGGTGGCTTGAAAGTCATTGGAGTTCGCCCGGACAGCCCCGCCGCGCGACAGGGAATTCGCTACGGCGACATCCTGGTCGGCATGCACAAGTGGGAAACCGTATCGATGGATAACGTTGCGTTCATCCTCGAAAGCGACGTCGTCCGGGCGAACGAGCCGGTGAAGTTCTATGTGCTACGAGGTGGCGAGACACTGTTCGGACACCTCCAGGTCTCCATGCGAACTGAGTAAGTAGCTTGACTCTCTGAGTCGAGCATCTATCGCAACTTCTGTTCGACTCAGAGAGTCGAGCTACGAAACCTTCGTCGGCTCTGCTACGCTGATGGCTGATGCTGCGAATCGACGAGGTTCGTCGAACAGCAAACGTCGCTCACCACTCGCGGGTGCGGATTTGCCATGGAGTCGGAATTCGTTAACTGGTTGCGAGCACGGGTTCCCTCGCATCCGCTCGTGCCAATCGGAATCGGCGACGACGCAGCCTTGTTGTCGCTCGCGTCCGGGAAATGTGTCGTCACAAGCGACATGTTGATGGACGGCGTTGATTTCGTGTTGAACGATTGTGATCCAAGACGCATTGGCCGAAAGTCGTTGGCCGTAAATCTTAGCGATCTCGCCGCGATGGCCGCAAAGCCCGTCGCCGCCATCGTGTCGCTCGCCGTGCCCACAGACGTTTCCCTCGAGGTCATGAAGATGATTTACGAGGGAGTCTTAGAGATGGCTGACGAATTCGGCGTGGCCCTCGCCGGTGGCGACACGAATAGCTGGAAGCATCCACTTGCGATTAGCGTGACGGCAATTGGCGAGCCTACAAAGCGGGGAGTGCTAATGCGCGGTGGCGCACGCGCAGGCGACGTGATTCTTGTCACGGGCCAATTCGGTGGTAGCATCCTCGGCCGGCATTTTGACTTTCGGCCTCGCGTTGAGGAGGCGTTGTATCTTCATTCTCGTTACGAACTGCACGGTGCGATGGATGTGAGCGACGGGTTGTCGCTCGACTTGAATCGCTTGGCACGTGAGAGCGCATGCGGCGCGATCTTGGATGCGTCACAAGTGCCGATCTCGGCGGATGCCTATCGCTTAAGTGAACAAAACCCCGCCAAGGGCTCGCCACTTGACCATGCACTCGGCGATGGCGAGGATTTTGAATTGATCATCGCCACTTCGCCTGAAACTGCCGAGCAGATCGTCGCTGACCGATCATTCGGTGTTCCGGTTACTCGCGTCGGCGAATTCATTGCAGACCCCGGTTTGTGGTTGCGTTCCGCAACAGGTGAATGTCATCCGCTTACTCCGCATGGATACGAACACTGATGTCCGAGAGCACGTTCACTTTTCAAGCTGACAACCTCGACGACACTGATCGATTCGGTGCCGCTCTCGCGAAGTGTTTGCCAGACGGGACGACTGTATGCCTTTCCGGAACGCTCGGTGCCGGCAAGACGCGACTTGTTCAAGCCATCGCTGCCGCGTGTGGAATAAATCGCGCCGATGTGGTCAGCCCGACTTTCGTCCTCTGTCAGCATTATTCCGCAGAGCGGGAGTTCAATCACTTGGATGCCTATCGCATCCAGGACGACGACGAGTTTCTTGAACTAGGCGTCGACGAGATGTTTGCTTCACCAGGCATCACGCTCGTCGAGTGGGGCGAACGCGTCCGTGCCTGCTTGCCGCCCGAGCGTCTAGACTTGCAAGTAGAAGTCCGAGGCGATACCCAGCGAGCGTTTCACCTGACAACGGTGGGTGCATTCCCGGTGGATTTGATTGAAGTGTTGCGACGCACTCTCGATGACGCGTCGCGATAGACCCAACCGATTGTTGGTACGCTGGGCAGTTCCTATACTCGGGAACTACCTCGCAAACCTCTTTTCCTGAGCAGCAAACCCGCCATGGCAAGTGAACGGATTACTCGCGACCAAGCGGTCGCACCATTCTTCGTGGGCGTCGACGTCGGCGGCACGAACATCAAGATCGGCATCGTCGATGATCGTGGCAACACACTCGCACACACGGCGATTCCGACGGACGAAGCTCTTGGCGCGGAAGCCGCCATGCAACGCAGTCACGACGCGATCGCTTCGCTGTTATCGGAATTGGCGTTGACGTTGGAAGACGTTGCCGCAGTGGGGTTGGGATCACCTGGGTCGATGGACATTCCGAAGGGACTGATTCTCGAACCGCCGAATATGCCAAGCTGGCGTTACTTTCCCTTGCGAGACACGCTGAGCAAGCTGTGCGGCAAGCCGGTTGGCTTCGCGAACGACGCCAATGCCGCAGCCTATGGCGAGTATTGGATCGGCAGCGGACGTCAGTTCAATAGCATGGTGATGTTCACGCTGGGGACGGGAGTCGGCGGCGGCATCATCCTCGACGGCGTCTCGCTCGACGGTTCTCATAGTTTCGGCTCCGAACTCGGGCACATCATCGTTGACTCGCGGTTGGATGCACGACTTTGCGTGTGGGGTGGTGGGCAAGGACAGTTGGAGGCGTATGCCAGTGCGCCTGGTGTTGTGGCACGTACTGCTGATCTTCTCGCGGCGGGACGCGAAAGCACGTTGACCGCGCGAGTCGCCGAAGGGGAACTCACCTCCTTTATGATCTATGAAGAGGCAGAACGTGGCGATGAGTTGTCGCTCGAAGTGATCGTCGAAACGGCGAGACTGCTCGGCATTGGAATCGTCACCGTTGTGCACGCGGTTGATCCGGAAGCAATCATCTTAGGCGGGGCGATGGATTTTGGTGGGCATGCTACAGCGACCGGTCGGATGTTTCTTGATCGTGTGCGAGAAGAATTTCAAGCACGTGCCTACCACGTCGTCCGCGATACGGTGACGATCGACTACGCCACCCTTGGCGGTGATGCCGGCTACATTGGCGCCGCCGGAATCGGTCGCTCACTCTACCAGCGATCCGGTTCGTAAGTCGCACACGCGGAGGGTGTCGGCGTCAGCCGCAGCGAACACCTCTTTCTGGTGCGGCAAACGCCTGCAACGGAAATACTTTTGGAACGACGCATCTTCTGCGGTCGTTGCACAGCATTGAACGGTTGTGCCTCTGCCGACCGAAAGTAGTATACTCGTCAGCTCCTTCCGTCAGTCTTCAGCCAACGAGCCAGCCCCAGAGCCCGCAACATGACACAAATTAATCGAGTTGGGCGACAAACTCGTCGTCGATTTCTCCAGCAGAGCACTGTCGCGACAGCAGCCATCATGACGCAGGGCCTGTCGCAAACTAGCCAAGCGACCGCCGCTGATTATTCGCGGATCACAACGAACGATTTCCTTGGCCCCGTCGAAATCTTGGTGAAGATCGAAGACGAAAACGTTTTTACCGAAGGGCCTGCCGCTGCGCCGGACGGCAGCCTGTTGTTCACAAACGTTCCGGTCAGCAAAATCCTGAAGTGGGACCCGTGTGCGAAGCAGTTGACTGTGTTTCGCGACAAATCAAACGAGGCGAACGGATTGTTCTTTGCCCAGGACGGCAGCTTGCTCGCCTGTGAAGGCGGAACCGCTCGCGTAACACGAACTGACGCGAAGACGGGCGAGGTCGAAATCATCGCCGAGAGTTATCAAGGGAAGCGATTGGCCAAGCCGAATGACCTGTGCATGGACAATCGAGGACGCATCTACTTCTCTTCGCGATCCGGCGTCGACGATCCAGAGGGCGAGAATGCGAAGGCTGTCTATCGAATCGACCTCGATGGTTCACTACATCAGATCCTGGCGTGGCCCGAGGTTCATATGCCTAATGGCATTGTGATTTCACCCGACAACAAGAAACTGTACCTGATCGAAGCCCATCCGGACGCCGATCATCACCGCGACATTCGCGTGTACGACCTGAACATGGATGGCAGCGTCTCAAATGGCCGTGTACTCATCGACTTCTACCCCGGTCGCAGCGGCGATGGTATGTGCATCGATGCAGATGGCAATCTGTACGTCGCAGCAGGATTACATAGAACGCGCAACACGAGTGAGACTCTCGACACCAAGCCCGGCATTCACGTCGTTTCTCCAGAAGGCAAACTGCTGGCCTATCGCGAAACGCCAGAAGACACGATTACCAATTGCACGTTCGGCGGTGACGACATGAAAACGCTATACGTGACCTGCGGTTCCTTGTTGTTGAGCATTCCCACTCAGATCGCGGGCAAGAGATAGATCGCGTGTCCTGATATCAACGCGTCCAAAGTCTTCGAGGACTTCGTCGTGTTGTGACCAGAGCTGTCGCCTAGATCAGCTCAGCAATCGGTTCTCCGAACGGAAGAATCGGCATCGGTCGCCCGCTATGATCAGGGAAGCTTAGCTCCTGGTTGATGCCAAGATGGCGATAGACAGTCGACCAAAGATCATTCGGCGTGAGCGGACGATCTTGCGGATGCTCGCCCTTCCAATTCGTCGAACCAACAACCTGCCCGGTTCGCATCCCACCGCCCGTGACCAGCATCGACATCGCTTGCGGCCAGTGATCGCGTCCCGGCTGCATAACGCCCGTCTGCGTACCGATCGAATTCGAAATGCGCGGCGTGCGCCCGAACTCTCCAGTCACGATAACGAGGCACTTTTTATCCAGCCCCCGATTGTGGACATCTTCGACCAGGGCCGTTACCGCTTGATCATAGATCGGGGCCCGGGCTTTCAGATCGTCGAACAAATGGCAATTTACGGCGTGCGAATCCCAATTGTAGGTGCCGTTCTTCAACCACTCGACACCGGACTGGTACGGATTCTCCATGACCATTGTCACGAAGCTTGATCCGGCTTCGATCAACCGTCTCGCCAGCAATGCACGCTGCCCCCACGCGTGGCGACCGTAGCGGTCCCGAAGTTCATCGGGCTCCTGCGAGAGGTCGAAGGCGTTCCGTGCCTTGTCACTCGTCAGTAGCTCAACGGCACGCCGCTGGAACGTATCCATTGCGTTCATCACGTCATCGCTTTCGACCTGCTTGCGGTAGCGGTCAAATCCGCGCAGCAACTCGGCACGGTTGTCGAGCCGATCCGACAGCGACGCGTCGAGTGCAAGGTTCTGGACTTTGAAGCCCGGCTCGCTGGGATCGCCCGGCACAACGAAGGGATGCGTGTCGTTGCCTAAGTAGGCGCTGCCGAAGCTGTAGACGTCGATGCCGTGTCTGCCATTGTTCGCACCGGAGACGTAATTCGGCACGCCGACGTTTCGACCTTCTCGCATCTTCGCCACGATTGAGCCAACGGCGGGCGCATCGTTGACGAACCCAACAGGCGTCTGCGGCAAGCGTCCCGTCAGAAAACGCTTGTGACCACCGCCGTGATCGGCAAACTCGTGAGCGATCGAACGGATGAGCGTAAACTTGTCGGCGATTTTGGCGTGCAGCGGAAGCAACTCGCAGACATCGATACCCGGCACGTTGGTATTGATTGGTCGGAAGATGCCTCGATAATCTGCCGGCGCATCCGGCTTCATGTCGTAGGTTTCCATATGGGGAGGTCCGCCGGGAAGCCAGATGAAGATGACCGAAGTGTCTGGTTCGATCGTCGCAGCACCAGTGGCTTCGCGAGCCTTCATGACATCCGCAAGGCACAGTCCTCCCACGCCCAGGGCACCGGCTTGGAGAAAGCTGCGACGAGCAATAGGGCCTTGGCAACGAACGGGTTTCATCGTGGCAACTCCGACATGGGAAGGACGTTTGCGAGTCGTATGTTCTCTGCGGCATCGTGGCAGGGCTTCCGGCAGGGATGACGATCGGGGCGGTAACCCTTACCGGGGTTGGATTTGTATTCTGGTGTGCCCCGTACCCCGCTGTCAATCTGAAGTTGACGATCTTGCGACCACCGGCACCCTCGACGGATCGCGACGCCATCTGCTAAACTCTGCGGTTTGAACGACTTGGCGACGCTCGCCAGATTATCGATCGACCTCGACCACAGGAGCTGATACGTGAGACGTCCCTTCATCGCTGGCAACTGGAAGATGACCCAAACGCGTGCAGAAGCCGTGGCATTGGCTGAGGGGATCGTCCAGCAGCTCGGGAAGTCCGACATTGAGGTCGCCGTTGCGCCGCCCAGCGTCTATTTGGACGCCGTCGGACAAGTGACGAAGGGCTCCGGCGTTGGACTGAGTGCTCAGAACATGTACCACGAAGCCAACGGTGCTTTCACTGGCGAAATCAGCGCAAGCATGTTGCTGGACGTAGGTTGCAAGTATGTGATCCTCGGCCACAGCGAGCGGCGGCATATTCTCGGCGAGACGGACGCAGATGTGAATCGTAAAGTCCATGCGGCTCTAGCGGCTGGTCTGATCCCAATCGTTTGCGTCGGTGAAAAACTCGAGGAGCGAGAAGCGGGCCACACTAAGTCCGTTGTTCAGCAGCAGTGTGATGGCTCGCTGGCTGGTCTTACGAACGAGCAGATGAGCGGCATCGTGATCGCCTACGAGCCCGTTTGGGCGATCGGCACCGGCAAGGTCGCCACGCCCGAGCAAGCCGAAGAGGTTCATGCCGATCTTCGCACATTGCTGGAAACTCGCTACAATTCCGACGTTGCGGCGGCTGTTCGAATTCAATACGGCGGCAGTGTGAAGCCCGACAACGCCGGCGAACTGCTTGGCCAACCAAACATCGACGGAGCCCTCGTGGGAGGTGCTTCGCTCAAAGTAGACAGCTTTTTAGGAATCATCGCTGCGGCAAAGTAATTCGAGGGATCGAAAGCCGCCTCTTCAACAAGGACCGTTCGACATGCAGTTCCTGTTCATGACGCTATTGTTGGTAACCTCCGTCTTTCTGATCCTGCTCGTCCTCGTCCAACGAGGTCGTGGTGGCGGTCTGACCGGTGCCTTGGGTGGCATGGGTGGCCAAAGCGCTTTCGGCTCGAAAGCAGGTGACTTGTTCACGCGGATCACGATTGGCGTCGCTGCCTTCTGGATTATCCTGTCCGTTTCTGCGATCAAGGTCTTGAACACACCTGAGAACGTGTTCGGCAACACCGACCAAACGACGTTCGACACCACTCCTGGTCCGTCGCTGACGACGGATACTCCCGAGGACATGCCGAGCGACACAACTCCAGCTACCGAGAGTACAGACGACGCGCCCGTCTCGGAAGCCACTACCGAATCGGCTGCTCCGGCTGCAACAGAGGATGCTGCAGCACCGGCGGAGGCTCCGGCATCGCCGGCACCAACAACGACCGAATCAACGGAGTCGGCCCCCGCAGAATCCGCCGAGGCAACACCCGAGAAGGCAAATAGCGAAGAGAAGAGCGAGTAATTCTCCCAGGCCCAAAGGGGCGGCCCAATGGCAGCCCAACAAGCGGTCGGGGTCGGAGTTTCATAAATAGGAATTGAAGCCCCACTGGGGCGCTCCTAATAGAAATCGAACGCTACGTTTAGAGACGCCCCGCTGGGGCTAACATGCATTGATGCGATTGCGATCCCGGGCCGTTTGCCTGGGCTGACTTGACGATGCCCCTCCGGGGCAGCAAGCCAGAAAAGCAAACTCTATTGCCGACTCTGAGCCAGGCTTGTTTGTGAAAGGACGCTGCTTTGTTGCTTAGCATGACCGGCCAAGGGTCGGCCCATGTCACCGAAGAAGGCGTCTCGGTCGCCGCTGAAGTTCGTACGGTCAACAGCCGCTACTTCAAGCTGGCGCTGCGCACGAGCGAAGGCTACGGCCCGCTGGAGCCGAAGATCGAAGAAGTGGTCCGGCGCTATGTTCGACGCGGCACTGTGCAGCTCGATCTGCGAGTCGAACGCCAAGCCGCTGCCGATGATTTCCGATTGAACGAGACGGCGCTGGCCAGCTATCAACGTCAACTGACTGAGGTCGCCCGGAAACTGAAGCTTGATTCGCAAGTTACGCTTGAGTCCTTGCTGGCGTTGCCCGGCGTGGTAGACGAGCGTGTATCGCGTAACGTCGACACCGATGCCGAGTGGCCAGTCGTCGAGCGAACGTTGGTTCAGGCGCTCGAAGGTCTAACGAAGATGCGGACGGAGGAAGGCACTGCGATGGCGACCGACATGGCGGCCCAGTGCCAGTCGATCGGCCAGGCGCTGGATTCGGTGGCCCAGCGAGCACCGCTGGTCACTGAAGGCTATCGCGATCGATTGACGGAGCGGATGAACAAGCTTCTGGCCGAATTTGAGGTGCGTGTCGAAGCTTCCGACGTGATTCGCGAAGTTGGATTGTTCTCCGAACGAAGTGATATCTCAGAAGAAGTAGTCCGCTTGCGACATCATCTTGAGCAATTTGATGCGATCATGGGATTGGACGAAAGCAGCGGTCGAAAGCTCGAATTCATTACACAAGAGATGTTTCGCGAGTCGAATACGATAGGCTCCAAGGCAAACGATGGTGAGATTGGGCGCCACGTCATCGACATCAAGGCCGCAATCGAACGCATTCGAGAAATGATTCAGAACGTCGAGTAGATGGGTACAGCGGAGTTGAAGCCTGGCAAGTTGGTGATTATCTCGGGACCGTCGGGAGCTGGAAAGTCGACGGTGCTGAAGCGAGTGCTGGCGGAATGTTCGCGACCGCTGGAATTGAGTGTTTCGGCGACGACCCGGCGGCCTCGTCCTGGCGAAACGGATGGTGTCGAATATCACTTCCTCTCGAAAGACGACTTTGCCCGCCGACGCGAGAATGACGAGTTTCTGGAGTGGAAAGAGGTCTTTGGCCGTGGGGACTACTACGGAACGCTGCAAAAAACAGTGGCCGCTGGCCTTGCGGCAGGAAAATGGGTAGTTTTAGAGATCGATGTCGAAGGAGCCATGATGGTTCTGGACAGCCATCCTGAAGCAATCACGATCTTCCTACACCCTGGCAGCGACGAGGAATTGGAACGACGACTGCGGGACCGTGGAACCGAAACGGAAGATTCGATTAGGCGGCGATTGGAAGTTGCCCGTCGCGAGATGGCCTGCCTTAAGAAATATAAACACGAAGTCGTCAACGACACCGTTGACCAAGCTGTCGAAGATATCTGTCAAATCCTGGCAAGCGGAGAATGAGATGTTTGAAGAGTTGAAAGAGGAAGGGATCGTGAACAAAGTTGGCGGTCGTTTTAAGTTGTCGACGCTGATCCAAAAACGGTTGGTCCAACTGAACGCAGGCAGCCGCCCATTAGTTATCTCCGACAACAGCATGGACAAGATGGCGATCGTCCTGCAGGAAGTGCTACAAGACAAAATCTTCCTCGATTCGTCCAACGAAGTGAAAATCACCGGCGACCTCCAAGAAGGTAGTGCTGGGCCAGACATCAATCCGTTGCCCGTCTAAGTGAGGCCGGTCCTGACGGGACCGGTCTGATTGGACCCCTATGACCGGTCGCGAAATCCTTATCGGTGTTTCGGGCGGTATCGCCTCGTACAAAACCGCTGTGCTGGTCAGTCAACTCGTGCAGACTGGTCACGGTGTATCGGTCGTGATGACGATGGCCGCTCAGCAGTTCGTCGGGCCAGCGACTTTCGCCGCCTTGACGGGGCGTCAAGTCGCGACACAGATTTTCGATGATGCATCTCATCCGTTGGGAGCTCACATCACTTTGTCTGAACGAGCGGAGCTGTTCTGCATCGCCCCAGCCACCGCGAACTTCATGGCCAAGGCCGCACATGGACTTGCCGACGATCTTCTCTCCACACTTTATTTGGCCTTTCCAGGCAAGACGCTGATTGCTCCCGCCATGAATTGCGAGATGTGGGAGAAGCCCGCAGTACAACGCAATTTGAAGCAATTGCGAGACGATGGTGTTGGGGTCGTTGATCCGGAAGAAGGTTGGTTGAGTTGTCGCAAGAAAGGAATCGGGCGAATGGCCGCTCCGGAGTCGATCTTAGCCGCGATCGAGAAGGCGTTGTCCTAAACGCTCAATTCGTCCCACGAAATTGGTCTAAATGGCGAGAATCCTCATCACCTCCGGCCCAACGCGTCAGTATCTCGATCCCGTGCGCTACTTGACAAATGGCTCCAGCGGCAGGATGGGGAAAGCCTTGGCCGAAGCAGCACTCAGGTTGGGACACGAAGTTGTGATCATCAGCGGTCCCGTGGTGGTCGACTATCCCGCGGAAGCCGAAGTCGCTCCAATCATCTCGACGGAAGAACTGCTTGCCGAAGCTCAGCGATTGTTTCCTGCGTGCGACGGCGTGATCGCAGCGGCCGCGCCTTGCGACTATCGTCCGCATCGCGTTGAATCGCAGAAGATTGCCAAGACCGGCGAGCCCATTACGCTGCACTTGATCGAAACTCCGGACGTGATCGCCACGCTCGGGCGGACGCGGCGAGCCGATCAATGGATGGTCGGGTTTGCCTTGGAAACCGAGGACCAACGCTTCCGCGCCCTAACGAAGCTTGAACGCAAGAGCTGCGACTTCATGGTCCTCAATGGCCCCGAGGCAATGGACGCGGCGGAGAACGCGGTCGAGATCATTGCACCGAGCGGCAACGTCGTTGAAGCGTTTCAGGGTAGCAAGAGCGAAGTGGCGACTGGCATCTTGCGATTGATCCAGGAGCGACTCGTAGATCGCTAGTGCTTTGTGACTGCTAAGAATTAGCGTTGTGGACCAGGGCCTTTCAGTTTTTCAAACGGAGAGGTTTGTACGACGGGCCTCCGAAACCGTCGATGTATTTAAGTCGTTGTTCGACGGGCTCGGAGGCCCGTCGGTACATCTTGTGCAACTTCAACCAATGAAAAGCCCTGGGTTGTAGACACTAGCCGTTTGGGAGTTAGCCCCGATTGTTACGAGGGAACCGTTGTCGACGCCAAAACGGCTAATCCTAGGATCAAGGTGAAGAGCAGCACTAGCCGTTGACGGCAAGTTTCCCTTGCCAGCTGTCGCGTCGCTCGAGTTCCTCGTCGAGAGCGTTTCTGACTGCCGGCTTGTCCAGACACCAGGCTGGGCCAACGAAGTAGTCGGGCGGTGCGTCGCCACTGATGCGTTCGACAATTGTCGAGGCCGGCAAGATTTCTAATGCATCGACCAGCACGCGAATGTAGTCATCACGGCTAATCAGCTCAACCTCGCCGTTGGTGACAAGTTCTGCCAGTGGTGTGCGTTTGACCGCATACAGATTATGCAGCTTCACCGCGTCGACGCCGACGCGACACAGTTCGCGGATCGTCGCCAGCATGTCCTCGTGGGATTCTCCTGGGAATCCGAAGATGACATGAGCACAGATCTCGAAACCGCGTCCTTTGCTCCGCTGGACAGCGTCGAGAAACGAATCGTGATGATGTCCGCGATTCATCCAGTCGAGCGTGCGGTCATGCATCGTTTGCATGCCGTATTCAACCGTTAAGTAAGTCTGCTGGGCAGTCTCTTCCAACAGGTCGAGGACGTCGTCCGGGACGCAGTCGGATCGCGTTCCAATCGCCATCCCCACAACTTTGGGATGCGACAAAGCGGCATCGTAAATTGGCTTCAATCGCTCGACAGGTGCGTACGTGTTCGTGGCCGGTTGAAAGTAGGCCGTGAAATGATCGCAGGCGTAGCGACGCTTCAGCCGCGAGATGCCATCATCGATTTGATCCAGGATATTCTGCCGTCGCACGCGGCGGCTGGGACTGAAGCTGCGATTGTCGCAAAAATTGCAACCGCCCGTCGTGATCGTGCCATCGACATTCGGACAGGTGAACCCCGCGTCGATGCTGACGCGCTGCACTCGATGCCCGTACTTCTGGCGAAGATGAAAGTTATAGGAATAATAACGTAGACCTGCGGCTCGCCAGTCGTAGACAACCGACTCTTCGCTCGAATAGCCGCACGTTGACTCCACGAATTCCCTCATTTAGATTCTAAGCTGCTGACACAACGACAGTAATGACGCATCTTATGCAAGGTGCCAGAACCTCACAAGCTCCGCTCAGGTGCCTCCCGATGTCGAAAGTAGAACAATACGGCGAGTTGATCCCCAAAGGCGGCGGTGATCCGATTCCGCTGTTGAAGAAGAATCTGTTGATCGGTCGTCGTGAGAGTTGCGACATCGTATTGCGGTTTGGCAACATTTCGGCGAATCACTGTGAGATGACACTTGAAAGTGGCTATTGGTTTGTCAAGGACTTGAACAGCCAAAACGGCACGCGAGTTAATGGCTATCGAGTTACGAAACGCCGCCTTGACCCGAACGACGTGCTCTCCGTCGCGAAATTTCAGTACGAGATCAAATACGTGCCTGCCGATCTGGGCGCGGTCGGTCCACCGCCGGATGGTGGCGACCTGGAAGATATCCTTGGCTCGTCATTGATGGACAGTGCGGGACTTAATCGGAAAAGCCGACAGGCGGCCGATGGTCGCATTGGACGAAACCGCCCTGCGGCACGCCCACCTGTTGCAAGAACTGAGGGTGCATCCGCCCCCGAAGGGACCTCGTCGGACGACACAGGCGATTCAACTGACGAGTAAGTAACAACACCTACGGAAAAATTATCCTTTAGGAGGCGACGGCGAGTCGCAACGCAAGATGCTTGGACACATGGTCTATTTCACGTTGAAGGACAGTTCGGACGAAGCCATTCAACGATTGCTCGCTTCCGCTAAAGAGCATTTAACCGGACACCCTGGGACGGCCTTCTTCGGAGTTGGCACGCGCACTCCCGATCTTCTTCGCGAAGTCAACGACAAGGAGTTTCACGTCGCGCTGCAAGTTGTCTTCGAGAGCCGACAGGCCCAAGACGCCTATCAAGTCCACGAGCGGCATGAAAAATTCATCGCCACGAATCGCGACAACTGGGCAAAGGTGCGAGTCTTCGACGCCGATTTATTCTGATTCAAACTCAGGCGATGACATACGTAAAGATTGCGTAGTAGTGGCATGCGCTCGCAGCAATCACGAGGATGTGCCAAATCGCGTGGAAGTAGGCGACACGATGATCGAGCGCCAGAAAGATGGTGCCCACGGTGTAGCTAATGCCTCCGTACGCCATCCATTTCACCACGTCAAACGGCACACGTCCAATGAACGCCATCGCGGGAAACCAGCCGAGCGCGATATAACTCCAACTGGCGAACTTGTTGATTCGGTGATTCGCAACGACCTTCGACCAGAATCCGAATCCCGCCGCCAACCACAACACCGCCGCGATCACTGCGGCTTCTAGCGGTGGAAGGAAGGCAGCAACAAACGGGGTATAGGTCCCAACGATCAACAAATAAATCGTGCCTTGGTCCCACGCTCGCAAACGGTTCTTCTCGGTGATTGAATGAACCGCGTGTGACAACGTCGAGAATCCGTAAACCGCGACGAGTGACGCGAGATACGCCACGACCGCTACCTGGACCTTAAGACTGGAAGCGTGCGTGGCTGGGATCATAAACGCCGCACCGACAAGACTTAGCAATATCCCCATACCATGCGTAACAGTGTTCGCGAATTCATCGGCACGGGAACGCTCGGGCAACGCGTCGTAGATGGTTGAATCAGTCGCCATAGTGTCGCTACTCCATGCTTTCGCTGATTCGCCTTGAGGTCGATCCAGTGCTTTCACGATATTGTCGTACACTCACCCACCGAAATATTAGCGAATTCCCGAGAAACTGTCTGGCCCAATTGCAGGCATCACTACGACAGCTTGAGGCAAGATTCTGCCGTATCAGTTTGCGAGCGGGTCGATTTTCAGATTACATTGGCGACCGTAGAAAAACTGCTCTCAAGCGAAGACCTCTCAATCTGGAGCCCGCTATGTATCGTCGCCGCGTTTGTCTTTTCCTAGTCGCCTTGGCGATCACGCTCAGTTTCGTAGGCACACGCTCGGGACTCGGCGAAGAAAAGTCGGAGCGACCAAATATCCTGTTTATCTACACTGACGACCATTCACATCGCACAGTCAGTTGTTATCCAGAAGCCTACGAATGGGTTCAGACGCCCAATATCGACAACCTCGCCAAACGCGGCGTCCGCTTCACACATGCCTACATCGGCACGTGGTGCATGCCGTCGCGTGCCACGCTGTTGACAGGCCATCATAGCTACGGCGTCGAGTCGATGCGGATGGAAGGCGAGTATCCGGGCAGCGAGTATGATCCCGCGAGGTGTCCGTTCTGGCCGAGCGTGTTTCGTAAGAACGGCTACTGCACGGCCCAGATCGGCAAGTGGCACACGGGAACCGACACTGGGTTCGGGCGTGACTGGGACTATCAAGTTGTCTGGAATCGGCCTCGTCACGTTAAAAACTCGGGAGCGTACTACTATGATCAGATGATCGAGACCAATGGCGGCGAAGCGAAACTGGTCGAAGGTTATAGCACGGACAACTACACCAACTGGGCCAGCGACTTCATCCGCGGTGAGCATCGCGATGCCGAGAAGCCTTGGTATCTGTGGGTCTGCTACGGAGCCGTCCATGGCCCATTCACTCCGGCCGACCGCCACATCACCGCTTATCCAGACATCACCGTCCCCACACCTGCGGATATCTACCCGCCCCGACCAGGAAAACCTGAATGGGCACAGAAGATCGAGTACTGGGTTAAAGGTGACAACGGCGAGCCCGTGATGAAAGGCGGAGCGTTTGGCGGTAAGACGGTGGCAGGCGCGAAAGGTGTCCACGGAAATACACTGACCGATTGGGTCAGGCAGTACCACCAAGGCGTGTTGGCGATTGATGAAGGCGTTGGCAAATTGATGGCCACGCTGAAAGAGACCGGCCAACTCGACAACACGCTTGTCGTCTTTACTTCAGACCAGGGCTTTGGTTGGGGCCAGCACGGCTTCTGCACGAAACTAGCTCCCTACGACGCGACGATCCGCTCGCCGATGATCGTGAGTATGCCTAGCAAACTGCCGGTAAACGCGGTGTGCGAGTCGCCGGTTGGTGGCGTTGATATCGTTCCCACCTTCTTCAACTTCGCAGGATTGGAACTACCTTGGAAAATGCACGGCCACGATTTAACACCGTTGCTCAAGGATCCTACACGCGTGCGGGAAGAGCCTGTGTTAACAACGCTTACGGGACGGTCGTATGGATCGGACACTGACACCGTACCGACGGATCCGGAAGTGCTGGAACTCAACGGCGTGCCGTGGTGGGTTTCGTTGGTCAGCGGTCGCCTGAAGTACATTCGAGCGTTGAAAGAAGGACAAATCGAAGAACTTTACGACTTGGCGAACGACCCCGAAGAGCTCACGAACCTCGCGCTCGATCGCGATTATGTCGATAAGCTCGCCGAGTTGCGGGCGGCGACCATCGCTGAGCTCCGCCGCACAGATGCGATAATGGTCGACAGCTTGCCGCCCGTCAAAATGGCGTTCTGATGCGAGATAGAGGCAGTTCCAACCCGATCATTTCTTGCGACGCTCGATGATCCCTTTCAGCTTCGCCTGTTCGGCCTTTTGCGTTTCCGGCGAAATTTCTTGGGGTGTGACAGGAGTGGTATCGATCTCGTCATTGGCACTAAGCTCGCGCAGTTTGATGCTTCGATACCAAACCGGATCGCCATGGTCTTGCAGGCTCAAATTCGCGCCGCGTGCTGCGAGATCGCCGCCGCGAAGTCGTAAGAGCTCGACGTTATCCTTCCATTTCGGATCCGCGTAATCGAGGTGCACCACCTTCTCGCCGTTCAACCAATGCTGGACGACCGTTCCTTTGCAAACAATCCGGCCTTCGTTCCACTCACCGACGGGCTTCGTCGCATCATGGGAAGGAGCAAGACAGAAGTAAATCGAAGCTGCGCTCGTGCGAGGGTTCTTCCCATCCGCGTGAACGGCATTGTCCAGAATTTGATACTCGTATTGTCCCGGTCGATAGTAAACCCCGCTGTTGCTACCCTTGGCGACCTTCCACTCAAACCTTAGTTCAAAGTCGTCGGGCACTTTCTTCGCCGCATAAACCAGACTTCCGCCCTTCCCTTCCCGTGTCAGAACTCCCTCTTCGATCTTCCAATTCCCGGCGTGCTTCCATCCATCAAACGAGGTGCCGTCGAACAGCAACTCGAACCCAGCGTTGTCCTCGTCCGCCGATAGCGAGTTCGGCGATTCAGCGAACGACTGCGAAACGATCGTGGCAAGGAATAGACCAGGAAGCAAGGATGTGACGAGTGATTTCATGTTGATCTCCGGTACAGTTCCATGATTGCTAATGCGCGTGGCGTTCTCCGTTTTAACTTACGGCCTCGCCGCCTTGAAGCGCTGTCGGTCGCATTTCGGTCACTTTCGTCGTTACAATGGCAACTTCCGTAGGACGGCCCTCGTTGGTGACTTTGGAGAATGTGAAATGGAGCCGATCGAAGTAACTCGCCGCGGATTCGTTGGGACTGCGTTAGCGGCAGCGATGCTCTCCGGGGCGCGGCAACAGTCGCAACTTGCCGCCAGCCAAAATGACAACCGATTCAATCTCTACTGGGGCGATCTCCACAATCACAATGCGGTTGGTTACGCGACAGGTTCACTGGAGCGTTCCATCGACGTCGCCCGAGAACATCTCGACTTCTTCGCGTTCACCGGACACGCGTCATGGCACGACATGCCGAAGATGCCGGGGGATCGACACATGAAGTGGGTGAACGGCTTCGAAGTCCACTCCAAGCATTGGCCCAAGACGCGGAGGATGATTCACGAAGCGAACACCGATGGCTTCGTCGCATTGCTGGGATACGAGTGGCATTCAAGCGTGTTTGGCGACTACTGCATGATCTTTCCGGAAGATCACCCCGAACTATTTTTGCCCGATCACGTCGAGAAGTTGCTCGACTTTGCCGATGGCAACAACTGCTTCGCGATTCCCCATCACGTGGGCTACAAGCAAGGTTGGCGAGGCGCGAACTTCGACCACTTTCGAGCTTCAACAAGCCCGGTCGTGGAAGTGTTTTCAGAACACGGCTGTACGGAGAGCGACCGTTCGCCGTTTCCGATGATCCGACACAGCAACGGCGGCCGCTCGGCGGCCAATACGATTGTGCCACAACTAGCGAAGGGCATGCGATTTGGGTTTGTGGCATCGAGCGACAATCATCGCGGTTTTCCCGGCGCCTATGGCGAAGGAGTCGTCGGCGTGTGGGCGAAGGACTTGTCGCGGGCTAGTTTGTTTGAAGCAATCCGAAGTCGCAGAACCTACGCCGCGACGGGTGATCGCATCACTTTGGAAGTGACATTAAACGGACAGCCGATGGGCTCGGAGGTTTCCAAGACGGCTAATCGTGAGATCGACATCCGCGTCGAAGCCCAGGATTCGATCGCCATGATCGAACTCGTCCGCAACGGACAAGTCATCGAGCGTCACTTCCCCGAAGATCACGCCGATGAGCTGAAACTTCCGGGCCGCGCCAAGTGTCGCATTCAATACGGCTGGGGGCCTTGGGCGGCGCTCGATCTTGGACGAACTTGCCAATGGGAGATGTCGGTGCGTCTCGACAAAGGCCGCTTCCTGCAAGCGATCCCCTGTTTTCAATCGGGTCCGTACGAAGAGAACATGCGAGATCGTTTGCAAATCGTGTCGGACCGTGAGTTGCAATTACGGTCCTTCACTTCTCGAGTTCAGTGTTACGCCGAAGATCCAACGAAGGCCATCGTCTGCGAGATCGAAGCCTCACTGGATTCCCTCCTAACGCTCCAGCTACGCCAACCCGTCGAGCAGATTGTCACCGCCCGACTCGCCGATCTGATTGAGGACAACGTCGTGGAGTTTACTGGCGTGTTCACCAGCGAGAGTTTCATCGTGAATCGACTTGTCGGTCCAACGGAATACGCAGCCAAAGTCCGCTGGACCGACCAGCGACCAGGCGCCGAAAGCGATTGGTACTACGTTCGCGTCACACAACATAACGGTCAACTCGCCTGGTCGAGCCCCATTTGGGTCGGTTGACCGACCAGAATGAAGTAACATGAAGTACCATATCGAGAGCATTCAGTTCTATGTCCGCGAAACCAAGCCGGCCCGCTTCGCCTCGGCACTCGGCAAAGCAGCCTTGAGCAGCCAGCCGCCTGAACACGCCACGAGTCCGCTCTGCCATGCACGTGTGATCATTTCCGATGACGCTGGAGACACTTCCTTTGGTTGCTCGGCCGATCGCCTCTCGGTTCGTTGGCTGGACAAACGGCCCGACCGCGACACGGGCCGTAAACGACGGGATCTTGTCGCCTTGATTCAACTTGCGCGGCAATCCTATCTCGCGAATCCCGACTTCGATTCGCCGTTCGCGTATTGGCTTGATCGGCATACAGCGATTATGCAAGCCGGTCGTTCATCTGATCAAGAAGATCTCACTTCGTCGTTCGCGTCGGCGCTACTCGAACGAGCGATGCTCGACGCGGTCTGCCGATTGTCGAACAAATCTATGTTTGACATGCTGCGGGAAGATCGGCTGGACTTTCGACCGGGACGATTGCATCGCGAATTGGCGAGCATCAACTTTGCAAACGTGTTGCCAGAACGCCCTGTTACCGAAATCAATATCCGGCACACCGTTGGCATCTTCGACCCGTTAACGGACGAGGATTGGCCCGCCGCTAATCGTCTCGGCGATGGGCTCCCCGAAACACTTACCGACTACATCCAGCAGCAAGGAGTTCGCTATTTCAAAGTAAAGCTCTCCGGTGATGTCGATGCCGACTTGAGCCGACTCGCACGCCTGTGGGAGATCATGCCGATGGACGTCGAGCCCGCGTTGACGCTTGACGCCAACGAAGCCTTCCCGGATCTCTCGACATTCGCGGACTTCGTGCGCCGTTTCGAGCGTGAGCAACTCGGCTTGTTTCAACATGTGCTCTATATTGAACAACCGCTCCCTCGTGATCTCGCGTTTAGTCAGCAGGCGGCACGGGCGATTCCCGAGATTGCAAAGCTTAAACCGTTGATCATCGACGAATCGGATGGCACGCTGACGTCCTATCACCGGGCACTCCAGGTCGGTTACACAGGTACCTCGCATAAAAACTGCAAGGGCTTCTTTAAGTCCCTTGCCAATCTTGCTTTGGTGGCACATTTTTTTGACGATGATCGACTCACAGTCCTCAGCGCCGAAGATCTTCAGAACTTGCCTGTCGTTCCGTTGCAACAGGACTTTGCCAGTGTGGGCATCCTTGGACTCGACCACTGCGAACGAAACGGGCATCACTATAACTTCGGCCTGTCGATGCTTTCGGAACTCGACAAGCGAAACGCGACGCGTAGGCATCCTGATCTTTACGAAAAACTAGGAGATGAATGGTTCCTCCGCATTCGCCAAGGCCGCGTCGCATGTGCGAGTCTACACGGCGTTGGCTTTGGCGTCGTCGACGAGCCCGACTGGAAGTCGATGCAAGACCTCGGTCATTGGATTAACGAACGGCATCCGGGGTAGCGCGAAGTTACTCGATCGATGTGGTCTCGGTCGGTGCCTCGACTCTTGGTGCTGAATCTTCGCCCCAATTCGGGGTGACATGATCAACGACACGAGACAAGTACGATCCAAGATTGACTCGCATTCCATTCGCGGCACCTGGTCCGCGAAACCATGCGGAATTCAACATGAACCCCCAGAAGGCGAGACCGGCCACAATCGTAAACATTAACAGTGATCCAGCCGAAGTCGAACCGCTTCCTACCGCTTCGTACTTCCTGCCGCCAGGCTTAACGAGTTGCGAGTCGCGTGGGTCCGGCAAGTCAGCCACGCGATTCAGCCCCAGTGTCGTTTTGCCACTTACGGTATTTCTGTAGACCACCTGCGCTTGGAACCAACCCGCTGACGTCCGTACGAAGAGTACATCGCCCTCGCGGACGCGCAACTTACCCTTTGCCACCACTGAAAATCCGCCAGCGGACTGGTTGGTCAGGTCGACAACGATTTCACGGTGGCCGATCTTAATCACGGCCTTCTGAGCTTCATCGACGTTTGGGCAGCGGTAGCTGTTTCTTTGTTCTGTGGTCATATCTCTTCGCATCTCCGTGGCTCCTATAAGATAGGACGCGTAGGAACAGATGATGCGTTGCTCGTTCGCCACAATCTCCTTGGCGGTGCCCAGCTGCAAGAAATGGTTCGATAGGGACGATCGTAACGATCGCAGGGCCTTACATTCAGCGGTAATCGTATCGCTGAATCGAGGCTTTCGTTTTGTTCAATCTGCACAATTTGTACGACAGCTCTCCGAAACCGTCGTACTCAGTAATTCGTTGCTCGACGGCTTCGGAGAGCCGTCGTACGAATCCCTTCAAATTGAAACACTGAAAAGCCCCGATCGCAGAATGGGTACTGGAACAGTTTGCGATTCCTGAAAGTAGGACGGCCACTCTTGGCCGTCTTTTGTCGGGCAGGAGTGCCCGACTTACGGCAAACTGTGCCACTACCGCAGAATCAGGGCTTTTCAGTAATTCAAACTGAGGGGTTTATACGACGGGCCTCCGAGCCCGTCGATGAATCTAAGTCGTTATCCGACGGGCTCGGAGGCCCGTCGTACATCTTGCGCAATTTCAACAAATGAACAGCCCTGACCGCAGAACGGGATTAGTGGACGCCACAGCCGCGGCCTGTTAGGCTCACCTGATGGTCGCATCCGCTTCACAAATCGAACAAGTCGTCGAACTAATGCGCACAGCGGCTGCGCATAATTTGGCAACACCCAGTTGCGTCGGTTGCGTCGTCAACCTAGGAGAGCACAACGCTGACGATGTCCTCGTCGCAACCGATCTGCACGGCAATCGAATCAATTTCGAGAAGCTGCTCGCCAAGGCCGATCTTGCCAACCACCCGCGCCGCCATCTCGTCATGCAAGAGGTCTGCCACGGTGGACCGGCTTACCCGCTAGGCGGCTGCATGTCGCATTTGCTGCTTGAGGATATCGCCAAACTCAAAATCGAGTTTCCCGAACGATTTCACTTCATTCTCAGTAACCACGAACTCGCCGAACTGACAGACTTCGCGATTATGAAGTCCGGCAAGATGTTGAATCTAGCATTCCGCGAGGGGCTACAGCAGTTGTACGGCGAGCGGTCCGAAGAGGTGCGGCAAGCTTACTTGAAGTTCCTTGGCAGTTGTCCACTCGCTGTCCGGCTAGACTCTGGTGTACTGATCTGCCATAGCATTCCAGAGAACGTGGATCGCGATGGCTTCCCGATAGAGATCTTCGACAGCCCCCTTAAGCAGCGTGATTTTCGACCGCGTGGACCGGTCTTCCGCCTTGTTTGGGGACGAGACTTCCGAGAAGAGAACGCAGCTGCCTTCGCGAACCTTGCAAAGACACAGCTGTTGATTCACGGCCACGAGCCGTGCGAGGTGGGATTCCAAGTACCGAATTCGAGGCAAGTCATCTTGGACTGCTGCGCTGAAGACGCCTGCTATGTAATTCTCCCCGCCTTTGGAACGCTCGCGCAGCAAGACGTTGTCGAACGAATCGCGAAACTTCACCCACCGCAGGCTAGATCAAGGTATGAATAGCCCCTTCGATCAGACAAAGCCGCAGCGGTCCACACATCCCTGGCAGCCGCGGTTTGGAATCGGCACCTTGCTTTTGCTGATGCTTATCGTGAGCGTGGTCGGGGCTGCTGCTTCTTACTTTGTACGCGCAATGCACGGCGGACGCGCCGCTCAACTCGCGTTCATTCTTTTTACGCTCGCCGCGCCACTGCTTTTGGTCGTCGTTGTGAGTATCGTTCAGTCATTCTTTAAGCGTCGTTAAGCCGCGTATCACTGGCGCAGGGGCCACAACGCGACGATCGGATGCGAGATGACCGACGCGCAAATAAATTTGCCCAAGACCTTACGAGTGTAAGCGTTCAACAGCGACAGGGGTGGTGTTAGGTTTTGAGCTGGTTTATCAGAAGGGGGCGACGGGTGGCGCGGAGTTGCTTGCGATCCGCGTTTTCGTTGCTTTCTTCTTGGTGGTACCAGCGGATCGCGTCGGGATGGGATTGCTTCCAGATGTCGGGCAGCATCATTGCCAACCGACACACGTCGCGAAATCGTGAACACCACTTGGTGCGATCGATGGCCCGCATTGTCCCGAACTTCCACCGCGACCACTGCGAATTTACCGAGTTTCACGCTACCGCAGTTTGCTCGCAAACCAGTCATGCACGCGAGCAGCGAGTAGATTTCCGATTGTGTCGTCTGGTGAGCGTATAGAGACTGTGCAAAGCTGCCCAGCTCGGAACTGCTCGCTCGCGGCAACGGGAAGCGTCACACGGCCGACGAAGCGTGGTTCGAGGAGACGAACGCCTTCTGGCGAATTTCTGTCGTGGTCGGCGCGCACAGGCAGCGGGCCGCCATGCGATGAACAGAGTGCGGGATGCGTCGGCTGGTCGGTCGCTCGCGGCGTGATCGACGTCAGACCGGCATACAGCACTCCCGTTGAGCCACGCACGGCGACGCTTTCGCCAATCTGTGCTTGAAACGCATGTAGATCATTTTGGTGAATGGAGAGTTGGATCTCTTTCTCCGATTCCATACCAATGCGACACAGTTCATCGCCCTCTTGCAGATAGGAATCGAGCAACAGTGGCAAGGTTCGACCAACAATCTGCCCTGTCGCGGGGGCTCTGACAACTAATGCCTCGACTTGCCTGGCCTTTGCTTCGTATTGTGCGGTGAGTGCAATCAATTTGTCTTCTTCGGCCTGTTGCGCCGCCATCTCGCCCCGTTGTCGCCGCAAGCGGCTTCGCAACTCGCACTCCTTGATGGCCAATTCGACCAGTTGCAATTCGTCCATCAAGAGAACATTTTCGAGTTCTACGATAACATCGCCTTCGGTCACGAAATCGCCGGGCGACACGAGAATGCTCCGCACGAATCCGGGGCTATCGCTGCGTACGACGGTGATGGGTTTGTATTCGACGATGCCCGGCGAGCGTCTTAGGAATGGTGAGGGCGTGTAATAAAAGAAGCCCGCCGCGACAACAGCACTCCCAGTCGCAATGCAACAAAAACGACTAAGCTGCCGTCGGTTCTCTCGTAAGAGTAAGCGGGCAGCAAACTTTGCAGCGGGAGCCAAGAACCACGAGATTGTGGCAGTCACTGCCAGCACGATCCCTGCTCCGTGGAACAACACGCTGGCCGCGCAGATCAGCGACAGACACACCATCGTTCGCCACACCCACGCGAACAAACCGTACATTCTGATGATTCGCGTTGCGGTTGCGCTGCCCTGCATCGTGTTCGCAGCGATCTGTTCCCCCAGCATCCAGCGACGAAAGAGAAATGCTGTGAATTGTTGTCCACGCGAATAGAGATTCGGAATCTCCAACCAATCGGCAAGCATGTAGTAGCCATCAAACCGCATCAATGGGTTCGCGTTGAACAGGACGGTCGTTGCCGTCGCCATGACGATTACATTAACACACAATTGGCTCAGCACGCCGTCGGGCGTTTGGCTCCAGATGAGTACCGCGATCGAACCGAGGATTGCTTCGACATACATGCCGGCAGCGGCAACGTGGATGCGAGCCCATTTCGACCGCAGACGCCAAGAGGACGTGACGTCGACGTATGGGATGGGCGCGAACAACAGAAAGGCAACTCCTGCCTCGCGCACGTAACCGCCGTGATGTTTGCACGCTAACCCGTGCCCAAGTTCGTGCGCGACTTTCAGGACCACCCAGCAAACGATCAGGTAGAAGCTCTGCTCAAGGGCAAAAATATCGCCTGTCGAGGCAGAGAAACGTGCCCAATCGGTGATGAGATGCGTCGCGGCGATCACCGCCAGTAAACCAGCAAGGCTCGCCATCATCCGAGAATTCACCCATCCCATCCAAGGGAGCAATTTCTCCAGCAGATGATCGGGTGCCAAGAGAGGCACTCGAATAAAGATCGGATTGAAGCGGGTCCAGAGCGGTGCTACGGCACGAGCTTCCGGCACTCGGTCCTGAGCATCAACGATCTGCGCCAACCCAGTCTGCAGGAGCCATTTGCAGACTTGCAGTTTCGATCGAATGGCATCTTCTTGCGAGCCATCGACATCTTCTTTCTCTGTGCTACTGTTGGCGACGATCTCGGCAAGGCTTCGCTTGCCATCCAGTGCGGAAGCGACCTCATACTCGCTACTGCCCAGCCGGTAGCACTTCCCCGTCAATCGATCTTCGACCACGTACAGACGCTCGCCGCCGGTCGTTTGCGGTACGATAGAGAGGTCATCCCGTAGCCGTAAAATGACCTGGCTGAGATCGGATGCTGGTGCTGATTGATCGTTCGTCATTAGTCATTCGTCATTTCTTCATCACCATCCCATTCGTTGCGCGAGCGCGTTGGCCGACCGATGGAACAGAATCCAGCCGACGGATCGTTTGTTGGTTTCAATCTTTGCTCGCCCACTCATACCAGGGCTTAGGCGATTGTCGGGATTCTCTAGATGAACTTCCGCGATAAACACTGTCGATTGATTACGCAGTTCGGCGCGAGGGTGGACTTTCACTAGTTCGCCGGTCCAACTTTGACCAGGAAAGGCGTCGAATCGGAGATCGACCGGCATCCCGAGTCGCACATGCTGAACTTCATCTTGCGGAACCGCAATCTCAGCGATCATCCGATCCAACGGCGCGATCTCGAACAGGGTCTGACCAATCGACAGCGGAGCGCCCTCGGTCCGGCGGAGATCGCCACTGACGACCACGCCGTCCATAGGACATTGAATGCTAAGGTGCTGGAGACGATGGTTGATCGCTTCGATCTTCGTTTCGAGCTGAGCAGATTCGAGGGCTGCAAGTTGTGATGTCGCTGCTTCGCGAGTGGCCAATGCTGCGACGCGTTTCTTCTTTGACGCCCCGAGTTCTGCTTCGAGACCCGCTAACTCCAACTGCAACTCACGCTCGTCCATCACCGCCAGCACATCGCCCTTCATGACGATGCTGCCTGGTTCGACAAACGTTTTGTCGAGCGTACCGTCAAACGGAGTGGCCACGTACCGCCGAACGACGGGTTCGACGGTCACATCGCATTTGACTTTGAAGGGAGTCGGGAACAGCAAGACCGAACCTGCCAGGACGGCGCTCGCGAGCACCAATCGCGAGCGTGCCTGCCGGACTCCGGTTCGCCATGCCGCATGAAGCTTCTTGAACTTACCGCCGCTTGTCTGGCGAAGTAGATCGAGGCAACTGGCAATGGGTACTTGGCAGAGTTCCAAGGCCGTTGACCGCATCAGTTGCGTGTGCCAAGTGGAGTCGCCACACAAGAGAATTGCTCCCACCGGATTGCCTTCCCGATTTCGCAACGGCAGGCCGATGATCGCATCGGTTGATGCCAAGCGAGTCAGCCGCCGAAAGATGGGAGCGTTGTCCGGACCGGCAGATGTCCAGGAAGCGAACTCCTTCTGTGCGAGCGTCTCGTCGAGAGCGGCCTCGAAAGCGAGCATCAGTTCGGAGCGTCGATCGAGGTTTGCCGCGTCCGAGACCGCGGATACCTTTGCATTACCGCTGGCCGTCGCCAGCCCCAAGACAACCCGCGTCGCCCCGCTCCACTTTACTAAGCGAGTACACAACTGTTGAACTGCCGACTCTAACCCGTGCGTCGCTTGAACGTCAGCGAGCAGCGCCAACAGTCCGCTTGCATTGGGTGTGGCTCCAGCGGCGACTGGCGCTGTGGCGACCGGGGCAGCAACGGGGCGATCCAATCGCGTGGAAGACACTGGCAAAGCCAGTGGCACCCCGTCATTCGCCGTGGGCGCAGCAGACCCTCGATCCAGCCGCTTGTGAAGTGGCTGAGGCGGTGGAGCAACTCGACGTGGAACGATCTTTTCCATATCCAAACCGGCCAGCTAATCTGAAATCAAGAATTCCTACTTCACATCCATCGTGCAGCGTTCGCCGCTGCGATAATTTCCTTCGCGGTTCTCGATGCGAATGCGAACTGGCACGGTCCCACTTTCGGCATCCGTCAACTCAGATACCTGCTCGACGACCCCTGGAGCTGATAAGTTCGAGTCGGTGAACGCGATTGTCACTGGTGAACCCACACGCACCGTCGCTGCCTGCTGGCGACTCATGAGAAACGTTGCACGAAGCGGATTCAGTTGTACGAGTGTGACCACCTCTGGATCGACCGGCGAAACGTATTCACCGATATTCTTTGTCAGCACGGTGACGACTCCACCGACTGGCGCGGTAACAGTCCGGCGTTCAAGTTGAACGGCGATCTTTTGATGTTCCAACTTCCTCAGTGCCAGCTCTTCCTCGATTGCGAGGAGGCGGCCTTGCGCCACCTCCACGTCGGCGCGGGCCCGATCGACCTCTTGCTGATACGCTTGGCCTACTTGTCGCAACTCGGCGAGTTTCGCGTAGCGGCTCTGGTGCAACTCGAGTTCTGCGCGTGTCGAGTTTATTCGCCCCGTAGAATCCATTTGCTGCCGGGCGATCTCCAGCAGCATGCGATGCACTTCGTCATCCAACATGACTAGCTGCTGGCCCGCCGCGACGGTTTCGCCTTCACGGACGAACACTCGCGAGACGATACCTGTCTCCGCTGCCGCGACGTGGATGGTGCGAAACGGTTCGGTAAACCCTTCGACAAGCTCGGCGTATCCACAGGACGCAACGCTGCAAGCCGCCAGGGTGAATGCGAATCGCTTAAGCCAATGATTTCGAAGTTTCATGGTTCATTCCTCGACCGTGGTTAGGGTGCAGGTCCATTAAAGGGAATTGCACCGGCCGGAACCGGCGTCGGTTCGCCGGCATCGGCGAAGCTCATCGGTTGGCCAAAGTGAAGTAGTGCGCCGGACGCACGTTGCAGATTGAAGTTTGCCAAGGTGTACGCGACTTGCGCGCGGACGTAGGCCGCCTCGGCTTCCGTTTGGCGGTCTTGCGCGTCGAGCAATTCTTCTAACACGAAGCTGACCGCGCGATCGTCACCCGGTAGTAGACGCCATCGATCAAACAGGTACTTCAGCTCTTCGTCCGTCGCCAACATTGCTTCATAGCGACCTAGCAGCTCTTGATAGGTCGCTTCGACCTCGGCGACCGCTACTTCGACTTCGAGCGAAACTTGGCTTAGTACGGCCTTTAGCTCGTGCATCAACTGATCAACCTGTGCCTGGCGGCGACGATACTCGGCTTGGGCGGCTCGGTTTCCAAGTGGCACCTCGAAAATAATACCCGCACTATAGCTCGGCGCACCGCGTGCGAACTGGCTGCCCAAAGCGTCGGAAACATCGTTGTCGCCATCTAATCCGGCAACATAAGTTTCCAATACCAAATCGAGTGTCGGAAGCAGCTCGTTTTCGGAAATCCCGAGCCGGATTTGGGCTTCGCGAATCTCTTCCATGTGCTTGGCGACTTCAGGGCGATAATGAAGCGCGGTCTGGAACGCATTGTGCAAATCGACCGCAGCGCGTGTTGTTGCGGGTGCTTCGACCGGCATCAGCTCAACCGCCTCTCCGTTTCGCCAGAACTGATTGTTGGTCAGCGTAACGATTCGCGATTGCGCCGTCTGAGTCGCCAGCAGGGCTCGCTGCACTCCCGCTCGCCGAATGGCGACGGCAGCGCGGGCGCGTGAGATCTGGCTGCGCAGCGAGTCAATTTGCTCACGGCTTTGCAGCTCGGTAAGGATTCTTACTGCTTGCTCATGGGAACGATGGCGTTGCAAGTACAATGCGCGCTGCATGTACAAATCCCAATAGGCTTGGATGACGCCGTAAGCATGATCTTGCAGTTCGCGGCTGAGGTCGTACTCGGCAATGTTGGTGGCGACCTCGGCCAGCAAGATTGCGCTCTCGTTGTATTGACGCCCCGCGCGTCGGAGCAGCGGTTGGTTGAGCCCGAGGGTTGTGCGAGTTTGGGCTTGTTGGCCTGGAATGAAGAAAATCGAGTTCGTATCTTGCAATCCAATTGCTTGCGACAGCTCGATGGTTCCTCCCAAAGTAGTCTTTTGCCGCATCCCGCCGCGGTTCTGCCAGTGGTGATCGCTAAAACGACTGGGACCGCCTGTCGTCAGTGTGTTGCCCACAGGGTTGCTTAAGTCGTCCCAACGCGATTCAAAAAAGATCGCTGGGTCGAACTCGGCGATCGCCCGCAGAACGTTTTCTTGCTGGATCAACGGGCCCTGACTAACCGCCATGACGTGCTCGGATTGAGCCAAGGCTTGAGCGATCAGTTCATTTGCGGAAACCGAGACAGATGCTGCACCAGGGCGTTGTGAGTCACCTACATGATGCTCCCACCAGGCAGTCACGCTCGCCAGACGCTCGTCGACCGCGAGTGGTTGTGCAACAATCGACTGTGTGATGGGAGGCAATCGTGTGAAGCGAAAGTTGCCGTGCGAAGCGGGGACTGCGGGTGGCGCTGTGGACGGCAGACGGAGCATCGGCATCTGGGCTGACGTCGCACTGACGCAGCTCCAGGCGATGACCGCTACGATCGTTGCCTCCTGCACGAAACGCATTTTGATTCCGATTATTCCATTTCCTCGGATAAAGCCGGGCAATCCTGTCCTACGCGCCACACTGCGCACAGACCGGCTAAGCCACTCTTCGGCTGATCAGGCTTCGAAGCCAGCATCGAAGCACGGTTTTGAAGTGGTGTAACGGAGGGGCGCATTGCACATCCGCTATCGACCTCGTGCGTGGGATCAACGTCACAAATCATGCAACGTGCGAGGACGTTATATGCGGACTAACGCGAAGGCGGAATGCAGTCGCCGGATTGGTCGAATTAGACGGCTGCGGTCACTTTGGGCGCTTGCTTCGAGAGCTTCTCATGTACCCGCCGTGATAAGGCGGCGGGACTGAACGGCTTGCAGACGATCTCGCAGGAATCCATCAGCAGCGAGTCGGATTGCTGCAGTTCGAAGCCCTTCGCCGTGAGCAAGATGATTGGCAAGTTGGCGTATGCAGGCGTGTCGCGCACCAGACGCAGGAGTTGAAGACCATCCAACTTGGGCATTTGGACATCCGAGACGAGGATATCCGGGCAATTGTGTTGGATCTCCTCCCACGCCTGTTCCCCGTTGGATGCCGAGATAACAGTGCAGCCGATCGCCCGTAGCGACAACTCCGCAACACGGCGAATGTGAGGTTCATCATCAACGATCAAGGCAGTAAACGACATTAGATTGGTATCCATTCAATTGCGCCCCAACGAATCTATATCCAAAAGAACCATAGCTCACCGGGGCGGGGGAAGTTCCGAACAGAGAGGATTTCTAACCGGTTCGATGAGATTCCCGCCTGCCCTTTCCGTCTAACCACAATTGGATGCCGATTGTCCTGAATGGGCGACGTGCCAAACGCGATGGTGACTGGCAGAAGACGCTGGACTGGCAACTCGCAGTCGCGAAGCTCAAATTCCTCACAGTCGCTAATCTCGACGTCGCAATCACCAAAGACTGGGTGTTCGGCATTCTTTCCGCCGTCCTCACCACTAACCAGCGGGTAGATTTGCGTAGCGGTAGAAATCCGCGCCTGCCCCTATTGCGCCATGATCCTGTTAGGGAAACAGTGGCGTCCTACCTCGATGACAACCCACCCGACGAATAAAAAGCGTTATGCTCGGCGCCGCCGAGTCGGCTCGCTGCTGGATGCAGTGTCGGACTGGTGTGCGCGCGCACTGGCGCCCAAGGCAGCGAGCTCGCAGTCGCTTGACTTGCTGCTGCTCGAAGATCGCGTGTTCTTTAATGCGGCTCCAATCGGCGACGTGGCTCCCGACACCGTCGATGTGGTCAACGAACAAGTCGATGACGTTATCAATCTAATTGATCTAGCGGTTCGGGATCATTCGGTCGATGCGGATGTGATTTCACGGATTGACCAGGCACTGGTTGACCGGGCGCTACAGGATTCGGTTTCTGAGACAGCGTGGGAACCCGAGGCGTTGAGAGACGATGATCAAGCGGATCCAGATCAGCCCGTGATTGACGAGTTGTCGAACGGCCAACCTTCCGCCGATACGTCGTACGAGATCGTATTCGTGGATGCCGGCGTCGAGGACTACGAAGCGTTTATTAGCGATATCCAGCAGCGTCAGTCGGCGAGCACTCGATACGAAGTTGTCATTCTGAAGCAGGATGAGAGCGGTGTCGCCCGGATATCGGCGACCCTTAGCGATCGGCAGAATATCGACGCGATCCACTTTGTCTCACACGGGAGCGACAGCGGTTTGCGTCTCGGTTCGGACTGGCTGACATCGGATAACGTCGACGGCTACGCGTGGCAAATAGATGAGTGGCGATTTGCGTTGGGCGAAGATGCTGATCTGCTGATTTACGGCTGTGACTTGGCGAGCAGTGATGCTGGACGTGAGTTATTGAACTCGCTGGCCGCGGCATGTGACTGCGACGTCGCCGCCAGCACCAACGACACGGGGCATGCGATCTTCGGCGGCGACTGGGATCTGGAGTATTCAACAGGTAGCATCGAAACCGATGTGGCCTTCAGCGAGTACATGCAAGACAACTGGGGTCACTTGCTGAACGTGACGATCGACGCTACGAGTGTCGATACGACGCCGAAGGGCGACACGTCCGATACTTTCTCGCATACGACATCCGGAGCGGACCGACTGTTGCTGGTTGGAATTTCGTTTGGCAACGATAAAGAAACAAGCGTTCTTTCCGTGACTTACAACGGCACCGCGCTTCAGCTCGTGGGCACCAAGGACAACGCAGACACATCCTCGGCCCGTGTCGAGATTTGGTCGCTAATCGCGCCTGATCTCGGCGCGCACAATGTGACGGTCAATTACTCCGACAACAAGCACGAAGGTGCGACGATCGGAGCGATGTCGTTCAATGGCGTTGATCAAACGGTCGCACTAGGAGCGTTTGCTTCGAGCCAGGGGAATTCTGGAGCGCTCTCGACCACAATAGCGTCCCGTAGCGGCGAAATCGTCTTTGGTGTTGCCGCTTTCGACAGCAACTCCGACGTCAATTTTGCGCCCGGTGCTGGGCAAACGGAACAGTGGGACGCATTCCAGGAGAGAGCCAATGGCACCGGCACCACAGAGGCTGGTGCGGCGTCCGTGGTTACTTCGTGGACCACACCGAGTACGGGAAAGTGGGCCGTCGGCGGAGTGTCGATCAAAGAGGCGGGCACGAGCGTCATCCTGTCCGCGGTGGCCGACACCTACGTAAATAGCGGCTCTTCCGGGGCGAACTACGGCAACTCGACGAGTCTGGTCGTTGACAAGTCCGGTGGCGGACTGGGCAACCAACACGCACTGTTGGAATTCGACTTGAGCTCGATTCCCGTCGGCTCGACGATTACTGGTGCCACGTTACAACTGCAAGCCACCGCCAACACAGCCGCATTCGATCTCAATATCTACGAAGTGACAGAAGACTGGGCGGAAGGAACCGGGAACGCTACGGCTGGTGCCGCAAACTGGAACCAACGCCTTGTTGGAACGAACTGGTCCACGGCTGGCGGGACGGTTAATTCGACGGTTGTTGCGACATTGAACACCGCCGCGATCGGCCAGCACAATTGGAACGTCACGTCGCTGGTTCAAGACTGGTTCGCGGGCACTGCCGCGAACAATGGCCTGCTGATCGCCAGTCCGGACACCGGCGGCGAGACGGTGACTTACGACAGTCGCGAGGGGACCGTCGCTCCGCAACTGGTCGTTTCCTATGTCGCGCCCACATCGACGCTGGTTGTTGATACGACCAGTGATGTCGTCAATGGAGACACATCGTCGATCGTAGCACTGTTGATCGACAAGGGGGCCGACAACGCGATCTCGCTTCGTGAAGCGATCATGGCGATGAACAACACGGCCAATGGAGCGATGCCGGACGAGATTCACTTCAACATCGCGGGGGTCGGCGTACACACGATCTCGTTGCTCTCGCCATTGCCCAACATCACGGAAGCCGTCATCTTGGACGCGACGACGCAGAATGGTTATGCAGGCATTCCGTTGATTCAGGTCGTTAGCCCCGTTGCGGCGGGAAATGGCTTCTCGTTGCAAGCAGGATCGGATGGCAGCACGATTCGCGGCTTTATTATCGGTGGCTTCTCGGGCACGGGCGTCGAGATCCTATCCGATAACAACGTCGTCGAATTGAACTACATCGGCACGAACGCGAACGGAACCTTGGCGAACGGGAACAGTCGCGGCGTCGAGATTAAGGGCGCTCAGAACAACCAGGTCCTGAACAACCTGATCTCAGGTAACCTGGGTGAAGGCATCTGGCTCAATCAAAGCGTCGCCCCAGGGAGTGGTAATATCGTTCAAGGCAATCTTATCGGTACGCTGGTCAATGGTGCCGGAGATTTGGGCAACGGGCTGAACGGCATTCGGATTGAAAGCGCTGGCAATACGATCGGCGGCACTGGAGTCGGTCAAGGGAACACGATTTCTGGCAATGACAACAATGGCATCTTACTGACCGGCATTAACGCCAGCGGAAACGTCCTGCTTGGCAACAAGATCGGTGTCAGTAGCTCGGGGGCGGTGGGGATTCGCAACACGTTCTCCGGTGTTGTCATCGAGAACGGTGCCAGATTGAACGTGATCGGCGATTCCACGGACGCGGCTGGCAAGAACGTCATCTCCGGCAACACTCAGTTTGGCGTGGTGATTCGAGGCACGGGAACGCAAGGCAATACGCTGTATGGCAACCATATCGGCGTGGATCTTGTCGGCGCGTCCAATATTGGAAACTTGCTGGGCGGAGTGAAGATCGAATCGGGTGCCACCAACAACTACATCGGTCGTCTAACTTCTTCCACACACAACATCATCTCGGGCAACACCGGTTCGGGAGTGACGATTCGCGACTCGGGGACGAACGGCAATCTCGTCGCTGGCAACTACATCGGCGTGAGCGCGAACGGGAGCGGACTGCTCAGCAACACCGATGACGGCGTGACGATTTTCGCCGGGGCTCAGAACAACACGATCGGTGGCACCACGGTCAATGCTCGCAACGTGATTTCTGGCAATGGCGATGAAGGCATCAGCATTTATGACGCTAGTACGAACGGCAACCTCGTGCAGGGCAACTACATTGGCGTCGATGCGGCTGGTACTTCCGCGCTGGGGAACGGCGATAAGGGCATCTCGATCTTCAATGGAGCTTCGAATAACGCCATCGGAGGTGGCGCGACGGGCGCCAGCAACGTGATCGCGTCCAATGTGGGAGATGGCATCTACATTGCCAATTCGGGAACAACCGGCACGGTCATCGAAGGGAATCTGATCGGTACGAACTCAATCGGAAGCAACCTGGGCAATGCGGGCGCTGGAATCCGAGTGGTCAACGGGGCTAGTTCGACCACGATCGGGGGCGTTGGACCGGGAGATGGAAATGCGATTGCGTTCAACAGCCTCGGTGGAGCAGTTGTCGAAGGCAGCGGGACGGTAGGAAACAAGATTCGAGGCAATTCGATCTACGCCAACAATGGTCTCGGCATCGACTTGGGCAACGATGGTGTTTCGCCGAACGATCCGCTCGACATTGATTCGGGACCGAATCAACTTCAGAATCGACCAAGCCTTACAACCTCGGTGACGGTGGGCGGCAACACCACCATCACGGGCCTGCTCAGCAGCACGGTCGCAAACACCTTTGATCTTGATTTCTATTCCAGCCCCACGGCGGATCCGTCGGGCAGTGGCGAGGGGCAAGTCTATCTAGGCTCGGCGAGCGTTGTCACGGGACTCGCCGGTACCGCGACAATCAATACGACGCTTACGGGGGTGACGCTAACTCTGGGCCACGTGGTTACTGCGACGGCTACGGATTCGAGCGGCAACACATCTGAGTTCGCGGCGAACATTACTGCGACTGCTCCCAATTCGCCACCGACGCTGGACCTGGACGCTGACAACAGTTCCGGCGCAACGGGCAATAACTTTCAAACCACGTTCACCGAGAATCTCGGCCCCGTTCTGATCGTTGACGGCGACGCCACGCTGACCGATCCCGATTCGATCACGATCGATTCGGCGACGATTCAGATCACGAACATCATGGATACGGCGGCAGAGGTGTTGACGGCCAACACTTCCGGCACTTCGATCATCGCAAACTTCAACATTAACACGGGAACGCTGTCGCTCACGGGAGCCGATACGGTCGCCCGCTATCAGCAAGTCCTGCGCACTGTCCAATACAACCACACCTCCGAGAATCCGACGGGGGGCGTGAGGCTTGTAAGCTTCGCGGTGGACGATGGCATGGACACTGTGCAAGGCGTGACCGCTTCCGTTACTGTCAATGCAATCAACGATCCGCCTGCCATCACGGGACCGACTGCCAGAACAACGCTCGTCGATCAGCCGCTGGTCTTCCTCAGCAGCAACGGCAACTTGCTAACAATCAGCGATCTGGATAGTGGAACGAATGCGATTCGTGTGACGATCGCCGCGACAAACGGGAGCTTTTCTTTGGCGGGCACCACGGGCTTGTCGTTCACCGTCGGCGATGGCACTTTGGACAGCACCATGACTTTCACGGGTGTGTTGGGCAACATCAACAATGCTCTCGCCGGTTCGCGTTACGTATCGAACGGCGGGTACATCGGAGCAGCCAGTGTTCAACTCACCGCTTTCGACTTGGGCAACAGCGGCAGTGGTGGGGCAAAGAACGACACGCACAATGTTGCTATCACGGTGGCCAGCGTGAGCGACCTCGCTGCTGTCCCCGAGTTTCTTGTAAACACCCTTCAAACTTCGGCTTCCCAGGCGACCAGTAATGAAGATCGCGGCAGCAGTCGCGCGATCGCCACCGGCTCCGATGGCAGTTACGTCGTCGTGTGGACGGATAACCATGGCCCGGATGCAGGCGTTAAAGCCCAACGCTATAACCGCTTCGGCGAACCGCTGGGCGTGAATTTTGCCGTCAATCAAACCACGGCCGGCCATCAACGCTGGGCCTCCGTGGATACGGACAATAACGGCAACTTTGTCGTTACTTGGGTCAGTGAGAACCAAGATGGAACGCCCCGCAGCGTTTACGCTCGACGTTTCGCCGCGAATGGGACAGCATTAAGCTCCGAATTCCGCGTGAACACGTCCAGCAGTGGCACTCAGGACAACTCGTCGGTGGCGGTTGATGCTAACGGCGACTTCGTGGTCGTGTGGGAAGGTGATGGCGCCGGTGGCTACGACATCTATGGACGTCGCTTCGATTCGGCGGGCATGGCGTTAGGAAACGAATTTCAAATCAGCGCAACGACTCCCGATGGCGAACCCGCCGTGGCAATCGCCGATGACGGTCGGTTTGTCGTGGTCTGGGACGACAGTGTTGGCATTCGCGCAAGGCTGTACGCGGCGGACGGCAACCCGGTGACCGGCGAGTTTTTAGTTCACTCGGAGACGTTTGCCGGCGAAAGTGCCGTTGCCATGGACGCGAATGGCAACTTCGTCGTCGTATGGCGCGAGACGAATGCGGGACAAGATGTTTACTATCGGCAGTTCGATTCGCTCGGAAATCCGCTGGACGTTACCAAACAATTGAATACAACGACGGCCAACACGCAAACCAATCCTTCGGTTGCTGTCGACGCCGCCGGTAACTTCATCGCCACCTGGGAAGGACGTGGACCGGGCGACACGGATGGTGTCTTCTATCGGAGATTCACGGCAGCAGGCGTGGCGTTGGACGCCGCCGAAGTACTGGTCAACCAGACCACAACCGGTACGCAAAATCAAGCGTCGCTCGCCGTGCAGAACGTGAACAACTTCGCCGTCGTTTGGAGCGGCAATGGTCCTGGCGATGGCGACGGAGTGTTCGTGCGGCAGTTTGGAACCGCGAATCGACCTCCGATCAATAGTGTGCCCGGTATGCAGACCGTCGACGAAGACGGTGTCTTGAGCTTTCACGCTGGTCTCGGAAATGCGTTGTCGATTGTCGACTCCGATGCGGGTGCGAGTCCGTTGTCCGTGACGCTTGCTGTCTCGAACGGTGTCGTATCGCTCGGTTCGCTAACTGGATTAACGTTCGTACAAGGCGACGGTAGCGCCGACGCAATACAACAGTTTCAAGGAACACTCGCCAACATCAACTCCGCACTTTCCAACGTCCAATACGCTCCCAATCTGAATTTCAATGGTTCTGCAAACCTTACGATCACGACTGACGACCTGGGGAATTCCGGCACCGGCGGGCCGCAAGTCGATGTCGATACGGTCGCCATTACGGTGAACGCCGTGAACGATCCGCCCTTGAACGCACTTCCAGGCGCTCAGGCGACGAACGAGGATACGCCGCTGGTATTCTCGATCGCGAATGGAAATGCGATCAGCGTGAGCGACCTCGACGCGGGCAACAATATGGTCGAAGTTACGCTCGCGGCCCAGCAGGGCACATTATCGCTCAGTGGGACAAGCGGGTTGATGTTCAGCAGCGGAGATGGGACTAGCGATGTCACCACGACGTTCCGAGGAACACTGGCGAATATCAACGCCGCTTTGAATGGATTGGTCTACACTCCCACCGCCAACTATTTCGGACCCGCTTCACTTGCGGTGACGACGAACGACTTAGGGAATCTGGGTTCTGGCGGGGCGCACAGTGATATTGATTCCGTGACGATTACCGTCACTGCCGTCAACGATGCCCCCGTGGCCATGAACGACGCGAGCTATGTGATTTCCGAAGAGACGATGCTCACGATAGGCGCTGCGTCTGGCGTCCTTGCCAATGACACGGACGTCGACGGACCCGCGTTGCAAGCCGTTCTCGTATCCACCACGGCGAACGGCACACTCACCTTGAGCGCCAATGGCTCGTTCGTCTATACGCCAGCGACCGACTTCTTTGGAATTGATACGTTTACTTATAAAGCCAACGACGGCTCGCTCGACTCGAATATCGCGACGGCCACGATCACGGTCACCAACGTCAACGACGCCCCGATCGCGCGAGATAACGGATACACGGTCAGCGAAGACGGTGGGCAGATCATTGGGAACGTGATCACCAACGATTCAGGAGCTGGATTCGATACGGACGCGGACGGCGACACGTTATATGTGCTGGAAGTGAACGGTGATCGGAATCTGGTGGGTGTGCCGATCAATCTTGCTTCCGGTGCAACTTTACGGATCGATCGAGACGGTGCATTGCAATATGACTTGAATGGACAGTTTCATTCGCTGACGGCAGGTCAAATTGCGAACGAATCGTTCACCTATACGATTGCCGACGGCTGGAAAGTCCGCATGATCCAAGTGACAGGCAGCGGAATTGACAGCACTGCGGAAGCGGAAGGCATACTCGCTGCGGCGACCGGTTTGGGATCGCTATCCGCCAATAGCGAAACTTATAGTGTCACGTTCTTCGGCAATACCGTGGCATCAGAGATCGACTACGGATCGGGCAATCACGATTCGGGGATCAATGATGACTTCGATGTCAACAATGTCTTCCCCAACGGCGTAGCAGACGGCGGAAATGACTACTTGGTCAGTGCGATTTCCAGTTGGACTGTGCCGGCAGGAACTTACACGATTGCGTTGGGCAGCGATGACGGCGGATACATTCGGTTGTCCGGGGGTGCGACGTTCAGCAGCGTCTTTAACTCGACCGTACCCGCCGGTTCGAATGAGATCCGATTCGATACCTTGCGTGGGCACGGCACGACGGGCGGGACGTTCACCGTCGCACAACCGACTCAGATTACGCTTGATACCTTAGTCTGGGATCATCTCTTGTATTCGTCTTTCGAGATTAGCATCGCCAGCGGCTCGCATACAAGTTTCAACGGTGCGGTCGCTAACGGCGGAAGCTTTCAGTTGCTGCAAGAAGGCACGTTGGGCTGGAGCCTGACGCATGCACACGCTTCGGTCAGTATCACGGTGCAAGGCGTCAACGACGCGCCTGTACTGAATACTGCAGCCGGTTACACGCTGCCGCCGATTGGCGATGATGAGTTGAACTCGCCCGGCAAGACGGTCGCCGAGATTCTCGCGTCCGTGTCGGGCACACCGATCACCGACGCCGACACGCCTGTCGGGCAAATCGGTATCGCGATCACGGGTCGCTCGTCGAGCCTTGGCACTTGGCAGTACTCGCTGAATAGCGGAGTGAACTGGACGAACTTACCAAATGTTTCCGACGACTCGGCGTTGACCCTCGATCCAACGGCGAAACTACGCTTCGTCCCCGATCTTGGAAAGAACGGTACCGCGAGCTTCACATGGCGAGCTTGGGATCAGACGACTGCATCGAACGGCCAGGTGGGAGTCGATACAACGCCTGCCGGAGGTCAAACAGCATTCAGCAGTGTATCTGCTTTCGCCAGTATCGTCGTCGCTGACAACCCACAGCCACCACAATTGGCTTCTGAAAGCTATAGTGTTCTCTCGAACGCCTCGCTGGCTATCAATTCGCCAGGCGTGCTGGCGAACGACTATGATCCCGACGTTCCTGCGCCACCCTTGCCCGCCCCCGGCGCGAAACTCGTCTACAACGCAGCCAAGGATGTGAATGGCAACAGTTCCTGGGAAGACTCAACCAACGTCCCCGGATTCAATTGGTCGCTTCCCGCGAGTGTTACGCGGACGGTGAACCCGGCGTCACTTCGACCAGGCATTCAAGCCGCTTACAATTTCGCGAACGCAGGTGGGACAACCGACTCGTTCTCGACACTTCCAGGTGATCCATCCGACGCGCCGGCCTCTTTTGAGATTTGGTTTCGTCCGGTTAACGACGGTGATCGCGATGTGCTTTTCGAGACAGGGGGAACAACGGACGGCGTCTCGATCAGTCTTGATGGTCAAACGGTGAAGTTCGTGGTCCGCGATACAGAAGCAACCGTGGCGGAGACAGAACTCAGTGCGCTAATCGATCCGTTCGAGTACACACAGGTCGTTGGCACTATCGACACCAACACGGGTGACGTGCGTCTCTATGTGAATGGAATACTGGCGGATAGCGCGATCAACCCAGATCTGCACGACTGGGCAGGAAGCGATGGAGCCGGGCTCGGTCGTGTCAACTCGGGCACGAACTTTACCGGCGGCACGAACTTCGAGGGCGAGATCTCTCTGTTCCGCTTCTACGAGTCGGCACTGACCTCAGCGCAAGTTCTCAACAACTACAACTCCGTGGCAACCGGATTGAAGGTGATCAGCACATCGTCCCCTGTCGGCGGGCAACTGACAGTCCTTCCGGACGGCAGCTTTAAGTTTAACCCCAATGGTGCCTTTGATCCGCTGAAGGCGACGGAGACCGGGAACGCCAATTTTGCCTACACCGTGCAAGACGGCAGCGGCTTGACCGCTACCGCCACGGCCACCGTCACCGTCCAGGGAGTCGACGACCCGCCCATCACGGCGATCGACAACTACTCCGTGAACTCGGGCGACGAACTAGTGATTACGAATCCGACCTCTGGCGTCCTTGGAAACGACGTCGACCCGGAAGGCAATACGGCTCAGGCGGGCACGCTCACTGCCACAGTCAGCACGGCCCCGGCGAAAGGCACGGTGACTCTGAACGCTAACGGAACATTTAGCTACGTCGCGAACCCTGGGGCCGTCGGGACGGACGAATTTTTCTACGTCGCGGGCGACGGGGTCAAGAGCAGTCAGCCAACACGGGTCGTGATTACCATCGCGACCGCCGGCGGCCCGGGCAGCGGTACGACTGGTGGCTCGAGCGGAACGGGCGGAGGAAGTGGCGGGGACGGAGGGGGATCGCAAGAACATACCTCGGGCGACTCTGGCCAGAACGCTCCGCCACCAAACAACCAATTGCCTCCACCTGCACCAGGGCTTTTGCCCGGTAGTGGAACCCAAGTCATCACCGGATCACAACAGTCTGTTTCGATTTCTGCTCCGCTCGAGGACGGTTCATCAAGTGCGTCCGATCAAGACGCCAACCAAACACTCACGGTTTTCGAGCAGCTATCGGAAGCATCTGCTTTGCACACCACCGACATACGCGACCGACTTCGTGCCTTGGCGCACGAGGTTGTCGATGCGGCCATCAATAGTTCCCCTCTCGCAAGCGGCGTGACACAACTCATCAACTCGGGCGATCTCGGCTTCATTGCACAGTCCAGCGGCTTTTGGCAAGACCTCGACGACTTCGAACAGCTCGTCGAGCATGACATTAAATTTGAGGCCGCCGAGGTGGCCTCCGCATTGGGCGTGACGACGACGCTTTCGGTCGGATATGTCTTGTGGTTCTTGCGCGGTACGTATCTGGTCAGCTGCGTGCTCGCTCAGATGCCGGCTTGGAGAATGGTCGATCCGATGTTCGTGTTCGCTGGCGGTGACCTTCTGGGCGATGAGGACGACGAATCACTGTCCGCGATGTTGCAAAAGTCAAACGATCTCGACCATGAGGCTCCAGACGTCGAAGCTGTTCCATTTTCCGAACTACCGACAGACGCAGTTGGAGACTAGAAGTGTTAACACAGATTCAAGATCGGTGCCACTGGAAAGAGGAGGCCCGCTAACGGGCAAATGAACTGCAATGAAGTTCCTTCCCCTTAAAGCACAGATTGCGATTGCACAAGCCTTCTTGTTGGCAAGTATCGTGATTCTTGCCGCCATTTTCGGCCTTGTACCCAATCGCCGTGCTGCGGAAATGCAGGGCCGTGCCAAGTTGTGTGAAGCGTTGGCAGTCAACGCGGCGATCCTCGTGAATCGAAACGATGTCGAGAGTTTGCGCGCCATGTTGGAGACCGTTGTCACGAGGCATCCCAAGATGCTGTCTGTCGCCGTCCAACGGGAGGGCGGGAAACGAATTGTCGAGGTGGGCGAGCACTCAGCGAACTGGAATCCTGTCATCGATGAAGTGTCCGTCGACACGCAGTTGTCCGTGCCAATCCGCAATGGAGATGTGAAGTGGGGCGCGTTCGAAGTCCGCTTTGAGCCTTTGTCTGCAAAAGGAATCATGGGCTTCGTGCAAGATCCTACGCTCCACCTCGTGACATTCGTCGGTCTCGTGGCCTTCGTATTCAATTACTTTTATTTCGCACGCAAGCTCCAGGATCTCGACCCTTCCAAAGCGGTGCCCGAACGAGTCCGTGGAGCCCTTGATACGCTGACCGAAGGGCTGCTGGTCGTCGACAAGAACGAACGCATCGCGTTTTCAAATCAAGCCATCGCTGATAGCCTGGGATGCACTCCGCAGAAGCTCGTTGGAAGTCGCGTCGATCAGTTGCCATGGGTCAGCCTCGATGAGGCTCATGTCGAGACCAAACGCCCGTGGGCGATTGCCATCAAGGAGCAACAACGACAACCGGGTGTCGTGATGGGATTGCAGGGCCCTAGGGGCCTTCGCACGATGATGGCGCATGCGGCACCCGTTCTCGGACCGACCGGAGATTTGCACGGAGTTCTCACCAGCTTTGAAGATATTACCGAACTGGAGAACGCCAAGGCGGAACTACGTGAATCGAAAGAAGCTGCGGATGCCGCGAACCGCGCAAAGTCGGACTTTCTTGCCAATATGAGCCACGAGATTCGCACGCCGATGAACGCGATCTTAGGTTTCACGGACGTCATGCGGCGTGGGCTTGCGACCTTGGAATCGCAACGTCGCGACTACCTCAACACAATTCACGCCAGCGGCCAACATCTGTTGAATCTGATCAATGACATCCTCGATATCTCGAAGATCGAAGCGGGCGGGCTCGAACTGGAGCTGACACGATGCTCTCCGCACAAGATCCTTGGCGAAGTCGTCTCGATTATGAAAGGCCGCGCGGAAGACAAAGGCATCTATCTCCGCTTTCGTAGCGAAGGCGGCTTGCCGGAGACGATTCTGACCGATCCCACGCGTGTGCGGCAACTTGTCACGAACCTCGTCGGTAACGCGATTAAGTTTACCGAGGAAGGTGGCGTTGAGATCGTTGCGCGTATCGTGAGCGAATGCGGTCGTCCTCAGATGTCGATTGCTGTTACTGATACAGGCATTGGGATGACGAACGAGCAAGCGGCCAAAGTCTTCAATCCCTTCGTCCAAGCCGACGCGTCGGTAACGCGACGATTCGGCGGGACCGGACTTGGACTTTCGATCAGCAAACGCTTCGCGGAAGCGCTAGGAGGCGTCATCACCGTTGCCAGCAAACCCGGCAAAGGAAGTACGTTCACGGCGACCATCGAGACCGGTCCCATCAAGAATATTCGCGTCATCAGCGATGGAGAAGCAACGGCTCAGGAAGCACGTGTCACGCAGACGTTGGGAATCGAAGTCAAATTGCCGCCCTGCCGAATCCTCGTCGCAGACGATGTTGAAGCCAATCGCAAACTCATCAAGCTGGTACTTGCCAGCGCGGGAGCCGAGTTGGAATTGGCCACGAATGGGCAGGAAGCCTATGAAATGGCTCGCGACGGCGACTTTGATATGATCATCATGGACATGCAGATGCCAGTGATGGACGGCTTCACGGCAGTTCGCAAGCTAAGGCATGAGGGCTTCGACAAACCAATATTCGCGCTCACGGCTGATGCCATGAAAGGTTCAGAAGAAGCTTGTCGCGATGCTGGCTGCTCTGGCTTCCTCACGAAACCCATCGACCTGGACAAGGTGTTGCACACGGTTGCAGAGGTTATCCGTGAAGTCAATCCAAAACGCGTCCGAAAAGTGTTTGTTGAGCCAATCGTCGAAGAGCCCGCCGACGTGATGCTCAAAGAAGAGACGGACACATTGCCGCCGATGACGCAATCCATGGAACTCGATCTTTCGGCATTGCGAGAGATCGCTCGCGATTATCTTCCCTACCTCAAAGATCAGATCGTCGAGTTGAGCGATGTCTGGGATCGACGAGATTATATCGAAGTTGCGAAACTTGCCCACTCGATCAAAGGTTCAGCGGGCACGTTTGGACTCGACGAGTTCACCGAGCCTGCGGCGAAGCTGCAACACATGGCTGAAGGCAAGGCCGATGAATCGGAGATCGAAGCCGGCATCGCAACGCTCGTCGAGCTAGCTGCGAAAGTGAACTTCGACGATTTCGACAATTCAATCGTGCCTCCGGTAGAATCGGGCAAGTGAGTCGGGCGAGAGACCAAGACGATAAGCCACGAGCAACGTCCAGTTACGCAGCGTCTGACGCACAACGCCATGTCGTTGCCAGCGGCGTGCGTCGATATGCACTGGCCCGTCCAGTAGCCGAGGCCAGGACTTGCTTCGAGCTTTCTTCATTAGCAACAAGTCTTCCATCAGCTTGACCTCTGGAAATCTGCCCAGGGTTTCAAAGAACGCGGTGCGCAAAAAGATCGCTTGATCACCGTAAGGCAAGCCACGCCAACGCACTCGCCAGGCGTTGCCTCGCTCAAGCAGGCGATAAGCGAATCCTGTCGCTTCGATCCTCTGCTTGAACGCCCCCGACTGAACACCTACATCTGCGCAGGCATCGCGAATTTGTTCGATCGCCGACGGGTCAAGATGATTGTCGGCGTGAAGAAACAGCAGGATCTCGCCACTTGCTTGCCTGGCACCAGCGTTCTGCTGGACGGCTCGCCCCGGCGGCGAGTCGACAATCCGACACCTTTCCCGCTTGGCGATCGCAACTGTTTCATCGGTACTCCCCCCATCTGCCACGATGACTTCATCCGCTCCAGCTTGCCAAGCAGAACGCGCAGCGCGACCTATCAACGCCGCTTCATTTATGGCCGGGATGATCACCGAAATTCTCACGCGAACAGTCTACTTGATTGCCGCCCCGCTCACTACCAGAAGCTAACGGAGCAAGCAGCGACCGATTGAGTGCGAAACGTGGAGATGTATAATCTTCCCTAATGTCGGACTGACAGGTTTGTTGGTTGCGTTGAAAAGACGACCAACAACAACTGCTCCCGACCGTGACTCGATTCACCCGTGTATCTTTTCTGAGACTGAACAAGACGTTCATCCCTTCTTTCCCAGCAGATCTTGATGAAACTTCGAGTTGGAGTTGTCGGCGTTGGTAGCGCGTGGGAATCGCGACACCGTTTGGCGTTGTTGTCGCTGTCGGACCGATTCGAGGTACGAGCTGTCTGCTGTGATGTCGCCCAGCGCGCCGAGCAGGTTTCCCGCGAGTTTCACGCGGTCGTTGTGGATGGCTACCGATCCTTGTCCGCGCGCGAGGACATCGACGCGATCTTGATGCTGGCACCCAGTTGGTATGGCGCGTTGCCGATTCTCGCCGCTTGCGACGCCGGCAAAGCGGTGTACTGTGCGGCTGCCTTAGATCTGGATGCCGATCGATTGTTGGATGTGAAAGATCGCCTGGAGGAATCCGGTATCGCCTTTATGGCTGAACTTCCACGCCGGCACGCTCCCGCCACATTGCGATTGAAAGAGCTGATCGCTACGAAACTAGGCCAGCCAAAACTCCTGTTCTGTCATCGTCGCCAACCGGTCATCAAACGGGGACGCCCCGACGAGCAGTTACAGGATGGATCGCGGGATTACATCGAACTCGTCGATTGGTGTCGTTATGTCATTGGACGCGATCCAACCAGCGTTTTTGGGGTTACCCATCGCGGTTCCTCTGGCGCACAAAGCGACTATCGCATGATGAGCTTGGATTTTTCGTCAGACGCTTCATTAGGGACCGGTCCACTCGCGCAGATCAGCTGCGGCGAGTACATGCCAGCCACTTGGCACGAGGCGATTGGCTTCCGTCCTCCCGCAGCGTTGCAAGTCGCCTGCGAACGGGGCATTGCGTTCATCGATCTTCCCGAGACACTGATCTGGTTTGACGAGGCGGGACGGCACATGGAGTCACTCGAAAGCGAACGTCCCGTCGGTGAACAGATGCTGACTCAGTTTCATCGCTCGGTCACGAGCCTGCTGCGCAAGTCAACCGATTTTGACGACGCTTATCGTGCCGTTCAAATCGTGCTAGGTGCCCAGAGGAGTGCCGAGTCGGGTGTGCGTGTTTTGATCGACGACTGACCGAGATACAGAAGGATGGAGCTTTCTAGCATGTACCAAATGGGCTGGTGGTGTCGTCACCGACCTGGCGCTCCGCTTCTTCGAGTTCCTTCAACTCTTCTAGCCACAGTCGAATCTCGTTGCCGTACTCGACGGACAGATCACCAATCACTAACTGGCGATGGAACGCGGCCGCTCCTTCCTTGAGAAGTTCCGCCGCTTCCGCACTTGCGAAACGCAGCATGGGATCGGGAGCGATCATGCCGCGACAGAAGTTCATTAGCAATTCGTTCACGGTGACATCGGCGGGCAAGATATCGACCATTGTCTGGGGCAACGCACGCTTTGCTTCCAGGAGTTCGCGAACGTTGTGGCAATCGGCGAACAGCGGCCTGCCGGCGAGCAACTCGAGCAGCACATACCCCAGCGAAGCCAAGTCGCTACGGGGCGTGATGTCATTGCCTTCCAGTACTTCGGGAGCGGCGTACGCAGGAGTGCAAGTGCGCGTTGGAGGCGGGTCGGACAGTTCGAAGGCCGAACCGAAATCAATGATCTTGGCGTGTCCTGTTCGCTTGAGCATCACGTTCGATGGCTTCATATCGCCATGAACGAGCTCCTCACGGTGCAGCGCGGCAAGCGCGGCCAGGCAGTCGCGCACGATCGCGACCGCGACGCCCGGTTGGACACGCGGATGAATAGGCCCCTTCGTCACGATCACACGATTCAGATACTGCCAACGACGATTGCTCACGCGGCTGCGAATGCGTTGCAACATTCCCGGTACCAGCAATTGCTGGAGGTCGTATCCGTCCACCCACTCCATGACCATCATGCGAATGCGATTGCGATCGACAAAGTTGTCGACGTCGAGCAGGTTGTCATGCTGGATCTGTGCCACCGAAGAAGCGACGCGGGCAATCCGTTGCATCGCTTCGTCGTAGGCTCGAGCGGTATCAAATCGCTCTGGCGAGAAAACTTTCAATGCGACCGGCAGAGTGAACCCATCCGCACCGCGTTGTTCGGTGAGATAGACGACGCCTTGTCCACCTTTGCCAAGCAGTCGCTGTAGTCGCAGGTGAGTCGTCCAACTCAATCGCTGTTCGGTCACGATGGTCGCGTAACGACCGACGAGTTCGTTTGGTTTGGTCTTCCGTGTTTTTCCGCCACGAGTTTGAGTGACGTTGAAATCTTGCATCGTCGTAGTCAGCATCTTGGTTCGCCTCCAACGGCCAGCCCACTTTTTAGAAACCGAACGTTCGATTTATTAGGCGGGGAAAACTAGCAGTCGTTCGCTGCCATATTACCGCGTGTGGGCAGAACACGTCTAGTCGGAAGATGGCCGGGGAAAACCGAGCTGCTTGTCGACAACGTTACGAAGACGCTTGCCAAGCAAGTATCGTTCCAAATTCTCGCAGAAAAGATTTGTGGAATCGTCCACGCGTTTCGCGGATTGTGCCCCCACGTGGGGTGTGATGATGACGTTGGACATCTCCCACAGCGGGCTCGTGCCTGCCAGCGGCTCGACCTCGGTTACATCCAAGCCAGCACCTGCGAGATGGCCCGACGCCAAAGCATCCACTAAAGCGGCTTCATCGACCACAGGTCCACGAGCTACATTGATCAGGATCGTTCCCGGCTTCATTGCCGCGAGGGCTGCGGCATCGATCATGTGGTGCGTCTGCGAGTTAAGCGGCACACACAGAATCGCAATATCAACTTGTGACAGCACCGCATGGAGTTCGTTCGCATTTCGAATGGATTCGACTTCGGGGGGCTTGTTGTGCGGAAACATGTCCGTGGCAAGGATGCGGACTTGGAAGGGCGCCAGCACTTCCGCAATTCGTCGTCCGTTGCCCCCCAGACCGATGATGCCGATCGTCTTTCCGTGAAGGTCCCCCGTCGGACGTCGCGTAAAATCTTTTTCCCGTTGTTGGCGAAAAAATGTCGGCAGCCCCCGCAGCAAACCTAACAGCAGGGCGAGTGTCTGCTCGGCGACTTGATCGGCGAACAAGCCTGATGCACTGGTCACGAGGATGTCCGAAGCGATGACTGAGGGCACAAGGCAGTGATCCATCCCTGCGGCTGATGACTGAATCCATTGCAGCCGGCCTGCCTTAACGACCTCGTCCCAAGGCACCGGAACTTTGGCGTGCCCGCAAAAAATATCGGCGGTCCCCAGAAGTTCGGCAATCCGCTCCTGACCAGCATCCACAATCTCAAGATCCGGCGAAATGGCCGCAATTTGGTCGCGATGACGCTGTTCGACAGGATAACAAAGGACGACTCTCATTTCGAAAATCGTAGCAACGAGATTCACCCGGGCCTATAGGGCGGTATCGGCCCGGCAAATTCCCCTCCAGCCGGTTGGCGTTTTGGATGACTTTGACAATAATAGGGAACAGACAAAAGCGGTTCGCCTACAAGTACTTCCAGTCACGATGGCGACCGTTGCTCACCTTTGCTCCACCTCGCCCCGCTATTTGTAAGGAGACATCGCGCTGTCTGCTTCACCCCGTCATATCGGTACAGCTGCCATCGTCGCATTGATTGCAATGCGCGTTGTGATTGGCTTCCACTTCTTCACCGAAGGTGCCGACAAACTGAAGAGTCCCGGTTGGACTTCCGCTGGTTTCCTCGGTAATGCCAAAGGGCAATTCGCCGATTCGTTTCAAAACATGGTTTGGGACGCGGACGGTTTAGCTCGGCTCGACGCCAAGGAAACCGAAGCCCTCTGGAGTCACTTCCGTGAACGTGTTGTCCGCATCTACGCGTTTGATGAGTCGCAAACAAAGAAGGCCGAAGAGATTTTCCGGCGACGCATCAATCAACTCGAGACACACTTCGACGACTACAAGCGTGATATCCAAGAGTACCGACTTGGCATCGCTCGCCGAGACGCGTATCGTGCGGATGACGGTCGAACGCAAGTCGCCTCGCTGAGCGGACAACTTAATCGCATCGAAGGCGAACTAAGTGCAAAACGCTCGGAGCTGATTAAACCTATCGATTTAATTTGGGACGGATATGAAGGTGAATTAAACGCGTTGGCCGTTGAAGGACAACGTCACCGCGGTCCCATCTCGATCGATCGGCCTGGACGGCGAACACTGGACTCGCGAACCATCGATAAGATTATTCCGTACTTCGATCTGACGCTCGGACTGTTGCTGATGATCGGTTTGTTTACACGAACGGCCGCGGTTGCCGCTGGCCTGTTTCTGTGTAGCGTCGTAGTCTCCCAATGGCCCGGAACTCCGGGTGCCGTGCCTGTCTGGCCGCAACTGATCGAAGCTTTAGCCTTATTTGTTATCGCCGCGACTGCCACCGGTCGCGCCGCTGGAGTCGACTTCTTTGTCCGACTCGTTACTGCGTGGTGCTGTCCCGCAAAGCAAGGAACACAATCATGAAGAGCATGACCCCCGAAGAAAAAGCAACCGGTAAATCAAACTACTACGAAGCCGTCGGCGTTTCGCGTCGCGACATGCTGAAAGGCGTCGTCGCGTCCGGAGCCGTGTCGATGGGCGGACTGGGTGCCGCTTACTTCGGCTACGGCGACAAGATGGACAATCCCGTCCGTGTGGGTGTGATCGGAACCGGTGACGAAGGCGGTGTTTTGATTGGCGCCTTGAACCCCAACTACATCCAAGTCGTCGCCATTGCCGACATTCGCCCTTACAACGTTCACCGCGCTTTGCATGGTGACTGGGGCGGTTCCGATCCGCAACGGACGCACGACATCCGCACCGGATTGATGGAAAAGTACGGTTGGAGCACGGAAGACGAAGCTCGTAAGCATGTCAAGGTTTACGAAGACTATCGCGAGTTGCTGAAGAATGATGACGTCGAGGCGGTGATCATCGCGCTGCCATTATTCTTGCACGCCGTCGCTGCGGTGGATGCCATGATAGCCGGCAAGCATGTGTTAACCGAGAAGCTAATGGCTCACAGCGTCGCACAATGTAAGGTCATGTCGCGCGTCTCTGAAGAGCAAGGTCTGTACCTCACCACGGGACACCAACGCCACTACAGCGTGCTCTACGACAACGCCGTCAACTTGATCCAGTGGGGAGTGCTGGGCCAAGTGCATCACATTCGCGCTCAATGGCATCGCGGCAACCTGCCCGGTCGAGACAGCTGGCAGCCGCCATTGCCCGGTGGTGAAGAGGTTGTTTCGGGCGGCACGACCAAGGTTGAAGACCGAATCCTGAAAGAGCTGCGATCTTATGAGAATAAGGTAAAGAGTGGTGATCTCCCTGCGGCTGAATACGACATAATGCAGAAGAAAGTCGCCCAATGGACCGCCTGGAACGAAGATCGCAAAGTCTCTGCGAAGGACTTCGGATATGAGGATCTGACGCTCAGCAACGGTCGCAAGCGTTCCGCAATGGAAGAACTGTGTCGCTGGCGACTTTGGGAACGGACGGGTGGTGGTCTGATGGCCGAACTCGGCAGCCACCAACTCGACGCTTCCAGTATTTTCGTCAGCGCATTGCACAACCGTGGCAAGGCTCGCAAAGATCAAGTCCACGTCCATCCCTTGTCGGTTCACGCCGTTGGCGGTCGACATGTATTCGCTTTGGATCGCGACGCCGATGATCATGTGTATTGCATGTTCGAGTTCCCAGGCCCTCACTACGACAGCACGTTTGACGTGGGCTATCGTGACAGCGTCAGCAACCTGCCTGACCCAAAGACGGGTGTCCCCGGCTACGACACCGACCCCAACAAGAAGATCGTCGTGACGTACTCGTCGATCAACGGCAACGGTTTCGGTGGTTACGGCGAAGTCGTGCTTGGTTCAAAAGGAACACTGATTCTAGAGACGGAGCAGGAAGTCATGCTGTATCGCGACGACGATACGTCCTCGCGAATTAAGGTCAAAGACAGCAAGGCCGGACCCGTACTCGATACGCAAGCCAGCGGTGCGCCGACCGCAGATTCTTCGCTCGCTAAGGCCGCCGACTCGGGCCCCATCAGTCGCGGCTACACAGAAGAGATGGAGCACTGGGCGTGGTTGATTCGCAACGCTGATCCACGCGACACCGACGTCGACGCACAACCGCGTTGTCGTCCCGAAGTTGCCATGGGCGACGGGATCATCGCACTCACCTCGAACATCGCCATCAAGCGATCTTCACGCGGCGAAAGCGGGTACATCGAGTTCAAAGATGCCTGGTTCGATATCCACAGCGACGAAACGCCAGACGGCAGCGATGTCACTGTCGAATACGACAAACTGGTGAAGAAAGCATAAAGAGCAACCTGTTCTACTTCTACACCCGCACGACGGACGTCCGCGTCCGCAAGCACAGGGCAATTCATTTGTTGACGTTGCACAAGATGTACGACGGGCCTCCGAGCCCGTCGAATAACGACTTGGATTCATCGACGGACGCGGAGGCCCGTCGTACAAACCTCTCAGTTTGAAAAACTGAAAGGCCATGAATGCAAGCATGCTCGGGTGGGCAGCACCATGCGCACTGTGTACCATGAACGCCGTTGTTCTAATTGCAACTTATGGCTTCGTACGACACGGGAGATGCAGTGATGGAAAAGTGGCCGATTGGTGTGTTCACGAGTGTTGATGCAGGACTTGGTGTGAAGCTTGAAGTCGCTTCCGAATTGGGCATTCCCACGATCCAATTGCACGCACCTGCCAAAGCAACTCGCACGCAAGCGAATGCCGACAAGTTCCTCGCGAGATTGGCCGAGCTTGGTATCCAATTGACTTGTGTCTTCGGTGGCTTTGAAGGCGAGAGTTATGCCGATATCCCAACCGTCTCGAAAACAGTCGGCCTCGTGCCGCCAGAGACGCGCGCGGCGAGAACGCAAGAGATGAAGGAGATCGCCGATTTCGCCAAGATGCTCAAATGCGATGTCGTGGGACTGCACCTGGGCTTTGTCCCTCACGACACGAACGACCCGCTTTATGCCGACGTTCTCGCCGTGACTCGCGAACTGTGCGACCACGCCAAAGCAAATGGTCAAAACGTACATCTCGAAACCGGACAGGAAACTGCCGACGCCTTGCTACATTTCATCGGCGACGTGCAACGAGACAACCTGTTCATCAACTTCGATCCTGCGAACATGATTCTGTACGGAACTGGCGAACCGATCGAAGCGTTGAAGAAAGTCGGCAAATACGTTCGCAGCATTCATTGCAAGGACGCCAAGTGGGCTGCCAAGCCCGGCGAAGAATGGGGCCAGGAAGTGCCGCTCGGCGAAGGTGCCGTCAACATCGAGAACTATCTGCGTACGCTCAAGGAAATTGGTTATACCGGCCCGTTGACGATTGAGCGAGAAATTCCGCAAGAGCCAGATCGTCAAAAGGTTGAGATCAGCCACGCGAGCAATCTGCTGACGGAACTGAAGCAAAAGGTCGGCTAAGGCTCCGTTCGCGATTATGCATCGTTCTTCGACGCGGTCTTTGTCTGCCGTTTCGCCTTTGGATTCGGCAGCGGCTTGAAGATCCAACCGACGAATTGCAAGAACGCGATCGCCGCGACAACGGGACCTAGGTACAGGATCATCCGAGGTCGCGCGGCGACGACGAGCCCACTGACCGTGATGGCTCCCATCAGCCAAGGCGGGAACCGTTTCATCAGACCAACGAGTTGAGGGAACGCCAGCCAGATGGCCCCCAGCATCAATCCAACTCGGATACAGATGCTCGCGAACATACTCCACTGACTGTCACTCGCCCCTTTCACCAACAGTAGGCTCACGCCGCCGATCAGAAAAGCGACGCCAAAGAGTCCCATGATGTGTCGGCGGATGTCCATGTGATTCAACGAGTTGCGGGATAAGGCGGCTAAGAGGAATCGATTCTAACAGGTCCGCCGTTCGCCAGGGAAAGGTGAGATTGCAGCCCGACTTGCTAAATCCCGGTGCTGCCAAAGCTAAGTCTAGTAAGAACCAGTCGACATATCTATAATCGCTGATGCATCGCAATGCTGTGTGTCGAGTTTTATTTGTAGCACGTATTGCTCGCTTGTTGCAGGATTCGACCACCGAGTGCTTGCGACAACCCACCATAAACGTGATATGCCCCGCGATTAAGAACCCACCTCGATATCAGGCGACTTCGTTATGAGTTTGTCGAAGAACTGTGAAGGCGCAACGCGACGCGACTGTCTGCGACTCGGATTAGGCACGCTGATCGGAGGCGGGCTTGTCGACGCCTTGCGTGTTCGCGGTATCGCCGCGCAAACCAACGGTCGCGAAGCACAGGCCAAGGCCTGTATCTTGATTTGGATGGATGGCGGGCCGACGCATTTCGAGACGTTCGATCCCAAGCCCGATGCTCCCGCCGAGATCCGAGGTGACTTTGGCACGGTTGCCACAAAGGTTCCTGGGGTTCATTTCTCGGAACACATGACCAAGCTCGCGTCGAGCCTGGACAAGTTCGCGATGATTCGTTCGATCCGCCACAACCAAGGCAATCACGGTGCGGGCAATCACTACATGATGACCGGAGCACCACCGCGAATTCCCGTCGGTTGCGGTGCCTTCGTTAGCTTTCATCCCAGCATGGGCAGCGTCGCAGCTCATGAACTGGGCGGCAGGAATGCATTGCCTTCCTACTTCTCGATGCCGCAGATGTCGCGATCCGGTGGGCCCAACTTCTTGGGTGCTCAATACGCTCCGTTCGTTGTCAGTGACGATCCGAATCGAGACAACTTCCGCGTTCGCGATGTGGCCGTTCCTAAAGACCTGCTCGGCGACCGCTTTGATCGCCGCACCGATCTCCGCTCATTAGTCGACCGCATGAAACGCATCAACGACGAAGCGGCCGGCGATCCGGTGACAGCGCTCGACACGTACTATCAGCAAGGCTACGACCTTGTCCTCTCGCAGGACGCGCAAGCCGCATTCGATGTCAGTCGTGAAGACGCCAAGGTCCGCGATGCCTATGGTCGCAATTCGTTCGGCCAACGTTGTTTGCTCAGCCGTCGGTTGGTGGAAGCTGGCGTGCCCTTTATCACCGTTTACGACGGCGGTTGGGATCACCATTCCGATATCTTCGGGGCCTGCCGCAAACGACTGCCCGATTGGGATGCGACGGTCGCCACATTAATTAGCGATTTGGACGAGCGTGGCATGCTGGAGTCGACGTTGGTCGTTGCACTCGGTGAATTCGGTCGCACGCCAAAGATTTCGACCCTGTCCGGGCAAACACAACCCGGTCGTGATCATTGGGCCAACGCAATGTCGGTGCTAATCGCAGGCGGTGGCATTCCCGGTGGCACCGTTGTCGGAGCGACCGATCGCACAGGCCATTCGGCGATTGAGAACGTCCTGTCGCCGGAGAACTTCGTCTCGACGATCTATACGAAGCTCGGCATCGATCCGGACAAGATCCTCTACACGCCGCAAGGTCGACCGTCCCACTTGGTGAGCGACCCGACACCAATTCGCGAGTTGTGCTAGGCCGGTCTTTGGGTAAGTGTAGCGTTGTTTCGTCAAGATTCACTGGGAATCAGACCGCCACATCCGCGACACGTCCGTGCGACTCGCACTAGTTACGCGAAGCACTGAGCAACAGGTAATCCACGATCCGTGATCGGAACCGGTCGCACGCCGTCGTACAACTCTTTCGCGTGATCGATGCCCATCGCTCGGTAGATCGTCGCGTGGAAGTCAGCGATCGAGACGGGGTTATCGAGAATGACGTTACCGAGTTCATCGGTCGTGCCGACCGCTTGTCCCGTTTTCAGGCCGCCGCCGGCGAGCACCATGCTGAACGCTTTGCTGTAATGACCGCGCCCCCCTCCCCCATCAAATTCGGGAGGACGACCAAACTCCGTGGCCACAACGATCAGCGTCTTATCAAGTCGCTGCCGTCTCTCGAGATCTTCAATCAGCGCGGCGAAGGCCTGATCAAGTTGCTCGATCATGATGTGCTGATTCAACTGCCCTTCATTGTGCGTATCCCAACCGGTGCCGTTGATGAAGTTCAAGTTGAAGGATACTTCGACGAACCGTACACCTTCTTGAACGAGACGTCTCGCCAATAAGCAACGCTGACCGAACTCGCCACCATAAGCCCCGCGCACCGAATCCGCCTCGCTCTTGAGGTCGAACACACTCATAAACTTTGGCCCAGCGAGCTTTAGTCCTTCGATGCTACTGGCCGCGTAGTCCTCTAAACGCCGTTGACCTGGATTCCGCTCAAGATAGGCTCGTCGCAGTTCGGCGAGCATGGCCTCACGGCGTTGTTGTCGCAGGTCCGTCACATCCGCAGGTCGTTTGAGACCCGTTGGACCAAGTTCGGTTTCGGTCAAATACAGATAGCTGTGCTTTGCTCCCAAGAAGCCGGGCCCGCGACTCGCGCTTGGATAGCCCATCACGACGTATGCGGGCACGCCTTCGCCACGAGCGCCCAACTCATGCGAGGCTACTGATCCGATCGACGGGTACACCGTTGTCCCAGTTGGTGGACGCCCGACGTGAACGCGGTTCACGGCTGCCGCATGTTCGTCGATGACGTCATGATGACACGTGCGCATAAGGATAGTTCGATCAAGCAACTTGGCCATGCGGGGCAAGTGTTCGCAGACATTGACGCCCTCGATCGCCGTCGGAATCGCGTCGTAGTAGGAGCCCGCCTTCTTTGCTTTCGCATCGCCCTTCTTCTTCGGGTCCCAAGTATCGATGTGGCAGGCTCCACCACCCAACCACAGGAAGATGCAGCTGTCAGCGGTCGCCGTCGGAGCGGCATTCGCGACAGTATCGTCAGCGAACAGGCGGTTGGTAAACAAGCTTGAACCGGTGGCCAGGGCGACCGTCGCTCCTGAAGCTCGCAGAAAATCGCGGCGTGTAGATAAGTGAGTCATTGTCTTCGTACTTGCGTGTTAGATCGCTGATTTCGATGGGGGAGTTGAACGAACTACGGACATTACGGAATGAAAATGAACTCCGGGGAATTGAACATCGCCCACACCACGTCCTCCATCCGCTCGCGCCAATCCGCGGCAAGCCCCGGCGTCGGCGGATCGCCGGCTTGGACTTCGCGTTCCATTTCGAGTTTGATCCTCGTGGCTTCGGCACTCAGATGATTCGACCACGACACCGTGTTTCGTTGTTTCTTGCGTTCTGGTTGGTGCGTAGCGTTCAATACGCGCGACTCAAACCCATCGCGAATCATATCGACGAACATTGACTGTTCAGTGGCGGTGGGCGGTCGCGATAAGATTTGCAGCGACACCGCTTCGACGAGTGTTTCCGGGGTTGAATCGTCGAGACAGAACCCCGTGATGGCATTGTCATCCGACAGTCGCACCGCCCTCGCGCCGATGACTCCGTTGGCAAGCGTCAATGGCTGAAGCACCGTCGGCGATTGTTCGCGGACGGTCAACGGATTGGGCCGCGAGTCGCGCCAGCCGTAAGCTAACAGTAAATCGATCACGCTTTGCGACATCGGCAGAGCAAGCGCTGGTCGATCACGCTCATTCGAAAGTGAAGTAAACTGCCATGCTCGATTCGGATCGCCGAGGTTCAGGAACGAATCGACGGGCCTGCGGCCTTCGGGATCAAGGGTTAATGATTCCGCTCGCATCTGCTTACCCGATGCGGCGAACAGCGAGTCGACCAATTGTTCAGCGGACATACGGCGGCGCGTCGGCGAGGCGAATAGGTCCGCATCTACGTCCGAGTCGGTTGCGACTTGGCGTTGATACGTATGCGAGTTAAAGATCAGTCGAGCCACATGCTGCAGATCGTAGCCACTGACGATAAGTTGTCGTGAAAGGTATTCGAGCAATTTGGGATGCGAAGCTTCCTGGTCAGTTTCCCAGTCATCCACCGGTTCGATCAGGCCCCGACCTAGATAGCGTCGCCATAATCGATTGACCAGTACCTTCGCGAATCGATTGTCATGCGACGAGGTGATTGCGGCGGCAAGTTGCTCTCGCGTATCTCCGACTTGGCGAAAGTATTCGAGCGAATCGGGGTCGATTTCTAGCGAGGCGAAAGGCCAAGTCGGATCGATCTTGGTACCGGGTTTCAGCGTAATTTCGACCAGCGGCTTCCTGGCGCCTTCACTGACCGGCACGGTGCTCGTCTTCGGCAAGGTAATCGTCTTGCGTTCCAACATGGCCGCGAGGCTGAACAGTTCCTGCTGCTTGAAAGGATGGTACGGTGCGTCATGGCATCGGGCACAGGTCATGTCCATGGCGAGGAAAGCTTTGCCGAGTACATGTGCTTTGGCAGCGAAAGGCACGTCGTTCTGGGTGGCCATCGCGAACCCCGCCGGACCGCCGTAGTAGGTGCTTCCTTCCATGAGCACCAACTCGGTGACGAATCGATCCATCGGTTTGTTGTCGAGAAACGACTCGTAGATCCACCAGCGAAACGGCCCCGTGTTGTTAAGTTTAGGCTTCAAGATGCCAGGGTTTTCGGCGAGCACGTCCTGCCAGTAGCCAACCCAATGATCGGCCCAACGAGGATCGTCGAGCAATCGGTCGATGACGCGACTGCGGCGATCGGGGCTCTTATCGGAAAGGAAGTTCGCGACTTCACTGCGGGACGGGACGATGCCGACGGTGTCGAGCGTCACTCGCCGCAGAAACGCATAGTCGTCCGTCAATTCAGAAGTGGCGACGCCTTCTTGGGTAAGCCGCTCCGCAATGAACCGGTCGACTTCGTTGTAGACTGCAATGTCGGATGTTATTCCGGCAGGGACAGGGCCAGGCGTCTGCTCAATCGCTTCGCGTGCTGCGTCGTGGCGACGGTCCCAATACTGCTTCCATTGTTGCGAGGCCAGCTCGCGGTTCTCGCGGTCGATCGTTGCGAGCAAGTCGCGAAGCTCATCGCGATGAGCGCTCCATGCCTCTTCGGTCAGCGAAACTGGGGCCGCACCGTCTGCAGATAATAGTGCGAACGGTTCGCCCGGCTTGGCGATTGCCACACACAACTCATCCAGTTCAAGTCGCAATCCACTGCCGCCGACAATCGCGTCAAGTCGCAAAATGTGTTCGCCTTCCGTTAACTCGACGGTGGCAAACTGTTCCTGACAACCGGGCGGCAATTCTCGAAGATCCGATCGATCGGAAGCCACAGACTCCGGAACTTCTTCGTGACCGCTGGCGTTACGACTTGTTTCGCCTGTTTGCGCAACAAGCTTCCCGTCGATGTAAAACCTCGCCGCGTTCTTTGATCGAACGAGTATCTGGTACTCACCAGCTTCATTCGCCAACACGACTCGCCTTGCTCTCGCCCGCAACAAGAACGGATTCGACCGATCATCGATGACGCCTGTTGAGTTGTACTTCTTGGGATAGCCTACGAAGGCGAACGAAGGCTGAGCATACTCAAAAGTGGACTCCCGCTTGTTAAGTGTCCAGGCCGTGCCTGGCGGCAGTTTTTCGAACAGTTGCGTGACGATGGAACCGCGTGGCAGATCGACCGCCGAGGCGAACTCCGCCTCAACCGGATCAGGCGTGATGGCCTGATATCGATCGCGCAGTCGCTGATCGTCGACCGCCTTGCGATAGATCGCAACTTCATCAATTCGTCCGACCAAGGTACTGCCGATGTTGCCGCCCATCGAAGTGCCGATCCAAACGTCGTCGTTATCAACAACCGGCGGATCGGTCGTCGGGCCGCCCATGTCCCACGACCCTTGGGAGACTTGCCCGTCAACATAGGCCCGGATCTTTTCGGGCTGGCCGAATTCGTAGACGACGGCAACATGATGCCAAGTGCCGTCGACGACGAACCCGACGTCCGAATTCCAACGATGGAACGCCTGGGGACGCCCTTCGGTTGCGGCTTTGCGAAACAAAAAGCTCACGCGAGCCGTGCCATTCATGCCGCGCAGCCGGAGGGCATAGTTCTGATTGTCGGAGGCGTAGCCTTTGTTCTGGGTTCGTCCTTTGCCAAGGATATAGGCCTGCTGATCATTGCTTACCGCAGAGGGATTAACCCACGCTTCGATCGTGATCGTTTCGCCGTTTGCAAAATCAAGTACGCTGTTCTCACCGGGATCGGGAACGCGGACCAGATTCTTTGCTCCACTGATCGTGAGCGACCGATTCTCGTCGTCAAACAGCGGGTATTCTTTGGGAGTAGGGCCAGCGTTTCCGAGTGTCGCATTTCCTTCCAAGTGCCCGACTAGGTTGGTGCCATCGATCGAGTTCGCAACGCATTCTGTGCCGTGAGACTCACTGAAATGCCAATGCGCGATGGGCCCATCTTCACGTATCATTTCGGCATAGGCCTTCAAACGGGTGACACGTTCTTCGTCGCCTGCCGCGGCGGAACAGATCACGACCGTGAACACGATAACAGCAACCAAACATCGCATAAATCAAAATCTCCTGAAGTGTTCTCATGTCGTAAGATACTCACCAGCAGGCAGATCCGTCAAATCGCGTCGCATGCGAGCCCCGATCAACGATGCGTGAATTACTGCTTGTGATCCCGCCCGTCGGATCTTACGATGACCGCCTCAACCAAGGAGTTCACATCATGTCTCATCTGCCGCAGTCGACCGCCGATGCAATGGACCTCGATGCAACGAAGCTGCAAACCGCTTACGACTTGCTCGATCGTTGGACGCGTGAGGGCTCCGTGCCCGGCGGTGCGATCCTCGTTGGGCGGCACGGCAAGACCGTCTCGCCTCATTTCTCGGGAAGACAAGGCCCAGAACCAGATGCGGACGCGATCCGTCGCGATGGCATGTTTCTATTGGCATCGATCTCGAAGCCGATCACGTACATGGGCGCGATGATCCTCGTCGAGCGAGGATTGCTAGGGCTGACCGATCTCGTGACGCACTACATCCCCGAGTTCGCCGCGCATCACAAAGACGAGACGCGAGTTCACCATCTGTTCACGCACACGTCCGGACTTCCGGACATGCTGGAGAACAACGAAGAGTTGCGGCGAAAGCATGCCCCGCTTTCTGATTTCATCCAAGGTGCAATTCGCGATACGGTGCCTCTGTTTCGCGCAGGCACGGATCTCAGCTATCAAAGTATGGGAACCTTGGTAGTGGCCGAATTGGTGCAACGGATTTCCGGGCTCACGATTGCGGACTTCCTGAAGAAAGAAATCTTCGAGCCACTGGGACTGCGATCGACAGGACTTGGCTCGGCAGGACTGGATCGGCAGCGAATTGTGCGTGTTGAAACACCCGAGTACCAAGCCGACAGCGACTTTGGTTGGAACAGTCGCTACTGGCAGGAACTGGGTTCACCGTGGGGCGGCATGTTCAGCTCGCCGGAGGACTTTGCGGTGATCTGTCAGTTGTTATTGAATGGTGGTGAGTACCGCAGCGTTCGCATCCTGTCACCTGGAACCGTCCGGATGATGACAACGAATCGCTTGAACGACTATCCGGAGTTGCCCGAACCGATCCGCCGCACACAACCTTGGGGGCTGGGTTGGCGCATGAATCACACGGGAGATCACGATAGTTGGGGCGACAGTCTGGATCGGCAGGTGTTCGGTCACACAGGTGCGACGGGAACCACGGTCTGGATGGACCGAGATCGCAATGGCTTCTGTATTTTGCTGACAACGGCCATTCGGTCGAACGCTCCATGGCGTCTCGTGAGATTGTCAAACGCGATAGCCGCGGCCTTTGTTTGATCTCGCGTTTGACCTTCGCCTGACAATGAGAAGCCGCGATGTTGGGCTTCTTGAAGTCTTTGTCAAAGACCAATCAAAACGAAAAAGGTCGCAAGCCCTGCTAAAGCAATGACTTGCGACCAATGGCGATCGTTTGCGAAGTGGTCGGGGGCGGGATCGAACCGCCGACACACGGATTTTCAGTCCGTTGCTCTACCAGCTGAGCTACCCGACCATTAGATACGTTTTGACTCTTGTTCTTATTGAGCTTTATTGCTGAATTGCAGTCTATCTTGAAATTCCCTGCTACCCCGATGTTACTAAAAGAAGTCGTCTAAGGGTAGAAGTACCCGTTGTCGTCCAATCAATTAGCGGGAACGCCGATCCTCATAAGAGAGGACCGACAAGGCCAGATTCTAATCGCGCTCGGGCCAAGAAGGAACAGGGGGCGAAGTTTCCTCAAACGCTCCACGATCAAGCCTTCCCAGTACCGCAAACGGACTATTAGTTCGGCACCTTCCAGACAAGGCTTTAGCCGAATGTTTATGGGGCAAGGCGGATCTTGGGCACACTTCGAACCCGTTGTGCAATCACACCCGCGACTTCAGCGACACATTGCGAGGATTTCACGGAAAACGCCAAATCAAAGGGTGAGTTTAAAGAATTAACGGATCGAACGCTCGAAGGAAATCTGCGGGATTCTGGAGCAGGTGAATTCGATAGCTCGATGGGACACTCAGCGACCAACCGATTCATCTCAGACGTCACAAGGGGTTGTTGACTAGTGCTGCGTTACAGCTAAGGATTAGGAGTGAATGAATTGAGTAAGGCCTCGGACGTGCCCAGCTTTCCTCGCCGCCCGACCGCTTACGCGTCACGGCTCACGAAACGGGAAGACCCTAAAATCAAGGGGTAACGCAGCACTAGAGACTCTGTTTCCGAAAACCCGATCTGTCCCGGACTGATGCCGATCGGATAGGGCGATTCCTGTAGAATCTAGAGTATCGGGGCTTTCGCCATGCATTGCCGTAAACGAACGCACGCCTTTCTATCGGTCGACCCTTGGGGCCAGGTCTTTTCACATCTTTGGAGAGGGGCATAGTCTCACCGGCCCGTCTACAACGATGTTGAGAGCCCTGGTCTAATGAGGCAATCTGAACGAAACAACTGGCTGATGACCGCTGGCCTAGCCTTTTCCATTGCGACGACGCTTACCAGAGCTGGCGAATCCGAACTTCAGCGGCACTTCGGCGAGCAACAGTTCGCGCCTGAAGGAGGCTTCGTTTTCACGCCGGGCCAAAAGCTCTGCGATCTCGTGTGGGAGGATCCTAAGCTAGTGGCCACGGTGGTTGACGATCTGACGATCCCGACTCGATGGTTCAACCAGCGGTTCGAGGAAGTCGAGACCGCAATCGAACCGGGACGCTACTACGCCTACGGCGAGGCGCCTGTCCCCGCTGGACCACCGCTGCGACGAGCGATGACCTGTTGCTGCGTCGCGAGTGATCTAAAACTGACTGACCTCGCCGAAAAGACGATTGCACAGAAGTCGATCGCACAGACCGCCGATCCGGTCGACACGGATCACCGACGCAAAGAAGTCGAAGAGTTGATAATTCGTTGGCGAATGACGGAGGAGGGTGCAATCGAGTTGGCGGCGTTGTTGGATACGGATCGGCCACCAAGTTCGGTTCGTTTGGGGCAGTGGCAGATGGAAAACGCCACCGAGCATGTGAGGCTCAAGCGAAAGCTAATGGGCCTCGCCCACAAGCCGCTCGTGAAAGTCATTCCCAAGCGTTTGCAGGGAGAGCCCGCTCCTACCTTGCGGAACGCGCCGCTGGAACAGACGGGGATCAGCGAGGCGCAAGTCGGGGAGATCGAGTGCAAGCTGGACGAATGGTATGCCGCTTCGCAGGAACCGATGGCGGTGGTGATCTCCCGAAACGGAGTGATTGTTTTGGAAAAAGGTTACGGTACGTTGAACGACAAAGAGGTCACGATTGACACGCCGATGCGTCTGGACTCGGCGATGAAACCTCTGATCGGACTGCAACTGGCCACGTATGTTGACCGCGGGATCGTGCAGCTTGACGAGCCGATCGGCAACTATCTACCCGAGTTCGATTCTCCAGATGACCGCCACCTCACCTTCCGCGCTGGTCATGTCCATGCCACCGGCATCGAGTTCCCCTGGGAGCTTGCATTTCGACGACTGTTCTACTTTCACACATGGCACGAGAGCTTGATCGCGCACTGCCCGCGCGAGTGGACGTCCGGGGCCAAGCATCGATACGGTGTCGTCGGCGTCATCCTGTCCGTTCGGGCGATCGAACTGCTGCGGGGAAGGAACTATTGGGATGCGATGGAGCGGGATTTGTTCGCTCCGCTGGGCATCCATAACGTGTTGCCGGGGGGAACAGGTTTCTCCGCAGAAAGCATGGCTCGTATTGGCGTGTTGTTAGACAACCGCGGAAAATACGGAGCATGGGAAGTCATCTCTGAACAGACACACGCAGCGATCCTGCCCACGGCGCTTAAACCATACTTTCCCAACCTGGACATGGAGTATGGTATCGGGCTCCAAGACGCCAGCCAACATCTGGGACCAAGCAGCTACGGTCATGGCGGTGGCTGCGGCACATTACTTGCGATAAATCCGCAAAAGCATCTTGTCTTTGCGATGGTCAGGAATAGTCAGGGAAAGGACTTCGCGAAACACCGAGCAGAAGTCACGGCATTGCTAAAGAAGTGGACGGACGAATGATGGCCACTCGCTTGCCGAACGAAACACCGGAGGTTGAGATGTCGTCGCGAGTTGCAATACGTGGGCTTCAGTCGACCCGTAGGCATGAGTCAGCTGATCCCGCCCGATATCGTCGAGGCCTTCCTCGATGTTGCTCAACTTTGACATACACTTTCGGATCAAACCCTGGACGCGATGACGTGTATTTTGGATGCGCGACCTATCCCTTAACGGCATGTTCCTCTAGGCTACGTGTCCAACTCCGACTCAAACCCTGGGAGAACTAATGGTTGTCATGCGTGTCCGCGACCGCGAATCGATCCAAGAGGCCGTCCGCCGCTTCCGCAAACTTGTTGAACGAAGTGGCCTAAAGCGAGAAATGCGAAGTCGACAATTCTACGAAAAGCCCAGCGATATTAAGCGACGTGCACGCCTGCGTGCTGTGCGTCGAAACCTCGCAGCCAAACGTGCGATCAAAAGTCGGTAGCTCGCATAACCGCTCTCTCGACGAAGATTCTTGCCGTTTCAGCATGTCCGGGACACTCGTCGCTAGTCCTCGGCACGACCGTATTTCTCGTAGATCGCGTCACGGTCAAGTGATTCGCCCAGGCGGGTTTCGTAGATCAACAGCGAAAATCGAAGGCGAAACTCGACGCCCCCCTTAATGACCGTAGATTTGCCACGGTTTTCTTCACTGTCCACGGGAAAGGGATTGGCGACGAGCAGGCCGTAGTCTCGACTGTGCGACCAGATCGATGGATTGCTGTGGGCTGACACTAACAGGATTCCAACGTGGCGATTGTTGAACGCCCCCGAATAGTCCCACCAGCGATCGTGTTTCCCCCAAGTTCCTTTTTCGTCCCGACCGCCCGAGGCGTTTAAGATCGAACCGCTGCCAGCTTTAACTGAGATCGCCGTCGCAACACGCGTGCCCAGCCCCATCTCTTCCTTGACTGCAAAGACGAGATCGTCCTCGGACTGAAGCGACGTATCGATCGACAACGTCCAACCGCTCGGCGCTTTCGCGATCTCGTAACGTGTCACCGATCGGCAAACATCCTTGCCCGTGGCATCCACGTACCGTTCGCGCGTGGCGAATCGAGGCCTGCCTCCCGATGTCGGCTCCGTTTCAAATCCATCATGCAACACTTTGCCATCGTTGTTGTGCCAAAAATTCACGCCGTTGATGTTGGCGAAGGCAAGCCAGATTCCAGGATGCATCGTGGGATGGTCCGTCGGGTCAGTGCCTTCGACCGGCGGAAAGTTGCGAGTGACCTGAATGCCAGAAGGCGTGCGTACGTGAGCAAAGAACGGTCGCGCGACTTCTTTGTGGCGGAAGTAATAGGTCGCGATCGACCGGTCGCCAAGCTCGATCTCAAGCGAGTTGTCGTCCGCCGTAACGCTGAACTCGCTGGCCCCTGATCGCGTTCCAGCCTCGCCCAGAGCGTTTGCATTCCCCACCAATAACAACCACGCACAGCAGGAAATAGCCGCGAAGTTTGGAGATGAGGCGCGCAAACATTCGACTCGGAAAAATGTCATACGCAATCCTTCCGCGTTGCCATTCCAGATAGGGACGATTGCATCACAGCTTGGGCGGAGTCCAATCGGGAATACCGCGTTCGGCCAGCTGCTTCTCGTATCGTACGGTTTGCGGCTGATGTGGAGCGTAAGGAGCGTTCTCATTGACCATCAGCGGAACGGTCTCGGCCCACCAAGCATCGTAGGCCTGACGCAGCTTCGCAATCACTTCTGGATGATCGACCGCGACGTCGGTCGCTTCGTAAGGATCGGCGGCGATGTCGTACAACTCCTTGTTGTTGACAAATCGCCAACGCTGAGTCCGAACAGCGCAATTCTTGAACTTGCTGTTATTCGGATTTGCACCCTTTTCCCAACGGCCTTGATGCACGAACAAGTTACGATCCTCCCATTCGGCTTTGGGATTTTCGAGCAACGGCAGCAAGGAACGACCATCGATCGATTGAATATCGGACGGGATTTCGGCACCGGCTAGCTGGCAGAAGGTTTTGAACAGATCGATGTGCGCTGTTAGCGCCGATATATCAACACCTTCGCCTAACACGCCCTTCCAGTACCAGAACGCGGGCACATGCGTTCCGCCTTCATAAGGCGAGCCTTTTCCCGTCTTGAATCCAGCTGTATGCAGCTTCACCGGCTTGCCGTTCAGCTTTCCACGCGAGCCCGCTTGCCCATTGTCGGTCATGAAGATCACGAGCGTATTGTCCCAGGCGTTCCACTCGTCAAGCTTTTCGACCAGTAATCCAAAGTTGTCGTCGATGTTCTCGATCATCCCATAGCGACCGGCCGTGCCTTCGTCGTACCCAAGGTCGAGGAATCGCTTACGGTACTTCTCGGGAGCGATCATCGGACCGTGTGGTGCGTTCGTTGGGATATAGGCGAAGAAAGGTTGTTTGGCGCCGTGCTGCTTTTTGATCCAACCGAGAGCCGCTTGGAAGAAGACGTCCGTACAGAACCCCTTCGTTTGTTTAATGGTGTCGTTATGCAATGCGACGATGTCGAAGTACTTGTCAGTGAGATTTGGCGGAAAGTCCGCACAGCTGCCTTCATACGACTGACCGATCCCGCCCGCGCCGTGAATGAAGACTTCGCTGAAGCCACGGTTGTAGGGTTGGTACGAGTCTTCGTCACCGAGATGCCACTTGCCGAAAATGCCTGTCTCGTACCCCGCCTTTTGCAGGAGTTGCGGGAAGGTGGTCGTGCTGAGCGACATACGCTCGCGTTCCTTGATCGTATGAGTGACACCATTGCGGAACTCATGCCGCCCGCTCATGATCGCCGAGCGAGTGGGGGAGCAAGTTGGGCTGACATGAAATTCCGTGAAGCGAGTCGATCTCGCATAAAAGCGGTCGAGGTTCGGCGTGCGCAACACTTCATTCCCTAGGCACGAAAGGTCGCCCATACCTTGGTCATCGGTCATGACGAGGATGACGTTGGGGCGCGAGTTCGCGAGTTCTTTCGCATCGGAAGCGACACCAAACGCAATCAACGCGAGTGTGAGAAGTGTCGTTGTGAATTGTCGTTGCATCTTGATGAACCTCTTGATGAGTAAGTGCTCTTAGCGTTGTTCGTTCGATCGGCCATCGACGGAATCACGTTCGTCGAAGCCGTCGCGTAACGACTGGGTTAGACGATCATACCGCGAAATACATGGGCTCGCTATTTCTTGCCCGCCTTTTCTCCCATTTGCGGCTTCTGTTTCGAGATGTCGACGGCCTTCGCGGGCAAGTCGTGCGAGGTGGGTGCTGAATTGTAAATCGTTCAGGTGGCTTTCGGTCGTTGGTCTCGGCGAGGTCGAACGAACTGCGCCGAGCTGCAAGTTACGCCGAGCTTCGGTACACGACACTAGACTACATTGGTGCGATGCGACGCGATCCGACATCCGTCGTCAGCATCACGTGCGAATCGAAGCTCTCGTAGATTAGCCGGTGTTTCAGCTCCTGGTGCGCGGGATCATCCCACAAGTCGTCGAACTCCCAGGGATCTTCCTGCAAATCGTAGAGTTCACCGATGCCATGACCATGATAGACGGACAACTTGTAGCGTGTGTCGCGGTACATCGTCGCGAAGGTTCCCGTTCCGCCAGTGAAGTGAGAATCCAGTGCATCGAAATACTCACAACGAACCGAGTCGCGAAAATGGTATGCGCGTGCCTCGCCGCGAAGAATCGGCAGCAGCGATCGGCCTTGCATGTATGCGGGCGGTTCCAAACCGGCGACTTCAACGATTGTCGACGACATGTCCAACAGTTCCACGAGACCGGAGCTTTGCACTCCGCTTTGGAAGTGTCCTGGCCAGGAGATGATCAAAGGGACGCGCACCAGTCCCTCGTAAAATCGGCACCCCTTCTGAATCAGCCCGTGGTCTCCCATTGTCTCGCCGTGGTCGCTCGTGAAGATGATCACCGTATTCTCGCGTTGGCCTGTGGCATCTAAAGTATCGAGAATCCGAGCAAATTGATCATCGATTTGCGCGATCATCGCGTAATAGCGAGCTTGCTCGCCTTTGGCGTCAAAAGTATCAGGGCGCTGTGCCGTGCCTTGAAAGTCTATAGCCTTCAGCTTGGCTTGCTGCTCGAGATCACTTTCGCGAAAGTAGGGACCGGGCATCGAGTTCGGATCGAATCGATCGGCGTACGATTTCGGCGGAATGAAGGGTGGATGCGGGTCATAGACGTTAACGTTCAACAGCCACGGTTCGTCGCGCTGTTGCGTAACAAACTCGATAGAACGCTCAGTCGCCCACGTCGTTTGATGAAACTCCGTAGGGATACGTTCCTCGCTCGTCCGCATCACCTCCAGATCGCCGCCGCGTTCGCGAACCCATTCGGCATAGTCGTGACCCTCGGGCCAATCGTCGCGTGGCGCGTGGCTGAATTTCCAGTAGCGAAAACCGTCGTCCAGACGCGGTTCGGTTCGATGCCCAGAACTCTGCAGATGGAACTTTCCTATCATGCCACAGTCGTAACCACTATCGGCGATCAACTTCGTGATTAACGGCGGCCAGGTTGGGAACGACTCGTTACCGTTCCGAGTGTTGTGGACGCGCGACGGATACATCCCCGTCATAAAGCTTGACCGACTGGGAGTGCAAATCGGGCTTTGGCAATACGCGTGCGTGAACGCCGTGCCTGCACCGACAAGACGATCGATTGTCGGAGTACGAACAAAAGTGTTTCCGAGTGCTCCAATCGTGTCGAAGCGCTGTTGATCGGTGCAATACCAGAGAATGTTAGGACGCATGAGCCTGTCGCTAGAATGGAAGCCGAGCAATGGAATTGTTGCCGGATTCTATCCGATTCGTCATCGTCGCGCAACTCAGGGAACGGTGCACCGTTCGCGATCGGCCTTGCGTGGCTCGGCCAGATAACGCAGCCGATTTCGCCATCGATCGATGCGATCGAACGAATCCTTGGCTGCCCGAATGAGTTCATTCCCTTCTTCAAGTACGGGCGTGTCGGTCGGCACACTCAGGTCGCATGGTCATCCGCAACCGGATCGCCATCATCCTACGAGGCCGCACAATCGAACCTTGCGCTATCGCTTTCGACCATGGTGACGCTGATTAAACGAAGCGGGATCGAACGGGTCCACTGCGGGCTCAGCAACTTGTTTTGCTGGTCGAGCCGTCGGCAGTGATGACTCGGGTCGAGCGGAATCGGACTTAGGCAGTCGTCCTGGCTGGTACAACAAGTCACTCGCTGGCGCAATCGACGACGGTTCCGCCGAACGACGTCCTGTACCGAAGCTGTCGAGCCAGGCTTGCAACGCGTCGAGTTGCCTCCGCTCTCGCTCTGTGATCGCCGGGAAGTCCGAACCACCGTGCGAACTAGTGGCTTTCGCCAACAAGACGCTGTTTAGAGGTGATTTGCGATCGATGTAAGCCAATGTCGCGGTGAGGTTACGTTCCGTCAGTCGCCGTGTCGTCGCTTGCCCGAGGAACGGGCGGAATAGCACATAGTCGCTCGACCCTCGATTGTTGTGGCATCCGCCAGACGCACAACGGTTTAAAAGCAGTGGCTGGACGGCTGAGGTAAATTCGTCGAGCGTATGGCCGGGTAACGCGTTGACAGTCTCCTCAAAGCTTGCTTTAGCGATCTCAGACTCTATGGCCTTGGTTGGCTCAGAAGATGAAGCAACTTTCGCACTCGCTACTAGTCGTAGATGCAGCGCTTCGAGTTGGGGCTGTCTGCCGAAGATTCTTTCGGCGGCGAGGAGTTGGTCAGCCGCGCGCGCCGTCAAACCGTGCTGCAGGCACCATAGCGTCAATTCGATTCGAGAGGCAAAGCGATCGTCAAGACGCGACCGCTTGAACGCGTAAGCTTCTTGCATGTTGCTGACGACTGCCAGGACGTCGGCGGCGGGCACTCTGGCCTCACCAGACTCTCCGAGCAAGACGACATAGCGGTCTCCTGCCGGCGTAATGAATCCGCTCAGCGTAGTGCCGTGTTTCAACAGCAGCACTCCGTCTTGCGACTGCTGGAGCAACTGTTGCGCGACGCCAACTTGAGTGATCGTGACGAGCACACACAGTGTCATCGCAAGATGGTGCATTGTTTTAAGTTTCATGCTGGATGCTATTAGGAAAACGCCCAGAATGCGTCAATAGCAAGGCGGCTAAAGCTCGCCGCTAGCATGCGATTCCCAGCAGCATTGGACGGAACTCGATAGACGTCACTGACCAGCGACAGCCGTTCGTTGCACGAACTCGCGCAGCTGCAAGTAGTATTCGTCAGGCGGATAGTCGTTGTGACCAAGTCCCTCGAATGTCAAGAACTGTTTGTTCGATGTGGGTGCGGCATCGAACAGTTGTCTGCCGAGTTCAATCGGGATGAGTTCGTCGTTTGTGCCGTGACTTTGCAGTAACGATCCTTGAAATCGCGAAATTTTTTCGGCCGAGTTCAGTCGAGTTCGCATTAACAACTTGACCGGTGCCCACCAGTGCAATCTCGCCGCGACTTCGGGCATGCTCGGGAAGGTGCTTTCCAAGATCAGTGTTCGACTGTGGTGGCGATCCGCCAGATCAACTGCCACCGCTCCTCCCAGCGACCGCCCCATTAACAGAATCTGTCGGGGGTCGACACCAGCACGTGCGGTTAACCACGCGTGTGCCGCTTGGCCATCGGCTAAGACTCCGGCTTCGTTCGCCGCCCCCTCGCTTCGTCCATAGCCTCGGTAGTCGAAGACGAAGACTGCCACATCTAAACTTGAACGCAGTTGCTCTGCCAACGGAGCCACATAGGCAACGTGCTCGCCATTGCCGTGGCAGTACAGCAAGTAAGCCTGGGGGGCGGGGTGATCGAGATACCAACCGTGCAACTTCGTCCCATCGTCGGCGACGAAGTGGACATCCTCGTACTTCAGCCACGTCGGCTCCCAGTCACCACTGGGAAAACGAGGTGCGGGAAAGATCAGCTTGTTCTCAAGCAGATACAGCAACAACAACACCGCCAGATAGATCCACAGGCAAATGAGCAACAAACGACGCACTCGCCTGCCCCATCGAACTCGCCCGGTGCGTTGCTCGACGCCGGATGGCTGACTCACAGGTGCCACGCTTCGCGCTCCGGACACCACCGACGAATCCAACTGGTATACGGTGTTAACTCGGAGTCGCGTGTGACGACTGTCATCATCTTAGGTAGACGAAGTAGAACGCGAGGTGTCCTAGTTGGCCTTCTTCGTGTAGTCAAAGTCAGCTTCGCTCAAACCAACATTCAGTTTCATATCTAGATAGGTGTATGCCTCGTCGACTTCCGGCTTTCCGCCAGGAGTTGACGGCCAAGTGTAGGCGGCGTAGCGCACCGGAACCTGCAACTGATCGTCGATGAAGACTCGTGCCACATGAAAATCGAATTGGGGCTGTTGCACCGGATGGACGACTTCTATGACCAAGCAGCTACGACCGTTGATCTTCGCACCTTCGATGTACCGTACTTGCGTCGACAGCGCCTGGGGATCGGTCTTTCGATCTCGTGTCGCGCGTTCGATGAGCTTGTCAACCAGATTCTCGATGCCAATTTCGGAGATGGGATAGCGTTGACCTTGCATCGCCAGGATGCCATCTGGATTTAGCCACACCCACCCAAACGCAGCTTTAATACCTTTTGCCTCGTGAGCCACCATCTTGCCGTTGTTTTGGCCTTCGACATAGATCACCTCACGTCCCTGGACCGCATCGGGCTTTAAGAAATTCAGGTAAACGCTGAGCGGCTGTTGTACTCCTCCGTCGACGATTTTGCGATTGCGAATGAGGGCTCGCATGTGCTCTGGCGGGGGCAACTCACCGTTGATGCGTTCTTGCTTAACGATCGTGCAGCTGTAATCGGACACTTGCGTTCGAATCCGGTGCAGCCCTTCTTCGGCAATCTGTATCGCTCGATCAAGAGGGTGCTCTGCTTGACGCTGCTCGGGCTCGATTCGCTTGGTCACGCGAAAGACGGGCTCTTTTAGTTGATCGCGAGGCTGTTGAGCCCAGCCTAGCCCTACCGTATAGAGCGCGGTAGACGACGCAAGCATACTAATCCACGTCCGACGTGATAAGCGCGACGACATGCGGAATCCTTTCCTCGAGTTGAACGAATGACGGCAGCTCCGCTGCACGTGCTACGTGGCTTCTGTGGTTCTTGTAGTGGTTATCGCCGTTGTGATGTCGGACAAATTAGAATCAACGTGAAAGGCACGAGGTCTTACCCAATCGGCCAAAGATGCTAAGTTACCACGCGTCGTTCACCCGAAGATCTTACGCAATCGTGCCATTTTCAGGGAGACTGTTTTCGTGTCGAGTCGCTTGCATCTCGCCGTCGTCGTGTCGCAATTGTTTCAAGAGAACGCCTACATTGCCTATCTTGAAGGTCGAAAGGATTGTTTGGTGTTCGACCCAGGCCTCGATTCGGACTTGATTATCGAGAAGCTCGCCGAATTGAAAGTCGAGCCGGTGGCGATTGTGAATACTCATGGACACGCCGACCACATTGCGGGAAACGCTGCCCTCAAGAAGGCCTGGCCGCAGGCACCCATCGTAATCGGCACGAACGATGCGAAAAAGTTGACCAGTCCGATTGAGAATCTGTCGCGATCCTATGGCGTCGACTTAATTAGCCCTAAGGCTGATCAACTCGTTAACGAAGGGGACGTCTATTCAGCGGCCGGAATTGACCTGGAGGTCTACGACACACCCGGACATTCGGTAGGTCACGTCGTTTTCGTTTGGAAAGGCGGAACGCCTTGGGTTGTTTTTGGGGGGGATGTATTGTTCCATGGCAGTATTGGGCGAACAGATTTTCCCGATGGCAGCTTCGAGCAACTTGCTTCCGCCATCCGATCCAAGCTCTATACACTGCCGGATGACACGCTCGTCCTTCCCGGTCATGGGCCAACCACAACGATTGGCTTTGAGAAGCAACACAATCCCTTTGTGCCGGGACCGTAAGCGAGACAAGGTCTTAAGCGAGACGAGGTCGTTGGCCAAGAAACAATCGAGGGGCCGGGAAATCCCGACCCCTCGCAACATTCCAACTAGGTGCGAACTCATCGCACACGAACCACGGCTAGATCGACCAGCCTTCGCGATACTCACGTTGAACAAACTCGTTCACGGCCTCGACATTCGTGCTTCGCAGGCTCTTCGCATCCCATTCGATGCGCTGGCCTTCACCAGCTCGCATGGCTAGGTTGCCGACGAGGATCGTTTCGGTTAGGCGACCGGCATAGCCAAAGTTCGACATGGTGCCGGGCTCGTATTCGCCCTTCACCGTACTGACGAACTCCCACTTCTGTCGTTGATCGCCACCCGCCTTGAACGGGATGCGTGGCAACGATTGCTCCGGCTTTGCGAAGTCCTTGAAGTTATCTTCTGGGAGCAAGTAGTACTGAGCACCGTAATCGTCTGGCGAGAACAAGAGTCCCTTGCTGCCAACAACTACTGCGCCGCTTGTTTTGCGACCACCTTCGCGTTGCTCTTGGATTCGCTTCTGGAACGATTTCGGAAGCTGGCTGATCAGATCATCGTTGGGCAAGTTTCCACCGTCGTACCAGTAGAAGTTGCAGGCTGGCAAGTTACCTCGCTTCGGGAACTCGAACATCAACGACGAGCTACCGGGGAACGTCTCACCTTCGAAGATGCCTGGATTCTTCACGGCGGTAACTGCAATTGGATCCCATAGCTCCAACGCCATAACGGGCATGTTCGTGGTATGGCAAGCCATATCACCGAGAGCTCCGGTGCCGAAGTCAACCCAACCACGCCAGTTGAACGAGTGATACACACCGTCCTTGAAAGGTCGCATGGGAGCTGGCCCGATCCAAGCATCCCAATTCAATCCCTCTGGAATCTTATCTTCGCCTTCGGGACGACCGACACCTTGTGGCCACACCGGACGATTCGACCAAATGTGAACTTCGGTAACATCGCCAATCGCACCTGAGCGAATGACTTCCACCGCTTCACGAAGACCATCTTCCGAAGTGCCTTGATTACCCATCTGCGTGACGACTCCCATCTCCTGCGAGACTTCGCGCATCATACGTGCTTCCTTGATCGACCACGTCAGCGGCTTCTGGCAATAGATATGCTTCTTCATCCGCATCGCTTTGATTGCGGCACAGGCATGGTTATGGTCCGGCGTGCTCACCGTTACGATGTCGACCTTGTCACCGAGTTGATCCAACATCTCGCGGTAATCGGTGAACTGTTTCGCGTCTGGGAACTCGCGTCCCTTCTTCGTAAGTGTTCCGCCATCGACATCGCACAACCCGACGATCGCAACGCCTTGCTCGCCGATGTGACTCGTGTCGCTGCTACCTTTGCCGCCGACGCCGATACAAGCAGCACTCAGCGATTGCAGTGGCGAGTCCTGAGCCTTCGTGACGGCTTGCCCGCCGATCCAAAATCCGGCACCAATCGCAGCGGATTGGCCCATAAAACTACGGCGTGTTGTCTTTCTTGTCATGAAACATTTCCTCTGACGGAGTTAAACGGAGTATTTGAGTCGCCGCCATGAATGCAACTACCGTTGAGTTGCTGGCGACGAGACAGATTGGACGAAGCGAACCTTCTCAACTCCCAAGCGGTGCGAGAGGGGCAATGCCCTGTAAAATCAGCTTCTACGATAACAAGCAGCCACCCCACAAACAATCACTCCGGAAGCAGTATTTATACTACTTCGCTGCTTCCAGCTCCCCCGTCTCACGGGGGCTTCGCGATCGTCGCTCAAGCCATTAACATCGACATTGGATCGCTGATCCGTTCAGCGGCTTCGCCTGAACCAAAACCGAATTTGCGTGGATCACTTCTATCATGACAGAGTTTAGATCATTCAAGTCTCTGGCAGTTGTCGCGTCTCTCGGACTTGCGGCCAGCGGTTGCAAGCCAAATTCACCGGTGGCACCGCCGACTCCGCCAGCGCCAGCCGAAGTCAGAGCAACGGTTGTTGCGGATGATCCCGCTGCGGTCGCAGCGTTGTCAGAAGCCGGATTCCTCCTGACAAAAAACAAGGACGGTAATGTCACCGAGTTCTCCGTCGCAAGCGACACAGACATCTCCAGTTCGTTCTCGCATCTCGCCGGTTTGCCGAACGTCGAAGTCGCTCGCTTCACCGGTCCCGGAATTACCGATGCCGGCATGGCGGTGCTCTCCAACTTCACCCGATTGAAGCGACTCGATCTGACCGATTCTGCGATCGGTGATGAAACCGTGAAGATTGCCAGCCAGCTCAAAGACCTCGAAGTTCTGTTCTTGCGTCGCGCCGCGGTGACCGATGCCGGGCTCGAACCTTTGACCGGGCTCACGAAACTTCGCGCCATCGATCTGCGGAACAGCAACATCACCGATGCCGGAATGGATCATCTGGCCAAGATCAAAACCTTGGTTGACATCCAGCTTGAAAAGTCCAAGGTCACCGATGCTGGCGTGGCCAAGTTAGCGGGCCTGCCGCTGAAGTCGTTCAACGTCAATTACTGCACCGCCGTGGGCGACCCATCGTTGGCAATCCTCGGCGCGATGTCGGCACTTGAGTCGATTCAGATGGACTCGGCGCGAATTACCGACGCTGGCATGCCAGCCGTTGCGAACTTAAAGAATCTCAAGCGATTCCGAATTCACTACGCGGATGTCACCGGCGAAGGCTTTGCCCACTTGGCGAAGCTCGTCAAGCTGGAACGGCTTGAATTGCGAGGTACGTCACTGGACGACGCTGGCCTGGAGGTGATCTCAGCGCTGCCGAACGTGAACTACTTGGATATCAGCGAATGCAAGTTGGCAACACCCGAAGGAATAAAGAAGATCGGGAAGTTGACCGGCCTGAAGAATCTCGGCTTCTGGGAGACCAAGCTCGACGACGAAGCGTTAAATGCGCTGGGCGACTTGACGAACCTTGAAGCACTCGATTTGAAGGCCACGCAGATCACCGACGAATCGGTCGGAACGATTCTAAAGTTTCAAAAGCTCAAGACGCTCGATGTCGGTGGAACTCAATTGACCAACGACAGCTTTCGCCAGTTGGCCGCGCTGCCCAACTTGAAAGTCCTGAACGTTGCCAACACGAGCATCGGTTTTGATGTGATCGACGAGTTGGCGGAGAACTACAAGGACCTTAAAGTTGTCGAATTCGAGAATTAGAGTTCCGAAGTTTCCGAAAACTTCAGAAGTCTCCGTCCACGTTCGATGAGCTCCAATCATGGCGTTGCCGAATCCGATTCGATGGGGAATCATCGGCATAGGCCGCTTCGGACGGCTGCACGCTCGTGGGGTGGAGTCGATTTACGGTCTCGAACTGGCGGCGATCTGCAATCGGAATCAACAGCGACTCGACGCAGCACACGCGGAGTTTCCAGCGACCATTGCTTCAACCGACTACCGCGAACTACTGGACGATCCGTCGATCGACGCCGTCAGCATCACGACGCATTGGCAAGATCACTACGAAGTGGCGGGTGCTGCACTGAAAAGTGGCAAGCACGTTCTGCTCGAAAAGCCGATGGCATCGACGAGTGACGAGTGTCGCCAACTCGTTGAATTGTCTCAAACTTCACGCGGCAAGTTCATGGTCGGGCACATCTGCCGGTTCGATCCGCGCGTTAGTCTCGCTAAGAAGGCGATCGTGGAAGGTCGGATCGGACGCATTGTTTCCATGCACGCTAAACGCAACTTGCCTCGGGCACCGGGCTCGTTGCGGCTCGATAAGACATCTCCGCTGATGGGCGACGGAATTCATGACGCGGATCTAATGATGTGGTTTCTGGGCCGCGAACCTACACGAGTTTATGGCCGTTACGTTCGGTTCAACGAGTTTCGATATGCGGATGTCGGCTGGGCAATGCTGGAATTTGATGACACCGCGATCGGTGTGGTCGAAACGAATTGGGGGCTTCCCGCCAATACGCCAACAGTCATTGACGCAACGTTACAAGTCATCGGGACCGATGGCATGTTAACCATTGACTGTTCGCATACGGGCCTCACAATCCTCGATCCCAACGGGTTGAAGATGCAGGACACCGACTACTGGCCGGAGCAGTACGGATCACTCGTCGGCGTCTTGCAAAACGAGATCGCTTACTTCGCCAATTGTATTCGCCAAGACACTAACCCGAACGTAATCACACCCGTCGAAGCTGCGAGGGCGGTGTATGTCATGGAGGCGGCAGAGCGAGCCGCAAACGGAGGCCATCCGGTCTCGTTGCGGTTAGACAGTTTCGTGTAAAGTAAAACGTACGCACTTCTTTGGAAGTGCGTACGTCTGAAACATGGGCTTGCCGATAAGCGTCTCGACGTTCGGCTAATGTCGAGTTGCCGAACGACTAAACGCCACCCGATTCGTTAACTGCTGGGTCGTTCTGAATTTCTTCCGGAGTTGCCGGCGTCCCAACGCCCGGTTCCTTAGAGCATCCGACAGCGACACTCATTACGACAACCAACAACATCATCAATAACGCAAATTTCTTCATATTTAGCAGTACTTTCAATTGGCTAGATTTGTAGCTTGGCTTCTCCGCCATGCGAGATGTGAAATTAACAACTAAAGTTGCGTTTGGCCGCACCATGCGAGCGACCAGACGCAACGGTCTTCTGGCTATGGAACCTGTGTCGGCTGGCCATCGTGGATGTAAGCCAGACGAGCCAATGTGAGGTAATCAATCGTCTCGGCGAGGAACTGAGTCGACCCATCACACAAGACAAATTGAGCACCACCTGGATGAAGACTGTTGAAGTTCCACGCGTAGCTCTTTCCCTTTATGGCATTAGCCTGAACACAGGCGGCCCCCGTGGTACCGCTTATGAAGTCGCTGTTGACATTGTAATTCAGGTCATAACAAAACGTTCCAGCACCCAATGCGGTGGCGTCGAGCACGGTTGTGGAACCGGTGACGACCCGTCCATGACAGCAGGTGTGAGTACCTTGCAATCCCCATGGACCATAATTCGTCGAGGTCTTCTGCCGACCACCAGCCGCTTCGCCCATCGCGAGACTGCTAGAAGTGCCGTCTGTAATCGCGGCGAAGTTCGCCGCGCCGTTGTTACCAAACGCTCCCTGGCGGATATCACCCGACGTGCCCTGCCAATTGCCGCTGCCATCGGACATGCTACCGGACGAAAAGATGTAGTTAGTCCGTCGCGCGTTCCGGAAGATGTACGGTTGCGTCGCCCCAACCAGAGTCTGACCGGTTTCCGGATGGGAAGGGCATTCTAAAGTCGGAATGCGCTGACTGGTAAATGGGTCGTTCACAACCGAAATGGGTGCTGGTGTCAGGCTGGTATTATTACGTTCAGAGGTCGCGACGTTGAAGTTAATTTGGTCGTGCAGTGGTTGCTGTTCGATGAATGGCAGCAAGAACAGCCAGCCAGAGTGATTGCGCGGCCCTTCGGGGAAATTCGCGGTCACGTAGGCTTGACTGACATGGCCGCTGTTCAAAAGTGCTGGGGGAAACACTTTATAGGTGTCGTGATAGTTGTGGATAGCGATACCTGCTTGCTTCAAATTATTGCTGCATTGCATTCGACGTGCGGCTTCTCGTGCAGCCTGGACTGCCGGAAGCAATAGGGCGACGAGGATGCCAATAATGGCGATCACTACAAGCAACTCTACCAGTGTAAAACCTTGACGGATGTTCCTTGACATTTGGGAGAAACCCTTACAGAACGAGGAGAGTAAGCCGCATCGGCGGCACGAAATACCTTCGAACTCGGAACAAAAAGAGGCGTTGTTGCTGCTTGTCGGACCACCCTCCTGAAAGTTGTGGGAACGGATAACTCACGTCGCTGTCGCTAAAAATCCCAACCGAAGAGCGACCTGAGGCCAGAACCTCCCAGGGCTTTGGTTCTGTTCAATCTGCACAATTTTGTAAGACGGATCTCCGAAGCCGTCGTACTCAGTAATTCGTTGTTCGACGGCTTCGGAGAGCCCTCGTACGAATCCATTCAAATTGAAAAACTGAAAAGCCCTGCAGAACCTCCCACGAATGGTGTGCATCTAGTCGGTAGCTACTATAACTGAAGCTAAACCCCGCACGCATAGATTTCGATTCGCGTTTTTTGACTGAAATACCTATTAATTGTGGGAAGCCACAATCGCGACAACTACCGCGTTCCTCATCGACAGGCCTCGATTCGAGTGGAAGAATGAAAAAGCATCGAAATCAATTATTCGTTCGTCAGATTTCACCAAAGTCGACCGCACTCTGGGCGACACCCACCTGAAGGGGGCAATTGTTACTACCTGTTAGTATCGATCCTCGTCACTCAGCAACCGTTCGACCTCGTCCGAATGCTTTGCGATCTCCAACACGCTCTTTCGGATTTCTTCGGGGTCGCAAGTGGCTCGCGGGTACGCGTTCACCATCACAAAATGCGGCTCGCCATCGATGGACTGAATCGCAACCGATCCGTGACTGATCGTCGCATTCAACTGCAGCGCTCGCTCGTAAAACTGATCCGCCGCCCGTCCACAAATGCTAAACGTTCGTACGATCGACTCGCCGGTTTCGGCATCCTCGCTGATTTCGACTTGCACGGTTTGTTGGCGATCACTCGGCAAACGAACGCATATGGCAAACCGCTCGGCTTGCTCGACGATATCGACGGAAGTGTTTCGGAATGCCTCCTGGAGAAGGGAACGGAGAGGTCGCAAACTCCCAAACGTCGCTAACAGCTCTTCGTACAGCACAGTAGCATCCTCGTGTCGTGTTGAGTAGTCCTTAGCAAGGGCGCGTTGCAAGATACGAACGACGCCGACCGGAAGACCGCAGTCCTCTGGGTGGATGTCAATCTCGGACCCGCGATGATGAAAGCGAACAAGCTCGTTGATCGATTGCGTTTCGACGGGCAAACGCCCGATCAACAACGAGTAATAAGTGACTCCCATCGCATAGATATCGCTTTGTGTGGTCGCTGGCTTTCCCGTGAACAGTTCAGGGGCCATAAAGTTCGGCGTGCCACAGAGCATTCTGCCGGCGATCGGCTCGTTGGTTGCCAGCCGCTTCGCGAGCCCAAAGTCAGCCAGTTTCGCGTCGCGAGCTGGGGTTACCATCACATTCCCCGGCTTAATATCGCGATGCACCATCCCAAACGTGTGTGCCGCGGCGAGTGCCGAGCAGACTTGTAACATCAAGCGAGTCGCTTCCAAAGGCTCTAGCACACCGCTCCGCTCCAACATCCGGCCCAGCGATTCGCCGCCGACGTATTCCATCTCGATATAGTGACGCCCGTCTGCTTCTCCGATGGTGTGCAATGCGACAACGTGTGGATGCACCAGCGCGGCAGCAGAACGAGCCTCGGCCAAAAACGCTTCCGCCGCGTCCTTATCCCGTTCGATGGTAATGGGTCGCAACACCTTGATCGCACAAGGTCGCTCCAGCGTCAGATGCTTTGCCAAATACACGCGAGCCATCCCCCCTTCCCCGAGGAAACGCTCAATTTGGTAATGCGCGAGCCGTTTCCCGACCAACGCACTCGGAGCTTCGGAGGCATCGCCCACCGATTCGGCGGTCGCGAAACTGACCGTATCCAGCTCCAATGTTTGCCCGTCGTGCCAGGAAACAAGCTCCGTGTCACATTCCGGACATGATCGCTGCGCACTTTCAACGGCAAACTGCTGATCGCAACGGCGGCAATATCGTTTCGTTTTCGTCATAGTCACCCCTCGGTGCGTCAGTATACCCGCCGGCACACCACGCGGCATTAGGTCGTGGTACAGTTTGCGATTCCTGAAAGTAGGACGGCCACTCTTGGCCGTCTTCAGTCGGGCAGGAGTGCCCGACTTACCGCACTCTTGGCCGTCTTTTCTCCGGCAGGAGTGCCCGACTTACCGCACTCTTGGCCGTCTTTTCTCCGGCAGGAGTGCCCGACTTTTGGCTAACTGTACCACTACTCGACATTCGCCTCTCGCGCATTGCCGCAGCCGATCCGTTATGATGTGAAATCAACTGGTTACGCATTTCCGCTCTCTCCATGAGGATTCAAGTCGTGTCGAGATATATTGGTCGAATCGTGGCACTGCAATTACTCTGTACTTTCATCGTCACTTCCGCATTCGCAGAGACTCCCACCATTCGCTTTGCGAAAACTCAGTTGGATGCCAAGTTTCGTAGCGAGGGAGTCGCTGTGGGCGATTTCAACAAAGATGGCAAGATGGATATTGCAGCCGGCTTCGTGTGGTACGAGGCTCCTGATTGGACGTTACACACGATCGTCACTGAGCCGCCATCGGCCGGACGCAATGCGGATCTCGGAGTTCCCTTGCACTTCGATCCGAAGAGCTACAGTAATTCATTCTGTAACTTCGCCGAAGACGTGAATGGCGACGGCTGGACGGATCTGATCGTGGCGGATTTCCCCGGCACGCCGACTTGGTGGTTCGAGAATCCTCAAGGCAAAGATGGAGATTGGAAGAAGCATCTCTGCACCCCTGTCACGAACAACGAGAGCCCAGACTTTCTTGATCTTGACGGAGACGGGAAACGCGAACTTATTGCTGGCTTCTCACCCGATCCGGCACAGTCCGACGGACCGGATCGCCAAATGGCATACATCAAACCAGACAAAGACCCTTACAAGCCGTGGCACATTCACGCTGTTTCGGCGAAGGCCGCGCCGGGTACCAAGCGTTACTCGCACGGACTCGGCGTTGGCGACGTAAATGGCGACGGACGCAATGACATCCTGTGCGCTGATGGCTGGTGGGAATCACCGCAATCGCCGAGCGACGAGTTGTGGAAGTTTCACGAAGTTCCCTTTGGCGAGCGAGCTGGCGAAGGCAAAGCGGCCCAGATGTTTGCTTACGATTTCGATGGTGATGGTGACAATGATGTTTTGAGCAGCAGCCCGCATAGCTTTGGCATCTGGTGGCACGAGCAATTCCCCGGTGGCAATTGGAAGACACACGAGATTGATAAGAGCTTTTCGCAAACACACGGCGTCTGCCTGGCGGACATCAATGGCGATGGCTTGATGGACTTTGTCACCGGCAAGCGTTGGTGGGCGCACGGTGGGAGTGATCCAGGTGGCGACCAGCCAGCAGTCTTCTACTGGTTTGAACTGGCTCGCGAGAACGGACGTCCCCATTGGATCCGCCACCAGTTCGATCACAACAGCGGCGTCGGAACTCAATTCCAAGTCGCCGATGTGAACGGCGACGGATTGCTCGACGTTGTTTCGTCGAACAAGAAAGGCGTCTATTATTTCCAGCAAGCCCGCGACTAGTGCGAGTCGCACGGACCTATCGCGGTCTAATTTCCGGGGAATCTCAACGAAACAACGCTACGCTTACCCAAAGACCGCTTGAGAAGCGAGGTCGCGGTACAGTTTGAAATTCCTGAAAGTAGGACGGCCACTCTTGGCCGTCTTTCGTCGGGCAGGAGTGCCCGACTTACCGCACTCTTGGCCGTCTTTCGTCGGGCAGGAGTGCCCGACTTACCGCACTCTTGGTGGTCTTTTGTCGGGCAGGAGTGCCTAGCTTACCGCAAACTGCACCACTACTCAGAAGCGACTATAAGGTCGCGGGAAGAGGAATCCTGGATAGGCTGGATAGTAGCGGTATGCTGTTGGTGGGCCCGTCGGCGAACTCATCGCCGGCACGGTCGATGAAGGTGGCCGCGATGGCGAGTAGCCAAAGGCTGCGTTAATTGCCATTCGCTCTCGTCGCTGTGCGGCTCGCAATGCCGCATTACGATGGACCAATTCTCGTGCTGTTTCCTGACTTTGGTAACTACGCGACTCGAACGGCGGCGACGTATTTCGATCAGGGATAAAGAACCCTTCTTGAGATGAAGGTGCTGGTAATTCGGTGTCTTGGGCATGGACAGCCGGCGCACACAGGATTGTCAGCACGCACAGGCAAAACAGATTCTTCATAACCAGCATTCCTTGCTGCGACTCGTCGCTTAATTCAAGTTCTGCGCTTCACGATGCGCGCGTCTACTAGTACGAGTCGGCCTTTACCGATTGGAACATTTAACCTGTTCGCCAACGCGACAGAGGCGACGACAGACGCCTTATTGAGGCGCAAACTGCACAGAGGACAGCACTTGAGAGACGCGACTGGCAATCGACGATGTGCCCACGTTGGCAAGCTGTATCGAATCCGTAAGCTGTTCAGGCAGCGTTGATCCGCGAACCGATCACTCGCGAGTACAGAAGTTTGCTGTCGCGATGTGCGTAAACCGCCAGGTAGTAGACTCGCCCATTAGCCTGCCATGCGCCGACATGCCATCCATTAGGAGACGGGTATCCGGCGGGTGGCGACGGCGGAAACACTTCAGTAGACGTTGGCTTACTTACGAACAGTCGCACGATCTCGCCGTTCTCTTGGGGTGTCATGTTTAAGTCGTAACAGAGAGTCCGTTGCTTCAAAACCCACTGCCAGCGATCGTCACTTCGGAGTTCAAGCGGCTTCCACGCCGGAAAGTCCTGAGGAGAGGAAACGTCGGCAATCCGCTGCCAGTCCGCCTCGTCAAAATCCTCATTCCATCGGTCCACACGCTCGGCGACGGCACGATCGGATGGCGTCGACTTCTGCTGCGGCATCGCGAACCAAATCGAAACCACAGCGGCCACCGTTGCCAAAGACGCCATGCCTGCTCTCACGGTGAACCATCGTCGTGACGTCCTCTTCGCCGGCTCAACTGCGGTCTCGACGTCTGCAACCGCAGGCTCCTCCTCGAACTGATCGAGCGACGCCAATAGGCGTTCGGCGAATCCAGGCGGAGGCGCGACAGCCTGAAAGGTCGTTCGCAGTGTGGTGTCGAACTCCTGGGATCGCGCAAAGACTCGCTGCAGCTTCGAATCCTCCGACAACGCTTGAGCCAACTCGCTGAATTCAGGTTGGTCGAGATCGTCGTGGCCCGGTCGACATGCATCAATCATGTCGTGCAATGGTTCAGATTTCATGATTACTTCAGCGATCTTATAGGAGTAGGTTGCTTCTGATCTTGGTCGTCAGCGGATGACGGTGATTCGTCGGTATGCTTTAAAGCCGCAGTTGCCATGGCGTGTCGAAGACGGCCTTTTGCTCTCGCCAGCCGGCTCATTACGGTGCCGATCGGGATATCCAATTGCTCGGCAATCTCTTTGTAGGAAAGCTCTTCGTAGTAAAACATCGTGACACAAAGTTTGAACTCATCGCCAAGTTCATTGAGCGCGGATTGAAGTCGCTCTTCGTCGAATGGACAATCATCTGGGAAACGGTCCGGGATCTCATCCACATTCAGTTCAAAGTTCACCGCCGCCGAAGGGCGTTGTCGGCGGCGACTTTTCAGGAACGACGTCCGAGTGATTGTGTACAGCCAACGGATCACCTTGTCCTGCTCACGAACTTGATGCATCCGCTGATGGGCGATCATGAACGTCTGCTGCGTCAGATCCTCGGCGTCGGCTACCGATCCCGACAAGCGATACGCGTATCCGTAAATCGCGGAATAATGTTGTTCCACGAGTTCACGGAGACGGGTCGGCTCGGAGGATGCAGTTTGAGCTGCCGCTGACATTGGGGACTCGGCGGATAGTTGATTAACACGACCGGCGGTAGTACAGATCCGATGGCTTGGCGCGAAATTCCTGATAAATCCGAATTTCTTCGGGAATAATATCGTATCCTTCTGGGTCAAGCCTTGTATCGAACCAACAAGAGCTGTTCAAGCATAACCTAGCCATTCGGCCAAAGCCTGGACATCTCAATACACCCTATTTACGAAGGATGTTCACATGAACAAGACATTTCGTATCGGCAGTTTGCTCATTGGTCTTGGCTTATGCATCGGCTGCGGCGCCCCCGACACTTCCACACAGGCCGAGCCGGCCATGGAAGCTCCTGGATATGAGCAGGAGATGACGGGCGCAGCGGAAGAGACCGCCGAGGTCGTCGAAGAGGCCGTGGTAGAAACAACGGAAGAAGCTCCTGCTGAAGCTCCTGCTGAAGCAGCCGCGCCAGAAGCACCAGCCGAAGCAGCACCTGCTGCGGAAGAAGCTGCTCCAGCGGCGACCGACGCCCCGTAGTATTATCGGGCCGTAAAAGAAGTACGAGCGACGGGAATTTCCCCGTCGCTTTTTTTATGGCATCTTCGGTCGCGGGACTTTCGTGCCGCCTTTCGCGCTGCGTCGCCGTCGGCCTTTTGGCTTGCTCGAATCCAGTGCTACGTCGCTCATCGGCTTGCCGATGGAGTCACGCAATTGCGTAATACGGTCACGAAGCGACGCGGCTCGCTCGAACTCCAGTGCTTCGGCAGCCGCCATCATCTCGGATTCCAATTCGTTGACGTACTCTTCGGTGATGTAAACTGTCTCGTCCGTGCGTCCTACCGCCGCGTTGGCGTTGCGGTGTGCTAGAGCGACTGCCTCAATGCCGGCACGAATTGTCTTTTGGATGGTTTCAGGGGTGATGCCGTGCTCTTCGTTATAGGCTTGCTGCAAACTGCGGCGGCGATCGGTTTCATCAATGGCCTTTCGCATTGAATCGGTGACTTTGTCCGCGTACAGGATAACCTTGGCCTTTACATTACGAGCCGAGCGACCGATCGTCTGAATCAGCGATGTCTCGCTCCGCAGGAATCCTTCCTTGTCGGCATCAACAATCGCGACCAGCGACACTTCCGGAAGATCGAGCCCTTCGCGAAGCAAATTAACGCCAACAAGAACATCGAAGTGCCCCTCGCGTAAATCGCGAAGCAACTCGACTCGCTCAAACGCATCCAACTCGCTATGCAACCACTTGCAGGCGATACCCTGCTCGTTGATGTAGGCGGACAGATCTTCCGCCAATCGCTTCGTGAGTGTCGTGACGAGGATTCGCTCTTTGACTTCGATCCGCTTGCGAATCTCATCCAACAGATGTTGGACTTGTCCGCGCGAAGGCACAACTTCGATGACCGGATCGAGCAAGCCCGTGGGGCGAATAATCTGCTCGACCACTTCGCCCCCGCTCTTCTCCAATTCGTAATCGCTGGGTGTCGCCGATACGAACACAACCTGCTTCGCCTTCTTCTCCCATTCCTCGAACTTCATGGGACGGTTATCCAAGGCACTCGGCAGCCGGAAACCGTGCTCGACGAGCGTTCCCTTGCGGCTCTGGTCGCCGGCATACATGGCGCGGATTTGCGGTACGGTGACGTGCGACTCGTCGATGATCAGCAGGAAATCTTCGGGAAAGAAGTCGTACAAGGTGTACGGAGCAGCGCCAGCGGGACGCCCAGATAGCAACCGACTGTAATTCTCGATACCTGGGCAGTGGCCAACTTCTTGCAACATTTCAATATCGAACCGGGTCCGAGCATTCAAGCGTTGGGCTTCGAGGAGCTTTCCTTGATCGCGAAACACCTGCAGCCTCTCTTCGAGTTCCGCTTTGATTTCGGCAACCGTATTCTTGATCCGGTCCTCGGGCATGACAAAGTGCTTCGCCGGATAGATAAAAAGTTGATCCTGCGTCGCGATTACTTCGCCACTGACCGGGTTGATGAACGACAACGCGTCGACTTCGTCACCCCAGAACTCGATGCGGAATGCGAACTCCTCATACGCCGGCCACAGTTCAACGCAGTCGCCTCGAACGCGGAACTTGCTCCGCTCGAAACCCACATCGTTGCGGTCGTACTGAATGTCGACCAGCTTCATCAACATCTCGTCGCGATCGATCATCTGACCCTTGCGCAACGAGACCATCATTTTTTTATAGTCGTCCGGCGAGCCGAGCCCGTAGATGCTGGAAACGCTTGCCACGATGATGACATCGCGACGACTAACCAGCGAACTGGTCGAAGCCAATCGCAACCGATCGATCTCGGAATTGATCGAGGCGTCTTTCTCGATATAGATGTCGCGTTGCGGAATATAGGCTTCCGGTTGATAGTAGTCGTAGTAACTGACAAAGTAGTGAACCGCGTTGTTGGGAAAGAACTCGCGGAACTCGCCAAACAACTGAGCAGCCAACGTCTTGTTGTGCGAGATCACCATCGTCGGCTTCTGCACGGCCTGGATCACGTTGGCCATCGTGAACGTCTTGCCCGAACCCGTGACGCCCATTAACACCTGATGGCTGCGATTCGCCTGAATCCCGTCGACGAGTGCTGCGATGGCCTGTGGCTGATCGCCGTCTGGCTTATAGGGAGCTTCGAGTCGGAAATCCACGCGGTTCGTCCTTGATGGGAGATGGCGTTGTCAGGTTACTGACGAGCAACGTCTGCTTTGTCGGGGTGATTGGACTCGTCAGGAATGGGTAGCAGATACGGACGCATTCGGTCGATCGTCCGCGGGCCTATTCCGCTGACTCGTCGAAGATCGTCGTGGCTCTCGAACCCTCCACGGTCACTGCGATCCTGGACAATTCGCTTCGCCATAGATTCGCCGATCCCCGGCAGTAGTGTCCACTCGGTCCAGTCGGCAGTATTCACGTCTAATTTGAAGTCCAACGAAGTCGGTTCTGCATGATCGATATCGATTAACCGACCCCGTAGTCCGCCCTGGTATACCCACGAAACAACGAGCACGGCCAGGGCCGCGGTCGTGATCACAGCAACCGCCAACTGGTCGGTCGAACGAATTCCCCACCGGGTTTGTCGGTTCGAGTTGTATGGGGCATCATTCACGGCGGGTGTCTGTTCGCTTATCGAAGGGATATTATGCAGGGTCGAATCTACAAGTGTTGCCTATTGAGGCCAGTATGACAAGGAAAGACTTCAAGCAGGTTACCTGGGACGCCGAGACAATCGATGATTGTCGGCAGTTAATCCGTCTGGCGGTCCGTGAAGACTTGGGACGAGGGTTCGATCTGACAACGGTCGCACTCGTTCCGCACGATTCCCGTGGAAAAGCTGATATCGTCTGCCGGGAGCCGGGCGTCATCGCAGGGCTTCCAGCCGCCGAATGCGTGTTGCGCGAGATGAATGCCGACATCCAGTGGCATGCCCTAGTCGACGACGGAACGCGAGTCGAACCAGGAACGACGGTTGCGACGCTGGCGGGATCGACCCGCGATTTGCTCACCGCCGAGCGTCCGGTGTTGAACTTTCTAGGAAAGCTCTCCGGAATCGCGACGCTCACGCGGCGGTATATCGACCAGGTCGCACATACCCGCGCCCGCATCTACGACACGCGGAAGACGACTCCCGGTTGGCGGAGACTAGAAAAGTATGCTGTTCGCTGCGGCGGCGGCACGAACCATCGCACGGGTTTGTCCGACGCGATTCTTATCAAAGACAACCATCTGGCGCAAGGAAAGTGGAATCTAGCGGATGCGATTTGCACCGCACGTGCCTTCCTCGACAAGCAAGGAGCGGCCATTCCCAACCACCAGCATGCGTTGGTAGAAATCGAAGTCGACACGCTCGACCAATTGTCCGAAGCGCTGACTGCCGCCCCGGATATCGTCTTGTTGGACAATATGAGCTGCGATGAACTTCGCGAAGCAGTCCGACGGCGCGACGCGGCGGGAGTTGCGACGGAGTTGGAAGCATCTGGCGGGATCACGCTTGAAACGCTGCGAAACGTGGCGGAAACGGGCATCGACCGAATCAGTTCCGGTGCCCTCACGCATTCCGCCATCGGCCTGGACCTTGGGCTCGACTGGTGCGATTGACGTTCTCTTCTCACGATCCGTCTGGCCGAATCCGCCAAATGCAACATTTTCTTGTGTTTCCTTCAGTAACAACTACCATGAATCTGGCCTTTACCATTTGGCAAATTGGCCTACGCGTTACCGGAAATGTCCTCGGGATTGCCCGTCCCAGGTGGCGATCCACGGACTTGATTCATGCGAAGACAGCGACAACGATCACAAAATCGCCGATCCCACCGACGTCGAGCCTTTTCCCTCGAACGTCTTGAGGATCGAGCCCTACTGGCCGTGCTGAGTGTTGGGCCAGCGGGAGCCTTTCAGACGATTCAATCAGCCGTCGACAATGCACGTCCAGACGACATCGTTGAGATTGCGAATGGCATCTACGACGAAGCGATTGATCTAAGCCGCATGGGCAGTAGCGTGGGAGGGCAGCCTGCTGATTTGATTTTGCGAGGCGAGTCATCGAATGCGATCCTGCGAGCCCCCTCTGGATCGGCGATTTCGAATACCTCGGCGATCACCGGCGAACTCACGATCGAAGGCTTTACAATTGAGTCACCAACCGCCGCTGCGACTTCGTACGGAATTGTGCTAGCCAACGTCACCGGGCCGATCACCGTTCGTGCGATGACGTTCCAAAATATCGCCGCCACGGCGTTGTCACTCGACACCGTCTCTGGCAAAGTAGCCGTCCGGGATAACGATTTCTTCGGGACCGGGACGACGGACGGAACAAATGCGATTCTGCTTCGCGAGGTGAATGGCATCGGTGTGATTAGCAATAATCAGCTGACCAATGTTTTGGGCACGGCCATTCGTGTGAACCAGGGTGATGGAACGGAAGCGTTATTACTGCTCGCAGAGAATGTCGTTCGCGGCGATGCCAACTTTCTAGCAACAACTCAAAATGCCATCATTGGCTCCGTGAGTGGGGACGCTCGCCTGGATTTCTCGCTCGATCGCAACACTCTTGAGAATCTAGGCGGACGTGCCATCGACGTTCGGATCACGGGACAGTCCGAGGTGCAGACTCGTTGGACGCGGAACGTCGCCTCCCAGATTGGCGGAGATGCGGCGTTTTTGCTGACGGTATCAGGCGTTTCTCAAGTTGCGTTCGGAGCGGTGAACAACTCGATTTTGGACACGGCGAGCGACGGCATGCGCGTTACCATCAATGATGCCGCCCAGTTGGCAGTCGTCGTCGAAGACAACCTGCTGCTGGGGATCGGCGACGCTGATTCTGACGTTGGCGTTCGATTTAACACCGGGGCAACGGCCACAGGCAAACTGTCCGCCTCGTTGGCGAACAATGATTTCGATACGATCAGCGGCGACGGACTTGTCCTCTCTCCAGGCAATGCCGTCGACGCCACGTTCGCGATCTTCGACAATTTCTTTACGGGGACAAACTCGATCGGAGGCGATGCGGCACTGGTGTTGAGAAACGCAGGCACCAACGCGACCAACAGCATCCAGGCGGTAGTATCGGGAAACCAGTTGATTGACGGAGTCGCCGGAGCGTATCACTTGCACCAGCAAGGCGGTTCGATTGCGATTGAAGGCGATGCGGTCACCGCGAGCGAAGAAATTGATGCGAATAACTCTGGCGTGGGAACAAGCGTACTGGGAAGCGTCTCACTCATCCCCCTCGGTTCGCTGTTGCCAGCGACGCCACGATTACTCGGCGACTTTGTTTGGAGCGATGACAACCACGACGGGCTTCAAGATGTCGATGAGTCAGGGATCGAGTTGGTTGTATTGACGCTCACCGGAATGGAGCAACTGGGTGGCGCAGCAATCACGCGACAGACATTGACCAACAGTGTGGGAGCATACCTGTTCAGCGCGGTTTTGCCTGGAGATTACACGCTTTCTCTGCTGCCGCCGAGCGGTCAAGTGCCGACCACACCTTCGGCTGGTGACGACACGGCGATCGACAGCGACTTCGATGCGATCACGGCGTCGGTGCAACTCACGCTCGTCGATTCAGACGATCTCTCGCTGGACGCTGGTTTGGTCGCGGGCTTTCCTTGGCAGAACGCGTCTAACTCTCTGGACGTCAATGATGATGGCAGCGTCGCGCCGATCGACGTGCTTCAGATCATCAATGAAATCAATTCGTCTGGGCCTCACACGCTCGCGTTTCCGACGAGTCTCGTGAAGCCCCCCCCGTTTTTTGACGTCAATGGCGACAACTTCGTATCGCCGATTGATGCGTTAATCGTCATCAATTTTCTGAATGAAGCGAATCCCGAAGGGGAAGCAGTGGCTGCCGACATCGGCATCGCCGCCTTCCTTGCGCGGCAGCCAGCCAGCCACCAAGTCAGCGAATCCGATCGCAAAGCCGATGGAAGTTTCTTCCCTCGAACTGCAGACGGGATGTTAAGAACTCCTAAGTTGCCAGAGTGGCTGCGCACCCCGATCCGTGAGCACTCGACTCGGTCGCATCGACACGACGAGTTCGCCGTCGTCTCCGAAGCCGAGTCGCTACTCGACGCACTCGTTCGCGATCGTTTACTCGCCGATCCTGCCAGACTGCTGTAAGAAGAGCGTCGGGGACGGTACTCTGGTATTCCTCGCAGGCATAGCGGACGTCGAAGTGCCGCGTCGGATATTCTCGGACCAGTTCCACGGCTGTCGAAACATCGATGAAACGCGACCCATCAGCGCTTGCGAATAGGACTTTTGATCTCGCCATCATCGGCGGCGGCATTCTTGGTGCTGGGATCGCCCGCGATGCGGTACTTCGCGGTTTATCGGTTGCCTTGGTCGAGAAGGGCGATTTCGCCAGCGGGACGTCGAGTCGCTCGACGAAGCTCGTTCATGGCGGACTGCGTTACCTCGAACAGCTTTCCTTCGGCCTCGTCGCGGAATCCTGTCGCGAGCGAAGCATTCTGCTCGATATGGCACCGCACTTAGTGACGCCGCTGTCATTCCTCTTGCCCTCTTACGCGGGCGATCCGCGTTCGCTGGCGATGTTGCGTCTCGGCACGACACTCTACGACTGGTTAACACCGCGCCGACATGCGGCAACGCCTCGACATCGCACACTATCGGCCAGCGAGGTCGCCGCCGCCGAGCCATCGCTTCCGACCGACCGTCTGCAGGGAGCCGTGTTGTTCTACGATTGCCAGATGGACGATGCGAGGCTATGTCTGGAAACCATTCTTGACGCGCGCCGCCACGGCGCGGCCTGTGTCAATTACTGCCAGGTCGTTGGCTTTCGCCAGACTTGGGATCGAGTTGATGCGTTACAAGTGGTCGACCAAGTCAGCGGCGATTCGTTCGACTTGCGAGCCAAGTGCTTTGTCAACGCGACCGGCCCGTGGGTCGAACGCGTTGGACGATTTTCCAATTGTGAGACGGGCCACGTCGCGATTGGCCCGACCAAAGGTGTGCATCTAGTTATTCCTCGCATTAATCGCAAGCACGGCATCTACTTTCAATCGCAACGCGACCGACGCATGATCTTCCTGCTGCCCTGGGGCGACGACTCGCTGCTCGGCACCACCGATACGCAATTCACGCAATCCGCCGACGCGGTCCACACGGATTCGGAGGACGTTGAATATCTCCTGGAGCAACTTCGCGAACTCGCACCCGCACACGCGATCGACGCGTCCGACATCATCACGAGCTTCGCGGGAGTTCGTGCCCTGATCCGCTCTGACCAGCGACGGCCTTCTCGTCGGTCACGTGAAGAAAGGATCGTCGCCTCTGGCCAGAACATGCTGACGGTCGCCGGTGGGAAGTACACGACGTTTCGCGCTATCTCAGAGAAAGTAGTCCATCGCGTCGGTCGAATGCTGGGCCAACGTTTATCGCGATGCGCTACGGCGACGACTCCCCTACCGAATCAACGACCTGCGAGTCATGGGGTGCAACTGTCCCAATCGCCAAGCGTATTCGAAAGCGATATCGCTTTCGCCTGCAAGCACGAAATGGCCGTTACACTCGAAGACGTGATGCGTCGCAGGACGCGGCTGGCGTTGAGTCGACAAGGTGGTGAAGATGTTGCAACTCAGGTCAGCCATCTGATCACAGGGCCACTGCAATGGAGTGAGGATGATCGCCGCACACAGCTGAACGCGTATGTAAAGCAATGGCAAAGCAGCCGACCGTGGTCTCGGACCACTTAACTACTCGCCAACAACCGTCGCAGCGAGCCCGTGCTTATCGATACACTCGCTGTAGACTGGGCAGGATCGCTTTCAGTTTCGTGACTCCCTCTTCGGTGACGCCCGTCGTTCGAAGCGAAATGCTGCGGAGGCTCTTGAGGTTATTCAGATGTTCCAGCCCGGTATCCGTGATCTGCTCGCCGCCCAAGTACAACGTGCTGAGGGTTGTCATTTTACTTAAATGCCGGAGCCCGTCGTTGGTGATCTTGGAAGCCGGTATATGCAACGACCTCAATGCCAACGGAGCGAGCGCCGCGAGGCCCTCATCGGTGAGGTTAGCAGAGTCCGAGAGTGTGAGGTACGACAACTTCGTTAGCTTGCCGATCAGCTTTAGATCTTCGTCGCTGACTTTCTGCGTATGAAGTGTAAGACCTCGCAAGTTCAAGCCGTTCAGAACATCAACCGCGGCATCCGTCAGGACCACTTCGTTCAATCCCAGAGTTTGTAGGCTTCTCGAATCTTTGAGCGTTCGCAAACCATCGGCGGTTATCTTCGCACTGCCAATGTTCAGCATTTCGAGTTTTGGCAAGGTCGCCAATTTCGCGAGTCCTTTGTCGGTGACCGAAGTGCGACTTAAAAACAAGTGCCTCAAACCCTTTACCTCCGCCAACGCTTCGATCCCCGCGTCGGTAACGTCCTCGCCGGCAACGGTCAGCATGTACAAACGTGGAAAGGCCTTGAGTAGTCTCAACTCGTGGTCCGTGAAACCGCGCGGAGCAATCGCGGTGATCATCGTCACTTCGCCTTCGGCGTCCTTATGGACGTTGACACCAAGTCGGGCGAGCACCGCGAGAGCGCGATCGGCGTCGGTCTCATTCAACTCAGCCACCGTTTTCGCCGCCCGCAATCCGATCGGAGTACTGGCCTTCGCGAGTCGCTGCAAAGCTTCCATAGCGTTGCCCGCAATCGCTTCGTCTTCGCTCTTGGCCAGTGCGGCGAGAACATTAAGGCATCGCTCGGCTCGCTCCCGATCGTCTCGCCTTGCCCCACGCGTCACGGCGGCAATCGCAAGGGGGCCTGCCTCAATGAGATTCCTCTGAGCAACTTCTCGCGACGCAAAATCGGTTCCACCAAGCTGTTCAACCCACTCAGCGACCGCTTTCTCCAATAGAACTGTTTCTTCTCGGTCGATCAGTTTGCGTAACTGACGGACCTTATCCAACGGGCTGAGGTCATCTTTGGCCAGAACCGTTTCGAGTTGTTCTCGCAATTGATCTGCTGGGGTAGATTGTGCGATGCACGGCGGCAGCGAACAGGCGAGACTCAGGCAAAGGCCAAACATTACGCGTGCGGCGAGCCCTGGTGTGATCATTGCAGCGTTCCTTCTGCGGCTTTCCGCCGTATCTGCTCCCGAAAACCTAACGCTTGAACTCCGATACGCCTGTCTATCGAGGGCTGATTCTATGATGTTGCGATCGGTTCGGCAAACTTTGAAACAAAGCCTGCAATCTCAGGCATTTGTTTTTAACTTCGTCACCGTTCCGCCGACGGTTTCCCAGCTCCCGACCTACCACGAGTTCCGGACGACCGATATATTCGCGACATGCATTTTCCAGAGACCGATTGGCGGAGTCAGTATCCTTTCTGCTCGCGCCATCTCCAGCTTGACAACCTCCGTTACCATTACCTCGACGAGGGATCGAAAGTAGGCGCTGCGGACCCGATGGTCATGGTTCATGGCAATCCGACGTGGTCGTTCTATTGGCGGAATCTGGTGAAGGCGTTCCGCGGTGATCACCGCGTTGTCGTCCCTGATCACATCGGTTGTGGCTTGAGTGATAAGCCGCAGGATTACCCTTACACACTGAAGCAGCATATCTCGAACCTTGTCCGCTTGTTCGACGAGCTTGATCTTTCCAACGTCACCTTGCTGGGGCACGATTGGGGTGGCGCGATCGCGATGGGAGCAGCACTCGAACGCCCCAACCGCATCGCACGCATCGTGCTGTTCAATACCGGTGCCTTCCGACCGCACTTCGTTCCGTTCCGTATCCGCATCTGCCGCACTCCGTTCCTGGGGACGTTTGCTTTACGCGGCATGAACCTGTTCGCACGCGCCGCGATCACGATGGCAGTCGAGCACCCGGAAGTCATGACTCCCGCCGTGCGAGGTGGATTGCTCGCTCCCTACGATAGCTGGGCGAACCGTATCGGCGTGAACAGCTTTGTTCAAGATATCCCGCTGACGAAGCGACATCCGACGTGGCAGACCTTGGCGGATATCGAAGATCGTTTGCCAACGCTGGCCGATCGACCGATCAAGCTGATTTGGGGGATGAAGGATTGGTGTTTCGATCCGTCCTGTTTGGAGAAGTTTGAGGCAATCTTCCCCGCAGCAGACGTCAGCCGCATCGAAGACGCTGGCCATTACGTTATTGAAGACGCCTCGGCACGGATCATTCCGCTCGTGCGTGAGTTTGTGGAACCCCATCGTGAATCACAAACGCGATAATTCTCTCGGCGAAGGTGTCTACTATGCCGAGTGCGACTATGCAGGAGTCGTGCGACGCTTGGTCGTGTTGTGCGTCGATCTGTCGCTATTGTTTTTCCTTGGCGTCGCGTGTTGGGTGTTGCTATTAATTGCGGCCTGGGACGGCAACCGGGGCGACTTCCGATGGGACCCCAACGGAGTCTTTTGGATCGGGATGATCGCCACCACTTGGTTCTATCTCGTCGTCTTGAAACGGTCTTGGTTGCGAACGCTCGGATATCGAGTGACCGGAGTAAAAATTGTCACAACGCGTGGCGGCAGGCCTTCGCTGCTCCAATTGACGTTTCGCACCATGCTACGGGTCTACTTCCCATTCAACTGCCTGCTCGACCTGATGTGGATCGGTGCCGATTCGGAACGGCAATCCCTGCGCGACTGCTATGCCAATACCTACCTGGTGCGAGCCGATGCCGAACCGATTGGAAGGGGCTCCATTCACCTTGTCTATTACACGGCCGTTTGCTTCTCCTTGGTGTACCCTCGGGTTGTTCGGCAATCTTCGACCGAACGATTCTCGAACGCGTCTACCGAATCAACCCGTTACATTCGAACTCATTCGCAAAATTCGCACGGAACTTCTCGCTAGCATTCGCGTCTAAGCTATAGTTAAGCAGAGTAGAGAAAGCCCTCAGCTTCGGCTGAGGGTACTTTTCTCTGAATGCCTTTTCGCAACTGCTCGCGTTCGTCGAGCAAGAACGTTCCCACTTCGCATCTCATGCAGCTTCGTACTGTGTCACGTCGGAATCTCGTGTTCGGAACTTACCGCCCCATTTTCGGTTCGAGAGGAGAAGTCATGATTCATCTAACACACTCCGGTTCCAGCGGCGGTCGCCCTCTGTGCAACTGTCATCGCGTGTCGCATCAGGCGATGGGAGACTCATTTCTCCCAGCCGTCTATGCCTCTTCAAGTCTGTTGCAGAGCGATGAGTTGTGTCTCGCGTGCCGGACAGTACTCGACGGTTGGAACGATATCGACACGGCTGCAGACATGACTCCGATCACATGGCTGGATGTTGAAGAGATTGCGCCCTCCTTCGCCGCACCGACAAGGTAGCGGCACGTCTGGTCGCCGGTCGCAATATCCGGCATAATCCAACCGAAAGCAACTTAAATTAGATCGTTTGCAATTCGGTTGGGAGAGAGGCGTGACAGCATTAAACGGACGAGTTGCACTCGTCACCGGTGGCGGTCGAGGAATCGGCCACGCGATTGCTCTGCAACTGGCGGCGGCGGGTGCCCAGGTTGTGGTTGCGTCTCGCAGCCAGGATGAACTTGCGAGTGTGGTTCGCGAGATCTCCGATGCCGGAGGAGTTGCCGCTGCCGTGGAGTGTGATCTGTCCGACCGCAGCCAGACGCTCGCTCTCGTGGCAGACGCCGGCGAGCCCTTCGGCCCGGTTGATATTCTCGTCAACAACGCCGGCGTCGGCAGCAGCGCCGATCCACGACCCTTGGCCGAGTTTCGTGACGAGTTTTGGGATTTGACGCTGGAAGTCAATCTCACCGCTCCCTATCTGCTATCGAAAGCCGCCTTGCCTCACATGCGGGAACAGAAGTGGGGTCGAATCATCACCGTGGCGTCGATCAACGGTCGCATTACGGCTCCCCATGCGGGTGCTTATGTCGCCAGCAAGCATGGCGTGTTGGGGCTTATGCGATCACTGGCCAGTGAACATGCGCCGGAAGGAATTACGGTGAATTGCATCTGCCCCGGCCCCGTTCAGACTCGGATGAACGATGTTCGCGTAGAGTACGATGCCGAGCGATTGGGCCGAGATCTCGAAGCTCACGAAAAACAGTTGACGCCCGTTGGCGGTCGTCTAATTCCGGCAGACATCGCTCCGATGGCGGTCTATTTGGCTAGTGATGCAGCGCGCATGATCACAGGTCAAGCCTACAACATTGATGGCGGAATTTGCATGGCGTAGCATCGTACTGCCTGTCATGCTCCATGAGAAATGCTCCCGCGCAACCATTAGAACGGTCCTCTTGATAGTTGTCTTCCCAAGGCGACTGCGAATGGAGACGATTTCGAGGAGTTTGCAGTAACGCGCGTGGCTACGACAGAGTCGCATCAATGGTTGTTTCCAACGCTCGTACCGAACAAAATGGATCGTTCGCCTGCTTCGAGACAAGTAACACGGAGGAATCGATGATACTCACGCGAACTTTCAGATTGAAGTCGTGGACCTTTGCCATCGCAATCGGACTGCTGCTTGTGTCGTCTACTCAAGCAGATGAGTTTCAAGGCAATTGGCAAGAGTCGGCGGATCGTGTCTGGGCAGGGCGAGCATATTGGGCGAACCGTCTACAGGATTGGCAAGTCCAAGGCGGTCGGCTCGAATGTATTCAAGCCCAGGCTCGCTATCCCATGCGAACCGTTCATTTGCTAACGCATCAATTGAACGATTCGACGGGACACCTCACGGCGAGCGTTCGCGCCGGCCTTATCGGCGGTGAATTGGTTAGTGAGGAGTCGGCGGTTGGTATGCTACTCGGCGCTGGAGGTGGCGAGATTGACTATCGCGCTGCGGCGATCATTCATAACAGCAGCGGTCCAGGAGCAGGGTTGTTCATTGGCGTGGATGGGCTTGGGAGGGCGTTCATTCGCGACTTCGAAGCACCCGAAAGCGACCGGGGCGTTCAAGTTGGCAATGCGACCGTCGGAATCGCTGCCCAAGAAGTGCTAAAGGACGTTTCAATTCGTCTCCTCGGGGCTGTCGATCCGATGGACCCAGAGCGGTACTTTCTGCGCGTCTCCATACACGACCCTGAATCCGATCGCCTCTTCAGCGTCGCCGCACGAGCCGTGGCAACCAAACGCGTGATTGGTAATTTCGCATTGGTTTCTCACCCCGGCATTGCTCCGAAGACGGGGAGATACTGGTTTCAAGACTGGCGGGTGTCGGGCGAAAAAGTCACCGAACATCCCGATCAAACCGCCGGACCAATACTCGGTTCGCAGTACACACTCAGCCGCAACACCCTTAAGATGACGGCCCAGTTGATGCCCATCGGCGAGACCGAATCGCAGCAAGTGGAACTGTATTCGAAGCACGGCGACGCCTGGAAACTCGCTGGCACTGCGGAGATTATAACGCCTGGTTGGACCGCGACTTTTCGTGTTGCGGACTGGGATGCGACGATGGATACGCCCTATCGCATCGATTACGCCGGCTCGCATTGGGAAGGAACAGTCCGCCGCGATCCTACTAATAAAGAGACGATCGTTGTCGCCGGCTTCACGGGCAACCACAACAATCGCCATGGGCTGGAACGTAGTCCATTCAATTGGACGACCGGCATGTGGTTCCCTCACCACGATCTGACGACTCAAGTCGCTAAGCACAAACCTGACCTGCTGTTCTTCAGCGGAGACCAAGTCTATGAAGGCGCCAGTCCCACGCATCCTGATATCCAAAACATCAAACTCGACTACATGTACAAGTGGTATCTGTTCAGCTGGGCTTATCGCGATTTGACCAAAGATATCCCCTCGGTCACGATCCCTGACGATCACGATGTCTATCAAGGCAATCTGTGGGGTGAGGGTGGTCGGAAAGCGGATAAGGACGACAAGGGCGGCTACGTGCACCTCGCTGCATTCGTGAAGATGTCAGAACGCACGCAAACCAGCCACCTTCCCGATGCTTATCACAACGAGCCCCTAGAGCAAGGAATTCGCTCCTACTACACCGACCTAAACTACGGGCGAATCAGTTTCGCAATTCTGGAAGATCGGAAGTTCAAGAGCGGTTGCAACGGGCGAGTTCCCGATTCGGGCAGCACTCGCGCGGATCACATTACCGACCCGGATTTCGATGTTTTAAAGGCCGATGTCCCTGGATTGCAGTTGCTTGGCAAACGCCAAGAAACGTTCCTCGAGGAGTGGGGACAGGACTGGCAGGGCGTGGACATGAAGGTCGCACTCTCGCAGACGGTCTTCGCAAACCTAGCGACCCATCATGGCTCGGCACTCGAGTACCTGCGTGCTGATCTCGACTCGAACGGCTGGCCGCAATCCGGTCGGAATCGAGCGGTCGATTTACTGCGGCGTTGCTTCGCATTTCACATCGGGGGTGATCAGCACCTAGCCACGATCGTGCATCATGGTATTGACACCTGGGACGACGCTTGCTGGTCTTTTGTCGTGCCGAGTATCGCGAACTTCTATCCCCGCGCGTTTGCCCCGAAGAATACCGGCAAGTACGAGTTTCCTGCCGTCGAGGATTGCACGGGAAGATATCGCGACGGCTTCATGAACTACGTAACGGTTTACGCGGCAACCAATCCCGGGCAACCCATGGGACACGAACCAGCTGATTTGCACGATAAAATGCCAGGCTACGGCATTGTGCGTCTGAATAAAGCGACACGATCAATCGAGATGGAATGCTGGCCACGCTTTGCGGATCCGGATAACCCCAACGACAAGCCCTACTTTGGTTGGCCCAAGACGATCTCGCAGGAAGACAACTACGGACGGAAGGCTTTGGGGCATTTGGCGACGGTGAACGTCAGTGGCATCACGGATCCGGTCGTGCAAGTCGTGGAAGAAGGTTCCAATTCGGTTGTCTACACACTGCGAATTAACGGTTCGAAGTTTCGTCCCAAGGTATTTGCGGCAAGTAGCTACACAATCAATGTTAGCGACGGCACCAAAGAGAAAGTCAAAACCCTCTCCGGGATGAGAATCGTTCCCGAAAACGAGAATGTAACAGTCAATGTTGAGTTGTAGAGTATCTGGAACTAGCATGCATCACGATTTTAAATACGCCGTTGTCGCTTTTCTGCTGGTCACCGGTTCCGTCAGCGGACGACTCGCGGCAGAAGACGCATTTGTTGAATTGGCCGGTTGGATCAAGGCAAGCGGTGGCAGCGCCGAGGATCTCGTCGCCTGGCCCGAACTGCTCGTCGAAGAGGGCAAGGCATTCGAAGCGAAGGAAGCTGTTTACCTAAAGTTGTCCGCCTGGCCTGCATCGAATCGCGTCACTTTCCCTCGGCTAAACAACCCGACGAAGAAGGTCTTTCTACTCGGCAAGCCTGACGAGGAATTGAAGTTGACGCCCGAACCATCCGAGTGGCGAGTCGATTTGCCGAAGGTCAAACCAGATGCGGCACATGCCGTCGTCGTTGTGCAAACCATCGGCGAACCGCATTTGCCGCTTGAACCCGAGAGCGTGTCGGCGGACGACAAGGGAGTCTTCGTCCTATCGGCTCACAAATCGCTCACGCACGGCGAGATGCTGCGTTACGAACCACAGCCTCATAAGAACACGGTCGGCTACTGGACTAAACCAGCGGATTGGGCGCAGTGGCAACTCGACGTTGCACGCGGCGGAAAATACAAACTCCATGTCCTGCAAGGCTGCGGAACGGGACAGGGTGGCAGTGTCGTCGGCATCCACATTCGTCAATCGTCAGATGCGCTGAGCAAGCCTGCCATACGTTTCGAAGTAGAAGACACTGGTCACTTCCAGAACTTTGTGACTCGCGAGTTAGGCGAGATTGAATTAAAGACGCCTGGGCAGTACACGCTGGAGTTGCGTCCGGAGCGCCTCGCCAACAAAGCAGTGATGGATGTGCGAGAGGTGCGATTGGTTCCCGTTTCAGGCACAGAAGGCGAGCGTTAGAGCGGTCTTTGGGTAAGTGCAGCGTTGTTTCGTCAAGATTCCCCTGGGATGAGAGCGTCACAGACGCTACACGCCCGTGCGACTCGCACGAGGTCGCGGACGATGAACATTCGGAGCGGGGCGTGACGCTCCAGCGATCATCCTACCGTTGCAGTTTCCAAAAGGCATCCCTTCATCCACGGAAGGGATACCGTGGCAAGCCGCGGGGCTGGTTTCGGAGTCAGTTGATCGAGCGGCGTGGCGAGGGCATCGTTCAGGTAGGCCCGTCGCCCGGATCGACGAATGTGCGATTCATATCGTTGCCGATCAAACCCTGCGGAAGCACCCTCGTTAGAACAGCAAATGGTGCCTTAAGAATAAGTCAGAAATAACTTCGGCATTTCGAGAGTAGGGTCCGCAGTGCGGACCTGGAATCCCTGAGGTCCTCACAGCGGACCCTACGCAAAAGAAGAAGTTATTGTTAAGCCGGTCCTTAGTGCTGCGTTGCACCTTGATTTTAGGGTTTGCCCGTTTCGTGAGCCGTGACGCGTAAGCGGTCGGGCGGCGAGGAATGCAGGGCGCGCCCGTGGGCCTTACGGCCAGCGGCTCACTTCATTCACCCTAATCCTTAGCTGTAACGCAGCGCTAGCTAAGAATCGCTCAAAGACTTCGGATAACATCGCGCACCTCCGTGCAACGAAAAACATCGCCATACACGACAATCGCCAGTTAGCGATACCCTGACAGCCTTGCTTTAAGAGCCTGTTCTGCCAATGACCTCCAAGCTCAAGAGCGGTGAGTTCGCCAAGCAAGCCGCATCGGCTGCGGTGAGCGGATTAAACGGGGGAAGCGGTCCGTTGTTCAGCACTTCGTTCGTACGGTCGATCGGATTGAACCTCGATGTCCCAAGCGCTACGGTAGCTGTAGTGGATTCCTCGCCAACTCACTTGCCTTCGGAAATGTGCGTAGATCGCACAAAGGTAATATAGCGGTGGCAGCAGAGGGGCTGCGACGAAACATTTGATCCATGCGGCCAGCGGCGAGGAGGTAGAACCGCCATGCCGACGAATCACGCGAAAGACGTGACTCTCGACCCAAAAGTGCGCCAAGCAGAGCAATAGGCCAAAGGCTCCGCAGATACTCGCGACGATCGCAGCCTTGGGAATATCGCCAAGCAGAAGGAAAATCAAGAGGCAGACGGCCCCCCAGACCGCAGGCAAGGCGAGCAGCAGGCTGTCGGCCAAGATCGCATACCAACGCGGATGATAGAGTCGGACCCATGTCATTTGCCTCGCGAGAAATGAGAGGCACGGCCAAAAACTGATCGTCTCGCGAACCGCACTTGTCGCTTCCGGCACGATTTGGACTCGCAATCGACGTTCGGCGAGAATCGGCGTCAGCGTCAGATCAGCGCAGAATGCTTGTTGCCAATATCGATTGTTCCGCGCGATATCCAAAACATCGCGTCGAATTGCCAGCGAGCCGCCCCAGGGAATTTGATGTGTGTGTCGTTGCGGTTCGGCGAACGAGTTCCACAAGTAACGAACGGTCGTTCCCCACTCGCTGCTCTCGGGAATACACCAGCGAATTCCCGTTGCCGCGCCTACCTGTGGATCGTGCAACGGCGCGACGAGTGATCGCAACCAGTTTGTCGCAGTGATGACGTCGGCATCGGCAATCGCAATCGCCTCGCACTGCTCGGGAAGATCGCTGACAGCCTCTAACACAGAACTCATCAAGAGTGAGCGTTGCTTGGAGCGTATCCGGAGTGGCTTGACCGTGACAGGGACTGACGAGCCAACGACCGCTTCCTGAGCGATATCCCATGCGGGATCATGGATGCTATCGACGACAACGACGACTTCGTAGTTGGCGTAGTCTTGAGCGAGCAGCCCTTTAATACAGTCTCGCAGAAATGGATCGTCTCCGCGTAAACACAGCACCACACGTACCATCGGAGCATACTCGGCGGTGGCGAGGGAAGGGCCCTTATTGAAAATGCGAACGTAGTGGCCAGCGATCAACAGCGTGCGAAGCGCCGCAGCCAAGCAGAGCAAGGACAAGCCCCAAATGGCAATCATGCAACACCTTCTAATCCAACGAAACAAACGCACCTGCTGACATTGCCGATAGCTTCCAACAGCCCTTCGATCGCCTCCCAGGTGTGATTCGCGTTGATTTGCACTCGCAAGAGTCCTCCGTTAAGAGGTACTGCCGGATAGGTTACCGACTGAACATAGTAGCCGAGTTCGAACAGTCGGCGACCGGCTTCCAACGTCTTCTCAATGTCGCCCACGACGATCGAAACAATGGGGCCAATCCCACCACGGAACTTGACTCCCTTCTGTCGCAGGCCGCTCGTGAAGTGGTTCACACGCGCGCGGAGTTCGCCGAGCAAACACTCATGCTCTGGCGACTCGACGATATCCAGCACCTGTTTGATTACTTCAAGGTAGGGCGGCGGAATTGGACCACTGAAAATGTAGCTGTCAGACTTCAGCTTCAAAATCAACTTCAAGGCAGGTGTGCATGTGATAAACCCACCTAAAGCTGAAAATCCTTTCGAGAGAGAACCCACGTAGAGAATGTCTCGCAGTGATCCGATGGGTTCGTAGGCCGCACCTTTTCCGCCGGGACCGACAACTCCCGTGCCGTGTGCGTCGTCAACGTAGAGCAACGCCCCATGCTGTTTTGCCGCTGTGTCGAGTTCGCCCAATCGCGGTGTTTCTCCGGTCATACTGTAGACACCGTCAACAACAACGATACAGTTGGCCTTCTTGGGCCGTTTACACACCTTGGCGAGCGCGTCGGGGTCGTTCGCATCGAACTCACGAACTTCAGCACCATTGGCGGACGCGATCTTACTCGCCTTCCAAATGCTGTTATGCGAGAAGCGATCGATGGCCAATACGTCGCCTTTGCCTGCCAAGGCCGGTAAGGCTCCTGCATGCAGCTTGGTGACACAAGGAAATAGCAATGTATCTTCGACGTCTAGCCACGCTGCCAACCGGCTCTCGACTTCTTCATATGGCTCGATACTGTAGAACGTCCGCGACGAATACTGATGGACTCCCCACTTTTCGACGCCACGGTGGACGGCGTCTTGCAATCGCGGATCGAAATCAAGCCCCAAAAAGTTGGCGGATCCGAAGTTGACGACCCGTTGGCCCTCCATGAAGCCAACGCGATGCTTGTCGCAGGATCCCATCGACAGATCCTTCATATGGTCCCCACCAGTCCTTTCGAGAAACCCCAAGGCGACTCGAACGTAACGATCCTTTCTGAGATGCTCACAAAGCTGCTCAACCCGTGACGCGGTTTTAGACGCGTGCCCGTTCAGACTACGTAGGAATATTGGGTTGACTTGCATGTTTCCGACCGCTCATGAGATTGGGAATCTGGCGTTATGGCCGGGGAGAAAGAACATCTCCCATTCCTCCTAGTATACTTAAAGGCCCTAGTCTTTCAGTTTTAAAATCGCCGAGGACCCCCAAAGTGCTTACCAGCCCCCGACTGCTGCGGATCGCGGTCATCGTGTTGCTCGGGGTGTGTCTGCCATACATCATCTATGCGGCGCACCGTGCCGAAGAGTCTGTGGAGAATCGGCCTGGCGACTGGCTTCCGGCGCATTTCCCTGAAACACAAAGACTTATGTGGCTCGATGACGTATTCGGTGGCGACGAACTGCTAATGATTAGCTATCCGGGCTGCGAGCTAGACGATCAGCGACTCCCCGCCTTGGCCGACAGGTTAGAATCCGCCAAATGGGAGGGGATTCCGGTATTTCGCCGTGTCGTCACGGGTCGCGACCTGCTGGAAGAGTTCCGCGGCGAACCACTCAACTTAAGCAGGTCCGCAGCGGAAAGCCGGCTCAAGGGGTGGGTTTTAGGTCCAGAGGGAGAGACGTGCGCGGTCGTGATGATCTCGTCAGAAGGAAAGAGCAACCGTGACGCGGCGTTGCGCGAAGTGAGGCGTGCCGCAGACGCGGTGGGATTACTAGCGCACGAACTTAAGATTGCCGGTGCGACGATGGAGAGCGTTGCGATCAATCGAGTTAGTACTCAGTGGTATCTCGAACTCTCGATTGCGTCACTGGCGATTTGTCTGACTCTGATGTATCTCTCGCTTCGAAGCATCGCGCTGACTTTGACCGTCTTTGGCACCGCGTTGATCAGTGAGAGGCTCAGCCTCGCGTGGATGCACATCACAAATTCACCAACCGACAGTGTTTCAACGATGACGCCGGCCCTCGTCTATGTGTTGGCGATCTCGTCGGGCGTGCACTTGGCAAACTACTACCGAGATGAAGTGACAAGTGGCGATCTGCAATCCGCACCGCGCCGCGCGGCACGTAATGCTTGGAAGCCTTGCTTTTTGGCAACTCTGACCACTGCGATCGGTCTGGGCTCATTGCTCCTCAGCGATTTAACTCCCGTTCAACGCTTCGGAACGTTTGCTGCAGTGGGCGTGATTGGGATGCTCGCAGTTCAGTTTTTAGTACTGCCATTCTTGCTGGAATATTTTCCGCCGCGGAAGTGGGCGGCGAGGATTCGGATTTCAGTACACTCCGATCCACTGAGCGCGGTGTGGCATCTACTCGCGAATCTAATCGTCGGCAGGCATGCGGCGATCGTCGTGTGCGGGATGGCGTTGTTCGTGCTTGGAACATTTGGCGTCGGGAGACTCCAGGCAACCGCGCGATTACACAACTTGCTACCCGAGGACGCTCCCGTGCTCCAAGACTATGCTTGGCTAGAGTCCCACATCGGCCCACTCGTGCCACTGGAAGTCGTACTGCGATTTCGAGCTGACGATCCATTGAGTCTTCTTGAGCGAGCTCAACTCGTGGAACAGGTGAGCCGCGTTATTGCCGAGACGCCTGATGTCGGAAACGCCATCAACGCGACGATGTGGGCTCCGCCTCTGCCTGCGACAAACGGCGGGCTAAGAAGTGTCGTCCGGCGAACGGCTTTTAATCGTGCTCTGGAAGAACGCAAAAGTGCACTGGCGAGCACCGATCTCTTTCGTGAATTGGATTCAGAACAACTGTGGCGCATCAGTGCGGCAGCCGAGGCGAGCGATGCGTCGTTGGACTATGGCCAATTGATACAGAGGTTGAAGACGCGAGTCGACCCTGTGCTTGCACAGCACAACACCCTTTCCGGAAGCAGCGTCACGGCCGTCTACACGGGCAGCATTCCGCTGATGCACAAGATCCAAAGTCAACTATTGAATGACTTGATCACTAGCTTTATGGCGGCGTTGGTCTTAATCACGATTGTCATGATCTTCGTCATGCGAAGTATCCCGGCGGGCTTACTCTGTATGATTCCGAACGTCTTGCCGTCGGTGATTGTATTTGGTGCATTGGGTTGGCTGGGGCCTTCTATCGAAGTTGGTTCGATGATGACGGCCGGAGCGGCGGTCGGTATCGCAGTCGATGATACCCTGCACTTTATGACGTGGTTCCAACGCGGCCTCTCGCAGGGATTGAACCGGACCGAATCTGTTCGGTTCGCATATCGAAGTTGTGCCACGGCGATGTTACAGACTTCACTGATCTGCGGCCTTGGATTGCTCGTCTTCGCGTTAAGCCCGTTCGTCCCAATCGCGAGATTCGGGTGGATGCTCGCAGCGTTACTAGGAACCGCACTCGTTGGCGATCTCGTCATACTGCCCGCGATTCTAATCGGACCGCTGGGGGCGGTCTTTCGCGCGTCAAATCCGCGAGACACTCAGATCCAAGCCGTTACGCCAGTCCTCAATTAGTCGCCTTACGGGGCCACCCGAGCTTACTTCGCGGTCCGCCTTGTGCCACTTTCCAGGCCATTAAATTCGACAACGGCTTGGACAAACTCTTCCTGTTTCTCGAAGGGAACCATATGACCACATTGTTCCAGAACGGTCAGGGAAGCGTTCGGCAAATTTTGTGCGTAGTACTCACCGTGCGCAACTGGGATGAGCTTGTCGTTGCGTCCCCAAATGATTTCGACGGGGCATTGAACCCGGTGTAAATGCTGGGGTAATTTGGGGTTGTGCAAGTAAGGAGTCCAGCCAACCCGCGCGGTCGCTTCCTGAGCCCGCATCCACATCAAAACTCGCGAATCGTCGAACGTGAGCGGCATCGCCGTCTTAACGACAGGGCTCTCTGGATCAAAGAAGACGAGGTCCCGAGCTTCTTTGAAATCGCTCAGAAATAGTTCTGCCACGGGCGCGCCCTCGACGCGAATACCCGCCGCTGCAACTAATACGAGTTGGCTAATCAAGCCCGGTCGCAGAATTGCGATTTCGAGCGCGATCCAAGCACCGAGAGAGAACCCAACCACCGGCACTTGCTGCCATCCCAACTGCTCGAACAGATCGACATAGTGCCAAGCCATGTCATGGATATCATCAATTTGCTCTAAGCCAGTCGACCTTCCAAAGCCGGGATGGGCTGGCGCGTGAACACGAAAGTGTTGTGACAAGCTTTTGTGAAAGGGCATCCATTCGGTCTCGCCGCCGGCACTGTGCAGATAAATCAGCGGTGCTCCTGCCCCGCCGACATTCATATGGATTTCCTTGCCAGCAACTTCTAGCTTCAGCGTCTCAAAACTCGCGGTGGATATCGACATCGTTCCCTCGGCTCACTCGTGTTGACGTTGCTTGCTGTTTAACTTGTTACAGTCGTCCCGGTGCGCAATTCTGTCGCAGAGCGGGCATAACCTTCTCGGCGAAGAGGGTCATGTTCTTCTGTGTCAGATCCGCCGGCAGTGTCCCGAGTTGGAATAACCCCAACAGATTTCCGACGCCTAATCGTTTGATGTATTCGGTAAGTCTGTCGCGAACCGTTTCGGGGCTGCCAACGATGGCGTAGGCACCCTTTTCGATTTCCTCACGTGTCTCGACATTGAGCAAAAACTGCTTCAATGCTTGGTTGATCCCGATCATTGACTTCGCGCTGGTGTATCCCGGGGGAAATACGGTGAGTCCCTTGAGCAACTTCTTGCGAAAATAATTAAAATGCGGCTCGTACTCGGCCCAAGCCTGCTCGTCCGTATCGGCGACATAGATGGGACAGAGCCATCCCAGCTGAAGCGGATCGGCGGTATAGCCATTTTTCTCGCACGCATCGCGGAACATATCGAAATTGCGTTGAAAGAAATCGATATGGAAGTATGGGATGCCCATATAGCTAAACCTGCGCGCGGCAACCATCTCGATCGTCTCACGACTGCCCGCTCCTGGCACCCAAATCGGCGGATGCGGAGTTTGGATGGGACGCGGCCACGGATTGACGTACTTCAGCTTCCAGTGCTTCCCGTAATGCTCAAAGGGACCGGGCTCGGTCCAGCATCGCAGCACAAGGTCCAACGCCTCGCTATACATCTCGCGAGCGAAAGTCGGATTCACCGTGAAGCTATAGTATTCGGGTCCGCCACCTACCACGAGCCCCGCGATCAGCCGACCGCCGCTAATGCAGTCGATCATGGCGAACTCTTCGGCGACTCGCGTCGGAGGATTGTAGAGTGGCAATGCGTTGCCCACGACCGCGATCTTCACGCGTTTGGTTTGCCGTGCCAATATCGACGCCATTAGGTTTGGGCTGGGCATCGTGCCGTAAGCATTCTGATGATGCTCGTTAACACAAACCCCATCAAAACCAAGCGGCTCGGCGAGAACCAACTCATCTAAATAACGGTTATAGAGCTCACCACCATGAACAGGTTCAAATGTCGAATTGGGAAGCCACGTCCACGCGGACTTATACTTCTCGTCGAAGTCGTCGGGCAACCGGTCCCACGGCATCAAGTGGAATACGAAAAACTGCATGCGGTCTCCAGCCGAGCGGGCCTTCAGGGACGAATCAAGAACCCCTTATGTTCGGTCTTTCGACCTACATAGCTCACAATTAAAACACAATCTCGAAAATGTCGCATTACGCCGCTTGCGATAGCCACGATCAATCTCGAGCCTCATCGAACCGCGATCCATTTATCACATCTCAGCGGGTTCTTTCGATAATAACGGCACGGAGAGAGAAGAGAAGTTTTAGGGTCAAGGAATCTAATCGTGAGCTCTGGGCGATTCATTTGTTGAAGTCGTACAAACCTCTCAGTTTGAAAAACTGAAAGGCCCTAATCGTTAGCTGCATTTGGCAAAAAACTAGGCTTTGATCCAAGTGTTTTGCCAGACCCTGCCTTTAAATTCCGGCTTCGGATTCGTCGCCCCACTTGCTCGCGGGCATCAGCCAAGTCCAGGTTGACATTTCGACGCCCCGACCGCCAGCCACTGAATTCAATTCACTCTGCAACAATATTCGTGTATCGTTGGAGGAAGAAGATCACGATCCGCAGAAGAGCTGCTTGCAAGATGGTGTCGATGTTGACCCGCTGGACTACTTGGCGACGCACTCGGTTGGCCGCTGCAAAGCGACGTCTCCGTGTGCGATTTCAGCACGCGGAACGCTTAGAGTCGCGGCTGTTGCTGGCAACTGCGGAGGGAGCTCCTTTTGAGTTTAGTGGTGTTGTGGATACGAGCAGTTTGGTTGGCACCTTCTCTGCCTCAATCGACTGGGGAGATGGAACTGTCGCGCCGGCGGTCGTTTCTGGAGGTGGCAGCGGGGCGTTAGTTGGGCGAGTTGATTACAGCTACGACACAGCGAACTTCTTTGATTCGCAGCTTAAGAAGGATCTCTTTCAGCAGGCGGTGGACTCCGTTTTCTCTCGCTTAGGTGACGACCTTCAAGCGATTGCTCCCGGCGGAATGAATTCGTGGGTCGCGGATTTCTCGCATCCTGCGACAGGGCAGCCGCAGACCATCACGGATCTGCAGGTGTCGGCCAACGAGATCGTTATCTTTGCGGGAGGACGAGAATTAGGAACGACGCTCGGCATCGGTGGACCGGGAGGATACAGTGTGAGCTGCTTGCTCGCATCGTTCTGTGAAACGGTCGCGACTCGCGGAGAAGTCGGTGCTCGGTCGCAAGCAGGCGATCCACCGCCTGTTGATTTCGGACCTTGGGGTGGTTCAATCGCATTTGATGTAACGACTGACTTTTACTACTCGCAGACAATCGACGACATCGGTACACAACAAGCTGATTTCCTGTCGGTCGCGATGCACGAGGTGGCGCATTTGCTTGGGTTTGGAGCATCGCCTGCGTGGAAGACTTACAGCACGGCGGGTGTCTATAACGGCCCCGCATCGCGAGTTTCTAATGGGGGCCAGGGCGTTTCCCTCTCACCCGACGGGAGTCATTGGGCGAGTGGGACAAAAAGCAATGGCCAAGAAGTTGCGTTAGACCCGTCGTTGACGTCGGGCACACGAACCCTACTCACTCCGCTTGATTGGGCCGGGTTGGACGACGTCGGTTGGGAACTGCTCCAACCGACAGCGACCGTCAGCGGCTCTCATGTTTATGGAGATGACGGCGTTTATGAAATCACGTTAACGCTCGCGTCGAGTGCCGGTGGCGCACTTGTGAGTAATCAGCACGCGACGATTATTAATGTGGCACCAATGTTGACTCCGGCGAGTGATCTATCGGTGGGATTCGGCCAAGAGTTTACAATCGTGGACTTGGGTGTTTTCACCGACCCAGGTTTTGGGGTAAATGAGGCCTTTTCCTACACGATCGATTGGGGCGATGGATCGACGCTGGGCAGCGGTACGGCGAGCATCGATTTAGCCGGCAGTTCTGGCGTCGCAACCAGGGGATCTTACAATGGGTCGCATTCTTATGCGAACGGCGGTATCTACGATGTACTCTTAACGATCGTAGACGACGATGGCGGATCCGATACGGCTCAATTGCAAATCACTGTGGCCCCTGGTTTATCGGTCGAAATTACCGCAGATCAGATCGCGGAAAACGACGGGAACGATGCCACGAGTGTGTCGATTACTCGCCATACAAATGACCTGAGTCAACCGCTAACGGTGTATTTAGCCACCGACGCTTCTGAGATAAGCATACCCAGTAGTGTCGAGTTCCTTGCCGGGGAAGCGACCATTGTCGTCGCGGTGCATGCGGTTGACGACGATCTCTTGGATGGAACACAAGGCGTGAGCGTCACGGCGACCGCCCCAGGCTTCCTCGAAGGCCGCGACAATCTCATAGTCGTCGACCATGAAACGCTTACGCTATCCGTCGACGCCCTCACGGTCTTAGAGGGAGCGGCGACCTTTGCTACGGCAACACGGAGCAATACGAATACCGGCGCGGCCTTAGAAGTGTCGGTTTCGATCGATGATCCAACGGAAGCGATTGCCCCGCAAGCTGTGATTATCCCGGCAGGAGAGCAATCGGTCACGTTCCCCATCGATGCGATCGAAGACGGACTCGAGGATGGGAGTCAGCTCGTCGGGATAACGGTCACCGCCAACGGATACGAACCGGCGACCGATTCATTTTTCGTCGCCGACACGCTGTCGTGGCACAACGCAGTTTTGCGATGGGACGTCAACGCCGACATGCGGGTTTCGCCGATCGATGTGCTGCAAATCGTCAATGATCTGAATCGCAGCGGTTCTCGCAAATTAGCCGCCCCCGGCCAAGCCGAGGTTCCACCCTATCTGGACGTTAACGACGACGGACAAGTTTCGCCAATCGATGCTCTGCTAGTGATCAACTACCTTAACAATCTGGGGAGCGGAACCGAAGGTGAATCGCATCAATTCGCCACCATCGCTTTCGATCGGGTGATTTGGTCACCGCTCCTTGTCACAGCGAACATCGCTCCGACAGATCGCGACGACTGGCATCGACTGGCTACGACCGACCTAGAACGCGAGATCATCTTCTTCGCCGATCAGCTCAGAAACTCGTTTACCGATGATCTCATCACGGACTTCGCTGCGGCGTTCGATGGATTCGCGTAGCTTCTCGAGTTCCTCGGTGAGTCGTTTCAAATGCAACTCACGACGCGATTGTCGAACGTCGAAATGCTTGCTGACCGCTTCGGTAATCTGTTTTTGCAACAATTCGCGTTTATCCTTCGGCGCTCGGCGATATTGCTCGGACAAATCAAGCGTCTGGCGATCGAACTCTCGATCGGCTTTCTCCAACTCGTACATCGCGGGGTCGAGTTCCTTGAGTTGTTCCATGAGCCGCAAATCGTGCTCGTGCCCGAACCTTCCGTGCGGTGGGCCGTCCGGCGGGCGACCATCTCGGGGCGGGCCTCCTTGCGGTGGGCCGTCAGGAGGTCCGTCGCCGCGCGGACCGTCAAAAGGTGGACGATCGCCGCGTTTGCCTGGGGGAGGCGGGCCATCGGGACGACCATCGCGAGGAGGCGGAGGTCCGTCGAAGTCGCCGCCTCGTTCCGGTGGCCGTTGTTCGGGAGGACGCTGCTGCGCAACGGAGGTGTCTGGACAGAAACTCATGCCGCACCATCCCAGCAGCAACAAAGTCGCAACTCCTGGTCGAAAAACAGACATATCTATAACTCCTTCATCGTTAATGGACGAGGACGATCAGAGCGAGCCTTCGCTCAGCTCTTCGTCGAATTGTTCGAATTGATCGAGAAGTACCGAGTAGCGTCGATCGCCGCCGCTCCAATCGGCGCGGGCGGATCGAATGGCTTGGCTGGTGATGGCAAGTTGTTCGTCGAAAGAGTCGTCCCACGCGAACTCGTCGACGGGTTCGGGCTGTTCGCCACTGGACGGCGACTCCGCGACAGTCGACAGCCCAGGCCCCTCGCTAGGTAAGGCCTGAGGAACGGCAACTTCCGGCGCCGGCACGACGGGATCGGAATCACGATTCAGAATCGACCAAGCGGTGAATGCGACAAGCAAAGACGCTGCGAGCGCGGCGATGGATCTGGCGAACAATCCAGCACGGCGTGTTGTGGGCGGACACGTGATTGACGGCGTGGATTCTGCATCCGCGGCATCGACCAACTTGCCAAATGCCAGCCAACTCTCGCGCAGCATGGCCGTTTCCTCGTCCAGCATCTCCGACGTTGCTGAGGCCGTGGCTTGCTCTAACTGGGCTAACAGTTTTTCATTCGAATCGTTCATAGTTTTCACTCGGCAATGATTTGTCGTAGTGCCAATAGGCCGCGACGACAATGACTAAGTGCAGTACTAAGCGGGCATTCCATCTGATCCGCAATTTCCGCGAAGGACAGATCCCCGTAATATCGCAGCAGCAGCACACGGCGCTGTGCCGACGTTAGCAGTTCCATCGCGGCGTCCAGTTGGTGACGAGCCTCCGATTGCAGCAGACCCGCCGAAGGTGCTGGAGCCTGGTCCTCAGGTTCTACGGCAATCCAGCCGACTTCATCGAGCATGACTTCGGGCCGCTGTTTTCGTGCGCGATCTATCACCAATCGATCCGCGATTCTCAATAAGTAGGCTCGTGGCGTACCCTGCTCCTGATAGCTGGCTCGGGCTTGCCACGCGCGTCGAAACACATCCTGCATCAGATCATCCGCCACATCGTCCCGTCGCACCAATCCGCGCAGATATCCGCGCACCGCCGCTCCGTGCTGGTCGAACCAGCTGGTCACGCGATCCGTTTCGGCTCCGATCGGTTCTACGGCGGTCATGGAACTCCGGCTTCTTAGAAGAGAAACGCACGGGAGTTGCAATTATTGCACAGCCGCCGCTTCTGCAGTCTACCAAGACGTCGAATGTCTATTCGCCGCTAGGAAAGCCCACGAATCGGCTCGCCGTGATAGATATGGTGCGGTCGGTCGAGCTGATCGTACCAAGCGGCGGTCGGCGGAATCCCCAACGCGTTATAGATTGTGGCGGCGAGATTTTCGGGCCGCTGAGGCGAATCGGCCGGATAGGCACCTATCTTGTCTGACGCTCCAATCACCCGGCCACCTTGAACGCCCCCGCCGGCAAGCCAAACGGACTGCACGGCTCCCCAGTGATCGCGTCCAGGCAATTTATAGTGGTTGGGTAGCAAGGTTATCTTGGGCGTTCGACCAAACTCGCCCGCCATCACGATCAACGTGTCGTCCAGCATTCCGCTTTCACTCAAATCATCGAGGAGTGCTGAAACCGCTCGATCGGTCGGCGGAAACAAGTTGTCTTTTAAGTGTGGAAACGCGTTCCCGTGCGTGTCCCAGGCTTCGTCGTTTCCGAGATTCACTTGCACCATATTGACGCCCGCTTCAACCAGTCGCCTCGCCATCAGCAACGACCAACCGAAAGCGTTCTTGCCGTAACGTTCCTGAGTCTTGTCATCCGCGTGGGTAACGTCCAACGCGTCTTGGACTCGTGGATCCGTCAACAACGAAATGGCGCCTTGCCGGAAGCGGTCAAAGTTCTGCGTCTCGGCGGAGCGTTCCAATGCCTCGCGCTGCTCCGATAACTGATTCACGAGAGCGATGCGATTCTGAAATCGGGGGTTCGTCAGGCCGTGCGGTAATTCGAGGTTCGGAGCCTTGAAGGCTCGTTTGTCATCGTTCCCACGATCCTGGTGATCGAATTGATATTCGGGAAAGGCTCCGTAAGAGGTCGAATGGAACGGAGCCGCTTCGATGAACCAAGGGTTCCGCCGTTGCCCCATCATGCCGGCGAACTGGCCAGGAATGACGCGCCCAGAGTAATGGACCAATCGTTCGGGCAGCACAGCCGCGGGAGGCAAGCCATTGCGAGGTCGAGTCGTCGCTTTGGCAATCGCCGCGATGCTGGGCCAATCGGTATCTTGCGGAGTATTTGGACTGAAGCCACGCGGCATCTCGGTCCGGCCCGTCAACATGATGTGGTGGCTCTGGGAATGCTCATTCGAATTATGCGTCATGGAACGGCACAGTGCCCAGTTCTGACTCCGCTGGGCCAGCAGCGGCAAATGTTCACAGATTTGCAGGCCAGGGGTTGCCGTCGCAATCGGTTTGAACTCGCCCCGAACTTCCTCCGGTGCATCGGGCTT
>JACKHN010000060.1 GCA_020638975.1 Planctomycetaceae bacterium
CGTGAACTGGGCGACATCGGCCACAAAAGAGACCTTGGCGGGAATGACATACTGGGGAGCGGCGTCAAGCACTAACCGGACTTCAGACCCCAGCGCGACGCGGCCGGCCTCGGCCGTAGGCAGGAAGAACATCATGCGGACATCGCCGACATCTAGCAGATTCAAGACGATCCCTCCGGGATTGAGCACCTCGCCAGGCTGAGCCACCCGATATTGCACGCGACCGTCTCTGGGAGCCTTGAGTTCGCTGTCGTTAACGTCGGCCTGAATCCGGTCGATCGTGGCCTGCAGCGCTTCCCCGGAAGCTTCCGCTCCGATGACCTGGGACTTCGCGGTGAGAATGGCCGATTCCGCCGCCGCCACCTGGGCTTTTGCCGCATTCAATGCCGCCACTGCCCGATGATAGCCCGCCCGGTCTTCGTCGAGTTGCTGCTCGCTCGTGGCAGTCTGCTTCGCCAGGGATTCCGTTCGCTCAACACGTTTTTTCGCCACGTCGCGTTCAGCCTCACGTTGAGCGACCACCGCGTCCGCTGCCGCCCTTTCGCTTTCCCGCTGAGTCACCTGACTGTGTGCAACGGCGACCGAACTCTTCGCCTGCCGGAGTTGCGCTTGAGCCTCTCGCATTTGAGCCTCGAGGACGGCAGTGTCCATGCGCGCCAGTACGTCGCCGGCCTTGACGAAATCGCCCTCGTCCACCAGCACGGCCGTCACGCGCCCGGCTGCCTTCGCCGCAATGTCGATTTCGACTCCCTCGATGCGACCGTTGGCGCTCGCGAATCCCGCCCCCGCGAATCCCGCCCCCAGGTCCAGCCGATCCCCGGCAAACCAGGCCACGTAACCGGCGTAGGCCCCGGTGGCAATTGCCGCTGCATAGAGGAGCCAAGACCACTTTCTATTCCAATTCCGTTTCATCGGGTTGCCCTTTCACTCCGCCGCGTCAACCAGGAGTGGTTCCATCAATTGCGGATAGCAGCAACCGACATTTGCCTCATTTGTACTCATCCACTCACATGGGTTGCTTGGGAAATCAATGCTGGCGAAATGCCTTCCCCCAATCCGTAACGAAGTTAGCGTCGCCAGCGACTGCAAATAGGGTTTGAGTTCGCTCCACTGGGCGTATGACAACGCAGGAAGCTGGATGTGAATCCTCGCGCCAGGATCGAACATCTGCCCGCCGTTAAGACCAAGGATGACCGGCAGGATGCGCCCGTCAGCCGGATAAGAGACGGCGATGCGACCTCCGCACGAGGTGACGCGCGCCAGTGCTTTGGCGCTTAACGCTCGCCGATTCAACCGCGCAAACAGTCTCCGTGCGAATACAAGCGGTGATGGCAATGCGGCGCATAATCCGGCACGACTCATCCTAAGGATCTCCTTTCCGGATCGACCATTGTACAAAATCCTCTTCGCCGTCAACGGTCAGTGTTTTTGCAGTCCGGTTCCCCCTTGTGAAGCACACACTTCGGGATCATGCCTCACCTTCCCCACTATTGCCACGGTGCTCTGGGAAGACTTCGATTCTGACATCGATTTCCTCGGCGAAAACGCGATGTGTGAACCGGACGCCCCACGGGACCAGCACGTAGTTCCAGCCCCTCAAATCCCATCCTCGGAGACTTTGGAGGACTGGATCATCGATGGCTTCGACCACCTCGGCCGTTACCTCCATCGACGTCAGTAGTGCTTTCAGTTCGTCAGGACTCATTAATCGTCATACCTGCTGAAACCTCACGATCGGTCGAGCATCAACACGAACCGGGCCGTGGCAGACGCGGACTTCCATCAATTCGCATGTCCTCTATCACTCTTAATCAAAGCGGCTAATTGCTTCTAGCGAAAGGTCGGTGATGTATTGTGCGACCTCGTCGTTTGACGGCGGGTCACCATGCTGTTGCGGAAGCATGGCGAAAGCAATCCTTGCGAACATGCATTGGCTCATGATGCTGTAGCCCAGCCAGAGTCGCTTTGACTGCAAGGAATCGCCGGGAAGCAAGTTCTCAAGGATCGGCAAAAGGACATCCATTAGCAGTTGTACGAAGCGTGCAATCTCGTCGCTGTGTATTCCTGTTGGCGCCAGGCACTCACTTAGGATCAGCCGCGTCTGCCATGCGACGTCGTTCAACTCAGCCATTCGTTCAACGAGCGTGCAAACACACTGTTTGAGCCGCACCTCCGCCGGTTCTTCCGGGGACCACGTCGGAAATTGCACTCGGCTGGCGGTTGATTCGAGGGCCAAACCAAGGCTAGCGACATAGAGCGTCCGCTTGTTACGGAAATGGTAATTGACTGCAGCAACGTTCACGCCAGCCGCTTCGCATATCTCGCGGATCGTGGCACCATGGTAACCCTTCGCGGCGAAAATGGGCCCAGCCGCTTCGAGTATTCGTGCGCGGGCTTCGTCATTTGCCATGCGGGTGCGCCCCCAGTGCCGTTACAAAGCGCTCGCGAGACTGCCTACCCCGGCGTGGGGAGGAGGCTGTTGATGTACACTTCAACGTTGTCGTAATTCGGATCAAGGTCGCGGCCATTGGCGTTGCGTTTGGTTGGATCGAGGCGGTGGCTTCGTTCCGAATCGTCCGGCATGCCGTCGTTGTCGGAAGCGCGCGGTGACACGGTGGAATCGTACTCCGGCCAGCCGCCGACTTCGTTCTGCGAATCGATGATCCTGCCCGTTCCCTTGCCGACTTGCTCAACGATGCGCCTATCCACGGGGTCGCGCGTTGGCACTGTTGCACCGGCGTTTCCCAACACGACACGATAGGCGTCTGTCGCCGTTTCGGTCTGCACCGGTGCGCCGGCGAGCGGCTCGTCGGCGCGATGCCGAGGCTCGCTTCGCTGAATCATAAGCCAGTTATCGCTGTTCTCGCGCCCACCGCCGACCAGATGGTTTCCGGCGACAAACATCTTCGTCGCGTGGACGCCGATTTTGAAGACAGCATTCTTGTTCGTCGTAGAAGGACCGGGTTTCAGATAATTGCCCACGTAGTTGATCGTCGCCTTGTCTTGCGACGTGTACCCGGTGGGATTGCCCCAGTCGTAGATCACCTTGTTGCGGAAGTCCAGCAAAATGCCTCGCTCTTTGCCGTATGTGCCGGGGCGTGGACAACGGGTTTTGTGATGAGCGTAGAGGTTGTGGTGAAACGTGATATCGCCGTCCGTCCGGATGAGCGAACCGTAGCCGTGCGATCCTTTGGCGTGGACGCTCTCATTCAGGCTCTCGGTGCTCAAGCACCACTGGACGGTTACGTCGGTGCATCCTTCTCCGGTAACCGAGAGGCATTCGTCCGTGCTCCAGCTCGCCGAACAGTGATCAATGATTACGTTCTGTGACTTGTAAACCGAGAGCGCATCAAGTTGTTTTTTGGCCGCGTCGCCGCGACGAAACCGCAGATGCCGGATGATTACATCATGCGTTTCAATCTTGCACCCGAAGCGTTGCAAACAAACACCGCCGCCTGGCGCGGTCTGTCCGGCGATGGTGATAAACGGCGTGGTGATCTCGAGCGGCGCTCTCAGATCGATGACGCCCGACACGCGGAACACAATGATCCGCGGGACCTTGCCGCCGCGTCCACCCGGCGTGTTCGCCCCGAATCCTTCCGCGCCGTGAAAAGCCGGTACTGGGACCGGGCCAGCCGCAACTGTGCAAGCTGCCAGGAGTAGCCATACGCCTGTTGTAATCATCGCTGGGTGCTTTCATGAACGAATCTTACGGCGTCTCGCAATCGCTCCAGCGAGAAGTGTGCAACGTAGTTTGCAACTTCTTGCTAAGAGCCGGGGAGGGACGCAATTGCTGCACAATGGTTGTCAATCGTAGGTTCCTGTCCTGACGGGTCTGCTTTCCTCATCAACTGCAACCGCCGAGAGCTCTTCATCATCAGCTTGCTTTTGCGGTCTCACGCGACTCCAATGCGGCCGCCACCTGCGTTTCTTTCTCTTCACGGCCTTCTTCGACATCCTGGTCTGCCAAATGAATCGGTTTGGCTTCGTCCGCCTGCTGTAATGAACCTCCCAGGATGCGTAGTACACCGCCACTTAGGTCATCCAGCAGGCTGTACACCACCGGGATGACCACCAGCGTCAGCAGCGTCGACGTGAGCATCCCTCCGATCACACAGGCACCCAATGGCTGGCGGGTCTCCGATCCAGCCCCCAAGCCGATCGCAATCGGGATCATGCCGGCGATGGTGGAAAAGGCGGTCATCAGAATCGGGCGGAGCCGCACTGGCCCCGCCGTTAACAGCGCTTCGTTCTTCTCCATTCCCTGCTCGCGGCGGAGCAGGTTCGTGTAGTCCACCAGCAGGATGGCGTTCTTGGTGACCAGCCCCATCAGCATCACCATGCCGATCATGCTGTAGATGTTCAGAGTCAGCCCAGTGAGCACCAAGGCCCCCAATGCGCCTCCGATCGACAACGGCACCGAGATCATGATGGTGACGGGGTGAATGAAGCTCTCGAACTGGGACGCCAGCACCATGTAGATCAGGACGATCGCCAGAACGAGCGAGAAAATGATACTGGCGAACGATTCGGCCATCATGTCGCCGGCACCGGTGAATGCGCTAACCACTCCCGGCGGAAGCCCGACTTCGCGTTCAATGGAAAGAACGTCCGTCATCGCGGCCCCGAGCGGCTTGAAACTCTCCAGGTTGGCCATGATGGTGACTTGTCGCTGCCGGTTCTGCCGGTCGATCTGCACCGGGCCGGTACCTTCCTCGACGTTTGCGAGTTGACGGAATTCAACCAAACGTCCACCCCGGGTTCGCACGGGCAGCGCCGCGATCGCCTCGGAGCGGTCGCGATCGCCTTCCGCCAGGCGAACGCGGACGTCGAAGCTCTCGCCCCCTTCCTCGAATGTGCTGACCGGCCGACCGCCCACGAGCGTCTGGACAGCCCGTCCCAGTTTTTCGATGTCGATGCCCAGATCGGCCGCCCGGTCGCGGTCGGGCAGGATCGCCACTTCCGGCTTGCTGGAGTCATAGGTCAGGTTAACGTCCACAATGCCGGGAATCTCTCGCATCCGCTGCGTGACCTGCAAGGCCGTCTTTTCAAGCTCAGCGATATCCGTCCCCCGCAGGTTGTATTGCAGCGGCGCCGAACGGAATCCGCCGCCCGAAACCCGCGGGATGTATTCGACGCTGATTTTGGAGTGGCCAAGATCCTCCACACTTTGTCGGGCCATTGCCATGATTTCATGCTGGCTGAGCGTCCGCTCCGACTTGTCCGGGAGTTGGACCAGAATCATGCCGTAATTTACCCGGCCTTCCTGACCGGCTCCAATGGTCGTGTACAAGTTCGTGACGTTCGGCAATTCCCACAGCCGACGCTCCACTTCTTCGAGAATCCGGCTGGTTCGATCAATGGACGAGCCGAGCGGCGTTTCGACCTGCACGTTGAACTGCCCCTCGTCCTGCGAGGGCGAGAACTCGGTCCCGATCAACGGCAGGAGCATGATGCTGCCAGCGAACACACCGATTGCCAGAGCCGATACCAACCAGCGGTGCCGCAAAGCAAACCGGAGCGTCGCGCCGTACAGCCATTCGATGCTCGTGAAGAATCGTTCCACGACATTGAATAGTCGCCCGTGTTGAGGGGTGACTTTCAGCACCCGCGAACAGAGCATCGGCGAAAGCCAGACGGCGATGAACGTCGAAACCACCACCGCGAATGTGACGGTCATCCCGAACTCGTAGAAAAATCGCCCGACCAGCCCATCCATGAACGCGACCGGGATGAACACGGCCACGATGGCGAGCGATGTCGCGATGACTGCAAAGCCGATTTCCTTCATGCCGGCGATGGCAGCCTCGACACGGGACTTCCCTTGCTCCATGTGCCGAAACGCATTCTCCAGCACAACGATGGAGTCGTCGATTACCATGCCGACCGAGATGCTCAGCGCCAGAAGCGACATCATATTTAGAGTGAAGCCAAAGGCGAGCATGAAGGCATAGGTGGTGACGATCGTCGTCGGAATGGTGACGGCCGCCACGAAGGCGCCGCGCCAACTCCGCAGGAACAAGAGAATCACCAATACGGCGAGAACGCCACCCCGCAGCAGTTCGCCCTGGGCTTCGTTGACACTGTCTGCCACGAACAGCGACAAATCCTGTGTCATCGTCAGCTCGTACCGATCGGGAAGGTTGGATTCGACATTGGCCAGTCGCTTCTTCACCTCCGCGGCGACCGCCAGCATATTCTCACCCGACTGTCGGCGGACTTGCAGGGACACTGCCCGCTGACTGTTGAGTCGTGAAAGGCTGCGGAAGTCTTCCATTCCGTCTTCAACTGTGGCAACATCCTTCAGGCGAATGGGCGTCCCTTGACGATGCGCCACGACAATGTTCTCGAAGTCCGCGGGCCTTTCGATGCGTCCTTTGGTCTTGACGACCAATTCGCGAGCGTTTGTCTCGACGCGACCGCCTGGATACTCGACATTCTCCTTTTCGATCGCCTCCACTACTTCCGAAGCCGTCAAGGTATAACCGCGCAGATCGTCCACGCGCAGCCAAATGCGGATTTCGCGCTCGCGGCCTCCCACGACTTCCACGGCACCGACACCGTCCACGCCTTCAATTTGCGGTTTGATCACATTGTCCGCATATTGCGTCAGCTCGCGGATCGAATCCGTCCCCGCCAGCGTAATCGACATGATCGGGGCCGAATCGGGGTCGAACTTTTCGACGACCGGGGGGTCGATTCCCTTCGGCAGGTCAGCCCGGATCGCCGCGACTTTATCCCGCACGTCCTGGGCGGCAATGTCGATGTTCCTCCCCAATTCAAACTCAACGAACGTCATCGACAAGCCAGTCACGCTCTCGCTGCGCAGCGACTTGATGCCGCTGATCGTATTGACCGCCTCCTCGATCGGTTCGGTGACATCCGTTTCGATGGTTTCCGGATCGGAACCTTCATAGAACACCGAGACCGTAACGATCGGGAAATCGACGCTGGGAAACAGGTCGACGCCAATTCGGCTGTATGCCACGAGACCGAACACGACCATCGCGGCGACGACCATCGTCGAAAAGACGGGCCGTGCGATTGAAATTTCGGAAATCTTCATCAGCGGTTCCCTCCCGTCATACCGGCGGCCAACACTTTCCCCTGGTCTCGATGCGCCACCTGTCGCTCCGATTCACCGGGTTGAACCCGCATGCCGTCAGCCAGCACCGCGGGATCCTGGAGCACGATGCGGTCGCCCTCCGTCAATCCATCGATGATTTCTGTGATCCCGTCTCCCCCCAGTGCCACGCGGACGATCCGTTTCGAGACTCGCTGCGATTGCGCGTTGTAAACGAACACCTGGGGTTGCCCCCCGGAGTACACCAAGCTTCGAGTCGGAATGACGAGTGCGTCGGGTGCCGAGTCGATCTCAAACGCCACCTTCACGAACTGCCCCGCCTTGAACTTCCGCTCGTGATTCTCGACCGCCACACGGACACGGATCGTGCGCGTTTCGTGGTCTACCTTTTCATTGACGAGGACAATCAGCCCAGGCACAGGATCGACGGTTCCCGCTGCCTGGACGCGCACCCAATCCCCGACTTTGACTCGCCCCAGGTAACGCTCCGGAACGCCAACCT
>JACKHN010000061.1 GCA_020638975.1 Planctomycetaceae bacterium
ATGATCTCTTCTCGCCAGTCGCCAAGTATGTCTGCGCACAAACAGGGATTGGACTTGGAACCATTGATCGAGACACAATCGTACTGGCGCGCATCGAAGAAAGGCGTTTCGGCTTCGTTGTCCCAGTCCCATTTCGTAACACGGACGCCGTCGAGCAACTCGCGCAGCGGATCACCATCCCACCAGATGCCCATGTTGCATGTCCGCGGTGACCGTTCCGAAATCTTCTCGCCGCGTACATTAAAGAGCCCTTCAACGCCGCGGCCCTTGCCCCACATCTCGAAGCCGCGATGACGCGGGTCGATGTCCAAGGCACAAGCCCGACCGACTCCATCGCGGCCTGTCGACTCAACACCAAAGATCTGTTCGCCCGTGCGAGCGTCGCGGAGTTGGATGCCGGCCGAGCTTTGCCGATCGCCGTTGGCCTTGAAGACCTCCAGGCCTGGCCGATCCGGGTCGATGTCGCTGAAGTGCATCGCGTCGCCGTGCCCCAGGCCGGTGGAGTACAAGCCTTGGCCGTCGTCATCGATCACGCACGAGCCATAGATGATCTCATCCCTGCCATCGTCGTCCACATCGCCGACCGCAATACCGTGGTTGCCTTGTCCCCGATACTCGTGATTGCCAACGGTGCCGTCGTCGCTGTCGAACGTCCAGACGTGTTCGAGCTTGCCGCCTCGCCAATTCCAAGCCGCCAGCACACTCCGCGTATAGTAACCGCGGCACATCACGACAGTTGGCCGTTGGCCGTCGAGATACGCTACACAAGCGAGAAAACGATCGACGCGGTTACCGTAGTCGTCTCCCCAATCACGCACGTTACCCCGCGGTGGAATGTAGTCAGTCGTCGCCAACGCCGCGCCGCTGAGCCCATCGAACACAGTGAGGAATTCCGGGCCGTCGAGCACGTATCCGGCATCGTTTCGATAATCGGCGACCGCATCGCCGATCACATTCCCTGCTCCATCGACCGTTGCGTCGGCGGTCTTGCAGACAACTTCGGCTCGCCCGTCTCCGTCAAGATCATAGACCATGAACTGCGTGTAATGCGCGCCTTCGCGGATGTTTCTGCCCAGGTTGATCGTCCATAGATGCGTTCCATCCAAACGATAAGCCTGCAGGATCGATTCCGTGGTCACGCCTCGCTGCGAGTTGTCGCGTCCGCGGCCCACTTGATGCAACACGATCTCGTACTCGCCATCTCCGTCGAGATCGCCAACGGAAGCATCGTTTGGCCGATAGCCTTCCGGAGTCTGCAATGGGATGGAAAGGTAAGGGCGATCGATGCCTTCCGCTGGCAGGGCAACGGACGCACTCGGAGAACTCTCGATACCACCGCTGACGGACCGCACGAAGTAATTCACACCGACTTGCCGGTCTGCTGACCGATCGATGAAGTACGTAACATCGCTGATGGGATCGCCGTTCAGCCTCGTCACTTCACCGCCGCTCGACCGATAGACGTTGAACGCGATATCACTGGCGTCCGTTGCCAACAACCGCCAACCGGCGAACACTTCGGATTCACTCGTCCGCATCGCGACCACCCCGCGCCCTAGTCGTTCCTGCTGGCGCTGAGCCATCACGCCCGTAGTGCAGCAACCGACAAGCACAAGGAACACGGCAAGTCGTACGATCATGGTCATTTCTCCGGGGCCAATCTGCTTTCAATTTGATGTGAAGGGTGTGACTGCGACTGGTATATCTACCATAAATTCTACCGCTATACCGCGAGCGACTTTACTGCCATTCAGTTTTTCAAAGTGGAGGATCCGTATGCGTGAGGGCTTGATCATGCACGGCACTCCGATGTCACTAAATAGGACCTCCACCTGATCGGAGCGTTATGCGGTGAGTTGGTAGAGTTGTGGGATTTCGTGATGGTAGTCGGGTTGTTCGTGAAACCAGGTGATGACTTGGTCGAGCAGTTCGGCGATCGAGGAGCAACGATGGTTTCGGGTGATCGTCTCATGAAGGTGCCACCAGACGCGTTCGATCGGATTGGTTTCGGGAGCCTAGGTCGGCAGAAACTGCAGTTGCAGGCGATGCTGCCAACATTGCAAGTATGCTTCGACGGCTCGGCTCTTGGGGAAACCAGCGTTGTCGCAGATGACGTGGATCTTGTGATAGCCGCGCAATCTTCGTCGCAGATCATTGAGGTGAGCGACGAACAACTTCGTATCGCGACGAGCGGCGGGGGAACTGATCAACAGCTTCCGTGTCTGCCACACCAGCGCGCCGGCGAGATATCGCTTCTCGTTGTTGCCGGGTGTCCGCACCGTCGCCTGTTGTCCACGAACCATCCACGACGAGCCGATCTTGGGATTGATGTTCAGATCGACTTCGTCTTGAAAGGCAGCCGCTTCGTCGTCAGGCAGGTTGGCCAACAGCGTGTGCAGGTGCGAGAGTTTCGCTTCGTAAGCCGGGTCGTGCGGCCCCAGCACTGGGCGCGGCCGGCGCCACACAAAGTTCATTCAGTGAAGGATGCGGCGCACACACTCAGCACTCTTGCGGATGCCCTTTTCCCACCACGGCACTTCCGCCAGCGTGCTGCACGACCAACGCACACGAAAATATCCGAAGTCCTGCGGCGTCTTGGTCAGCACCCAGCAGCGAATCCAGGACCACCACATCGGCTGAATCGCTGGCCCACGATCTTGGCCCATCAAGGCTTCCGCGCCGCCGCTGCGGAAACGGGCCACACAGCCGGCGACCAAATCATTGCTGACAAACAACAAGTCTCGCAACTCTCGATAAGATCGTCCTTCGGCCAACAGCAGCAGCACGTGAGCCCTTCGTGCTTGCAGTAGCCGGCCACTCCGAAGCGCGACTGGTTGAGTACATCGACTTTCTGCTGAAGCCATCGAAACGCTACCAGTCCAAGTTCGCGATAGCTGCACCGTCACTGGCAACCGGCTGGCCTCGAATTCTTACCCGGACTCATCCGAACGGCATCGTTTCCCAACGGCACCATCTGGCAATCACGGCCCCCAGAGAAGAAAGGGGCAACCTTCGAAGTCGCGCCGAATCGGCATGACCGGGCTGAGCATTCCACATAGCGCGCCGCGGCAACGCGTTGCAGAGTTGGTCTGAATGACTTGGGTTTCGCTCCCTCCCCAGAACTTCTTGACATGCTGCACAAACCGCCGCAGCAAACTGGATCGGACGACTTTCCAAGTAGCGGAACGTGACGAATCGGCAAGGACAAATGGCGGCTGACCAAGGAGAGTGTCTGTGCGGCGACCTATCCAGCGGAAGCCCCGGAGGCCGGTAACCTAACGCGGGCCAATTCGATCAAAGAGTGATTTCAATTGAGTGCAGACGGGCGCAAGTGCCGTCGCAAGTTGTCGCTGGTCGGTTGGGTCACTGGGTTGTGAGAACGCCAGCGGATTCAGGCCGAGCAAATCACTTGGCATTTTCAGGTTGATGTTCCGTGGGCTGACAAGGACTGTGCGTTCTCGCCCAAGCTGTCCCATGAACAGACCAAGTTCGAACACAACATTGTCTCGTGGCGCAGACTTCTGTTCTTTTCTGCTGCGAACCACATCCTCGTCCATAACGACGGCAATGCCGAAGTCGGCCATCTGCAATTCACGTTCAAGGTCTTCCATCGTCTGCTTGGTAGGGCCGAAGGCCTGATCGGTCCAGACTGAAACACTGCTGCAATGGTGATCGAGCCCCAACTGAATGCCTTCTGCAAAAACCAGATTTTCGCTCGACGAATAGATAAAGACGTTTGGCACCTCGTTCGGTCGGCGGATCAACCGGTTTCTGTTCCGAAGACGGTCACAAAGCTCCACCGCACTTCGTCGCCAAAGTTCAGGGTTGGCGTCGGCCAGTCGGCTGAAAGCGGGCTCCGTTACCTGTGCAACCACCGTCTTCTCTGCGGCCAGCACAGTTGCCGACCTGCGGGCCTTGCGGTCGATCAGGGCCATCTCTCCAACGTGCGTTCCGGCTTTGCGTGTCGCATAAGGCCGACCGTTTGCGTACACAGTCAGGATACCGGAAATGACAAGGAAGATGTCGTTGTCTTCTGCATCCTGTGTGATAAGTACATCTCCCGCCTTCAGTTCTCGAAGTTGAGCGACTTCAAGCAGCCCGGCGGCGATCTTCTTGTCCCCATTGACAATTCCTTGGTCGGCGAATGTTTCGGGCAACAGGCGTTTGCCATCTTCACCTTCAAATCGTTCGATCATGATTCGATCCCTTTCACCGTGTGTCGTTACCGAGCTAGAACTTGCGCATGTGACACTTCTTGTACTTCAGGCCACTCCCACAAGGGCAAGGGGCATTTCTGCCAACGCCGCCCATTGCTCGTATCGCTTCTCGGATTCCCTGTTCGCCGTGTGAGCGATCTTCACCGGGCCACTTGGCAACGCCGCCTGTGATGAGCGTCTTGGCCAGCCGTTTCTGGTAGATGTGCTGCTTGAACAGGAAAGTGTGGATAACGGCGAACAGGTCGTTGAGAGAGGTCGGGTCCGAAAAGGCGATCCCGGATTCGCCAGGAATAAACAGGCAAAGCCGCCCGTCACTCTCAATGTGACTGTCGCCCGAGTTCTTCCACCGATCTCGGTGGCTTTCCAGATAAACGGAGGGTGGCTGGTTTCTGGCCGGAAACGTCTTGGGATACTCGATGCGCAGCGTTGCCGATTCGTAAACGTGTCCGTGCTCCGAATTGACGTTGAACGTCCCACGGATGTACGCCGTCCGGGTGCCGTCAATTCCTGCCTCGAAATCGTCAAGCAGTTGGGCGGCAACGGCCTGTTCCTGCTTCCAGCGATTTGGGTCGGCGTCATGCCTGCACATCGCCTCACCCCGACCTCCACGGCCTGCTGTCGTGCCGCCGATGCCGTCGCAGCCGTCGATACCCTGATGCGCCCGTCGCTTGCATTGGCTCCAAGACTCCCCGCCTCCGCTGCCTTCTCCTCCTTCTTTTCGTCGAGCATCGGAAATGTCAGATTCGTAGCTACGTATGCCGATCCCCGTTTGGTGAACTCTTCTTTCACTTCCTCATCGTCCAGTTGATCATAGATTTCGCCGCAGATGCGAATTTGCTTGGCGGAAGAAATCGTTTGGAGACGTTCGGCCTCGGTGACTTCAGGGCCGAAGCAGATTGTGATGCGTTCACCTTGTTTGCCCAGTCGTGAGACAATGACCTTACCAACATCCATTCCCACAGCTACATGGATATCTTCCCGGTCAGTCAAGTGCTCATTCAGAACGTGTTCCATCGAGGACTGAAGGCCGATGGCGAGATCGACGGCATCTTGTGTCCAACGTACCAATTGCCTCGTATTGACTATGCCAGTCGTGCCCCATGTAAGGTGGATCGCCAGTGCTTGAAGTGCGCGAGCAGTCGTCAATGGCACGCAAGATGTCGCAACTTCACAATGTGCCGCTGGAGAGTTGACGACAACTTATAGAGAAGTCTTCTCGATAAAAAGCTTTCTGACGCGCAATGATATCGAGATCATATGGTAAAACGTTGTCGAACGTTTGATTGATTCGGCTGATAGCTAAACAAAAGTCATAGTTCCGGCCCCAGACGGGGCCGGAACTATGACAGTGAAATCGATCGAATGTTCGAACTCAACATGAGGCTACGGCCATCTCGCTTGCCAAAAGATTGAGCGCAACGTCCCGGTCGGTCGGTATGCCGCGGAGCGAACGTGTGAACTGATGAACCATCAGTCCGGCAGCGATCATGGCAGCATAGAGTGTGCTTCGACTTGTGCAACTTCCAGCTTGTGCTTCGGATTGAGCGAATAGTGTGCTTGGATAGTGCTTTTCGACGCCTGGGTTGTCTGCTGTCAGCACGCGAACAACTTCGCCGAGCATTCTGGCATCGCACCAGAAGCTACTACGGTCTTTGACACTGCGCCAGATGGCAGCTCGCGCCGAAATAGAATCGACGCAACAGAAGACCGAATCTCCAATCTTCTGCTTCGAGCGATATCGGTCTTCGATGGACTCAACAGTGATTGACGGGTCGAGTCGGCGAATCGAGGCCTCGACAGCCTGGACTTTGGGCATACCGATCTCATCGGCTGCAAAGCCTTGTGTCGTCGTGTTAGACAAGTCGACATGGTCGAAGTCAATGAGTTGGAGATCGCAAACGCCGATCGCAGCAAGCTGAATCGCAACATTTCGGCCGACGGCACCAACGCCGATGATGGTGACGCGACAATTGTGGAGTTTCTCGTTCGGTACGAGATCTCGTTGGCGTAGGAAACGATCGTTTGTGAGTTCATTCATGGTTGACAACTTTCAACAGCGGGGCCTCGGAGTCTTCCTCCGTATATTGGAGCCAGTCGTCGTACCAATCCTCGCTCCAAGGACTTCGATAGCCGAACAGATCGGAGTCCATCATGTGTGAACCGACGGTCGTCGTGTCATGGACCGACTTTAAAAACTCTTGTTCCCAGGCTTCTCGATCCGAGGCAAGAAACTCGGCTCGGTAGTCGATCGTGGTGGAGAGTTCGATTTCGCCACCGGGACCGGTGTTGAACCGGAGTCTCGCGTAGGTGTCGCCGCTGCGGGCGATGATAAACATTACCGCCCAGTCGGCTCGGCCGAAAACACGTGCAAACGTTTCTTCGTCTGTCCGGCTAGGGAATGGGCAGTTGCCTGGATGGGTATGAACCCAGTATCTGCCAAACGTTTCAGGTCGCCGACCGGCATCCACCTGTTCGTCAAAGAAATCGGCGATGGCCGAGTCATGAAATGCGACTGTCACAGAAGTGCAATCTTGTTCCACGAGCCGGATGTCATTGATC
>JACKHN010000062.1 GCA_020638975.1 Planctomycetaceae bacterium
TTGCTCAGTCGCCGCCAGAGGACGCGTGGTCGCAATGGCGTGGCCCCACTCGAGACGGTCATGTTACTGGCCAATCGTGGCCCGAGGTTCTATCGGAAGAGCGTTTGACGACGAATTGGTCTGTCCCTTTGGGGCCAAGCTACTCGGGACCAATTGTCACCACCGCTCGCGTCTTCGTGACGGAGACGAAGGACAAGAAATTTGAAGTCGTACGTGCGTTGGATCGCAACACTGGTGAACAGATCTGGGAGACGCAATGGGAAGGCTCGATGCAGGTGCCATTCTTTGCTGCTTCGAATGGCTCTTGGATCCGAGCGACACCGGCCTTTGATGGCGAACGGTTGTATGTTGCTGGTATGAAAGACGTGCTGGTTTGTCTTGACGCCTCTTCAGGAAAGATTTTGTGGAAGGTTGACTTTGTTGCTGACACAGGTTCGCCTCTGCCCCAGTTCGGTTTCGCTTCATCGCCGCTACTTCACGACGGCCACGTCTATGTTCAAGCGGGAGCGAGCTTCACGAAGCTAGATAAACTTACGGGCAAGATCGTCTGGCAGACGTTAAAAGACGATGGCGGGATGTCCGGAAGTGCATTCTCGTCTCCGGTGTTCGCAACGATTGCAGGTATTGACCAATTCGTTGTCCAAACACGAACCAACCTGGCCGGAGTTTCGCCGGCAGACGGCGAGCTGTTGTGGTCTCAGGAAATCACCGCGTTTCGCGGTATGAATATTCTCACACCGACCGTCATCGGTGACGCTGTCTTCACGAGCAGCTATGGCGGTCGCTCGTCGCTCTTGAAAGTTGAGCATGAAGATTCTGCGTGGAAAGTAACTGACGCTTGGAACCACAAATCGCAAGGTTATATGTCTTCGCCCGTGGTCATCGAAGGGCATATCTACTTACACCTGCGAAATCAGCGATTCGTCTGCCTTGATGCGAAGTCTGGAGAGGAGCGTTGGACGACGAAGCCGTTCGGGAAATACTGGAGCATGGTGGCCGATGGCAACAAGATACTGGCCCTCGATCAATCTGGCGAATTGCTACTAATCGACGCCTCGCCGGCTGAGTTCAAGTTAGTTGACCGCCGCAAGATAGCAGACGACTCATGGGCACACGTCGCCATCGTGGACAATCAGATCTTTGTGCGCGACCTGAACTCGATGAAGGTGCTGATGTGGAAGTGAAGCAGCTGCGCTAACAAAATGCGAGTCACGGAAGTTTCCAACATTCGATGCGACTCGTTGAGCCACGTGAGCTGAGGAGGACCGGATCAATTTGCTGAATCATCAGGTAAAGATACGTCCCATCCAAGGATGGCACCGCTGCATGAATCCAATTCCCGTTGAACTTGATCCCATACTGCGGACGTCCCCCAGCAACATCGTAAGCCGCCAGCACACCGTGACCAGCAGTTGCGAAGAATGTTTGGGCATCAATCGTTAGGGCGACGGGACCGTGGCGAACATTGTTACCGCGATATCGCGCGACCGGCGTGCCTTCCGAGACGTGCCAAATAAACACGCGGTTGTCCTCTCCGGTGGACACCAACCGTTTGCCGTCATTGGAAAAGCAGAGCTTGGATGGCGTGGACGCATGGCCTGCGAGAGTGAACCGGTGTTGCCCCGTAGTCGTGTCGATGAGAGAAATCTCTTTGGACCAACCGTCGTTGGTGGCCATCCAACATGCATCGGAAGATATCGCGATCAAGGGCACCCAACGCGCTCTCCATTTCTGCTCCCAGACGGTCTCGCCGCTTGGGAACTCCAGCCAAGCCAGCGAAGTCGTATCGACGGCAGCGACGCGCTCGCCCGTTCGACCAGGAATGAGCAACGTGTTTGCTGACAACGTATGCTCGGTAGTTTCGCCTTGCTCGTTTGACCACACGAGAATCGAATTGGCCTGCCCGTCCGAAGCACAGAGCAGTAACTGAGCCTTGTCTGTGAAGACCACGCTCAGCTGTCTTCCATCCGATGGAATCCTGTGCACTTCGGCTCCACTGTCAGCAGCAAGAATGCGAGCACCTTGCCCTTTTGTTGCCATGCCAATCGCAAGCAGTTTGCCGTCGGCGCTAATCGCAAAGCTGCTTCCAAGTTCGCCGAGCTCGACTTTCCACACGGGCTCTGACAAGAATGTATCTGGCACCTGGAGCACCGTTTCCGGTTCGCTCTTGACCTGGAACAGCTTTCTCAGTTGATGTCGGGTGATATCTGCTTCGTCTTCGTAGCGATAATACTTGCGGAGTAGCGACTCGCCGCGAAACTTACCAACCATCATTGCGAGATTCATCACGTCCATCGGTTGCAATTGATCGAACGTGGGATGCGCAACGATTCGCCGCACGACGTCTGACCACTGCGTTGGGTGACGGCGTTCCAACTCATGAATGAAAATGCTTTGGGATGTCGAGCCGCCGGCTTTGTTTGGCTCTTCAAAGAACCACTTCACGGCCGAACTGCGATCCGAGTCGTCTCCCAGCGATGCGAGAGCAGCCATGGCCTCGGCTCGCTCCCAGCCTTTGTATTCGCCGGTGTATTCCTTCATGGCAGCAACAACAGCGCGGCGCACGATCTTTGGATCTGCATCCGCTGCGGCGGTATAGAGCTTGAGCTGCATCAGGGCTTCCGCGTTCTCTGCCGTGAACAATTGCGGAGCGTAGGTCATGATAAACCGACGCCCCTTTCTTGCGTCATCGAGGAAAGGCTCCCGCAAGCCCAACCGTTTCCCGCTGCGCAGAAACTCGATCAATGCCGCTGCCCCAAGCCCCCGTACGGCTTGGATCATTTCCTTCTCCGTGGCGTAATCGTTCTGCCAGAAGCCGTTTCCCATAAAGACGTCATCCGCCAGATAGAGCAACACCCACGCCCTCGTGGCAGCTGGTAAGGCATCAACTGTGGTTCTGAATCGTTGGATGTCAGGCTTCGCGGCGTCCGGCACCGGCATGGTGCCTTGAGACGCACGCCTGTACAGAAATTCGTGCCAAGCGAGCCAGCCCTGGTTGTCCTTGCGTAATGCCCACCACTCGGCGTCATCAGGTTCAACTCGCGTACTTCCGTCGAGCGTCAAGCTGCGGCGATAACTCACCATGTTCAAGACACTTGTCGCGATGCTGCCGACCGTTTGAGGCGACGTGTATAATTGCCGCTCTCCCGTTGTTCGTCCGCCGGGCTCATAGTGTGCGGGAATTGTCGCGGCCGGATCATTCTTCAGTCGTAGGCACAGTGGGACCACCTCGGGTGTCTCTTTCGCGACCATTGCAAGCACGGCTAGTGCGCGAATGTCGGCATCTTTATGGTTGGCGAGGAGTTTCAATTCAGCGACTGTCAACTTCGGGGAATCAAGTCGCTTCAGGGTTTCCCAAGCGGCAATGACTTTAGCCCGTTCACCGTAGGCTCGCGGTGGGCGATGACCGAGGAAGTCGTGGAGCGAAATGAAAGGCAGGCTGGATTTAATGGCGACCAACTCGTCCTCGGCTTCCGTTGCAAACGCGTCGGTGACCTGGAACGCAGTCGCGCCCACCCAGGCCAGCAGCAGAACCGTGACGGCCAGTGATGGTTCCTTCACACTAGAAAAAGAAGCCTGATACATTTCACGCCTGAAGTTCGCGGTTCCTTGAAGCAATTCATCGGTTGGACTGCGTGATGACTCGTAGTCCGTCATGGCTATTCTGCCATCTGCGAACCTAAATTGCGATCCAATCGCCTGCATCATGTTACAAACGGCGCGGCCTTAGTCGCAACGGTTTCCAATTCGGTCGTGGATGTCCCCCACCGACCTTGATTGCAGCAAAGCCAACGTCGCGTCGTGGGGTTGCGGAGTATGATGAGTGTCGCGTTTGGAAACGATGGATATCCCAAGGGTATGGCGAATTGGATCGACTCAGACGGTCGACAAGACGGGCTCTCGGCGGCACGCTGACTTCGTCAGCACAATCTGCGAGACGCCGATCTCTCGCTCGCGGAAGCCCGCTTCGCAGTAGCACAGGTAGTAATGCCAAGTGCGAATGAATCGTTCGTCGAAACCGAGCGATTTGACTACGCCGATCTCCTTCCAAAAGTTGTGTCGCCAGTGAGCCAGTGTCTCGGCGTAATGAGGGCCGAAGTCTTCCGTGTGAAGAAAGCGGAAGTCGGTCTGACTGCCGACCGCACTTGCCATCGCTCCCATGCTCGGCAGGAAGCCACCAGGAAAGATGTAGCGTTGGATGAAGTCGACAGACTTGCGATAGTCTTCGTATCGATGATCGGGAATTGTGATCGCTTGCAGACACATCATGCCATCGGGCTTCAACAAGTCCGAGCACTTGGCGAAGTAGCCGGGCAAGAACTTCTCGCCGACTGCTTCGATCATTTCGATCGAGACCAGCTTGTCGTACTTCCCGGACAGGTCGCGATAGTCCTGCTTCAACAGTCTCACGCGCCCGTCGATGCCCGCCTCGCGAAAGCGACGCTCGGCGTAGGCATGCTGTTCCTCGGAGATCGTAGTTGTCGTGATG
>JACKHN010000063.1 GCA_020638975.1 Planctomycetaceae bacterium
GTCATCTTCTTCGTTGCCGGCCCAAGTCGGCTAGGAGTAGGCCAGAATGGCTGTAAGTCTTCTTTCATCAAATGCTGCGTATTCTTGTCTGGTTGTGTTGCAATAACTTGTTTTGTTTCACGGCCTGTTATTCGCTCAGTTTTTCGGTCCGTTTCAGCAGCAACCAGCGAATCCCTGCAAGCATTGGTTCGGAACCATCGGCTTCCGTTGCTGCTAAGTGTGCGAACTCATCATTAGCGGCGCCGCCACAGGATGCGATGCTTCTTGAGTTCTTGATTCGCGTAGGCTTTGTCTTCCTTACATCCGTCGGGCTCACCCCGGGCGAAACGCACAAAGCCGGACCTCGCAAATCACCGCTCAACCCAATCAGACTTTGTTGCCTGGATTCCCGTGGGCTCCATCTGCTGTCTGGTCTTGTTCAACCCCTAGATCTTCCGAGGAGCTAGAAAGATTGGCTGCGTCGCCGTTCGATCTCGATTCGTGAAGCTGTTACAATCGCTCGACCGGAACCGCCTTTGCGGTTAGATCTCTTCTCTCCTCCAACGAGCGAATGCGTGGACACCGATCGCAATCTCTTATTCGGAATACTTGCCTTGCAACTCGGGCACGTTGATTCAACACAATTCACCGAGGCGTGTGCGGCGTGGGCCGTCGCCAAGCAAAAGACGCTTGCCGAGATCCTGGTCGAACGCGGTTGGATAACGCGGAACGATTCCGCCGAAGTCGAGCAACTCGTCGCACGGAAGATTGAGAAACACGCTGGCGATGCGCATAAATCGCTTGTTATGGAAGCTACCGGTGATATGCCAGCTGTACCGAGCGTGTCGGGCCAACTCGAAGCAACGATTGACAGTTCGGCCCGATCTCCTGACTCGGGCGACTTGCACGACACACACGCTTCGACCCCGTCCGCTTCGACTCCGACCGGCTACTCACAAATGGAGACCTTGCAGTATGAGGCAACCAAGGAACGTTCGCGATACTCGTTGACGAAAATGCACGGCGAAGGCGGCATTGGCCGCGTCTGGCAGGCTCATGATCAACGCCTAAACCGCCAAGTCGCCTTGAAGGAGATTCGTCCTGATCGCGAGGCGAGTGCGAATGCCACAAAACGATTCGCGAAAGAAGCACAGATCACCAGCCAACTCGAACACCCCAACATCGTGCCTGTGTACGAGTTGTGCGGCGGGCCGGATTCATCGCGTTCTTTCTACACGATGCGATTCGTGCGAGGCGATACGTTTCGTGATGCGATCGACGCCTATCACCGACATCGTCGAGAAGGAAGAGCGACCGAGTTGGAGCTGCGTGAGTTGCTGAGTGCGTTCATCGCGATTTGTAATGCGCTCGGCTACGCCCACTCCCGGGGAGTCTTGCATCGTGACCTGAAGCCCAGCAACGTGATGGTTGGTTCCTTCGGCGAGGTCGTCGTGTTGGATTGGGGCCTTGCCAAGATGATCGACCAGCCGGACGACGATGACGAGCACCTGCTTGAAAGCGGTCCGATCTCTGTCACCGACGATGTTGGTATTGATGTCACGATGCAGGGTGCCGTACTGGGAACGCTCCCGTATATGGCTCCCGAGCAAGCAGCCGGACGCATCGACAAGATCGACACCCGGACGGACATCTACGGCCTGGGGGCGATTCTGTTTGCGATTCTTACCGGCGATCACCCTCACCGCGGAACGTCGACTCGCGAAGTTCGATCACAGATCGTGAATGAACCCACGCCGCGAGTGCGTACAGAGAATTCAACGGTGCATCCGAGCCTTGATGCAATCTGTGCCAAGGCCATGGCAAAGAAGCGATCCGAGCGATATGCCAAGGCTCGTGACTTGGCCGAGGACATTCGTCGTTGGCTCGCCGACGAACCGATCGAATGCTACGCCGAGCCGATGTCGATGCGTGTGGGGCGTTGGTTGCGACGTCATCGCACTTGGGCGCAAGCGATTGCCGCCACGTTACTGATCGTGACCTTCGTGTCGGTCGTGTCGGTCCTAGTGGTCAATCGCGCAAGAGAAGCGGAGAAGACTGCCAAGGATCGCGCCAGCGCGTCGTTGCAGGCGGAAACTCGGGCGAGGGCCGAGGCGACTCGTCGCTTCGAAGAGGCTCGCGACGCTGTCGATACCATGATGACAGGAGTCAGCGAGGTCTTGGCCTACTTTCCCGGAATGCAGGCACTTCGCGAGCAATTGCTGACACAAGCCGTTCAACGATATCAACAGTTTACCGCAGACGAGCAAGACGATCCTGAATTGCAAGCGGAAACCGCGCGGGCGATGATCCGCCTGGGCGATGTCTTTCGCGGCTTGTCGAAATACGACCTTGCGAAAGAAACCTATACGGACGCTGCACAGCGGATGCAGACACAGTTAGACGGCAACGCCAAAACGAAGGACGCTCGCGTTCAACTGGCTTCCGCGAAGAGTAAGCTCGGCGCGTTGTTCGCTGACTTGGGCGAATACGATGAATCGGTACAGTGCTATGGCGAGTCGCTACGATTGCTCGACGAGCAGTTGAGTTTGCAAGCCGATCCGCAACTTGAGTACGAGCGTGCGGGAGTCGCAGTTAACCTCGCCATGTTGTCGAGCAAACGGGGGATGAGCGACGAAGCACTAACGCAATTGGAGGCAGCCTCGCAAGTGTTCGGTCGACTTGCCGGTGACGGCGAAAACCCTGCGTTTGCCGCGGGACTTGCCATGACGAAAGCTAACATCGCGAACGTATTGATCAGTATGGGACGCAACGCTGCGGCGATCGAACATGCCCAAGAAGCGATGCAACGCTACGCCACACTGGCGGACCAAGCTCCCAACTATCCTCCGTATCTTGAATCGCTTGCAACGACTCGACTCAACCTTGCCGCGGCGTATCGAACATCCGGTCGCGATCGCGAAGAGCTCGCGATGTATGAAGCGGCTCTCGGCGACTACGACTTGCTCGTCAGCAGCCGCTCGGACGTGCCGCTGTACCGGGAGCGAAGGGCCAGCACAGAACGAGAATTAGCGATGTATTTGCACGCAGTGGGAGACAACCACACGGCGCAGACGGCGATCATGTCGGCGATCGAAACGACCGAGGCGCTTTTGAATACACAGATTCCGCTCGCCGGATACCATGAGCAATGGGCGATCGAACAAGCGACGCTCGGTCGCATTCTGAGCGATCTGGGGCACGAAGAGGAAGCTGCCCTTCATCTTGGAGCCGCGACCGAAAGGCTCGAAGCTCTGATCGAAAATGATCCCGATTTCTCAACCAGCTATAAGTCTCAACGCGCTGCGTGTTGGACTGCGCTGGGCACGCTCTATCAAAAAATGGGCGATGACGAGGCGGCGCTTGCGATGTTGAAACAAGCGGAAGCGGCATTCAAGGATTTAGCGACCGCGAGTCCCGAGAATGCCGCTTATAGCAATGGTCTTGCCTGGACTTACTCCTATCTGGCGGACCTGATGTGGCAAAGCGAAGATTCGGAAGCAGCAGTCGACTACTACAACAAAGCGTTGCAACTGCGACTGAAACTGACGGACGAGCCGGAACACCAGAATAACTTGGCACGCCTGATCGTTTCGTGCCGCAACCTGGATCTCGCGACCGGTGATCGCGCCATCAAAGCTGCTCGAGCGGCAGTTGCCATAGCTCCCGAGAACGCTCGATATGTGTCGACGCTGGGGAGTGCTTATGCCAAGTTCGGCCAATACGACCAAGCAATCGAGACACTGCGTTCGGTTGACAAACTTGGCCCTCGCGGCGGGACGACGCACGAGTTCTGGTTAGCATTTGCTCTCGCCAAGCGTAACCAGGAAGGCGATAGGAATGAAGCACGAAACCGCTTCCGGCAAGCCATCACTAGAATGGAGTTTCACGCCCCTGGGAGAAACGAGCTCTCCCAACTCCGTACACTCATCGAGCCCATGCTCGCCGAGCCGGCAGCTCCTGGTCCCGATGGGTCGCCCGTGGGAACTTAG
>JACKHN010000064.1 GCA_020638975.1 Planctomycetaceae bacterium
TGGAGCCTTTTCCGGTTTCAGGTCGTGAACATGTTCGTTCCTATTAATCAGATTCATGACACCTGATCCGCCCTCACATTTTCCGCCCCATTCAGCGGGAACGAGTGTGGGCGATACCAGTGGTAGACTCGCGTATGGACTTGCATCACAACATATTCTACAGCTATCGCGGACCTGCCAACGACAATTCTGATCGTGATTCGCAACTGGAAAACAATCTGACGAAAGCATTGGTCAACACGTTGCAACTTGGAGGACGGCAGGTACTCGAACCGTTCCTCGCCGAATTGAAACTCCCAAAGGTTAGTCAACCCAAGTTCTTGCTGCAGCGTCGCGATCTTCCGTCCGGAGGTGCATGGCACAAGAAGCACCGCGTTCTGCTTGGGCTGTCTAAACAAACGTCGCAATGGTCCTCACATCGGCGCGAGAAAAAGGTTTATGACAGTCTTCCAGACGCGTGGATTTACGGCGATGACGTTGCAATCCTCATAGAAAGCAAAGTGAACGATGGTGCCTTCGATCCATTTCAGATGAGCTCACACCTGACTCGCCTGAACCGGAAGAATGGCGGTGATCCCATTGTCGTCCTCAAGACGTGGGAGGAGATCCACGGAATCTTTCGAAGGATCGCGGCCACGTTGACGAATGACCATGGTTGTGCGGCGTTCTTGGTAATGCAGTTCATTCAGTTCTTGGAGTATAGCGGCATGACGGGATTTACTGGGTTCCGGCCTGATCATTTCGATTACTTCATCACGCACGATGACGATGATACGCGAGGTTGGGTACTCGACCAGATAAAGAGTTTGGCCGGTCAGGTGTTGGCCGGACTACGGAAGGTGTCGCCTTCATTTAGTAACTTTTACGAGGATTTCGACGTCGGCAATTTCTCGCGGGAAATGGACTATTGTTGGGTTGCTTTCGGCCCTCGTGGCGATGCCTATCGAAAGCTGACTCATCAAACTGTTGAGCTGAGGGCAAATGGGGTTGCTGTGTTTGTGAATACGGAGCTGAAGCCGGCGACGGATCGACTGAAACGTGTTCTACGTGACACCCCATTTGCGCTTCGGCAGGCACTCGAGTTGGTTGCGGAGGAACCGTTCGAGTTGGTTGTCCAGGAACGCGTGCAGCGCCGCCCACGAGTAATGGATTACTTTCCAGTCATGACATTGCATTCAAATGTGTTTGTTGATCAGTGTACCGCGGACGTAGCATGGAGGACATTCGTTGAAATGATCGATTCACTTCCGCTGCCTTATTTACAAATCCGGCGACTAATTCCGCGAAAGAACCTGTTGGATCGCACTTTCCGCACATCTCCTAGTCAATAACTTTCGGTTTTTGCGTGTTTGATGGTGGTGGCGGTTCGCGCGATCGCGGGCGGATCTCCTGGCGAAGGGTGGATTGTTCGTGTCAGAACTGGCAGATTGTAGGCGCGCACCAGAGTGTCCAATTCGCCGCAAATGTTTCGCATTTTGACTTACGAAAAGTCGCCTTGATGTAAGTTGAGTCGGACTCGATTTACGTCCATGTCGGTCGACGCAACTTTTTTTGGCGTCCTGCCCGCATGCGACCTGACACTTGGTTTGGCCTATCGTTGGCATGTCCCGAGGATGCCACGCTCACCAAGCACAGGATGTACGCTCATGCCGAAACGGAATGCCAAGCGGTCAACCGTCAAGAAGCGAACCAGCCACAAAACGACTGAACAGGCGGCGACCAATCGCGCCGCTCGAGCCGACAACGCCGCGACGGGAAGAACCGCCAACACGCAGCGCGGTACCACGCTCGTCACACATGCTGTCGGAGCGATCCCGATTCTCCAACGCTTGCTGCGACGGATGCGGTTGCACGATTTTCTCCAACAACATCTGCCGCGCGAGGATGCCCGCACCAAAGTCGCCACGCCACGAGTCATCCTGTTGTTGCTCACCAACTTGCTGGTCTCTCGGGAACCCGTGTATGGCGTGGCCGAGTGGGCTCGCGAGTTTGATCCTCAATTGTTCGACTTGCAACCGCGGCATATCGACCAGCTTAACGACGATCGCGTCGGACGTTGTTTGGACCGCATGGCTCGCGCGTTGAACACGAACCTGATCCTGGACGTGGTGAGGCACGTCGTGCAGGAGTTCGACCTCAGCCTCGACGAGTTGCACAACGACTCGACCACGGTGTCGTTTTGCGGCGAGTATCCTGATGCGAAGGTGGAAAGGCTGCTGGCTGGCCTGATGGCACCGGCCGTTACTTGGGGGCATAGCAAGGATCATCGGCCCGACTTGAAGCAACTGCTGTATATCCTGACCGTGACCAACGATGGCGGTGTGCCGATCTATTTCCAAACGGCCAGCGGCAACGTCGTCGACGATCAAACGCATCGAGCAACGTGGCAACTGCTGGCGGAACTCGTGGGCCGCAAGGACTTCGTGTATGTCGCCGACTGCAAGCTCGCCACGACCGAACAGATGCGTGACATCGCCAGTCGCGGCGGGCGTTTCATCACGGTCTTGCCCGCGACGCGGAAGGAAAACACCACGTTTCGCTCGCGGCTGGTCGAACAACCAAAGTCGATCAAGTGGAGTGATTTGTATCACGAAGTCGATGAAGACGGCAATCTGACGGACGCCATGCAAGTCTGTGCGGACGAGCATGCCACGAAGGAAGGTTTTCGCTTGCTGTGGTATCACAGCCTCCGCAAACAAGCGTCCGATGCAGCGGCCCGCGCGACGCGGCTGGAGCGAGCCATGAACGACTTGACGACGCTGCGCGATCGATTGACGAGTCCGCGGACTCGCTTTCGTGTACGCGAGAAAGTCGCGTCGGCCGTCGATGCGATTCTCGACGAGCATACGGTGCGCGAGTTGTTGCGAGTCGAGATCCGCGCGTTGGAAGAAGAAACCTTTCGGCAAGCGACTCGCGGTCGTCCGAGCAAGAAGACGAAGTACGTTCGCGAAGTGCAAACGCGTTTCACGATCCGTTGGGAAATGGATGGGGCGCGGTTGGCTCGCGAGTCGGTGGGCGACGGCGTATTTCCGTTGCTGACGAACCTTCCCGCGTGGACGGCGCGGGAAGTGTTGGATGCTTACAAGCGTCAACCGATCATTGAGAAACGCTTCTCGCAGTTGAAGACGGACTTCCGCGTTGCTCCGGTGTACTTGAAAAACGTGGAGCGGATCGTCGGCCTGTTGGCGGTTTACTTCTTTGCATTGATGGTGCAATCGTTATTGGAACGCGAACTGCGTCGCGCAATGGACTCGGCGAAGCTGCCATCGATCCCGTTGTACCCGGAAGGCCGTCCCTGCACCCGTCCGACAACACGACGCGTGTTGGACTACTTCGCGCCGCTGTCGCGTCACACGCTGACGTCCCCTACTTCGCGTAAACCCGAATCGATCACAACCGCCCTCACGCCCCTCCACCGTCAACTCCTCCAACTCCTCGGAATCCCAACCACGGCCTACGATCAGTAACGAATCGACACCCCATGAAAATCACGCCATAATGCAGGCGAGATGTGCGGAAAGTGCG
>JACKHN010000065.1 GCA_020638975.1 Planctomycetaceae bacterium
GCGGAGGCCCACACAGCGTTCGCCAGCGCCGGTTCCGTTCAACGCGACGTCTCGCTCGACGATGCGTCGGTCGGGTTCTTGGTAGGCATTACCATGCTGCGTGATTTCATGGGGATTATCAACGCGTCCTTCTGTCTAGTGAGCGTTGCTCAAATGATCGCCTTCGGCTGAAAGGTACTGTACTTGATTGGTTTTGTTAGATTATCGTTAGTTGACTTGAGTTGACAGTAACCATCCACGAAGACGCCATCCAAGTGGGTGCCGCTTTCGTCCGGCATCGATACCTTTAGAATGGATACTCCCGCCAGCCTAATTGCTCGCCTTCGCAATGAGCATGATCACGACGCCTGGAATGTGTTTGTCGATCTTTACGCACCGATGCTGCTGCGTTGGTGCCGCAGGCGCGGACTATCGGATCAGGATGCCGCCGATTGCATTCAGGATATCTTAACCCTCTTGGTCGGCCGCATGAGGGAATTCGAATACGACCCGAATCGCAGCTTTCGTGGTTGGTTGAAGACGGTCGCCACGAACCGACTCCACGATTTCTTCACGCGGCGACAGCGGATTATTGACGCCGAGGCATTGGCGTCATCTAGTCTTGAAACCGACAACGAAGTAGATGTCTTCGACGAACAGGAGTATCGTGATTATGTGATTGGCCGCGCACTACAGATGATCGAGACCGACTTTGACGACAAGACGTGCGACATCTTTCGCGAATTGATGTTGCATCATCAAAGTGCGGAAGAAGTGGCAGAACAGTTTGGCGTTTCGCGCAACGCCGTCTACTTGGCAAAGTCGCGAGTGTTGCGACGCTTACGAGAACGATTGGACCGCTTAATTGACTGGCCGACCGAGCGATGACTGCACGTTCTTGTCCAGAACTCTCCACACTCATTAATTACGTTACGGGAGCAGTTGCAGAACCCGACGCGATCGCGTTGGATAACCACATCCAGGTCTGTGCCGATTGCGTCAATTCACTTTCGCAAATTGATTCAGCACACGATCCGGTCGTTCGTGCAATACACGCTGCCGTGGAAAACAGTTGCGGCAACGATCCTCTTTTTGATGCAGCAGAGATCATCGCAAAGCTGAAATCAGCGTCACCAACGCGAGGCATAGCAGGGCCGTGGACGGCGGAGTTCGGAACCTTGCCATTTGCGATCGGTGATCGACTAGGTCATTATCTTCTGACAGGAGTACTTGGTCGCGGCGGGATGGGAGTCGTCTATGAGGCCGAGGACGAGCAGTTAGGCCGCCGAGTTGCGTTGAAGGTAATACGACGCGAGTTTGCCAACGATCTGAGATTTCGAAGCCGGTTCCTCCAAGAGGCTCGGGCGATCGCTGGTCTCATGCACGATCACCTTGTTCCTTTGCACCACATTGGCGAGTTCCATGGCTCGCTGTTCCTGGTCATGCCGCGGTTAGTAGGCAGTACGCTCGCCGACTACCTCGTCCAGAAAGGTAAATTGCCCGAGCAACCGGCGATTCAAATCGGCGCACAGATCGCCTCAGGACTCGCCGCGGCCCATGCGGTCGGCTTAGTGCACGTGACTTGAAGCCCGCCAACATTTGGCTGGAAGAAGTTGGCTCATGCACCGAGGACGGCGACGGTTCGTTTCGCGTTCGGATCCTCGATTTCGGATTGGTCAATCGCGAACTCAATGACCAATGCCTGACTACGGCTGGGGCGCTCGTCGGCACCCCGGGATACATGGCACCGGAACAAGTGCGTTCTCCCAGCGAAGCCGGCCCACGCGCTGATCTTTTTTCGCTCGGAGTCATTCTCTATGAGTGCGTGGCAGGTAACCTGCCGTTTCGTGCCATAGATTGGTTGACGTATTCGGATAGCCTTGCCACGACCAAGGTAGACGTGTCGGCGCTCGATGCATCTGCTCCTCTGCGCCAACTGACATTGAGTTTGTTGTCACTTCAAGCAGACGACCGCCCGAGTTCGGCAAAGCAAGTCGCCAATGCGCTACGGGCGATTGCGGAAGCAAAGCCCAGACGCACGAGGACATCACGCTCGCAACTTGTTTTTGCGACGATGATCGTTCTCGCAGTCACAACTATTGCGGTAGCGACTTTGCTGAAGCCAAAGGCCAACGATAGCGAGCCGTTGGCTACTTCAAATGCGAAGGTTGTGGCTCCATCCGTTACCTTACCGTCACCTGATAACACCGCAGCGAAACACGGCACCGGATCGCCGCTGCGGCTGGTCCGCGAGGAACGGTTCGACCAGCCGAGTTACACGCAGCATTCAGAAACCATGAGGTTCGGCGTTCAGGAAGGCGTCTATTTCGTCGAATGCGATGGCTCGCGGATGCGAGCCGTATGGAAGGTGTTTCGGTTGCCGCTATTGCCGAAGGACTTTGTTGTCGAGCTTGACTTGCGAGTTCACAACACGGAGTACGGTGTCTGGTTTCGGCCACTCGGAAACACAATGTACCGGCGCAACTGGGAGTTATGGGGGAACATCAAAGGAAGCGGTAGGTGGAAAGTTGATCAGGTGGCCAGTCGTTTTGACGACTCCCAGAATAGCTGGCTAATTCAAGGCAAGCAGACGATGGCCCAGGGAGCGGCTGGCGAAGAACCTTGGCTGCCGAATGGCCAATGGAGAACCATGCGAATCGAGTGTATCGACGATTCTTTTTGCTTGTTTGTCGACGACCAATCGATCGCGACCTTTGCTGCCTCGCCGCAGCTTTCACCAGACGAAGTCCCGGAGGAGGACGGTCTGTTGTTGATGCTGCAATCCAACGCGCCCGATCAGAATCCTCGGCTAGAGATCAACCGCATCCGAGTCTGGGCACCAGCGCAGCCGCCCAATGATCTTGGCGGATGAACGAGCAAAATCCGCGTATCGGGGATTTTGCCGACAGATCTGCACGCGTTCAACGGTATTACATGATGGCGTATTTACGTTCGAGACGTATTTCGACCATTGCCGTTACGTAGCCCCATAGCTTGCGAATTCAGAAGAAGTCGTCGGCATTGCCCCACGAATCATCAAGAATTCTCGTGCCATTAGCCCTGATCAAAATGAGGTAACCGATGCCATTCGAGTGGTTGCATTCTCGGTTGGTAAAGCCGTTCGTCGACGGTCGCCAGCGTCCCAGGCGTGGC
>JACKHN010000066.1 GCA_020638975.1 Planctomycetaceae bacterium
CGACACGCCGTGTCAACCCCAACGCGTTCATGGCTGTCATGTACGGTCACCCGCAGATGCGATGTCCGTTGGGAATACTTGGTTGGAGAATGGCGGCAATGATGCGATCACGCTGCATGCAAACATTCTTCAGACCAAGGCCAATACGTTCCGCTGTCCGTCTGATGTCGCGCCCGATACGAATACGAACCGACAACTCGGCGGCACCTTCGCCAGCGCGACGTCCAACTACGTCGCCAGCAACAGCGCTCTGGAGACGGCTCGCTTCTGGCGGGGGCCGGCAATTGCTGGTGTTCCCGGGCAGGCGAGTTACCGAGGCATGTTCTTTGATAACGAAGGACAGGCCTTCCGTGATGTGCTGGACGGGACGAGCAACGTCATCGCACTCGGGGAACGACGTTGGCAGGTGAAACAGCGGGGTGGTGGCAGCGCAATTGTCGTGATCGGTGCCGGGTTGGTGTATGGGCGACGGGAGGTTAACCAAGCGGTCAACGAGGGCGACGTGATGGGATGTGGCGTGGTGCGAATCAATGCGAATCATGCTGCCGTCGCAGCCGTGTCGCCCTCGACGAATCCCGAAACGGGCGCGACGCGTGGCTTCTCCAGCCAACATCCGGGCGGTGCGATGTTCAGCTTGGTGGATGGCAGCGTGCGATTTATCAGCGAGACAATTGACACCAATGGGTATGACGACACGGGTTTGAATACGGCTTGGAGCTTTGATCCTTTGTCAGCCGCATCGGTGCAGAATGGCAACGCGGCGGTAGATAGCACGTACGAGTATTTGCTGGCGATTCAAGACGGCAATGTAGTTGGGGATTATTAATGTAGCCATCTCGCTCCGCCGAGATGAGCCGATGTGAGTTGAGTCGACACGGGATAAGGACGTTGGTTCGAGTCGCTCGTCGGGATCGGGAGCTCGTCACGGCGGAGCGTGACGGCTACTTGGAAAGACATCATGAGAAACCTCCTCTGGCTGGCATCGTACCCGAAATCGGGCAACACCTGGGTTCGGATGTTTGTCGCAGCGTATCTTTCCGATTCCACATCGTTCGACTTAAAACAAGTCAACCAGTTCTCACGTTCCGAGAGCCTGCTGTCATCAAACGAAGCTGACGGTCCGACCGTTCGCGTAGGGTAGGTGCGGGAACCAGCCTTTTGTAGTTAGCATTGCAGTCGTTGCATTCATGGTTGTGCGAACGTCAGTGCAAGGTTTAACGTGTCATTGTGCTTGGAGTTGCAACATCTAAGGAGTGACGCGATGAAGTTTGTCAACGACGCCTTTGACCGGTTTGCCAAGAAGACACCGATTAGCGTGATGGTCCGTGCAACCATCGAGAACGTGTTGTCCACCCAACGACTGGATGCGATCTTCGACGAGAACGCTGAGCAGCAGTATGTGGGCGACCTGCTGTTTTCTACGGTCGCTGACATCATGGGGCAGGTCGTCTGTCAGATTCATCCCAGTGTTAACGCCGCCTACATCGACCGCCGAGACGAGATCGGCGTTACGGTCAAAGCCGTGTATGACAAACTGAAGGGAATTGAAACATCCGTCTCCCGCGCCTTGGTCCGCGACACGGCGACACGAATGCAAGCGATCATTAAGCAAACCGGCGGCCTCCAACAACCGTTGCTCGCCGGCTATCGAACGAAGATTGTCGATGGCAACCATTTGCGGCGGACCGACCGGCGGATTGGCGAATTGCGTAAACTGAACGCAGCTCCCTTGCCCGGAAAATCGCTCGTCGTCTTCGATCCGCAGTATCGTTTAGCGCTCGACGTGCTGCCTTGCGAAGACGGGCATGCTCAAGAACGATCCCTGCTGCCGGAGCTTCTGGAAACGGTTGAAGCAGACGACATGTGGATGGCGGATCGCAACTTCTGTACGGTCGCATTCTTGTTCGGGATTGGCAAGCGTCACGGCAAGTTCATCATTCGGCAGCATGGCAGTTTGCCGTTCACGTTAAAAGGCCGTCGCAAACGTGTTGGCGAAACCGAAACGGGAACCGTTTACGAACAGGCGATGGAAGTGTCCGATGAGGACGGAAATACTCGCGTCTATCGACGAATTACGGTGAAGCTGAACGAACCGACTCGTGACGGCGACACGGAGATTCACCTCGTGACCAACTTGCCGAAGCGGGTCGGCGCGATCCACATCGCGGACTTGTACCGAGATCGCTGGCAGATCGAAACGGCATTCCAAGAAGTCGCCGAAAACCTGGAAGGAGAAATTCAGACGCTGGGTTATCCCAAAGCGGCGTTATTCGGATTCTGCATGGCGTTAGTCACGTACAACCTGTTGTCGGTCGTGCGTGCGGCCGTTCACGCAGTGCATGGTGCGGCAGCGGCCCAGGAACTCTCGACGTACTATGTTTCGCTGGAAGTTGCTTCGACGGCAGTGGGGATGTCGGTGATTCTGGAGGGCGAGTTCTGGCGCGACAAATACCGCGGTCTGACGCCAACGCAGATGGCGGCGGAATTAAAGCAACTTGCCCGACACATTCGACTGAGCAAATTCAAGAAGGGCAAATGGACTCCGAAGAAGAAGCCAAAGCAGAAAATGAACAAGAAGGGTCGCGGCCACAAGTCCACACTGCGCATCCTTGAGCAATCGCGAAAACAAACACACAAAGCCGCATGATGTGACAGCTACAAAAGGCTGGGGCTAACACTTTTAGCAACGCTCGCGTATTTAGTGGGATAGGCTTCCAGCCTGTCAGCGGCAATTCGACAGGCTAGAAGCCATTTCTGTTCGGCAC
>JACKHN010000067.1 GCA_020638975.1 Planctomycetaceae bacterium
AGATCCGTCTCAGCAAAACTCGAAGGAATGTACATCCAACCTCCACGTTATGGGATTTCATCGACGGTGGAATCGAAACGGGGACACGAACAGGGCTTTTCAGTTTTTCATTTTGAATGGATTTGTACGACGGGCCTCCGAGCCCGAACAACGAATTACTGAGTTCGACGGCTTCGGAGAGCCGTCGTACAAGTTGCGCAGCGTTAACAAAACAAAAGCCCTGGGGACACGAACACCACCAAAAGGTTCACGCCATCGTAGACCGAATAACGCCCGATAGCTTATCATCCGACCGACAGTTACGGTGCGTTCCGATTCACTTTTTTGAAGGTTCGTTGACGTGAGCAATCCGCGTACAATCCCGCGAGAACTTGTCGAGTTGTTAGGCGACCGGTTGACCGTCGATGCAATCGTTCGTGAGGAACACGGCAGTGACGAGTCATCTCATGTCTCACATCCACCCGACGCCGTCGCTTTTCCCGAGAGTACCGAAGAAGTCGCCGCTATCGTCAAGATCTGTGCGCAGTATGCGTTGCCGATCGTGCCCTTCGGCAAAGGCTCGGCCGTTGAAGGAGGCGTGGTCGCCATTCACGGTGGTCTCTGCATCGACATGAGTCGCATGAATCGAATTCTAGCGATCAATCGCGAAGACATGGATGCTTACGTGCAGGCAGGTGTCACGCAGTTCCAGCTGAACGAACATCTCGACGGTTCGAACTTGTTCTTTTCGGTCGACCCCGGTGGCGAGGCGACATTGGGCGGCATGGCTTCGACACGCGCGTCAGGTACGAACACGGTTCGTTATGGAGCGATGCGAGAGAATGTCTTACGGCTAACGGTCGTCCTGGCAGACGGGCGAATCATTCGGACAGCCAGTCGTGCTCGTAAATCATCCGCTGGCTATGACCTGACGCGACTGTTCGTGGGAGCGGAGGGCACCCTGGGGATTATCACGGAGGTAACCGTACGACTGTATCGTCGGCCTGCGGCGATTTCGGCTGCGATTTGTCCCTTCGGCTCGATCGACGAGGCCGTTCGTACGGTGATCGAGACGATCCAATCCGGCATTCCGGTCGCTCGCGTCGAGCTATTAGATGAAGTGTCCATCGATGCCGTAAATCGATACTCAGAGTTGAACTATGCCGTCACGCCAACGCTCTTCTTCGAGTTCCAAGGTTCATCGAATGGTGTTGTCGAACAAGCAGCAATTGTCGAGACCATCGCGCGGCGGCATGGAGGTCTTGCCTTTCAATGGGCGACAGACGAAGCCGATCGCAAACGTTTATGGCACGCTCGACATCAAGCCTACTACGCCATGCTGGCGCTTCGACCGGGCGCTCGATCAATGACCACGGACGTCTGCGTCCCCGTTTCGCGTCTCGCCGAATGCATCGGCGAGACGAAACGCGAGTTGGACGCATGCAGCTTACCTTCGCCGCTGTTGGGACACGTAGGCGATGGCAACTTCCACATCTTGTTTCTGATCGACCCCGACAGCCCTGCAGAACTCGCCGAGGCCGAAAGATTGAATCGGCGAATCGTCGAGCGAGCACTCGCCCTGGACGGAACTTGCACGGGCGAACATGGAGTCGGGCTTGGCAAGCTGGATTTCCTGCCGCTCGAACACGGCGAAGCCTTCCACGTCATGCAACAAATCAAAGCGACGCTCGATCCGCAGAACTTGATGAACCCGGGT
>JACKHN010000068.1 GCA_020638975.1 Planctomycetaceae bacterium
GGAACGAATGGCACTGCCGGTTGGCTCACAAGGGTTTACGGCGATCGAGTGGCGAGCAGATCGGCTCGCGCTTGGTCACGGGGAATGGTGAGCAGTTTCTGAGACTTGGGTCGGCGTTTAAGGCAGCGAGGTTCGATGCGGTCTGGGCGGTGGCCAACTCGATGAGAAGGCAATTGCTCGCGGTGGGTGTCACCGACGGTCGTAGCACACGTTTCCAACACCGCCAACACCACAAAGCCGGCCGCGATCTTTTGCAAGGCGGCTGTGAAACTCTGATGCCGGGGAGAGACGCCTGCCTGATAAGCCGATTGCAGCATCGTTTGGCGGATCAAGTTGTAAGCCAACAGGCAAGCAGCCACTTCACGGCGAATCATCTCCGGGGATTTGCAACGCAACACATCCATGCCGAGACTGATCTTGATCGCGCGGATGTCGAGTTCCGCGAGCCAACGTTTGTGATAGAGCTTCGCGATGTCGGCGTTACTATACCGTGTCGCTTGGGTGAGTGTGGTGACGACGACGAACGAGTCGACTCGAAATCCAGGCTGCTCGACACAAACTTCCAGTTCGCGGACAGTCAACGAGTCAGGCAAGCTGTCGTAGGTCTCTTTGTCCATCCAATCGGGACGTGCTGGTTTGGGCCACACCACAAGATGATCGGATTTTCCCAAACGTCTGCCGCGTCGAAAATCGGTTGTCCGCAGTTGGTGCTGACGTGTGACGACATCCACTCCGCGTTGCAACAGCAGAACGAGGGTGAACCAGCCGCAGTAGTAACGGTCGCCGAGCAGAATATCGCCCACGGAGAACTGCTCGAACAACTGCCGCAGCAGAGCCGTCTCACCACTCTCCTTTCCCGAGTAGGGCCCCATCGCATAACCCGTTGTCAACGCGGTAGCGAGCGAGACGAGCACGACCAGTCGGGCGATCGGAAATCCCAATCCCGCTTGCTGTGTGTTGGGTTGTGGAAACTCCGCTTGATTCGCTTCCGTGTCGGGCATACTGAAGGTCGTACCGTCGACCAGATGTACGTGACGACCTTTCCACAACCAAGCCGTTGGAACTTGTTGTTCGCAACGACGAGCGACGTCTTCGACGAGTTCCTGTAGCACCGACTCCGGCAGCTTCGCTCGGGCGCGACAGTAAGCACCTGTGTTACTCGATGGCGAATCTTTTCCCAACGCGACGAACATGACGACAACACGTGCAACCGCTGCCGCACAACTGCGTTGTTCGTCTTTGAAGAGCACTTGCGAGAGAAACGCCCACAAGGTTACCGCAGGACAGTAGACTTCGTCTTCTTGCATGGCGAAGCCCACGTCTTGCGTGTCGAACACTTTTTGAATCTCGTCTTCGGACAAAGCGTCAGAGAACGGCAGACCAGCGTGCTGCAAGAAAGACCGCAGCACCAACGAGAATCGCAGTGGCAACGTAGGAGAAGAGTTGCGATAAGACATGAGACCTTCCTTGGCCAAGGCAAAGTCACACGCCACCAAGGAAGGTCTCAATACTTGGCATGATAGGCCCAGGAAGGCTCGCCGTCCAAGATCAGCATTCGCGTTTTGGTTCGCCGACTCTCACGCGTCACGTACCATTGCCGAAGGCACGCGCCTCCGCAAGAATGCTGGCAGACTTAAGTGCTTACTACGCAACCGG
>JACKHN010000069.1 GCA_020638975.1 Planctomycetaceae bacterium
TTGGCCAAAGGAGCTTTGCGGTAGAAACGTGCGACGACGCGACATTTCGTGATCGGTGAGGTTTTTTCTTTTTCGGACCGCGTCGGGATTTGCGATACGCACTCAAGTCAATTCTCCGTGCAACCTTTTCCAGTAGCGAAGCGACACCTCGGGTTGTCGAAGGAATCAGCTCATCCCATTCTTCCTCGGTGATCGCAATCAACATTCCCTCCGTTTTGTCCGAAACATTTTTTGATATGTGAAAGTGGCTTGTCTCTTGAACGGCTTCGTCGTCATGAGTGGCATACAACGCTGCGAAGATCGTTTGCCGAAGGTTGAATGCAAGGACCGACATGCAGAAGAGAAACGTCGCTGCCTGTGGATGCCCAACGCCTGAGTGTTCGCAAGTGAGTGTCATCTGCAACACATTGAACGCGGTTTCTTCCTCCCACCGATGGCGATAGAGCTCGGCCACGACCGTTGCGGCAATTTCATTCGGAAGATTGGTTAATAGATGGATGACCTGATCGCCATCACGGGTCGGTTCGTCTAGCTCGACCGTGATTCGACGCACGGTCATCGCGTCATCCGCAGCCGAGAGTTTCATCTCTTGTTGGTAGACCACCCCCGTGCTGATCCGACCAATGCGTTTACGTTTTCCCAACAAAACGCCTTTTAACCGACCGTGTTGCCGTATCGCAAAGAAGCCGTTGGCTTCAGCGACTTTCGTTAAGAACGGCACGATGCAGTAATGCCGATCCGCGATCAGGACATCCTTGGGAACAAGATCATCAACGATCCGGTCGCAACACGTTGACTCCTGCGAGTGACCGTCAAGCAGTACGTAAGCACGATCAAAGACTTGCCGTTGCAAATCAAATCTTGCGACCACTTTCCCTGGCAGCGGAGCACCTTTAACTTCGCGGAGGACTTTGAGCCTCTTGTCAGACTTTGCCAGCACATTGCCATCGACGCTCAGGCAACGATAACCTGGGAGCAATTCCCAAGCCCCGAACTCCAACGCCTCTTGCATCTCGATCGCACGTTCTGCCGAGTGCAAGACGATGGCTTCGCTGACAGCCGGTTCGACACCACGAGTCTTGGCGTAGAACGACTGCCGGCTGACCTCCAGTTCCTCTTTGTGCTCTTTGTAGGCTTGATTGAAGTTGTCGCTGAAATTCAAGGCAACATCGGCCACCGTCGCCGCGACCGCTTGGAACGTGGCGACGTAGTCATACTGCAATTCACGGTTGTCGTCGAAGATCCGATTCAACTTGCTACCGATAAAATCCTGTGCCAGCACTCGTGTCATGACAGCAAATGGCGCCTTCTCGACAAAACGATCAACAATCTTGGACGACATCGCGAACCTCCGTGTAGCGAAAAACACGGGAATA
>JACKHN010000007.1 GCA_020638975.1 Planctomycetaceae bacterium
CAGTTCTCGTTGGAGGAATTATGTTCCTGGCGTCGATCGGAACGAGAACTTCATGGCCCAAGAGAAGCGAAGGGTGAGTTCGCGGCGTCGCGAGTTAGCGTTGATAGCCGCGCAGCTTGAGCAACGGGTTCTCGACAATCCGCGCCTGGCCACGCCGTGTCGTTTGCTCAACGTTTGGTTGGTCGGCGCCCGGCAGCGCTGCGAGCGGCATCTGTGCGCCATGCTCGTGGACATCGAACTCCGCCCAAACAGGCAGATGATCCGAGACATCGATGGCTTGCTCGAGGTTCAAACCGTATTCCTGCTGAAGATTCAGGATCCCGGCGACACCCGTGAATTCAGTGGTTGCGAGACGATCGAAGACGATGTTGTCGTACGACTGATTGCCGCGCGTGTTCGTTGGCTCGCCATGCACGGTATAAGCAATGTTCGGCAATTGCCCCAACCTGCCGAGCTTTTGGTAGCTGACGTTCAAATCTCCCAGCAGAATCACATCGTCTTCTCGCCAGCCATTTTGTTGCAGCGAGACGAACACATCGGCTAAGGCGTCGAGTTCCGTGTCCGTTTCATCCGGGTCCGTGTGGATGTTCGCCAAGATAAAAGAGAAGCCGGGCTGTGTTGTTGCCGAGCGGACTTGGAACCGCGCGATTGTCGGTTCACGGTGCAGATAGTCTTGCGGATCGGGGACGGTAATGATCGATTGCGGATCGATTTCGACGCGCGTCGCGTCGTAGACGAATACGTACTGCTCTTTGCTGCTGGTTCTGCCGAGACGCTGACCCGCTACGTAGCGGTAGCCGTATCCACCCGAGTTAATGAGCTGCAGAAATCCTTCTAATACGCTGTCGTCCGTTGTTCGCAGTTCCTGGATGGCGACGATATCGAAACGTCGAACGACATCCGCCAGGACTTGCATCACTTCGGGCTTCGCGGCTTTTGTCGTACCGAAAACTTGAATGTTGAAACTGGCGATGCGCAGCGTGGCGCCTGCTTCGCGGCGAATCGGCGCTTCGGCACTCGTCTGGCGATTCCAACTCGTGGGTAAGTGTTCCGCAATTCCGCCGTTGGTTGCCCAGTCATTAAGCGGAAGTCGTTCGGGGATGTGGTTGCGTATCGACTCCGTTACACGATCGGGGATGCGTTCCCGCACTTCGTTGGCAATACCCTGTGCGGCTTCGCCAATGTCGCGGGCGCGTTCTCGGTTGTACGAGAACTTTGGCCAACCGTTGGACCAATCGAGTGTCAACACTCCGATGACGATCAAGACCGGAATCAGAAAGAACACGATTCGCGAAACGAACCGCGTGCCCAGGATCCACCGCAGCGGCCAAGGCAATCCCGAGCTAGCAAAGCCGACGACTAGCTGGGACGGAGAAACCTTGCGGAAGAACTTCCTTCTGAACAGAGCCATCCTTGGCCTCTGGTGATGTGATCAATTCGAGATGCGCGCAGCCGAGCGAGCGGCTTGTAGCACAAGCAACGGAGTGCCACAAGATCAACAAAAATGCGAAGAGGAGGCGAAGTGGGTAGTGGTACAGTTTGCCGTAAGCCGGGCACACCTGCCCGACAAAAGACGGCCAAGAGTGACCTTCCTACTTTCAGGAATCGCAAACTGTACCACTACCCGAAGATGCGAACGTGACGCTCCTGTCCGGGCGCGCCAGTCGATCGTTTCGATCCGAGCGAGCCAATTCGCTTCTACTCGTCGTTATCGACCTGATCCGCTATCGGGATCGTCGTGATGCAATATAGATTCGCCACGGTGCGAATCAGTAGCCGGTCACCGGAGATGGCGGGTGTGGCCATGACCACCTCTCCCATTTCGTTGGTCGCGAGTTCTTGGAAGGAGTCTCCTTCTTCGATCACGGTTACTTCACCGCGTTCGCTCGCGAAGTAGACATGTCCGCCAGCTGCGACGGCGGAAGCCGAAAATGTGGTGCTGCCCTTGCCGACTCGCTCGCGATAAATCAGTTCCCCCGTCACTGCGTTCCGCACCGCGAGCCGTCCGTTGTCGTTGCACGTGTACAGCAAGTCATCCTTGACAAGTGGTGTGGGCATGTACGATCCGTCTCGGGGTTGCCACCAGGCCAGGCCTGGATGGTCGGAGACTTCATCAGAGGTTTCGCCTTTCCGCGGTGTTAGATCTCCCGTTGCGTTCGGGAGAATCGCGTACGTTGGGCTTCGGCCATGACCGTTCGTCAAATAGATCAGACCGTTGGCGAACAGCGGCGCGGGCACCGGGACGTCGCCTCCATCGCTCAAGTGCCATAGTCTGGTGCCCGTTCTGAAATCATATCCAGCCATCTGGTGATAGCCATTGCAAACAATTTGCAGGCGGTCTTCTGTCGTCACCACCAAGGGCGTTGACCACGTAGCGACTTCACCGTCGCGGTCGATGCGCAGCACTTCTTGCCCCGTGGTGATATCGAGAATCGCAACGAAGTTGGTATTCAAACAGTCGCACTGCACAATGACATGGCCGTCGTGAATGATCGGTGAGCTGGCGAAGCCCCACTCAAGTTCTGGTGCGTCGTAGGGTCCAGAACGCAGTTCGCCGAAATCGTGCTTCCAGACCAAATGCCCGTCCACGTCGTAACAGTACAAACCTTCCGAGCCAAAAAACGCGACGACATACTTGCCGTCGGTCGCCGGGGTGCAGTTGGCATGCGAGGCCTTGAGATGCCGCTTGATTTTGGGTTCGCCGACATGAGCATCTTTGGTCCACAGGATGTCGCCGGTATCGAGCTGCAGGCAAATAACCTGCCAACTCCACTGTCCTGTGTCCTTTGCCGACTCGCCCGTTCCACCCGACCAGCCAGTTTCCAAAGAAGGCCTGTCGGTTTCCGAGTTGACGGCCGTTGTCAGGAATACACGATCACCCCATGCGATCGGAGCTGAGTGTCCCAGACCAGCGATCGGCGTCTTCCACGCGATGTTGTGTCCCGATTGAGGGTTCCATTCTGTTGGTGGACCACCGCTCCCGATACCGCTCCCGCCGTGCCCTCGGAACTGCGGCCAGTTGTCGTCACCCAACACCGCCGCTGATACCACGCACGCCAAGAGCGACAGGGTTAGGAGTCTGGTGTTCATCGGATACGACATCCATCTAGAGGATCGAAGTGAATCGCGCAGTAGGAACGCGGGGAAAACAACTTTGCTTCATGAGATAGGGTCCGCTGTGCGGACCAGGAATCCCTGCGGTCCGCACTACGCAACTGGAAGATCGAATTGAAAGTGTGATCAGTCTATCAGACAAGGAACTGCATTGGATGCGCGACGGGTTCTGGGTAGTGGGAGAGTTTGCCGTAAGTCGGGCACTCCTGCCCGACAAGAGACGGCCAAGAGTGGCCGTCCTACTTTCGGGAATCGCAAACTGTACCTCTACTCGGTTCTGAACCGGCTCTGTCTGGCTGACACAGAGCGTGGCGTCGTCTATGGTACAGTTCATCAAATTCGATCGATGTTGGAGATGGCTATGTTTCGCTTACTCTTTGTCGGCCTGCTGTTGTTCGGCACTATGTCGCTCGCCGCAGAGCCCGAATCGTATAAGCTCGCGGCGCCAGATGGTTGGGGAGGCGAAACGATCTCGCTTCCGCCTGGGTTTGCGCCGGATATGAAGCTGCAAGGTGCTGAACACATTCGCTTTGCTCCGGGAATGATGAAGCCCGAATCCGATTCGTTTTTCTCGTATGCCTTCGTGTTCGAACTGCAATCGCAACCGGAGCTGACCGAAGCGGTGGTCAAAGAGGAGTTTCTCAAATACTACCGAGGTCTGTGCAAGGCTGTTCTGAACGGCAAGCTCCCGGACGTTGATTTCTCGGCATTCACGCTCGAACTACGGCGTGAGAAGTCCAGCGGGCCATTCCGATCCAACGAGCGTGAATTATCTACCACGCAATACACAGGCACGCTTGATTGGGTTGAGCCATTTGCCACCAAGCAGCCCCAAAAGCTGATCGTCGAGATTAGCACGTGGTCTCGCGACGACCGCAACTATCTGTTTGCATGCGTATCGCCACAAGCACAGGATGACGCGATATGGAAACAGTTACACACAATCCGCGACGACTACTTGAACAAGTAGATCGAACGCACCGCATTCCAACCAGACACCCAGAAGGAGATGTTATTGTGAAGCGAATTCTTTCCATAGTTGCCTTACTCTTCCTGGCAACCTACGCTGTCGCCGATGAACCCAAGCGACTCACCGACGTGGCGTATGGCAACCATCCGCGTCAGGTGCTTGATTTCTATCAGGCGATGTCAGACGAGCCCACGCCCGTGGTGTTCTATATCCACGGTGGCGGTTGGCAAGGCGGCGACAAGAAGACGAATCCAAAAGCGTTCCTCGACAAAGGCATCTCCGTCGTCGCGATCAACTACCGCTATGTTCGCAACGGTGTCGAAGAGAAGGTCGAGCCACCGGTGAAGGCACCGCTCGAAGACGCCGCTCGCGCGCTGCAGTTTGTACGCTCGAAGGCCAGCGAATGGAATCTCGACAAGACTCGGATCGGCGCCACGGGAGGCTCCGCCGGCGCATGCTCTTCGCTCTGGCTGGCCTTTCACGATGATTTGGCTGATCCTAACAGCGACGACCCGATTGCTCATGAGTCAACGCGGCTTTATTGTGCCGCTGTCAACGGAGCACAGGTCTCGCTCGACCCGAAGGAATTGCGAGAGTGGATGCCAAACTACGGCTACGGAGCCCACGCCTTCGGCCTGCCGAGTTTTCAGAGTCTGATCGACAATCGCGAGGAAGTGCTGAAATGGATCAAGGAGTATTCGCCGATTGAGCACGCCTCCAAGGACGACCCACCGATTGCGATGTTCTATGGTGGTGAAGTGCCCGTAGTTGGCGCGTCGCCCAAGGATCCAACGCACTCAGCCATCATGGGTGTCAAGCTTGAAGAGCGGCTGAAGATGCTAGGCGTTGACGTTGTACTCGTGCACACAGACCGTCCTCATCCCATGTACAAGAACTCCACGGACTATCTGATTCACCGGCTGCTTGAGTGAGTTGTCACGAGCGAGTGGATGTAAATCGGCGGCGTGCCGGTCATTCTGCGCCGACGAGTTTTGCATACCACTCGCGCAGCTGCTGGGTCGGTGGGCGGTCATCGAGGAACATGGCCGTGGCGTGTGCGCCGAGACCGGAGTCGGCCCACGTCACCTCGGTCTTCATGGCGTCCATTACGAGCTGGAACTGTTCTTGCGAGTTATCTGTCTGAAAGACGGCTTTGCCTCGGAATCGGGCGGCGCGTTGGATCGCGTCGTCCCTTGTCGCGCCGCGCCATCCGTCGCCGTCGTAGTGCTGGCATGCATGAAAGCCCTTCCACAACGTTGCGATGCGGTCGTTCCGCAGACCGATGTAACCACAGGCGAGTGCTCCGCGTGAGAAACCGGTGAGCACGATGTTGTTGCGATCTCCACCGAATGTGCTGCAAACTTCTTCCACCATGTTCACGGCATAATCCGCGGTGTCATCGGCATTGCCCCAGCCGTCCTCGGCGATGACACCAGCCGCGCGATCGATAAACGGCAAGCCAACACAAATCGCGCCTGTGCCCTTCGTCATGCCGTAGCCGATGACACACTGCTCCGGCAGCCCCGTGGAGTAGCAGGCCGGCACGAAAAAGATGTTGCCGGGATACTCGACGATGACCGGATAGCTCTTTCCCGCCTGCCAATCTTCAGGCAGATTCAACACGCTGTAGATGCCGGTCCCTTCATCATCCGCCAGCCGATAACGCACTCGTTGGCCGGGCCTCGGCGGAGCGTCGGTCACCGGCGGCACGTCGAGACGTGTTGGTGGACGTTGCCAGGGCAGGGCAGTGCCGACTGATTGGAGCTCTCGCACTTCAAGCGTCACAGGTTGCGTCACTCGTCCTGTGATCATGAATTGCACTTGCTTGATGTGGGTCGGATCGACTTTGGGTGTCTGATCGGGGTACGTGTGCCGCAGCGAGCAGGAGAAGCGTCGCGATTCGTTCGGCCCGAGTGTGGCAGCGTCGGGCACCGCGTCCCAACCGCGATCGCCCACCACCCACATGATTACATCCACCGGACGGTCACTGCGGTTGATGATTTCTGCTTCGACCGAAGCCCTCGTCGCCAAATCCCAGCCTGTTGTCGGAGCCGGCACGACCGCCCACGCATAGCGATTGTTAGACGCAGCGGGCGGTTGAGCCGTGAGTCGCAGCGTGCCGTCAGCCCACTCGGCGGTCATATCGCGCGTCTCGCCCAAATCGTCGGTGCTTTGCAGATGCGACCAGAGCGAGTCGCTGCCCGAGGTGCGATGTGCAAGAGCAAGTTGCCATACGATGATAAGGAGTGTGAGCGTGCATTTCATGATGTCGTGCAGTTTTACCGTAAGGAGAGTTTCAATGATCGAAGTGGGTCGCCGCGACGGAAGGTTGTTGCACTGGCCGTGATCTGCTTAGTCATGGACCGCGAATTCGAATCAGTGTTTAAACATCTTCATCGTTTTTCAAGTTCTTTCGAGTCCGCTCAAGGTACTGGTGCTGGAGCCAAAGGCGTCCACTTCGATTCCGAGCTGATGCAGCATCGTCACGAACAAATCGCAGAGAGGTCGGTTGTGGTCTTGGGGGAAGCCGAGGTGCTGGCCGTGCCGGAAGCCGCCGCCGGCGAGTAGGATCGGCAGGTTGGTGTTGTCGTGCGTGTTCGCGTCGCCCATATTGCTGCCGAACAGGATCATTGTGCGGTCCAGCAGCCGGTCCTCGTCCTCACGCGTTTCGGAAAGCTGTCGAAACAATTTGTGGAGCAGAGCCATCTGCTGGCGGTCAGCATCTTCGAGCTGTTTTACCTTGTCCTCGGCCTGACCGTGGTGGCTGAGATTGTGGTAGCCGTCGGTCGTATTCTGATCCGGATGTAACTTGAACACGGGGGTCGCGAAGGCGTCGACCATCAAGGTGACGATACGCGTGGAATCTGATTCGAGCGCCAGCTTGGCCATCGATAACATCAAATCAAACTTCTCGAAAAACAGTTTCTGATCGCGGAGATCTTCCGGAGGCAGTTGGTCGGTCGTCGGTTTAGGACGCAGTTCCCACTGGCGAGCGGTGTGCAAACGCTGCTCGATCTCCCGAACCGACGTCAGATACTGGTCGAGTCGCGACTGGTCATCGCGACCAAGGGCGCGTCGGAATTGCTGAGTGTCATCAAGCAGTGTGTCGAGAATACTGCCCCGTTCGTCGAGCTTGTGAAGCTGCTGTTGGACGGCGGCGGGGTCGCCTTGAACGAACATTTTACGAAACAGGGCGGGCGCACTGTCTTCGGCGGGTAGCAACACGCCGTCGCGCGTCCAGGAGAGGCTACGGTTCGCCTTGTCGATGTTCACGCCGAGGTTGAGCGTTGGAAAGCGAGTCACAGGTCCTAGCCGCTCGGCCGCGAACTGGTCGAGCGAAATCTGGTTGCGAAAACCACTCTTTGTCGGGCCGCGAGCAGCCGTTAGAAAGCAGTTTTCAGTGCTGTGCCCGCCATGGACATCGGGATGGGACAGACCGCTAATGACGGTGAAGTCGTCTCGAAATTCGGCCAGTTCCGTCAAGTAGGGCGACAGTTCATAGTCTCGACCTGTCGCGTCCGGAAAGAAGGGTTTCGGCAGCACGCCGAGGTTGTTGGAGATCAAGAGCATCCGGTGTGGAGTCCGCGAAACGACTCCTTTCGCGGAGGCGGAACGTAACCCATCCTGCATCGGCAGCGCGAGCGCAACTCCGGCTCCACAGAGAAATCGGCGTCGAGTGAGTTGGCTGTTCCGCATTACCGACATCCCTCCTTTCCGAGGAAGACACCGCTTTGGACCAGCGAGTGGATAAGATCTCGGATGCGATAGCCATTGCCCTCGCAGGCATCAAGCATCGATTCGATCTCTTCACGATCTGCGAACCGCACCGGTGTGCCTGTCGAGTAGAGCGTGAATTGATGCAATAAATTGCGTGCCAATTGCCGTGGATCGCTGGCGAAGATCGCCTTTACATCTTGGATGTCCGTGAAGACGCGACCATCACGAAGCTGTCCGCTGGCGTCGACCGACTCGGCGAGGGCGTAAGCAAAGTCGTGTCCAGCGCGGTCGATACCGCGGACGCTTTCACCGTGATCGATACCGCGGTAACGCGTCCTCCAGCCACCGAGGACATCAAAGTTCTCGAGCGCCAGACCCACTGGGTCAAACCTCGCATGACAGGCCGCACAAGATTCCGACTTTGTATGCAACGCAAGCAGTTCACGAATTGTCTTCGCACCGCGAATATCGGGTTCGACCGCAGGGACACTTGCAGGTGGAGGCGGTGGCGGCTGACCGATCAGTCGCTCCATCACCCATGCGCCGCGGACGACCGGTGATGTCGAAGTCCCATTGGCGGACACCTTGAGAATCGCAGCCTGAGTCAGCAAGCCTCCGTAAGGACTGGCCTCTGGCAACGTCACCTTTCGTAGCTGTGAACCGGAGACCGGCTGCAAGTTGTAATGTTGAGCAAGACGCTCGTTCGCGTAGATAAAGTCCGCATCGACGAGCACGCTCGAAGGCAGGTTGTCGCGAATCATTGCGGTAAAGAACGCCCGTGTTTCTCGCTCCATCGAATCGATCAAATAATCATCGAAGCGATACTCTGGATACAACCGGATGTCCGGATCGTCTCGACGTACGTGCCGCAGGTTGAGCCAGTAGTCGGTGAAGTTCTGCACAAATCGGTCGAACCCCGAACTTTCGATCAATCGGTCTGTCTCGCGATGCAGCGTGTCGGCATTGCGAAGTGTTCCTCTTCGAGCGAGGTCAGACAGCGTGGAGTCTGGTCGAGTGTTCGTGAGGAAGTGCGAGAGTCGCGAGGCAATTGCGTAGTGATCCATCGTGCCCGTTGAAGGATCCGACGGTTCCTTCAAATACAAGAAATGACCAGAGCAGAGGAAGGCCTTATATGCGGCGAGCATCGCTTCTACGAACGGGCTGCCCTGCGCGAGCCTCGCGTGGATGAGTTGTTCGTACCGCTGAACTACTTCGTCAGGCACTGGTTCGCGGGCGGCAAGACCTACGAATCTGCGTAGCAGGCGCGGAGCATCCTGGGTCGGGTTGGTCGAAGCGACGACTGCACCGAGATCATCAAACAACACCCGATGCGACGGCGGAGGCCACGACTCCGAGGAAATCGGCCCTTCGACTTCGAGCCATTGAAATGCGACACCCGGCTGTCCGCCCTCTGGAAATGGTGGGTAGCGATACGTTGGTGGTCCGCCATTAACATTGCGAGCGAGCGGAACTGGCAAACCTAACAAGCTGTACTCGAAGGTCTCGGTGGGGAGCAGCCGAACGGTGGTCTCGTAGATGCGAGCCTCTGGCTGAATGTCCATGATGCCACCTGTTGCCCGCACGTCGCCAGAGACGTCAGGTCCCGATGGCTTCCGGGCACGAAACGTCATCGGTACCGACTGTGTCGCCGGTTTTAGTTCGTATCCCGAGATCTGCAGCACAGCGCGAGCCGAAAACCGCACACGATATTCTCCCGGCAGCTGGGCAACAAAACTTTGTGGATATCCGTAGTAGGGCCAGTGAGCCGAGCGGAAGAGAGCGAGTTCGAGCGATGAATCCTCGCGCAGTGCATCAAGATCCTTCGGCGCGACCGCCCGATTGTCTTTGGCGAAGAACATCGCCTCGCGTTCGCCAAAGGTATTTGTCGCCGAAAACAATTGTGTGCTTACGGCGCGATAGTTCGTCGCAGGTGGAGGCTCCAGGCCGCTCGCCATTGCCTGCCGCAGGGCCGCATCCGCAGCGTCAAGGTAGGCCGTGAGTTGCACGCGTGACATGTCGAGCATCGCAGCTGTCTTATTAAAACGATGTCCCTCGCGATCTGCGGGCAGCATGTCGCGAATATCGAGCTGCGGTAATTGGAGGAGATCACGCAGGTTCTGCTCGTACTCCTCTCGATTCAGCCGTCGCATCGGCCCGCGACCGTTCGCAATCACGTCTGCACGCTCTGCCTTCGCAATTGCACTGCCGAGCGACTCGAGCATTGCCTGTCGATCTTCGTTCCCCATGTCATTAGCATCGGGCGGCATCTCGCTCTTTTCAACGCGATCATGAATCAGAATCCAGCGGTCACGGACGGCTCGATCATTGAGGTCGAAGGCGAGTGACGTCAGAACGAGTCCGCCTTCCGAGGACGGTTTGTCGTGACAGTCAAGGCAGTACTGTTCTACGAGTCGAGTCAGCGATTCAGGTGTCTCAGAGGCACACAGGGAACCCGGCAGCATGAGACCACAAACTAGAAGCCACGCCATCGAGACGAACCGAAACGTGGTCGGCACGCGGAGTTTGCTTGCGACGAGAATGATCACACTGTGACTCCCACACTCTCTTGTTCATGCACGTCAGTCGGCCAACGGTTGCGATACCGAGTCGTAACCGATTATCAGTATAAGCGATATTCGGAACGTCCTTTTCTTGAGGGGCGAGTTTTGCCCCGACGTTGGGAGTGGCGACGAAGGCAGTTAGCCGTTACTTGTTGGGTGCGACGGTCTGTGGTTGGGAACTAATCCGTTTGACGAAGTTAATCAGTAGGGGATGAGCTGGCTCGGCCATCTGGCCGTGATTGAACCCGTCTAGTTCATAAAGTGTCGTGTCGGGATGCTTGACAACTTGCATCATCCTCCACATATAAGCGTTCTCCTCGTAACGTCCGAGCATTTCCAGCTCTCGATCCCCTGTGATTAGGAGCAGAGGTGGAGCGTCGTTGCGGAGATGAAACAAGGGAGCCATGTCGTCAATGATCGGTTGGTTTCCGTCGATGCCACGTTCTGCTCTGACCGTAAAGTGAGTGATCGTGTGGCCGCTGTAGGGGATCAAGCCAGCGATCTTGTCGGCGTCGATATCGTGAGCAGCAAGCCAACTTTTATCCAAGCCGATCATGCTGGTGAGATATCCACCCGCCGAATGACCACTCACGAAAATGCGTTCGCTCGACCCGCCGTACTTTTCGATGTTCTTAAACGTCCAGGCCACGGCCGCAGCCGCGTCTTCGATGTATGCGGGTGACTGGACTTTCGGATGCAGCCGATAATTGACCGCAACGACGGCGATTCCTTTGTTTTCCAGCCCTTTCGGAACTGATCGATTGCCACCCTTTAAACCTCCGCCGTGAAACCAAACGACCGTTGAAAACTGTTTGACGTCCGTCGGATAGTACACATCCAAACGGCAACGCTCCTGCATGTACTCCGTCAGGTCGTCTCCTTCGCGATAGAGGATGTCTTCACGAGTCTGATAAGGCGGTTCCGAGACAAGCAACTCGTTAGCGTCTGCGTGCAACGGGCCAATCGATGTCAAAGCCGACAGCGACAAGATCGCGAGCGGGAAAAGTCTTATTCGGGTAAGCATTAGGTCAGCGTCCTTTTTCATATGATTCTCAGAAGAGTGTGGCCACCGCCGGCTTGGTGACTTTGCCCATCGCATTGCGAGGGAGCGCGTCGGCGATGTGCAAGTGCTTGGGTATCTTGTAAGTCGAGAGTCGATCGCGGCACCAAGACCGAAGCATCTCCATCTCTAGTGATTCACCTTCGTTCAAAACGATAGCGACTGCAACCGCTTCGCCCCAAGTATCATCCGCGACGCCAACCACGGCACATTCCCGGACGGCAGGATGCTCGAGCAGTGTCGCTTCGATCTCTAATGCCGAGAGCTTGTATCCGCCACTCTTGATGATGTCGACCGACTGCCGCCCCATGATTCGGTAGTAACCGTTTTCGAGAACGGCCATGTCGCCCGTTCGAAACCAGCCCTCTTCGAACGATGCGGCAGTGACTTCGGGGCGATGCCAGTATTCGTTGAATACACTCGGCCCACGCACCTGAATCTCTCCGGGCTCGCCTTCGCCGGTGATCACTTTGCCTTCATCGGACTTGAGTCGCAACTGGACGCCGGGCAGCGGCTGCCCTACCATTCCTGGACGCCGATCGCCACGGTACGGATTGGAAAGCGCCATGCCGATCTCCGTCATGCCGTAGCGCTCTAGCAACTTTTGTCCCGTGAGAGCCGTCCACTGTTGGTGGACGCTCGCAGGCAACGCAGCAGATCCCGAAACCATCAACCGCATCCGACCGAAGCCGGCGACCATCTTCTCTCGATTCGACTCGGACATCGATTCGAGAGCTTGAATCATCTTCACGTAGATCGTTGGCACGGCCATAAAGACCGTATAGGCGTCGTCCGCAACTCGAGACAAGACTGCGTCCATCTCGAAATGAGGAAACGGCTCGATTGTCGCGCCCGACCAAAGAGCACAGGACATGACATTGATAATGCCATGAACGTGATGCAGTGGCAGAAACAAAGGAATTCGATCGGTCGACTGCCATTGCCAAGCCTCGACTAAGGTTTCGATTTGCGCCTGAATGTTCGCGTGCGTCGTCACGACTCCCTTAGGCTTGCTGGTCGTGCCGCTGGTATAAAGGATCATGGCCCGCCGTTGTGTGTCGATCGTCGGGAGAGCTTGCGGGTCGGTCGGCTCGAAATCGTCGACGATCGTCAGTCGTAGGCCCAACCGTTTGCAGATCGCTGCGACTTTGTCGCCGTATGCCTTGGAGACAACGACACATTGTGCTTGTGAATCGGTCAGCGTGTATTCCAGTTCCGGTCCAGTAGCGGACAAGGATAAGGGAACCGCCACGCCGCCTGCTCGCCAAATGCCCCATTGGACGAGGACGTAGTCGAATCCGGCTGGCACCAGATAAGCGACCCGCCCTTCGTTCAGATCGTCGTCACCACGCAGCAGTGAACTGGCGAAAGCTGCCGAGCGAGCAAGTAGTTCGCTGTACCGGCGGTCTCCGACGACAGCGCGAATGGCGACGGCCTCGGAGTGTTGGCGGGCCCGGGCGATTATCGGGAGTTCGGACATCAAGAGAAGCCTTCGTACGTTAAACGATCGAACGTATCAGCATGAACAAAACCGAGGGGCCGAGCAAACACCCGAGTCCCGTGTAAAACGTCGCGGTCATTGCGCCGTATGGCACCAACTTCGGATCGGTTGCTGCGAGCCCGCCAGCGACGCCGCTGGTTGTTCCCATTAGACCGCCAAAGATCAACGCCGATCGCGAATTGTCGAGTCCGATGTACGGTGCCACGAAGGGAGTCATCGTCATCACCAAGATCGATTTAATCAATCCCGCCGCGACGCTCAACGCGATCACGTCCGAGCTTGCTCCCAAGGCGGTTCCTGTCACGGGACCAACGATATACGTCGCGGCTCCTCCGCCGATCGTCGTCATGCTGACCGCGTCGCGATATCCGAAGCCGTAAGCGACAACGGCACCGACCAAAAACGACATGACAACTCCGACCAACAGCGAAACGATTCCGCTGATGCCTGTCTTACGAAACTCGTCCATCCGTACACCGAGCGCCGTCGCCACGATCGCCAAATCCCGAAGCATTGCGCCTCCCATGACTCCGATTCCGGACAGTATCTCGATGTCGGCGATGCCTTTGCTCCCACCCGTCACGACTCCGCCGATGTAAGCCAGCAGCAAGCCGATCAGGATGGCAATCGCCGATCCGTGCAATCGCCCCCGCGTCAGACGTTCTGATGCGATGTACGAGATCCAGACCGTAGCCCCCACGACGGCGAACGCTGTCACGAGCGAGTACTTCGTGAGCACTTGTTGCAATGATTCGAACACTTCCGTCATGGTTTGTCTCGCCGCGGAGGTGAGCTCGTGCCTGTTGATTCCGGAGGCGATCGCCCGATGCGACTGATCAAAGGGACCATCGCAAAGCTAACGACGACAACGACGATACCTGCAACGACCGCCACGGTACCGCCTCGGATCGCGGCAAGGACATCTTGGCTAGCTGCCATGGCAACCACGATTGGGATATAGATCGAACTCCAGAAGGTGATTCCTTGTTGAGTTGGCGGCTGCATTCGACCGGACTGTTGTAAACGGTCGCAAACTAGGATCAACAGTAGCATCGCGATTCCCACACCACCGACGTTGGCATCCACACCAACCAACACGCCCAGTAGTTGCCCAAGCACCACCCCCACGAGTAGACAGATTGATAACAATGCCGTGCCGTAGATCGCCATTCTTTCTTCTTCCCTTACGGTTCACATCGACGCCACGCCAACGGCATGGAGCTCGCACAACCTATCACGCACGATCCACCAGAACCATACGGTTGGGTAAGCCTCGCTTACGCACTTCGAAGTTGCGCTTTCTCACAACTGCGTCCCAATCACTCATCGCCGCGTTCGTTTGTTAGAATAGATTCCATCACTACGGCCATCGGCTGATCTTCGCTCTACCAAATGAGAGTCCTTATGAAAACAATGCCAATCAGGATCGCGCTTGCCATCGTTGCCTGTTCGTTGATCGTTCCACGCGTCCGCTCGGCTGATTCGTCAGCCGAGACATCGCCTCCATTGAAAGTACTGCTGGTCGCTGGCGGCTGTTGTCATGACTATCAGACGCAAACGAAGCTGCTGAAGGAAGGGATTGAACAGCGAATTCATGCGGAAGTTACGGTGGTTTGGAATCCGAGCACCACCACCGAGACAAAGTTCGAGATTTACGAATCCGATGACTGGGCCGAGGGCTTTGACGTCGTTATCCATGACGAGTGTTCGGCCAATGTCACCGAGCAGCCTTACGTCGATCGAATCCTTAAGGCGCATCGCGAGGGAACTCCCGCCGTGAATCTGCACTGCGCGATGCACAGTTATCGCTGGGGCGACTTCCGAAGTCCCGTCGAACCGGGAGCCGGCAATGCGGGATGGTATGAGATGATCGGTGTGCAATCGACTGCGCATGGCCCGAAGTCTCCGATCGATATTATCTACGCGGATTCGAGCCACGCAATTACGAAGGGGCTCACTGGTTGGAAGACGATTGATGAAGAACTCTACAACAACGTGCGAGTTTACGGCGGGACTTCCGTACTCGTTAAAGGCAATCAAGTAACTCCACCGAGCAAGAAAGAGTTGAAGGAGAACCCGGACGCGCCGGCCAAGGAGGCGAGTGCTGTGGTTGCGTGGACCAATGAGTACGGTCCGCATAAGACGAAGATCTTCAGTACGTCGCTGGGGCACCAAAACGAAACCGTGGCTGACGCGCGATACTTGGACCTTGTTGTTCGTGGATTGCTTTGGGCGAGTGGACACATTACCGCCGATGGCAGGCCGACGGAGGCGTACGTAAAGTAATGGTCTCTTGCGCAGCTGCCCGATCTTGAAAATCCAGTCTCATTTGCTGACACGTAATCGCCGTCCGCACGGCCATCGATAAAAGGACTACAACTCACAATGCTCCGTAATCTGTTAATTGCTTGCGTTTCATGGATGTTCGCTGCATCCGTTGTGATTGCCGATGAGCGACCGAACATCGTCTGGATTATTCCCGATGATATGTCTGCCAACTTCTCGTGCTACGGAGAAACGGCGATCGAAACACCGAATGTGGACAGGCTCGCGGCGAAGGGCGTGAAGTTCACGAACGCGTACGTAACGGCTCCTGTGTGCTCGACATGTCGGTCCGCGTTCATCACGGGAATGTATCAAACGAGCATCGGAGCCCAACACCACCGGAGTGGAAGAGGCACTGAGAAAATCCATTTGCCAGAGAACGTCGAACTCGTGCCAAAGCTCTTTCAAGAGGCAGGGTATTATACATCGATCAGCGGTTGGCCCGTGAACGGAAGACTTGGCAAAACGGATTACAACTTCGAGTGGGACGAATCGGTCTATGACGGAGCCGATTGGTCTGCAAGAAAAGAAGGTCAGCCGTTCTTCGCGCAGATCCAAACGCAAGGCGGGAAGCTGCGGGGAAAGGATGTCGATGGTTGGGAGAAAGTCGCGTCCGCTGCGGAGAAGCGACTCGGAAGTCGGACACCCCTCGACGCCGTCGTTCTGCCGCCTTACTACCCCAATCACCCGGACATTGTGCGTGATTGGGCTGCCTATCTGGACTCGGTTCGCATGACGGACGTGATGGTCGGTGAAGTTGTCGCGCGGCTGGAAAAGGAAGGAGTGCTGGACAACACGTTAATTCTGTTCATGACCGACCACGGAATCAGTCATGCTCGCGGAAAACAATTCATGTACGACGAAGGGCTCCATGTTCCACTCGTCATCACTGGGCCGGGGATCACCGCGGGGACGGTTCGTAACGACGTGGTCGAACATATCGACATTGCCGCGTTGTCGCTTGCCGCCGCTGGCATCGCGATTCCGACCAACATGCAGGCGAAGAATATCCTTGCAGCGGACTACTCGCCTCGCGAAGCCGTCTTCGCGGCTCGAGATCGCTGCGACGAAACGGTTGACCACATGCGATCCGTGCGCACACAAGACTTCAAATACATTCGCAACTTCTTGCCGAATCGGCCTTACCTGCAACCCTGTGCCTATAAGGACGACAAAGCCATCTTGATCGGACTTCGCGAGTATCAGCACGCCGGCAAGCTGAACGAGGTTCAACAATTGTTGTTCCGCGACGTTCGGCCTGAAGAAGAACTCTATGATGTCCATAAAGATCCTTACGAGATCGATAATCTGGCGGACGATCCGGCGTTTGCCGACAAACTTAAGGAATTGCGAGGCCGTTTGGACGCTTGGATGGACGAAACGGGTGACTGCGGTCGCGAGCCCGAATCGGTTGCGATGTACGACAGCGACATGGCGGTTTACCTGAAGACGCTGAAACGCAAGAACGATCCCGTCCATTTGAAGGTCATCGAGGACAATATCGCGCTGATGAAGCGATGGGCAGCCGAAGGCAAGTAACGACGAGGAGGCACGGTAACGGCCACTCTGCGGAAGGACTCTTGGCGTTTTGTAGACCGGGGAGATCTGCTAGACTCCCGGCCTTCGATGTTTTCCGCCCAGGAGTCTCGCCTTGCGATTTGGAATCGCCTTGCTTCTTGCTTCGCTCGTCACGGGGTGTGCCACCGTGCGCACGGTGCCCACGTTGCCGGAAGATTTGAGTGTCGTGCGCGATCAGCTGGTCGTCTACAGCGACTTCAAACTCGCGACTCGCCATCGATTGGTCGAAGAGTTGGTGGCATTGCGAGGCGATATCTCGGAGCAGTTGGCAGTTCCTGTTTCCGACGAGCCGATCCATATCTACTTGTTCGACAATGCGGAGACTTACAAAAAGTACATCGAACGGCACTTCCCTGCGTTGCCGGATCGGCGAGCGTTCTTCGTCGAAAGTGACACGCGGTTGACCGTGTATGCCCAGTGGGGCGATCGTGTTGCGGAGGATTTGCGGCATGAAGTGACGCACGGCTACTTGCACTCCGTGATTCCCAATACGCCGCTGTGGCTGGATGAAGGGATCGCGGAATACTTCGAGACACCACGTGGCTGGGATGGATTGCATCTGGCACATGTGAAACTGCTCGACGCGCAAGCCAGCAAGGGGATGTGGAAGCCTGACCTTTCACGCCTTGACAAACTAACGGCCATCGATGAGATGACGCAACGCGACTATGCCGAGTCGTGGTTGTGGCTGCACTTTTTTCTTCAAACAACGCGGGAACGGCAGGTCCTGTTGCAACATCACTTGAACACGTTGCACGAAAAGGCACAGGCGCCGCCTTTTTCCCAGATCGTCTTCAATGCCGAGCCCGATGCCGCGTACACAGTCCTTGATCACCTACGGACGCTTGCGGAAGCAAATCGTGTAGAATGAGGACTCGACTTGAAAGCGAGTACTCATGAAGATCAAGCTCCAACAAACCCGACTCGGGCTCCGCAATTCCACCACGCGACTCCCCTTTCGATACGGAAAGGCATGTTTGACGCAATGTCCGCAAGCCATCTTCCAAGCGGTCATCGAAGTCGATGGGCGAGTCCAAGCGGGCTATAGCGGCGACTGTTTGCCGCCGAGTTGGTTCGACAAGTCGCCAGGGAAAGACTTCCATCAGCAAATCAAAGACATGCTGTGGGTGATCGCGGAGGCAGATGCGAGCTATCGAGCGGAATTAGCATCGCCACAAGAGTTCTTTCCTGTGTGGCGAACCGTGTTGGAGCATGTCCAGGCCACGTGCGCACGAGCGGGCTTGCCGCCTCTGTTGGCGAGTTTCGGAGCAAGTGTCGTCGAGCGAGCGCTGCTCGATGCGATATGTCGGGTGGAACATTGTACGTTTGCACACGCCGTGCGCTACAACAAGTTTGGAATCGATCCGGGAGCCATCCACGATTCACTGGCTGGGCTGGCACCGATCGATTGGTTGCCGCGTGAACCAACGCGTTCGATTTATGTACGACATACGGTTGGATTATCCGATCCGCTCACTTCGAGCGACATTCCGGTCGACGAACGACTGGATGACGGCTTCCCGCAGGCACTCGAAGAATACGTCGAACTTTGCGGGCTCCGGTATTTGAAGATCAAAGTATCCAATGATCTGGAGCGAGACATCGACCGTCTGAAGGTGATTTCCGCGATTGTGCAGCGAAATCGAGGTGACCACTACGGCGTTACATTGGATGGCAACGAACAATATGCAAATGCTGAAGACTTTGATGTGTTGATCGATGCGATTCAGAGTGAGTCGCAACTGAAGACGTTTTGGGCGAATGTGATCGCGGTTGAGCAACCGTTGGAACGCAGTATCGCACTCTCCGACGAACATACCGGCGGTATTCGCGACTTATCTAAAACAAAACCTGTCATCATCGACGAATCCGACGGCACGCTTGATTCGTACAAAAATGCAATCGAAATCGGTTATCGTGGTGTAAGCAGCAAGAGTTGCAAAGGAGTTGTCAAGAGCTTGTTGAACGCTGGGCTCACTTGGTCGCATAACGATCGTGGTCAGACTCGTGACTACATCATGACGGGCGAAGACCTTTGCACGGTCGGAATTGTACCCGTGCAATCGGATCTTTGCCTCGTTGCCACCTTGGGGCTTGAACACATTGAACGCAACGGACATCACTATCATCGCGGCCTTTGGTACTTGCCGCGTCAGCAGCAGGCTGCTGCTCTCGCTGCACATGGTGATTTCTATGCGGAACAGCATGGCGTTGTCGCTCCGCAACTGGTCGATGGTCGCTTCGACATAGGCTCGTTACAATGCGAAGGGTTCGGCTTTGCAGTGGAACCTGATATGAGCGAGATGCGGACGCTGGTATAAGCGGTCGGCGGTCAGCCATCAGCGTTTGAGGCGAATAGTTCATTCCGTAGGGTCCGCTGAGCGGACCAACAATTCCACCAAATGTCCGCACAGCGGACCCTACAACAACAGCCTACCTGAGAGAGTCAGATGATCAAAACCACGGTTGTTGGCAGCTATCCGGTTCCAACATGGCTGCAAGTCTTCAGCACTCGACAGAGTCTACGCGACGCGATCCTCGCGGTTGTCAAGACACAGGAACTTGCTGGCATCGACGTGGTCGCGGACGGCGAGCTATATCGCTGGGATGTGAACCACGCTGAAACCAACGGGATGATTGACTTCTTCGTTCGACCGCTGGACGGCGTCAACTCGGTTCTTTCGACCGAACAACTTGCCGTTTGGCGAAGTAAGCCGGGAAACCAGTTTCGTGCGAAGCCGCCTGGCATTGTCGTTGGTCCGTTGCACGCAGGGACGCTTGATTTGAAGTCCGATTACGAAATGTATCGTGATCTGACCACCAAACCGAAGAAGTTCACCGTCACCAGCCCGTACATGCTCGCCAAGATGCTGGCCGATCAGCACTACGACGATCTTGAAGCGTTAGTGATGGGGCTGGCCGATGTGCTCAAGCAGCAACTCGAGGGCATCGACGCGGACGTCATTCAAATTGACGAAGCCAACGTCACTGGCAATGCTGACGACGGGCCAATCGCGGCGGCCGGAATCAATCGCGTATTGGAAGGCGTGAAGACGGAGAAGGCAGTCCATCTGTGCTACGGCAATTACGGTGGGCAAACGATTCAGAAAGGAACGTACGACAAGCTTGTCGCCTTCCTAAACGCTCTCGAAGCCGATCACGTCGTGTTGGAAATCGCGAGACGTCCCGCTGAGGAGTTGGCGATGTTAAAGGATGTCAAGCCGGAACTTGGGCTCGGGATCGGTGTCATCGACATCAAAGACAACGAAGTCGAAACGCCGGAATTGGTCGCCAAGAGAATCGAGCAAGCCGCAACTGAACTTGGCATAGAACGTATCAAGTACGTTCACCCCGATTGCGGCTTCTGGATGCTGCCGCGAAGCGTCTCGGATGGAAAGATGCGAGCGTTGGTGAAGGGGCGAGATTTGTTTGGCGGTTGAGCGAACCCAATGGTCACAGTAGTGCGGGATGTTGGAGCCGTCGTTGGATGGAGACCAAGTCGTTCCTATCTTTGACTCTTTACCGCAACGCGGTTTCACATCGTAGCCCAGGGTCGCGGTCTGCCGCGCACCCTGGGTTTGCAAAGCTAACAATCGTTTACGCTGAAGGCGTTATACATAGCCGACGGACGGTGCAATTTGCGTAACGCCTTCAGCGTATAAAATCCGTCGTTCAACAATCCTAGGGTGCGCGGCAGACCGCGACCCTAGGCTAGGTTGTCGAACCGCTTCGCGGTAAAGAATAGGCGATATTTCCTTCTCATGCGACTATCAATTCACACTCGTGGCACTAGGATTCGCTCACGTACGCTCTCGCGATGCAATCCACTAGCATCGCAAAGGCTCGCCGTTCTTGCTCGCCCGCCGTTTTGTCAACGAGCACCTGAAGTCGCGTCATTGCGTCGCGGATCTCGGATTGCGGCAAGAACTTGGTTCTCGTTGCCAGGATGGCCGCTTCCAACACCGCGTGCTTCGCGCGGTTGAAGCCGAAGAAGTCGCGAATGTGGCCATGGTCGACGATTTCGCATTCGATGCGAGTTCGATCTTCTCGATCGTTCAGATCGGTAACGCGAAATGCGTACCAGCGGCAGCTCTCCGCCAGAATGACACCTTCAACGAGCTTCGCCGGGAAAGTCGACGGGGTTTCGTCAAATTGATTGATCGCAGCGCGGGCAATCAACTCGACATCATCCGTCACATGCAAGACACCTTCACCAATACGTTTCAAGTTCTGATAGGTGCGAGAAGTCTTGTAGGGCTTCAGGACAAAGCGTGTCAGCGGCGTATCGACTTCCGGCCCCATCGGCGAGATGTTCGGCGAACCGTCGTTGTTCAACGTGGTGACTACGCCTTCGAGGATCATGTCAAAAAGTCACCGGGGTAGAAGGGAGTTGAAACGACGGGGCAGGGCAGGGGAGACGCTCGGGCCGCGTGTTTGGCAGCACGCTCGAAGTGAGACCGGCGAGTCGCAGGAAATTTGCGAGTAGCTGAAAGCCATGCTCTGTCAGAATCGACTCGGGGTGGAATTGCATGCCAACGATCGGAGCTTGCTGGTGCTGGACTCCCATGACGATACCAGCTTCTGTTTGGCTCGTGACGATCAAGTCGGCTGGCAGTGTCGAGCGATCAACGATCAACGAGTGGTATCGGCAGACGGAAAACGGGCTTGGAGTGGACTGATAAATGCTGGAATCATGATGAAAAAGAAGGCTGGTTCGACCATGCATCGGTTGAGGGCTGCGCGTGATCGTCGCACCGAAGGCGGCGGCGATCGTCTGATGACCGAGGCACACTCCCAGCATCGGTATCGATTGCCAAAGTTCGCGAACCACGTCCAAGGAACAACCGGCTTCGTTCGGTGTGCAGGGGCCAGGCGACAAGACGATGGCTGCGGGCGACATCTTTCGAATGGCGTCAGCATCAATCGCATCGTTACGAACGACCTGCGTCTCTTGTCCCAATCGCTCGAAGTAGCGAGCGAGGTTGAAGACGAAGCTGTCGTAATTGTCGATCAGTAGGATCATGGTGATATCGGGAAGAGCGGTGAGGACTGCCCACCCTACGGTTAGCGAAGGGCTTTCAACATGCCCGTGGCTTTGTGCCAGGTTTCTTCGTACTCTTGCTGGGGGTTCGATTGAGCGACAATGCCGCCGCCGACGGGCAGTTGCCACCAGCCGCGACAGGCGGTAATCGTTCTTATCAGGATACTGAGGTCCATCGATCCATCAAACCCGATGTAACCGAGCGATCCGCAATACGCGCCGCGAGCGGTGGGCTCTAGTTCCGAGATGATCTCCATCGCACGCACCTTGGGTGCACCGGTGATCGATCCGCCAGGAAACGCCGCTCGAATCAAATCGAACGCCGTTTTTCCATCGTCGAGGTGGCCTCGAATCGCGGAGACGAGATGCTGGACGTATTCGTAGGCTTCGAGTTCGCAAAGTTGAGTGACTTGCACGCTATCCGCGCGGCAGACGCGTGACATGTCGTTGCGTAGCAAGTCGACGATCATCACGTTCTCGGCACGGTCCTTCTCGCTTTGACGCAAGTCGTCGGCAGCGAATAGGTCCGCTTCGGGTCTCGCGGTTCGCTGGCGAGTGCCCTTAATCGGGCGAGCTTCAACGCAGCCGTCTCGCACCTGGACGAATCGTTCGGGCGACGCACTAGCAATCTGAAAGTCGCCGAGATCGAAATAGCCCGCAAACGTCGCCGCGTTTCGCTCACGGAGTCGTAAGTAAAGTGAAATCGCATCGTCCGTTGCTGGGCAGAGTAATCGTTGCGATAGGTTGACTTGGAAGACATCGCCCGCGTAGATGTAATCGATCACACGTTGAACTGCGGTCAGGTAGCTCGCCCGTGAAAAATTACTTGTGACGTGGTCGATACCTGCAACAGCGTGCTGTTGAGCCAGGTCCCTTGCACGCGGCAGGTGCTGCTCTTCAGAATGGCACCGGTTGCGTATCGGCCTCGAGCCACGCTTCAAACTCAGCCAATCGGCGTCGACGCCCGTGCTTTGCGTGAACTCGGATCGGTTTCAGGAAAGCCCTGCGAGATGATCCACGATCGGTGTTCGAGATGATCGAAGGCTTACGACCACATCATACAAGCCAATCCGCAATCTGCCGGCACAGCGAACTCATCGTTGCGAGGGGCGGGACTCGTTCAAAACTGCGACACAGAGTCATAGCTCAACAGTCCGGCGGCACCACCTTGGAACGGCGGCAATTTCAGGAACGGCATCTTATCGCCGTTTCAGTGTCGTCGCGATTCGTGAGAGCGGATGCGGTTTGCCTGCTTCGACCGCCATGTGCAGAAACGGATCCGTTGCGACAAACGAATACCGGCCGCGAGCGTTTCTTTGCAAAGCGCTATCGAGAAACAAGCAGAAAGGACGCTGAGACAACCGCCGAAAGACGTCGACCGCCTTTAGGCCTGAACTCAGTTCGCGAACGAGCGGAAGTTCAATCTTCACTGGCCGAGCCACTGCCTCGCGTATTGAGTCGCAATCGTCCGGTTTGCGAACACTCGGACGTCGGTTGCGGCGGCGGATCGCTGTTGAGCGTCGACGGTTTCCAAGGCCTCTTCGATCCATTTCGAGGCCATGTCCGCCGAATGAAAGATGTTCGCGTCCCGCTTCGCGCGACGTCCGTCGGGCACGGCCACGGTCGCCACAAAGTGTGGCCATTCTGCGAACGGGTCGGAGTACGGAAGCTTCTTGAGATGCAGCACGAGTCGCTTGTTCAGATCACCCAAGTCATCGCCGAAGTGCTTGTGGAATAGTTCAAGATTTTCAGGCACCACGCCGGGAGCAACCGTCTCGCCGATCGTTTCCAGCGGGCCTAGCTGACTGACCTCGCGAACGTAGTCATTGAAGTTCACTCGTTTGATCTTGGCCAAGTAGTGTGTCAGAGACCACGCCGACGCATATCCCGTCGAAGTCAAGCGACTTGCGATGACCGTCTGCTCGATCATGTGTCCGTCTGGCTGATCCGACTCGCGGCTCTTCAGATACATTTCCAATTCAAACATCCGCATGTCATTGACTTGGCCGGCGCCTTTCCACTTCAACCGACTGCCGAACGTGGTGGGAGCAAAGAACTCGGCAATCCCTTCACTCAACCACATGGGCCAGCGGGAAAGACGCTTTTGCACGCCGATGTTGTGCAGAATCTGATGAGCTCCTTCGTGGGCGATCGTTGCGATGGACTGTTGGATCGCGAGTTCTGGCTTGACGCTCTTCAGTCGCGACTCTTCATACATTACGACGCGGTTGTCGAGAATGTTGTAGTAGGCCACCACTCCAGTCGGCATCCGCTGATAACGTTGGAACTCGTCTTCCGTGCGGAACATCACGACGACGAGCGGTACGTCGGGTTCGGCAATCTCGATCTTCTGTGCCTTGGCGTAGTTGGCGACGCCAGGAAACATCGTCTCCATAATGCGACTGGTCGCGAGCGCGAATTCCTCGCTGGTGTTGTAGACGTTCAGATAATGGCGTGTTTGATTTGTCTTGAAACCGGAAAACTCTTGGGCCAACAGCTGTGACGACAAGGCGTCTTTCGTGATCGGCTCGAACTTGCGTTCCGTGAGCGTTGCGGCCTGCATTGGTCGAGGCACCAGTCGCCCGTCCGGCAACATCACAATGCGATAGTCGCCGACGTCGACCAACAATTTTGCCACGACGGGACTGCCGTCATCGTCCGCGGTCGCGATCGCCTCGTCGTTTCCAGCACGGACGGGGCCCGGTGGAATGTTCAGTCCGAATTCTCGCGGATCGACTGGTCGCGGCGTTTGCGCGATGGCTTGAGAGACGATTAAGCAACAGAAGCACCATGCACAGCCGAGATGCATCATTGCAGCGATGCGAAAGTTGGCTGCGACACGCATAGAGCGCTCCTTGACTGTCTCTCGAAAAGGGGCCCGAAATTGGGCGAATTGGGAACTTAGTCCGAAACAAGACCTCGCGCCTTGCGTTTAAATGATATCACAAGGAAGTTTCCCGGCGAATGCAAGGTCCAGACTCCCATTTTGCCGCAATTTCACTGGTGTAACTCCAGTGAGAGCAATTAGTATGGATTCCGTATGCTCCTACTCGGGCAAAGTCTTCCTGAACGGGCTCAAATCTGACGGAGACAAGAAGTTGAAATCGACTCCTAAAACTCGCCGGAACTTGTGGCTGGCCCTCGCTGCTACATTCCCGTTGATATTCTCGGCCCTCGCAGCCACTCAGGCGGCTGATCCCACCTTCGTCGGTCGACTCGCTTATGCCGTCGATGACGAGGGCAGTAAGCGGCTTGGGTTGTCCGACGAGGCGAAACAGAAACTGATCGAACTGATCGATCGCCGCGAGGGGGAAGCGCTGAACGTCGCACTCGAGCTGCGAGACCTTCCCCAGGCGGAACGCGAGGCGCGTCTGGCTCCTTTCGTCGCCGAATCTGAGCGTATGGGTATGGCGTTGCTGACGACCGAGCAGCGGCAGATCTTGAGTCAGATGGGAGTTGCTCGCGTTGGGATGAGCTCGCTAGCGGACAACGCAATCGCGAAGATGCTGGACCTGACCGAGGAACAACAGAAACAAGTTGGCGAGTTGCTCGCACAGCGCGCGGAGAGTCTGGCCAAAGGCGGCGAAAATGAACGACGCGCCGTGATGCAGGATTACGAACGCAAATTGGCCGGTGTGTTGAACGAAGTGCAGAGAGCCAACTGGGATCGCTTGGCTGGCTTGGCGGAAGGCGAATTACAGGCGATGACACCTGCTCCGACTCAAGTAGCGGAAACTCCCAAGGACGAACCGGCGAAGGAGCCCGCGCCAACGCCTGCTGCCGAACCCAAGCCAGCGCCGCCCGTTGCCGGGGACGATTACCCGAATCCAGCGGTTGCAGACACCAAGCCCGAGAAAGCAGTACCGGTGGCTTCCAAGCCGGCTGACATCAAGTTGAAATTCAACTTCGTTCACCAACCGTGGTCGGATGTGTTGACGTGGTTTGCCGACGAGGCTGATCTTTCGTTGCTGATGGAAGTGCCCCCGGACGGAACCTTCAACTATCGAGACACGCGGGCTTATACGCCGGCGGAAGCCATCGATCTGATGAATCGCGTGCTGCTGTTGAAGGGGTTCACGCTCGTGCGCAGTGATCGGCTGCTGACGTTGATGAACTTGGAAGACGAGATTCCGCCCCAATTGGTCGAGTTCGTCAGTATCGACGAGTTGGACAAACGCGGTTCGTTCGAGATTGTGAAAGTGCTGTTTCACCTTGCGAAGATGGACCCTGCCGACGCCGAAACGGAAATCGGCAAGATGATCGGACCGCAGGGAAAGGTCATCGCGTTTCCAACGGCCAGCCAGATCCTGGTGACCGAAACGGCAGGCAAACTGCGTACGATTCGCGAGATGATCGAGCAGGTCGAGAATCCAGATGCGGCACGCGCTCAAGGGATTGTGGAGATTAACCTGAAGCACGTGGGTCCCGAAGAGGTCATGGCCATCGCGCGACCGCTGCTCAGTATTCCCGAAGAAGAGAACTCAAATGACAAGATTCGCATTGCCATCGACCCGTTCACCGCGAGGCTGTTTGCGACGGGTGACCGAGAGTTAATCCGTCAGCTGGAAGCGATCGTTCCCATGGTGGATCGGGTGGCTCAACAGGGTGAAGGTGCGACAGTTGGTGTGCTCGAGCAGCCGCAGTTGATGACGTACGCGATTCGCAAAGCCGATCCCGACCAAGTGCTCCAGATACTTCAAACGTTGCTCGCCGGACTGCCAGACGTGCGGCTGACGATCGACCCGGTCACCAAAAAGGTCGTTGCACTCGCGCGACCGACTGAGCACGCCACGATCGTTGCAACATTAAAGCAATTGGAAGGCGACGCCGACCAAATCGAGGTCATTCAGCTGTACAAGATGGACCCGCAAATGGTGATCCTCTCGATCAATAAGCTGTTTGGCATGGGTGGCGAAGAAGCTGCCGCCGACGGGCCCAAGATCGATGGTGATCCGACGACGATGAAGCTGTGGGTACGAGGCTCCTCGGCTCAGATCGAACAAGTCAAAGAACTCGTCGCGAAGCTCGAAGGCCCGCAAGCGGAAGGCGCAGGGTTGCGTGAGAACATCCGTATGCTGCCGCTGAACAGCACGGCTGCGGCCTCGGCGTTGGAGAGTATGGAACTGTTCTGGCCAACGATGCGAGACAACAAGATCCGCATCGTCACACCATCCGCGATCAGCTCCACTTTGCGAGAACGACGGTTGGCGACACCGAGTCCTTCGGAGCAGCCAGCACCTCCCATGCCCGCCCCGCGCGAAGAGCCTGCCCCAGAAGCAGAACCACAGCCGGACCTAAAGGAGCAGACTCCTACCCGCGGAAATGCACAGCGCACAGGCAGCGGTCGGTTTTCGTTTGCCCATCTACAGCAAGCGGACCAAGAAACGGCATCGCCGAGTGAGCAGGGATCAGGCACAGCGGCGCATGGTGGTGACATCATCGTGTCGATTACGCCGAATGGTCTCATGATTGCCTCGGACGACCTCGATGCGCTCGACGATTTCGAGACACTCTTACGCAGCTTTACGGAACAATCTTCGCTCATGGGCAGCGAGCCAACCGTCTATTGGTTGAAGTACATCAAAGCCGACGTTGCTGCCGAAACGTTGAATCAGGTCGTGAACGGCGCTTCCGCGAGCGATGGCGGCGGTTCGCTGCTCGGCGACGTTGCCTCATCGATGTTGGGGGACATCGGAGGCGGGATGCTGGGTAGTATTTTGGGAGGCTCAAGCACGACGCTGTCAGCCGGTGCGGCGAGCATCGTGCCAGATAAGCGGCTCAATGCGCTCATTATTCAAGCCGCACCGACAGATCTTGCTTTGATCGAACGCATCCTGCCGGTTATCGATCGCGAAGCGGGGCCGGAGCAGGTACTGACGGAGGGGACGCCGCGGCTGATTCCGGTGCAATATATGGCGGCCGACCAGATGGCGACGATTGTTAAAACGATTTACCCGGACCGAGTCGTTGGAGCATCGGGGGGCGGGGGAGGGCAGCAGCAGCGACAACCTTCGCCGGCGGACTTTATCCAAGCACTCCGTGGTGGTGGCGGGGGAGGGGGCGGTCGTGGCGGCAGCGCACAAGTGGAAGCAGAACCAGCAAAAATGACGATCGGAGTTGACGCGCGAAGCAACTCCCTGATCGTTGCCGCCCCGGAACCGTTGTTCCGCGAAGTAGAAATGCTTGTTAAGCAACTCGATCAAGAAGGTTTGGAGTCAGACGACGCGATGGATGTCGTGGCCATACGCCACGGAAACCCAACGAGTGTCCAAGCCGCACTGGCAGCCTTGATTGGTCAAAACTTGAAGACAAGCGGGACGAGTGCAACTCCATCAAGCAGTTCGTCGAGTTCGAGCTCTAGTCCCGGTCAACCGAGCGGCGGTACGTCCGGCGATGCGGCGGCAATCCAGCAGCGAATAGAGTTCTTCCGAGCACTTCAAGGTGGTGGCGGAGGAAGCGGCGGGACGCCCGGCGGATTTGGTGGTCGCGGTAGTTTCGGCGGTGGCACTCCTGGGGGTGGTGGAGGCGGTCGACCGAGTGGTGGTCGTGGCGGAAGGTAGTTGGACCCACACGGTGTAAGCGAAGTCTCAGCATAAAGTACCAACCGCCCCGCTGACGCCGAGTGGATTCCAGGCCACACGCGTCCGGGACGCGGGAGTCGGAAAAACGCCATTATCAGGGCGGCTGGTCCTCAATAAACACCAGGGGCCGGGAATCCGACCGTTCCTTCTCGGTAACGAACTGTAACTAACTGCCTCGGCGCACGTTTTCATCCTGCGTGGTGCTGACTACAATGAAGGTCGACAAGTTCGGTCGGTAAACGCGAATCTAGCAAGGCTTTACGGTGTCGGCGGGACTCCCAAATGTATTCCGATTACTTGTGATTGGCCTCGTTTTTTCGTAACTCTTGTGCGTCGAATCGGTTCAATAGGCATCTCGACTACCCTGCGTCAACACATCTCGCCTTGCGATTCCCGCCCAGCCCGGCTGCCTACAGCAAAAGACGGAATTCCAGAAATGGAGATCATCAGTATGTCTGCTAATCGCAACCGGTGGCTGCTATTGATGAGCATTGCTTTATCGCTGGTAGTGGGTGTGTCCAATGCTCAACAGCGGCTTGAAGGTCGCGGGAGATTGGCTGGCGGAGGCCCCTCAGGTTTCGGCGGCGGTGGACCGTTGGATTTATTGCAACGATCAGATGTGCAGTCTGAGTTAGAACTGCTCGACGAACAAAAGGCTGCGTTGAGCAAGTCGGTGACTAAGTTCAACGAACGGAGACGTGAAGTCCTCATGGGTTTTGCGGACCAATTTCGCAACCGAGATGCAGCGTCCGTAGCCGATCGAGAGGCCTTGCGGGACCAGGTTCAAGAAGCGTTCCGGACGCTGAACAAAGAGGGGGAGGAGGGGCTTACGTTTCTCTTGCCGCACCAGCGTAGGCGTCTTTCGCAATTGGAACTTCAATTTCGGATGCGCGGTGCCGGTGGCCTCGGACCGCTGGGGTCGAACGAGGTTGGCGAGCAACTTTCCGTGACCGACGAGCAACGCGAGGCTCTACGCACCAAAGCAATTGAACTTGGACAGGAGTTTGGCAAGAAGGTCGCAGAACTGCGGCGTGAGATGCAAGTGAAGCTGTTGGCAGAACTGAAGCCCGACCAACGGATGAAGTTTCGAGAGATGCTCGGAGATCCCTTTGAGTTTCAAGATCGTCCATCAAGTAGTGGAGGTGAACGCGAAAACGGAAGTGAGCCTTAGGAATTAGTCAGAAGTAACTTCGGCGTTTCAAGAGTAGGGTCCGCTGTGCGGACCAGGAATCCCTGAGGTCCGCACAGCGGACCCTACGCAAAAGAAGAAGTTAGTCATTGTTGAGCTGGTTTTAGGTGATGATGAAGAACAACTCGACGTATTTTCTCCACCGAGCAGTGAGCGGTTGTGAGCCGACGGCGATCGCCGCGGGCCTCCGTTTCGCGAGTGTTGGGTGGTTGCGGCCCGAGGCTAACGCCTTCGGCTCACGAATTTGAAACCACTTCTAAGAACAACCGCAACGAACGAGATGGATTGAAGGTGTAACGAATGGAAGCCGGTGAAATACTTGTTAGCTGTGGCCTGCTAGATGATCGGCAACTGTCGATGTCGCGGGTGCAAAACCAAGACGACGTCGTCGAGGCGGCCGTCGAACTCGGCTTCGTTACCGAGGAAGCGGCGTTGCGCGCGTTGGGCGACGCGGTGGGGCTGGATTACGTGGACCTCAGCGAAACGGAAGTCGACCTGTCGCTGCTCAGCAGTTTTCCCAACAAACTGATTCATCGCCAGTCGCTGTTCCCGATCAGCCGACATAACGGCTCGCTGGTCGTGGCCACGTCGGACCCGTTTGACCTGTATCCGCTTGATGAAGTCAGCGCGGCGACCGGGTTAAGCGTGACGCCAGTCCTCGCGGCTCGCAGCGAGATCACCAAGCTGATCAAGCGGCATCTCGGTGTCGGCAGCGAAACCGTCGAAGGCTTGATGCTGGCCAGCGCTGAAGAAGACGGCATTGAACTACTCAGCGATATCGAGACCGATGGCTCGGAACTGTCGGAGATGGCGCAAGAGGCCTCGGTCGTCCGGCTGGTCAACGAGATCCTGCTCGAAGCAATCGAATCTCGAGCGAGCGATGTGCATATCGAGACTCAACCTTCGGGCCTGAAGATTCGCTATCGCGTCGACGGAATGCTTCAAACCCAACCGGTCCCGCCCGAAATCAATCGCTTCGCCTTGGCCATCGTCAGCCGCTTGAAAATCATGTCGCGACTGAACATCGCCGAAAAGCGGCTGCCGCAAGACGGCCGTATGAAGTTGCGGATATCGGGACGCGAGGTTGATGTTCGCCTCTCCGTGATCCCCATGATTCATGGCGAAGGCCTGGTCATGCGGTTGTTGGACAAGAGCTCAATGTCCTTCGACTTGAAGAAGCTGGGGATGGAACTGGAAACCTATACCACGTTCCGCGAATTGATTGACATTCCCCACGGAATCGTACTGGTGACCGGACCGACAGGTTCCGGTAAGACCACGACGCTGTACAGCTCGCTGCTCGAAATCAACAGCCCCGATATTAAGATCATCACGACGGAAGACCCTGTCGAGTATCAGCTGGAAGGCATCAACCAGATTCAGGTCCATCCCAAGATCGGCCTGACCTTTGCCCATTCGTTACGCAGCATTCTCCGTCACGACCCGGATGTCGTGCTGGTCGGCGAAATTCGTGACCTTGAAACCGCCGAGAATGCGATCCAAGCGTCGCTCACCGGTCACTTGGTGTTCAGCACACTGCACACGAACGACGCGGCGAGTGCCTACACACGGATGGTCGAGATGGGTGTCGAGCCGTTCCTGGTGGCCAGCACCGTGGAAGCAGTTATGGCTCAGCGGCTGATCCGTCGACTTTGCACCAAGTGTAAGGAAAGTTACGAGCCCGATACGGCCGATCTGCCGCCGGACTTTCCTTTCGATCGACTCGATGGTCCGCTGTACGTGAACGTCGGATGCCGCGAATGCCGCGGAACTGGCTATGCCGGGCGACTTGGTATCTATGAGTTATTGGTGACGACGGACGAAGTGCGGCAATTGGCTCATGACCGCGCCAGCAGTTGGAAGATGAAGCAGGCAGCTGTCAAAGGCGGCATGTTGACCTTGCGTGACGACGGCTGGCGCAAGGTGCTGGCCGGAAGCAGCACGGTGGACGAAGTCTTGCGAGTGACCAAGGGAGATCAGCAAGTCGCGAAAGCGTGATAAAGAACTATGCCAGACTTTGCCTATATCGCCAGAAACTTCGAGGGCCAAAAGGTCACAGGCACGCTGTTCGCTCAATCCGAACGCGAGGCGGTGGCGAACTTGTCCACGCAGCAACTCTTTCCGCTGGAAGTGACACAACAAAAGACCGCATCACAAAAGAGTGCGTTCACTCGGCGGGTCAGCGGTCAGACGATGGCCGTTACGTATAGTCAACTGGCGTCTCTGCTGCGAAGCGGTGTTCCGCTGTTGCGATCGCTGGGAGTGCTTCGCGACCAATCGTCTCATGTCGTTCTCAAAGAGGTGCTGGATGACGTGTATCGACGCGTCGAGGAAGGCACGACGCTGGGCGAAGCCATGTCGCGGTATCCGCGTGTGTTCAGCGAATTGGCTATCAACATGGTCAAGGCCGGCGGCGAAGGCGGCTTTCTGGAAGAAGCCTTAGACCGTGTTGCAACCTTTACCGAACAGTACGAAGATTTGAAGAGCCGCACGACGGGAGCTTTGGCCTATCCAATATTCTTGACCGTCGTTGGTACGACGGTTGTCGGCGTGCTGATCGTGTTCTTCGTGCCGAAGTTCGCCAGCATCTTTGACAGTTTACGCGAGCGAGGCGAATTGCCGGTCATGACCGATTGGTTGCTCTGGTTCAGCGGTTCCGTACGTGAATACGGCTGGATTTTGCTGGTTGCCGCTGCGTTCGCCTTCTTTTTTGCCAAAACAAGATTGGCGACGGAGGCGGGTCGTCGGACGGCAGATCGATGGAAATTGAAGATTCCGCTGTTGGGCAGCATTTTTCAGAACTTGGCGGTCGCCAGATTCTGTCGCGTGTTGGGCACGATGCTGCGCAATGGCGTGCCTATTCTGAAGTCGCTGGAAGTCAGTCGAGATGCTGCTGGTAATCGTGTCTTGTCCGAGGCGATTGCTGCCGCTTCCGAAAATATTTCGTCCGGACAAACGCTCGCTGCGCCGCTGGCCAGTTCGGGCTACTTTCCGAAGACCGTCGTCGAGATGATTTCGGTCGCCGAAGAGTCAAATACGCTAGACAAAGTACTTGTCGAGATTGCCGATGGCCTCGAGCGCCGCACCGAACGACGGCTGGAGCTCGCGGTGCGATTGATCGAGCCAATTCTGCTGCTAAATCTAGCGGGCGTGGTGCTGTTCGTCGTAATGGCGTTGCTGCTGCCGGTCATTAAGATGAGTGCAACTGTGTAGACAAATAATAATTCCCTCCGTTTCACTGGTAGGGTCCGCTGTGCGGACCGCCTTAAAGAAATGGTCCGCACAGCGGACCCTACGCCAAAACGACTAGAGCAATTCACAAACGCCAACGAACACATGGGTTGAGATAAGGAGTCGCAAGTTATGAAACGCCGTAGACGTGGTCAGCAAGGTTTTACGCTGTTAGAAGTTCTCTTAGTCCTCACGATCCTCGTCATCTTGGGATCGACGGTCGGCGTCTTCTTGTCGCGGACGCAAACATCCGCACAGAAGAAGGTCGCAAAGATTCAGGTCGACGCCATCTCGCAACTCATGGAGCAATATCACATCGATGTCGGCACATTCCCGACGTCCCAGCAAGGCGTCGACGCGTTGTTCACGGCTCCTGCCGATCTTGGGGACACCAGCAAGTGGGCTGGGCCCTATAGCAAGAAGCAAATCGAGCCAGATCCGTGGTCGAATCCGTATCAGTACGAATCGACCGGCGACTCGTTCCGCGTGTGGTCCTGGGGACCTGACGGCCAAGACGGAACGGAAGACGATATTACCAACTCGTAGCGGAGTTGATCGTAGGATGGACGCCTCGTCCGTCCATTCCTTCTGGACGGACGAGGCGTCCGTCCTACGCAAGCGATGCCATGACGACGCAGCACACAACAAGTTCGACACTACAGCGTGGCATCACGTTGTTGGAGATGTTGTTGGTGTTGGGTCTGCTCGTAGTCATTGCCGCGTTGGCGATGCCTTCCGTAAATCGACCGTTGGAGACATACCGGCTCCGCAAATCGGCTGACCTGATTCGAGCCGAATGGGCCAAGGCCCGCGCCAAGGCCATGGAGACCGGTCGTACCTACGTATTCAGGTACGAGCCGGAAGCGGATGGTTACATGGTCGAGCCGTGGTATTCGGACGAAGACTATTTGGAGTCTTCGACGATGACCGGTGCTGCCGCAATGGGAACTCCGATCGTTGCCCCGCCTCCACAATTGTTCGACGACGCTACGTCCGCCACGATGAAGCACCTTCCTGAAGAGATCGTTTTCGCCGCGGGCGAGACAACGCAAGACGCTCGTGACTTGCTTGCGGTGCAAGGCACCGACGCGTTGGTGAACCAAAATGCATCGATGTCGGCACCGGTCTTCTTCTATCCCGATGGCACTTCGTCGACCGCCCGACTGTTCATCAAGAATCCACGCGACCGTTACATCAAACTATCTTTGCGTGGACTGACAGGAGTTGTTTACGTCAGCGACCTCCTTTCCGGAGAGCAGGTCGAATGAGCAGGACTCGTAACGCAACTTGTCGATCGGATCGTTCGGGCCTGTCTCTGCTAGAGGTAATGTTGGCACTCGCCATTCTTGGCGGCGCGCTCGCCGCCATTGGCGAACTGATGCGAATCGGTGCTCGCAATGCCGAGATCGCTCGGGATCTGACGACGGCACAATTGCTATGCGAGTCGACGGTGGCCGAACTCCAACTCGGCTTTCTCCCGATTCAATCCGTCGGACCAATGCCCGTGACCGACCTTCAATATCAAACCGAATGGATGTACACAATCACCGTTCAACCGATCGACCAAGAAGGCTTGACATCGGTCGTCGTGCGCATCGAGCAAACACCGGAGTTCTTCTCGCGTCCAGTTTCTTTTACGGTCACACGGTGGATGATTGATCCGCTGGTCGCGACCGAGACGGATGAGTCATTAGCGACAGGAGGGGCCAGTGGCTAGTTCGAAAGAAGGACGGAATTGCACTTCGTCCGGTCTCATGTCGCAGTACAACTCCGACCTACAAGGTCGCCGCGGCTTTACGCTGCTTGAATTAATGCTTGCGCTCGGCCTCACGACGGTGATACTCCTCGCGATCAGCATGGCGGTCGATCTGCATCTGCGCTCTTACGACGCACGTCGAAAGCAACTCGAAGAATCGCAACTCGCCAGGTCCATCCTAAAGATCATTGCAGATGACATTCGCAACACCGTTCTGGAATACGAGCAAGACCTGTCCGGCCTCGAGCAGATGATCTCCAACGCTGCCGCAGGAGCGATTGCTGGCGGTGGGGCTTCAGCAGGAGGGGGCGATGAGACCGGTGTCGGGAGTGGGGATGCGGCATCGGACGACTCTTCCGCCGCGCTGACTTCGGACCTTGCTGCGGAAGCATCTGCCGCGTCGCAAGACCTTTCTTCCGTGACAGTGCCGGCCAAGCCGGGGATCTACGGAAACCAGTACCAGCTGCAACTGGATATCAGCCGGTTGCCTCGCTTTGATGAATATCAGTCGATGATCGCGACGCGCAACTCGACGCTTGGTATCACGGACATTCCCAGCGATGTAAAAACGGTGACGTACTATGTGCTCAACGGCGACACCGCCGCTTCCGCGAGTGGGATGACAGCGACAAGCCAAGACATCTTGACCTCGACCGACCCGGACGTCGTGCAACGCGGTCTCGTTCGCCGTCAACTCGATCGCGCCGTCAGCCAGTACGCACTCGCCAATGGGTTGTTGGCCGCCGCCGACAGCGCCGGAGAGGTTGTTGCGGCCGAAGTTGCTTCGATCGAATTTCAATACTTCGATGGAATCGAATGGCGTTACGAATGGGATACCGAAGTCGAGGGCTCGCTCCCCGTTGCAATTCAAATCATCATGCTGCTTGAGGCTCCTTCGATGCAGAGGCTCACTGTCGATCAAGCATCGGTGGGAACTTCGACCGATCTAGATCCGAGCGCATTGCACTACTACCGATTGCTGGTTCCCGTTGCGACGGGCCAAGCGGTCGAAACCGCGGAAGAGGACACTTCGTTGGAGGCGGCGGGGATATGAGAAAGCGGCGTTGCTCGAAACGGCGTAGCGGGATTGTGCTGATCATCGTTCTGGTGGTTGTCATCGTGTTGGCGCTCGCTGCGTATTCGTTCAGTGACCTGATGCTGGCTCATCGCCGCGTGGCGACGGTGAATGGCAAGCAGTTACAAGCTCGCATGCTCGTACAGTCCGGAGTCGAAGCCATCAAACAATATCTGGCCACCGACGAAGCCACACGATTGGAAGCGGGTGGCCACTTCAACAATCCGCTCTACTTTCAAACGGCGGTGGTGATTCCCGAACAAGATCCGCTCGATCGAGGCTGCTTTACGGTGGTTGCTCCCTACTTTGACGAACTTGGACTTGCCTCAGGCGGCGTGCGATATGGATTAGAGGACGAGTCTTCGCGATTGAATCTGAACATGCTATTGATCGCGGATGCTGCGGTGCCCAACGGTGGACGAACGCTGTTGATGAGCCTGCCCGGTATGACCGAAGATGTTGCCGACGCGATTCTCGATTGGATGGACCCAGACGAAGACCCTCGCGAATACGGTGCCGAGTTTGGTGAGTATTACTCGACCCTCTCACCGCCCTACGAACCACGCAACGGCCCGCTGCAAACCGTGGAAGAGCTACTGCTGGTCGCGGGCGTCACACCCGAGTCGCTGTTCGGCGCTGACTTTAACCGCAACGGAATGATTGACGCACACGAGCAGTCGATGTCGACGTCGCTGGGGCTCGGTGGCGGCACCGCGTCGCTTGAAGCGGACGTCACCAGTGGCGTTGCAAGCCGCGGTTGGTCCGCCTACCTGACACTGTACAGCAGCGAACGCAACGCGTCCGCGGAGGGACTGCCCAGAATCCACTTAAACAACGAGGACTTACAGGCGTTGCACGATGAGCTGAGTCAAGTCTTCAGTGCCGAGTGGGCCAACTTCATCGTTGCCTATCGGTTGTATGGGCCGGCGGAGAGCAGCGGAAATGCGGGCCAAGGCCAATCCGCAGAAAATCTACAACTCGATCTGAGCCAATCGCCCAAGGCGACGCTGACACAGGTGCTTGATCTGATCGGTGCCAGCATCGAGATCGAAGGCCAGGCGGGTGGTGGGCGCAGCGGTAGCAGCCAGCAGGCGACGACGATCAAATCGCCGTTTCAAAATGACATCCTCGCGATGGCGACTTACATGACGAGCCTGATGGACAATTGCACCGTCAGCGAGACCGCGGTCATTCCTGGGCGTATCAACATCAACGAAGCCCCCCGAGAGCTCTTGTTAGGCGTTCCTGCCGTCGATACCACCACCGGCGAGCCGGTTATGACTGAGGAGCTTGTGGACCAGATCATCGAATTGCGGACTGCTGTCACGGAAGACAACGCCGCTGCCCGTAGCAACGAAACCTGGTTATTGAGCGAAGCGGTTGTCAATCTGGAGCAATTGAAGGCTCTGACTCCGTTCATTTGTGGTGGTGGCGACGTGTTCCGCTGCCAGATCATCGGTTATTTCCAAGGCGGCGGGCCCTCTTCGCGAGCCGAACTGATATTTGATGCTACCGGCACCGAGCCGCGCGAACTATTGTGGAGAGATATCAGCCACCTTGGACGCGGATATGCTTTGGAGACGTTGGGCGTCGATTTACTTGAAGGAATGGTGTCCCCGTAAGGTTGAAGTGAAGACATGGCGAAATTACTAGCACTTGAATGGGGACTACGTGAAGCACGCGTCGCGGTCGCACGAACGCAAGGCGGCAGTATCGTCGTCGAGCACGCGTTCGGTGTCGATCTCGGTCCTCGTGACCCCGGCCAAACTTTTTCTGACGATACGATCGGCGGCAAGTTGGCTCAGGCGCTCGCGAGTCGCGGCATCGGACGAACCGAGACGCTGGTCGCTGTTGGCCGCGCGAGCATCGAACTGCGACAGCTTGCGTTGCCGCCCTGTCCGCTCGAAGAGTTGCCTGACTTGGTCCGCTTTCAAGCGTTGCGACAATTCACGACGATTGGCGAGGATTGGCCAATCGACTTCGTTTATCTCGACACGGCGGAAGATAATACTTTCAGCGTGCTAGCCGCTGCGATCTCGCCGGACATGGTCTCGCAGATCAGCTCCACCTGCCAATCGGCGGCCACTTCCACACCCAAGCGTATGGTGCTGCGTGCGTTCTCTGCCGCGTCGCTATTGCGTCGACGAGATCAAGGTGCCCCGCAGCCTTGTCGCATGATGGTCGATCTGTTGGCCGACGAAGCTGACTTGACGGTGATGGTTGACGAATCGGTCGTCCTGATGCGAACCGTTCGACTCGCCTTCGGAGATGATGGAACGGTTCAGACAAAGGCGTTGCTGGGCGAGATCCGTCGGACGATCGCGTCGGCCCAAAATCAACTGCGCGGTCGTCGCGTCGAGAAAGTCATTTTGTGCGGTGATGGTACAGAACAAAATGCGTTGAAGGCCGAAATCGAAGGCGGCTTGTCGCTGACCGTTGAATTGTTCGATCCCTTCGATGGGATCGAAGTCGACGGAACGCTTCGTACCAATCGCCCGCTGCATCCCGGTCGTTTCGCCCCACTGCTAGGAATGTTGCTGGACGAAGCGGCTGGTGCGACGCACCCGATCGACTTCCTCCATCCTCGCAAACGCATCGCCGCGCCAACTCAAACGAAACGTAACCTAATCATCGGTGGCGCCATCGCCGCGACGTTGCTGCTGTTTGCTCTAGGGGCTTACTACAAGCTTTCCAGTATGGATGCCGTTATCGCCAACTTAAACGAAGAGTCAGCCTCCTTGAAGAAAGATGTCGAGGCGGCAAACGTCAGCATTGCACAAGCTCGATTGGTCGAACGGTTTCTCGTCGACGATATCACTTGGTTGGAGGAGCTGTATTTCATGGCACAGGAGCTTCCGCCGGCCGAGGATGCGATTTTTACGCAACTGAATATGAGTACGCGCCAGCCCAGCGGAGCGCAGATTGTCTTGGATGGCTACACGCGCGAAGCGGAGCACCTGAGTCAACTTCGCGACTCGATGCGAGTGCAGGGGAGAAGCATCGTCAGTACCGGAACGTCAGACGACGAACGCCGCAAGGATTATAACTGGCGATTCAAAGAGACGGTCATCCTCACGAAGACCATTTCGATCGAAGCACCCAATCCCGGTCCAGCGACCGCTGATCAGCCGAAGGATGCAGTGAAAGAGACGGCGGCGTCGGCGGTCACCGAGCAGGAGAGCGCCCCACAATGACGAAACGTGAAAAGATACTAACGACGATCGTCGCGGCGGCACTCTTGATCATGGGCGGGTTCTATGCGCTCGACCGGATGATGAATGCGTTTGACGACCGCGACATGCAAGAACTTACTTTGCGTGACAAGCTTGCCACCCAGAACCGCATCACGCTGCAAGGCAAGAAGGCGGACCGCGACATGCGCGATTGGCGCGAGCGGTCGCTGCCAGAGGATCGTGCCCTCGCTCAGGCATTGTACTTGGATTGGCTAGGCAAGCGTGCCGACTCGGTTGGCTTGGACGGACGTAAGGTCAGCCCTGCCTCTGGGCACTTTGAGGGCAAGGTGTATTACGTTCATCGCTTCTTATTGTCCGGCCATGGCGACCTGAAGCAATTGACACAGTTGCTGTACGACTTTTACAGCGTCGACCACATGCATCGGATCTCGCGTCTGAGCATCAAGCCGTTAGCGACGTCCAAACAACTGGATATCTCCATGACGGTCGAAGCCATCTCGATCGCAGGTTCACCAGCGCGCGAATCGCTCGACGAACCGCCTTCCAATCGCTTGGCTCGCCCGGACGTCGAAGAGTATGTAAAGACGATCATCTCTCGCAACTTCTTCTCGCCCGCCAACCAACCTCCTAAGGTTGCCTCGACGATTTCCCAGCAGGGTAATCCCGAGAAGCCGTTAACCTTCCGGTTGCAGGCAAGTGATCCGGAGTCCGATCCGCTTTCCTACTACTTGGAAGGCGAAGCGCCTGAAGGGTTGGAAGTTCGTAAGGACGGCGAGGTTCGCTGGACGCCGAAGGAACTCGGGCAGTTCGAGTTCTCCTATCGTGTCGAAGACGGCGGCCTTCCCTCAAAGACCGCTCGCGGCATCGTCAAGCTTGCCGTAGTGGTTGCTCCCGACCCGCCGGTCGCGCCCCCTGAGAAACCAGGATTCGACCCTGCGACGCAAGCGACGGTATCTGGCATCACAGAATCGGATGGACTCCCCGCAATTTGGATCAATGTTCGCACCGAAGGCAAAGTCTTGAAGCTGCGCGAGGGGGACGAGGTGTCCGTCGGCACAGTTCAAGGCAAAGTCGCGAAGATTCGCGTTCAACAGAAAGACGCTGAGATCGCCACCAGCGACGGCGGGACCGTTGTTGTCGCACTCGGGCAGACGTTGGTCGAAGCGTAGCACAAGATGCTTCCAGTGCGCGCGTCTCCGCCTCCGCAGGGCCCGCTGATCTAGTGGTCGGGAAATCGGCGACGTTCAGACATCCTCGCCAAGCTAGCATCGACTCTTTCGATAATTCCGTCTGAATTGGATTTAACGACAGGAATGGTTGAGCCGATTAATCCTATTGAGTGGGTTCCGCGGTAGCAGTCCGTTTGCTGCCAGCTATGGTCGTGCGCGCCAATAGATTTTCAATGGGATTAGTCAAAATGCTCAATTCGACCACCGCAATACTTGGTGCGATTGGCGTGCGCTGTTTGTGTGTGACCGTCGTCACCCTGGCGTTGGCATCGACCGCAGACGCGCAGAACTCGCTGCCCGCAGGAGCAAAAGCCTATCAGCTTCGAAACCGTGAGGCCGCAGACATCGCGCCGCAGCTTCGCACGATGTTGTCCGGCGTCGGTGAGGCTTCAACCGTGTACGTCGACCGAGAACTGAATCGTTTGGTGGTGCAGGGAAACGCACAATCCCAACAGATCGCCGCCGACTTGGTTGGCGCCCTCGACCTGCCAACGGTCGCGTCCACGAACACGCAGCCCACCGTCGTCGCGCAGGCTTATCAAGCCGGCAACCGCGATCCGCGTGAGTTGGCGCTTGCCTTACAGAAACAGTTTCCTGACGCTCGTGTCGAGTCGGATGCTCGCACCGGACAAGTGATCGTCCTCGCAGCCGAGACGACTCAGCGACAGATTGCTTCCTTGTTGGGCAGTTCGAATACTCGTCCGGCGACCGCCGTGGGACAGCAGCCTGCAGCGTCACGAGGTTATCAGTTGCAGAACATGACGTGGCGAGAATTTGAAACGCAACTGCGGCAGATGTGGGGACAGCGGCTGGCTTTATCAACCACGCAAACCGGCGAAGTCGCGAACATCGTGCTGGCGTCGGCAACGGGCCCGCGTTCGGTCATGCAAATCGACCGCCGTACTAATCTCGTCACGTTTGAAAACGCCGGACGGGAAGCACACGTTTGGGAACAAGTTGCCCGAGCGATCGATTTGCCTCGCGGAACTAGCGAGCAAACGCAGCTGATCTCCGTGAGTGAAGCAGACCCAGCAAAGGTGCAGCGGGCCGTGGCTCTTGTCCAAGCAACATCACCGGTGGCTGGAGATGGTGAGAACGCAACGGCAACCGTCCAGTTTGGTGCCGGAAACCGAGCCCGCTGGGGCGGTGATCTGGTTGCAAACCTGTTCCAACCCGAAGCTCAAGGCGGCAACGAACAGGCTCAACCCCCGGCGCCACAAGGGCAGGGGGCCGACGCTGCGGTCGAGGGCGAAGGATCCGGCCTGATCGGTCCGGTTCAGATCGAGTTTCTGGAAGGCATGGACGCGATCATGATTCGCGGCCACAAACGCGATGTCGAGCGCGTTCGCAAGATCATCGAAGACATCGAACGATTGAGCCAAGAGACACAACCGCTGGTCGAAGTCTATCCGCTCGAGTTCGTCAACAGTCAAGCTGTCACGACTCTCGTCACGGAATTGTACGAAGAGATCCTCTCACCACGACAAGGGCAAGTCAGCATCCGCGCGTTGGTGGAACCCAATGCGATCCTGTTAATCGGTCGCGAAGAGAGCATCGCCGTCGTGAAGGACTTGATCGCAAAGTTGGACCGACCGATGGCTCCTTCGAGCCAGTTCCAAGTGATTCGTTTGAAATTCGTATCTGCGTTGGATGCCGAAACAGCCGTACGAAACTTCTTTGTCGAACGACCAGGGCAGGGGACGGATTTACGTTCTGGTTTGGGCACGCGAGTTCAAGTAATCGCCGATTACCGAACCAACACCTTGATTGTGCAAGCCAGCCCACGAGATTTGGGCGAGGTTAAACGTTTGATCGAAACGATCGATGCGGAAGACCCTTCTTCGACAGCGGAGGTGCGTGTCTTCAAACTTCGAAACTCGATGGCCGAGGATCTAGCGGTCGTCTTGCAAACTGCGATCGCAGGTGACGCACAGCAGACGGGTCAGCAAGGACAACAACAGGGCGGTGGGGCTACACAAGCTGGCTCACGACTTCCTTCGACGGCGCTCGAGTTCATGATGCTTGATCAAGCGGGAGGTCGCTTGCTCCGCAGCGGTGTCGTGTCGGATGTTCAGGTCAGCGCGGACGTCAATACGAATGCCTTGATCGTCCGAGCCCCGGCCAAAAGCATGGAACTGATCGAAGCGTTGATCCATGAGTTGGACCAGATGCCTGACGCCGAGGCACAATTGAAGGTCTTTACGATCATGAACGGCGACGCAACCAGCCTGGCCGCGACGCTGCAGCAAGTCTTCGGGCAGAGTGTCACGATCGGACAGGGGACGGGCGGTGCGTTAGGCATCGCGTTCCGGCAGCCACAGGCTCAATTGACCACGACCGGTGGCGAGAACTCGCTCGTTCCACTGACGTTTGCCGTCGATGTGCGCACGAACAGCGTGATCGCATCGGGTTCCGCATCGGACCTGGAAGTCGTCGAGACTTTGTTGCTGCGGTTGGACGAGCAAGGTTTTACGACGAACCAGATCGTTGTCTATCGCTTGAAGAACAACTCGTCGGATTCCGTTGCTCAGGCGGTGCGAGACTATGTGACAGCTCAGCAGCAGACGCTGAACCTGACCGTCAACTCGGGGCTCAGCACAACGCTCGACCAGCTTGTATTGCAAAGCACGGTGATCTCAGAGCCGATCAGCAATAGCGTGATCGTCGCGGCCTCGCCCAGGTACATGGATTCGATCATGAACGCGATCCGTGATTTGGACGTTCGTCCGCCGATGGTCATGGTCCAGTGTTTGATTGCGGAAGTGTTTATTGGTGACGTCTTTGAATTTGGCGTGGAACTGGGGCTTCAAGACGACTTGCTTTACGATCGTGGTGCGGTAAATCCTACAACCAACGCCAATAATCCAGGTTTCAACTTCAATAATGTTGGTCTGCCCAACAATCAGCCGACGGGTAGAAGCACGGTTGGTTCCCAAGGGATCTCGGATCTCGGCCTGAGCCGCACTTTATCACTGTTAGGCTCCGGTTCGCCTGGCCTCGTACTTTCGGCGGCGAGTGACTCCATTAATATTCTCGTACGCGCGTTGGAAGAAGACGGACGACTTCAAGTTCTGAGCCGACCACAGGTGATGGCCCTAAATAACCAACCGGCCTTCATTCAAGTTGGTAAAGATATCGCCCGCTTCAACGGGTCGACAGCGACCAATACGGGCGTCACGCAGAGCGTCGTCGATGTCCCAACGGGTCTTATTCTGAGTATCGAGCCTCGCATCAATGATGACGGGGTGGTCGTGATGACCGTGGACGCTGACAAGTCGGAACAGGGTTCGAACGCGGAGGGAACAACTCTGTCCGATGGTGCTGGCGGCACGTTTGTCGTTCCTCCAATCAATCGCACGACCGCTCAAACAACCATCAGTGCCAAGAGCGGACAAACCGTTGTCATCGGGGGACTAATCACGAAGCGAGATGAGTTGCGAGAAACAGGGGTTCCGTACCTGCGAGATATTCCAGTTGTCGGCCACTTGTTCAATTTTGAAGCCCACGAGACCATCCGCACCGAGTTGTTGATCATTCTGACGCCGTACATCGTCTCGGAAGATGAAGATTACGAGATGATCAAGATGATGGAGTCGCAACGCATGAACTGGTGCCTAGGTGACGTCGTTACGCTGGATGGAGAACGTGGTCTCCAAAGTGGTGGTTGTTTGCTCTGTTCGGAAGACGTGCCGACCTTGTTCCCGGACAGCGATCCTTCCGGAGTGCAGTTTGCGTCCCGGGAGCACAATCATCCGCACGACGCACCACAGCCGACACCGATCGCCTTGCCGAACGAACAGGCTCAAGGACTACAGCGGTCGGAGTTGAGTCAGCAGCCACATTTACAGCCGTTGCCTCAGCAGACGATCAACGCCGGCTACAACCAATACGGTCAGCCGGTCTATCAAACGCAACCAAGTTATGGTGCGGTTCCAGCCGCATACGTGCCAAGTCAGCAACCGGTACCACAACCACCGGCGAGCCAGCAACGTACGAGTTTTAAGCCTTCGTGGTTCCCATTTAGTAAGAAGTAGCGAGGGAGAGAAGTAGGCCGGACCAAGGCTTTGCGTCGTTCCGGCATGGGCACTGAACATGAGTACGACGGCCCTCCGAGGCCGTCGATCACCGAAACCGTCCGTTGACGACGGCCTCGGAGGGCCATCTTACAAAGAGGGATTGCCGTGACAAAGCGAATGCTGCTCGCCGCGTGTGTGATACTTTCAGCAATCTCCGGCTGCAAGACCATCGATTCCGATTGGATGCCGAAAGCACCATGGAGTAAAGCGGACAAGATTGTGGAACGCGACTACGATACGCCCGTGAGGATGGCAGCCATTTGGACTCCCGACATTCTGTCGCGTCCGGGCCTTCCCGCATCGCGCGGCTTTGGCGGGCGGTTGTACTTCTATAACCAGATGAACAAGCCCGTGAAGGTTGAAGGACAACTGGTCGTTTATGCGTATGACGATACTGCCACGGAGTCGCAACGAGAGTCACCGGACCGCAAGTATGCCTTTACACCGGAGCAGTTCACGAGCCACCACAGTGAATCGGAACTAGGCGCTTCGTACAGCATTTGGCTGCCGTGGGATGGCATCACCGGAGGGGAACAAAAGGGTATCAGCTTGTTGCCCGTATTCACTTCGTCGTCGGGGCAACTCGTGATGGGACAGCAGGCCGTCAACCTGTTGCCTGGCAAGAAGCCGGAGAAGCAGCCAAACACGAGTGCGTCGCCAACGCTGAGCCAAAGAGCAACGACGGGTGTTCGTCCTGCAGCCTACCAAGACAACGGCAGCGGAGTGAGGAGCGCCGGTCCGACCGCCAATGTCGAACAAACGCACCAACCGTCGTTTACGACAACGACGATTGACCTGCCAAAGACGATGCAGCAGCGGGTGATGGAGGCGGCTCAGAATAGAGGCAACACACTGCCGATTGGCGCCGCTGATCCAGCGATGGTCGAGAAAGCACGGGCGACGCTCGAACAGTTACGAGCTAATTCGTCGCTCCCGGCTGAGGCAGGAGCTCCAGCGATGTCTTCACCGTCAGCTCGTTTCGCACCTCCGAGACCCCGGGTTCCATCATCGCCAACTTCTCTATCAGCCTTTTCTCACGCTCCGAGTCGACCTGTCCAGCCAGTACGGCGGTTCGATCCTCCATCGTCACAGCAATCGACTGTGCCGACGGCAACTGTGGGATTCGAGACAGGCGTTGAGAGAAATTCGTACTGATCTGGGTTGGGGCCGGATGCGGGTGTGTAAACCCAAGCGTCGTGCGGAAACGAATCTGGGGCGTGGCGGTGTTTTGACCGTTTTGATTTCCAAATCCGGTATTGCCGAAGCCCGTGTTGCCAAATCCGCGGCCTAGACCACCAAGTCCGCCGATCAAGCCAGCCGTACCGAGTCCGCCCAGACCGCCGGTGCCTGTCACTGCCGATTGACCAGCGATAATGTTCGTTGCCGATCCGCCAATGAAAGAGCTGTTGTTGCGCTGGATCGAAAAGTTCTCGGAAGTACCGGTCTGTCCCGAAACGTTGCCGAGACCTGCTGGATTCTCGTTAGTAAGTTGGGCTTTGGCGACTTCCGCGCTGACGGACGAAAGAACAAGGGCGAGTACAACGACGAAAAAAAATCGCATTTCCAGCTTCCTTCACAGACCAGCCGACGGACCGAACGTTCCTTCACGTTATCGTCGTGCATGCAACATCAAACCGCATCCACATGGGAGCGACCGATTATAACGATTGCTCACATTGTATTACTGTCGCACGGGGCAACCGGAATTGCAATGCGAAACGCGATTCTCGGACAGTCGGTTACTTGGCCGGAATTGCAAAATCGCCGTTCATATCACGCCAGACACAATGAATGTGATTCGCTGGGTTACCAGCTGGATCGGGCTGTGTGTTGACGAACTCGATCAGGAACGTCGGGCCCTGAATCCGATAGTAGTGGCCGATTCCCGGCTCCGTAGCTCCCGCCCAGGCAAAGCGAACATTCTCGGGACCTGCCTTCAAGATGGCGTCGATTCGAGCATCGCGGATTTCTTTCGGCATATTCTCTGCATAGGCGCCGACCAACTTCTTCATCGTGCCTTGCTGAGCCTCGTCGAGGTCCGTGAACTTGATGCCCACCTTCTCGTCGGCAGGTGGCTGCGGCTCGCCGGCCCCACGAATTTCCGCTGGTGCCGTTGCTTCGATCACAGCTTGCTTCTTTTGGTCGGCGGTCAACGAGTTAACAAGTTCGAACGCCAAGTGCTCTTCTTTCTTCAGGACCTGTGTCCCCTTTGCAAAACCGCCTTCCACCTCGTTCTTGACCGTGGCTGGATTCGACGCAAAGAAGGTCGGTGTGGACGAAACGACTTCACCATCCTTGATCGTAAAGTTCAATGACAGGTGATGCCCTTCAATGCTCAAGCCCCAATCACCCTTCTCGCTCGGCGTGCCAAAGACCGTGAAGTAATAACGATCTGTCTCGCGAGCCCACTTATTCGAGTTTCGCTCGTGCTCGAGCATGTGCAAGATGTGTTCGAGTTGCATAATGTTCGTGGCTTTTTCGTAGCCGATCTCGCTCAACGCGGTTTGCAGCAGCGAATGGGCTGCCTGACGCTGAGCATCGGACATCTCTTTCAACTGCAAGCCCTTGCGGTACTCCTTCGGGATGAAGTGCCAATCGAGGCGTTCCGGTTTTTCGAAAGCCAGGACGGCAACAGCCTTCTGCTCATCCGTCAGTGTCCCCAAAAACGCCGTTGCCTTGCCGGTCATGTCCGCACCGACACCGCCGACCCGCCAATAGGCCGTGCCTGCTGTACCGGCGACCAGCAAGATGAACAAGGCAACAAATCGAGAGGATGGTTTCATGGTTGGAAGCTCCAGGGGGAGGCGGGAACGATTGGTGAGAGGAGATATGATACCGAGTGCCCCACCAACTCACCAGTGTTGGCTTTGACCAGGCAGGGCTTTTCAATTGTTGAAGTTGCACAAGATGTACGACGGCCCTCCGAGCCCGTCGATTAATCTAAGTCATTATTCGACGGGCTCGGAGGCCCGTCGTCCAAACCTCTCAGTTTGAAAAACTGAACAGCCCTGTTTGACCAGGAGAGTCGCAGGCCGGTAGTGGTACCGTTTGCCGTAAGTCGGGCACTACTGCCCCGACAAAAACGGCCAAGATCGCCGTAAGTCGGGCACTACTGCCCGACTTCCCGACAAAGACGGCCAAGAGTGGCCGTCCTACTTTCTGGGTACCACTCTCCGCAGCCCTCTCGCTCGGGTGTCTACGTCGCCGTGTGTGAACGTATCCACCGGCGTTGTCGATTCGCAACGTGCGCTGCCCTGTCGCAACATCAATTACGTCAGTCGGTCGCAATGTGAGTGGAACGTAACTTATGTTTGCAGAATGAGTTAAGGCAATCCGCCAGGTGATCGCGCGGCGAGTAGGCACGAAGTTTGTTCTATCGGGATTATCGCCGGGCCGTTCAGGTCCGTTACCCAGCCGACCAGATCTCTCCCGGGAGTCGCTTGATGATACGCCAACCGCACCAAAGTATGACGGCGCGTGACGTGTGCCGAATTCTCTTTCGTCACCGCACGAGGGGTATCTTGTTCTTTCTCGCGGTGGTGGCGATGGCGGTCGTCGGCGTGTTGCTGATGCCTCGCAAGTATCAGTCCGAGGCGACGTTCTATATGAAGCCGGACTTCCGTGTCGATCCTGCGGCGACAAACGATACGCAGGTCGTCGCCTTCGATCCGGAACGCGAAGGTGAGATGCGCAGCGTCGTTACACTGCTCGAGAGCCGGTTGCTGTTTGAACGAGTTGTCGACGCGATGGGCACGGAGAAGATCTTCGAAAACGATTTGAAGACCGCACCGCTGGATATCGCAATTGGCAGCGTGATGGCCATGATTCCGGAGTTCGGACCCAAGTCCGAAAAGATCGAACGCGAGAAGGCGATTCGACTGTTGATGAAATCCATCAAGCTCGACCACGCCAAGAAGTCACATGTCGTCACGGCGGTGTACAAGTCACGGTCGGCGGAACGAGCACAGGAGGTGCTGAAGGCTTATACGACGGCGGCCATGCAGCAACACGTCGAGGCGAATCGCAATCCGAGCAGTTTCGAGTTTTTTGTCGAGCAAGAGGCGTTACTCAAGCAGCGCGTGCTGGAAGCGACTCAAGCTGTGCGCGACGTTAAGAACGAGTACGGAATGGTTTCGATTGGCAGCCAACGCAAGGTTCTCGAGGATCATCTCTCCAATATGGATCGCGAGATTCTGGCAACCGAGACGGCGCGAGCTGCGGCTGAAGACAATATCGCGTCGCTCCGGTCGATGCTGCCATTCGAGATGCAGAACCCCGATGCGGGAAGTGCGTTGTCCGTGTACTCAATCGACACGATGCGAAACCAGCTCTACTCGCTGGAATTGCGGTACCGTGAACTTGCGTCACGGTTCCAGGCATTGCATCCACAGGTTGTTGCAACGAAAGAACAGTTAGAGGAAGGCAAACTCGTGCTCAATCAGCAGCAATTGGTCAACGAGTTGTCCAAAGCGGCAGCGTTGCGATCGAAACGCACGGCACTGGAGAATGAGTTTGAAGCGACGAAGCGGAAGCTGAACGAGATGAACGAACAGGAAGTTACCATCGCCGAAGTCGAACGAAGGGCCGAGGAAGCGGCTGCCAGTCATCGGCTTGTGATTCGGAAGCTGGAACAAGCAAGACTCGATCGCCAGTTAGAGTCTGGGAATATTTCCAACCTGCGACTCACCCAGGAGCCAACGTTGATGGGCAAGTCGCTAAGTCGTAAGGGCCTGTTAATCGTGTCCTTAGCCTTGGTCGTTGGAGTGCTTGGAGCGATGACGATTGCCTATGCTTCCGAAGTGCTAGACGAGTCGTTGAGCACGACAAGCGATGTGGAGGCCAGTCTGGGGATGCCAGTGCTTGCTTCTCTCCCGCAAACCCGCTCGCACCGCTTATCGATGAATTAGTGCGACATCCATAACTGAACTCAAACGTACAAGTGCAGTTTCAAGTTCCGAAGGGACACCCAGTATGAGCACCGCCGCACCACAACGACCGACTCAGGCCACGCCGCTTCGACAGCCGATTGCTTCAGAGACCTTCAGCCAAGTCTACTCGCTGGCACAGCGTCTTCAGGCAATGCTGCCGCACGAACGATCAGGTGGTCGTGTCGTCGGCGTCACGAGTTGTTCCCGCCAGGAAGGAGTCAGCGTAGTGGCTGCTAATTTGGCGTTGTGTGCCGCAGACGTCTACTCGGGCCGCGTCTTGTTGATCGATGCGAATCCTCGCCATGCGTCCGTCGCGAGTCGCTTCCAAGTTAAACCGTCCCCTGGCCTGATAGATTGCGTTACTGGACAGTCCGCGGTCCAAGAGTGTGTACGCAGCACGTCACATCAGAATTTGTTTGTGCTTCCTGCAGGTTCACCCGCAAAAATAGCGGGGCGATTCTCCGAAGAGCGAACTTGTTCGTCGTTGGGTCAGCTTCGCAACGACTTTGATCTAATTGTCATTGACTGTCCGCCTGCGGGAGAATTGGACGAGACGCTGCTGGTATCGCAGGTGGCCGATGGATTCCTTCTGGTCCTCGAGGCGGAACGGATTCGGAAGCAAGTCGCACAACGCGTCAAGCAACGGCTCGAGCAAGGTAACGCCAAACTCCTCGGCGTGGTGCTCAATAAACGCAAGAACCACATCCCGGAATGGTTGTATCGCCGGCTGTGAGATACCAAGTTGGCGTGGCTCTTAGCAGACAAATACTGCAGTTCAGAATCCAGCATCATCGGAAGGAAACGCATCGATGTTCCTCATCAGAATGTTTCAGAAACCGCGAAAAGTTGACCACTTGTTAAGTGATGACAGATTTCACGAGGCAATAGACCACGAACGGATGCGAGTGGATAGAAACGGCTCGCGATTCTCGCTGGTTGTATTTGACTGTAGCGAAGGCGACCACGACACACTTAACCGACAGCTGTCAGAGATTTGTCACAAGCGGCTACGCACGATCGATCGCGCCGGCCTGTTGGCATCCGGTGACGTTGGAGTGCTGCTTCCAGAAACCGACGCCGTCGGAGCGCAGAAGGTTGCCAGCGACATCAAAAGCAGCCTTCAGCAAGATTGCGACTCGCTTGGACTGAAGATTTACGGATACCCTGATATTGCCAACTGCGAATGTCAGAACACGTCCGCGCAAGCAGCACCCGCAGCCGTATACTCTGCCGACGAACTGCTTGTCGAGCCACTTCCGCTCTGGAAGCGAATGCTTGACGTCGTGGGCTCAACGGTGGGTCTCCTCGTTGCGACGCCGGTAATGATTGTCGCGGCGATCGCGATCAAGCTTGATTCGCCTGGTCCGGTCTTGTTCAAGCAGGTGCGAGCCGGATTAGGTGGGCGTCCATTCAATATTTATAAGTTCCGGACCATGACCGTGGGAGCCGAAGAACAGAAGCACGCTCTGCGAGCGAACAGCGAACAGGACGGGCCTGCTTTCAAGATCAAGAACGATCCGCGAGTGACACGAGTCGGGCGCTACCTTCGTCGAACGTGCATCGACGAGTTCCCCCAGTTTTTAAATGTACTGAAGGGTGACATGTCACTGGTCGGACCTCGTCCGCTTCCTTGTGAGGAGTCGGAAGAATGTGAAGACTGGCAACGGCGACGGCTTTCCGTAACTCCCGGCTTAACATGCATATGGCAAGTCTCAGGCGGCATGAAGATTCCATTTGTTGAATGGATGCGAATGGACATCCGCTACATCCGCTCGCGACGTTTGCTGCACGATCTCAAACTGTTGTGGGCAACGCTGCTTGCCGTAGTGTTTCATCGCGCCTCCCATTGAGAATGCCATGTTGGAATCCGCTGTGGAAAGTGACGCACCGCCCCGCTTCCCTGAATTGCCGCCCAGCCTGATGTCGGCGGAGCGGCGAGTGTGGCATCGGTTCGTACTCTATGCGATCAGCGTACTTCGATTGCTGGGCTCAACAACGAAGGAAGCCGCAGGGATTCTGACGTATCATCGAGTTGCAGAGGACGTTGGCCCTGACCCCGCGATGTTGAATGTTTCACCGTCACGTTTCCGCCAACAGTTAGCTGGCTTGCTAGAACTTGGCTATCAGCCAGTGGCCTTGCGAAGTTTCGTCCAAGCGAAGCGAGATCAACGGGTTCTCTCGTCGCGTACGTTCGCGATCGTCTTTGACGATGGGTACAGCGACATCTATCGAAACGCGTGGCCAGTTCTACGAGAATTCAACATTCCCGCCACGATCTTCCTCGCGACGGGGTACTTGGATTCGACGGAGCGGTTTCCGTTCGACGATTGGTCGCAAGACGCTGACGCGACCGCTCGTCCATTGACGTCTGGCGAATGTCGCGAAATGCTGGCGTCGGGGCTCGTTGAACTCGGATCGCACACGCATCGCCACGAAGACTTCCGTGGACGACCGCAGGACTTTCGACGCGACGTACAACGTTCGCTGGACGTTCTGCACGAACGATTCGGTGTCGAAAGTCCCACGTTCTCGTTTCCCTACGGTTTCACATCGATAGAACTCGAGAACGTCGTTCGTGAGCTGGGACTGTCTTGCGGCCTGACGGCGGATTGCCAGTCCGTGGAAGTTTCAGACGACTCGTTTCGCTGGGGGAGGTTTGGTGCCATCGAACTCGATTCCGCACGATCGCTGGCCGCGAAACTGGATGGATGGTACGCGACCTGCCAAAACACGTGGCGTGCGATGCGTGGTCGAAAGCGGCAAGCTTAGGATCGGCTCAACAACAACTTTTCCTTTTGCGTAGGGTCCGCTGTGCGGACCAGGAATCCTTCAGGTCCGCACAGCGGACCCTACTCTTGAATTGCCGAAGTTATTTCTGAATCGTTCCTTAGGCGACTTCGATGCTGTTCAACTCACTGCAATACATCTTCTTCTTGGTTCTGGTTTGTGGGCTGTACCAGACCGTCCCGCGCCGGTTTCGCTGGCTCTTGCTGCTGGCTGCGAGTTACGCGTTCTACATGTGTTGGAACGCCTTCTATATCGTCTTAATCGTCGCCTCAACCCTGATCGACTATGTCGTTGCGTTGTTGCTGACACGCACCGAATCGACGAACGCGCGAAAGCTCCTGCTTGGGACAAGTCTGCTTGCGAATCTTGGTCTCTTGTTTGTCTTTAAGTACTGGAACTTCTTCAACGAATCGGTCGCTGAGCTATGCGAGGCATTGGCGGTTCCGTGGTCGGTGCCGGATCTGAACGTATTGTTACCTGTCGGCATCTCGTTTTATACGTTTCAGACGCTGAGCTATACGATTGATGTCTATCGTCGTCGAATTGAACCGGAGCGTCATCTCGGTCGATTCGCGTTGTACGTTTCCTTCTTTCCTCAGTTGGTCGCCGGTCCCATCGAACGCGCCGAACGCTTGCTGCCACAACTGCGTGCGGAGCATCGTTTCAATTCGGAGCGATTCCTTTCGGGCGTACTGCTGATTCTGTGGGGCTTGTTCAAGAAGGTTGTCATCGCCGATCGGCTTTCGGTGTATGTCGACGCTGTTTTTGGCAACGTGCCCGAGCACAATGGCCTTACGTACCTGATTGCAACGTATGCATTTGCGTTTCAGATCTATTGTGACTTCTCAGGATACTCGGACATTGCGATCGGCTCGGCGCGATTGCTGGGCATCGATCTAATGACCAACTTTCGCTCCCCCTACTTCGCTCGCGATCTACAGGACTTTTGGCGACGCTGGCACATCTCACTCTCGACCTGGCTTCGCGACTACCTCTACATTCCACTCGGCGGCAACCGGGTTGGCAGTTTGCGCACCTACGCTAATCTGATGATCACGATGTTACTGGGCGGCTTGTGGCACGGAGCTAGTTGGAATTTCGTGGCGTGGGGTGCGTTGCATGGCGGTGCGCTCGCCGTGCTTAAGGCTACGAGTGGATTCCGTGAGCGTCTCGTGGCGAGAATGCGGATTCCCTCGCCCGTTTCAGTCGCGGCTGAGATCGTCGTTACGTTTCATTTCGTCTGCCTGACCTGGATCTTCTTCCGCGCGGAAACGCTTGCCCAGGCATTGCAAGTCATTCGAGGCATCGCGACTGACTGGGGATCGCCTTTTATCGAAGCACTACCACTGGCGCACGCCTTGCTCGGGATTGCCGTAATGCTTTGCGTTGAGTTGGTTCAAGCGAATATCGGCAAGTTGCCGAGTCGCATTCGGCTTGAACCAGCGACGGTGCGTTGGATGGCTTATTACGCATTGTTCTTCGCGATCGCACTGCTGGGTGCCGAAGGTGGAAGACAATTCATTTACTTTCAATTCTGATGGTTACAATGATTCGAACAATTCTGCTGATCATCGCGTTTGTCGCGGGGCTCGTTATACTCGACCGAGCCATCGGCGCGATGCTGCGAGCCGCATACGACCGGACCTTCACGGGTGAAGCCGGTGGCCAGATCAACGAAGCCTTGCAAAACCGAAACCGCGAGGTCATCGTCTTTGGCAGCTCGCTTGCACGCCACCAAGTCGACCCATCCGTACTTGAAGCACAACTCGGCACGTCCGCCTTCAATGCCGGTTGTAACGGTCAAGACATCTACTACGGTCGCATGTTGCAATCGCTGTTAATTGGACAGGGCTGCGAGAGCAAGCACTTTGTCTATGTCATCAATTGGCGCGACCTTGTCGAGGACGAGATTGATCGAGCACGCATGTTTTCGGTGTTTGTCGATGAATCTGCAGCAATTCGCCAGATCCTGGCGGCTTCTTTGGGTCAGCGTGTCAAACTGCAGTCCCATGCCTATCGGTTCAATACGCTTGCGATCTCGACGATGCGGCAGTTGATGGCACCCGAGTACGAAGGCAACGACGGTTTTGTACCCATTGCCGCCGACTATACGCCATCAAATCGTGATTTCACCGACATGGATCGAGATCTCCGCCGTGGGCTCACTGCGAGCGAATTGGGCGTCATGTCCAGCAAACTGAGTCTTTACCGAGACTTCGCTGCAGAAGCTCGCCGCCGAAACATCGTCGTCACATTCGTTGTGAGTCCAACCTATCGAGAAGGGCGAGAGCGCGGTCCGGGCGAGAAATTGGTCCTCCGACAGTTGAGCATCGTTGCTGCGGAGACAAAGGCGAACTTTATCATGCTCGACGAATTTGCCATTCCAGCGTTCCAGGACGTCCGCTACTTCGGCGACCCTCGCCATCTCAACGCTCGCGGTGCGGCCCTGTTTTCGCGGTTGCTGGCCAGTTGCTTGGAGACGGAGCGGCCTGATGTTGCGAAAACGCAACATGTTGATGATTTGCTGGGACTCTAGGGCGAAACCTCGCTTCCAGCGATTCCAGGCATCTCGTTGGTAAAACGTCACTTACACTTCACTAGCCGCATTTTCTCCCCGGCGGCGTTCCATTTGCTTCCTCGTAATCCCTCGTTCTGCGCGCCCGTGCATTTCGGCGTGCTGCCATTTCACCGTCAGTAGTAGTCATGTCCATGCGAACTGTCGCGAACGCCACCACCGATACACCGCGCGGAGAACAAGCAAAGAATTCGCCGTTGATAGGATACGGACTTCGACGGTTCGTAGTCGGTGAAGATGTCCGGCGAGCCAGCTTGGCGGTATTGGATCAGGGCGTCGTGAGTGGATTGAGCTTCGCCACCAGCGCGATCATCGCCACTTCCTGCGGACGGACCGGTCTGGGGGTCGCCCATCTCGCGTTGACGCTGCTGTTTTTGATGATGAACGTCCAGGGGGAACTCTTAAACGCACCTTACACGATCTATCGAAGCCGCAAGCATGGGCGTCGATTGCATGCTTATTCGGGAAGTGCGTTCGTCCATCAGGCGATACTGGCAGGTATCGGAACGGTCGCGATTATAGCACTCCTTGGACTCAATTCGATTGGTATTGGCCCGACCGACCTGACGCCTTCATTATGGGTGTTGTTGTTTGCTGGTCCTTTTTGCCTACTTCACACCTTCCTTCGCAACTTTTCGTTCGCCGCATTTCAGTTCCGAGTCGCGGTCGCGATGGATGTGGCGGTTGCCATCGTGCAACTGACAACGCTCGTTGTACTGGTCCAACTCGACATGCTGACCGTGCCGTGGTTGTTTGTCGCAATGGGAGTCTCGTCGCTGATCGCGTGTGTTGGTTGGTTTGTGGTTAGGCCCGAACCGCTTCGGTATGTCCGAAAACTCGTGCTTCGGCACTGGCAAGAGAACTGGTCGTTCGGACGTTGGGCCTTGGCTTCGCATGTGGTTGGATGTGCCGGCAGCTATGTGTTGCCCTGGATGCTTGCGATTGTGCATGATCAAGCAGCGACGGGCACCTATGCCGGTTGTGGAAAACTAAGCGCGCTCGCAGCAACTTTCGTCGCCGGTGTCGCGCACTTTCTCTCGCCTCGCGCGGTGGCGGCGTTCACCGAACACGGCGTTTCAGGATTGAAACGAGTGCTGTTCACGGCTGGGATCGTCTATATTGTGACCGTGGGCGGTTTCTGTTTCTTGGTCGGCCTGTCAGGTGATTTCATTCTAGTCAGCCTGTTTGGCAACGACTTTGTGGGAACGGGGCCAATTGCACTTGTCTTATCCATTGCGGTCCTTGCGAACAGTCTAGCCATTCTCGGTGGAAATGGCCTTTGGGCAATCAATCGCCCAGAAGCAAACTTAATCAGCGACTTGGTTGCCGTTGTCCTGACGTTGGCAACGGCCGCGGTTCTCGTGCAATCCCATGGAGTCATGGGCATCGCGATCGCTGCTGTCGTCGGTGGAACGGTGGGTGCGGTTGTTCGCGGTCTCACCTTGGCAACTCTGATGAAACGCGTCTCGATTCAGGAGGCGGCATGATGCACAACGAAGTAATGGCCGATCAACTGATGCAAACTTCTGAATCTCGCGCCAGCTTCTCTCTCTTGTCCGTGCTGATTGTTCTCTTTTCGGCGGCGTTCTTCGTGAATGAGGTCGATTGGGAAGTCTCGACGCTCGACAACTATGCCGTTGCGGCCGACGAGGCGGAAGATCAAGTGGCGTTAGGAAAGAGTTCACGCAAAGTCTCGTACGTCGCGATTGGAGTAATTGGCTTGGTGATGCTGGTGGTCCCAGGACGACAGCAAGTCAATTTCGCGAACCTTCCATTTGCGTTGCTCGGTACGTTCACGCTCATCTGCCTGGCAAGTTTCATTTGGACCGATACAACATGGCTTACCACGAAGCGACTGGTGATCGCCATCTTTGGTCTGCTGGCGATCGTCGGCGCGGCGAAACATCTTTCAACCCGTGACGTCATGGATGTCGCACTGGGCATCGGCACCATCCTTCTTGCGATCAGTCTCTACGCGGAGCTAAGTCTTGGCACATTTCAGCCGTTCGCCAGTGAATATCGTTTTGCGGGCATCGTACATCCCAACACGCAAGGCGGTGCCTGCGGCTTAATGGTGCTGGCAGCCTTCTTTGGAATGAAAGCATCACGCCGTGGTAAGTTTCTGTACTTCGGTTTGTTCGTACTGGCTGGCGTGTTCTTAGTGCTTACGAAGTCGCGAACATCCGTTGCTGCGTGTCTATGTGGCGTGTCTGCGGCCTGGTATCTAGTGGCCTCACGCGAAAAGCAAGCAATCGTTGGAATGGGGCTCCCTGCTGCGATCTGTGCGGCACTTGTGGCATTGCTGCTGGTCGGCGTCGAACTGTCGAGTAGTGCGACATCGGCCGCGCAATTCGGTCGCGGTGCAGAAGCTGATCTCGTCTCGTTGAACGGACGTGTCCCGCTGTGGGGCAGCATGTTGGAGTTCATCAGTGAACGACCGTTGCTGGGCTACGGATATCAAGGCTTTTGGACGCCGGACCGAATCTACGAAGTGTCACTCGAACAAGAGTGGACCGTGCCGAGTGCACACTCGACCTTCCTCGACGTACTCCTCAACACCGGCGTGTTGGGCATGATGGTATTCGCGTTGGGCATCCTTGTCACTTTCCGGCGTGTCATCCGACGCTGTTTGGAAACGAGAACACCGGCGGATTGCTTCGTCTTTGCGGCGCTCGTTTATGCCTTCATTGGATCAATTTTCGAATCGGGTTACTCTCAGCCGAACGGGTTCGAACCGTTCATCACGGGTGTCGCCTTGTTGCATCTCATGTCGCGGCTTCCGCAGGCCCAAGCAGTCGTCGAAACGGCACCGAATGTGAACGATACGAGCGCCGCTTGGCAAGCGGTATCTACGGGAGGGATCGCATGATACGTATTTCGCATCTTCCGTTCTCAGAACTCGGCGCTGCTCACTTCACCGCGTGGTCGAGGATTCAAAGTAGTGACAGCACGTTCGATAGTCCGTTCTTTTGTCCGGCGTATACCGAAGCAGTGGCGTCGGTTCGTGACGATATCTACGTCGGCATCCTCGCATCCCAAGACAGAATTGTCGGAGTGTTCCCGTTTCAGCGTGGTGCGAAAGGTGGCCGTGCGGAGGCGGTGGGAGGAGACATCTCGCAGTTTCACGGTGTGATTGTCGAACGTGGTGTCCCGTGGAACTCAGACGAATTGCTCGCGGCCTGCGACATCAAGTCATGGGTATTCGATCATTTGCCAGTGACACAAACTCCGTTGTTGCAGCAACATCACTGGGTGGGCGAGTCGCCGTTCATTGACTTAAGCAACGGCTTTGCGGCCTACTGTGCCCACAATCGCAAATCGGGGACTGCGGTTGAGCAAGCGTTTCGCAAGATGCGAAAGCTGGAACGCGAAGTGGGGACGCTTCGTTTTGCACTGCACGATTCGTCGGACGAAGTGTTTCAGGCACTACTGGCATGGAAGTCAGAACAGCATCGTCGAACCAACGTCGTTGATGCGTTTCAATTCGAGTGGCTCGTGAACATGCTCGACCAGATTCGCCGAATACAATCCGAGTCGTTTGCGGGGTTGATGTCGGCACTTTACGCGGGTGACCAACTTGTCGCCGTTCATTATGGAATGCGCAGCGGGACCGTGGCGCACAGTTGGTATCCGGCCTATGACGTCGCGTTTGGCAAGTATTCACCGGGGCTCACGCTGTTGCTAAAGATGTCGGAAGCCTTGGCAGACACCGGAATTCAACGGATTGATTTTGCGGCTCGCCAACAGATCTACAAAACTCGATTTATGAGCGGAGCCATACCGGTTGCAAGAGGAGTGGTTGACCGTTCGCGTCTGAGGGCTTGTGTGCGTCGCAACGCAGACTTGCTTCGCGAGCGAGTCAGGGAAACGCCGCTGGCAACTCCGATTCGAGTTCCCGTCCGCATGCTTCGTCGCGTTGGCAAGTGGTGGGCTGAGCGATAACCAATCAAACTTTCCTTGAGAAACGAAATGCCTTTTACGGAAACCACGCTGCCGACCGACTGGCGATTGATATCGCTGTTGCCTCGCATGGTACGTCGAGTCCGGGATAAAGGGCTGCTGGCGACCGTACGTCGGATTTGCTTTTTGGCGAACGAACTGTATTGGGAGCGGCGACTCGGGATCGATACCGCAGGGTGTCTGTCGCGAGAAGAGATCAGCGACGATCCGGCAAGTGTGGGCTACGACCCCATTGGCTACCGGCAACTTAGCCACACGCTGCGGTATGTGCATCTCCAGGCTCCGACCGGAAGTTTTCTCGATTACGGATGCGGCAAAGGGAGAGTTCTAGCGCGGGCTGCGGTACTGCCATTCGATCGGATCTTGGGGGTTGAGATATCTTCCGAGTTGTCCAAAGCGGCCGAAGCGAACATCGCCAACCTATCACGGGTAGCACGTTGCCGTGACATTCAGGTGGTTAACGCGAATGCATGCAACTTTGTCGTCCCCGACGACACGACGAATATCTTCCTGTTTAACCCCTTCACAGGGCACCTTTTGACGAGTGTTGTTGACAGAATCCGCGAGTCCCTGGAACGAAAGCCTCGCGCGCTGGCGATCCTGTACATTCTTCCGACCGAAATGAGCGACATCTTTGACGGCGTGAGTTGGATGAAGAGAACGCATCAACATTCATGGCGTGGGATCACGTTGCACGTTCATAACTCCCAACCTTCAGAAATTTGAATACTTAAATCGATGTCCACACCAACAACAGCAACGAGCTTACCGGCCAACTCGCTTGACGGCGATTTGCTCGATCGCTGGGGTGAAATCCAACGCGGTAACAAGGCGTTGGACAGTCCGTTGTTCAGCGCCGCATTCACACGCGCGGTAGCCGCAGAACGTGACGGCGTCGAAATCGCGGTCATTCGGTCGGACGATTCAGTCATCGGCTTCCTGCCCTACTACCGCCTGCGACGTTCCATCGCCGCTCCTGTCGCCGGATCGTTCACCGACTTTCAGGGAGTGATTGCCGCCCCCGACACTATGATCGACCTGCGACAGGTATTGCGCGACAGCCGCCTCTCGGCATGGCAATTCGATCACTTGGTCGCCGCCAACGATTCGCTCGCTGAATTTCAATGGGCGTCTGCCGAGTCGCCTTACATGGATCTATCGCAAGGTTTCGAATCCTACCGCCGGGCATGTCGCGCGAACGGCGGCAAAGAGATCTCGGAGCTATTTCGAAAATCTCGCAAACTCGAACGCGAGATCGCTCCGCTCCGATTCGAGTCTGAGTCTACGAACTCACGCGTGCTCGACACGCTAGTTCAATGGAAACGCGAGCAATTACAGCGAATGCGACGCCCGGACTGTTTTCGTCCTGCGTGGGTTCGACCGATGCTGAACCGCATTCTGCATACCCACGACGAATTATGTCGTCCCATGATGTCTGCACTTTACGTCGGTGATGAACTAGCCGCGATCAACTTCGGGCTGCGCAACAACGCTGTGTTGCATGGCTGGATCACTGCATTTAATCCCAAGTATCACAAGTTCTCTCCGGGCCTGATGTTAATCGTGAAATTGGCCGAGTCGGCAGAATCGCTTGGTATCAGGCGTATCGACATGGGGCGGGGAGATGAATCGTTCAAACGCAACTTTTGCTCCGGAGCCACCAGCGTTGCGGAAGGCGCCGTCGATCGACGTCTTTTTTCTGGGTCGGTGAGGCGCATGTGGGTCTGCATGAAGAGGCTACTTCGCGGTACTCCGCTGTGCAAACCGGCGGAGAGCCTGCTACGGCAAGGACGTTATGCGAGCGGTGTTCTCAGGCATTCGTTGGACTCTCGGAGCTAGACCGTCATGCCAACTGTTGAACTTCACAATCAACCGCCATTTGGTTTGGTACTGCGACGCCTGTACGAGAGCATTGCTGAGCGAGGTGTACTCAATACGTGTCACCGATTCTGGCGAACTATCCGCAGCCGACTTCGGGAATGGCGTCTGGGTATTCGGACGACCGGCAGCATTTCGGGAAGCGAAATGGACTTCGATGCCGCGAGTTTCGGGTATCAACCGGTGCCGTACGCTTCGTTCGATGCGGCAATCCGTTGTATGACGATTCGCCCAGACAAAGACGTCTTCATCGACTATGGATGTGGCATGGGGCGTGCCGTGGTCTTGGCGGCGACTTACCCGTTTCGACGTGTGATCGGAGTGGAACGATCAGGGTCCTTGAGCGAAATTGCCCGAGACAACATTGCTCGGGCCTCGTCGAAGTTGAAGTGCGCCGAAGTATCGATCGCGACGCTCGACGCTCGGGAGTATGACGTGCCCAACGACGCAACGCACATATTCCTCTTCAATCCCTTCGACGAGCCCGTCTTGGCGAGCGTTCTGACACGGATCAGGCGCTCGCTCGAAGAGCATCCACGCGAGTTGGTCATCATCTACGCGTTACCAAAATGCCGACACGATCCGCTGCTCGATGTTCCATGGCTAAAGCTGACTCACGAATTGAAAACGATCGATTCGGACTGGCAGCGTTTGGCGGTTTACGAAGCAAGAATGGAAAGCCAAAAGTAATGCAAGTCAAACTCACCACTCCAGGGCAATTGTCGAAGGTAGAACGCGCCGCGTGGGCAAAGTTTCAAGAGCAGTCTCCGGAGTTTGACAGTCCGTATTTTCGACCGGAGTTTTCCGAGGCAGTTGCGACCGTCCGCGATGATGTGGAAGTTGCGGTTCTGCTTGAGGATCAGGAACCCGCTGGTTTCTTTGCCTTTCAGCGGCGGAAATCTCACCAAGCGAGGCCTGTTGGCGGACGGTTATCCGACTATCAAGCCGTTGTCGGGCGGCCTGGTCTTGAGTTTGATGCGAAGGAGTTTGTGAAGGCGTGTGGACTAACAGTCGCGGATTTCGATCATATGCTCGCGTCGCAGCAGCCTTTTAAACCCTTTCATCGCTTCGTCGACCGTTCGCCGTACCTAGATCTGTCACGAGGATTTGATGCTTATCGCAACGCATTGCGAGCATCCGCGCGCACCGCGATGCGCCATACTTTTCGATTGAGTCGGAAAATAGATCGCGAAGTGGCACCCATTCGCTGCGAGATGTTTTCAGACGACAAGGTGGCGTTTGAGGAGCTACTGCGATGGAAGTCGGACCAGTACGACGCGACCAACGTAACGAATGTATTTGCGTTTCCCTGGACAACACAACTGTTGCGCGAGATCTGGAAGCAACAAAACGAGTCCTTCCAGGGCGTGCTGTCGGTCCTGTACGCGGGCGAACGACCTATAGCTGCCCACTTTGGGATGCGGTCGGGCAATGTGCTGCACTGGTGGTTTCCTGCGTATGACCCCCTGTATTCAACCTATGGCGCCGGGCGAGTCCTGTTGGCATTGGTGGCTCAAGAGTGCAACTCATGCGGCATCGACAAGATCGATATGGGGAGAGGCCTCCCGGCGTACAAGTCGCTGGTGATGTCCGGGACGACCGATGTCGCTGTCGGCAGTGTGGACTTGCGACCAGTGGCACGTTGTTTGCGTAATAGTTGGCGGCAGACGCGGGAGTGGATTCGGAACTCGCCGCTTTATCGTCCGGCACGTATTCCAGGCCGCATAATCCATCGAATCAGTGAGTGGATACAGTTTCAGTAGAACGACACGATGTTGCGTTCTCGCAACAAGGCAAACTCGGGCGGGGGCATCAACGGCGTTAATGAACATGACTTCTCCGATCACGCAATCAACAATCGCGCGCTTTGCCCCGGTGGACCTGCCACTGCGTCGCATCGTTAGCGACTGGGGCATTCGAGCCGTCTCGGCGCTAGGGACAGCGGCCTTTCGGACGGTAGGTCCGAAAGCATCGGGTGAATTTGGAATCTTGTTGTATCATCGCATTGCTGAAGAGATCGCAGGAATCGAGCGACCCTCCATTAACGTGCCGCCGCGTCGATTCGAGCAACAAATTCGGGGACTTGTCGAGGCTGGTTACGTGTTCTGGCCGTTGCGGCGGTTGCTGGACCACGTCGCAAGCGGCGAGCGAGTTCCCCCACATGTCGTGACACTGACATTCGACGATGGCTTTGAAAGTGTCTATCGCAACGCTTGGCCAATACTGCGTGAATTGAATATCCCGGCGACCATATTCCTGGCAACTGCCTACCTCGACAGCACCGATCCATTTCCATTTGATCATTGGGGGCTTTCTCACTTCAGAACCGTTCCGCCAAGTTCCTATCGTGCGATGACGCTTGCACAGTGTCGTGAAATGGCCGCTTCGGGCCTGATCGAGTTTGGCGCACACACGCATACCCACGAGGACTTTCGCGATCGTGCTGATGACTTTCGTTCCGATCTTGAAACCAATATCTCAACATTGAAGGAATTGTTTGGTCAGTCGGATGTGCTGTTCGCCTTCCCGTATGGAACTCCGCGGCTTGGGTTTGCCGACGAGTCGCTAACGATTGCAGCGCGGGAAGCGGGGGTTCGGTGTGCACTCACGACGAACAGTTCACTCGTCGAACGAGATGACTCGCCCTTCGCATGGGGACGATTCACGGTCTTCTCCTGGGACACCAGTGCCACGATTGCCGCGAAAATCGGCGGCTGGTATGGCTGGGCTCCCAGGCTCAAGAATCGATTGCTCGGTCGTAGTCCCGTCTCGACTGAGAAGACGCATCCGTCGCAACCTAATCCCAAGCCGAACGGGACAGCGTCCGCAAAGCCACAAGTCAGTATCATCGTTCCGACTTTCAATCGAGCCACTTGGCTCGGTGACGCGTTGCGATCGTTGCTCGAGCAGCAAACCGGTGGAAAGCTCGAATACGAAATCGTGGTGTGCGATAACGCTTCGACAGATCACACCGCCCAAGTTGTTGCCTCCCTTGCCGCGACGTCATCGATACCGATTCGCTATTGCTACGAACCGAAGCCTGGCGATGCACCGACTCGGAACAGGGCGCTACAGGTCGCGTCCGGTCAGTGGCTGGCATTCTTCGATGACGACCAACTAGCTCCCACGAATTGGTTGCGTGAGTTGGTTGCTGCTGCGGATGAAGCGTGTGGGCCGATCGTTGGCGGGGCAGTTCAACTTGAGTTAACGGAACGCGAGCGGCTTGAGTTCGGCATAGCGATCCGCGAGGCGCTTCGCGAGACGGATCTCTACCCACAACTCCAGCCCTACTTGCGGAACAGCTTGCCAGGGACTGGTAATGCGTTGGTCGCGAAGTCCGTGTTCGACGCTATCGGCAACTTTGATGAGTCCTTTATTAACGGCGGGTCGGATTACGACTTCTTCTCACGAGCGCGTGCAGCAGGATTCTCGCTTTGGTACACACCGAAGGCGATTGTTCGGCATCGCGTTGAGCCTCGGCGACTGTCACCCGAGCATCTGCGATTGGATGCGTTGTCGGGTGGGGCGGAGCATGCGGAACAGATCGATTTCAAACGACGCGGCCTTGCCCGAACGCTCGGATGTGGACTCGCACGAATCGGACAATCTCTCGTGATTCATGGTCCCTTATTGTTGGAAGCGTGGCTTCGCAATGACCGTGGACAAGTTCTTGGGCGACAGACTCGGTTATGGCGAACCGAGGGCTATCTCCGCAAGTGCCTGGCTCTATCGGCCCCTCGGATATTTCCGCAGAAGCGGTTCTTCGACTCATTGTCGTTCCGACATGGAAGACCTCATTCGAAAGACGCAAAGTGAAACTTTTACAGATCTACAACCAGTACCGCAGTCTCTTCAACGGCGAAGAAGCGGTTGTTGAACTGACAGCTGAACTCGTTGAGCGGCATGGAGGAACGGCACGGCTATTGATGCGGTCGAGTCGTGACATCGGCATGTCGTTGGTCGCCCGGACACAAGCATTCTGGAATGGAATCTATAGCCGAGAGGCGTATCAGAGCGTCGAGCGAGTGTTGGAGGAAGATCGCCCGGACGTGGTTCATGTCCATAACCTGTACCCACTCTTTTCGCCATCCGTCCTCGTCGCGTGTAAGCGTGCCGGCGTTCCGGTCGTCATGAGTGTCCACAACCAACAGCTGACGTGCCCGCGCGCCGACCATCTGTACCGAGGCAAGATCTGCGAGAAGTGCGTTGGTGGTGGCGAGTACAACTGCGTGCTGCGCAACTGTCGGCAAAACATCTTTGAAAGCATCGCTTACGCGGCACGCAGTGCCTTTGCACGCAAAATGCGATTATTTCATGAGAACGTCACGCTGTTCGTGGCGGTCAGCGAGTTTGCAAAGTCACGCCTAGTAGCCGCTGGATTCGACGAGAGTCGCATTGTCGTTCTTCGGAATATGGTGGCCGCATCGTCCGGCCCAGCAGACGCGTCGCAGGGCAGCTACGCCGCCTTTGCTGGACGAATGAGCCCGGAGAAGGGACTGCATACACTGATCAAGGCGACACAGGATTTCCCCGAATGCCCCGTAAAGTTTGCAGGAAGTGGTCCATTGCTGGACCAACTAACTCGAACTGCCCCCGCCAACGCCACGCTGAAGGGGCAACTGATTTCGAGTCAAATGATGCAGTTCTATCGCGGAGCGAGATTCGTTGTGGTGCCAAGCATTACGTACGAGATGTGTCCATTGGTCATCCTCGAAGCGTTCAGCCACGGGATTCCGGTCATCGCATCGCGACTCGGCGCACAGCGTGAGCTCGTCAGCGACGGTGTAAACGGATTGCTGTTTGATCCTGGCGATCCGGAAGACCTCGGTCGCAAGATGCGACAACTGTGGAACCATCCCGAGTTGTGTCGAGAGTTGGGACAAGCTGGCTACGAACGTGTGCTTCGAGATCACAGCGAAGACAGTTACTACGAACGCCTCATTGGCGTTTACCGACGGGCGATGTCCATGACCAGTCAAGTGGCGAATATCGCCAAGCAGGACAGCACAAGCAATAAAGCGACCGAACCGGTCGCGTGTGAGGGACACTAATGGATCAGCAGATTGATGTTAGCTTGATACTTTGTACTTACAATCGCGAACAGTGGATCGGCGATGCCATACAAAGCTTGCTGAAATTGCGAACCGATGGTGGCGTCAACTACGAAGTCATCGTTGTCGACAACGCCTCAACCGATAACACACCCGACGTGATCGCTGGCATCGCCGCGACGTCGGATCGCTCTGTGCGTTACGTACGCGAGACGCGGCAAGGGCCTTCGGCTGCAAGGAATCGCGGGATCGCAGAAGCGAAGGGGGAGTGGCTCGCATTTATCGATGACGACGAACGGGCCGATCCTGATTGGCTGCTTGAACTCTTGGCGATGACAGCGAAGAAAGGAGTGCGCGTCGTAGGCGGTGCTGTGCAACTGATCTCTTCGGAAGCCGGTGCACAGCCGGTGTCGCCGGACTTGGAGCGTGTTCTCGCTCCAGGCGGGCGTCGCAAGCATGAATGCCACTTCACTCCCAAGCATGCCTTAAACAGCGGAAATCAGATGCTGCATCGAAGTGTCTTTGAAGAGATTGGTGTGTATGAGGAATCTTGGACCGAGGGCGGTGAGGATACGGAACTGTTCACACGCTTGTATGAAGCTGGCATTGAGTCCTGGTACACCCCCAAGGCAATCGTCTTGCATCTTGTGCCGCCCTATCGCATGTCTTCCGGATATATCCAATGGCTGTCCTTGCGGCAGGGTTGGAGTTTGGCCCGCAAAGACGTTGACAAACGTGGGTCGTTGCGTGCCATCGGACTCGCAACTGCCCGCTGCATTCGAGCGGCGATGTTGATGCCGCGACTGTGCTTGGCTCTGGTACTCGGCCAACGCGACCACGCAGTGTATCGACGTTCGCAGATTTGGCGGACTCAAGGATATGTTCGCGGAACGTTGCGGTCGTTGGCTCCCCACGCATTCGCTCAAGAGAAGTTCTTATCGAGGCTCGAGTTTCGCGGTGAACGCCAACAGTTTGCGTGACTCTCGAAGTCGTGAAGATACAAACTAGACCCTAGACAATGGTTCGAAGATCAACACCAAGACATGGTTTCGTGCTAATGAGTGGCACGAGCCTCCCGCGAGGAGCGGTCTGATGAAAGTTTTACTTTGCCACAACTACTATCAGCAACCGGGCGGCGAAGACCGTTCCTTCTTCGACGAAGAATGGTTGTTGAAATCGCATGGACACCAAGTCGTCCGTTACACCGTTCACAACGATGTCATCGACGACATGAGTCCCATCCACTTGGCGAGCAAGTTGATCTGGAATCGAGATTCGTACCGCGAATTGCGTGACTTGATCCGACGCGAGCGGCCAGCGGTCATGCACTGCACGAATACGTTTCCTTTGATTTCGCCTTCTGTCTACTATGCCGCCAAACGTGAGGGCGTACCTGTTGTCCAGTCTTTACACAACTACCGCTTGCTGTGCCCCAATGCGTTGTTTCTTCGCAAAGGAAAAGTGTGTGAGAGCTGCCTCGGCAAGACCATCCCATTGCCAGCGGTCATTCACGGATGCTATCGCGATAGTCGCATGTCCAGCGCAGGCGTGGCGGCGATGGTTACGTTTCACCGCCTGATTAGGACATGGACACGCGCCGTCGACAAATATTTTGTGCTCACGGAATTTGCCCGCGACAAATTTGTCCAAGGCGGTCTCATGGCGGACAAAATGGTAATCAAACCCAACTTTGTGCATCCTGACACCGGACCAGGGAATGGGAGCGGCGACTACGTCATCTTTGTGGGGCGTCTCTCGTCAGAGAAGGGAATCGAGACTTTGCTGGCGGCATGGGAGCAGTTGCCAGGTGATGCGAAGCTGAAAATCGTAGGCGATGGGCCGATGGCCGGGCGAGTCTCGCAAGCGATGAATGACGATCCTAGGATCGAGTGGGTGGGGCGGCGAACCAAGGAAGAGGTCGACCAACTGATCCACAATGCGTCCTGCCTGGTTATTCCTTCGATCTGCTATGAGACCTTCGGCCGTGCCATCATCGAAGCGTATGTCCACGGTGTTCCTGTAATTGCTTCCAGGCATGGTGCGATGGCTGAGTTAGTTCAGCACGGAGAAACTGGCCTGCTGTTCGACGTCGGCGACGCGCAGGAATTGCGGGCCGCAGTGGAAAGAATGTTTCACGATACGGACAAGCTGTATCAGATGCGTCTTGCTGCACGCAGAACGTTTGAACGACTGTATACCGCTGAAGCCAACTATGACTTGCTCATTGGCGTCTATAACGATGTCGTCACCGGCGGACATCTTTCGACGCCTGATCGCCCGTACTTGATCAAGAAGTCGCCGGTTGAAGCATAGCCGACTCTACCTTCTGAACACGCGTAAACAGGGTACACCATGCCGTACTTCATCTGCCGCTCGAAACCGCATTTATTGGCAACCAACCTTAAGGCCATGTTTAGCACGTTGACGACGCAACCGCAACTCGAACGTCTCTCGCGTCCCAGCCAACTCTGGCATTCGTATTTGCGAAGCAGGCATGTCCGTGAGTACGGCCCCCAGTACTTGATCGTTCGTGATCCGTACCGGCGACTAATCTCATTCTTTAACGACAAGTTCCGTCAACATCCGAGCGGAGTTCAGCCGGCACTAGGCTATGAAGAATGGCAAACGTGCCAAAAACTGTTCTTTCCCTATCTCGGAGTGACTAGAACCACAAAGCCAGAAGAGATTCGCGGTATTTTGATCGACACCAGCTTCGAGGAATTCGTAACGCTGCTGGCCAACGTGTTTCAACGCGACGGGCATCTTCGCCCGCAGAATCGGATTCGCTTCGTTTCCATCAAAGGGTTGGAAGTGGGGACATTCTCAGTGGAACACACGCTCAAGATGGAGAATGCTGCCGATATGCAGTTCCTGTCTGAAAATCTTGGTGTCGATACGAATACGCGACACAATGCCACCGCCAACAAAACAACCGACGATCTCTATACACCCCAGCTACTTGCGACCGTCAATCGATTGTATGCGGAAGACTTTCGTGAGTATGGATACGACATGCATACCTAGCCGTGATGCCAGAATGGCGCTAGCCCGCGAATACCGCATCTGCTTCAAAATACGCGGTCGGATAATAACGAATGGTCCGATTGTCGGTGGACGACGAACCGCCTCACACCAAATCGTTCCGTACTCAAGTTGAATCATGGCCTATGCTTGCAGTGATCGATGGCCCTAACCCCAACAGCACGACTTCCAGAGTCGCTCGATGTTGCGTCAGGGAAATCGATTCAACGGTGCCCGGTCAGCGGGTCTTTAGGTGTGTGATTAAGCGGAGGAGGATTCCGTGCTTGGTTGGTTAAGACTATTCGCAAGGTCGCGTGTTGAGCGAACTTTGTTGCTCGATCCCGACGAGTTCGACGCGATGTTGGCACGAGAGCGGTCGCGAGCAGATCGCGCTGGAACGCGGTTTTCGGTCCTCAACTTAAGTATTCCGGCCACGCAACTTCAGGCTGCAGATCTTCAGTCAATTGCTGAAGTGTTTCACTCACGTCGACGTGCCACCGATCTGACCGGTCGCACTCAAGACGGAAGAATTGGGATCGTGCTACCGGACACCTCTCGCGAACAGGCAGAGATCTTGGCGGCTTCATTACGCGAAACGCTAGGTTCCAAGGAGATCACCTTCTCACATACGATCACCGTTTACCCGGAGACACATCAATGAGCGTAGCAATTATCTCTGGTGCAGCCGGCCTGATCGGTTCTGAAGCTGTGCGTCACTTTGCGAAGGAAGGGTTTGATGTCGTTGGTATCGACAACGATATGCGCAGCCGCTTCTTCGGTAAAGAAGCATCGACGAATTGGCAACGTGAAGAGCTTGAACGGGATCTTGGCGACCGCTATCGCCATCAAAACATCGACATCCGCGATACTGACGCCATTGAGTCGCTCTTTCGTTCGTTGGGGGACGATGTCGCGCTAGTCGTGCATACCGCTGCCCAACCTTCACACGATTGGGCAGCCAGGGAGCCGCATACCGACTTTACGGTGAATGCGAATGGCACGCTGAATATGCTGGAGGCAACACGGCAGTTTGCATCAGACGCCGTCTTCATTTTCACATCGACTAACAAAGTCTATGGCGACACACCCAACCGCTTGCCGCTCGTGGAGCAAGAGCTTCGCTGGGAGATCGATCCAAGCCACTCGTTCGCGGGCGGAATCAGTGAGTCGATGTCGATCGATCAAACGATGCACAGCTTGTTCGGAGCTTCTAAGGTCGCAGCGGACGTGATGGTCCAGGAGTACGGACGTTACTTTGACATGAAAACAGCGTGTTTTCGGGGCGGTTGTCTGACCGGTCCCAATCACTCTGGAACTCAGTTGCACGGATTCCTCGCGTATCTTGTCAAGTGTGCGACAACAGGGGCTTCCTACACTGTCTTTGGCTACAAGGGCAAGCAAGTTCGTGACAACATTCATAGTGCGGACTTGATCAGCGCCTTTGATCATTTCTTCCGGAATCCCCGTTGCGGAGAAGTCTACAACATGGGCGGATCGCGGTTCAGCAACTGCTCAATGATGGAGGCGATCCAGATCTGCGAAGAGATCACCGGCCAGCCGATGAACTACACCTACAGCGAAACGAATCGCATGGGTGATCACATCTGGTGGATTAGCGACGTAAGTAAATTTCAGTCGCACTATCCCGATTGGAAACTGCAGTACGACGTTCCTGGCATCTGCCGCGAAATCCACGCTAACAACGCAGAACGCTGGATGGAGTTGGCCACACGATGATCGATCGAGGCAGGCACAACGTCCTCGGCATCATGATCAATGCCGTCGATTACGAAGCAGCCGTTCAGAAAATCGTCGATGCGGCACGCGCGAAAACTGCGTTCGCCGTTTCTGCGCTGGCGGTGCACGGCGTGATGACGGGAGCACTCGATCGCGAGCACCGTTATCGTTTAAACGCGCTAGACCTGATTGTTCCAGATGGTCAACCTGTCCGATGGGCATTGAATCGACTGCACGGGGCAAACCTGCGCGACCGGGTCTACGGTCCGACACTGATGCTTAAGACCTGCGAACGGGCTGCGGAAGAAGGGCTGCCGATATTCTTGTTCGGTGGTAGCGAGCCGTTGCTTGCATCTCTTCAGACGAAACTCAAAGAACAATTCCCAGAATTGCAGTTCGCTGGTCACCAAGCTTCGAAGTTCCGTCAACTCACGGCGGACGAACGCGAGGAGACGGTCGAGACAATTCGCAACAGCGGTGCGGCGATCACGATGGTAGGACTCGGCTGTCCCCGTCAAGAAGTATGGGCTTACGAGTTTCGTGATGCACTCTCGATGCCGCTGCTCGCCGTGGGGGCCGCGTTTAACTTCCACGCCGGCCTGCTTCCCCAAGCACCTCGCATGATGCAAGCTTGGGGATTCGAGTGGCTTTTCCGGTTGTTGGCGGAACCTCGACGTCTGTGGCAACGGTATCTACTGCTCAATCCGTTGTACGCGAGCATGCTCTGTCTGCAGGCGTGTCATCTTCGAAGGTTTGATCCCAACGATGCGGTCCGCCCGGATCACGAAATTCTGTACGGCTAGTCCGGAGCCTAGGCGTCCTGTTGGTACGGTTGACAAGCTTGACTTTCTGAATCGATCTACCTAGATTGCCTACGCGTTGCGAGTTTTTTTGGCTCAATGCTTTCTAGGATTTTGAAGGGGACGCAAATGAATTACACGCAGGATCAAAACCCTTACCAAACCAACTTTGCACCAGATGTCCAAACTGCTGCATTGGCGGACGAGTGGGAGCGGACAACGTTCATTCGGCGGACTTACTCGCACTTACTAGGCGGAATTGGGTTCTTTGTGCTCCTTGAGACGCTCATCTTTACGATGGTGTCGGAAGCGGCCTTAGATAACTTGATGCGGACGATGATGGGTGGCCGATGGAACTGGCTGCTCGTCCTCGGTGCGTTCATGGTCGTCAGTTGGATCGCTCGGAGTTGGGCCGAATCGACCGCATCACAATCGCTTCAATACCTTGGCCTAGGCGCCTATGTGCTGGCGGAGGCTGTCATCTTCGTGCCTTTGCTTTATATCGCCCAGAAGGTAGCTCCGGGTGCGATCCCCGCAGCCGGAATCATGACGGCCGTTGTGTTCACGGGGCTCACCGCCATCGTCTTTACGACACGTGCCGACTTCTCGTGGATGGGCAAGTATCTGGCGTTGGCCGGAATCGCAGCGATGGGGTTAATCGTCTGCGGAGTCTTTTTTCAAGGACTTCCGCTTGGGATGTGGTTTTCGGGTGCGATGGTTGTGCTTGCCGCAGGCTATATCCTGTACGACACATCCAACATTTTGCACCGATACCGTACAGACCAGTACGTCGCAGCTTCTTTGGCGCTATTCGCCTCGGTCGCAATTCTGTTCTGGTATGTGCTGCGAATTATGATTTCGCTTAGCTCTCGGGACTAACTTGGTTGCGAGCCCACCGTGGAAGACAAAAAAAGCTCGGGCGTTCCGTCAGAACGCCCGAGCTTTTTAAACGTCGGTTGGTTCACTCTCGTCCGCTGCCACCGAGGCCGTTTCAGCAGGTTCGTCAGGTTGTTCCTTCCTTTTACGGCGGAGCTCCCTTTTTTCTTCGGACTTCCGCTTCTTCTCCATCTCCCGGCGTCGCTTCTCGAAGGTGTTTTGATTTTTTGCCAAGGTTATCTTTCAGGGTTGATGTGATAGTCCGGCAATGCGCATGCCGCTCCTCAAGCGATTCGTTTCGGCCCATGTGCCTTTACAAGCCTACGGTCTAAGTGACGATCCGCCGAGGAGAGCACTTGCTGGTTCGAGATCGTCTTAGTAGCGTCGTCCTCGGTCGCCGCCGCGTCCACCACCGCCACCGCCGCCGCCATAACCACCACCGCCACCGCTGCGGCCACCACCACCGCCGCCGCCGTAGCCGCCGCGACCGCCGCCGCCACCACCGCGATTTTCGCGAGGTTTGGCCTCATTGACGGTGAGTGCTCGACCGTCATGTTCTTGTTCATTGAGTCCGCTGATGGCTGCTTGAGCCTCGGCGTCGTTCGACATCTCGACAAAGCCGAAGCCTTTGCTTCGACCGGTGTCTCGGTCTGTGATCACTTGCGCGCTCTCAACCGTCCCGAACTGCGAAAACAATTGTTCCAAATCGGAGCTTGAGACGTTATAGCTCAGATTTCCGCAATACAACTTCTTTCCCAACGTAATTCTCCTGTGCGTGGGAATGGCGGCCCGATTTTCACTTTCCGGTGCCGCAGAGAAAGGGGCTGACATAGGAGCCCACCAAGCGAGACGGACGAGAGCTTTCGTGGAGCCGGTCAAATTCCAACCGGCGTCGAAACCACATTCGTTCGACAAACCATTCAAGGTTGTACCTGGAATGCCTGGCCATGTACACTAGTCACGGCCCAAGCGGATACAAAATTCCAGGATTTTGGGGTTTCTTGAGAATCGTCGACCGCCGAATGACTGATTGGGTGACTCCAAATTAGGCCAGGATCTGGGACTTGAGACCTACTTGGCATCGCAGGTCTTCATGGCTGCAAACCCATCCCTCGTCAAGGAATAAGCTCCCTGAAAGTGTTCTTTGACCAGAAAGTCACGGGTAGTCAATTGCTGCAACGCTGCTTTGTGCCGATCAAGATTGGGGCCAAAGAAGCACAACATTTCGCCAGGCGTGACAAGATATTGTCGAAAGGTACGCAAAACTGCTTTCTCGGATGACGACAACATAGCTCTCTCCCTCGTAAAGGCTCGTGCGATCTGACTCGATCCACCGCATGGATCAACGCAAACAAACGATCTATCGGGGAAGGCGCTGATGCGGTCCGTCGCACAGCAATACCTTCGCGATCGTAGTTCTCTGAACTACGCCGGGCGAACATTCTCGGCTCGGGGCCCCTTAGGACCACGTCCCTCTTCGTATTCGACGCTTTGCCCCTCGCTCAGCGCTTCGATCGTCGTGCCGACCAAGGCGGAGTGATGAAAGAAGATCTCTCCCCCGTTGCCTGCGATGAATCCGAAACCCTTTTCTGCGATTAGTTTCTTGATGGTGCCTTGAGGCATTACCGTCTCCTGCGAAAGTTAGAACTAGTGGACTGTCTGCTCTGTTGGAAATGTCTTGACGAAACCCTCAACTCGCATTCACGACTGGCGAACGTTCCCGTTGGGCGTTACCTACGGACTTCACCGATTTGCGTTTTCTCGCCGAACCCGATGTGTTGGAGGTTGGTGACCGCGAACCCTGCGAACTACTACGCACACGTCGCTTGGGGGGACGCTGCTTGACTCGGCGCGAGCCGGGACGATGGTTCGTTGTTTCCGCTTCGTCCGTCACTGTGGCCGCAGGTTGTGCCTTCTGGGCGGTCGTACCGCCGGGCAACTTCTTGACGGGAACAGCTTGTCCTGTCAGCTTCTCAATCATGCGAAGCTGCTTGCGTTCATCGGCATCGCAGAACGAGATGGCCTTTCCGGAAGCACCGGCGCGTGCCGTCCGTCCGATGCGGTGTACGTAAGTTTCGGGGGTATCTGGCAGGTCATAGTTAATGACGTGCGAGACGTCCGAAAAGTCCAGCCCGCGGGCGGCAAGATCGGTTGCGACAAGTACCGGAGGTCGATCGGATCCAAACTCACGAATCGCGGCTGTTCGTCGCGACTGGCTCTTGTCCCCGTGAATCGAGATGGCTCGAATTCCATCGCGTTGTAAGATACGGGCAATTCTGTCAGCACCGCGTTTAGTGCGAGAAAAGACAAGCGTTCGCGATCGTGCGGTTGCGTTTAGAAAACGCGTCAGCGAGGCTGCTTTGTCTGGTCGCTGTACGAAGTAGACCGCCTGATCAACGAGTTCTGGTGTTGATGCGACTGCTGCCACACGTACCTCAAAAGGCCGCTTCAACCATTGCTCCGCCAGCTTGCGAATCGGCGGTGGCATCGTTGCCGAGAACATTAGTGTTTGACGTTCACTTGGTACCTTCGAAACGATCTTTCGAAGATCGTGAATGAAGCCCATATCGAGCATCTGATCGGCTTCGTCGAGGATCAAAATTTCGACTTTGGCGAGATCAACAAAGCCTTGCCCAATCAGATCAAGCAGCCGACCGGGTGTCGCTACGAGAATGTCGACGCCTGCTTGAAGTGCTCGGACTTGAGGCGATTGCCCAACGCCACCGTAAATGACGGTGTGACGCAGTCCAGTGAAGCGTCCATAAGTTGTCAGGCTTTCGCCAATCTGGCTGGCTAACTCGCGGGTGGGTGACAAAATGAGGCAACGAATGGGCCGCTGTCCGCTGCGCTGACGCCGCCGTTCGGCCCCTGTCGGCTCGGCAGGCGATTCCTTCAGGAGCTGAAGCGTTGGCAGGGCGAAGGCCGCTGTCTTGCCGGTTCCCGTCTGGGCACACCCGACGATGTCGCGGCCTTTGAGAATCTGTGGGATGGCTTTCTGCTGAATGGGTGTGGCTGTTTCGTAACCAGCGTCTTGCAGACTTCGGAGGAGGGGCTCGCAGAGCGAGAGTTCTTCAAACTTCATGCTAACTTTCAATAAGAGATCTACGTCGAGCGTCGCCACATGGCAACGACTCGGTGATTGCTGCTTGCCCACGGTGATCAGAACCGGGCAAGTGAACTGACGACGGCGCGCGCCTAAAACGGAAAATCTCCCGCTGATTGGCAGCAAAGTGATTCAGGAGCAAGAGAATCAGTCGCGGTCGAAAGTAAGATACCAGGACGCACAAGTCAGTCATCTTGCCCGATGAGGCGTCCAGGTGCCGCAGTCTCGAAGTTGAACGAACACAGCACAAATGTGTGCAGGTCTCGCACCTACAAGACACCAGACTAGCACATGTCAGCGCCGCGTCAATGCCTCGCACGCTGTTGCCGGCGTTTGCAGCAACTGCTCTAGTTTCCTCGCATGGTGTTTGAACTTGGAAAAAATCTGATACTTCGCAATCAGTTCGACTTCGTTTCCCCATTTCAGCGACCTACGGTCGCTAGCACAAATCCGCCAAGCCTCCAGTGGCAAAACCCCATGGAGTTGTCTTCTTGATTGATTGCAGATCTCACCTGCGTGTGACCGAATAATCTAATCGATTGGTACAGTTTCACGCGCCGTGGTTACGGCGTGCGAATGACAGGGGGGGATATGTCTGAACAAGCGCTGCCATTGCAGTCTGCCTGGCGGTACGTCTGTACCTGCTTTCAGGCACGAATGCATCGCTTTCCAAGCCAGGTAATCCGATTGTTGGCGATCACGGTCGTCGGAGCCGCTGGTGCGTTAACGACGTCGGAACTGATTGCGACACCTCTCGGGCAAGTCGCATCCGACCAGGAATCGCGGAATGAAGCAATAAATTCAATTCCATTCGACCAGTTGACCGAACAGACGCAGGCCAAGCTTTGGAACGTCGTGTCGCAGCCGAGTATCTATCGACAGCTTCCTGTCACCGTCGTCGAGTCCGATCCCGATATGCATGTCTTTCTGGTGCGTTATCCGGAAGTCATCGTCAACATGTGGCAGTTGATGGGGGTCACGAAAGTTCAGATGCAACGCAACGGCGACTACACGTTTCAGGCTTCTGATGGCGCTGGTACGTTCTGCGACGTGCAACTTGTATATGGCGATCAGAATACGCATGTCTACTATGCCGAAGGACACTACGAGGGACCATTGTTGCGAAAGCTAATTCGAGGCAATTGCGTAATGGTTCTCAAATCTGAATATAGCCAAACCGAAGATAAAAAAGTCTACGTGACGAATCGGCTGGACATGTTTGTGCAACTCGATAGTCTCGGCGCGGAGATACTCGCGAAGACCCTGCACCCATTGGTCGGCAAGTCCGCAGATCACAATTTCACTGAGTCGACACGTTTTCTCAGCCAAGTGTCGCAAGCTGCTGAAACCCGTTCCGACGGGCTTCAGCAATTGGCTGGACGGTTGAACAATGTCAGTGAGCCCGTTCGCGATCGATTTGCGCAGCTTGCAACCGAGGTCAACCACCGCGCAGTACTTCGCGAAGCCGGACAAGAGTTCTTTACCGAACATGTATCAGCGACGCCCATCGTGGCCATTCCCGTAGTTACGACTGCCCCGCTGCTCCGAGGAGCGAGCCAGTTACTTGAGAGCGCGCCATCGCGAAAGCCGCTTCGGTTGCGAAGGTGATCGACCGCGGGACGGAGGTTAGAACCCCAATCCGGGTCCGTCCAATTCGCTCGTGGCGACGGTACCGTCCGTGATGTTGAACATGCCGGGGAAACGCTCGTCCCAGCCACGATTGCCGATAGGGCAGTACTGTCGTCCGTTGCCTTCGATAGCGGCGACCGTCGGGATACGAGCTGCGAGGCTCGCCGAGTGCAGTAGCGATGCGCCCACGCAGGTGAGATCTTGTACGCAAAGGAACAGCCCGTACTTCTGCGCGGCGGCTCCCATCAGCAAGGCTTCACTGTGTCCCTTGCACGCTTTCAGGGCGACACCCGAGTACCCTTGTTCACGTGCCAGTTGCAGGCTCGCGAGATCGACCAACGACTCGTCAATGACCACTGGTTTGATCTTGGCCGCTGCATGCATTCGGTTCTCGGGATTCGCGCGCAGGTCGCGATGCGTCGGCTGTTCGATGTAGTGGACGCGGCGCAGCGCGCTCGGCGACTTCTCCTCAACCTTCGCGAGAAAATCTAAGACATATTGAACATTGGCGCACTTCTCGTTGAAGTCCAGTGAATAATGCCACGCGTTGCAGCCTCTGGCAGTTTGTGCCTCCTGGGCGACTCGCTCGACTGCGGCGACACGGCCAACATCCCACGTAAGATCATCACCGTTTAGTTTGATCTTGAGATGGGTTAACCCATCGGCGGTAATCCACTCGCCGAGTGTCTCTGGCAGGCCATCCCCGATGGGCGAGACAACCTCAGCGGCGGTCAGCGGGTCGAGTGCTCCGACGAGATGATAAAGCGGCATGCGAGGCTTGCACTTGCGACTTGTGTATTGATCCAAATACTCACCGGTGAACTCCGGCGTCAAATAGCCCGAGAGGTCCGAGTTGACGAACTCACGGCCCAATAAATTATAAGAGTTCTCACCCAGGGCCTTGCCATAAGCGTCGTAAATGGCCGCTTCGAGCGGGCTCGCCGCGACGAGTTGGGCCAGTCGGGGCATCTGATCTTTTAAGGCACACTTCGCGACAACAGCAGCGAGAATCGAGGCGTGACCGCTGGACAGCGCATACGTGATTTCAAGCGGGTGTCCCGATAAATCCGCACTATCTGCGGCGGCGACAACCTGCGTGGCGAATTCAATCATCGCGGCGAGTGTCTCCTCGCCGGTTAAAACAGCACTTGGCCAGCCCCAAACATTTCCCATGGGCATCGATCCGAATCCCTGCCCACGACGACCATCCGTGGTCTCGACGTCGACCGTGACATTGAACAAAACCGCATCGTTGACGACTCGTCCGCCGAACTTGATGGGGGTGCGGTACTGAATGCGTTCCTGAGACCAAACAACTTGTTTCAGTCGGACATCGGTAGGCTTGCTCATGGATCCGTTTCGTAAGATGAAGATTCCGCCAACAAGGCATCAGTCGATGGCGAAGTGGAGGGTGGGCGTCGTGGTCGACTTATGCCAGACCGTGTCGAACCGCCCAGACGGCCGCTTGTGTGCGGTCGGTGACGCCAAGTTTTCGGAGGATGTGCTGCACGTGTTCTTTGACCGTTTCGTAGCTGATCTCTAAGTGCTGTGCGATCTGTTTGTTAGTCAGTCCTTCGACCATCTTCACAATCACTTCGCTCTCTCGCCGTGTCAGCTGAACATCGGCACCCGCATCCGTCAACCGGCCTACGGAGCCAGCGCGACGTAGATCCTCGCGAGACCACAACGACTCGCCCAGAACGACACTGTGAATGCTCTGCAAAAATGTCTCGTGGTTGGCGTCATGCAGCAGAAGTCCGCTCGTACCAACCGCGATCGCTTTCGCGATTAACTCTGCGCTGGTGCGTGCTGCATATATCAGAACAGCAGGAGGCTTCGCGCGAGATGCCTTCATTTGTTCGACGAGAGCAAGGCCATCTGTGCCCGGCGGCTCGAGACCTAAAATGAGCAACTGAGCTGCGTCATGCTGTGTGACCAGCCTCGCCGCATCGCTAACTGTTCCCTCGGCTACCACTTCCAGGTCGGTTGCGCGGACGAATTCCCGCAATCCTGCTCGGATCAAATCCCGATCGTCGGCGACAATGATTCGAATCGACATAGCCCACTGGGTGGAGAACAAAGAAACATCGAATCGTGTGGTCGCCCACAATATCCCACAAGCAAAGCCTTATGGATACGGCCCTATTAGGGGGTTCCCCGGTTTGAGGTCGTACTGACAAGAAATGGAGGACGCGGCTGCGACGCGGTTCTGTCGCATTTCGTTCGGTAGACATCTCGCTTACACCGGCTCGCGCTTGATCGTTACAAGTTCAGGGCTGAGGGCGAGTTGATGTTCACCGGGCGTAGGTAAAGCTTGAACGACGTGCAAATCGCTGGAAGTAGAGAGATCGTAAGTCGCCGTCTCGTCGCTTTCCGGCACTTTCGTCCCGTCCGGCCCCGCGACGATTTGTACGATTGGCTTTCCGTACTCGCTACCCGAACGTCGCAAAACGCGAGCGACGGTTCCATTGCTAAGGACGACGTAACTTCCAATCGGAAACAGCGACATGATTTGGAGCAATGCTTTGACAACTCCAGGATCGAAGCACCGTTGACTTGCCTGCGTGATCAAGCACTCCATGGCCGCATACGGCATCAACGCTCCGCGATAAGGACGCGGAGATGTCAACGCGAGATAGGCATCGGCAACGCCCAGGATCCGGGCAAACAGATGCGTCTCCCGCATACGCCGACCGCGCGGGTAACCGTTACCATCGGGCCGTTCGTGTACTTGATACGTGACCAACGGCACGATTGGCGGCAGGTCTTTGACCTTTTCGAGCAACTCCAGAGTGTGGATCGGATGCCGCTTAATCGCAACGAAATCCCCTTCCGAAAGGATGCGTTTGGCGTCGCGGATCGCTTGGGGGACCTTCACCATTCCCCAGTCATGCAGCAATCCGCAAAGTCCCAGTGTGCGGGTGTTCTGCTCGTCCAACCCCATTTCAATCCCAATCGCCATCGCCAGGACGGACATCCGCAAGCAGTGATTGGAAAGTCGTGTGTCATCACCAACTTCCAAGACAACACTCAAGACGCAATCTGCGTCAGACATGGTCGCAGTCAGGTACTGACCGGTTGTGTTGAGCAGCTGCTTGCCGTCGACGGGATTGCCTCGGAGCGCATCCTGCAGACATCCGTCCAACGCCGCGCTAGCTTTACGATGGGAGCCGATGACGCGTTCGCGTTCCTTGCGGTTGTACCCTCGGCAACCGATCCGATTCATCTGTTCGACGAGAGCGTCACCTGTGTTGGCCACGAATAGATTGCCCGATTCGATAATTCGATCGAGCTTGGCAGTCAGTTCGGGATCGAATCTGACCTCTGGGATTTTATCGGAGTCGGAATGTTCGGTCAGCGTCGCCGCCCGCACGTCGTCATCGTGCATCCGAACTTGAGTGATATCGCGAGCCCGTAGAAGCTCTTTGAATTTGGTCGTGATCACCGATCCCTCCGCCAGTAACAGTAAGCCGTTGGCGTCGAAGATGGGATACTTGATGGGGCGATTGGTGATCAAGCTGTGAACGGAGATTTGTTCCGTACACGATGGATGTGAACTTGCGATGACGCCAGCAGGCGAACTCGTTAGGCGATCTGCATCAGTAACGGCGGGCATGTCAATTTCACGCGATCTAGGTTGTTTTCTGTCCCATCCTGTCGCTCCCCTTAGAGCCTGGAATACGACCTCTACAAATATAGGTCAAACGGGGGCCCGAGGAAGAAACTCCGTACCGGATCGCCCGAACCGCAACCAGATGTGGCGAACCGCAACCTGCAAACGAAAACGGAAGTCCCAAGACGGTCGCCGCGATCTGTCGCGCCCTCACATGATCCAGGTTGAGGGCGGGTAGTGGTACACTTTGCCGTACCACTTTGCCGTAAGTCGGGCACTCCTGCCCGACAAAAGACGGCCAAGAGTGGCCGTCCTACTTTCCGGAATTTCAAACTGTACCACCACCTGAGAGCGACTATTCATTCGGTTTCGAGTCCAGTGCCATACAGTAGTGAATCTGCCGGGCTACCTCGCGAAAGCCGAGCGACGGATAAAGGCCCTGTCCTACTTCGTTTTGGTCGAGCGTCTCGATTTTGGCGTGCGTGAGTCCTGCTTCGCGGAAGTTGTTCAACGCAAATTCGATCAGCTTTCGCCCGATGCCACGGCCTCGCTGGCGAGAATCGACGGCAAGATTTGGAATCAATCCCATCCCCGCTGCGTGATCACGATAGGTCGTGATGTAGCCCACGACTTCTCTACCCAATTCGGCGACGAACACGCCTTCGGCATCGCGGTCAACATCGAAGTCGATATGCCGCATCTTACGCCAACGCCAGTCGCGGTTGTTGATCGGGCCAAACTGATCTTCGATATTTCGATCAATCGAAACGCCATCAAAGCCTTCGACTGTCAGTTGTTTGATCGTGTCAAGATCCGTTGGCTTGTAACGCCGAATGTGTAGGTCCACTTGAGCTTCCTCGCATGTAAGTCGTGCCAAGTGTAGATCATTGTGTCGCCCGAGTCACTCGCCAAGCGCTTTGGTCAAGACGCACGCTCCTGCTGCCACAGGTTGTCCGCGTCGATATGCCTCGAGCATCAACCGCGACTGTTCGGCCAGCAAACGTCTGACCTCTCGTCGCTTGCCTTTAACCCGCGGAATCCGCATGTTGTCATAAGTCGTTGTCTGATGTCGCATCCACGCGATGACCGCCGATTCCGCACGCTGTTCAATCGGAATTCGTTCGGTTCTGCCTACCGTTCCACTGCCGACGGGAGTTGCATGTTCAGCGACTGCGGTCGCCATTCGCTGGGCAATCTCGGCGTAACTTGCATCGAACGCAAGGAAGGCCAACACCGCTTGCTTGAAGGACGACACGTACTCGTCTTGCTTCGCCTCGCGACGTTTGACTTCTGCTACTCTCCGTTTGGCGTAAGCCACCGTGGAACGCTCGGCCTCTAAATCGGTACGAATCGAGGAGATGGTTTCACCCGGTGCCCACACGCCTTGCGAGAACGTCTTGCGGCCTCGCTTTTCCTGCACCGTCCAGGTCGCGCCGGCGGCTTTCACGCGGCGAGTTAAAGCAGCGTCGCCGGGTGGCAGTAATTCCCATCCTGTTGGAACGGTAAGTGTCTCCCCGTCCGCCGAGCGAACGGTACGTGGCTGAATTCCAGGCGTAACAATCCGTTGTTCTGTAGGCATCGCTCTCTCGTCACCGCGAAACGTCCAATTAACGCGACATTGTAGCGAATGTACTGAAATTCGTCTGGCGGGCGCTACACTTGGTCGGCAGCGTCGTTCGCCGCAGCGGAGGTCGTTTCAGCCTGCTTCTGGAGAGCTAAATAGACTTCGTGCCGATGAACGGGCACATGAGCAGGAGCTTCGATTCCGATCCGGACCTTGTCCGCGCGGACATCGACGATCGTGATGACGATGCCATCGCCAATCACAATTTGTTCGTTCTTTTTTCGAGATAGAACTAACATCGGTGGATCACCCCTGACCTGAAACAGTCCATTCTACGCAATTGGGCGCACCGAACTTGGTTCAGTTCTTCGATATGTCGTCGGTCGATACGTTGCACACCTTGCCGAGTATTTCCTTCAAACGACGTAGCCGTAACACTTTGCGACTTCGCCGGCGCGATGGGGAGAGCCGATATTTCAGCTTCGAATTGGTTTCGGCGCCGCGCAGAACGCTACAGGACAGTCTGGAGAGATTGGCGTTCGATGAGCCGTTCGACGAGCTTCGCCGAGAGCGATACCTTGTCCTGTCAGTCCGTTTCCCGCCCCTAGATCCGACGCGAGGTGGTCATGTTTCGTCGAGCGTTGGTCCTCCTTTCGATGTTACTTGTCGCTAGCGTCACTGTCGGGACAGAACCGCTGCCCGACAAACTCGTCGTTCTGACCTTCGATGACTCGGCGAAGTCACACTTCACGATCGTGCGTGTCGCAACGCCGAGGGCAACCGCTGGATCATCGCCGCGTGGGGAGCTTGTCAGCGCCCTTGGGGAAATCAACATTGTCCCTGCATGCAGTCGCGCCACCAGTTTCTTTCCCGATTACCCGCCCGGCGAGCAAAGCGGCTGCGCGGCTGGCTCTGGTTCTAGGAGGGAACGGATATCGAGCTCGAGCTGAAACGCATCGAGCAACTCAACTGGCAATCGCTATCAATCGATTGAATTGGGGTCGAACAGCAGCGGAAAAAATTGCCCTTCCATTTTCTGGCCATTCCCAATGACTGGCACACCCGCGAGCAACGTGTCAGCGGTCGCCGAGCAGACGCCGTCGCGAAACACATTAATGACCGTCGCCCGACGCGGTTGGTCGGTGCGGTTTGCAAAAGAGCCGTGGATCATCAACGGATGATGAAAAGTGCATTCGCCTTTCTTAAGCTCCACGGCAACAGGCTCGTTAAAGATCCGCCACTGTTCCGGCGAGAGGACTTCTTGGATTGCGTCCATGTTGCCCGCCAAACCCGTGATGGGCAACAAGTCCCAACGGTGGCTGCCAGGAACGTAGTGGACGCAGCCATTCTCGCGAGTGCTGTCGTCCAAGCCGATCCAGCACGTCAGATGGGCCATTGGTTTCGTGCGTGTCCAATACGAGTAGTCTTGATGCCAAGCAACGACTCCGCCGTGCTTCGCGGGCTTACAAAACAACTGGTCATGCCAGAATCGTACCGCACCATTCAGCAGTTGACTCGCCGCGACCGTAAACGCCGGATGCCATAGCACGTCGTGAAAGCCCGGTCGCAACCGCCACGCACCCAGGGCGTGAAACAGAACTGCGTTGGGGTCAGCCGACTCGTTAGTGTGATACTCGTACCATAGTTCGCTGCCTTCGTGGGTCGGATCAAAGAACTCGGCCAACTCGGATCGTAACGTTTCCACCTGCGACTCAGTCAGGATGCGTATCCCAGGCAGATATCCGTTCTCGTGATAAAAACCAATTTGGTCGTCGGTCAGGCGAAACTGTTCCCACTCGTCGCGAGTCGTCGGAAGGTTGAAGAGGTCGCTGATGATCTTATGTTGCGTGGAATAATCGGGTTTCATAATCTTCTGTGGGGCTGATGAAGTGCCTAACCGACGGACTAGATGCTCCAAACAAACAAACTGACATTGTCGCGACGCCGTGCCGCAAATCAACCGTACCACTCAAGGACGGCGTCCCTCCCGATTAACTTGCTACGTTCAAACCAGTGACAAGATTCAACGACAAAGGTCACGTACTTTTTGGGGTAGTGGTACACTTTGCCGTAAGTCGGGCACTCCTGTCCGACCAAAGACGGCCAAGAGTGGCCGTCCTACTTTCCAAAATTTCAAACTGTACCACAATCTAATTTTGCCTTCTGCAAACTTTCGTTGCTTGAGACAATTGCCAGCACATAAGGCGGTACTTGCTGATCCACGCACTAAGCTCTTACCGAAGTTGGCCTGCTAGATTCGGGGCGACGAATTGGTGAAGACGTAAGGCAATGCGTGTTTGCTGCGTCTTCCCAAGGGCGCTTCAGCCAATGATCGGAAGGATTTCCTAGCATTGGACAGGAGAGTTGCCGTAGCCGACCGGTATCGTCCTTCGATAACTCACTGACCAGTAGAGATTGAACGGTGCCATGGGTAAACTTTGATCACAGGCCTTACATCCCACCGCAGGAGAACCCCATGCCTCGCCTCGCCTCCGTCTATACCTTCGTGCTAACGTTTGCGTGTCTGTCTCAGCTAGTCGCTGCCGAGTGGACACAGTTTCGTGGTCCCGACGGCAACGGGCATGCGGTGGCACCCGGTCTTCCACTTGAGTGGAGCGATTCGCTGAATGTGGCGTGGAAACAATCCGTTCCTGGTGAAGGCTGGTCGTCGCCGGTTGTTTCGGCGGGAGTGATCTATCTCACGGCTGCAGTGCCTGTCGAAGGTAAGGACGGCGATTTTTCACTCCGGCTATTGTCGTTTTCGACGAAGACCGGCGAGCCTGTCGGCAGCGTCGAAATATTTCGCGAAGACGCGGCGAACTCACCCAAGATTCACACAAAGAACAGCCACGCTAGTCCCACCGCGATCGTCGAGGGCGACAAGATCTATGTCCATTTTGGTCATCAAGGAACCGCTTGCGTTAGCCGCGAAGGCAAAGTGCTGTGGAAGACGCAAGAGCTGGCCTACGCACCAGTTCATGGAAACGGTGGCACACCGATCATTGTCGACGACTTGCTAATCTTCAGCTGTGACGGAAAGGATGATCCTTTCGTCGTCGGACTGGACAAGGCGACGGGTAAAGTGCGTTGGAAGACGCCACGCAAGTCCGAAGTCTCCCGGAAATTCTCCTTTACAACGCCTACCCTCATCAATGTCGAGGGCGAGCGGCAGCTGATCAGTCCGGGGAGCGGAGAAGTCTCGGCGCTCGATCCGTTAACGGGAGAAGAGTTGTGGCGAGTGGATTACGGCGAGGGCTATTCCGTGATTCCAAAACCCGTCTTCGCGAACGGCTTGGTTTTCGTTTGCACAGGCTACAATCGTCCCAATCTTTTGGCGATTCGACCGGACGGGCGCGGCGATGTCACGGAAACGCATGTCGTCTGGCAAACCGATCGCCAAGCTCCGCATACACCTTCGCTTCTCGTCGTCGGTGACGAACTCTACATGGTCGCGGACAAGGGTGTCGCCAGCTGCCTCGACACGCAAACGGGGAAGGTACACTGGGAAGAGCGGCTGGGCGGGAACTATTCGGCGTCGCCGCTGTTCGTCGACGGACACATCTACTTTCAGAGTGAACAAGGTGATACCACGGTAATTGCTCCTGGACGCGAGTATCAGAAACTCGCAACCAGCCAACTCGGCGAGCAAACGTTGGCATCGTACGGCGTCGTCGACAATGCTCTCCTCGTCCGATCCGAAAAGCACTTGTACCGAATCGAAGCGAAGTAGGCTGCAGAGAAACGAGGTCTAGTCGACCAGAACGAGCGGTCGCTGTGCGGCAACTTCACGGAAGACACGTTTTAGTTCATTTTCCTGCTGCGACACACTACCCGCGATATGGTAGTGAACGCCTTGAGTCGTGTTGGCGATCTGCCGCATGATGTTTTGGTCTGAGTCAGCGCTAAAGCTGATCGCGACAATCGGAATCCCAGCTGCTGCGGCAGCGGCAGCTTCATCGCGAACATACTGAAAGGGATTGCGGTTGGTGGGGCGATTGGCCATTCCGTCGGTCATGACGACCATCAACTTCTTCGTGCCGAGCCGTGCGTTGTCCGTCAGCTCGATCCGCCCCTTCTCCATGCCCTCGCCCATATTGGTCCAACCATCAGCGGAACGGCTTCGCACGTCTCGCAATAGTTGAGGCAGATCGAAGGTCAAACCTGTCGCGAGATGCCCTTCAGTCGAATAGACGGAGAAGCCGACTCGGTCATTCGATTGTGATTGCTGCAGGACGGAGATGAACGCTGCCACGGCATCTTTCAACGCCCCGATCTTGTTGTAGTCTCGCATCGAGCCGGAGTAGTCGAGTACGAGCATGATGTCACGCGGTTGAAACGTCGCGATGGCAGACGCTCGCATGTCAAAGCCGTGTTGATTGAACACCTTGCCAAAGAACAATGGTGCGTTGGTGCGGTCCGCAATCACTTCGACGGCATTGAGAGGTGTCTGATCTTTCCTAAAGCTCCGTTGCCCGCGATCCCAATGGCCGACCGAAACATTCGTTACGATATCGGCATCAGCCACGCCTGGCCGGGTATTGGCGTTCGACATCACATAAGTCCGCGCCGCAACCTCTGCGGCCTGCGGCCCTTTACTTAACTCGCCAGCTCCCGCCAACGCACCCGCGTCCGCGGCGGCCTGCATGTCGGCTCGTACACCGGACATGAATCCGACATCCATCGAAAGTGCGAGCATCCCCACCATGACAACCATGGCGAGTGCAGCCAAAACCGCGATGGCACCTCTGCGGCGAAGGCGTCTGTTTCTTGGCGCGAGCTTCATGGTGAACTCCCAGAGCGGAAACAACAAACGGGCAACAGCACAGAACGCTTATGCATGTTCGATGCCAGAGCGTTCGCCCGAGGCAGACAATAGGCAGAAGTGGCTTGTAATGAGAAGACTTACGGCGAGGCGTACGACGGTCGCCTACGTGTGGCGGTGTTGCCAAAAGTAAACGACCTGAGTCGGTCTCCCTAGAGAGCGTTGCTGCGAAGCATCGGGCAAATCGCGTGCCGGTAGCGCGAAGATCTTCCTCGACAGCTATCTGCGAGGCTGCTCAAATGAACACAGTAAATAGTTTTCAGAGGAACCTAAATCAAATGTCACAACCTGCTGCAGAATTTCGACTCGTACGTCGTACCTTCCTTGGGCGCGCTTCGCTTGGCTTAGGGTCTGCCGCACTCGGATCGTTGTTAGTTTCTGACGCGACGAATGACCTCCTCGGCGCACCTCAAGAACTTTCGTCACGTGGAGTGATCAATCCGCTGCACATCCCACCAAAAGTCAAACGCGTGATTTTTTTGTGTATGGCGGGTGGGCCCTCTCACTTGGAGAGCTTCGATCACAAACCCAAGCTCGCCGAACTCGACGGCCAACCGATGCCCGACAGTTTTACGAAGGGGCAGCCAATTGCGCAGCTGCAGGGCCAGCGACTGGTCTGTCTCGGTCCACTTGCCAGATTCCACCGTCACGGTCAATCCGGCCAGCAAATCAGCGACTTCTTTCCTCACATTGGCAGCATCGCCGACGATATTTGTATCATCCGGTCGCTGCATACCGACCAAATCAATCACGATCCTGCACACACGGTGATGAACACCGGAACTCCCATCTCCGGAAGGCCGAGTATGGGTTCGTGGGTGCTGTACGGTTTGGGAGCCGAGACGGAGAACCTGCCAGGTTTCGTCGTGTTAACCAGCGTCGGCGGTCGTAATCCGCAACCGATCGCCACGCGACAATGGAGCGCCGGTTTCCTGCCCGGTCGACTGCAAGGCATCCCATTTCATTCGGCGGGCGACGCGGTCCACTACTTGAATAGCCCGCGCGGCGTCACTCGCGATCAACAAGGTGATGTGGTCAATAGTATTGGGCAGCTAAACGTGCTCGGCAATCGATCACTTCAAGACCCCGAAGTTGACACACGCATCAGTCAATACGAACTTGCCTTCCGAATGCAGATGAGCGTCCCAGAGTTGTTAGACTTCAAGGATGAACCGGAACATGTTTTAGATATGTATGGCACACAGGGAGCCGACGGCACTTTCGCAGCGAACTGTTTGCTGGCCCGCCGCCTCGCCGAACGAGGCGTGCGATTCATTCATCTCTATCATCGCGGCTGGGATCACCACAACGATCTTGTTCAATACATGAATGTCTGCTCTGGGTTATGCGATCAAGCATCGGCAGCGTTGATCAAGGACTTGAAGCAACGAAATATGCTCGACGACACGCTCGTGATCTGGGGCGGCGAGTTTGGTCGCACGCCGATGGCTCAGACGAATAAAGGAAAGGCCGGTCGCGATCACCACATGCGCGCCTTCTCGATATGGCTAGCCGGCGGAGGAATCCGCAAGGGGCATACGCACGGGGCGACCGACGAATTGGGTTACAACGCCGTCGAAGACATCGTCCACATCAATGATTTACACGCCACGATGCTGCACTTACTCGGTATCGATCATCGCCGACTCACGTTCCGGCATCAGGGTCGTGACTTCCGATTGACGGATGTCGCCGGAACGATTGTCAAGGAAGTGCTCGCCTAACTACTAACTAGCGGTACAGTTTGCCATAAGTCGGGCACTCCTGCCCGACAAGAAACGACCAAGAGTGGCCGTCCAACGTTCAGGAACTTCAAACTGTACCACTACCCTCGTCTAGCCCGCGAACGCTATTTCGAAGTAAGCAGGGCGACTCATTTGTTGAAGTATGTACGACGGGCCTCCGAGCCCGTCGAATGACGACTTAGATTCATCGACGGGCTCGGAGGCCCGTCGGACAAACCTCTCAGTTTGAAAAACGGAAAGGCCCTGTCGACGTAAGCACGAGTGTTTGCTCGGTGAGGTGATTTTCATTAGCATAGAGCAGCGCGACCACTTCTCTTCTTTCTATTTTCTATCTGATTCTGCCGATGCCTGATCACGACTTGGAACCTGAGTTGATTCAGCGAGCCATTGTCGGTGACCGCGTGGCGTTGTCGCAATTGTTGTTGATTCATCATGACTCCTTGCGGCGCCATATCGTTCATGAGTCGGCGGGACAGCAGTTGGGGGTAATGCTGGCGGATGACATTTTACAGCAGACCTTTGTACGGGCGGCTCAAGGGATCAAGGCTTTCGAGGATCGCGAAGTCGGTTCGTTACGCGCGTGGCTCAAGACGATCGCTGCCAACCTCATCAAAGATGCTCAAAAGCGACGTAGCCGAGAACGCCGAGCGACTCGTCCACATGCGTCGCATTCGGACGATGGATCGCTCTTGCCAGCAGTCGAGCGTCTGTCATGTGACCACACGCCACCAATCAAGCGAGCGCAACGGTCAGAGAGCATTCGACGTATGCGGACTGCGATGGCCAGTCTGCCGCCGGAGCAACGCGAAGTCGTCGAACGCTATTACCTCCAGACGCAAACCCTCGAACAGATCGCGCAAGAAACCGGTCGCACGATCAGCTCCGTTCGCGGCGTTTGCTACCGCGCGAGAAAAAACTTGCGCACGTTGATGGGCGGTTCGTCTTTGTACTTTAGCAATTAGTCGTGAGCCAACGATGTCGGTTAGCTCTTCGAGTCAACAACGAGCACGAGCACGCAACGCAAGGGTACGCGAAATTGTGCTTGACGTGGCGGACCGACGAGCACGCGGCGAACATGTCAGCGACGAAGATTTGCTGGCAGCTAACCCAGACCTCGCCGCGCCGTTGTCCGAGGAGCTTGGCAAGCTGCGACGTATCAGGAATATCTTGGAGCAGGTGGACGATTCTACTTGTGCCGAGGCACTCGAACGTCTCGAAGCGGATTGGATTCTTGATCGCGGTTCACGCCGAGTTCGGCAACGCGACTCTTGGTTGAACGGACTTGCTCGAACTGCCTCCTCACCGGCAAACGAGTACGATCCGCTGACGGCTTCTACTGCCGGTGACAGCGTCGAGCGTTTACGGCGAGCCGAATCGGGCGCCCTCCCGACTCCCGCAACAATCGGTCGCTATCAAGTTCGCGGCCTGTTAGGCGAGGGCGGCTTTGGTCGTGTCTACTTGGCATGGGATCAAGAACTGAAGCGGCACGTTGCTGCCAAAGTTCCGCACCCGCATCGCGTCGCCGAACCGGTGGATGTCGAGGCGTACTTGCACGAGGCGCGTTTGATCGCCAGCTTGGATCACGTTGGCATTGTGCCGGTTTATGACGTCGGACGAACAGAGGACGGCGTGTGTTACGTCGTTTCGAAGTTGATTCAAGGCGAAGACCTGGCAACACGGATAAAGCAAGGGAAGTTAGAGTTCTCCACGACGGCACGCGTTCTGGCACAGGTTGCGGAAGCGTTGAACTATGCTCATGACCAAGGCCTCGTCCATCGCGATATCAAACCCGCGAATATTTTGCTCGACGAGCGAAACCGCGCTTACGTTGCAGATTTTGGATTGGCCTTGCAGGACGAGACGATTGTCGAAGGTGGCAGCTATGCCGGCACACCGGCTTACATGAGTCCTGAACAAGCTCGCGGTGAATCGCACCGGGTCGATGGTCGTAGCGATATTTTCAGCCTCGGAGTGGTACTTTATGAACTGCTCACCCAACGCAAGCCTTTCCAAGCCGACTCGTATGACACGCTACTTCACAAGATCATCAACATGGAGGTTGAGTCGCCTCGATCGTACGATGCGTCGCTACCAGAGGAACTGGAACGCATCTGTTTGAAAGCGCTCGCCAAGCGTGCCGCCGACCGTTATCTCACGGGGCGTGAGTTCGCCGAGGATCTTCGCTTCTTCGCGGAGAATTCCAGCGGTCAGCACTTGCCGAAGCCGGAGCGTGACGAGCCGATCGCACGCGTCGTCCCCAAGGGCTTACGTGCCTTCGATGCGAACGATGCCGACTTCTTCCTTGATCTGTTGCCGGGGGCTCGCGACCGGAACGGATTGCCCGAAAGCATTCGTCAGTGGCTATTGCGGATCGAGGAACGCGATGCGGACGAAACGTTCTCGGTCGGATTAATCTATGGCCCTTCAGGATGCGGGAAATCTTCGTTCGTTCGGGCGGGACTCCTACCGCTGTTGTCACGCGACATTCACACGATTTATGTCGAAGCAACGGCTGAGGACACCGAAAACCAGCTGGCGAGAAAGCTGCACAAGGAGTTACCAAATCTGCCGCCGGAGCTCTCGCTGCCAGCCTGTCTCGCCGCGATCCGGCGCGGTGAACACCTGCGAGCGGGGCAGAAACTGCTGCTGGTGATTGACCAGTTCGAGCAGTGGTTGCACGGACGCCAGGAAGAGCAACGCCGGCAGCTTGTCCAGGCGCTGCGTCATTGCGACGGCAAACATTTGCAGTGTCTGCTGCTTGTTCGCGACGACTTCTGGCTCGCGTTGAGCCGATTCATGCATGAGCTGGAGATTGACTTGTTGCAGGGTCGCAACACCGCATTGGTTGATTTATTCGATCCGCTGCATGCGCGTCAGGTTCTGGCATCGTTTGGCCGGTCATTTGGACGAATCGCAAGCGAGCAAAGCGAGGCCAGCAACTCGCAAGAGGCGTTCTTGATTCAGTCGGTGGATGCGATGGCCGATGAAGGCAAAGTCATTCCGGTGCGGCTGGCGTTGTTTGCCGAAATGGTGAAGGGACGGCCCTGGACTCCGCACACCTTGCAGGAACTGGGTGGAGCGGATGGCGTGGGCACCGCATTTCTTGAGGAGACTTTTTCGGCACGCGCAGGCAATCTACAGAGCCGTGCCCACGAACAAGCGGCCCGAGCGGTCCTCGAAGCCTTGCTGCCGGATTCCGGCAGCAACATCAAGGGGCATATTCGTTCTTACCCAGAGTTGCTCGACATTTCCGGCTATGGTCACAATCCACGAGCGTTCAAGGAGCTAATGCGAATTCTCGATGGCGAGACGCGATTGCTCACACCCGTCGATACCGACATCGGCAGCAGTGGGATCTCGCCGGGACAGCGTTGTTACCAGTTGACCCATGACTATCTTGTTCCGGCGCTTCGCCAATGGTTGACCAAACGCCAGAAGGCGACTTCTGTCGGACGCGCCGAGTTGCGTTTGGCCGAACGCACGACGATGTGGAACGCGATGCCCGAGCGACGACAACTCCCTTCGATCGCAGAGTACTTGCAGATCCGTGTGCTGACGCGATCCTCCGCATGGACTTCGAATCAGAAGCGAATGATGCGAGCTGCGGCTCGGCAACATCTGACATTAGCCGTCGTCGCGGGAATGTTGCTTCTGTTGTTCTTGCTCGTGGGTTCCGAATTGACAATGCAAGCTCGGAATCTTGTCGTCCGGTTTCGTGCAAACACGGCTTCGGTGTGGATGGCTCTCGGCCAGGAAGACGCAATCTGGCCGTTAATGAAACATGACGCCGATCCGACGCTGCGTACGCAGTTAATTCATCGATTGAGTCCGCTGGTCGTCGACGCGACCGAGATCATGACCGCGTTGAACAAGCAAAACGACGTGTCGACTCGCCGAGCGATGTTGCTGTTGGTCGGCGAATTGGCAAAGGATTCCTACGACCAGCCGGGAGACACCATCACGCGTGAGGGAGTTTCTCAGACGTTCATTCAAGAGTTGCTGACGGTCTACAAGGAAGACCCTGATCGCGGAATGCACGCGGCTGCTGAATGGGCGTTACTGCGATATGGACAGGCGTCGGAAGCGGGACGTGCGCTTCGTGCGATGAATACCGAAGCCGTCTTGGGGGATCGACAGTGGTATGTGACCAGCGAACTCCACACGATGGTGATCGTACCAGGGCCAGCCGAGTTTATGATGGGCACGCCTGAAGGTGGCGCGTTCGATGCGGAAGACGAGGCGGTTCACAGCCAGCGGATTCGTCGCAGTTTCTCGATTGCGAGCAAGGAGACAACGATTGCACAGTTCGAGCGATTCTTGCTCGAGAATCGCACACATCAGTACACCAAGATTCAGCAACCAAATTGGACACCTGATTGTCCACAAACGAATGTGTCATGGTACGACGCGGCGGCCTACTGCAACTGGCTCAGCAATAAGGCCGGAATTCCGAAAGAGCAGTGGTGCTACGTTGCCAACGGCGAAGGCCAGTATACGTCCGACATGACGGTGGCCGACGATATCTTCGTTCGCACCGGTTATCGATTGCCAACGGAGGCGGAATGGGAGTACGCATGTCGCGCCGGTACGACAACCGCTTACAACTTCGGTCGTGACCAAGCTCAATTGGCTGCCTATGCGATTGTTTACGGTCCCGAAACGACGACCGCGACAGACGTTGGGGCGAAGAAGCCCAACGACTATGGACTATTTGACATGCACGGCAATGTCAGTGAGTGGTGTCACGATCGTTATCGACTGACACCGATGGCCACGATGATCGACTCGTTCGCGCCCATTCCTGGACGCGAGCCGCGTGTTGTGCGTGGTGGATCGTACCAGGATGGGCCGACCCGCGTTCGCAGCGCCTCTCGCGGTCACCGTCTTCCAGGCGAGCGAAACGCAACGCTTGGGTTCCGGGTCGCGAGGAGCTACCCTTGACGTAACACCTGTTCCACACAGGTGTTGCTGGCTCAAAGGAGTCCGTATCAGGACCGCAGGTAGTAGTGGTACCGTTTGAAATTCCGAAAAGGTAGGACGGCCACTCTCGGCCGTCCTTTGTCGGGCAGGAGTGCCCGACTTACGCAAAGTGTACCACTACGCAGCAGGTTGTCGCCTTGGAATAATTCAGCGGAGGTCTTTCGAATCTCTGTGTGTTAGTTGGACATCATAACCCGAAGCGTAAGTGAGGCTTCTTTCTTCGCTCACGCATCGGATTGGGATGAGCCCAAATTCAGCGGAGTGTTTGTCTTGGCATTGACCCAAGCTCGATTCAACGAAATGGTCGACGCGCATGGTGCTGCGCTCTACCGGATCGCGTATCGCTTGGTTGGGAATCAGCATGACGCAGAAGATTTAGTCCAGGAGGCATTTCGTTCGGCCTGGAACAGTCGGGCGCGGTATCAGGCGAATCTGGGGGAAAGGGCTTGGTTGGTAACCATCTTGCGGAGGCGCGTCGTGGACGGGTGGAGGAAGCAGCGGGCACGAACAATCTCGTTTGATGAGACAGTTCTGGATGTTGGCGTGAAGGGCGACGACCCTGCGGATCGCGAGTTTGAAGACCACGTCCAAGCGGCGCTCGCTGAATTGCCGGAACAATTGCGTGAAACCTTGCTGTTGGTCGTGGTGGGCGAACTAACACACCAGGAAGTTGCGGATATGCTCTCGATCCCGCTCGGCACCGTGTTGTCGCGAGTGAGTCGAGCGCGGACGAGGCTGCGGAAGTTGCTATCGGAAGAAGAAGTTAAGCATTCCTAGGAACGTTGAAACAGAGCCATGTGTGACGAGCGATCAGAGCAACCGGTCGATGCCGAGTTGCGGAACGTCAAACTTCCGCCGGGGCTGATGGCGCGTCTAAAGGCAGTGACTGAACCAACAAACAACGAGATTGATGCCGCTCTACGGGGCCTTGAGTTACCGCAAGGGCTTGCCAGTCGATTAAAGTTTGTATTGGAAGAGGAAGCCCTCGACGAGTCACTTCGGGCCGTTGACGTTCCGGCGGATCTGCTGGCTCGTTTACGAATCATCCCCGAACGGCGAAGGGAGTCGCCACTCCGTCGTTTTGTGCTGGCGGCTTCGTTACTTCTGATAATGACAGGCAGCTTCTTCGGTGCGATTGGCGGGATATTGGCTTCGATTCGACCGCTCGCGAATCAATCAACATCGCTGCCAGTCATCGAGGTAGGCCCTACACAACTCGTTGCCCTGCCGCCCGAACCGGTGCGTCTCTCCAACGATCTGGCCACGGAACTGTTTGCCACGCGCACGACACCGGTTGTTTGGAAAGGTGGACCGCTGCGAGTCGACCTTGTCCGACTTGACGAGACCACGACACCGGGCCCGGCCGGTCAATTGATCCGTGACGTGGCGCGTGGACTGCAATTGGGAAGCGATGTGTTACTAATGCGATGGGGCACGTATGCGTCTCCTCAGCAATTGACGCAGCGTCTTCCGGAATTGGAGCGAATCCGACGAGAACCACTCGCGGGCGTCGATCTGCCCTTGGTCTCAGGCTATGACCGCGCGTTCCTGCATCGCTCCGCAACGCATCCCCCGGTCTTTCTCGCAGCGGACGAACGCTTGCAATCGATTCACGTGCCGCTCTCGACATCGACCGCCAGTTTCCAGCGAGCAGAACAGTTGGTCGGTATTGGACGCGTACCGGAGCAACAGGAGATCCGCCTCGAGGATTTTCTAGCCGCAGTCGAGTACGGGTTTCCTCTTCCTCGCGACGAGGACGTATCGGTCACAATCTGTGCCGGACCAGCGCCGTTCAGCAGCCAGAAGCATGTGCTCGTGCAAGTTGGAGTGAGAGCGACTCGGCGGCTGGGCAATTTGCCGACCCATGTTTCCGTCGCGGTCGACGTATCACAGAGCATGTTGGAACAAGGACGTATTGAAGCCGTTCGCGTCGCCCTCGAGAAAATGTTTGAACACCTCGATGCGGATGATTCGGTTTCTCTCATTGCCGTAAATCACGAAGTGACTCAGCAACTCGACTTTGCAAGCGCCGATGAACAGGATTTGCTCGACGCGTGGATCAACTCGCTCCGAGTGGGTGGAGGAGATCGTCCGGTCGCTGGTATCCAAGCCGCTTTGTCGCTCGCCCGCGAGGCTCCCCGCGGCGACGGCGTCTTGCGTCAGATCGTCTTCGTGACAGACGGTGCCGCCAAACCAAGCCTCGACGAACAGAAAGAACTCAACCGACTGCTTGCGAATGCCAAGGAGAGCAAAATTCAGACGACGATGCTTCGGATTGACGATGGCACGAGCACGGGCGCAACGAGCACGGGCGCAACGGGACCGGGCGACGACGAATACGCGTCGATTTCTCCAAATGACCTACCTTGGAAATTGGTGGAATTGGTTTCGGGAGTGTCGTCCGTAATTGCACTGGATGCGCAGGCTCGTGTGGTCTTCAACCCAAAGGCCATTAAAGCCTACCGTTTGGTAGGTCATGGCCCGTCGTCGTCAACAGGATTGGGGGATGACGTGTGGGAGAGTGATTTGCGGTCGGGACAGGAAGCGACGTTACTTTTTGAAGTCTGGGCGCATGACAGCTACGAAGACGAACTGGCAACCGTGACGGTCCAATGGACTTCGCCGAATACGATTGGCCGGAAGGAGAGTCGCCGGGCGTCTCTTGACCGATATGATGTTGCCACCCGTCTTTCGGAGTCTGCTCCAACGCTCAGATCTGCGGCGATCGCCGCAGAGATTGGTGCGAGGCTACAGGGCATCGGCAGCTTTGAATTGCGGTCGGGTCAAAACTTCCGGAGTCGAAGAAAGCCCGCCAGTTGGCAGGAAGTCATCACTGCGGCGTCGGAGTTGACGGCGGAGGTTAGTATTTCGGAGGACTTTTTAAGGCTTCTCGAACTGGCTCGAAAGCTGGAAGCTCTTCGGAGGCCATCCGAACCGTCAACGACCTTGTAGGGTCCGCTTTTCCCACCAATCAGCGACATCGGTGGGCACAGGCCACCCTACCAACTGTCTCAGTCTGAAGCGTCAAGAGACCCAAATCGGAACGAGAGTGAACATTACCGACCGTGAATGGTTGATAGTCGAACGGTTTGACTATATTCTGGAGTGTAACTGCCTTTTGTGTCTGTTGTTGTGTCGAATTGCACCGGAACCATTATCGATACGACTCGATGATCGAGACTTCAAAACCTTGTAGTATCGGTCTAGGCTCAGACGCTGTGCGATCGCTCCGAAATTCTGCGACGAGCGTTTAAAGGAATTAATTGATGAAGATGCTGCCATCCACTTTCCCACATCGGCGCGATCGGTATGGGTTCGTTTTGGTTTTAATACTGATCGTCTCGGGGAGTTTGTGCGACTTCGTTGGAGACGCCCAAGCAGCCGAGCCAGCGAGGGAGTTTCTGAACGGATTGCGAGAACGCGGGCTCCACGACGTGGCACTCGACTACTTGGAAATGATGGAAAATAGTCCGCTCGCACCGGCGGATTTGAAAGAAATCATTCTGTACGAGAAGGGCGTCACGCTGATCGAAGGCTCGCGAGCTCAACGAGATCAAGCGCTTCGCGAGGCGGTCTTGAACGACGCGCAGCAGATGCTCAAGGAGTTCACTGAGAATCCGCGAACTGCTCAACATGCCCTAGCGAATTCTGCCCGCAGCCAACTCGGCAACCTCATTGTCGAGCGAGCCAGAATGACCGTCGAGGCGTCGAAGAAGGGTGACAAGGCGAAGCTCCTTAAGGAAGCTAACGCCTTGTATGAGCAAGCCTACAACGTATTCAACACGATGCAGGAAGAGGTGCGAGTTCAACTGGAACGAATACCAAAGGTTCTGGACCTGAAGGACAAACGTCAGGCTTCGATGGCCGAACGTCGCACGCAATTGCGTGCAGATTACCTGCAAACGCAGCTGACCGCAGCCGCCATCCGTGAAGAGATGGCGGACACGGTCGAGGAGGGATCGGAGCCGTTTAAGAAACTGCTGACGGAAGCCGCTACGCAGTATGACGAAATCTACAAGAAGTACCGAACGCGTTTGGCGGGACTTTATGCTCGCATGTACCAGGGGCGAGCAAATCAGCGGATTGGCAAGTTGCAAGACGCGCTGGGTTACTACAGCGAATTACTCGATCAGCCTGACGAGCCCGAAGCCTTTCGTTTGTTAAAGACGAAGACGCTCCGTTTGGCGATGGACGGCTGGTTGCATCCCTCTGAAAAGAAGTACGTCGAAGCAATTCGACGCGGATCGGATTGGGTGAAAAAGTCACGCCCGACAGACGATCGTGATCCGGATTGGTTGGCAATTCGCCTGAGTTTAGCCAAAGCCTACAAAATGCAGGCGGACGAAGCTGAGAAAAGTGACGCTCGCACGATCAGCCAATCGATCTCGGAAGCCAAGAAGCAAGCCAACTTTGTTGCCAGTAAAAGCGGCGAATTCCAGGAAGAAGCCAGAGGATTGGTAGCGTTGCTGGGCGGTCCCGATCGGTCAGGTGAGAAGCCTGATCCCCACACGTTCGAGGAAGCGAAGGCGGCCGGTAAGGAAGCGCTCGATTCGATCCAGACCGCTTCACTCGTCGCATCCCAAGTTCCTGCCCGGATCGCAAAAGAGAAAGACGAGGCTGCCAAAAACGAACTGACGAAGCAGTTGGAGGAAGCCCAGGCGACGCTGGCGACTGCGCAAAGCGACGCCATGCTGTACTACCAACTGGCGTTACGGCTGGCGAACGATGAAACGTCGATCGACGACGTGAACGTCGTGCGTTACTTCCTTTGCTACTTGTACTACCTGGAGCGGGATTATTACCGAGCTGCGTTGATGGGCGAGTTTGTGGCGCGGCGTTATCCCGATAGTGCCGGGGCAAGGCAATGTGCCAAGATCGCGCTGGCTTGCTACATTCAGATCTACGGCGAGACAAATGCTCTGGCAGAGACGTTGTTTAAGGAGCTTGACGTCGACAAGAATGGCTCAATTACTGAGCAGGAACTCGCGTCGCTGCCCGAGATTGCGCAAGGCGCAGACAAAGACGCCGATCAGAAGGTGACTAGCGCCGAGTTCTCGGAGAGACTCGTCGAATTTGATGTCGCTCACATCGTCTCGATCGCTGAATATGTAGCTGACAAATGGTCCGATCAGCCCGAGGCAGAAGAGGCGCTCAACACACTTGTTCCGTTCATGATCAACGCCGGTGAACTCGACCGTGCCGAGCAGTTCCTCACAAGGATTCCAGAGTCCTCGCCCAAGCGTGGTGATTCGGAACTAAAGACTGGGCAAGCGATTTGGGGCACCTACTTGCGGGCGTCGCAACAGTTGCAGGTTTTAGAAGCGGACGGTCCGCCGGCGGACGTTGACATGGCCGCAAAACGCGACGAACTCGTCAAGCTTCGAACGAAAGCCTTAGAAATTCTCACGGCCGGCTACGGACGACTACAACCCGGCACGCCAGCCAGTCGCACCATTGTGACTGCGTTGCTGTCCCTTGCCCAAGCTCAACTCGAGGCGCAACAAGCTGCCGAGGCGATCAAGGTATTAGAACACGAAACGCTCGGGCCGCTTGTCTTAGTGAACAAGAAGGACCAATCAGCTAGCGACGCGGCAGTCGTCGAAGAGATCTACAAGACCGCGTTGCGAGCCTATATCTCGTCGCTGGGCGGCGCGGACGGAAGTGGAGCCATCGATAAAGCCAAAGACGTTATGGAGAAAATGAAGGCGGCGATTGGTGGAACCCCAGAGGGTGAACAACGCCTTGTGTCGGTCTATGTTACCCTCGCTCAAGATCTGGAAAAGCAACTAGAATCTGCCACGCCCGAAGTGAAACGTGCGCTCTCGTTGGGCTTCGAGACCTTCTTGCGTCAGCTGAGTGAAGGCACGACCGAACTGAGCATTTTGAACTGGGTCGCGGAATCCTTCTCGAAGCTCGGCAAAGGCATGGACGATGGCGAAGCATTGAATGAAGACGCGAAGAAGTATTACCAAGCGTCGCTCGATGCGTTCCAGAACATTATCGACAAGGTCAAACTTGACCCGAACATGAAAGTTCAAGTTCAGCTGCGTATCGCGAGCGTTTATGGTGAAATGCGAGAGCACGAAAAGGCGGTCGGCATGTTCGAGGATATCCTCGGCGCCAACGCCAACGCTCTCAACGTGCAAGTAGAAGCCGCCAGGTTGCTCGAAACTATTGCTAAGCAGCCCGGGCAAGAGGGGCGGTATATGGATGCCATCGTGGGCATTCGCAAAGACGGCGATCCGAAGCCGGTCATCTGGGGTTGGGGTGGGATTTCACAGAAGACCGCCGGCAACGCGAAGTTCATGGACACGTTTTACGAAGCTCGCTTGCACCTCGCCCAATGTCGCTATGAACATGCATTGCGGCAGGATGGTGCCGACAAAGAAAAATCGTTGGCCTCTGCCAAGCAGGACATTTCGATCACAAAGCGGCTGTACCCGGAACTTGGTGGTGAACAGATGACGCTGAAGTATGACAACTTGTTAAAGAAGGTTCAGAATGCGTTGGGCGAACCAGCGGTTGGACTGAAGGGCGTGTAATATTGACCGTCACACTCCGTGGGCGGATTTGTTGAATTGATCATCGTAGGGTGGGCTGTGCCCGCCAAACGAAATGGTGGGCACAGCTCACCCTACTAGAAACTCGAAGGAGTTACGGATGCGAACCGATAAGTGGATTTTCCTATTCTGCTTGATCACCCTAGGTGGGCTTACAAGCAAGGCTACGGCCCAGTTTGATCAAGTCTATGGTTTCCGAGGCTCGCCAACGAACGGCATCATCTCGGATGCTTCGACGCCAACGGAGATCGTGATCGAAGTCTCGGGGTCAAAGCGATCGATTCCCGTCAACGAGGTTCGTCGCATTACACTGGCAGACGATCCGCCGGAGTTGCGCCGTGGCCGCGACAACATTCTGACGGGACAGATCGAAGCTGGCTACGATGACTTGCGAAAGGTTAATGCTGCGGAAATCAAGCGCCCCCTCACCAAAGCCGACTTGCAGTATTATCTCGCCTATTGCGAGGGTAAGCTTGCGTTAACCGGTGGCGGCGACAAAGGGGCCGCGGCGAAGTCCATGTTGGCATTCGTGGGTGCGAACGCTCAAAGCTATCACTTTTTTGAGGCAGCTGAGTTACTGGGCGACTTGGCGGTCTCTCTGGAAAGCTACGATGGTGCCGCCAAGTACTACGGGGCACTCGCCGACAAGGCCCCCTGGCCCGATTACAAGATGCGTGGTGCGGTTCTCAAGGCAAGAGCGTTGATGCGGAAGGGTGATTTCGCGGCCGCCTTGACCGAATTTGATGCCGTTATCGGATCTCGCGTCGATACGCCTGCCGCGATGCAGCAGAAACTCCTAGCACAAGCCGGCAAAGCAAGTTGCTTGGCGGGGACAGGAGCGCCGGCGGAAGGGATTGCGATCGCCGAGGAGATCATCACCAAGAACAGTCCCGAGGACAACGCGGAGCTATTTGGCAGAACGTATAACGCTCTCGGAGCCTGCTATTTAAAGGCCGGCAAGCCAAAGGAAGCTTTGATGGCCTACCTGCATGTCGACGTGCTGTTCTACGCAAATCCTGAAGTTCACGCCGAGGCCCTCTACAATCTGAGCAAGCTTTGGCTGGCAATGAAGAAGCAGGATCGGGCCGATAGCGCTCGGAATCTGCTCACGGATCGATATGCGGGCAGCGTGTGGGCAAAGACTCAGTAGTTATCCGCTTGTTTACCACTAGTGCCGCGTGCGATTAGAATGCGGCTGAATTAGAATAGCAGTTCGCCGATCACTGGCGAGAACATCTTTACGGAATCAGTTTTACAGAGACCTGGATCTCGGAGGCGAAAATGCGTCATCGTGCTGTGCTTTTTGGAACGCTTGTGGCTGTGATTGGCCTGCTCTGCTTCGATGGAGCATTTCAGTCCGCGAACATCTTTACTCAGACGGCGGTCGCTCAAGACGAAGGTGGTGGTGAAGCCGCCGCACCGGCGCCAGCTCCCGCCGGACCTGCGGAAGATGCTCCCCCCGAAGAACTCAACGCCCTTCAGTGGCTGTATCAGGCTTTGGGTCCTTTCTACTTGGTGATTTTCCTGGCACTTTCATTCACGCTCGTCGCGTTGCTCGTAATGAACTTGCTATCGGCTCGACGGGAAAACGTGTGCCCGGTTAGCTTGGTCGAAGGATTTGAAGCTCATCTGAACGAGAAGCAGTACCAGGAGGCGTACGAGTTGGCAAAGTCTGACGAGTCGTTCCTTGGCCAAGTCCTGTCGGCGGGATTGGCCAAGTTGTCCGCTGGCTATGCGCAGGCCATCGAAGCCATGCAGGAAGTCGGCGAAGAAGAGAACATGAAGCTCGAACATCGGCTCAGTTACATGGCGTTGATCGGAACGCTCAGCCCGATGGTTGGTTTGTTCGGAACGGTCGATGGTATGATCCGGTCGTTCAGCACGATCGCGGTAGCAGGTTCGACGCCGAAAGCATCAGACCTCGCGATGGGTATTTCGACGGCTTTGTTCACGACGCTGGTCGGCTTAGCGATCGCGATCCCTGCTCTGGCCGCCTACAATATTTTGAAGAACCGCATTGCAAGATTGGTTTTGGAAGTTGGCATCTTGAGCGAAGGCTTGATGAGCCGCTTTGAGAAGCCAGAGCAGCAGTAGTCGTTTAGTACGACGGGCCTCCGAGCCCGTCGAAGCTTACACACGACGGCCTCGGAGGGTCGTCGTACGGTGAAGAGGTTCATCATGCGTGTCGCCAAGAAAAAGTCCGGGGGGATTCTCGAAGGAGATCTCACTCCGATGATTGACATGACGTTTCAGTTGATCGCCTTCTTTATGGTGTTGATCAACTTTTCCCAATCGGAGCAGAACGAGAAGATTCAGCTGCCCGATAGCCAATTGGCCAAGCCGCCGGAAGGACCGTTGGAGTTCCCGATCACAATTCACTTGACCACCGAAGGCACAGCAATCATTGGTTCCTCGGAAGTTCCAATTGCGGCGCTAAGCCCGTTTTTGGTCAAAGAGAAGCAAGTTCTCGCCAGTCAGGGAAAAGGTGCGAACGAGGCAACGGTTATTGTCCGCGCACATAAAGATGCGCAAACCGGACGAGTGCAAGAGCTGATTCAAAAGTGCCAAGAGAACGACTTCGAGAAGTTTGCGCTCCGGGCCAAGGAAGACGTAGGAAACAACTAACGTTGCGGCCCATAAAGGGCACTAGGTTTAGAAAGCTATGAAAGTACGACACAACAAAGGTGGTGGTGACGACAAGATCGAGTTGCAGATGACGCCGATGATCGACATCGTGTTTCAGCTGCTGGTCTTCTTTATCATGACCTTTAAGATCGTTTCGCAAGAAGGCGACTTCAACATCAAGATGCCACTAGCGGCCCCTGCCGCCGGCGCGCCTGATGATCTGCAACTGCCGCCGATGAAGGTCCGTCTGCGAGCCGGGGGCGGCGGAGTGCTGGCAGGCATGTCGTTGAATGACAAAGGCGTTGGTACGATGGAGGCCCTGCGATTGGAGATCATTGGTGTCGTAGGCGATGATCGCGGGCCCGGCAGCATCCAAGAAACGGCGGAAGTCGAATTGGATTGCGATTACGGATTGCGATACGAGCACGTAATTCAAGCCATCACCGCTGTCTCCGGTTACATCGACGATACTGGCAACGTCGTAAAGCTAGTCGAAAAGATCAAATTCGCTCCTCCGCGACAGGCCAGTGGCGAATAGTCTTCGGATCGGTGGGGAGCGGACACTCGGCTTTTCGGACGATCTCCTGTAGCAAAGTCCTCGCTGCTTATAGAGCCTGTGGGGATTATCTAGGCACGATGTTCTAAGACGGCGCGTGAATGCGCTGGACTCCGTAGACTCGCCGCCACTTAGCACGTAGGATGTAGCTTGTGACGTGTGGGACTTGTGCTCTATGTTCCTTTCTTCTCGCTGTTGCTTCTCGCCTAGCGTAGCCAACTAGTTGGCTCACGTCATACGAGGAACGAGACGGAAGCCGGGTTTTATTCGGTATCCTCCCTACACGCCGCGTTGTATCGGACGCGTGATACTCTCACCGTCTTCGGAACTCTCTGTTAAGTGTTCGGCAGTTTAGTTTGGACGAGCGTGTATGCGCTCGCGGTATCAGGCTGTCGTAAGTGCCATCGGCTGGAGGTGTTGTCGGATGAGTGAAAAGAAGCCGACTCCTTGGGTTTCGCAGCCGAGCGGAAAGATGTGTCCCGTCTGCGGGACGCGAACTTATTCGAAAGAAGGCATCCACCCACAATGTGCGGTGCATCAAGCCGACTCGGTCCGAGCCGAGAAACTGAAAGTCGAGCGAAAACTTGAAGCCAGCGTTCCCAAGGCAACCACATGGACCAAGAAGAAGTGCCCAAAGTGTGGCGTCGAATCACACGTTCGTCGCAAAGAGTGTGACTGTGGCTATGTCTTCTCTCAATAAATCGCTGTTGCAAGAAAGTACATTTGCTGGCAACGAGGAACTCCCCACTGAGCAAGACGCGCGCGGGAAGCATTAGGAAAGTAAAAGCGGCAGTTCGAGTAGGACACTCTCGAACTGGGAGTGGTGTGTTCGCAAATCGTCGCTTCCGACAGGACGACCTAATCGGTGAAATCTCTGGCCAACTGATACACGACGCAGACTATGGCTCGGACTACTGCTTTGAGCTCGACAGGGGCCGCTTGATCGAGCCCGTTTCGCCGTTTCGCTTCATTAACCACAGTTGCGACTCTAATTGTGAGTTCGATTACTCAGATTCAGTCGTTGCCAACCGCGAAACACGGATCTTCCTGTTTGCCGCGCGATCGATCAACGTAAACGACCAACTGACGATTGATTACAACTGGGCGGCCGAATCGGCGATCCCCTGCCTGTGCGGGGCACCCACCTGTCGCGGTTGGATCGTGGCGTCGGATGAACTCGGAAAGATGCGAGAAAGGACGGATCGCAGGTCACAGCCGCCATTGCAGATGCCCGAAGTGAAGATACAATAATTGCATGTGCAATGTCGGTAACGCGACGAATTGCCTCGGTCGAAGCCCTAGAGATGCCTGCATGGCGAAAAAAGCGTGCGTGACTCGAGTCGACTTTCTCGACGATCCGCAAGGACGAACCTTTGCGGATGTAGCGAACGATCCCGAGCAACCCTTCGATAGTATCCTGACATTTTTTGACGACGCTGATCGCCAGCGACGCATGGAAGAATCTGAGTTGCACCACGATCGCTCGCCGTTGGCTGGCGTCGTTCGCGAGCTTGAAGCTCATCCCGAAGTCAACCGTTTCTTGGCGGACGTGCATCCACGTCGTAGCACGCGCTTGCGGCAGGCAATCGGCGTATTAGTTCGCCTGATTATGGAACGTCGCGGCTGGCAAAAGACCGGAAGAAAAGGGTCGCTCGGCGTACGCGCGGCGGGGGCCGCCCAGACGCCCGCACACAACACCGGTGGTTTAGCGTTCTGGTTTATTCGTGCGGAGCGATATGAACGCTGCGATGGGATGCCGTTTCAATCGGTGCGTCAGCGGTGTCAAGAACTCGAGTCCACTGAGCCGGCTCAACAAAAACGTCGTAAGACACAATCTGACCGCGTGACGAAAGCAAGGTCGGAATGAACGTACTCAGCTGGTTGACAGATCGCTTTACAAATCGTGGTAAGGCCTTGTCGCTCTACAAGCGAGGCATGGAAAAGTCTAAGAGCCATGAGCACGAAGCCGCGATCGCTGACTACACCACGGCGATCGGCATGCACGACGTGCCGTCCGATGTCAAGGCGATGGCGCTCTATAACCGAGCCCTCGTCTATGCCGCCGCCGGTGATCCCGTGAAAGCCACTTCGGATTTAAATACGGTGCTTGGGATGCCAGATGCACTTCCAAACATCAAGTCAGAAGCCCGACGAAAACTTGCGAGGATGCAACGATGATCAAAAAGAGACAACTCGCACGTGCTGCAGATGCAGTTTAGTAACTTTGTCCGTGTTGCCCTTTCGATAACACTCTATTTCATAGGTTCAAAATGTCAGTTCAAGAGAAAACGCGTTGGAAGAATTGGGCGGATGAATTGCGGCAGGAAATGATGAGCAGCCTTACGGAGGAGGTGACTAGATCCGTCGCGTCCATCACGTCGGAGACGGCAACCACCAAGTCGGAAAGCTCGCTACGAAGCGTGCGATTTTGGCGAGCTTGCCAAGCTGGCGATAGCCCGAACGACTTCTTAGCGAAAGCCGGCTTTGAGATCGAGTTTCAAGAAGATGACGATCGCAACGTTCAAGAAGTGACTTTGAGGTTGAATAAGACTTGGAAAACGATCCTGGACCGCGTACTTGAGCGAAAGAACTCTTAGTGATTTCCGTATCAACGCTCCCGAGTGGCCCTACACATCAGTCATGAAGAGGCTGTTGGAATAGTGGCTCGGGGGCCTGGAAATCAAGCTTCGATTACCAGCGTCACCGTGACGATTGGTCATGCCCTGCAACTTCGTTGACCTGGGGAGACGCTGATGTTCGAGACATTCGCCGCACTTGCCGCCGTTGAGTTTGGCTATGGATTGATGGCGGGTGCCGTCCTTTTTGTCGCGTTATTCGCTCTTCTGCTGGCTGCGGCATTGATGAACTTTGGCGCACTCTGGTTTCAGGCCTATATGTCAGATGCGGATGTGAGCCTAGTAAGTCTGATCGGCATGAGCCTTCGGAAGGTCAAGCCAAGCTTGATCGTCTCGGCAAAAATCATGGGGCGACAGGCTGGACTCAACATTGACCGCAAGCACGGCATGAGTACAGCAAGGCTTGAGGCTCACTTCCTGGCCGGAGGTAACGTCATGCAAGTCGTTTTGGCAATCATTGCCGCTCATCGGGCTGGGATCGATTTGGACTTTGACCGGGCGGCGGCAGTTGACCTTGCGGGTCGCGACGTCTTGGACGCTGTTCGCATCAGCGTCTTCCCGAAGGTCATCGACTGTCCAGCGTCCGAACCCGGGCGCAAGAATATGCTGAGTGCAATCGCGCGGAACGGTGTCGAACTTCGAGTCCGCGCACGTGTCACGGTGCGAACGAACCTGGACCAATTGATCGGCGGGGCGACAGAGGAGACGATCATCGCGCGCGTCGGGCAAGGGATTATTAGTGCGATCGGTTCCGCCGAATCACACATGGAGGTGATGGAAACTCCTGACCGCATCTCAAAGGGCGTGCTGGATCGAGGTTTGGATGCAAACTCCGCCTTTGAAATCGTATCGATTGATATTGCCGACATCGACGTCGGCGAGAACATTGGAGCACGCTTGCAGACGGATCAAGCCGAAGCTGACACACGCATGGCGCGCGCTCGCGCAGAAATTCGTCGAGCCGACGCAGTCGCTTGCCAACAGGAAATGCGGGCGAAGGTAGCAGAGAACCGTGTGTTGCTCGTACTTGCCGAAGCGAACGTTCCCGAGGCAATCGCCGAGGCATTCCGGACGGGAACGCTTGGAAAGTGGGACAGATCGCGGCCCGCACAGAATCGACGTGCGGGCTCGTAGAGTTCGACCGCTTCTGCAACCGGGATCCCTCAGCCAGAGTCCCCTCCTTGAGGCCCACGGAACTGTGGCGAATAGCGACGCCCCGCGTGCGTCGATTCCTGGGAGTATGAACGCGAAACGACAGGTACGCAGCGTGCATCGGCGACACGCTGGATTCGATGTGCTGGCGCCATGAATCCGTTACAATTCGGCAATGGATAGCGAATCATGTCAATTGGTTGCTCAGTGGCTGGCGGCGTCGCGACGCGCAGTAGCGTTTACCGGGGCCGGTGTCAGCACGGAGAGTGGCATTCCTGACTTTCGTTCGCCCGGCGGCGTTTGGGCGACAAGTCAGCCGGTCTACTTCGACGATTTCCTTCGTAGCACGGAGGCGAGATACGAGTACTGGCGTCAGAAGTCCGTCTTACATCGCGACTTTGCCAACGCCACACCCAATTCCGGCCATCAAGTCCTGGCACGATGGGGACGGATAGACAAGTTGAAAGCGGTCGTCACTCAGAACATCGATGGCCTTCACCAAATTGCGGGAAGCGAACATGTTCTCGAATTGCACGGTACGGCAAGATACGTCGCTTGCTTATCGTGCCAGCATCGAGTCGAGGCGGGTGAAATGGTCGAACGGTTTCTCGAACTGGACTGCCCGCCAGATTGCCCTGAGTGCGGCGGTTTCATGAAGCATGCGACGGTTTCTTTTGGTCAATCACTTCCGGCAGACGTCTTGCAAGAGTCGATAGAATTTGCGGAGCAGGCGGATTTGTTCCTTGCGATAGGGTCGTCGCTTGTCGTGCATCCCGCGGCGAGCTTACCGATGCTTGCCAAACGGTCTGGTGCCCGCTTGGTGATTATAAATCGCGACTCGACATCGCAGGACGACGCTGCAGATGTGGTCATGAACGCTTCCATTGGTGATACGTTGCTGGCGATCGATGAGCATTTGAAAGGCTTTGAGTACAAACGATGACCGAAATAGTCCCCACCTCCATCGTTGCCATGCTGGCGAACCGCCTTGCAGTGAGCACGGATCAACCGGCAATTTTGACGAAAGCCGGTGAGTGGCGTTCGCGAACCTGGAAGGAAGTCGGCGAAGACGTGCTTCGGATGGCAAGTTGGTTCGCCGGGAAAGGCATCAAGCGTGGCGACCGAGTGGCGCAGCTTTCCGAGAATCGATATGAATGGCTTGTCGCCGATTTGGCGATGCATGTCGTGGGCGCTGTACACGTTCCGATCCATGCTCCGCTCACCGGATCGCAAGCTGCATTTCAAATTCGGGACAGCGGCTCACAAATCGTCTTGATCTCGACGACCGAACAAGTCAGAAAGCTCGCCATCCACGCAGATGAATTGCCCGATAGCGTCGGATGCTACGTCTATGATGCGTGCGATCAGCCCATTGGGCATCGGTCGTGCAACTCGCTAGTCACAGAGTTACCTGATTACGACGAACGCTCAGCGACGGCATTGCTGGAAGCCGCCATCGCTAGTGCCGAGGGTGATACCCTCGCGACGATTCTGTATACCTCGGGCACCACCGGCGAACCGAAAGGAGTGATGCTGAACAATCTTAATCTTGTCTCGAACGCGCTCGCTGCGACCGAACCTTTCGAGCAAGGACCAGAGGACGTTCGCCTTGTCTTCCTGCCTCTGAGCCACATTTTCGCCCGAACTTGCGACCTCTACACGTGGCTGGCTTCGGGGACGCAACTCGCTCTCGCCGAATCGCGTGAGACCGTTATTGCGGACTGTGCGAGTGTCCGCCCGACGCTGCTAAATGGCGTTCCCTACTTCTTCGAGAAGATCGCGAACGCCTTGGCGGAGGTTGACTTTTTAGCCACTCCCGATGCATTGCGAGATCTATTGGGCGGACGCATTCGGCTTTGCTGTTCGGGTGGCGCTGCGTTGCCCAATCATGTTTTTGATTTCTTTCACGAGCATAACGTGCCTTTGCTGCAAGGCTACGGCCTGACCGAATCGTCGCCAGTGATTACGCTGTCCTCGGAGCAGTACGCCAAGCGAGGTGCCGTTGGACGCGCAATCCCCGATGTCGAAGTCCGGATTGCGGAAGACGGCGAGATCTTGACGCGAGGGCCGCATGTGATGCTGGGCTATTACAAGAACCAAGCAGCGACCGACGAGGTGATTCGGGATGGATGGCTGCACACCGGTGACATCGGACATCTCGACGAGGACGGCTTCTTGTTCATCACCGGCCGGAAGAAGGAATTAATCGTCACCTCGGGCGGCAAGAATATCGCGCCCGTTTATCTCGAAGGCCTGCTAACGCAGGACCCATTGATCGTGCAGGCCATCGTTATCGGTGATGACAGAAAGTATCTGACAGCATTGATCGTACCCGAATTATCCGCATTGAAGGCGGAGTTAATAGCAAGCGGAGTCGAAATCGCCAACGGAGAGGACTTGGCAAATCGCGACGAGGCATTCAAGTTGATCGAGAGCCGCATCGCCACGCGACTTTCCGAGGTATCGTACTACGAACAGATTCGAAAGTTCACGCTGATGAACCGTGCCTTCACGATCGAATCCGGTGAACTCACCCCGAAGCTGACGCTGCGCCGCAATTCGATACAGGCGAATTGTCGAGATCAGATCGAAGCGATGTACCGTAGCGACTAGCGGCTCACGTCGTCGGTAGAATCGTCATAGCCGACACGTTTTGCGTAGTCCCATCGGCTGCAGACGGCTTTCACTGGCCGTTACGGCTGGCCGAGTGCGATATGATTCTAATGGCCGGTCGCTTTTTGCAAGCGCCGCCATTACACCGAGTTGATGTCACTCACTTGCCGGAGGGTTTCAGCATGTCCGACGACCGCAAAAGCGCCATCGCCAACGATCTCGACGCGACTGGAGAAGAAGCATCCTTCGCCGAAACCGCTTTAACGCTCGGCGGCAAGAGCCAGGAAGAGGCACAGCGCACAGGCGCTATCGATAAGGCGGATGATCAAGTCGAAACGCTATTCAGTCCTCAATTCCAAACCGTTAACAGTCCGGCGCATCGCGTTGTCTGGGACCGTGGTATCCCCATCGAGCTCTTTCAATCGTCCGAACCGGAGACACCGAGTGACGTCAAGAAGGTGATGGACGACTCTGTCGCCGTCGTCGATCGTCATAGAGACGCTGGTACTTTGATGAACGAAGATCGGAAGATCAGCGAAGCTGTACTGGGAGATTTAGCAGAGGTGGGATACTGGGGCCTGCTCGTGGGGAAAGAACATGGGGGGACAGGAGCTCCCTTTCGAAATTTCGCCCGGTTCCTGACGCGAATGGCAATGTCCGACCCAACTGTCGCGGGACTGGCATCTGTGCATGGCTGTATCGGCGCCGTCGACCCGGTTCGGACGTTCGGCACCGACGAACAAAAACAGCGGTTTCTACCGGATTTGGCGAGCGGTAGGCGGTTGTCCGCCTTTGCCCTTACTGAGCCCGGAGCGGGCTCCGACCTGACTGCGCTTAAAACAACGGCGAAATTGCAAGGTGATGAGTATATCGTTGATGGCGAGAAGCTCTTCATCACCAACGTCGTGCCAGGCCGAACGATTGGCTTGGTCTGCTTGATCGACGGACGCCCGGCTGTGCTGATTTGTGACCTGCCCCACGAAGAGAATGATCAGTTCCAGCTTCGCAAGTACGGTCTGCACGCTTTGAAGCACACGTACAATCGAGGCATCATTTTCAACGGATTCCGAGTCCCCGCGAATAATTTGTTGCAACCCGTTAAAGGCAGCGGACTCACAATCGCCTACCACGGATTGAATCTTGGTCGAGTCGCTTTGTGTGCCAACGCAGCCGGAACGATGCGGCTGATGATGGCCAGCATGATTCCATGGGCCAAGTTCAGGAAGACGTATGGCGAAGCGATCTCACAACGCGAACTTGTCCAACGGCGACTTGGGCGGATGGCGGGCATGATCGTGGCTTGCGACGCGCTGGTCGCTTGGTGCTCGGGGCTGATCGACGAAGGCTATCGCGGCGAAATGGAGTGCATCGTGGCAAAAATCTTCGGCAGCGAGGCGCAAAAAGAAGCGGCTGTCGAGCTATTTATGAAGACTCATGGTGGTCGCTCGTTCCTGGCGGGCCATATGTTCGGCGATAATGTTCACGAGTATTTGGCCCCATGTATTTACGAAGGCGAAGGCGAAATGCTCGGCATGGCGTTCTTCAAATCGCTCGTCAAACAGCACGGAATGATGTACTTCGAGCCAATCGGCAAGGCGCTGGCAGCCGCCGGCATTAAGAAGCCGAACCCGATGAATCCCGCGCATGCCTGGGCCTTGAAGGGTGCATTGCCGCCATACGCAAAGTGGTTCGCCTCGCAGTCACTGTGGCCCAAGCCGCGACCAAGCCTGCCGCCGATGCCAGGCCGACTAAAGGAGCACGCCGAGTTCGCTGCAGCGGGACTTCAGAACTCGCCGTTGGAAATCAGCGGTACGATGCGAAAACATCAACTGAAACTCGCCGACCGGCAATGCCGCATGTCGGAGCTTTCGCTACGCATCCAAAAACTGGTCATTATGCTCTGCACTTCGCTCTATGGGGCTCGGCAACAAGACGAAGTGCTTCGCGATGCGGCCGATTTGATGTGCCAGGATTTGACGAGAGAGTTGACAGGGCGACGTCCCTCCGATCGCTATTTCAGGCACGCGACGAAGCTAGGAGCAACAATCGCGGAAGGCGGTTTTGCGTCCATCGCCGGGCTGCATCCCGACGAGATCCTGATGCCTTATCAGAACGATTAAGGCAGCACATCCCGCTCATCGCCCTCGCGAGGGGTAAGTTGTTGCAATGGGAAGGTGTCGAGATAAAATCAGCTGTTAGCAGCAACTCGTTTGGGTAACTGCGTTCATAGTCCCCGACTCGGGCAGTCCGATTCCAGGTTGTGAGCAAAGGTGTCCGACATGTTACGGCGTGTCAAACTCGATCAACTCCCAGAAAATCTAGCCTTCCCAGAAAAACTAGCCGATCGAATCCACTACGATCAGGCGTCACGCGAGCTTCAGTTTCGCGGCTTCATGAGCAAGACGGACTTCGACAAATTGGTGCGTCTGCACAATGACATCGATTACCAGCGGTCACTAGAGCGGCTATTTCAGATTTGCACCTTCGGGGCCGACCCCGAACCGGTCGGTAGGGGGCTGTCCACGATGGTCCTCGCGGCGGGAGCGACCGTCGCGGTGATTGCGTTGGGTGTCGCCGCGTTCATGTACCTGCATTAATACTCGCCTTGTGCGGCTGAACCGGAGCGCAATCATCGACTGCAACACCGGCGGCGGGAATGGGCAGACCCAGCGACCAGAGGACGGCTTGTGTCATCAGACGGCGGTATTCCACTCGCGTCCAGTTCTCGTGGAAGTGGCCACCACTGAAACCGAAAGAACGTCCGCTGTCGCCGCGTTGCCACGCCCATGCCACCGTTTGCGTTACACCGTCAATTTCGGTTTGCAGGATGGGACTCAATCGATTGCCGACCGGTGCAAGCTTTAGATCGTAGTAGAACTCGTCATGCACCATGAAGTTTTTAATCCCATGAGTGATAGGGTGATCTGTCGTCGCGATGGATAGGTCCGCATCGATCACCTTGTACTTGCGATCAGGACCGCCGTGGCAGCCGCCGAACAGTTTCAAGTAGCCGTCGATATAGCGGGCTTCCTTCGTCCCCATTCCCCAGTGCAACGTCACGAACCCGCCACCGCGAGCGGCGAGCTGTGCAAAGGCTTCGAGACGTCGTGGATCCTCGTGCGTCCAGCGTGCTCCCTCGGAAAGGAACATCACGACGCAGTCCGTCTCCCGAATGAGCGCGGGGCCATCAGGCCAAGGGCTGTCGGCGATCGAATGAGTAACTTCGACCCCAGGAACGGCAGACAGGCAACCCTCCAGCACTTGCAAGCCTGCCGTGTACTCGTGGGTCATCGCGGGATGACCGTCTGGGCCTTGCGACAGGAGCAAAACCTTCTTGGTTTTGATCGTTTCGTCTGCGGCAAATGTACACGTCGAAGCAAGCGAAAGTATCATCGCTCCGAACACGACGGCAATCCAAGGTGTGCGACTAACCCGCGGTTGGAAGTGTCGATGAGGCAACGTACCAACCTCCGCTTTCAACTAAAAAGAAAGGGGCCCGATACCCTCAGGCACCAGACCCCCTTTTGAATCAATCAACCGTTCTACTCAACTAGCGAGTCGCCAACTGAGGCCCGATCAAACCTCGGCCATATGTCGCTACGATCTGCTGGACATACTCAGCGTCGATCGTGCTGAGACGTCGCAAATCGACAGTGCAAGTACGACCGTTGTCCTTCAACAGTCGCACCTTCCCCGCGAGTACTTCAACGAGACGGCCATCCACCGAGAAGTTGCCGGTGTTGTCGCGCCAGCGACGCATGCCAAGCTCGTGAGGCTGCGTGGCTGGTGATACTTGGCCGAACAGATCATCGGCGGCGGCTGGGGCAGCTTCCTCGGCACCAGCGGGTTCGGGTGCTCCGAACAAGTCGTCCAACGATTCTTCCGCAGCGGGTGCCGCGTCAGCCGCAGGTTCGCCGAACAGGTCGTCCGCAGCGGGAGCAGCTTCTTCACCGCCGGGTGCGCCAAACAAATCATCAGCGGCAGCGGGAGCAGCTTCTTCGCCAGCGGCAGGAGCGCCGAAGAGATCATCGGCGGGCATTGCTTCACCTTCGGCAGCGGGAGCGCCAAACAAGTCGTCAGCGGCTGGTGCCGCTTCAGCATCGGCGGCAGGTGCGCCAAATAAATCGTCAGCAGCAGGTGCGGCTTCGGGCTCAGCGGCAGGCGCGCCGAACAGATCGTCAGCAGCAGGGGCGGCTTCAGGTTCGGCAGCTGGTGCGCCGAAGAGGTCGTCAGCTGCAGGTGCGGCTTCCGGCTCAGCGGCTGGTGCCCCGAACAAGTCGTCGGCAGCAGGGGCAGGTGCAGGTTCAGATTCTGCAGCTGGTGCGCCGAAGAGGTCGTCAGCGGGCATCGCCTTTTCCTCGTCAGCGGGCGCTGGTGCTGCTGGGTCTCCAAACAGATCATCGGCAGCAGCTGGAGCTGGAGCAGGCTCGGCTGGAGCGGCGGGCGCGTCGCCGAAGAGATCATCCGCCGGTGCTGCTGGAGCGGGTTCTGCTGGCGCGGGTGCTGGCTTGGCTGGAGCTGCTTCAGGTTTTGGAGCAGCTGGTGCGGGAGCTGGTTCAGGTGCAGGAGGAGCTGGTTCGGGTGCTGGTTCAGGCGCAGGAGGAGCTGGTGCTTCTTCGGCAGGTGGAGCCGGCGCAGGTGCTTCAGCAGGAGCGGGTGGTAGGGAAGCGGGCTCATCCGATGGCGACACGCCACCGCCGGAACCGCTGGCGGAGTTGTCTCCGGCACCACTACCGATCATATCGTCCGGCATTGGCGCAGGGCCTTGTTCCGCACCCTTTTGTATCGGACCACCCTTTTGAATCGGACTTGCCGACTTCTGAACGACGTCCGTCCAAACGCAGACTGGGGCTGGAGCACAATGTCGAGCACGCGCCCAGCGGCAAGCGAGCGAGACGTCGACAGACATCAGAACCACAATGACCCATACTAACGACACATACGTTAGTTTCTTAATGATCTTCCGCATTGAAATTGTCTCCAGGTATATGCCATGTCAAGAACGCCGGCTGGTGCGCCGACCCGCCGGACAATTGTTTCTGTCCGCAGTCTCTAGGCCATTATGCTACTCTGCCTGAATTGCCATCGCAACCAATCAGGTATAATCCTCGATAAAATACGTCATTTGCTGTGCATTCGTAGGAAACTAACGCGGATTTTGCGGCCCTTAGCTGTTTTGCACTGTAAGCCCGCGCGAGAACCCGACCGGAGATCGGGAGTGAAGCGTGCTTTCTGAGGACGGACACAGCGAGTAGAGAGCGGCCCGCTCGACCGCATCAACACTTAACGAAACCCTGCTTTCCAACAGGGTCTGGACCAGCCTCGGGTGCCGGATCAAGTGTCCTTCGGGACGGACTTCCTAGCGTTTCGGCGCTCGCCCTCTCGCCTTTCGACCCGCGGCATGGATTCCGAGTCTGGGACGCTCTCATTGAGGCGTTGCGCGACTCGGCGGTCTTCGCTTTCACGCTTCTCGATCAGGCTGAGCAGATCGGCTGGGATCGGTAAACGGTTCGACATCAGGAACTCCCCTCTCTTGTCGCGTACAGCTTCGCTCCGATGCGAAATGCTCCTACCTTTAACGTAGCATAGTACCGCGAGTCGCGGGTACGACTTCACCTCGCGCGGGGCGAACTTCGTTCGTCGGGGGCAGTCGGGTTATGCGAGATCTATCAATTACCCCGATGTTGTCTGATTGTGGTGCAGTGTGAGCTGGAGGGGTCCGAACAATCCGAACCTCACGGTCGACGACACCCATGGTTGTTCCCCGTGTCGCCGGGACAACCGCAGTCAGTTCACAGTCGTAACTGTCTTGCAGCGAGAAGTAATCCCACGTGGGTGGCAACCGCAACATGTGCGGATTGTTGTACGCCCCTGGCAACTGAGGTTCCCAAGGCCTGGGATTCTTGAGCAGGGGACCATACAGAAGCGGCGTCAGTGCGCTTTCAGTCTCCATCCGCAACTGTTCGTCCGCGATGGGATCAAAGGGCATCACGCGAGGTAGCAGTGCGATGATGATTTCCGATCGGCGTTTGACGACTTCGGCACGTTTGAAGAAAAATCCGATGTACTTGAGATTTCCGAGGTAGGGAAGTTTTGTCTGAGTGTCGGTGTCGACTTCTTGGATCAAGCCGCCAACCACATACGCTTGATTGTCCTTAAACATCACATCCGTCTGCAGCTCGGTCGTCTTCTCTTCGGGCAAACCAGTCACTGGATTTATTTGACCGCTGGAAACTTCGGGACTAACTCGCATGATGACAGTTCCATCAGCGCCGATCCTGGGAGTTACTTCTAGCACGACGCCGACATCTAAGAACTGGACGCTCTCCGTCGTGCTGGTTTGCGTCGTTGTCGTCACTCGAAAACCGAGTTGCTCGCCTGCTTGGATGCGAGCGGTCTGCCCATTGAGAACTCGAATCTTAGGAGATGCGAGTGTCTTGGCATCCGCTGAATTCTCCAGCATTTCCACGACGGCCCCCAGATTACCACCACTAAGGTTGACCAAGAATCCCGAACTTGCCGCTGCGTTAGCGAAGCCCGTTGTTCCAAGTTGGACCATGTTGCTCGACACGTTGAACAGTTCCTCGAAGTCAACGCCATGTCGCATGTCATCGGCCAAATCGACCTTCAAGATGTAAGCCTCAATGAGCACCTGTCGGGGAGGCACATCGTGTCGTCGAATGTAGTTGCGAATGTTCTCGATGTATCCTGGCAAATCTTGCACAACCAAGACCTCTTGCGTTCTACGGTTATCATCCGCCGCGCTTTCGATCACGTTGGCGCTGCCAGCTGGCGAGAGCATTGTCTGCACGACGGAACTTACATCCGTCGCCGAGACGTAATCAAGTTGGAATACCTCGACCATTCGTCCTTGTGTCTCGGGGGCGAGGCCCTGCGAGTTGGCTACGCTGGTGACTTGGATGACGTTTCGGTTGCGAACCCATGTATATCCGCTAGTCGAAAGGATGACGTCTAGGACATCTTCGAACGGCAAACGGTGTAGTGTCGTGTTGAGTTGTGCGGTAACGGATTCCTGAGTAATCAGATTCAGACCTTGCGTTTCTGCCAACGCCGTGAGCACATCTTGGAGCGACGCGTTGCGAGCAACGAGTGAGATGAGCCCGTTTTCTGCTTCCAATACCATTCCGTCAGAAGGTCCGCGTAGTGGAACGGTATAGTCCTGAACTTCCTCCTGCTGTGGAGGATCGATTTCCTCGTTCGGAACTGCTGGGGTCGCTGGTGGTGTCGGCAGGAAGCGAGCGCTAGCCGCAGGTTGAGCCGAATCTCTACTTTCCTCTGAAGCCGCCTGTCCGGGTGCGAAGCCTGGAGCGAAGATTGGGGCTTGAGCGACGCGAATCGGAGTACGGCGAGAACCAACCTGCGACCAGGCAAGGTCGAGCATCAGCGCAGCGGTCACGATCGCGCCCAAAAAGGGGATCGCGAGATGCCGTCCGATAAGACGACCTCGTCTACGCATGCGAGTCCGAACCTCCGTGTCGTTACTCTACTTGCACGTCTGCTGCATCCGCCGGTGCGAATAGCACCCCGCGCTGACCAATTTCTTCAACTCGTAATCCTTCATGGACATCGCCAACTCGCAGGCTCAAGTCTCCGATGCGCGCGACACTCCCCCTTGGGGACCTTATAATCATATCGACCCCTTTTGCCCGCAAGCTCGCCATGAATTGTGCCTGTCGGGATCGCAATTCCTGAATCTCGGCGGCTTCGATAGCTGTTACATCTAACTCAGCTTCTCCTCCCTGTGAGGACGCCGTCAAAATCCCCGCAGTTTGACGGCGCTCTAGGATCGCGTCTGGGAGCATGAATGGGTTGCTAGCGACAACGCTCTCGACGTCGAACGTGGGCCAAGATTTTTCGTGTCGCTTTGTGGCGCTCGCAGTAGCTCCCGATCCATTCACACTTTCGACATCGGATCTCTCCGCGGCGGCGGGTCGTTTGCGAGGCACTCGCGCCACGCTCGAATTCGTACCACCGAACTGCGTCACGATTACCACCAGCAGCACGACGGCAAGCACACCGATGAGAACTCCCTTGGCGGGCGTCAATCCACCGTTGGGTGGCTTCTTTTTCTTAGCCACGGTCGCCTCCTTGTGGCGCTCTCGCCCCGAAATACAAAGTCATAGTCATATCGAGCGGATAAATCTCGGAACTGCTTGGAATTGTGATACTCATTTGGCTGACCGTCGCCACCCGTGAGAACGTTGACATCTCTTTGAAGAAGCCACACAGAGCTGCGTAGTCACCTTCACCGGTGAGACGAATCTGAAGCTGTGAGTGTGTTCCGAGAACGGTCACGGCGCCTCGCGTGAAGTTGTTGATCGAAAGCCCGTTGGTCTTAGCGGCGGAAGAGATTTGCGCCAAATACTCCGACTCTTGGGCCGTCTCGGGGATGCGCTGGCGAGCGGCTTCGGCGCTCGCTTCGAGTCGTGCGAGTTCGGCGCGAAGGCGTGAAAAGTCGCTGCCGACATCTTGCTCCGTTTCGAGAAGCGTTTCGAGTCGAGCGATCTCGGCGTCGTTATCGGACTGTTGCCTGGTGATCAAACCCGAGATAACGAACTGATAGGCGCACGCGCCGAGCAGCAGGCTGGCCAATCCTCCGAGATGGAAGAGCCACCCAAGTGCCATCAGCTTTCGATCATTCGAGTCGCCGGACATGTTTTCTCTCAGAAAGTGCATTCCATGGTGTACGTTCGCGTCTCAAGCTCGCCAATATTGGAGCTTCCCGTTGATTTCAGGTCGACTCCGACAAACGCGTTTGCCTCCCGCAGCGCGCTCGTGAAACGAGCCACCGCAATGTCGTCCATGGCGACGCCCGACAGCGTCAAGACGCTGGTCGCTGCCTGGCCGTCTTCGTTTCTTCGGAGATCGAGTTGGCCGATGGAGATTCGGCCTTCACAAGCGTCTCGAGCTTGACTGAGCAATCCAACTAGCCCCAACATCGAGCGTTCGTCTGCTAGCGAAAGTGCTAGGGATTCACGTCGCTGTAACGCGTCGATCTTTTCCGTGAGACCGGCGACTTCCCCCTTCATGGCTTCAATCGGCTCGTAACGAATCTTGAGGGAAGTCAGTTTTGCAGATCCCGCTTGGTACTGTGACCATTGCGTCCAACCGACCAGGACTGTCACGGCGGCCGATATCAACCACATCACCGCCCATTGTGTCAGACGCAGACGGATCAGCTGACCGCGTCGATAGCCCATCGGCATGAGGTTGAGATGTGTCTTCATTTACGTTCCCCAGGCCAGCGACGAGAGCGCGATTGCCGGTCCAAACAGCTCGATCGGCTGGCGAAGTTCCGTGAATGCAATCGAAGCAGCCGCATCAAGTGACCACGTTTCGATCGGCATCTCCACGCGTTCATTCAAGTATCCGGCCATGTTCTTGACGGCTGCCCCGCCTCCGAGCAGAACGACTTTGGTAGGCGCGATGCTGCGCCGTTGGAAGGACAAGAACGCTGTCGTTCGCCTCAACTCTTCCACGAATCGATCCAGCGGCTCGCGGGTGACTTCTTCGATGACGCCTTGTAATTCCGTGACACCGCCATGCATTCGGTTCGGAAGGCCATGATCGTGCAGCAGTTTTTGTGCTTCGTCTGGCGTTACCGCGAGAGCTTTGCAAACCGCATCGGTTACCGACTGAAATCCGCATTCACGTAAGCAGCGCACGAACAGCGGTCTCCCACTCTTTACGCAGCAAAGCGTTGCTCGCTGATGTCCCCAATCGACCGCTGCGATCGGGGTAGTTGTATTCGGCGCACTCAGTGCGATCGCACGCGCAGCGGCTAACGGCAGCCCGTCCAGCACGTGACCAACGAGTCGGGACTCGCGCATGTCTTCTGCAACTCGCGAAGCCCATGAGGAAGGCACGGACAGGGCGATCGTATTGTCGGCGGCAGGACCTTTTTCAACGGGCAACTCGACAGACCAGAAGTCAAACTCTCGTGTGCCCTGAGTGTCGGTGGCGACGGAATCGAGTTCACGAAGCACGGCGGCCCGCTGCTCGGCATCGGTGTCGCCTTCGACGTTGCATGTTCGCACATCACACACCGCCATCGGGAGCGTGACGGCAGCGTCGCGACCACGAAAGCGACTCCCCAGCGACAAGGCGGCTTGGATTTCCAGACTTGAGGCGATGCTTGACGCATCCTCACCGCTTTCCGGCCAAGGCTCTTGCCGCGGGATGCTCAAAGCCTCGACGAGTTCGACTCGCGAGCCGCGACGCTCCACTTGGGCAAGCTTCACCGTATGCGTGCCGATGTCGACGCCAATCCAGCCTCTCGTTCGCGAGAAGATCATCGGGTGCGGATCTCCATGGGGAGTTGCTGGTCGCTCTTCGAGGAGAATTGTGTCGCTAATTTCTCCATTCGCTCGAGCCTCGCATCCATTTTCCCAAGCATCGCCAGAATCTCCCGCAGCACAAGCTCGCTGCGTTGATCGCCTGTTTGGAAGGGCTCTTGTGGAGGTGCGCCGCGACGCACGTCGGCTTGAACCGTCGAGTCGCGGGCGACAACTCCGCCGAGATATCCAAGAGCGAGCAACATCACGACGACAAACAACCGTCCCGAATTCGTGAGCTTTAATTTTGGGTGTTTTGACATTTGCTTACCCTTTTGCAACAGATGACAAGTCGAACAGTGGCAGCATCACCGACATGACGATGATGGCGACAAGCAAACCCATCACCACCGTAATCACGGGTTCGAGAAACGCGACGAACTCCCTGAGCTTCGCTTCGCCTTCCTCCTCGTAGTGCTGGCCGATCATTCGAGTAACCATGCCGAGCGATCCAGTCTTCTCGGCGGTGACCATCATCTCGCCGGCCGAAGCAGGAACGAATTCACTCTCGAGCAGCGCTGTCGCTAGACCTCGCCCATTCATAACATCGTCTTCTAGCTCGGTGAACAACTCCTTATACAGCGAGTTCTTCACCGAAGATCGCGCAAGTCGCAGACTGTCCAGCAGTGGCACGCCGCTATCAATCATGATTCCCAACAGTCGGCAAACGCGTCCGATCAGCAGTGCTCGCGTTACTTTCGAGATCGCCGGTGCGTTCAGAGAAAAGTGGTCCCACGTCAATCGGCCCTTTTCGCTGCGTTTGAAGGCGTACCCTCCGGCGAAACAACTGAACACGAGCGGCCCCCACAGCCAGAGTCGCGTCCGAAGCTCTGAGGACACGGTGATCAATACCTGAGTGATCGCAGGCAAGGGGGCGTCGAAGTCAGAGAAAATTTCGGCGAATTTGGGCAACACAAACAGAATTAACGCTAGCAGCACGATGCCGGAAACGCTCGACAGCAGGATGGGGTATGCGAGCATCGTGCGGACCGAATTTCGCAGCTTCATGTCGCTACGTAGCAACTCGGCCAATTGGCTCAGCACGTCAGGCAATCGCCCAGAGGCTTCGCCAGCGGCGATGCTGGCAACATAGGTTTCATCAAAGACGTGACTGTACTGAGACATTGATTCGGAGACCGACTTGCCGCCGAGTACGTTTTCGTGCACGTCTTCCAAAATCGTTTTCAAGACAGGGGAGCTGCATTGACGAACGAGCGACTCCAAGGCCGAGGCGATGTCGACGCCAGCACGCGTCATGATCGCCATCTGAGACGTCATGTCGACCAACTCGGCCGTCTTCACCTTTGGGCCGAACATCGCGCCTTTGCCGGAAGCGTTCTGAGCTGCCTTCCCAGCGAGTCTTTTCGAATTGCTTACACTAGCTACCATTTGATTACTCAGCGAACGCGATTCGCATTACTTCATCCAGACTCGTTAACTCCTGCTCGGCCATCCGCAGCCCTTCGTCCAACAGCGTGCTGCCTCCGTTGGCGCGAAACCATCGGCGCAGTTCTTCGACGTTGGCTCCTGCGGAAATCATCTCACGCAACTCAGGCTCGATGACCAACACCTCGTAAATGCCCAGACGACCTTGGAAGCCAGTGTCATAACAGTCTCGGCAACCTTCGCCGCGGGCGAACGAGCGCCGTTTGTCGCCCTTGTAGTGAATGCTCTCCAGGAAGTCAGCCGGCGGATAATACGATGCCCTACATTTGGGACAGATCGTTCGGACAAGCCGTTGTGCGATGACGCCAATTACGGCGGCAGAGATTTTGAACGCCTCAAGGTCCATGTCTAGCAACCGAGTAACGGCGCCAGGTGCGTCGTTCGTGTGCAGCGTGCTCAACACGAGATGCCCCGTGAGCGCAGCTTGCACCGCGACTTGTGCTGTTTCTCCATCGCGAATTTCGCCGACCATGATGATGTCGGGATCTTGTCGCAAGATGGCGCGGAGGGCCGTGGCGAACGTGAGCTGGCGTGATTTCTCGGCTTGTACTTGATTGATTAATTCGAGCTGATACTCGACGGGATCTTCAACGGTAATGATGTTTCGATGAACGGATTTCAGCAGCTCTAATGCCGAGTATAGCGTCGTTGTTTTTCCGCTACCCGTCGGTCCCGTTACCAGCATCAATCCATACGGTCTCGCAAGAAGCTTCTTTACTTTGCTTAACGATTCCTTCGGCATGCCAAGTTTGTCGAGATTGAACGTCACGCGTCGCCGATCGAGGACACGCAACACAACTTTCTCACCTAACACCGTCGGGAGTGTCGAAATACGCAAATCGACTTCCTTGCCCTCGACCGCCACCTGACAGCGCCCGTCCTGTGGCACTCGATGCTCTGCAATATCCATCTTGCCCATGACTTTGATGCGAGAAACGATCGCAGCATGAATGTCGCGACGAGGACGAAGCACTTCAATCAACTGGCCATCGACACGGAAGCGTACGATGGTGTGTTTTCGCGTTGGCTCAATGTGAATATCGCTCGCACCTTTGCGAAGTGATTGCAGAATGAGGTAATTCACCAAGTTGATGACCGGGCTACCATCAACCATCGACTCGACGGACGACAAGTCAACTTCGACAGACTCGTTCTGCAACTCGACGGCAGATTCGTCCATGTCCGCCGTGACCGTATCGACGGCGAAGTCCTCTTCGTAGGCTCGCACGATCATGCGTTGGATATTGCTGGCGAATGCAAAGACGGGACGAACTTTCAGTCCCGTAATCCGCTCTAACTCGTCCAGATGCTCGAGATTTTCGGGCTCGGGCATCGCTACCGAGAGCACGCCTCGGACACTGAACATCGCCAGCGCCGTAAGTCGCTCGGCAGTTTCGCGGGGGAGGATGCGCACGACGTTGGGGTCGATGACGCCCTCGCGTAACTTAACCGAGGGAATTCCCAGCTGGCGGTGAATGAACGGAAGCATCTGATCTTCCGTGATGACGCCAAGTTCCAGCAAGATCTCGCCGAGCTTTTGTCCCTTCGAGGCTTGCAGTTTCAGCGCATCTTCTAACTCGTCGCGAGTCAGCAGGTCGGCCTCAACTAACTGCTCACCCAGCGGCATGCGTCGCCGACGCGAGGCACGCCCACCAGAACTTACGACGGGAGTCACAACGGTCGGAAGCGGTGTCGCTGTATTCACGTCTGTAACGTTAGAGGCAGTGGTCATTGAATGAAGCTCCCCACTGCCTGGCTCAGTTCGGGAAACACTTCAAATTGCAAGCCAACTCCGGTTACCGACAGGATGTCGTGGCAAAGCGGATTCGCGCCGGCAAGTTTCAATACGCCAGTCCTCTTTTGAAAGCGGTCTCGCAGATCGAGCATTCGCTCCAAGCCGGCGCTATCGATCAGCGGAATATTTCGCAAGTCAAGAACCGCACGTGGCTGTCCTTCGTTCAAACAATCGGCGAAAGCGTTGTCCAACAAATCCAAAGCGTCACCGGTCAGCGGAACCGCGCCACTGATGACGTTGATGGAGCCTTGTTTTGATTGCTTGAACATCTGTTCTACTTACTCCAGTGGCAGCGTGGCGACGAACGTCGTTCCCTCGCCAAGCTTGCTCTGCACCGTCATGTCGCCGCCATGCAGCTTGATCACTTCGAATGCCATCGAGAGGCCGAGTCCCGTCCCGGTAATCGCCTGGACTGTGGGGTTCGCGCTGCGAAAGAACTTGTCGTAAATGTGTGGCAGTTCTTCTTCCGAGATGCCGACGCCTGAGTCTTCGACCTCGATCCGCAACTCGCGATCCGTTGTTTTGACCTCGAAACGAACCTTTCCACCATCGGGCGTGTACTTGGCGGCGTTGCCGAGCAAGTTCACCAAGGCGACGTTCACTTTGTCTTTGTCGACTCTTGTTTGAGGGTATTTGGCAGGGAAGATCGTTTCGAACTCTAGATCTTTTTTGTCCATCTGCGGTTTGATCTTGGCGATTACTTCCTCGAATAATCGCTGCAAGTCGACGTTCTGTTTGTTCAACGTCAACGATCCCGCCTCCATGCTGCTCACACTCAGCAAGTCATCGATAAAACGCGCCAACCTCGTGGCCTCGATGTTGATCGTATTGCAAAACTCTTTCTGGGATTCGACATCGAGCATGTCGCCCATCGATAGCGTTTCGGCATAGGCCTTGATGTTGGCCAGCGGCGTCCGCAGTTCATGCGTGGCGTTGTCGAGAAACTGGTCTCGCATCGCATCGGCCAGTCGCTGTTGCGTAATGTCACGGACGGTCCACACGTGCCCGATGCCCGCCGCACCTTCTGCGGTGCGAACTGGGGTTCTTGCAATTCGTAGTATTTGCTTGGCGTCGCCTACGCCGCGTTCCAACTCTTCGACCACATGCCTTGCCATGAGATCCTGATCGAAGAGGGACGAACAGACGTCATCGTCCGGGTTGAGACCAAGACAGGATTCGACTTCTTTGCCACGCATACTTTCTATTTGCGAATCGGCTGCGAACAGTGCGGCCATGGCTTGGTTTGCGAAGGTGATCTTGCCGTCCTGGTCGCTGACGGCGATTCCTTCCGTGAGGCTATTCAGAACATCGTCTGATTTTCCTTGGCGGAGCGATTGCACCGCGTCACTCAGTCGCTTGTCCAGGCTGCCTTGCGAACTCTCTTCGTGGAATTGACCCGCGATCCGATTCCACCCGAGGACGCTTGGACCACGCGACTTAATCGGCGTCAGTTCAATGTCGGCAATCGTTGGTGCCGTTGCAACCTGTCGCAACTGAGAATCGATTGCCGCCAGCGGCGTGACTTGGCGATGGAGTGTGAAGCCACCCAACGCCAAGAGCAGAAGCGGGCCGCACATCACAAACGGGGCGTAACCGGCCACGGTCTTGAATACTTGCCCCAAGCTTGGCTCGGCCTTGGCGATAATCAGCCGCCCCACGACTTCACCTCCTTGAATCGGAGAACTGTATTCGCGGACCGTGTATCCGCCCTGCGAATACCTAACCACTTCAATGTCTTCTTGACGTGTTGTCGTACCGGATTCAACGTGATGCGAGCGACCGACTTGCCGCTTATTGGAATGAGCCAGATAAGAGCTGTCGCGCGACACGAATGCACAAAAGAGCAGTGACCTTTCGCGCGCAAACCGCTCGATCAGCGGTTGTAGCCCTGCATCACCGCCCGCTTCGAGATTGAGCGTTGCGAGTGTGCAGGCGTGAGGCAGGTAGGAAAGGAGTTCACTTTCTGCATCGCGAACGACGATCGACTTGGTGACAAAGACCGCGCTAAGCGCCAGCCAGAACATCGCCACGAGCGAAAACAACAGATAGAAGACGACTACCCGCCGTGGCAGTTCGACTTTTGCAGATCTTGCTAACATTCGCTCGCCTCAACATCCGGCCTCCGTTACGACGAAACGAGTTCGCTGACTGCTTCTAAGTGGTCCTCGACCGCTTTGACAATCTCTTTCGGACTGAATGGTTTGAGGAACGTAGCGGCGATTCCGAGTTCATCCCGTAATCGTGGCAGCTCCAATTCCATCCCCTTTGCCGTCAGCATGATGACAGGCAAGTTGCGAAACTCGTCCGTCGCTCGAAGCTTCTCGCAGAATTCACACCCAGTCATTTCTGGCATCTGCTGGTCCGTGACAACCAAATCGAACGCGTCTTCCTGGACGGCTTCCCAAGCAACGCGCCCGTTACATGCGACGGTAACCTGAAAGCCAGCTCTTTCGAGGTTAAAGCGAACCACGCTGGCCAAAGCTGCGTTGTCTTCGGCGACCAGAATGTGTTTTTCTGAGTTACTCATCGCGATGCCATTCCCAGGGTTCTCATTGGACGACGCTTGTGCCGCACGGCGAAGACGACACAAGCGGTCAATCCGGACTATTTCATCGGGTCGTTCCGACGCTTGACTTCGTTATTTGCGAAATCGTCGGTCTTATCCGTATCTACTGCACAACCTTCAAAACTGGCACAGTTTGCCAAGGGCAACCGTTCGGATTAGAGATCCGAGTACTTCGTTACGCCATCCTTCATCAAGGTGTCCGAGTTGATGATGATGTTGCCAGTCGTGGTATCGTAAACCCAGCCTGGCGTAGTGGATGTAGGAGTTCCCGTATCGACCGTCAGGGACGTGCTGAGCTTGATCGCGTTGCTGCTCAATCCAGCAACCGACGCCTTAGGGAACTTGGTGCCGCGTAGGAACGGCTTAAGTTTTGTCTGGATCGCGGTGGAATCCGCACCTTTCGGATAACCACCTGCGTTTGCCTGCGTCGCGTAGACCTCGATCGCGTCACGGATGGCACCCAGCGTCGATGCGACACTCGAATCCGCTGCGTCGCTGGAATTGTTAATGATCTTAGGGGCGGCAATCGCAGCCAAAATCCCAAGAATCAGTACGACCACTACAAGTTCAACCAGCGTGAAACCACTTTTGCGCGACATAGTCAACATCTCCTGTACGTGTTTGTCTGTCCCGATTTCCAGGATCTCTATGTGATATCTTGCGTTAAGGAACCTCATCGTCAGATGCTCTCATTCGAGATTCCGTTCAACCATAGGTTACGAACGAAGAACGCAAATTATTTTTTTGCTTTTTTCCTTGGGTGCTTTTGGATTAAAGCACGCCCCCGAATTGACTGCCGTACATCTTGACCTACCCTTTTCTGACCTAGGACTTTGGGACTGGCCGTGCGCGAAGCCCGAATCCACCTAAATACGATGTCGATTGCTCCCTACTGAAGTGAATTCATATGGCCGTTACCACGACAAACTCGATTCAATTCGACCAGCGACTTCTGGCGGAGCTCCAGACGTCGCTGGTCGAAACGTTCGGCGGTGAATTCCAGTTTTGGTTTCATGCGGATCAGTGGCATCGATTAACGAGCGAAGGCGAATCCGCTGAGGTCTTGTCGAAGGATATTGAAGAGACGGTGTTCACGAGTCTGCTCGAAGACAGCGCCCAGACAAAGCGCGTCGCAAGCGTCGACGTTCAGGCCGGTTCGTTGCTCGCAATCCCAATCCCTCGGGCGAGCCGCAAAGCACTTGTGGCGATTCGGACGTTTCAACCCGGGCAGTCCGAATGGTTACTCAAATTGGCCGAACTCTTTCAGCGCGACGTGCGGACTCAGACCGAATTACTATCGCTTCGGCACGAGAACCAAGCCTTTCTGCGTCAGGTTACGAATGACTTCGAAGAATTAACGTTTCTTCGCAGCATGGCTGAACTGCTGGAGATCTCGGAGTTGTCGTTCGACTTTACGGCCATGGCGGAAACAGTTCTTCCAACCCTGAAGCCGCTGCTCGAAGCCGAAGCCTTAGTCCTCGTATCGGCAGACAAGGAAGTGATCAGCAAACAGGAGTCACGGATTCTCGTCGGCGAGCCGACCGTTTGGGCCGGCAGTCGCTGCCTCGCTCCGAAGATGTGCCAAGACCTCGTCAAGAGGTACCGTACTCAATGCGAGATTCAACCCGTCGTCAAGAACAATTTCGATGGGACGTCCGACGCGGAAGGATTTCCCGGGCTCACAAGCTTCATCATTGTGCCGATCGTGAACGGGGCGGAGTTCATCGGATGGCTGCTCGCGCTGAATCGGAATAACGACAGAAACATGAACACCGAGGAACTTCCTTGGGAAGTGAGCTACCTCGAGTTCGGAACGCACGAAGCGACCTTGATGAGTTCGTCAGCCGCGATCCTCGCCACACATGCGAGGAACGTGGAGTTGTTCCGCGAACGCGAAGAGTTGCTCGTAAGCATGGTCAGAGCGCTTGTTTCCGCGATCGAAGCCAAAGATGAATACACTCGCGGCCACAGCGAGCGAGTTGCGTTGTACGGCAAACGCGTCGCGGAAGAGCTTGGTTTGGGCGAAGATTACTGTGAACGTCTCTACCTGACAGGGCTGCTGCACGACGTCGGCAAGATCGGCGTTCGCGACGCAGTACTTCGCAAACCTGGCCCGCTCACCGACGAAGAGTTTGAAGAGATCAAGCAACATCCGGACATGGGTTGGTCGATCCTGCAGGAACTACAATCGCTCAGCTACGTCCTTCCGGGTGTCCTGTACCACCACGAAAATCATAACGGTCGCGGCTATCCTGATGGATTATCCGGTGACAACATTCCTCTCGACGGCAGAATCCTTGCGGTCGCCGACGCCTTTGACGCGATGACCAGCGACCGTCCGTATCGAACCGGCATGCCGGTGGAGAAAGCTGAAGCGATTCTCAAAGACGGCTCCGGAAAGCAGTGGGATCCGGAGATGATCGACGCCTTCTTCCGCGCCCTGCCGGATATCTTAGAGATCAAGAAAACCTATTCGCCCCGAGCGTTGCCGGTTCGGAAGATCATGCAGAACGCCTAAGTAGAAATCCTTGGTCGGAACGTGCTCACCAAATCATCCCGCCGCCGTGATAAGGGAAGTAGGTATTACGCGGCCCGCCAAAATGCGCTTCAACGCCGAAGCTAAGCGATACGTTGTGCATCGTATCTAGCCCTTGAGAGCCGAACGAAAGGTTGTCCACAAGGCTCGTCCGCAAGGCCAGCCACGGGCGATAATAGTGTTTCACTCCGATGCCAATCGGAATGGTTAACAAGGCTTCGTCATACTGCGTTTGATTCGCGTCCTTGAATCCGAACGCGGCCACGCCGAGTCCGACACTTGCAAACGGACGCCACTCGGCATCTCCCCACGGATAGTAAAGGAGATTGATATCCCAGAAATAGTCAGCTCCGCTCGCGAGTGGAACTGTTCCTTGAAGATCAACTAGTTCCTGCGCGGCAAATGCATACCGCAATTCGGTGCCCCAATAGTGATCGAAATCCCAGCCGAGCCGATATCCGCCGTAGAGCCCGTCCTTCTGATCAACAGATCCGTCGATGAGCGTATCACCGATCAGGCCACCAATCATCCATCCGATGTGAAACGGACGATTCCGCCAACTCGTTCCTTTCAAGGGATTCCCAATTCCGGTGCTCCGCACGGGATCGTTGGGATCTGGGTGCAGCCAATGCTTCGGATGCCACGTCGCTGGCAGAGTTGGCACACCGGTTCGCGGCTGAAAGCCTTGCTCGGAAGCCGTGCCGACTGCGTATTCCTGGGCCTTGGTTGACGTCGTGCTGAGCGCGCACAACGACAACGCTAGCATCGCGGTCGTAATTAGACGCCTCACGCCCATCGCATCAGAGCCAGTCGATAAGATTACAAAAAGGAGCGGGATTATCTGGACAGTGCCGGTTAGTGTCAATGCGAACCTAATGCACCCAAACGCGGTGATCGCGGACAAGGCCGACACGTCACGCACAACCATTTCTTTCGGATTCTCTGATGCGGCTTCGACTATGATCAAAACCAGTCAACATGAACCGTTAATTCTCCCCTTGCCGGAACCGGTATCGCGAGCGATCCTTGTTGACAAACAGTAAAGCTTTTTCCAGGTGGCGCGCGCGACCGGAGACGAGCGAAGTTTTTGGTGACAGGAGAGGATATTGGCGGCTTTCTGAGATTTCTGGGTGTAGTGTTGTGACACCAACATGGTTTCACATCCAGGAAGCTAAGGAAAGCCAAACGATGCTCATGCGACATCCGCACCCAGAACTTCAGTTTACGCAGTTCCTCCCTTACGGAGCTATGATCCACGACGGAGGCGTCCAATTCAGTGTCTTCAGCCGGTCCGCAACCGCGATGCGGTTGTTACTTTACAACAAAGTTGAGGATCTAGAGCCCGCCGAAATCATCGAATTCAATCCCGAAACCGATCGCTGGGGCGATGTCTGGAGCATGTTCGTTCCGGGCATCAGCGATGCGACGTTATACCACTTCCAGGCCGATGGGCCCCATGCCCCGCATCTCGGCCACTGGTTCGATGGCGAAGCTCGGCTAATCGATCCCTACTCGAAGGCGCTGGCAGGCGAATTTCAGCCCTCGAAGGACGGGACGATTCGACCGCCTAAATCGGTTGTCGTCGACGATCATTTTGACTGGGAGGGCGACCGCCACCTCCGCCGCGATCTCTCGGAGAGCATCATCTACGAGATGCACGTTGGTGGATTCACAAGAAGTAGCACCAGTGGCGTGGAACATCCTGGTACTTACCTCGGCGTCATCGAAAAGATCCCCTATCTTAAGTCGCTCGGCGTGACTGCCGTTGAGCTGATGCCGGTCCATGAGTTCCCGATCCGTGGTACCAACGGCCAGGTCCTGAAGCGACCGAATTATTGGGGCTACGATCCGATGGCTTTTTTTGCGCCTCATCGTGGCTATGCCGTTAGTTCAGAGCCGGGTGCGCAAGTTCGCGAGTTCAAGCAGATGGTTAAAGCGTTGCACCGCGCGGGCATCGAAGTGATCCTAGATGTTGTCTTTAACCACACTTGCGAAGGCAACGAGTTGGGGCCGGTTCTGAGCTTCAAAGGGCTTGAGAATCGCGTCTATTACATGCTGGGAAATGGTGGTAGCACCTATTCCAACTACTCCGGCTGCGGCAATACGATCAACGGCAACCACCCGATCGTCCGTGAGATGATCTTCTATTGCTTGCGGCATTGGGTGCATAACTTCCACATCGACGGATTCCGTTTCGACCTCGCTTCTATCCTGAATCGTGATCGGCGTGGCGATTTGATCCCCAACGCCCCGATCGTCGAGGCGATCGCCGAAGACCCGATGCTGGCTGACACGAAAATTATTGCCGAGGCATGGGACGCGGCGGGCGCCTATCAAGTCGGATCATTCGGTGATTCGCGTTGGCATGACACGCGGGAAGAGCGGCGTTGGGCGGAATGGAACGGACGCTATCGAGACGATGTGCGTCAGTTCTGGCGCGGCGATTTCGGCACGCTTGGCGCGTTTGCCATGCGGTTGTCCGGCTCGAGCGATCTGTACCAGTTGGCGGGACGAACGCCTTACAACAGCATCAACTTCATCACGTCTCACGACGGCTTCACACTAAATGACCTGGTCAGCTATCGCCACAAACATAACGAAGCGAACGGCGAGGGGAATCGTGACGGCGACAACAACAGCTACAGTGCAAACTACGGCGTGGAAGGCCCAACCGACGAACCGGAACTTGCTGCATTGCGGTCGCGACAGGTCAAAAACATGTTGGCCACGTTAATGCTCAGCCAAGGTGTGCCGATGTTCGTCTCGGGTGACGAATGCCGTCGGACGCAGCGAGGGAACAACAACGCCTACTGTCAGGACAATGACATCTCGTGGTTCGATTGGAGCTTGGTCGAGAAGAACGCTGAGTTCGTGCGGTTCTTCCAGGGGCTGACTAAGTTCCGCCGGTCGCAACCAACGGTCCGTCGCAAAAACTTCCTATCCGGAAAGCCAATTGTCGAAGACGGATTGCCGGATGTCAGCTGGTTCAATGCACTCGGTGTTGCAGTCGATTGGAACGGGAATGATGCGGCGTTAACATGTCTGCTGATGCCACCAGCAGATAACAGCTGTGACAAAAATGGCGATTGCGGGCGCGAAGTATTGCTATTGGTCAATGCGACTTCCAACGCTCGGGAGTTCATCCTCCCAGCGGTCGCGAAGGGGCTACGATGGCGATTGTTCCTAGACACTGCCGCCGAATCTCCGCGTGACATTTACCCCGATCTGGACGGACCAGCTCCTGTGACCGGTGCCTTGGCGTTAATGGATAGGTCGCTGCGTTGCTACGTGGCGGAAGTAGGTCCGAAACGGCCGGAACTGAAGTGATTGTGCTAAACTGGGCATATGCCTGATCACTTTCACTTTGTTACTGGCCGGCTGGCCGACCGCGCGTTGCGTGACGTCCTGGAGAAGCTTCGACCGCAAGTGGAGTTTGAGCACTCGGTCGAAGTGTTACCAATCACCGTTGCGGCATTGATGTCACCAAAGTGGATCGCCGACCGCATCCAACCACCGCTTCAAACGACGCGCGTGATCGTGCCAGGTTACTGCGAAGGCGATCTTGGCGTAATCGAGTCTGGTGCGAAAGTACCCGTCGTTCGTGGCCCCAAGGATTTGCGACAGTTACCCGAATATTTCGGCAGCCTGCAACCCGCAGCGGACGAACTGTCGTCGTACGACATTAAAATTGTCGCCGAAATTAATCATGCACCACGACGAAGCCTCGCAGCAATTCTCGCGGAAGCGGCCCAATTGCGTGCCGCTGGTGCGGATTTGATCGATGTGGGTTGCGAGCCCGGCGATACGTGGCGAGGAGTTGCAGATTGCGTCAAGGCATTGCGAGATGCTGGACATCGCGTGTCGGTGGATAGCTTGAATCCGCTTGAAATCGCGCCGGCAGTGCACGCTGGTGCCGAACTTGTACTGTCGGTCAATAGCAGCAATCGCGACGCCGCCTGTGACTGGGGCTGTGAGGTAGTTGTCATTCCCGATGAGTTCCCGACACTTGGCGGACTGGACGAAACGGTCGAGCAACTGGCAATGGCCGGCGTTCCGCTGCGAATTGATCCTATCTTGGAGCCAATCGGATGCGGCTTTGCGACCAGCTTGGGGCGTTACCTCGAAGTGCGCCGTCGCTACCCCGACGCCGAGATGTTGATGGGGATCGGCAACATTACCGAACTAACGGATGCTGATTCTGCGGCAATCAATCTGCTCCTCCTCGGCATTTGCCAGGAGCTTGGCATCCGTAGCGTGCTAACCACGCAAGTGATCCATTGGGCGCGGACAAGTGTCCGCGAGTGCGATCTTGCCCGCCGCATGGTTCACTATGCAGTCCGTCAAGGCGTGCCACCCAAGCATGTTGCCAGCGACCTCGTGATACTTCGTGACGCGGCGGTGCAGGCCTATGGCAATGAGCACCTCGATCTGCTCGCCAGCGAGATTAAAGATAACAATTATCGGCTGTTCGCTGAGCGTGGTGAAATGCATCTTGTTAGTTCGGCCTTACACCTGGCCGACGCCGATCCGTTTATGCTGTTCCAAAAATTGATGGATACGGCGCCAAAGAACGTAGACGCAGCGCACGCCTTCTATCTCGGATTTGAGCTGTCAAAGGCGTTGACGGCGGCGACGCTCGGAAAGCAGTACGAGCAAGATCAAGCACTCGACTGGGGCTTCCTCACTCAAACCGAATCGCACCATCGCCTGAAGCGGGGGAAGAATATGCCATAACTGGCGGAGCGTTAACCGGGTCTCCCGATTGACAACTTTTGACTGGCCTGAGAGAGTGCAGAGCCTGAGGCGGGTTCACGAAAGTCGTTAGTTTTGCGGAAGAGAGACCTATGGACCTGAAACAGTCGCTGGGCGTCGTATCGCACCACGAAGTTGGGGAACGAGACCGCCTACTTCGCTATATCAATCTCCAATTGATCGCCAACGGTTGGCCGGGTGTATTGGAAGAAGGCGAAGCTGAGTTCGTTCAAATCGCGCGTGGCCTTCTCGATCGGCACCGTGAACTCGGGAGGCAACTGCAAGGAGAGCGGTGCCCCGTCGACGCCCGCATCGAGGGGTTTCTCCAGACTCATTTCGCCGACGAGAATCTAGAATTCGATCTGCGACTGCCAGGACGGACGTTCGTCCTTGATCGCCACGGCATCGCTCGTGAGTTGTCGCTTCCTGTGGACGGTAACACGTTTTCGAACGAATTGCTCACGTCGTACCGGGTTAAAAACGGCGTCCTTCATAATCCGATCAATGATCGCCGCACGACGACAGGAACATTCCACGTCTGCGAGGGCGGGTTGCCGATCGCCGGTGACAAGTACGCTGTACCGAAACGAGCCTTTGCCGAACTGTTCAAGCGAGCCTTGGCACCTCCAGATGAGATGCTGCTTTTGCCGTTTACGTCGAGCAAAGCCGAACCGACACGTGCCTTCGTGTCGCTTCTGCTCCGTCCATTGGTGTGTCCCGAGGTCCCAGGTGTGACGTTGCGCAAGACGATGGAAGTGCGTTTCTTCGTGCCCGGCAGTTTTGTGGCCAACCTCGATTTCGTCGAGTCGATCTTCGGCAACGCCGGAGACCCGTTCTTGCCCGAGAACGACGCAGGGCTCGATGTCGAACACTGGACCGGTCACACGGGATGCGTCATTCTCGCACCCCACTTAACCAAAGTCACCAAAAAGGAAGTGGGGCTGCCTCGCTTCGAAGATGCAACGGCTCGGCAACAGCAAGATGGAATGTGCTGGAAGGACGAGGGTGAGTTGTACAATCACGGCAGTGCCTTCAAGCTGACGTGCCGCACCGTTGAAGGTGTCATCGTGACGATCATTGCGGACAACTACTTCGGCTACTGCAAGAAGGAAGTGAAGACCCAAATCAGTTACGCCGCCAACCTGTACGGCAATGTCGAGGAAGAGCATGCTGGCGGCGCAATCGCCTTCCCTAGCTTCAACCTTGGCGAAGAGTTTCAGGTCAATAGCAAGCGATACAACAATCGCACATTCGCCGACGTCGTTCGCGATTACGGGAACGATATCGATGTAAAGCTCGAAGGCTACGCCGTCGACAGACGCTTTCCTCAACTGATTTACATCCCCGAGAACGCACTCGCGAGCGTCCAGCGGCAACGCATCGAATGGCAACGTAATGGTGAAATCGAATCGGTACCATTACTACCGGGTAACGTTTACATGGCTCCATCCGGTTACAAGTTGCGTCTCGAGAAACATCCAGCCGCGCCTTCTTGGCGATTGATCGGGACCGTCGGTGAAGGTGTGTTCTGTCATAAGCCATGCACCGTCTCGGGAGGCGGCAAGAGTGAGATTAGCAAGTCTCTTGTCGATTACATGTTGTATGGTCCCATCTTCGTTTCCGATTTGGAAAACGATTTGGCAAAGGTCGACGAGATCTTTTCCAAGGACTACTCATCGCGTTGGCATGCGGACGCCGACATCCATCCCGACTACTTGAAGCAGCCAAGCCGTCCCATCCTCTCGCTTCGACGGTCACTGGGAAGCGTCATCAAGTTGCTCTCCCCGTCGCCGGACTATACCGACGAATACAACGAGTGGTTGCGTTCGATTCCGAACCATATCTCTGCAATCGTGTTGATCATCAAGCGATTCCAGCGACCTGGCTGGAGTGGTAATTGGCGTGAGCACTTTAACGTCGACATCGTCAATGGCGAGCCTGGGCACGAATTGAAGTATGGCGACCGTGCATTGGTCGGCACGTACTTGCGAGTTGGCTTACAAGGCCGACAATCCTGGCGAACGTTCAAGGTGCGTCAAGATTTTGCCGCCGCCTTCAAGATTCAGACCGAGGACGATATCAGTGCTTCCGTCGTCGTCCCAACAAGACAGGTGAAGGCGTTGCCCGAAGGCGAATTCAACGAGGCGATGAGTGTTAAATTCGTGGAAAACTGCGAATACCGTCTGTTTCAACGTCCCGACGATGCCATTCACCGAGGTCTCGACAAACAGACCGAGGCGGATCTTACTCGTCCTGATAACTTCCTCTCGAATTACGAACCGTTGACGCGCGAGGACGTTGATCAAATGACGGAGTACGTCGTCGACTTTGATGCGTTCAGCGCGCCGATGCAGGACCTGTTGCGATCCTTTCAACAGTCGACGGACGAGTTCGTGGTTTGTTCGGCGATCCCTCGCGAGATCGACGGTCGCTTTTCAAAGAATCCTCGCTATTTGCAAAGCCGCCCCGATCTCGTTCGACCGCTCGATCGCTATGTCGCCCGACGTGGGATGCGACTATGGCGCGGCATCGCCGCCGATCAACCGCTTCACACCCCCGTCAACTCCGTGCTCTTTGGGCGACGCAACAACGCGGCCGATGCGGCGAACGGCATTCGTGGTCTGGCTGTGTATAACCCGATTCACTACCAGGAGTTGCCAGAGTTGTTTATGGACTTCGTGTGTTCGCTGACTGGCAAGAGTCCTTCGACGACAGGCTTCGGCAGCGAAGGAGCGCTGACGAAAGGCCCGTTCAATGCACTGCGTTTCACAGCCGATCTGAACAATGCTCTCGTCAGTTTTATTGTCACCGGCTTGGCTGGGTTCTCGTCAGCCGCAGGACACATAGGTCCCAATATGCAAGTTGACCACGATATCAGCCTGTTGGTACCTGAGATTTGGTGTCGGCTCTCTGCCGAGGAACGAGACCCTCAGTACTTGATCAAGGAAAAACTCCTCGAGCGACTGGAAGACTTCGAGCACAATGGCGAGACCATTCTTGCCAGTCGACTCGGCTATCGCATTAACCAGCGTTTCGTAAGACGCTATTTCGGACGTGTCTTCGACAATCCTACCAAGGTGTTCGACAAGTCGCTATTGCGTCCCGAAACGCAAGACGCCGATGCCTTTGCCGACGGCATCAAGTACGTCACGGAAGCTCATCAGCAAGTTGCACAGGCATATCTCGCCGACGGTTCGGTCGACGATGCCTGCCCGCCGTTGCGAGCCCTGATCCACATCATGGCCAACGGCGAGTACGAAGGACTGACGATCGCCGACGATCGGCTCCGCAACATGTTCACGCGCGATTACCTGATTTCAAGTGACTGGTATCGCGAACGCTTGGTCACCAAGCAATCACGAGACATAGCGTTGTGGTCACGGCACTCGCAGTATCTTGAAAAGTACACGTCCGTTCCCGGCAACGAGGATGTCACAATTCGACTCGGTCTCGAAGCTCGCCGCCACTACGCTACGGCGGAACTGATCACCGCGCAATCGGACAGTTACCTCGCGAACCTCATCGGAACTCTCGGAGCAGACCCGCTCTGATCCTGTAGGTTCCCGTGCGACAGGATCGCATTGGGCAAACTCGGCAAACTCTAACGCAACAGTTTGTAGGGATTGTACGGGTCGTAGCGCCGATTGAGTCCTGCGTGGACGTCCACTTTCATTGCCTCCGATGAACAAATGGATCGTATCGATTGCAACCATTGTTCGAGCCAAGGCACTTGGAATGATCGGGTCTCCCTTTCGTTTGACGACGCTTCGTTTGACTGCACTGATTGTGACGGTCGCAGTCGCGACAACCATTGATGGCCAAGTTTCGGCGCAGGGGCTGGTGTCGCCGGGTCTGGGAGCGGTAAACCGATCGATGGGTGGGGCTTCTACGGCTGCACCTGTCGACACCATCGGTTCCTTGCATTGGAATCCTGCAACGATCGTAAACGTGCCAAACTCGTTCGAGATCGGCTACGAAGTTCCGCTAACAAACTTCCACGTCTCGTCTTCTCTGTTGGGTGCGTCGGGCGAGGATCGGAGCGATGCCGGGGTGTTGCCACTCGTGAGCAGCGCACTGGTCTATGCCAAGGAAGATTCGTGTTGGTCGGTGGGGCTGGGAATCTATACGATTGGCGGGCTGTTTACTAACTTTCCCGCCAGCACCACGAATCCAATTTTGACGCCGCAACCTCCCTTGGGTGCCGGCGTTGGATCAGTTTTTACGAAGCTTGCACTTCTGCAAATCGCTCCGACACTGGCTGTACAACTGACCGATCGTGTCTCGATTGGGTTCTCTCCCACCATCACAACCGCCGAATTGATGGTCTCACCCAACACACTCGCGCCGCCCAATGACGCCAATGGAGACACCTTCTTCACTTATTCTCCAGGCGGAAATACGCATCTGCACTGGGGCGGAGGATTCCAAGTCGGAATCTACGCGACGACGGACTCCGGTTGGGATTATGGACTGTCGTTCAAGAGCCCACAGTGGATGGAAACCTTCGAGTTCAACTCGGTTGACGAACTTGGGCTTCCACTCACACAACGCGTGGGCTTGGATTATCCGATGATTGTGTCAGGTGGAGTTGCTTACAGAGGGCTTGAACGGTGGCTCTTCGCCGCCGACTTGCGGTTCACCGATTACGAAAATACGAAAGGCTTCAGCCGATCAGGCTTCGGTCCTACCGGTGCGGTGGAGGGCCTCGGTTGGAAAAGTGTCTTCTCGCTACATCTGGGCGGATCCTACGATTGGACCGAGCGGACGCGCACGAGAATCGGGTACCTCTACACCGAGAACCCGATACGAGAAGAGCTGACCGCTTTCAACGTGGGGGCTGCCGCGTTTTATCAGCACTCGCTATGCGTTGGGTTGGAACATGACTTATCGCAAACATTCTCGGTGGCGGCGAGTTATTGCCACCTGTTTGACAGTCACATCGAAGGACCCTACCAGACACCGCTTGGGCCTGTTCCTGGATCGCGCGTCGCGCTGGATCTCAACGCCGACCTCTTTTCGTTCAATCTCCGCGTGCGTTATTAATCGCTCCGTGATCGATCGGGCAGTGACAAAGGCTTCTCTGCGACGACAATCCAATACTCCCAGTCCCGTGACTTTAACGAAGGGTATTGAATTATCGCGCCGATCAAGTTGTTCCACCGCTCATGCGATAGCAGCCCGCACGCGCGGAGCGCAATCGCCGCAGGGAGGCAGAAAAGACTGCATGTCCAGAGATACCGAGAGAACGGAAGTACGTGGTTTGTATATTCCGACTGCTCCAGAACGACGAAGCCGTGTGCGGCCAGCGAGTCGATAAACCTCGAAATGACCGCGAAGCCGGGGACGGCCCAGCAGTGAAGCCACTTCGTTAGACGCCGCTCTTGATGCGAGGGAAGACGATGGTCGCGACGGAACCCATCCGCCAGCACGAGTCTTCCACCAGGTCGGAGAACTCGCATGGCCTCGCGTAGAAAATCGGCCTTGTCCGTTGTGTAGCAGACACTTTCCAATGCCCAGATGATATCGAATGAACGGTCAGCGAAGGGTAACGCGAGATAGTCATGCACATGAAACTCCGTGCGATCGGCGACGTCAACTTGCTGAGCCAACTCGCGTGCTGCCCTACACTGTTGCAGGCTCAAAGTAACGCCCGTCACGTAAACTTCATGATGTTGAGCTAACCACACGCTGCTTCCGCCGATGCCACAGCCTGCATCGAGCACGCGCATGCCGGAGCGAAGGCGGGCTTTTTCGGCAAGTGTTCGATTGGAGTTCTGACACGCGGCGGCGCATGTCGAGTGTCGTTCATCGTAGTAGCCGAAATGTAATCCGAAGTGACGATTCGTCGACATGACCCAACGGTAATCGATAAGCGTACCATCGTAGTAAGTCACGATCGCCTCGTTGGTGTTGGCGATCCGTGAAGTCGCCGAAAGTGAGCTGGCTTTGGATTGCAAGTGCAACTCCGAAACGGGGATGTCGTTTCCAACTACGCTAGCACGGTTGCTAGTCTGTCAGTCTCTCGATTACCTCGGGGATCGGTGTCTGCTCCCAAAGACGGACCCAGAGCATGACCGGCGCGAAAAGCCAACCAGGGTGCCGAATGCCGTTGGCAAATTCGAGCGTGGAGTTGTCCATGCGAGCGATCTCTTTTTGGCGTGCTTCACCAGATAGCAGCGTCAGTCGCTCAGCCGCGTTCCAGGCCTCCGCACGAGCGACCGTGAGACTGAAGTGTATGAATTCGTCAAGGGTGCGAGCACCGATTCGATCAAGCCAGGCGATGGCCGGCGAGACGGAAGCAATGTCTTCCTGGATCTCGCGCAGCAACTTTCGCAGGATATCGTTGATGAGGTCGTAGTCGCCTTTCAATCCCGGCAGTTCACCGACTGACACCGTTTCGGCGACGGCGATTCCTAAGTCGAGGTTGATGTGCGTATGGATTCCCAGCACGAGGTGCTGGAGGATAATGGGGCGGACATGCCCTGTGCAATCAAAGGCAAACCGCCACGATTGTGTCATGTCGGCTTTCGCGTCCGGGTACTGCTGCCAAGCGGTGAGATAACGCAGCGCGAAGCAGACCGAGAGACGCTCCATGCGTGGACCGTCTGCGAAGGAACCGCCAACGATACCGGCTTTGACACGATTGGTCATCTTCCAATACAGAGCTGCGAAGTATCCGATGCGCGAGGACGTTTGCTTCGCCTGTTCGATGATCTCGCTCAGACGTTGAATAACTTCATCGAGACTTGTAGGTGGATTATTCAAAGTCACGCTCACCGGGAATGCGTTGTGGATGTCCTGAAATTGTCCGTGCTGCCTGCAATCCGGCGATCACCGCCGATTCGACACAGCCAAAGTTCATCGAAGTCTTCACCCAATCTCCAGCCAGGTGCAGATTCCTATACCCCGAACCGTTAGACGCAAGTCGAACTGCCGTACTCTTGGGAAGACTCTGTACATAGCGATCTGAAGGATTGATATTTGCTCGCCAGTATTGCGCGTTCAAGCGGGCAACTCCCGTGGCTTGCGAAGGATCGACAAGTTCGGCCCAGTCGAACTGTGGCAAGAGATGCTTGATATGATCGTCAATCCAGCTGCGAGAGTTGTCGAGGACTTGCTGTGCTTGCGTCACAGGAAAGCCGTTGCTTGCCGAGGTCGGGATAAGCAATGCGTCGGGCATCGCCGCGCAGTAGTAAGTTACGGCTCGAGGTTTGATCGCGTCGCTCCAGTTCTCGGCAGGCAAGGTCTGGTTCATGTCTGCCCCCGACGGAAACGGCGGTTCATAGCCCACAAAGATGAAGGGCCCCAGACGCCAACCTAGCTCCTGCAATGTGGACCGAGTCCATAACTGCAGCGACTGGGTTTGTACCGTCTTCACACCGTCGAGCATCAGCTTCCACCCAGTGTTGTGGTCCGCTAGTTCGTGGCAGATGGACGGCAACGCACCGACAGAAATGCCAAGCACGACATCGTCGAAGCCCTCGTCACCTTCCGCCCCTCGCTCCAAGACTCGCTCGGACTCTTCGCCATGCCAGTCGATCCAGTGCGACTCGAGATCGATATCGTGCTGTTTCTTTAGCGATTGGAGTTTGTCGGCTTGATCGTCGCGGATTTGATCGTAGAGAGGCTCGTTCGGCCAGCAATCGTGAGTCTCTCCCGATTGTGTTTGGACCTTGCGAAGCGGTGCGTATGGTGACGACTTTAGTTCGACTTGCCGCCACAGCCGAATTCGCTCGACATACTGATGATCGTGCGAAAGTTGAAGTTCATCGACCCGATGAAAAAACTCAAACTTTACTCCGCGATTGGCCAACATCTGGTAGATCGGGGTGAAGATGGCATCTCCCATGCCGGACTTCATCTTCCACATCACCGCCCCCTTGTAGCAAAGCATCAGCCGTATCACGCAGCATAACGCAACGCCCGCCGCCAGACGTCCGCGTTTCGGATCACCGCCCTCATACGCAAACAAGTAGTCGTACACGCCGTAGATCCAGGCGCAATCATAAATTACTTCGCGGGCACCGTGCCGCTTTAGCCAGTCGCGGTAATCTAGGTGATCGATAGAACTGAATCCACGTTCGTACACGCGATCGGAGATAAACCCTTTGAGTTGGATCGTGCTCAACACCAAACTGATCCATAGCCGGCGCAGGGTCTGGTTGTTAAGGAACTGATGCGCATCGATGGCATCCAGCCAGTCCTGATACTTTTGCAAGCGATCAACGAGCAACTCGACGGACTGCGCAGTCGGAGAATACGACTGGTAATTCGCTTGCTCGGGGACCGAATTGCGTGCCTCGCGTAGCCATCCAATGGCAGTGTCGGTTGAGACATCGGTTCGAAATTTGGCATTCGTTGTCGAGACCTCTTGCCACTCCAAGACACGACGCAGATCTTGCCAAACATCGCCGATCACCGCGGCAGTTCCCGGTTCGGAAGATTTGGGTGGAAAGGGAACGCGCCAATGGCTCCACCGCGAACCGAGTCGCTCCTCCAGGACGATTTGATCCTGGCGTTCGAACCATTGCTTCCAGTCTGCCCCTAACGTTCGATAGCAGTCGGCCATCATTCGAAAGGCATTCTCATAGTACCCTCCCCACACATGCAGACCGTGCTCTTCGATTCGCTCACCGACCGAAGCATTGCGACCACTAGCTCCCTTGCCTCCCAATCGCCACCCCAACTGATATACCGTCACATCGTACTTCGAATCGAAGTCAGGATCGTTGGTGAGCCCCCACACCGCAGACAAAGCACCCACACCACCACCGAGTACGGCGATTCTTCGTTTGCTCCGAGTCATGTTACAGGAACTCCGCAGGTGTTATTCTGGCCTTGGAAGATCGACTTCGCGACGCGCCGCGACGGACATCGGCGGCCACGATGCGACTCCACTTGGCGGGATTCACGATGCCACTTGAGTACAACAGCGCGTCGGCTTTCTCTGCCAAGTGACTTGCTTCCGAAACGGGCAGCCAGTCGGCCAGACGTCGTTGCAAGGCGGCGGCATAAATCGGCATATCAAGACGCTGCAGTGCCGCAATGGCGTGCTCAAAATGTACCTGTGGGTCCGAGTATAGCTGCGCGTGGCAGGCCTGTACGTTCAATACCAAGGCATTGGCCCACGGGGCATTCTCGCGTTGCAAGTGCTTAGCGTCTTTCCTGGCGATCCTCAGCAACCGTCGAGCATCGCCTTCGCCAGCGGCTGCAATTGCGGACAGGGCACGCAGGTAGCGGAAAAAGATCCGGACCGACTGGAACCGAAAGTACATCGACCACCGTAATCGCGGCCAGTGCTGTTGCAACCGCGTCCAAGCAGCCACGCCGCAACCGTCATATAAGTCGATGAGCGTCTTCGCGATCAACGCCGCAACATGCTGAACATGGAAGTCACGCAGTGAACTGTGCGACAGCGCTTCGTCGCAGATCCCTCTTGCCGCTCGCGGATCATCGTCGGCCAATCGCGCCAGCGGAGCTCCCAAGGTCTGGATGTTCATGATCGCGTGCAGATTGCCTCGTTGGCGGGCATCATCCAAGAGCTGAACAGACAGTCGCTTCAGACTTGTATAGTCTCCAAACTGCGTGAGCGCCCACAGTCGGAAACAGTCGGCGGTATCGACTTCCCAGACAGTTCCAACACACTGTTCGCGAAAGATCGCCCGGGCCGCGACACATCGTTCGTTCGCTTGCCTCCAATGGCCCAAATGGAATGCCTGTACCCCTTTCGCCAATTCAACCATGGCTGCAGCGTGCGGTTGATCCAGCGTGCTTGCTATCTCGGCTGCTTGGGCAATCGTCTCGTCGCAGCTGGGCTTCTGCGGCCATCCTTCCGTCGCCAACATGAATGCTTCGAATGCCATCGCCCTCGCGAGTCGATACCTATCGCCCGATTGCTTCGCCAACCGCAAGTGATGGGTATGGAGAAGACCGCCACCAAGTGTGTCGAACATGCTAATGCCCGTGGCTGCGGACCACGTCAAGTCGACGCGTTCAAAATCGTCTCGAACGGGTCGAGACTTAGGTTGCCCACCGAGCGTCCCGATTGCTCGGCGCCAGATCAATCCGGCTGCCGTGACCAATGGTGTTTTGGGGAGCCGCAACCCGTGCGGCAATAAGAGTTCGCGGAACATCTGTTTGCCCAAATCGATGTGGCCGCTCACGCAGTATTGGTATGCTGCCTCTCGCAGCAGTTGCGGGCGACACTCGGCTGATTGCCGGGTAGCGGCTTGTTGGTACTCGCGAGCTGCGTCGTAGCTTTGACCGGCGTTTACAAGTGCAGTCGCCAGTTCGGCTTGGATGGTGCCGTGGTCCTCTCGTGAAGTATCGGCCAACGCGAGGGTTTGCCGATACAAGCGAGCAGCCCGTTCAAACGCGAGTGTGCTGGAGGCTTCCTTGGCCGCAACGAGTAGATACTCGACAGCACGGGGCACACGATCTGCCGCTAACAAATGATTGGCCAATGTTTCTGGGTCGGTGTCGCCAGACGCTTCCAAAGAATCGGCCAGCCTCAGATGGCGCGCACACCGAACTTCGGCACTCAGACGCACGGAAATGCACTCCCGAATCCGATCGTGATACGTCTCAAGAAGCTGCCCATCACTGGTTCCTGAACCTCGCACCAACAACAACGCCCGTAGTAGCGAGAGCGGTCGGTCGGCGGCCGTTAACTCGGCGGCCCGCAGAGTGTCCCGCAATCGAATGGGACGCCCTGCTAGCGCAACCAACTCGACAAGCTGGCGCGCATCATCGTCTAACCGACTGACCCGGTCCCAGATGGCTTCGTCCAGATCGATCGGGTGGCCGTGAGCGTTTGGAGTTGATAGCCCCAAACAGGCACGATGTACAAGTTCTCTAATGAAGAAGGGGGCTCCTTTTGCTTCCTGGGCGATGTGTCTCGCCTGCGCTACATCGCCCCGATGTGCAATCAATAGACATCGAGCCAATTCAGCCGCATCGTCGCATTCCAGCGGCGGTACGTGGATGCGCGCCTCTGTCCATGTGGACGCTTCTCTAGAAGACCGCGTCGGCAATGCCGACAAGCACGGGTGTTGTCCGATTGCTTCGTCGCGATACGTCACCAGCAGCAGCATTCGTGGTGGTTGCAGACCGCTCACCAACTCTTGAATCACAATGCCACTGTCGGCGTCGCCCCACTGCAGATCGTCGATCCACAGGATCAGCGTTTGTCGTTGCCCAATGTGGAACAACAATTCGCGAAGTGCCTCGAATGCGCGTCGACGCAGTTGAAGGACATCTGCGATCTTTTTTTCCCTCACGACTGCTGCAGCAGCGATTTGTGGGATTCTTCGGAGACCAGGAAACACCGTTGCCAGTGCATCGATGTCCTTTGGCAACAGGGCAGCGAATTCTGGCCCGCTCAGCTCCTCCAAATATCTGCCGAGAGCATCGACAAGGTTGTCCAACGCTTTGTATGGCACAGACTCGCACTCGTAGCAGCGACCCGCGAAAACCCTGCTACCAGTTTGAGATCCCATCTCCTCCAGAAAATGTTCAATCAGACGCGTCTTTCCCACACCCGAAGCCCCATGAATGTGGGCCACGATGGTCCTGCCAGTGGCCAAGTCGGTAGCGAGTCCACGGAGTCGCCGGACTTGCTCACGCCGCCCGATAAACGGGGTGTGCTGCTCCGGCGCGACCGGAGACGCCGAAGACAAAGCGATCTTGGATGGAGCGCAGCATTCGAGAACTTCCGCCGCACCAGCGCGCATGTCCGGCCAGGGGTGCAGAAGCCGCATGCACAATTCGTTTAGGTCCGGCGGCGTGGTCGGCACAAGCGCCGCGGGAGACAAAGGTACTTGAGTCAACTTCGCCTTTAAAAGCTCGTCGCGATTCCCCTTGATCGGTTTTTGCCCAGTCAGCGCCAGATACAACATCACGCCAATCGCATAGAAGTCGCTAGCGCCAGACAATTCGCTACCGGCTGCTTGCTCTGGGGACATGTAGTCCAGTGTTCCTGCCCGGCCTAGGGGATCGGTCGTTGGTTCGCGCTCATCGAAATACGTCGTTGCCACGTCGATTGTCGGTGGCGGTCGAAAGGCGATTTCGGCAGCCAATCCAAAGTCAAGTATCACCAAGCGTTCATGCTCGTCGATAATCATGTTGGAAGGTTTGAGATCGCGATGCAATCGGCCTGACTGATGAAGAAACGAGACGCCTTCCGCCATCTGACGGAGTGCGTTTCGCAACCTTGCTTCGCCATATGCATCCAAGATCCAGCTCGCCGGACTCGAATTGTGTTCGTCGAATCTCGTTGCATCAGAGCGCAGATCCTCCGTCGTATCGAGGCTGCCTAGGCCGATTTGCGTCGAGCCGCGACGTACATAGTCGAGGAACCCATTGCCCTTAATTAGTTCCATTGTAAGGAACCACTGATCGACCGAGGACACCAATTCGTACAAAGCAATCAAGTTGGGATGCACGATCCCAGCTAACGCCCTGAACTCTCGCTTCAGGCGATACAGTTTTTGAGCATCAGCAGATTCTGAATTCGGACCGGGCAGCGTTCGAATCGTTTTCAAAGCAATCCGCTGCCCTCGCTCGCGATCCCAGGCTTCGTGAACCACGCCCATGCCGCCGATGCCGATTTGCTTCAAAAGGAAATAGCGTCCCGAGTTCGCGAAGCTTTCTGAATCCCGCAACTTGGACGCACCTTCGCAGATCGCCGGCCAATCAAGTTCACATTCACTTATGACCGATGCCCCGTCAATTTCCGCCCTTGGATCGACGTTCGTAAATGCTGTGCGCACCATGTACGCGTAGCTCACCAGACTTTGAACCGATGTTCTACAATTTCGCAATTGGGGCCAGGCGGTGAAGTACGCATCAAGTTGCCGACCACATCCGCGTCGCCAACCGGACGCCAGATCCTTCTTCAAGTGCCAAGTCAGAAGGTCTGTTCTTACTGGATTTCCAATCAACTCACGGAGTTCGCCCATCTGCGGAGGGCCCCCCAGCCGACACCATGCCTCTTCGATTTGGCGATCGATCTTGAGAAGATGTCGATACTGCGCCGAATCGCATCGGATTGGTGGTGGCGTTTCAAGCATGTGATGCACACTGGCCCGTGGTCGAATTGTCCACTCGTCCTTGTCGGGGATGCATTGTAGCCAACTTGGCTACGACAAAACAGTTAAATCAAGGGGGGAGCAGATCGACGGAGCCCCTTATCGGGTCGGTCGATCGAGCGAAATTTGTCGCCTCGGTGCGGCCAGCCTTCGCCATTCACAAGACAATACGGGCATTGGTGCTAGCAGCCAATGCAGTTGGAAGATCAATAGAAACGGCTACGCGGCCTCGATTGAGGGCAATCTTTAACGATTGTATTGGTCTTGATGAACTAAATCGTCGTCAGGCTTGTCGCGGTCGCCGGAATTGTGCAGATCGTACGTGCGACTGGACGAAGAGACTCATAACGACATTCGTCTCACTTCCAGTCTCGCGGCGATTCCCCCCACCTATCAAACGCACCTCATGTACCATTCTGCTGGCCTAAGAATTCGCTGCCTTTTGCTGACCGTGCTGGCCGCTACCAGCCCGTCGTTCGCGGATGGCGTGGATCGAAAGCTCGCCCCCGTGGTTGATCTTCACCCGCGGCACATGGAAGCAGCCTCGCTAGCTCCGGTCGAACCCAAGTCGCTAATCGTTGCGGCGGAAGCGGTGCCGCTCCCTGTGGAGGATACTGCGACCCCCAAACAGCACGACGAACGGGGGCCTGCTGTTCGTTATGCGACGCCTTTTGATCCCACGAGGCCAACACCGCATCAACACGCCACGGCTCGTGCCGAACCGGCAAGCCGGGTTTCGACGCTCGCGCCGGTGATTCGCGTCTACCAACCTCTGGCAAAGACCGCCCAAGAGACAATTCGTGAAGCGGATAATGCCCCTGCGGTGCCGAAGCCTTCCGCAAAGCAATTAGCGCCGTCTCGACCTACACTTGAGCCCGTATATCGCTCGACCTTCATGGCAACGCGCGAAGATCGCTTGGAACGCGTGGTGAAGAAGCGAAACTCGGCTATGAATCATCACGATCCGCTTTCCGCTCGCATGATCGCGGCTCTTGATTCTTTCACACGACCAACGACAGTTCCCTTGGCCGCACTGTATCGCAATGAGTCGCCGGATAACTCGAAACAGAATGCCACGAATAAACCGAAGCTATCGGGATTCATCCAGGTGGCTGAGCGAGATCCTGTCGCCGCGACCGCTGAGCAGCAGAAGCTTCAAGTGGCGAGCAACTTGCAACAGACTGATAAGGTAACGCGTCGATCCACGCCAATCATCGTCGCTGCAACTCAGCCTGTGCTGCAAGTGTCACGACCTACTACCGAACTTAATTTAACGTCAGAACCAGCGATCAAGATCGAAACGGCAGCAACCGCGAAACCGGTCGTTCCTCTCGAGAACAGGTTAGACATTGGAGCAGTCCTCGCAAAGCGGAACTCTCCGATTGTGGAGCTTGCTGCCGATCCAATCACGCAACAAGCGTCTAAAGCTGTGACAAGGCCCGAGCCCACATATACCTCGAGTCTCGGTCCGGTACTTAAGTTGGTCGAAGAAGCGACTCCCACAATCACCGAGTTCCTCCCTCAACAGCCCGTCGCAGCAGAGCCACTCATTCAATTTGCCGACGCAGAACCCCTGTTAGCGGTGCTTCAGCCTGCCCCTTCGCCTTCCGACTTGCCGGCACCCGCCGAAGAACCGGCACTCACACAAGAGCAGCTTGCCGACTTGGAAGAGATCGAAGCGTTTGAACTCGACCTGAAACCGATCCACGCGTTGTCCGCTCGTACAAAGCCGGAAGCAGGTGAGATGCCGAAGAACTATGCGGCGGCCCGGTTTGCCCGCGAAGGAGCAATCGCTCATACGATGGGCATCAGTCGGGCGCAAGCTGAGACGACGATGATGTGGGAAGCGCCGGCAATCTGTCATCGTCCGTTGTATTTCGAGGACATCAACCTGGAACGGCACGGGTACAAGGTGCCGCTAATTCAACCAGCACTTTCCGCGGCCCACTTCTTCGGTCGAGTTCCCTTGTTGCCTTACATGATGGTGAACGACGGGCCTCGCAACTGCCAGTACACCTTGGGGCATTACCGACCCGGCGACTATGCTCCCTACTCGCTTTACATTCCGCGACTCCGCCTCGACGCGACGGCGGCTGAACTTGCGGTTGTCGCGGGTGTAATCTTTGCTTTCCCGTAAAGGAAAGAAGTTACATCACTTTCCGATACAGAAGCGGCTGAAAATTCGATCGAGGATGTCGTCGGTATAAACGGCGCCCACGACGTTTCCTAGCTCCTCGAGTACGATGCGGAGCTCCGCGGCAACAAGCTCTTCGCCTAGTGAATCGGTGGCCGCAATTTTCGCTTGATCGAGGCTCGCTCGGGCCAGTCGCAAGCTTTCGTGGCAACGCAAGGCAGTGCTGGTTACGGCGTTGCAGGAATCGTCCGCAAGTCGATCGTAGATGGCTTCGCACAGCTCCGTCATTCCAAGACCGGAGACGCTGCTTGTCTTTATCGACTCGCCCTCGAAATGGGAACAGGTCTCGGCATCGGCCTTTGTTACGACAATCAATCGTGGCACACGGATTTCGCGGAGGCATTCAGACCGTTCCCATTCGTTCATTGGTCGAGTCGCGTCGACACAGAACAAGACCAACGCAGCTTCGTCGTGCTTGCTGTGCGTCATGGCTTGCGATGCGAAAGGGATGCCATTTAGTTCCATGCACATTTCGACTCCAGCTGTGTCTACCAACGTGATCTCACGATCGCCGAGCATCATCCGACGAGCGACATAGTCTCGGGTGGTCCCTGATACGTCCGACACGATCGCTGCGGAATCCGCTACGAGAGCATTTAGCAAGCTGCTTTTGCCAACATTCGGACTTCCAACGAGCACGACGAGCGGAGCATCATCGACCTCGGTACGAGTTTGAAGTTGTCGTTGGACGGCCTCGACGATCGTGGACGCTTCGTCGATACCTTGCACGAGTTCATCGCGTTCGATGAACTCGATATCCTCTTCGACGAAGTCTAGCCCGGCTTCCAGATGAGCCAGCATGTTGAGCAAGCGGTCTCGAAGTTCATGCAACGGAGCCGCCAAGCCGCCTGCCAACTGCGAGAGCGCGACGTCGAGATCGTGTTGGCTGGTCGCATCGATGACGCCGAGTACGGCTTCGGCCTGCGTCAGGTCCAGGCGGCCCGCGAGAAAGGCACGCATCGTAAACTCGCCCGGCTGCGCTAAACGAGCCCCGTCCTTACAGAGCGACTGAACGATCGCCTCCAGTACAGGCGGGGATCCGATCGTATGCAACTCAACGGTCGGCTGCCTCGTGTAACTTCGCTCATCAGGCCAGATATAGGCGGAACAAGGCACTTCCCCCAATGCCTCACCAATCAAGAAGCGGCCCTTGATTCGTTGCGACGCACTCAAGCAACGCCATTCGACTTCGCTACGAGACTTGAATCGCTTTGATACGACGGTCAGGGTGTCAGGCCCCGATACCCGTACGATTCCTCGAACTGCGCCCCCCAGTGCCGAAGCAACCGCCACGATCGTATCGTCGACTTGATGCATGGTCTTTGGTGTAGCGTTGTTTCGTCAAGATTGCCTGGGCATTAGACCGCCACAGCCGCTACACGTCGGTGCGACTCGCACTAGCGGCCCTTGTTCCGCTTCTTTCGAGCGGCCTTCTTCTCTTCGACGCCGTTTGAGCCGGCGGGCGGCAACTTCTTTGGAGTCGGCAAGTCCTTACCACCGCCGCTGGAAACTCCCGTGAGATTGACTTTCGGCTTGGGAACCAGCTTGCGCTCGGCGATGCCCCACAGACTCGATGCAATGAAATACAGGCACAATCCGCTGGCCACTTTGAAGAACATGAAACCCATGAACAGTGTCATGTACTTCATCATCTTGAGCTGCATGGCCGACTGCTCGTCGGTTGCGGGAGGCGTAAAGAGCTTTTGGTGGACGAGAAACAAGCTGACCGTGATCAAAGGTAACACGTTCAGGTAGGGTCCGAGCATTCCCGTCTCAGAAACGAACATGCTGGGCATGAACGACTTCCAATACAAAAACATATCGGGCCCAGCAAGATTCGAGCACCACTCGAGCCCTGGGATTAATGCCGCTTGCCGCAGTTCGATATCGACGGCGATGCAGCGATACAGGCCGAGAAAAATCGGGAGCTGCAAAAACATCAACCAGCAACCGCCAAACGGATTGTAGTTGTGCTTGCGGAAGAGATCTTGTTGGGCTTTGGCCCGCTTCTCCATGTCGCCCTTGTACTTTTCGGTCAGCTTCCGCATCTCGGGAGCCAACTCCTGCATCATCGCAGCGTTCTTGGCTGCCTTGCGGCTGATCGGGAACATACAGCCCCGAACCACAACCGTTAGCAGAATGATCGCGATGCCAAAGTTGCCGACAATTCCGTAGAAAAAGTGTAGGATCGATTTGAGCACCTTCGAGATGGCACCGAACCAACCGTAGTAAATCACGTCCCCAAGTTCGTAGCCTTCCAACACATCGGGATCTTTAGGGCCCAGGAACAGCCGGAACGACTGCTTAAAATCACCGTTGCCTTCCAGCGCGATGGGTGAGCTGTCCAGCTTGAACGTAACATCGGTCGTGCGGGTGTAACCTTTGGGCTGCTTGCTGACATCTCCCAGCGCGAATGCTTCGGCGCGGTGAAAGACCTTGTCGCCCTCGGCTGACGGCATCAAGGCTGCCGTAAAATACTGCGTGTCGACGCCGAGATACTTCAGCGTGCGATTCGGCACCTTCTCGTCATCGGCAAAGAGCGTGATTTCTTTCTCGTCGGGAGTCTTCTTCGCAAGCTTGTAGAGTTCCGGGCAACCAACCAAACGTCGTTCAGCATCGGTGTGAATCAAGACGTCCCGAGCTCCTGCACCATAGAACATCTTGGGGTGGATCTTTGCCGAGTACCACCAACCTTCCAGCGGCAACCCGGTCGGGCCGCCGAGCGAGTAGGCCAGCCGACGTGGTGTCTCGGAACCATTGTGCAGTTCCAACTCCATGTCGACGTGATAGGCAGGAGGTGCGTCGGCGGCTAGAGTTTCTCCGACCGCAACAAGATCCTGTTGTTTGCCGAGCCGAAATCGTTTCACCAGTTCGAGTGGATCGCTGGAATTCTCTAGTGTTAGTCGAAACTCGATCACCCCATCCGCTAGTGTTTCCACTGACCAGTTAATGTTGCGTGGCGTTTCGATGGGTACCGTTCGAACGCCACTCTTCTCGATCAGTGATAATAGAAACGAAAGCGGATGCGGAATGACCTCTTCGCCTTGCAGTGGCTCGGGGCGGATCAACTCGAGCGGGCGGACATCTAACTTCGCTGTCAGCGTCAACTCAGCGGGCGGCGTCGTGCCGGGGCGTTCGATCTGAAGTGAAACAGACTCGCCTGGTTTCTTTGTCGCCAAAACTTGCTGGAGTTCGCCCGGCTCGTCGATCGAGATCCCATCGACCGCCAACAACACGTCGCCTCGCAGAAGACCACTGAGCGCCGCCGGCGTACCGTCCCCCACGACATTCACTTTGCATCCCAGCTCCCGCCGCGCGGTCAGCGCTAGGTTCCCAAGATATCCGCTCTTATCTTCCAAGTTCCGATACTTGAGATTTCCCTTGGCGTTGCGAGTCGTTAGTTCCACTCGCTCGATGGCCGCACCTCGGCTATTGAACGTCACGAGCAATGTGTGTCCGCTGCCGGGTGCGTAAGAACCGAAACTCTCCCACCGCTGTTCGATGACTGCAGGTGCTTGCGGGTTGGTTGGAGAAGCGGCTTCAGCGTCAGGCTGCTCGGTCGCGGATTCGCCGGTTGGTTCATCGGGAACCGGTGCGTCGCTCTCTCCTGGAGCTTGTTCCTTAGCCGCGTCGACGGGGTCGACAACTTCGTCGTTAGCCGCAACGTCCGTCTTCTTCTCGACAACCGGTGGCGCGGGAAAGAACATCCGCGACAACATGCTGTACCCGACCAAAATGCCGAGCGACAGCCCAAGAAACACAACGAAACGCTTTTCCACAGTCGGAGAACCTTACACGCAGCAGAGCCGGCACTTAGCGACCGTCATGACAAAGACGGCAATTGGTGAGGCAACGGTTTGCGGCCAGAGGGAGTTTATGAACAGTAATTCTCCCGCCAGAGGCATTTCTTGCAATGGGAGACTAATTCAGCGTCCTTCCCCCAGTCGATCTCCGAGGAAATTGTCGAGATCCGGCGTATCGTAGATTTTTTGTGCCGTCGTAGCACGATCGTAGGGGACGCGGCGAAAGTGGACGCGTTGCTGGTTCTCGAGCACGACATAGCTGGCATTGGGGTTTCCATCTCGAGGTTGCCCCACACTGCCAACGTTGATCATCGTCTTGCGACCATTTAGCGTATAACAGCCGCTGACTTCATGCGGAGATAGAAAACGGCAGTCTTCGGTAAACACGCCGGGAACGTGCGTGTGACCTTGAAAGCAGGTCTCTGGAATCAAGCTGAAGATGCGGCCAAGCTTCCGCGGATTGTAGACATCTTCTGGAAAAACGTACTCGTTCAGCGGATTTCGTGCCGAACCATGCACGAACAGCAGGCTCTCCTCACGGTGCTGACGAGGTAGCTCACAGAGGAAAGTCCAGCGTTTTTGGCGAATCTCGACCGAGTCATCCGGGGATTCGAGCTGTCGACGAGTCCAAAAGATCGCTCGCTCGGCACCACTGCTGAATCCTTCCGGGTCGAACAGTGCACCCTGATCGTGGTTGCCAAGCACGCAGAGATCGAACTCCATCGCTCGATCAACGCAATCGCGAGGATTAGGACCGTAGCCGATGATGTCGCCCAGGCAGTAGATCTTCTGGATATCCTGCGTGGCAATGTCCGCGAGCACCGCTTCGAGTGCTTCGAGGTTACCATGGATATCACTGAGAATTGCGAGTTTCACTAACCGGCCTCTACTGCTCGTCCGCCCATGACTCTGTAGACCGCAAGTCTAAGAGTGGTCGTGTGATAGGTCAAGTGAGGCTACCTCCCAGAGCGAAGGCGGTCCCCCAGCATGTTGTCCAGGTCAGGGATGTCGTAAATCTTTTGGGCGGTCTTATCAACGTCGTAGTCGACTCGGCGATACGTCAGTATCGAGTCTTCAATCACAACGTAACAACAACGCGGATCGTTATCACGCGGCTGACCGACCGACCCCACGTTAACCATGACCGGTTCGTCGCCGAGACGATATCGGTAATCAATGTCCTCAGGCGTCAAGAACTCGCGATCGACCGTAAAGATCCCCGGGATGTGCGTATGGCCCTGGAAGCAATACTTCTCGACACGGGCAAACAACGCGTCCATCTTCCGCTGGTTATAGACATCCTCCGGGAAAACGTACTCGTTCGTGGGCTCTCGCGGCGAACCATGAACGAACAAGAAGTCGCCCTCGGTGTGCGTGCGAGGCAATTCGCCGAGGTAATCCCAGCGCAAATTGATTTGTGTGGGGCTGCCGTTGGCGGACTCTAGCTGCTCGCGAGTCCAGTACACAGCCTGCAAAGCGACGGGATTGAATCCATCGGGATCAAAAAGAGTCGCTTGGTCGTGATTGCCGAGGATCGTGACTTGGGAGAGCTTGATGATTTGATCAAGGCACTCGCAAGGATTGGGGCCATAGCCGACGATATCGCCCAGGCAGTAGATCTCTTGAATGCCCTGGCTCCGAATATCTGCCAGCACGGCGTTCAGCGCCTCGAGATTGGCGTGTACATCGCTGATCAAAGCTCGCTTCACGCCACTCTTCCTCCAACATCGGCGTTTGATGGCCGAGACACGTGTCTCTAGCGCGGATCTTGTCGCGTGGCCAATTTACTACTCGCGTCGTAACTCCAATCGCGACAGTCTACTTGGGGCTCCGAGAGCGTGCAATATCCCGGTAAATCGACGGTCGCTGCCGGATAACTCCTACATTCTATACACTAGCATCTCCTATGGCCCACCGGCCGAAGATACTTGACCAGCGTCTCCCTCAATCCGAGGATCGAACCGCTTGTGCGAATTCTAGCTCTTGAAACGTCCAGCTCCACCGGATCCGTCGCAGCTTTGGACGGGGACCAGGTGATCGCCAATGTCGACTTGGGTAAGGCCCAAAGAACCGCCCAATCTTTGGCTCCGACCGTCCAAGCCATTCTTCGCAGGGTGAACTGGGAGCCTCGTGATGTCCAACTGGTCGCCGTGACCGAGGGGCCCGGCTCTTTTACGGGGCTTCGCGCGGGCGTCACTACGGCCAAAGTTTTTGCTTATGCGACAGGGGCATCGGTCGTGGCGGTGAATACGCTTGAAGTGATCGCGGCGCAATCGAGCATGGTCTCGTGCAACCTCTGGGCGGTGATGGATGCCCAGCGACAACAAGTCTTCGCGGCGGAGTTCGCTGTTAGTGACAACGGACGGCCGGAACCCGTTATCCCGACACAAATCATCGACAACGACGTGTGGCTAGAGCAACTGGTGACCTGCAACAGGGTGACAGGGCCCGGGCTTAGCAAGTTAGCGAAGCATCTGCCCCACGGTGTCCAAGTCGTAAGCGACGCGGCCTGGGCACCGCAGGCAATAACGCTCGGCCATCTGGCCTTCTTAAAACACCAGTCCGGCGCGCGAACGGATTTCTGGACGCTTGCTCCCCAGTACTTCCGCAAGAGCGCCGCCGAAGAAAAGTTTGACCAAGGCTTGTTGAAATAAGCAGCGGCTCTCGCTCTAAAGTCCCGCGAGCACCGCCTTCGTCGCTTCAACAGTTGCGTCGATATCTGCCTCGGTATGCGCCGCCGAGACAAAGAGGGCTTCATATTGGCTGCACGGCAAATAGACTCCGCGATCGATCAATCCCCAGAAGTACTTCCCAAACTTCGCCGTATCGCACTTGCTCGCCGAGTCCCAACTTGTTACCTGTTCGCCGTTGAAGAACAACGTCAGCATGCTGCTAACACGAGTCAACGTGTGCGGCAGGCCGACCGCGGTCGCTGCTTCCACCAAACCACGAGCGAGCCGATCGCTAAGCTGCTCCAAGCGAGGATAGGGATCTTCGTCACGAAGTGTCGTCAAAGTCGCGATGCCGGCAGCGGTTGCAATGGGATTGCCACTTAGCGTGCCTGCCTGAAAGACTTGCCCGACCGGAATGACATGGTCCATGATTTCAGCTTTGCCACCGTAGGCCCCAATGGGCATGCCGCCGCCGACAATCTTGCCGTGTGTTGTGAGATCGGGTGTGATGCCGTTAAGCGATTGTGCTCCACCGTAAGCCACGCGAAAACCGGTCATGACTTCGTCGAAGATTAACACGCTGCCGTGCTTTTGTGTTAGCTCACGCAGAGCTTTCAGGAATTCCGGCGAGGCCACGACTGTGCCCATATTGCCGACGATGGGTTCCAGGATCACACCTGCAATCTTCGAGCCGTGTTCGGCGAAAGCGGCTTCGAGACCGGGCACGTCGTTGTAGGCCAAGACGAGCGTATCTTTCGTCGTCCCGGCAGTAACACCTGGCGAGTTGGGAACGCCCAACGTCGCGGCCGCACTACCGGCTGCGACGAGCAAGCTGTCGACGTGGCCGTGGTAGTTCCCTGCGAATTTGACGATCACGTCGCGTCCGGTGTATCCGCGCGCCAAGCGAATCGCGCTCATCGTGGCTTCGGTGCCCGAGTTGACGAGTCGCACTTTCTCGACCGAAGGAACGGCTTCGATGATCAATTCGGCCAGCGTGTTTTCGGCTTCGGTCGGAGCACCAAAACTGGTTCCTTGCCGAACCGCCGCGTTGATCGCCTCGGTAACCTTCGGGTGTGCATGGCCGAGAATCATCGGGCCCCATGATCCGATGTAGTCGATGTATTTATTGCCATCGACGTCATAGAGATACGCCCCGGCACCGCGCTGCATGATCACCGGCTCGCCGCCTACTGCGCCAAAAGCTCGTGCGGGACTGTTAACGCCGCCCGGCATCAATTGCTGTGCTCGGGCAAAGATCTCGTGACTCTTCTCGCGACCCATTAATGTCTCCGTTGTACGACGACCCTCCGAGGCCGTCGAGTCTAGTGTTTCGTCGATCGACGGGCTCGGAGGCCCATCGTACTTATTAGCTCAACCAGCGAGCGACGTCCTTGGCCCAATATGTCAGCACGATACTTGCGCCGGCCCGAGTGATCGCGGTCAACGATTCCAACGCCACCGCTTGTTCGTCAATCCAGCCCTTCTCAGCAGCAGCCTTGACCATGCTGAACTCGCCCGAGACGTTATACGCCGCCAGTGGCACGCCGGGGAATCGATCGGCGACAAGCCGGATGATATCGAGATAGGCCAACGCTGGCTTCACCATAATGATGTCAGCCCCTTCGGCGAGGTCCAACTCCACTTCACGAATCGCTTGCTCGGCAGCGGCGGCAGGGTCCATTTGATACGCGCGGCGGTCGCCGAATTGCGGCGTGCTTTCGGCGGCTTCACGGAACGGGCCGTAATATGCGCTGGAATACTTCGCCGCGTAACTCATGATTGGAAGGTGCGTGAACCCGTCGCCATCAAGTGCCGCCCGAATCGCTCCGATCATGCCATCCATCATCCCGCTCGGCGCAACTATATCCGCACCGGCTTGGGCGTGACTGACGACTTGTTTCGCCAAAAGCTCCAACGTCGCATCGTTGTCGACATCCGGGCGCCCCGTCTTGTCGTTGACAATGCCGCAGTGGCCGTGACTGGTGTATTCGCAGAAGCACACGTCGGTGACGACCAGAAGATCGGACGCAACCTCTTTCGCGGCGCGAACTCCCTGCTGAATGATTCCGACGGAACAATACGAATCGCTACCGACCTCGTCCTTTTCATCAGGGATTCCAAACAGAATGACGCCTCCCAATCCAAGATCAACCGCCTCGCGAACCTCGTCTTTCAGCAGATCCACCGAAAGCTGGGCATGGCCGGGCATCGAGCTAATGGGTTGCCGAATCCCGCTGCCGCTTCGTACAAACAACGGCAGAATCAGCTTGCTCGGGTCGAGCCGCACATCGCGTACGAGGCTGCGCACGGCAGGGTTGTAACGCAGTCGGCGGAGCCGTGTGGTTGGGAATTGGGAGTTGGCGTTCATTACTCCTTTATAGTCAACGAAGGTGCTAACCGGAACGCGGCACCGAAGGCATATTCCGCTGGCCGTGTAAATCCACCGTGGATTCTGCGAGCAGAAGACTCACTTCAGCAACCGTGCCACTTCGCGTTCGATTCGTTGCAGGCGAACTCGAACGGCGTAATCGGTCAGGCACAACATGCCGCCAGCCTCTCGCGTGGAACCGCCCGATTCCAAGATGGTGAGCAACTGTGGGAAGTCTTCACCAAACGTCTGGAGTTTCTGGCGCAGTACCACTTGAAGATCGTTGTACTCACACTGCGCTGTTGGGTCGAAGCCTGTACCTCGGCGCAACGATCGACCTGCGACTTCGACGCACCTCGTTCGATTTGATCTTCGGCATTCCGTCTCGAATCGCACTCGCCGGCGCAGGGTGCGAACGAAGTTCGACATGTCCCGATTCAACTTCCTCCGCAGGAATGCCTTCAGTCGATATTCGCGTCGTTGCCGCGGCCCGTCGAATCGGTATTTGCGAATGGCATCGAGCAACCAGAACACCGCCTCCTGCCGGGCATCTGCGGCGTCTTGTTCCGACAGACCGTACTGCCTCGCAACCGCTGTCACCAGCCGGTTCTTGGGTTGCTCCCATTGAGTTAACAGATAATTGATCGCACTTTGCCGTCCAGCCTTCGCTGCCAAGATCACTCGTTCTTCAAAGGTACAGACACGCCACATGGTCGCTCCTCCCGACTGCCGAAGCAAGCCTCTTCGAGCCACGAGCTACGACGCGCCCGTGAATTGCGCCCTGCCCCTACCTTATCTATTGAAAAACGGAGCCAAAACCGGGTCGCAAAAATGGCGAAGTTCGAAAGATTTGCGAAAGTTTTTTGCGGGCGAGAATTGCCCGTGAGCAGCGAACGCACGCAAGGTATTGGGCGGTGCGAATTTGAGGCGTTTCACGGCTGTGCAAACAGACTTCCGAAGTTTGTGAAAACTCTCGGAAGTCTTCGGCAGACGCTTAAGGCAATCAGTCTGATCATCCACCATTCTTTGGCCACGAAGCGGCGACGGGAATTCCGTGAACCGCATAATATCGAACCAGTTATGTCCAATATCCAGGGATTTCGAATGCTCACTTCATCCTTGGGCATTCCTTGTTCGATATTGGATATTCAACCCAACATGCCTCGACGCACTCATCCACCGCATCCAAAACCCAAATGGGCCTGCTCACAGCTTTTTTGCCTTTTCCAATTCCTCGGCGAACTTCTTCTTGTAGTAGTCCGCCTTGGCCTTCTCGATCGCTAATTCGTAATGCTTCACGGCCAAAGCGCCTTCGCCGGTGGCGAGGAACACTTCACCCAATTCGGAATGCCAACGATCGATCGACCGTTCCGCTCGGGCGTCGGCACCCAACTCGTCGGCCTTTTTGGCCGCAGCCAGTGCCTTGTCCTTCTGGCCGGCCTTGAGCCATGCACCGGCCGCTTCCTTATAGTCCCACGCCGTTTCGTCTTTGTGCAGTGGCGCGATCTTCTCGAACAACTCGGCACTCTCAACAAACTGGTTCGATAACCGATAGGCAAAGGCCAGCTTGCCGGCGAGTTCGAAATCAAAATCCTTGCCATCGGCCTTGTTTAAATGGAGCAGGCCTTGGAAATACTTGCATTGCTGAGCGAAATCCCGATCCAGCAAACCGTGATAGTTCGACATCACATACATCGCCGTGCGATCCTTGTCGTTCTTGAGCAACCGCTGCTCGTACCGCTTCCGCGCCGCTTCGGCTTGTCCTTTCTTGTGAACGTGTCCCAACAGCGCACGGCAGGTCAGCGAGGCCATGGCGGGATAGGGGGCGTGTTCGATGACGAACTCGGCAGACTCGAACATCTTGGGAAAATCGCCGCCTTCGGCATACACGACCACCAGCGTTTGATGAATGCGGCACTTGTCACTGTCCGATTCAGCCAGCTTGGCCGCAGCCTCGAGCGGCTTGCGACTCTCAGCCAGTTTACCAGCGTTATACAGCGAGGCCCCCGCCGCCATCGCCTCACGGTAATTCGAGTAGCCACCCTCCTGGGCCACGACCATCGAGCCCGCAACCAATAACAGTAACCAGCAGAAAGCAAACCGACGTAACATGTCATTATTCCTTGAGTTGGTTAGTCCGAATCGTTTAGCGATGGTATCGCCGAAGGGGTTCGCGTGTCTCGTACTCCGGTCTCGGATGCGTGAACGAAGTAGGACAAAGATGGAGGGACAAAAAAACAAGGTAGCCCCAAGAGTCCCCCATATTTTTTGACCACACATTTTTTTGTCCTGCAAATCCGAACTGTCGACGTTAGATCTGACGCATTAGGTAGGCCGGACCAAGGCTTTGCGCAGTTCCGGCAGCGTTTTGCGTTGTGTCGTCCCGTTTCATACCGGAACTGCGAAGACTTGTTCCGGCCTACGATTGCCACGATTGCAATTCCGGATCATTTCGGCTTTTTCCTTGCACCGCCAGGATGACGAGGATCACAATCACCGCCAAAATCGCCATGCCGCCGAGTTTCTTCGACAGTTCGTGCGTATCGATCGTCGTGGACGCGGCACTAGCATCCTGCTGAGCCAAAGGCAACGGCAAGCTCATCGACGTCGCGTCCAACGGGGCGACAAGGTTCCCCTTGAAACCGAGATCCTGGCCTTCAGCAACTGCGGGGACGAATAGGAGTAACAAAATGGCGAAGCGATGAAACATGTTTTGCTTTCGTTTTGGTTGGTTGTTGATCGGTGTCGCTTGGAGCTAATTCATGTCATGCGGAGCATGACCTACGCTACTGTCCTCCTGCGACTGCGGGAGGAGCAAAAGTAACAAGACGGCGAAGCGATGAAACGTATTTTGCTTTCGTTTTGGTCGGTTGGACGCACGCAGTTCGGATCTGTTTCAGCTCATGCGAGGTATCGCCTGCTTCACGTTCCGTTAGAACATCCACCCTCCTTTTCAACCTTTTTGGTTCGCGACGCTTGTCCGCATCCAGGATCGCCTCTTCAACGCGTACATGTATCTCGAAAGTGTCGGCTGGCGTACATCCAAGCGCCGAAAGTTGCTCAAAGAGCTTGTTGAGCGTACTTCAGAATCTCTTCACGTAGCGTGTCGCTCATGGAAGTTCATCTCAACTATCAGTTCAACGATGTCGGTTGCAACAACCAACCGTCGCATAATTTCCGCAATCCCCTCGGTAGCGAGTTGGTGATGACGCGAATACGTCTGTCGCAATGACTCCTTAATCATACGGTCATTCATTCCGCTGGCCGTAGTCGCTCGGGTTCTTTGACAGACTTGCAACCAATATCTGTCGCCTGGGGTGGCCCCGGTTGCTTGCAACCGCTGGGTCTGCGGAGGCATGGGAATAACAGTCGCGTTCGCCGATGAGCCACATCAACGATCACCTCCGATTTTCCCAAGTTGCGAGCAACTTCAGGCCAGCTTGCGTCAAAGTCGCTCCAAGTACTCTTTCTCATTTATGTCGTTTGAAAACGGAACCAGAACCCGCTGTATGTCATCCCAAGACTCTGTATACCGGGCCACAACGATACTCGTGTCAAATGTGGTTATCTTGGCTAGACGCTGTAAGTACCAGGGTCGTTCCGTGCAGTAGTAATAAGCATGACGGTACAAGTTTGTCTCGCCGATGTATGAGGGAAGATTGTGAAGATGATCAATCTCTAGATCTAAATACTCGAATCGCTCCGGAAGGCTGTATCGCCGAAGATGCTCTAGTCCGTGGGTCACTAGGACCAAGTACGCATCCGACAGGGTGTTGATATCCAGGATTGACACGCTAAAAAGGTCCGAACTATTGAAAAATCGCGGGAAGAATATAAATCTTGTCTCGCATGGCCGCTTCGACTCGAGTCATCCCTCTCATAATGTAAGTAACTCCCGAATTGGGGTCTCGCATAACTTCGATCGGTCGGTACTTAGCCCAATCGAACTTGCCTAGCCTGGCGAGTTTATGGGGATCTGCGAATTGCTTTCCACCTGGGTGAGGAACAAGGTTGCGAATGTCGACATTCTTTGGGCTCGCATTATGCACCAGCATACCAAGCGACGAGACTTGATACACGTGCTGGCCTTGGACTTCGAGGTTGTAGACGCGAATCGGTTCGGCCAACTTATCGACACGGATGAGTTCACGCACGCCGTCATCACAGAGAACCGTTGCCGGGCTGCAGTTTTTGAGCCTCAACAAAATCCCGATGTTCTACGGACCAAGTAATGTGATTGGGCGTGCAACGGATGGGCTCGTCCAAACCGTCGAGGTACATGCAAACCGTTTTCGGGCGCGACGTGCGTGAATGTTCCGAGAACGATGCGGCCTTCACCGGCGGGGATCGATGGGCACGGCCAGATGGAAACCACTTCAGCGGGTTCGTCGATGCCGAGTTCCGATACGACCAGCATCATCGATGATCCTTCGCGGGCGAGGTGCTCGTTCAGCCAAGTCACAGGCCGCAACAGAACCACCTCGTGCTGCGACGTCTTCAGCGTGATCTTTCGCCACGCGTCGGATTGGCGTCGAAACTCAACGACTCGTCGAGCTGCTCGGTTGGATTGATGGCAAAGGCCACTCGCTCGCCAACTTGAATCTGTTCGATCGGTTTTAGGTGCGCGTTATGGTGGGCGGAGCCCACCCTGCTGTTGGCCATCGCTTCGCCAGTGGATTCGGGGCTTAAATGCCGGTAGCCAAAACCGCCTGCGATTAACAGCCAGAGAGCACAGCCAGGCCAGGCCGACGCGTCGTCTCCACGGATTGGAGTCAGAGGCGGAGTTGGGCAGGTTTTGAATTGAAAGCGTGTCATATGGTTAAACCTTTGCTGGGTGGTCGTTTCGTTTCGTGGATCGATCGCGGTTTCGACAGGCTCGGAGGCCCGTCGTACGATTAGCAGTGTTCGAGTCCGTAAGTGGCGAAGATGTCGTCGATGTTATTTTCGTGCGGGCGTTTCTTTTGCTGCGGCTGAGCGAATAACCGGCGACAGCGACCGGGATGCAAGCGGCTGCGATAGCAAGGTCACCGATGCCGCTTTCCTCGACCGGTCCGAGCGTTTCGTCCATGTGAACTTCCGTGCCCGCCACGAAGCAGTTCGGCCTCATGCCCAACGCTAACGAACCCGCGATAATAGCGACCGTTCCCGCTCCCTTGCTGATCGCGTGGGCCGTGTCCGATTCCGGCCTGATGAGATTGCGACTCCAATCGGGAGACGGAAGATCCGGGATCAAGCCGAAACGATCAATCGAATTGTTGATCGAACTGTTGACCATTCCAATCGCCATATCCGTTGCTGCATTGAGTACGTTGGCCGCCCCTTGATACTGCGCCAGCATTGAACTCGTTGAAGATGACTAACCCCATCCCAATAGTGAGTCAGGGTTTGCGGTACCACCGCCACCGCCGCCCCAGAAACTAGCCATCGCCATCGAGGGCACGCACCGCCTCCGCCGCCAGACGCCAGCGTCGCCTCGAACGCCGCATACGCGTTGGCAGCTGCGCCCTCGGCGTTTGTCTGAGCGGTCGCCAGCGTTGTTTGTAGATTGGAAACCGCAACTGCCATGGCCCCTCGGCGATGGTTGTGGCGAAGTCGATGTTGAACTCCATCATGCCCCGCGGCTGCTTCGCTGGCCACCCAGGTGGCAGCGGCCAGGGCGATCGAATTCTCGTACGCCGTGTTGGCTGCGGCTTCGGCAATCACCCACGCGTCGGCAGCCGCCTGGACGGCGAGGTCGTAATCTGCCTGGGCGTCCGCTTGGGCCATGTCCCAATCGCTGTCTGCATCCGACACCGCGTGATCATATTGCAACTGGAGCCGCTGTATTTTCAGTAGCAAACGCATTATCGGCGAGCAACACCGCGTCGTCGTACGTCACCGTCGCCGCAGCTTCAGCGGCATCCCATACAGCAGACGCATCGCGCTCGGCCTGATCGTAGACGGCCTGGACGCAGCTGTCTCGGCAGTCGAGCGGATGGCCGAGGCACCTTGCTCGGCGATCGTCCAAGTTGTATCGGCGGCAGTGGCGGCAACTTGATACGCGGCATCCGCAGCGTCGCCGCCGTGTTCCAAAACGGCTTCCGCCGCGTCGGCCAGTCCCGCCACGTGGCCAACGCATCGGTATCGGCTTGTGCGGCAATGGCCGAGGCATCGGCCATGTCCAACTCGTACTGGTCCCATGCCGTCTGCTCGTCGGAAACCCACGTCGCGTAAGCGACTTCTTCGATTCCCGAGAACGTGTTTGGCCGCGCTGGTGACCGACGTGTTGTGGTTGTCGGTTGCCGCTTGCATGTCCGTTTCGTATTGGTTGTACATCGACGTCCAACACGCATCATCGTCGACGTCGCAATTGAAAGTTCCCATCGCCACGCCTGCATCGGCCACGGCCTGGTCATACGTGTAATCATCCTGGGCATCACGAACATCATCGGTATACGTCTGATACGCCGGGTTCGACGATGCCGTTGTAGGTCGTTGTCGCCGAATCAACATCTCCGGTGTAAAGCGCTGGGGGCGCTGGCTGCGGACGCGTTGTAGTCGGCGTTGGCGTTAGAAATGTCGGTGCGATATCCAGCGTCCGCTGTGTCCATGTCCGTAGTGTACGTGTCGTCGGCGGCGTTCATGGCGGTATTATAAATGCCATCCGCCGCACTCATTGCGGACGTATATTCCCCGTCTGCCGTATCCATGCTGGTATTGTACGCGTCGTTGGCAGCCGTCATCGCAGCGTCAGGACACCGCCTGCGGCGGTCATCGTGCCTTCGTACACGCCATCTGCCGCCGCGATCTCCCCATCGTAAGCATCACTGCCGCAGTGGTCGCCGTTTCATGAATAGCACCGGCAGCAGTCAATCGCGAATTGTAGAAGTGTTCGCGGCGTCGTCCAACGCGTCAGCGTAGGCGTCGTTGGCCGTCGTCATCGCACTGTCGTAGATTGCACCGGCATCGGAGACCGAAGCATCGTAATCACTGTTGGCCGCGGTCCAAGGCATCGCCGTAAGTCGTCGCCGCCGAGTCGTAAGCACCTTGCAAGCGTGGCGTTCGCGCTCGCGAGCGATGTTTGATAAACGGACACCGCTCCCGTCAATCGCCGCATTGAGCATGTCCGTGATCGAGGTCACGGTGGTATTAAAACTGTCGACCGCTGATGTGATGTCGCTTTGAAGCTGGTTGCCAATCAAATCCAACGCATTGGTGAGCGCGTTCAATGCCGCCGCTTCCGACGGACTAAGTGTCGATCCGCCTGGATCGGGAGACATTGGACCGGGATCGGCGGAAGTGGCCGCTGCGGTGGCATCGGCGGTTAGCGCCGTCAAGGCAGAATCACACGGATCGAGCGGCGTCGGTACACAATCGATGGCGAGCAACCGTCTGTCCTCCAGCATCTCGAAGCCCAACCGTTTCCGATACTGTTTCGACCGTCGTCTGGACTTTGCAGACCTCAAGCGCAGCTTCATCCTGGTTTCCCCCCCCGGAGTTTATCGAGCGATCAGTGAAAAGATCAGCAGGCCCGCACGGTTGCCTTTCACAGACCTAATACACCGGCCACCGCATCGATTTTCGAAGAAAACCCAAAATGATCGAAAAAAGTTTCTCCGTTGTGCTAACTTGCTTCCGAACCAGGAAAGTTAAGCACTAACTTGAAATCCGCCTTATGTACGGACTACTTAACATCAACAAACCGCTGGGCAAAACGTCGCGAGACGCCGTGAATTGCGTGCAGCGCGTGGTGCGGCCTGTAAAGGTAGGGCATGCTGGGACGTTGGATCCATTGGCGACCGGCGTGCTGGTCGTCTGCCTGGGACCGGCCACGAGACTCATCCAATACGTCCAGCAACTTCCCAAACGATATACAGGAACCTTCTTGCTGGGTCGGTGGAGCGAGTCGGACGATCTTGAAGCCGAAGTCGTCCAGCTTGAAAACCCAAAAGTGCCGACCTTCGAAGACGTGGTCGCCGTGCTGCCGCAGTTCACGGGGATCATCCAGCAGCGGCCACCGATCTTTTCTGCCATCAAGGTGAAGGGGCAAAGGTCTTATGATTTGGCACGTGCTGGCGAGGACGTGCAGCTCGAAGCACGTCCGGTCACAATTCACGACTTGCGAGTTGTGCGGTACGACTATCCGGAGCTAGTGCTCGATATTGGCTGTGGCAGCGGCACGTATATTCGTTCGCTTGGTCGAGACATCGGAGAAGCACTCGGATCGGCTGCCGTGATGTCTGCATTGGAGCGAACCGCGATTGGTGATTTCACGATCGAGTCGTCGCTGCAACTCCGCGATGTATCCGAAGAGGCGCTGTCCGACCGACTGATTCCCCCCGAAGCCGCCGTGCAACATATGGACTCGGTGGACCTGACGCCGAACGAAGTCCGTTTAATCAGCAATGGCCTTACAATCGAAAGGATGCAGCACGGCTTCACGGGAGAAATTGCCGCGTTGGATAATGCCAGACACTTGGTTGCTATCGTAGCTCCACGCACTCCCGATCATTTGCGACCAATCAGCAATCTTGCCGTGGCGAGTAAGTTCGCGGCGCGCTGAGTCTTTACGTACGACGGGCCTCCGAGCCCGTCGAACCAAGGCAGACGGCGACGGGCTCGGAGGCCCGTCGTACAGCAGACTAAGCCATTCAGTCGGCACAGCCTGAACTTCTTCACCTCGCTAGCAGCGACCTCAGCGAGAATTCTTCCTACACCCAACGTAGTAGCGAGCTAAACTTCTTTCGGGGAGCGTGTGAAGGATGCGGCTTCGCTGATTATGCCTACCTCGACGATCATTCCTTACATTCCCTCTTGGCAAATGGCACGGCTGCCGTCGCGAAGACTGGCCCGCTGATGTCATCAATGCCGAACGCTTAAAGAAGAAGCTTTGAGACATCAGGATATTGGCCTGGGCATGGACGCGCCCACGGATCACCAGCACCCGGTACAGTTGCTGGCACCGCTCGGCTTAAGGCCGCGTCCATGTTTGAAAACCGAAGCCTCCGGCTAGATCTGTTCGCGCTCGCACTCTGCGGGTTGGTCATTTTCCTGGGAGCCTCTCTCGGAACTTACAATCCCGAGGATTCTATTCCCCAGTTAATGCCGCCGTTCGACAAGCTCTATCAAGCCGATCAACTTGTCTATCCAGCGACCGACACCGTCACCAATGCCTGCGGCAAGTGGGGTGCGTTGGCATCGGACGTCATGCTCAACGGGCTTGGCATCGGCGCCTACTACGTCGTTCTGTCGTTGATCATCGTCGACGTTTTACTGTTGTCGCGACGCGAGGTCGATACGCCGGCACTTCGCACCGTGGGTTGGGTCGCGTCGTTGGCGGGACTAACGTCAATCGTTTCGCTGCTCGCACCCAGCGCTTCGCTGGGCCCGATGATTGGCGCGGGTGGATACCTGGGAGTCCTCGGTCGCACGCTACTCGAAACACACTTTGCCATCGCTGGTTCGTTGATCCTGGCTGGCAGCCTGTTGATTGGCGGCCTGATGCTTTGCACCGATTACGCGTTGTTCCGCATGGCGTTTACCGCAGGGACGTACACCGCAACCGGTATGGCCAAGGGACGACAAAAACTTGCCGATCGGCGTCAAGTGCTGGCAGAACGTAAGCCCAAGAAGGTCGAAAAGGCCGCTGTCGTGAAGGTGAAGGACGATCTCGAAGATGCGAACGAAGAAATCGAAGAGTTGGCAGTTAAAGTCCGCGGTAAGGGCGTTGAAGAGGAACTAGTCCAAGACGCCGCCGACGAAGTAGAAGCACTTATCGATGACGATGTTGAAGTCGAGTTGGAGGAAGACGTTCTCGAGCCCGAGGAAGAGGAAGTCGTTGTCAAGAAGAAGGAACGCCCCAAAAAGCGATCGGGTGTGGCGTCTAAGCCTCATTTCAGTATGAAGAACGGCTTCGACAAGGAAGCTCGTGAGCAAGTCATGACCACGCTCGACGAGGCCGCGCACCGAGATGATCCAGGCGAATACGAACTACCTAATATCGACTTGCTAATCGAAGGCGATGATGTGTGCCTCGACGAGCAGGTCAAGGAAGTCCGCCGTAAAGCCAAGATCCTGGAAAAGACGTTTGCCGAGTTCGGCTTCAGTGTGAAGGTCGTCGAAATCGAAACCGGACCGGTGATCGCGCAGTACGAAGTCGAACTCGCTGCCGGTCTGCGACTCGCCAAGATCACGAATCTGGCCGACGATCTCGCGATCGCTCTGCGAGTACCCAGCGTCCGAATCGTCGCACCGATTCCAGGAAAGAATACCGTCGGCATCGAAGTGCCTAACGAGATGCGACAAGTCGTGCGGTTGCGAGAAGTGATCGAGGAAACGAACGGCAAGACGAGCAAGATGAAGATTCCATTGTTCCTTGGTAAAGATGTCTCCGGACGCCCGTTGACCGTGGACCTGGCGACGCTGCCTCATCTTCTGATTGCTGGACGTACGGGCACTGGCAAGAGCGTTTGTTTGAACGCGATTATCTCCTCGATTCTGATGACGAAGCGTCCGGACGAAGTCCGCATGCTGATGATCGATCCGAAGATGGTCGAGTTGAGTGGCTATGCCCGTTTGCCCCACTTGATGCATCCGGTCGTGACCGACATGCGAAAGGCCGAGGCCATTCTGGCTTGGGCCGTCGACAAGATGGAAGAACGCTACGCGATGCTCGCGCGAGCCGGCGTGCGTCACGTCACTAGTTACAACCAATTGAGCGAAGAAGAGCTGCGACGTCGCATGGACCCAGAAACGGAAGAGGAATGGGCCGCTATCCCCACGCACTTGCCTTTCATCGTCATTGTCGCAGACGAAATGGCCGATTTGATGATGACTTCTGGCAAGGAAGTTGAACAGCACATCATTCGCTTGGCACAGAAGAGCCGAGCCGTCGGTATCCATTTAATTCTCGCAACGCAAAAGCCAACGGTCGACGTCATTACGGGCTTGATCAAATCGAACCTGCCCGCTCGGATTTCGTTCCAAGTCGCCAGCCGTACGGACAGCCGCGTTGTTCTCGATGAAATGGGGGCCGACAAACTGCTCGGTAACGGTGACATGTTGTTCCTGTGGCCGGGAACGAGTTCGTTGCTGCGTGGTCAAGGTACTTACTTGAGCGACGAAGAGATCGAAAGCGTCGTGGATTTCGTCAGCACGGGCGAGCAGCACTTTGTCAACGAACTCGTCAACTTGCAGGTCGACGAAGGCAATGGCGAAGCACCCGGTCCGTTGAAGAAGCGGGACGACATGTATGAAGCTGCTGTCGACGTGGTGGTGAGGGAAGGCCGCGGCAGCGTGTCACTGCTGCAACGAACGCTGGGCATTGGTTACGGGCGAGCGGCACGTTTGATCGACTATATGGCCGAGGATGGCATCGTTGGCGCTTACGCCGGTTCACAAGCTCGAGAAGTGATCATCTCCGTGTCGGATTGGGAAGCGATGCAGAACGGCGAGCCGGCTCCCGCCACACCCCCAAGTTCGCCAGTGAAGGCTGTTGCCGAGCCAAAGCGACGTACCAATACGATAAAACCAGACCCCGAATGGGAAGACGAAGAAGAGGAAGTCGCCGCGCAAGAGGAATGGGACGACGGCTTTGAAGAAGACGAGGAAGAGGAAGAAGATTGGGACGAGCAGGAGCAGGAAGAGTACGAAGCGGAGAGCGCGTGATACCTCGCCACATGTGAGCCGACGGCGCTAGCCGCGGGCCTACGAACTTTGCGTGTTAAGTCTTGCTATAACCTTCCGGCGGAAACACGCCCATGACGCGTTGTGTGTAGTCGATACACGAGCCCGTCAGAATTCCCGATTCGTCGCTCAGGAGGTAAGTGCAGAGCCGCGCGACATCAAGCGGCTTGAGCAGGCGACCGAAGGGTGAAGCCGCTTCGCCGACCTCCAGCCAGTTCTCGGGGCTGCCTTGTTTCGCCTGGACGATGTGCTCGCCGGGTGTGTCCGTCCAACCGAGGTTGATGCCGTTAACGCGAATGCGGTGAGCGCGTAGCGAATGGGCGGTGTTCTTCGTGAATGTGTGCAACGCCCCCTTGGTGGCACTGTAGGGTGTGAGGATTTCCATGCCGCAATACGCCGCCACCGACAAGATGTTGACGATCGATCCCGCGATCTTTTCGCGTCGCATGATCCGCGCCGACTCCTGCGTCAGCAAGAACGGAGCCCGTACATTCACTGCGAACTGATAGTCCCAAAACTCAACCGTGGCATCGTCGAGCGTAGCTCGATTGGTATCTGCAGCAGCATTCACGAGACCATCGACGCGTCCGAAACGCTTGTCACACTGAAGGACGATGTTTCGGCAATCTTCAACGTTTGAAAGATCAGCCTGGACGAAGAGTCCCTCGGAACCAAGCTTCTCGATCGCGGCGACAACGGCCTCGCCCTTTTCTTTCTGTCGCCCACAAATCACGACACCCGCGGCGCCATGCTCGGCAGCGTGCAACGCGACCGCTTCGCCGACGCCCTGCGTTCCGCCCGTCGCAATGATCACTCTGCCGTCAAGTCGTGGCATGTCGTTCTTCCTTGTCGTAGGCGTTCCTACACATGCGGACGGACGAGGCGTCCGTCCTACCGGTAATTCTGCAATTGCCTCGCGTCCAAGAGCGTAAAGTACTGGAATGGTCGTGGAAAGTACCGTCGCGACACGTTCAGCTAACTCGTACAATCAGAAGCGTCCTGCCGATTTCAATCCCTACTGTTGTTTTGCGAGACCGCAATGAAACGACCACACTTAATCTATCCGTTGTTCTGTATGGCGATTACCGTCGCCTCTGCGCGTGCGGTCGTCGCCGCCGACGCTTTCTCAGGCAAACAATCGCAATGGCATGGCTTTGATCGATATGACTTCGAAGTTGACTCACGCCCGTGCATCGTCGTGACACCGAAAGAGGTCGCGGAAGGGAAGCCTTGGATATGGCGAGCCCGCTTCTTTGGCCATGAACCTCAAGCGGACATTGCGCTGTTGAATCACGGCTTCCACGTCGTGTATTGCGACGTGGCCAATCTCTTTGGAAACCCGCAGGCCGTCGCGCATTGGGACGCGTTCTACAAGTATCTCACCGAGCAGCACGCGTTCGCAAAGAAAGCCGCATTGGAGGGGATGAGCCGCGGTGGCTTGATCATTTACAACTGGGCGGCTGCTAATCCGGAGAAGGTTTCCTGTATCTATGGCGACGCGCCGGTGTGTGATTTCAAGAGTTGGCCTGGTGGCAAGGGAACGGGCAAGGGCAGCGAAGCGTCTTGGCGAGACTGTCTGAAGGCTTATGGGTTCACCGAAGAGCAGGCCCTCGCTTACCAAGGCAATCCCATCGACAACCTCGAGCCACTCGCCAAAGCGGGTATCCCGCTGTTGAACGTGGTTGGAGATGCGGACGACGTGGTACCGGTCGCCGAAAACACGGGCATCCTCGCCGAGCGCTATCGCGAACTTGGCGGTTCGATCACCGTGATTAACAAACCCGGCGTCGGACACCATCCGCATTCGCTGAAGGATCCGACGCCGATCGTCGAGTTCGTTCTTATGCACTCACGATGAGAAGAATTACTCGCCCATCAACTTAACAACCATCGGCTCGATGGATTCGGCCCAGATCGCATAACTTTGCTCGTTCAAGTGCAGCAGGTCGGGCATGATCTCGCGAGTCAGTGTTCCGTCGTCCTGCAAGAAGTTCTTGCCGAAATCCAGGTAGAAAACGTGTTCGCCGTCAGCGAGTTTCGAAACGATGGCGTTTGTCTTCTCGTTCACTTGTCGTTTCGGATCGGCAGGCGATTCGCCGCGAGGAAAGACACCGAGCACTAAGATCTTTGTCTGCGGCGTCTTCGTTCTCAGTTGCTTAACAATGGCCGTCGTTCCATCGGCGATCTGTTCGGGCGTATTTGTGCCCGAGTTGTTCGTGCCGATCATGATAACTGCCAGTTTCGGCGAAATTCCTTCGAGGTTGCCGTTGTCCAATCGCCAGATGACGTGCTGCGTGCGATCACCACCAATGCCAAGATTAACGGCGTTTCGTTTGTCATAGAATTTCTGCCACACCTCCTTGCCACGTCCCTCCCAACCTTGCGTGATGGAATCTCCGATAAAGACGAGGTCCACGTTGCCTTCTTTCACGCGAGCGTTCATCGCTTCGTGCCGTTTCATCCAATTCCCATCGCGTGGAACAGGCTTGATGGCGTCATGCTCTTCGGCGCGAACCGGGACGATCAATACAACAGCGGCTAGTGCCAAAAGGAGTGTTCGAGGGACGATCTTCATGGTGTGTTCTCCAAGGTGGGGTGTGAAAGAGGGGCGGAGTGAATGATGACTCGATTTGAAGGAGTCACCACGTGGCCCCTATCGTACCCGCAACGAGTCATCAAAACGAGCGTCTTCAGAGTTGCAATTCACCGATATCGATCAAGTGCAACTGACGGCCTTGACCCTCTTGAGGTGCATCGATGCAGACGTACCGACCGTTCGGACTAAATCGCGGATGTGTATCGACTCGCCATTCTCCCGTATAAATCTTTGGCAAATGGAAGTGCCCCAAATCGAGCCGCCGACCGGTGGCAACGTGATAGGCGTGGGGCGTTTGCATCCGCTCGGCCCCCTTGGGATACGTGTCGTTCAAGATCCAATCGTTGCCTGGCAGATAGCTGAGATGGCCACTGGGATCGAGTACGCCGTGCCCGATCTCTTCGACCGTTCCTCCTTCGGCGTCCTCGAACAGAAAGTCACCCCAATTCGGATTGCCGAGCAGTTCCTTGGACTGGGCGAGGATGTGATGCGGATCGCGCCAAATGAAATGGGACGTATAACCATTGCCGCAGATGATTCGAATGTCGCTGCCATCGGGCTTTGCGGTGATCATACGCGTCAGCCGACTGCCGTCTGGATATTGCCAGCGGTGCAACGCAATGAAGCGCGATCCGTCGGGGCTAAAGAGTAGGTGGTTAAAGTAGTGCTTGATGCCGAGTTTTTGATTCGGGATCACACCAAGCCTGGCGATGTCAGCAATGGAGATGATTAATCGCGACGCGCCTGTTTCCAAATCGACGTAGAAGATTCCCGTCTCCGTGGGCGCCAATTCATCTGCAAACGGATCGGCTGGTCCGGCGTAGCCATATCCCGGTCGGACATCGTTGATGCGACGAAAGTCTGGAGTCACGGCGGACTTTCCGTCGGGGCTCACCGAGTAAACAGGATGCGGCACCGTCCGTTCGTCACCGGTGCTGGTATCGAGAATGTGGCTGACAAAGTGATCTCCGTCGCGATCGTTCCAGATCACATCGGTTTGCGAACCGGGCAACCACTGCAGCATGCATCCTTGTTGCCAGCACCACGCTCGGCTCTCGCCAAGTTCGATCCAGCGATCGTTGTCTTCGAGATCCACCATGCCGACCCTGATCACGTCATCCGGTCGCGGGGACCGATGCTCGAAGTCGACTTCCATTCCTAGCACGAAACGACTGGTTGGGTCGAACTGAAGCTTGTCGTAGTAGCCGAACCAATGGTGCTTCGGACCGCGAGTGATCGGACGCGTTGGCCAGTTTCTCTTTTCGCTTGCGGTATTCCAAGAAGGACGGCAAAACAGCGCTGCCGCTGCTCCAGCGACTCCCGTTAACAGTGCCTTGCGGCGAGTTGTTCCCATCATCATGTCATCCTCCGCAGTGACTGGATTTGGCGCACCATCGGTTCGCAAGAGAAAAGATAACCGGTGCAGCATCTCAATTCGAGTCTCTTGCGCCATCTGGGGACACTTGCCATCTGGGGACACTTGGAATTGCCGCTCGCTAGCAACTCACTTGGCACGAGACGTGTTAAACGAGGGAAGTCGCGCGGAGATTTCACACTAGGCCAACCGTTCCGCCTGTACCGTATTTGATGAATTTTCGTGTTACAAGGGATCGAACTACAGTTATAGGTGTCGCTCGCAGCGGGACTCTGCGCCCAGGTCTGACTTACGCCTAAGCATTGGCCAAACAATTACTGTCGCAAAACTCTTGTGGGATAGGCTTCCAGCCTGTCAATTCAGTCATGACAGGCTAGAAGCCTATCCCACTTATTGTTTGGGCGGTGCTATGTCGGTTGAAGAAGAAATGTCGGAACGAGCAAGGAGGCTCGTTGAATGAGGTTGAATCCCTTCGTGCCGACGATCATCGTGATCGCAACGATCTGGGTACGCGCTGCTTCCCTTCACGCAGCTCCGCCAGATGTTGTCCACGTGCCTGACGAATCGATCGATGCGGCCTTAGCGACATTCGGCCATCTAAGCATGGATTGCGGTTGCGACGACATCACTTGTCTCGGAGGTTGTGAGACCAGGGCAAGGCATTTGGTTGATTATTCGTGTGCGCCGTGGACTTTGCTCCCAGAGCTTGCCGGTGGTATCACGATTACGGGATGGCTGGAAGCAGGAGGCGCTGCGAGCGCGGACCAAACAGCATCTCGAAGCCTTAGTCCGCTCACGTTCGCCGACCGGCAAGATATCACCGTCAACCAGCTGTATGCAATCATCGAACGTTCGATCGATACCACGGGCGGTTGGGACATCGGTGGGCGAATCGACGTTCTGTTCGGAACGGACGCGCGATTCACGGAAGTACCTGGACTCGAGCTCGAACGCGATGGCTTGGCGAGCAAGTGGAATAGCCACACGGACTACCGCTTATCGACACCACAGGCCTATGCGGAAGTAGGAGTTCGCGATTGGTCGGTCAAGCTCGGACATTGGTATGCGAACACCGGCTACGAAACCGTAATGGCTCCGCAGAACTTTTTCTACACGCATGCTTATACGATGGCGTACGGCGAGCCGTTCACGTTCACCGGTGCATTGCTCACCTACGAACTGAACGAACGAGTGTCCGTCCGTGGAGCTGTTCACGGCGGCTGGAACAGCTTCGACGCAACGCGTGAACGCGCCGGGTTTCTCGGTGGTGTGAATTGGACCAGCATGGACGAACGAACGAGCGTAGCTTTAACGCTGACAACCGGAGACCAGGTAAATAATGTCAACGCTTACTCGCAACGGAGCCTCTACAGCATCGTCCTCTCGCAGCGACTGAACGACGATCTCACTTATGTCTTCCAGCACGATAACGGTTGGCAACAGGACGACGGCGGACCGGGTGTCGATGCTGAATGGTACGGCATTAATCAGTACTTGATCTATACGCTGAATGCTTGTTGGTCGATGGGGGCCAGACTTGAGTGGTTCCGCGACGACGAAGGTGTTCGCGTGCCGGACTGGGCTGGCAACACGGGTACACCTGGAAATTATTGGGAAGCTACGTTCGGAATGAACTGGACTCCCGGCACCAACCTAACGATACGACCAGAACTCCGCTGGGATTGGTTTGATGGAGTTGGCAACCCGTATAATGACGGCCAAAGCAACAATCAATGCACGGCTTCGTTTGACGCGATCTTGACGTTTTAGACTGCTGATAGCTTCCACCCTCCGCCGATTGTGAGAACTAGATAGGAGACGACCCAGAACGCCGTGCGAGTCCCGATAGCTCGCACGGCGTTGTCTCTCAATACGGATGAAAACGCTACCGTGACCCAAGTTACGAAACATTAGATCAGTCCCGCCTGATGCACAAATACAGCCTCTTACTCGGTTGCGTTATCGCAGCGTTGCTCGGATCGTGTGTGCCATGCTGCGCCGATACGGTTTCGCGTGTCGATCTCCGACACGAGGCTCCAGGTCCGATCGATTACTTTGTAGTGATCTGCGCAAGGGAATCGGAGCCTTGGGGAACGGGGCATACGTTCGTCGTTTGGGTGCAACAAGACAAGCAAAGTGGGCAAGTCCACTCACAAGGCTTTGGTTTCTACCCAAAAATTGAAAAAGTCATCGTTCGACTATTTACAGGTGATGGCGCAGTTCGTGATGAGTCGACAAAGTCCGCATCAATCAAACCGTGGTTGTTAACGCACCGACTGATCGTTCAGGTAGATCGGGCTCAGTTCGAAGAGGGATTGAACGTCAAAGATCGCTGGTTGGGATCGGGAATCGATTACCACTTGTTAAACCGCAACTGTACACACTTTGGCCACGCCGTGATGACGGCAATTCAACTCGGCGCGCCCGAGCCTGAGTTTGGTGAACGTCCCGCAACGTACCTCGCCCGACTGATGGCACTCAATCTTGGTCGAAGACCGTCAGCTGCAGAACCAGTTACCGCGACGCTCGTTAACGGTCAGCGTTGAGTAGGCCCTGGTGCTAGGGACGAGAAAGTGGAGTTCGCCTTGCAAGATACCTTGCAAACCGCTAATCAACCGCTCGAACTCCCATTACGCCAACTCAGCCGATTCAATGACGCCAACCGCTAGCACACGAACCGTACTCCGCAGGGTAGTTCTCGCCTTTTGTCTCTCGATTTCTGCGGGATGTCTCACAATCCCACAAGATGCTGGACCGATTGCGTCTGCTCCGGTCTTCCGTGATCCGCTGGCCATGCGTGGAAATGTTCCCCAACCGGAGCCAAATCCACTGGCAAGTTTTTCGGACACGGCGCTGCGTTCGATCGACGACTCGTTGCTTTTGATGATGCGAGGCGATCGCGTGTTGGCCTGGGACGATTGGGCTCGTGCGAACGTTCGAGATGGCGACATTGTATTTCTCCAATCCAGAAGCAACTGGATGTGGGGCTTCATCGAATTATCGCGAGTGACGCAGGATATCACAGCCAGTTCGTACACGCATGTTGCACTTGCCGCCATTGAAGATGGAAACGTTGTTCTCTATGACATCGACACGCCTGGACCCGGCAGGACACCCTTCGGCAAGATGATGGCCGATTCACAGACCGCCGCCTTGGCGGTGAAACGATTGCGTCCTGAGTTTCAACCGTATGTCCCGAAGGCGATCCAGTACTGCCGCGAGGTCTACGCGGCTCGACTGCCATTCGACAAGCAATTGAGCTTGGACAACGATCAGCTTTACTGTGCCGAGCTAATCGAAGTCGCGTTCCGTTACAGCGGCCTAGAACTATCGCAACCAACGCGTTGGAAGGATCTCCCAGGACTCGACAAGCACCCAATCGCGGTAAGTACGATCGCGTGGGTAAACAACACACAACCTTCGGAGTCGGTGGTCGTACCAGGCAACGAGCAGATTGGCATTTGGGCCAGCCCGGGTTTGGAACTCGTCTTGCCACTTACCGATGCGAGGCAGCCGCCAACAGAGAACGGGTTACGCGAGTCGCAACCGACCGAGCGCGAATTGCAAAGCATCGAATAACGCGTCGATGTCGGCGAGCGTAGTGTAAACACCAAAGCTCGCTCGAACAGTGGCGCTCACGCCCAGTAAATCGTGCAGAGGCATCGTGCAATGATGCCCGTGGCGCACGAACACGCCACGTCGATCCAGCAGTTGCGCAAGGTCTTCGGGATGAGCCCCATCGATCGTGAAACTGACGATCGCGCCCTTGTAATCGGGTTCTGGACCATAAATGCGCATGCCGGGAATCTCGTTCAGCCGTTGGTGTGCATACGCAGTCAACCTCGTGTCGTGAGCATGGATCTCCTCCAACCCGATTCCCGTGACGTAGTCGATCGCTGTGCCAAACGCGATGGCTTGAGCAATCTGCCCGGTCCCGGCCTCGAACTTCGCTGGTGCCGCCGCCCAGGTGGAATGGTCTCGATAGACGCGATCGATCATGTGACCGCCAAACAGGAGCGGATCTGTTTCGGCCAGTAGTTCTTGCTTGCCGTACAGAATGCCGACCCCGCTAGGACCGTAGAGTTTGTGAGCGGAGAACGCCAGAAAGTCGATGTCTGCATCTTGGACATTCGTCACCATGTGCGGCACACTCTGGGCACCATCGACAACGATGATCGCACCGACCGCGTGTGCTCTCGCGGCAAGCTCCTTCACCGGATTGATAGTGCCCAAGACGTTCGACATTCCTGTTACGGCGAGGATCTTCGTCTTTGAAGTCAGAACTTCGTCTAACCGCGAAAGGTCCAAGCGCCCATCGTCGGTCAGAGGAATGAATCGACAAACGGCACCGGTCTGTTCTGCGACTTGCTGCCAAGGCACAAAGTTCGCGTGATGCTCCATTTCGTTCAACAGGATTTCGTTGCCCGGTAGAAGGTGCCGCCGTCCCCAGCCCGACGCGACCATGTTCAGCGACATCGTTGAACCAGAAGTGAAAATCACTTCGTCAACGTGCTCCGCACCGATCAACTGCCGAGCCTTCTCGCGCGTTCCTTCCAACTGTTCGTCGACCAACGCACCGAATCGATAGACACCGCGATAAGCATTGGCGTAGTAGTTCTCGTAGACTTCACTCTCCTTGTCGATCACGCTCTGCGGCTTCTGCGCTGAGGAGCCGCTGTCGAGATACGTGACCGGCAAACCCTTCGGCAGGGGCTTTCGTAAGATCGGAAAGTCGCGACGAATAGCTTCGACGTCGAACGAAGCCAGTGCGGTCGAATCAGTCATAGGTATCCTACATCTTCCGTAGCCAAAAGCGTCCGGCTAGTGGGCTAGTGCCGCCAAGACGAACACGACGACTACGCCGTCAATTCAAGAAGTCTTTGCGGCCGCCTCAACGGCAAGCTGCCGGACACGATCGACCATGCTGTACAAACCGTTGCGTCGCTGGGGACTGAGGTGCCGTTCGAGGCCCAAACGTGCAAAAACTTCCTGCGCGTCAGTTTTCAAGATCTGTTCCGGCGTTTGGCGACTGAACAACGCGACTAGCACGGCGATCAGCCCGTTGACGATGATAGCATCGCTGTTGGCAATGAACTCAAGCGTTGGGGGGACAGTTGCCTTCATCTCGGCGACGAGCCAAACATTGCTCTGACAACCATGCACCTTATTTTCTTCGTTCTTCGCTTCGTCAGGCAATTGCGGAAGATTAAACCCCAAATCGATCAGGTAGTCGCACCGCTCGTCCCAATCGGCGAGGTCTTCGAACTCTTCGTACAACTCGTCAATCGTCAGATCTTCTGCCACAGCCTTGCTTTCGGTAAGAATTCGTTGATTTTTGGAAGTGGTACAGTTTGCCGTAAGTCGGGCACTCCTGCCTGACAAAAGACGGCCAAGAGTGGCCGTCCTACTTTCAGGAATCCCAAACTGTACCACTACCTGATTTTTCAAACACTTGCATTCTAGGCCGCTCGACCAGTCTCTCCAAGTCGTGGCCAACGTTACAATTCGGCGTGCCAAACTTCCGACGCCTCCGAAGGCTTCGGAAGTTTCTATTGATCCACATTGTAGACGATCGAGGCAACCGCTCGTTTCTATTCAACAGTACAAACCATTACTGATCGCCCAGTCAGCGATCTGCGACTTTCATTTGAGATTACAGACAAGGAGCATGCACATGAGTAAGGAACGCACAAGTTGGTTCGCCATCACGGCGGCAGCTGGGCTAGCGATTTCGCTGGTCCATGCTGGCACCGTCGTTGCACAACCACCATCCAGAGGACCGGGCGACCCAGGACGCGGCGGTCCGCCGAACGTTGCGGAGTTGTTTGAACGGATGGACAAGAACAAGGACGGCAAGCTCACCAAGGACGAAGTGCCGGAACCGATGTGGAACCATCTATCGCATGCCGACGCCAACCACGATGGCGGTGTAACGAAAGACGAAGCAGCGAAAGGTATGTCGGACCGACGTCCGGACGGTGCGCGACCAGAACACGGGCGAACTCAGGGAGGGCGTCCCGAAGCTTCATCAAGTGACCGCCCTCGCCAGGAGCCATCTCGTGACCGAGGACCGCGCCCTCCGATGGAACAGCCCCGCGGCGAGTCGAACCGCGCCCCCGAGCGCAGTCCTCGCGATGCACGCCCCGATCAGGATCGACCTACACCATCGCGTTCGCCGAGCCAACCCGATCGACGCGAAAGTGATCGCCCGGACAACGCACATCGTGGTCCGTCGCCGTTCAACCCAGAAGCATTCTTCGATCGTCTGGACAAAAATCACGACGGCCAACTGAGTCGTGACGAGTTCAAAGCGGTCGCTGCGTTCCACCAGGGTCCACAATCATCTCATGGACCACAAGGTGCTAGCCGGCAGCGGGGCCCGGATGGGCCTCCGACCGCGCATCGTGGCCCTGATATGCGTGGCGGTGGTCCGCCCTGGGCAAAGGGTAACCGAGGCAATGTGCATGGACCGCAACAGTTCCACGGTGGACCGCCGTGGGCACGCGCATGGCATGGACCCAGTTTCCACGGCAAGTTCGCGGGTCCACCATGGGCTCACGCGGATCAGCAACGACGCGGACCACATGGCAACGACAAGCATGCGGATCGCGGCCACAAGCCCGACAGGAAGCATAAGTCGGATCGTAAGTCGTCGCACCACGGCGGACGCGACCACAGTGATCGCGCGAAACACGACAAAGCCAAGGGCCATGGCGATCATGGTCGGAAGTCCGAGAAGGGCGATCGATCTGATCGTGATCACCGTCGGCCTCACCATGACGATCGTACGAGTGTCGAGCAACCTCACGCAGAGTTGATGGTGAGCGACATACCGTCGGCCTCTCACAGCGACCGTTCTGTCGCAACCCTGCCTCTGTAAGTGAATCACAACAACCGTCGTCGAGCAAGGCCATGTGCTTGTTCGGCGACGGCGTCTTTTCTTGGTCGCTTCACACCGAGCCCGCTATCACTCCGGCACTTCCGCCAGGATCTCTATGATGCGAGATTCACGTTTCTGAAGCCAGTCACCTTGTAACTTGAGAAGCTTGCCATACATCCACACAACGACTCCGGCCTCCATCAGCGAACACACCAGATAGATCGGCAGCCACGAAACACGAGTCATATGGGCCAACGCCGTCTCGATGCCTAAAGTGACAACGGCCGGTAGCACGACGATCGGAGTGAACATGAAGAAGAACATTTGGTACAGCATCGTCGATATCTTCGGGTGTGCAGGTTTCAGTGACCCGCTGGCAACCGCTAACGGAGCCACGATCGACGACACGTTGCCGATCAAGCAAAACATCAGGTACGAAGGCACGAACTGGACGAATGTCGCCAATAGATGAGTCACTCGCATCCCCATCACGACTTGCAGGACAACAGTCAGCACCACGCAGATACAGCCCGCGATCGGCGCAACGGCAAGATTCTTTCCCAACAGCACATCGCGCCGCGAAACCGGCAACAAAACGTAAGCTCGGAAAGCCCCGCGGTCACTGCCGAAAACATTAAACATCAATTGAGCCAAGCCAAACAGAATTACACCGATGATGCCTATTCCGAGGAACGGAGGCACCACGCCGATATCTTCGCGTCGCAGCGAGTGACCGGGTCCCAAGATCATCATTCCACCGAAGACGAAGACGAGAATCACCGGCACCATCAGCGCCATCTTCGACTCCGGCGCGCGCAGGAGCGAACGAAAACTAGCTAACGCGACGGCGGTCGTGTGCTCGGAGAGAAAGGGGAATCGCTGCTCCAAACTGTTAGCGGCGTGGCGAGTTATGGCAATCGTCTTCGCCGCCTTTCGTTTCGGTGCTGAGCCTGTGCCCGTGTAGAATCGCAGCGTTGCCGCGTACGAACGCCGCAAGCTAAGACCGCCGACACCAAACATCGCCGCGGACGCCAGCAGTCCAGGAACTGCGTTTCCCATCGCCGCTGCGCGAACTCCGTAGGGAAACCATCCCAACGGTACGACTTTGTTTCCCAGCAGTACGTAGTCAACGACAGTCTGATACCGTTGGCCCTTCGCTTCCGTGCGACGCTGCTCTCGTAGTTCTTCCAGGGCCTTCATTTGTTGGGTGTTCTCTTCGACGGTGATTTCGCCGGCTTGCAACTGGCGAGTCAGCGCCTCGACGCCTTCTTGATACTCCTTCGCCTCTCGCGAGTCACTGCGATCTTTGTTCCCCATAAAGGCGAAATTGAGCAGTTGCGGCGTTTGCATCATCAACACGAACACGACGGTGAGACCGACAATGATTGACTTACGGCGGCGTTTGTTCTCCATCAACATCGCCAGCCAACCGCGGAACTGATACGTGAGTGCCGTCACGAACAAGATGAACGACGCCAGCAGCGGAAAGATCGTCAGCATCGAAACGCCGTTGGCAATGACACACGCGATCGCCAGACCCAGCATCCCGGGCAGAAACACGACAATCGGCAAGCTCAGCAAGGAACTGGCATAGTTCAAAAAGAATGTCCCTGACAAGGACAGCGGCAAGTGCAGCAACCGCTCCAGAGACAACAACTCCGACTTCTGCAACTCGGTGATTAATCCGATCGTCCACACCGCCAAAAAGACAACGATGATGCCATCCCACATCAGCATCAACACGTCGGGAGTGATCTCGTTCATGAGCAGCACCGTGCTGCCCCCGATCAAGGTGGCGAAAAAGAGCAGCACGGATGCGACGAACATGAGGACAACGAACGCGGTGGTAATCGCCGCGTTGAACTTCCCCGCGCGCCGCCACTGATTGCGGCTCATCCGCCACCGGAGCCACATAATGGCTTTCAAGTGTTCCAAGTTCACGAGGCAGGTTCCTCGGCAACGGAATTGGTATCAGACGCAACGTTCGCCGCTTCCAACCAGTGCAAATTAGGCTTCTCGTCATCCGTCGTGCCAACGGTTTCAAGAAATCGCTGCTCGAGCGAGTTGCCTTGCCTCAATTCCGCCAACGAAGTCTGTTCGACTAATTCGCCATTGGCAATGATTCCCACGTGCGTGCAGATGCGTTCGACAATCTCCAACACATGCGAAGTCACAAACACGGTCGAGCCTCGCGCCACGAAGTTCGCGAGCAGATCTCGAATGACGCGTGAGGTCACGGCGTCGACACCCTCGAACGGTTCGTCCAGGAATAACAGATCAGGGTTCGGCAGCAGCGCCGCAGCCAATGCCAGCTTCTTTTTCATGCCGTGCGAGTACTCGAGTGTCAACTTCTTGTCGACGTCTTCCAGTCGCAACAACGCGAGCAACTCCTCGGCACGACTGCGGATCGTATCACGCGGCAACAGGTACATCCGTCCCACAAAGGTCAGATACTCGCGGGCCGTCAAATTGTCGAACAGGGCTAAGTTCTCGGGAACAACGCCGATCCGCTTCTTAATCTCAATCGCTTCCGCGGGATCCCACGGATTCATGCCAAGAATCGACACTTCGCCCGAAGTCGGAGCCAAGATCCCGGTGAGCATTTTGATCGTGGTCGACTTGCCGGCCCCATTGGGCCCCAAAAAACCATAGAGTGTGCCGCGAGCGACCTGCACGTTGACTTGCTTCACGGCACAGAAATCATTAAAGAATCGCGTCAGCAACGTGGTTTCGATGGCGAGACTCATAAGCAACTCTTTGGCCCATGTTGTTACGATCGTGCGGTCAAGCTATGGATCATAGCTACGCATGCTTCTTCGTCCTACCGTGCCAAAGCTTGGGTAGCGGTACAGTTTGCGATTCCTGAAAGTAGGACAGCCACTCTTGCCGTCTCTTGTCGGGCAGGAGTGCGCGACTTTCGGCAAACGGTACTACTCCCAAACCTTGGGAAGGGCACCGCCGAGGACCGGTGCATACTTGTAACGGAATTTCCATCCTGCGACACTCTCATCACTCCCGCAAACAAAGACTTGCTCGTATCACGTGTTGATCGATCCTGAAAATGTTGCCAGCATTCGTGTCGCAGAGAAGCTGGGGAGGCAATATGAAAAGGAAGTGATGCTAGAAGACTGGTCTCACGCCGACAGTGTGTACTCGATCCAATAATCAACACGATGTTCTTTAGGGTAACGACAATGAACCGACGGTTTTCGCGATGCTACGTCGTATGGAGGCTCACCGGTGTGGCGAGCCTCGTGTTCGTAACCGCGTTTTTCTCAAGCCCGCATTCCGGCGCTGACGAAAGCTTGGAGGTTGTTGATATCGGTTCGCAACGTGAGCTGTTTGTCGATCGATTCATCGTCGGCGAGATGGATGGAACGTCGCTGAAACTGCACACGCCACAGCTAATGCCACCAGTTGCGCCGCCGCGACCGCATGGGCATTACGCAACCGTGCTACGGGCGGACGAAAAGTTTCAGTTTTATTACCGCGGCGACACCAAGCCCGGCAATCATTGGAAGCAAGGTTGGGAGCAGTATCACGAAGGCGAAGTAACGCTGTATGCCGAAAGCAAGAACGGCATCGATTGGACCTTGCCGAAGCTCGGTATCTACGAAGACCATCCGACGTTTCCGGCGGGCAACGTTGTCTTGATGAATGAGTTCCTGGTGAATCACAACTTCACGCCCTTCATCGACACACGACCGGGCGTGCCAGCGGACGAACGATACAAGGCACTTGGCGGTCTGGCGTATCAGCCACACAAAGAACATCTGGAAGTGCGTGAGCGGCGCGGCCCCGGTGGATTGAAGGCGTTTACATCGCCAGACGGGATTCATTGGAAGAAGCTACGAGAGGAGCCTGTCATTCCCGAGGAGTGGGGCAAGTACTTTGATTCACAGAACTATGCGTTCTGGTCAGATTCCGAGCAGGCTTACGTTTGCTACTTTCGGCGGTTCATCAAGGGCTATCGCGGTATCGCGCGTACGACTTCGAAGGACTTTATCAACTGGACGTCCTTTGTTGAGATGGAAGCGAATCTGCCACAGGAACACCTCTACACGCCTTGTACGCAACCTTACTATCGCGCGCCACACATATATATCGCGTTGCCCACTCGCTTCATGGACAAGCGTGGCGCGGCGACCGACATTTTGTTGATGAGCACTCGCGGCGGCGCACGCTTTGATCGTGAATTCACACAATCGTTCATCCGTCCAGGCATTGGCAGCGAAGGCTGGGCGAACCGCGCGAACTATGCAGCGATTGGCATCCACGAGACAGATCCAGCTGAGATGTCCCTGTTTCTGACTGGTGGACGAAGGTATGTGTTAAGGATCGATGGATTCGTCTCGGTGAATGCGCCGCTTGCCAGCAGCGAGTTTGTGACCAAGTTGCTGAAGTTCAACGGCAACGAGTTGGAGATCAACTATTCGACGAGCGCAGCAGGCAAGATCGTCGTCGAAGTGCAGGATGCCCATGGGACGGCGATTCCCGGCTTCACGCTCGCGGACTGCGCGCCAATCTATGGCGATCACATTGCACGTGTGGTCAAGTGGAATGACAGCACCGATCTGGGCGAGCTGGCTGGAAAGCCGATCCGTCTTCGGTTTGAGATGTCGGACGCCGACTTGTATTCACTGAAGTTCAATGCCCGATGAGCCACAGCTCGCGACGTAACTACTTTGCTTTACGGCAATTGAGCTTACGACTATAGTGAGCATTGCAAAGTTGTCGGTCCTTAGTGGGCTCACATCGCAACCGGAGAGAATTTCCATTTTGTAGGAGGCTCCTCTCAACCGAGATTACGGGTTTTCTGGCGTAGCCAGTAATTGGCCCGTGCTTTAGCACGGGTTTGCATTTGCGAACCAACACCCTCCGCTCTCCCCCACCTGCTGCCGCTTTGCGGCAGCAGGTGGGGGAGAGCGGAGGAACAATAGGGTCATCCACGTAACCCGACGTAAACGTCGGGCCTACTATTGGCTACTCCGCGAAAGAACTGTAATCGGCTCAGATCTCGCTCCGACAGAATGGAAACGCACTCCGCATCCTCGCCCCATCATGAGGCCCCAGAAACGCCTCACGTTGCTTTGACATTCCTGATTCCCGACCAAGCCCCTTACCGCACGATCGAGGAGACGTTTCGCATGCGGTTTCTTTTGAATGGCCTTCTACTACTTTCCATACTCGCCCAGTTCTCGTGGGTGCTGGCGGAAGATGCTCCGCCCGCTCCCGAATTCGACGCGGCCGCGATTGAGTTCTTCGAGAAGGAAGTGCGGCCCGTGCTGGCGACTCGCTGTTACGAGTGCCACAGTGCCGATTCCGAAGAACCGAGCGGTGCATTGCGGCTCGATTCACGGCATGCCGCGATCATCGGTGGTGACACCGGGCCAGCGGTCGTTCCAAATAAACCCGAGGAAAGCTTGTTGATCGACGCCATCAATTATGGCGAAGTCTATGAGATGCCACCCAAGTCCAAGATGCCAGCCAACGAGATCGCTGTCCTCACGAAGTGGGTCTCGATGGGAGCGCCTTGGCCAAAAGAGGAAGTTGCAGCGACGGATCATCTCAAGGTATTTGACTTGGAATCTCGGCGGGCCTCCCATTGGTGTTGGCAGCCCGTACGTAGTTTGCCACCGCCACAAGTCCAACTGCGCGACTGGCCACAACGACCGCTCGACAATTTCATCTTGGCCAAGTTGGAGGAGGCTGATTTGCGACCGGCAGCTCCGGCGGACAAGCGGGCACTCATCCGACGAGCCTACTTCGATCTGATCGGACTGCCGCCTTCACCTGCCGAGGTGCAGGCGTTCTTGAGCGATAAATCGCCGCAAGCCTTCGAGAAAGTGATCGACCATCTGCTCGACTCGCCACACTTTGGCGAGCGTTGGGCGCGGCACTGGATGGACTTGATGCGATATGCCGAAACGTATGGCCATGAGTTCGACTACGCCATTCCGCATGCGTATAAGTATCGCGACTATTTGATTCGCGCCTTCAATGCCGATGTGCCGTACGATCGATTTGTCATGGAGCATGTCGCGGGAGATTTACTACAACCGCCGCGTCTTCATCCTACGGAAGGATACAACGAGTCGGTGATCGCGACGAGTTCGTGGTGGCTGGGCGAAGCGACTCATGCGCCGGTGGACGTCCTTGGGGACGAAGCCGGTCGCATCGACAACCAGATCGACGTCTTCAGCAAGACGTTCCTTGGGCTGACCGTTGCTTGTGCCCGCTGTCACGATCACAAGTTCGATGCGATCACGACGAAGGATTACTACGCACTTGCCGGCTTTCTGCAAAGTTCACGTCGGCACGAGGCGTTGCTTGATCGTAACGGCGAGATGGCGGTCGCAGCCTCGCAGTTAGTCGCTCTTAAAAAGCAGGGCGATGCGGTGGTCGCACAAGCGTATGCCATAGAAGACGCCAATGGCCAAGCGTTTGCCCGGTACTTACTCGCAGCACGCGAAGTTCTCCGCCGACCGCAGACGAAGCCCGAGATATCTCAGGAAAGCGACGATATCGTCTTCGCCGACTTCGAATCGGAAACCTACGAAGGGTGGATAACGACCGGCACGGCCTTCGGCCCGGGGCCTCAAACCAAGGCGACCACGCCCGACTACCAAGGTGACATCGGCGCGAAAGGCAATGGCTGGGTTAATTCACATAACATGCGCGACGGCGAGGATGTTGGCCGTGGCGATCGCCATGTCGGCACGCTCACCAGCCAAGTATTTACGATCGAGCGCCCCTTGATCAAGTTCCTTGTCGGCGGCGGCAACCACAAGGACAAGACGTGTGTCGATCTGTTGGTCGACGGCAAAGTCGTCCGGTCGCAAACCGGCTTCAACCAGAACAAGATGCGGCCCGCCGAATTCGATGTCGCCGAGTTCCTTGGCAAACCGGCGAGGATCCGAATCGTTGATCGAGTCAAAGGCGGTTGGGGCAACATCGGCGTCGATCACATTGTTTTCAGCGGAACCGCAACGACAAGAGACCTCGCGTGCGAGGAAGTTGCAGCTGAACTCGCGCTCGACGCTTCGCGACTCGCTCGTTGGGTCAAGGCCTTGTCCAAGGATGAGATCAAAGTGGCGTCACACCCATTGTACGCTTGGAATCATCTTGCGAATGCGACCAACGAAAAGGACTTCGATCGACTCCGCACCACGCTCGCGGACAAGAGTCGGTCTGACGATAAAGCAGTGGCGCAGTATCCGCTTCTGTCCGACTTCAACAACTTGGATGGGTGGTTCACAACGGGCGAAGCGTTTGGGAACGGATCCGCCGGACCAAGCGAGTGGGATGCGTATCAGTCGAAGCCGATTCAACTGCGGTCCGGCACCGCGAACAGCGGGCGCATCGCTCGTGGTTTGCAAGGCACGTTGCGTTCACCTACTTTCACACTCGAACATCCCAACATTTACTATCGAGTGAGGGGCGAGGGCGTCAAGATTCGCCTCGTTCTTGATGGGTATTTCATGGATACCTACAGCCAGTTGTTGTTTCGCGGATTTACCTTCGATGTAAAATCGCCGGATAAGTCTACGTGGCACCAACAAGCGGAAGATGTCCGACGGTATCTCGGGCATCGCGGTTACATCGAGATCTTGGACGAAGGCAATGGCTGGGTCGAGATCGATGAGATCCGCTTCTCAGACGACGGGGCTCCCGCCGAGCCTGTCAGTACGATCACCGCGGAAGCACTTTCAGCAAATGTCGGTTCCGTCGAAGAATTGGCCAACGCTATGGGGGAGATCTGGCAACGCACTGCGAATGCAACCCATCGAGATGGCGATCCTAGCACGAACGCCGACGAAGCCGATCTTTGGAACTGGATCGCGAGCAATGAGTTGCTCCCGGTTAACTCGGAGGTCGCCAACCGACTCGCTGCCACGCACGATGCGATGCAAGCGATCGCGATTCCGGCGGGCGACCGAGTGCTCAGCCTGACCGAAGGCACTGGCGAGAACCAGCGAATCTATGTGCGAGGCAATCACCGTGCGATGGGCAAGGAAGCGCCGCGGCAACTATTGGAGGCACTGCCCCACGAACCGATCGACTTGATTGATGGCAGCGGGCGTCTTGCGTTGGCACAGCAAGTCGTCGACCCAGCCAATCCGATGACGGCACGCGTGATGGTCAATCGAATTTGGCATCATCTCACGGGTCGCGGCATCGTGGCGTCCACCGATAATTTTGGCGTGCTCGGTCAAATGCCTACGCATCCCGAGTTACTTGATCACTTGGCAACGGAATTCGTTCGCGAAGACTGGTCGATGAAGCGGCTGATTAAACAGATCACGTTGAGCAGCACTTATCAGATGGCGAGTACGCCGGATGAGCAAGGCGACGCCCGCGACCCGGAGAACCTGCTATTGCATCGCGCTCGAATTCGCCGGCTAGAAGGGGAAGCCATCCGAGATTCCATCCTCGCGATCTCGGGCCGGCTCGATCCTATAACCTTCGGCCCAAGTGTTCCCGTGCAGGTCACTTCTTTCATGCAAGGTCGAGGTCGACCCAAGGACAGCGGTCCCATCGACGGCGATGGTCGCCGAAGCCTTTACGTCGAAGTCCGGCGAAATTTTCTCTCGCCTATGATGCTCGCGTTCGATACTCCCATCCCGTTCAACGCGGTAGGCCAGCGAAACGCCTCGAATGTCCCGGCGCAGGCGTTGATCTTGATGAACGATCCGTTTGTGGTCGAGCAAGCGAAGTTGTGGGCCAAGAGCGTCGTCGAGCAAGAATCAACTTCGGAAGCTCGCATCCACGCGATGTATCTCGCTGCATTTTCCCGACCGCCAAGTGAGGAAGAAATTGCGGAGGGCGAAGCATTCCTCCAAGAGCAAGGTAAAGCGTTAGGATTGGCTGCCGAACGAATATTGGACGACGAACGAGTCTGGTCCGATTTGTGCCATGTCCTGCTGAATGTGAAGGAATTCGTGTATCTAAGGTAGCGTGGGCTGTGCTCACGCTACGAAAAGGCTTCGTCAATGAATAATACACACTGCGGACGCTACGCGAGTCGCCCGCTCACCCGACGCGACATGCTCTCCCGCACGGCGTGCGGATTCGGTGCGGTGGCCTTGGCCGCGTTACTTGGCGACAGCGATTATGGGGACTCGGCGAAGGCAGAAGCATTCGAGTCAACACATTCTTTTGGTCCTCGCCCAACACACTTTCCCGCTCGCGCTAAGAGCGTCATCTATCTGTATATGGACGGCGGACCTTCGCAAGTCGATACGTGGGATCCCAAACCGCTGTTGACGGAGCAAGACGGCAAACCCTTCGCCATGAAGATGGAGCCCACGCAGTTCAACAACAATGGCAACACGTTGGGCAGCCCGTGGAAGTTCTCGCAGCATGGTGAGAGTGGCACTCCGGTTAGCGAGTTGTTCCCGAACATCGCCAAACACGTCGACGACCTGGCAGTGATTCGCTCGATGACCTCTGCGTTTTCTGAACACACGAACGCGAACTACTTCCTGCACACGGGAAGCGGCTTGCAAGGCCGACCGAGCATGGGAGCTTGGTTCGGATACGGCTTGGGGTCCGAATGCCAAGACTTGCCGGGCTTCATCGTGCTAAACGGCGGCTTGATCCCGCCCGGCGGACTCGATTGCTTTAACAGCGGCTTCTTGCCGGCGAGCTATCAGGGGTCGATCTTCAACAGTAACGATCCGCCCGTCGCCAACATCCGTCGTACCGAGGCCAGTGACTTGCTGCAACGCAATAAGCTCGCGTTGTTGAACAAGCTGGACGCCGGCGTCCTCGATCGCGTTGGCCATGTCGATCAGTTGGAATCGGCGATTGCGAACTATGAACTCGCCTATCGCATGCAAGTCGCGGTACCTGATTTAGCCGACCTATCCAACGAAACTGAAGCGACTCGCGAGATGTATGGCTTGAACGCAAAGACCGACGGCACTCCCATCTTCGGAAGACAGTGTTTGCTCGCTCGGCGACTGGTTGAACGCGGCGTGCGTTTCATCGAGTTGACTTGCCCCTCCGTCGGCCACGATCGGTGGGACCAGCACGGCAACTTGAAAGGCGGTCACGAAAAAAACGCGGCCGCCGTGGACCAACCGATCGCGGCTCTATTGCAAGACTTGAAACAGCGAGACTTGCTGAAGGAGACGCTCGTCGTGTGGAGCGGTGAATTTGGACGGACTCCTTTTGCACAGGGCACAAACGGTCGTGATCACAACCCGTTCGGGTTCAGTCTGTGGATGGCCGGGGGTGGTGTGAAGGGTGGCACGATTTACGGCGCAACGGATGAATTTGGTTATAAGGCGGTGGAGAACCGCTTGGAGATCCATGATTTGCATGCGACGATGCTGCACCTGTGCGGCGTCGATCACGAACGACAGACGTTTCGCTTCAGCGGTCGCGACATGCGACTAACGGATGTTCACGGCCATGTGATTCACGATATCTTGTCGTAAGAAGGCAACCCAATTCGTATGGCACGAGCAGCGATCGTCGTTCTCCTATTGATTGTCGTCTTCGTGCCAACCGTGAACGCCGATGGACCAGAAGCACGCCAGCGATAGTTGTTTGATTCGGATCACGTCCAGGGTCGAAGAATCACTGCGGTCTTCGGCGGTTTCGATGGTGACATCGAAGGCGAAGTAAAGCTTACTGCGGCACCGCCAGCGTTAGAACTTGATGGACGTTCGAACCATATTGCATGGACGATCGAAGGCACCGACACCCACCTGCCAAAGCAAGCGTCCAGTTTCGAGGCTTGGGTGTGCATTGACGGTCTCCAAGAGTGGGGAGGCATCGTCGGTGCGATTCAAGACAACGGCGATTACGAGCGTGGGTGGCTGCTGGGATATCGAAATGCTACGTTCTGCTTCGCCCTCGCCAGCGCCAATAAGAAGCGTCTGACCTATTTGACTGCGAAAGACGACTTCGTAATGGGAGCCTGGTATCACGTTGTGGGTACGTATGACGGAACTCCGATGCGGTTGTTCGTCGATGGGTCGCTTGTGGCCACTTCGACCGAGCAATCGAGCGACATTTTGTATCCGCCAAAAACGCCACCATCACCATTGGCGGCGGGCGAATCTATTTCGTCGAAAGCGCGAACCCAGCGACTCTGAAAGAGCCGAGCGAAAGATCCAAGTTGGAGACGTTGCTCCAAAGCAAAGCAAACCTTGTCGCCTTGGAGCTTGCAACAGGAGAACGGTTGTGGCGTAAACCGTTCGATCTCAGCGAGTTGCAGCATCAACTCTTCCTGTGGTATTCGAAGGAGAAACTAGTTGCCGTCGGCATCAAAAATAAACTGGACGGCTTGAAGCATTTTGTTTGGTACGATCTGCATGGCGTCGATGCGACCAACGGCAAGCACGTTTGGTCGGCGACGCAAAACCAACGCTGGAACATCAACAGAGATCACGGCGAGCAGGATCACCACCCGACGGTCGTGGGTGACACGGTCTATCAGCAGCCCTACGCCTATCACCTGCATACGGGAGAACGAAAGACCGATTGACAGTTTGCTCGCGGAGGATATGGCTGCGGCGCATTGTCGACTTCGGCATCGACGGTTTTCTTTCGAGCCGCCAATCCCACCATGTGCCACCTCGCTACGGGAAAGAACAGCAAGTTCACGCAGGTCAGCCGACCCGGCTGCTGGATCAATACGATCCCGGCGGGTGGGTTGTTGATGATCCCGGAAGCCAGTTCTGGGTGCACCTGCGACTTTCCCATTCAAGCCTCCATGGTGTTCGCCCCAGCGGTTGGATTCTAAAGGCCACGGCCTTCATTTCGTTGCCAGGGCCTGGCTTGAAGCGCGCGGCAGTAATGCGGGTAGTACGATCGGGGCGCGCGTTTTCTGCCCAAATCCGCAGTGGTAACCTTCGTGTTTTCGCCGAAAAGGACTGGAAACTGCCGCCGGAAGCTTGCATAATTACGCATGTCGTTACAGTCGGTGCGGGAATCCCATAAACGGGATGCGGCGACTCAACTTGGTATTGATCAGGCAGATTGATCATGCTCAAGTGTGACGATGTGTCGTATGCTGAACGGATTCTTGGCCTGTTAACAGATCTCGTCTTCTGGCCAAGTGAGGAAAACTTCAATGGCTTCGTCGGTCTTTGACGTCGGTGGCGGAAACCAACAAGTTCGGTTCACCCCCGAAATGTTGCAGATGCTGTTTGCGCAGCGGGAGTCGCGTGACGACCGCGAAGCCTACTTGCTGGTTCGCGACGGGCGAAGTTGGGGAGACATGCATCGCTTACGGCCGGGAGCTTCGATTCCCGTCGGTCGCGTGGCTGCGGACGGGATCGTCGTTCGTGACGATCGTTGCAGCCGAATTCATTGCGAGTTCTATCTCCAGGACCAAGATTGGTACGTCCGAGATCGCGGCAGCCGAAATGGCACGCGTCTTAATGGTGAAACGATTCAAGTCGCCACAAAGGTCAAGAACGGCGACATTATCCGCATCGGGCACACGAAGATGATGTTCACGCGAGATCTCGCCTCAGCCATGAATACCGCCGACACGGATGACGATTCGAGCAGCGGCGAATAGATTACATTCGAGACTCAGGTACGACGGCCCTCCGAGGCCGTCGAATGCTTCACGACGGCCTCGGAGGGCCGTCGTACGTGGGTTGCGAAAGTGCCACTGCCATCCGCGAGTGGTATCGCTTCGATTGCGAGACCGTCTTCGAAGATCAATGACTGCGGCTGAGCGTAAAGATCGGCAACATCACCGACATGCCGATGCCGCCGACCACGACGCCCATCACCGTGATCATCATCGGCTCTAACATGCTCGTCGCGGTCTTTAATGCAGTTTCCACTTCCCCGTCATAGTATCCGCTGACTTTCTTCAGCACATAGTCGAGTCGCCCGGTGTCCTCACCGGACCCGATCATCTGAATCAGCGTCCTGGGGAAGAGATCATTGCCGGCCAAAGCCTCGCTGATCCGGCTGCCGTTGGTGACTTCTTCGAGTGCATCTTTCCATGCCTTCTCGTAGTAGTAGTTCCCGGACACTTCGGCCGAGAGCTTGAGGGCTTCGAGAACAGAGACACCACTCTGAACCATCGCTCCCAGCGACCGAATGCTGCGGCTGATGCAGACTTTGCGAAACATCGGCCCGAGAATCGGCATATTGAGTCGTAGGTAGTCCAACGCCATCCGACCTACGTCCGTCCGTCGACCGTATAGGAATCCGACCACTAACACGACTGCACCGGCCAGCCAAGCGTACCAATACTCGGTCATCGCTTCCGACAGATGCATCAAGAACACGGTCGTGGAAGGCAACTTAATGCCTTTGCGAGCAAACAATGGCGTGAACTTCGGCATCACGAACGTCAACAGGAAGGTCGTCACACTCATCGCGAGCACCATCATGACAACCGGATACGCCAGAGCCGATCGAACTTTGCTCCGGCTCTCGAGATCCTTCCGCATGTAGTCGGCAATGTGATCGAGCATTTCGCCCAACGTACCGGTCTGCTCGCTGGCCCGGATCAAAGCCACAAATGTCTTGTCGAAGTAACGCGGATGACGAGCGACAGCCGCCGAAAAGCATTCCCCCGCTTCGACGTCCTTTTTTAACGCGGTCAGCAGCTTGTGGAGTGTCGGATTATCTTCCTGTTCGAGCAGTCCTTGGAGTGCCGTCGCGAGATTAATGCCCGTATCAACCATGATCGCCAACTGCGTGGTTGTATAGATGATGTCGCTCCTCGTCAGCCGACGCGGAAACAAATTCAACCCATCATCGCCTTCGGAGATCTTGATTACCTGCAGCCCGTCGCGGTTCAGCGTCTGAATCGCTTCGTCGCGCGTTGCGGCATCGATCGCACCATCGTGTGTTTGCCCGAGCGGGTCGCGACCGGTGTAGTCAAAGTTCATCGTACGCTCTCCGCTGCGACGGTCGCTGGTTCTTCACCGGACTCGCCCGTGATGTGCAAGATCTCCTCGACGGTCGTAATTCCTTCACGCACCTTTCGGAAACCGTCGACTTTTAAGGTGATCATGCCGTTCTTAACGCCGATGCTTCGCAACTCAGAGATCGACGCTTCGCGGACGATCGCGTCGCGAAGAGCATCGTCAACTGACAGAATTTCATGTACACCGATTCGTCCCGAGAATCCTGTATTGCGGCAACGCCGACAGCCGAGGCCTTTATAGAAGCGGTCGATGTCTACGCCCATGCGTTCCAACGCTTTACGAAGTGTCCGCGGCGGGTCCAACTCCTCACGGCACTTGGGACAGATGCGCCGGACCAGACGTTGCGCGAGGACCATGTTCAAGGCAGCACTGATCAAGTAGGGCTCGACGCCCATATTGACTAATCGCGTGATCGCCGAGGCGGCATCGTTCGTATGAAGCGTGCTGAAGACCAAGTGCCCCGTTAACGCGGCTTGAATCGCCGTGCGAGCTGTTTCGTCGTCTCGAATTTCGCCGACCATGATGACATCAGGGTCTTGTCGCAACAAGGTTCGAAGGGCTTTCGAGAATGTCAGCCCAACACGTTCCGAAACTTGAAACTGATTGATCAACGGTAGGTGATACTCGATTGGGTCTTCGACCGTACAGACATTGTTCGCCATCGAGGCGATCTGGTTGAGCGCGCCGTACAGCGTGGTCGACTTGCCGCTTCCCGTTGGACCGGTCACGAGTACGATGCCGTTCGGAGCCCGAATGTGACTCTGAAAACCGGTAAGCACTTCTTCGGTAAAGCCGAGGTCTGCAAGGTTTAACGACACGTTGCGTGTATCAAGAACACGGATTACCGTCTTCTCGCCGCGACTGCCTGGAAACGTGCTGACGCGGAGGTCGATCTTGCGTCCATCGAGCATCACGTGAACGCGACCATCTTGCGGCAAGCGTCGTTCGCTGATGTCAAGGGACGCCATGATCTTGATACGGCTGGTCACCGCAGGCAGCAAGTGCTGAGGCACCTCTAATGCTTTGTAAAGCTTTCCATCGATTCGGTTGCGGACGCGAAGGCAGCGTTCGGCTGGTTCAATGTGAATGTCGCTCGCGCCTTCTTTGACCGCCGTATAGATGACATAGTTCACCAGCCGAATGACTGGCGATTGCCCCGCGACTTCTTCCACATCGCCGATGTCTTCGATCGCGTTCTCGATCAACGTGACTTCGGTCTGATCGGAATCTTCGATGATGTCGTCGATGACGAACACCTTCGAGTCGGGCAGACTCGTAATCATCCGGCGGATATCTTTCGTCGATGACGCGACGATTTGAATCTCTTTGCCCGCTTGATTGCGCAGTTCGTCGATTAAGAACAAGTTCGACGGTTCGCTGACCGCGACGGTCAGTACTCCACGAATGCAGAAGAGCGGGAACACGAGGTGCCGTTCGATATACTCGCGTGGCAACAGATCCGTGACCTTGGGATCGCATAATCGAGCTTCGAGCTTCGCGTAGGGCACCCCGTAACCGGAGGCCAAGCATTCGACGACTTGATCTTCCGTGCAGTACTCCAGGTCGACAACGATCTCGCCGAGCAGCTTGCTTTTGCCCGACTGGTGCTGATGCGCGAGCGCGGACTGAATCTGGTCGACGGTCAGATAACCGCGTTCGACGAGAATGTTTCCGAGTCGGATAGGTGCATCGAGTACAGGCATGATCGCGTTCGTTAGCTCAAGAGCCGATTACACAAAGCTTTTGACGGCATCGATGACGCTGTCAAACACTTCTAGGTGCTGGTTCAGCCGTGTGATTTCCAGAATCTTCCGGTTTACATTGTTACTGCTGATGATCTTCAAATCCCCCTGGCTCTCGCGCAAGTCGTCTTGTGCATCGAGCAAACAAGCCAGACCTTCGCTATCAAAAGACTCGGTCCCATCGAGATCGACGACGACCTTGCGTTGCCCGAGTGCTGCCACGAAATTCTGGAACTGAGTTGCAACGTCGTCGCCAAGTTCCTCGGGCGCATGAACAATAACAACGTCGCCAAAGACTTCAGTGGGCATCTTCATGGCACTTATCCCTCGGCGGTCGCAAAGGCGGCCTGCCGGTTCGCATGCTCTTCAATTGCCATTTGAACCAGCTTGCAGAGTTCGCGAGGGCTGAAGGGCTTCGATACCAGTTGAAATACCTTCAGCGTGTTGAAGACTTCGTCGCGAGCCAGTTCAAAACCCTTGGCGGTTAGCAGAATTACCGGCAAGTCGGCGGTGGCCTCGTTGCCGCGAATCTGTTGGATTAGTTCGATGCCGTTCATTCGAGGCATTTGCAAGTCTGTGACGAGTACGTCGGGGCGATCTTCGAGGATCATCTCCCACGCTTCCTGCCCGTCTTCGGCACACGCCACCTCGAACTCTCGCTTCAGCTTGAACTCGGCGGCTCGCCGGATATGCAATTCATCGTCGGCCAAAAGGATTTTGTAACTCATCAATGTCTCTCGTTGTCGATCGGTGTGGGTTGTTAGTGCAAAGCATTTTTGAATTCGATCAGCACTGCGACCGGGAATGACTTGGCAGTGAGATGCGGAAGACGCTGCCAGTTCCAAGTCGGCTCGAAACCGTCAGCGATCCGCCGTGGACATCTTCGACAATGTGTTTGGCAAGAGGCAGGCCCAGCCCCGTGCCCGGCGCCATCTTCTGGTCCTTCTTCACTCGATAGAACTTCTCGAAGACTTTCGCGCAGTCCTCGTCGGTCAAACCCACGCCGGTATCTTCGACCTCAAAGACGGCGGCGTTGTCTTCCATTCGGCTGCGCAGCGTCACTTTGCCACCAGGCTCGGTGTACTTGATCGCGTTGGACAACAGGTTTATGGCGGATTGCATCAACATGTCACGGTCCGCCAACACGCCGAGGTACATGGGACTGAGATCAACGACCAGCTTGATGTCTTTCTGTTCGCTGGAAGGTTGAACGACGGCATGGGCACTTTCGAGTAGCTCGTTTAAAGAATGATTCTGTTTATCAACTTTCTCCACACCGGCTTCGATGCGAGCCAAGTTGAGCAGGTTTTCGATCAAGCGTTGGAGTCGATCTGCTTGCGTATCGATCACGCTCAGGAATTCGTCGCGTGTTTCTTCGTCTTCTGCTTCGCCATCGAGCAATAACTCGACATAGGCACGAATCCCAGCCAAGGGCGTTTTCATTTCGTGGCTTGCCGCAGAAACAAATTCAGCATGGCGTTTCTGGATTCCCCGCTCACTGCTAATGTCGGCCAGGACAGCGACGGTACCGGTCACTTCTGGAGCACCCTCTTCGCCTTCGCCTAACAAAACTCGGCAGCTAACTCGGAACCAGCAGGAGTTGCCATCCGCGGCAGCAATCTCGAGTTCGCTGGTCCGATGCGACGCGGACTGTCGCTTCAAGGTATCCGTCAGCAGATCGATGAGCGCGGTGCTGCTGAGTTGCTTGGCCGCGAGAACAGGTGCCGCCTCGTCGATCTCCAACGCGAACAGGTTTCGCGCGGCCTGATTCGCCCACACGATTTCGCCATATTGATTGGTCGCCAACGCGGCGTCCGGCAATCCATTGGCAAAGTCATTCAGACGCGTGTAGTCGTTCGTCACGCGTCGCAGTCGCACCTCGGAGCTTGTCCAGTTATGTTCGGCTTCGTCGGCGCGGGTACCGTATTCCACAAGGCACTGTCGGACTCGAGAAAAGATTGGTTGCCAATGATTATTTTCAGGTAACTCGGGAAGCGTACCATTCACTTCAGCGTCCGCGAGATCATGGTGGTCGAGTCGACACAGCATGTCGATGTACCGTTGGGCACTCTTCTCGCTGCCCGACAATCGGATAGCGTCGAGTCGAAAAATTGCACCCGCCGCCGCAAGGCAACCAACCGCCAAGAACATGCGCCAGACCCAGCTTGAGGCGGGGAGCGTCGGCTCGATCACCCAGGCCAGAGCTAGCCCTATGGTAATTGCCAGCAATAGCTTGACTTCGTAGCGTTGCGATTGTTTCCCAAACAGCATGGCGGTTCGTGTTAGGCGAGGGTGATAATAGGCAGACCATAGCGCAACGTCGCGCTAGACCACTCGAAACCATAGGTCGAAGCTAAACGCCTGTCCAAGCAGAAGGTTGCGATTACGCAACGTTGCGGCGATTCTCGGAAACAAGGCCCCAATGCTCCGGCCAGTTGAGCGATCCGCGATAGGATCGTCGAGCGGATTATTTCGCTTGGCGCGATTGAATCGATTTAGCGAGGGTGGTTGGAGACGAGCCTTATTCGTGCTTGTCTTCCGCTTTGGGTGGCGACTTCCGCTGAGCAAGGAACTCGACAAGGTCACGTAGGTCGCGTTTCGTAAGTCGCTTGATAATGTCTTCCGGCATGGGAGATTGACCGGGCCGACGCGCTTCGATCTCGTCCTGTTCGATCATCATCAATTTGCCATCCGCCGTCATAATCGTTACTGCGTCGTCGGTCTCCTCTTTGAGAATCCCAACATGAATCTGTCCTTCGGCGTCGGCGATCATTACCGACTCGAAGCCCTTGGCGATCGCTCGATTGGGAGCAACGACGGCTTCGAGCAAGTAATCGCGTTTTTTGTCCAATGCAATACTAGAAAGATCAGGCCCCACTCGCCCCCCGCTATCGTCGATGCGATGGCAGCGAGCGCAGGACAAATCCGTTCGCACATAGAAGATCTGGGCACCGCGTCCGGCGTCGCCGCCAAACATCGCCTCGCGATAGTTGGCCAGTGGATCATCAGCTGAGCGGGAGGCATCATACTTGGCGAGCAACTCGGCTATCCTGCCCGTCGAGCGAGCCTGAGCTGCTTCCAAAATGTCGAGTTGCGTGTCGGCGGGAATCTCGCCGGCGATTAGCTTCTCTACGGCGGTCACGAGCACTTGCATCGCCGTATCGGATTCGATCGTCGCGAGTGCTGCGGCAGCCTCTTGTCGTTCAATCGTTGTCTCTGCAGACAGCGCCACTTGTAACGGAGCGACCGCAGCTTCCGGATCGATCGACGCCAATGCCGTTCGAGCCGCGGCACGAACGAGCGGTTCGCTATCGGTGAGCGCACTTTGGATGGCCCCCGGAGTCTCCACAGCTTTCAGCTTTCCCAAGCCATGGATCGCGTCGGCGCGGACCTTTGCTGGTTGTTTTGCATCCGCGAAGAGTTCCAGCAGTGCTGGACCGGCTTCCGGTAGCCCGAACTGCGAGGCGACTTGTGTTGCCTTGACTCGGACGTCATTGCTTCCACTTAGCATCGCTCCCAACTTCGGCAACAGTGCAGCGACTGCTACCTCACGATCGCGATTGCTTAACGGGCGCCACATGCCGAGCACGCGGTCGCGATTCGACGGGCTCTCCCAAGTCGCGAGCATGTCGAGAGCTTCCACCTGTAGCGTCACTGTACCGTCTGAACGGGCGGCAAATGCGGCCAGTGCTGCCGCGTGTTGTGGTTGCCCAAGTCGGAAGTTAGCGTTCAGAACACGTCGCAGCAACGCGTCGTCGTTAGACATGGAATCGATCAGCGAAGCTAAAGCAGGCATCGCTTCGGGAATCGGTAGATCGTGGATGGCTCGTGCGGATTCGATGACGACCAAGGGGTCGGTGTCCTTCAGATAGGACACGATCTGCGGACTCGCCAACCGTCGAAGTGCGACCACTGCGGCCAGACGGACACTGCGCGAGTGGTGCAGGCGTAATGAAACCAATTCGTCGACATCTCCGATGCCCACCAAAGCCATGATCCCGCCGTGTCGCAGCACGGGGTCGAGATCTGCACTCTCCTCCAGCATCGTTACGACCGCCGCTAACGCGGACGCGGCACCAAGCTTGCCAATACTGCTGGCCGCGAAGTAGCGAACTCGCTCGTCGGGATCGGTCATGCGTGCGGTTAGTTGAGTTGCCGCGCTATCGACTCGCAGGTCTCCCAAAAGTTTTGCCGCTTGACTTCGCACCTCGACGTCATCGTCGTCCAACAAGTCGATTCCAATCGCCGCAATTTGGTCTCGTGCTGTCGAATCAGCGCGTCCGATCTGGCCGAGCCCCCAGATGCCGTGCAATCTCGCCAACGAACGATCGTCGTCCAACGCGGTGCGCGTCAACGCATCGATCGCATTACGTTTCGCTAAAGCAAATTGCGAAGCCTGACGCACGCGCTGGTCCACGTGCCCCAGCAACTGTTGCAGCCGTTCGGTTTTGAACTGCGACATATCGCTGGCCAACAGCTCTTTGACTTCACAAACGATCGGCGACATTTGTGCCGCTGCCGAAGTGAAGTGGTAGAGTCGACCTTTGCCTTCGCCATTCCACCCGTCAACCCAATCGCTCAGAAAGACGCCTCCTGCGGGGCCGAATTGAATATCGGTTGCCAAGATGTTCCAGAATGGTTGCTCCTCATCGACGAGGTCGAAGAAAGCTCCCTTGCGTTTAACACGGAAACTGCGGACGCCGCTGTTCGCCGAACCACCGCGAAAATCGCAGAGAAAGAAACGCCCACGCTGCTCGTCGCCCAACCCGGTTCCCGGATAATAGGCCAGCCCCGAGGGACCATCCGCAACATTGGTCACCGGCGGTACGATGTAGGCGGGCTGCCCTTCGTGAAATGGATGCCAAATTGCTTCGCGGTTGAAGGGTCCACGATCGGGAAGGTACTGGTACGACATCCGCCAACCCGTGTCACCGCCCTCGACCACGTAAACCCAACGAGCTTGATCGCCACTGTCCGAGTTGTTGTCACCCGTGAAGAGGTTGCCGTAGTCGTCAAACGCCAGTTCCTGCGGATTGCGCAGCCCGGTGGCGACGACTTCCAAATTCGAACCGTCCATTTCGCAACGGAACACAGCACCAGACTCCGGGTCTTTCAAGCGACCGTCGTCCGTGACGACGTTGTATCCGCGATCACCGATGCTGAAATACAAGCGACCGTCCGGCCCAACAATCAATCCGTGCATGTCATGCCCTCGGAATGCGACTCGGACACCGAACCCGTTGTGCATCGATGCGCGTTGGTCGGCGACGCCATCGCCGTCTGTGTCGCGTAACCGCCACAGATTCGGAATACACGTGTAATAAACGTTGCCATCATGTTCGATGACGCCTGCTCCTGTCCCTTCCTCAATCTTGTTGAAGCGGTTCGCGAAGACCGTCGCTCGGTCGGCTTTTCCGTCGCCGTCGGTGTCCTCAACCAATCGAACTCGGTCGTCGAACTTCGTGTACTCGATACCGTTATCAGGCAGCCGCTTTTTGTGATAGGCAAGTCGATCTTCGACCGTCTGTGCGGCCAAATCGTCGTCGAGCCAAGCCTCATCGTGTTTGCGATTGTCGGTCACACCGACATCCTGCCGAAACGATTCGCAAACAAACACCCGACCGTTGTGATCGACATAGAATGCCACCGGATTCGCGATCAGGGGCTCGGCCGCGAACAACGCTCCCGTCATGCCCGACGGTATCTTGAAGCCTTGCAACGCTTGCTCCGCGTCGGGGGAGGCGGGAGCGACGCTAGGTGTCGTTGGTGGTGGAGTCGCTTCGTCAGCGTGGAGGAGCAAGGCAATTGGTACGAACAGGAGTACGTGCTGAAGACGTACGGCGACCCGGAACATTGCTAAACCTCGCTAGGAACTACGCCAGAATAACGGCACACTGTTTCGGAAAACTTGGTAGGGTTGTTTTTAGCGTAGCCAGGGGGTGTTAGATTAACAAGGACAACGCGTGGTAGTGGTACTGTTTGCCATTCCTGAAAGTCGGATGGCCACTCTTGGCCGTCTTTTGTCAGGCAGGAGCGCCCGACTTACGGCGAACTGTACCACGACCCAACCCATTGCTCCCGTTCCCTTATCCCCGACGAACGCTTCTCTCATGGCAGTTCAATGTGCGAAATGTGGCGAAGCGTTGATGGGTTCCGTCAATCGATGTTGGCGATGCGGTCAAGAGTTCGTCGCGCGTCGGACGGAAGCAGGACTACCTCCGATTCGACGGGCACCGGTCGGAAACGCTTCGCAAGAGGTCTTCGTCGCGCAACTGTCGGAAATACCGTCAGTCACCACCGAGGCATCGACTTCAAAACGCCCCGATGGCAAGAGTCGCCCGGCGACGGTTCGACGGGGGTCACCTTTCCGCGACCGTGGCCGAGCCGTTCTGGAGGCCATCGATCCCGATCAGCCGCAGCGCGAATCGCAGGAGATGCGTGATCGCGAAGTTGGATATCAAAAGAAGGGTGGCGCAGCTGCCAGCGCCGCGTTGTGTCTGCCGCTCGCAGTGATCAGTTTCGTGGCGGCATTTCTCCTGCCGTTGGCCGGCATTTCGTTGGCATTGCTGGGCGTTGGGTTCAGCGTTTGGGGGCTGAGTTCGCGACGCCGCGGCCTCGCCATGGCAGGCCTTGCGCTGTGCTGCCTCAGCCTGACAACCGGCATTTTCAATGGCTCGGTCGCCTTTTACGTGAGCCGATACGGCGTGGCACCTTGGGAAACGGGCACGTTCCAGCCGTAGCATCGGCGTCCTGAATAGGTGCACTTTTGCCCCAGCGGGCGACGGATGGCGCGGAGCCCCGGCCTACCGGACCCGCCACACATGCTACCCATTCTGTTAAATCGCATCTATTTGCGTATTCTTCCTAGCTAGAGTCTTTCCATTTGCTAGCATCCTGTTTATATTCGCCATATCCCGCAGAACTAATATATTCCGACCCTCTACGCGCGACGAGAGCAGCCAGCGTTGGACTGCCGGCCACCGAGGGCGGGGCAAAATGAACAAGGAGTGAACTCATGAGATTATCGTTCGTTCCGGCGCAAGCTGGCCTCGCTTCGATCTTGGCGGCGATGCTGGTTTTCGCTGTGGTAGATCGTGCCGAAGCTGGCTGCGGATGCGCCGCATGCGTCAGCAGCTGTCAGACGTATCAGACGATTGAGAAGACCATCTACGTCCCGCAGATATCACAGGAAACTCGAATCGTCAATGAAACGATCTGTGAACCACAAGTGCAAGAGCGAGTCGTCACAGTCTGTCGACAAGTGCCTGAGACTCGCCAAGTGACTGAGAACTACACCGTGATGGTGCCACAACAGCGAACGGGAACTCAGAACTACGTCGTCTGCAAACCTGTTTGGAGAGAAGTCGAACAGACTTACACCGTCTCGATTCCACAAACAGAGACTCGAACTGGCGTGCGCAGCGTTTGCCGCCCGATTCAGGTTCAAGAGACACGGTCGGTCACTCGCAACGTTTGTGCCTGGGAAGATGTCCCTTGCGATGGCAGCTGCGGTGGACACACGATCGTTCAGAAAGGCGACTACGGCGTTGCTCAAAAGGGAGCCGTTCAGAAGGGTGGCGAAACCGTCGTTCAAAAGGCTGGCTGTGGTGGAACTCACCGCGTCATGCGAAATCAGTGCATCACCGAGCAAGTTCCCGTAACGGTTTGGAAGAACGAGATGCATCAAGAAGAGTACACTTACAACGTGACGACTTATCGCTCTGAACCGCGATCTCGAACCGTTCGTGTTTGCAACTACGTCAACGAGACACAGACGCGCGAAGTCACTTATACGGTCTGCGTTCCGGAACAGCGAACGCGGACGCGCAACGTGACGACCTATCGCACCGTGTCTGAGCAACAGACCCAGCAATACACGGTCATGGTTCCCCGGACGGTCCAGCGTGAGGTGACTGTCAATGTATGCCACATGGTGCCCCAGCAAGTGACTTGCACCGTGCCGGTCATCGCTCCTGCTTACGGATGCGGTGGACACTACCACGGTTGCCGTTGCCGTCGTTGCTGCTACTAAGCAACGAAGATGATTTTCAAAAAGCCAAGCTACTCGCGGGTAGCTTGGCTTTTTTTATGGCCACACTCAACGATCGTCGCGATTCGCCGCCTCGATGCTGACTCGCAGCTGCTCGACGCTGATCTCTCGAACCAGAAACCGCTTCTGCGCCGATGTTTCGCCGGAAACCAGCTCGATCTGGGACTTTCGCAGACCGAGTTGCTTGCTCATCAGCGCGACAATGGCTTTGTTCGCTTTCCCCTTTTCGGCAATTTGTGTCACGGCGATCTTCAATGCACCGTCTTGCTCGCCACGAAGCTCCGACTTTTTGCTACCAGGCTGCGCCCGCACAGGTAGAATCACCCCGACCGGATGCAGTTCTAACGCGATCACGCTTCAAGCTCCTCGAACAACGCCGAACCAACGCGAACGATCGTCGCTCCTTCTTCGATCGCGGCTTCAAAGTCGCCGCTCATCCCCATCGACAATTCTTCTAATGCGATACCTGCAGGAAGCACACTGAGTAGACTGTCTCGGAGTAGACGCAAACGCTCGAAATCTCGACGTGCGTCGTCCAACGAGCCCTCCAAACTGGCCATCCCCATGAGGCCGCAGATCTGGACGCGGCTGTAGTCCGCCAGCAATGGCATGACCGAAGGCATTTCCTCAGGGTTGAAGCCGTGCTTCGAAGCGTCGCCGGAGATGTTCACTTCGAGCAACGCCCGCACGATCGCGCTTGACTCGCCCGCAACGCGATCCACCTCTTCCAACAATCGGAGGCTGTCGCAAGCGTGCAGTAACGCAATGTGCGGAAGCGTGCGGCGAACCTTGTTTCGTTGTAAGTGACCAATGAAGTGCCATCGCACCGCAGCGTCTGCCAGCGCGTCTGCCTTTCGCCACAACTCCTGGGGGCGGCTTTCGCCGAGGTCGTGGCAGCCTGCGTCGAGCAAAGCCTGAGCCGCATCGACATCGACGTACTTCGAGACAGCAACCAACGTCACATCTGAAGCGTCGCGCCCCGATCGCGCCGCAGCGTCGGAAATCCGTTGGCGGACTCGCGCCAAGTTATCGGCGATACGCGGTCGCAACTCAGCCATCTCGACGAACCTCAAAGCAATTCTTAGAGCCTTTCCGACGGCTACTCAATTTCGATGAGCTGTTTCAGCTCGCCTTTATCTGGGAATCGTGCGAGGACAAACTCGGCACTGAAGTGTTGACCGAGCACACTGCGGCTAGCCGTTGGCCCGAGCGAGCGATAGATCACCCATTGTCGTTTGCCAGTTTGGACCCGATAGCCAACGGCGATATCGGCGGGAAGGATCTGCAGTTGGTGCGCAACCGTTAAACGTCGCCACGTCAGCTGCCGCGAAAATCGTTTGGGCTTTAGGTCAATGAACAAGGGAGCGAATAACCGCTGGGCGTTGGCCGACTGCTGAAGTCTCAGGCCGTCCGGCGTCTGTTCAAGCGACCCATCAACGCGTTCGGCTCGCCATTCGGGTAATTGCAGCGGCAAAACGGCTCCAATTGGTTTGCGACCGCGCAAGACGCCCTCGCGTGTCTCGTCAGCAGGATCGAAGGAAATTCCATCGTTCAGCGGCAGCGTAAACCGATGATCGATATTAGCTACCGAATCACCAATGACTGCGTCTGCCATAATCAGAAAGCGATCATGGCGGGCAAGCGCGAACTGTCGCTGAACCTTCCATCCGTTCTCGAATCGGCCTTCTATCTCGAAGTAGTCCAAATCGGCGTCCGAATGCCAGCAAACCTCTTCCCACGCATTCTCCAATTGCAGCAACTTGCCATCAACCCGTAATTCGGGATTGCAGATTCCGGAGAAGGCCGTCTCGTTTCCGCAGTTCAACTCGACGAGCACCTCACGATTGGCATAGGACACCATCAATTGATCGCTCGTTCGATCCCAGGTGCGACGCAGCACCGCCAACTCGGCCCACTCTGAAGTTGCCGCCGGAGAGGGCAGCGAAGCTCGCGGCTCGCGGGGTGCTTTTCGCCCGGGCAAGAGACAGTCGGCGATCTCGTCATCATCGACATCCGCAGCGAGCGTCAATGCAGCCTCGAACAAAGCCGACGACGATGCGCCGTCTTCGGCTGGCGACAACACTTGCGATCCATCGTATCGCAACAAACAAAGTGATTGGCGGACAAGCCAGTCATACTGGGTTTTGGCATCCTTGGTAAAGCAGTTGCGCGGCATCGCTCGCCCCATGTAATGACAGCGTGTCCAGCAAGCGAGCAACGCACGAGCGACAGAAAGGTATTTGGAGTGTGGCATTCCCTCGCCATCGAGCAACTCCGTCAGGCCATGCGACAACACTTCCCGAGCTGGAGCGGCGAGATCTTTGCAGGCCGGCAGTTCACGCAACAAATAAGCCAGCGTTAGCGGCAATTCGCCGGCGAGAAGTTGTTGGGTTAGCGGTGCCGTCGACAGATCGGTTTGTCCAGCGTCCGATGCGATACTGACCAATTGATCAACGAGCTGCGACCAGGGGGCGGCCGGAAGCAAGCTGGTAAGTACCGGCAACGCATGGGCCCACGCCAAGGCCTCCAGGGCGAAGGGTGTCGATGCTTCGCGAATGCGAGCCGATTCCAGCCATTGTTCGAGGTCGGCGACAATCTCTCCGGCGTCGTTTGCTTTACGAGACTTCAGGCTGCGGAGTTGAGCGAGCAACTCTTCGGTCGCAGAACCGCAGACATCTGCAGGTAACGCCCATAACAGCGGTGCGGCCTGCTTCACAGCGATCAGCTTTGCAAGCGGAACCGGTTTCTCCCGTTTGGCAAGGTATTTCGTCCAGTCTTCCCAGCGATCTGGTCCCACTTTACGCTTTGTGGCTTTCTTTGGTTGCTCCACCGTTGCCATCGTCCAGATGCCTCCGTGACGTATAATGAGAACTCGTTCGTTGGCAACGAGCCGAACTGTCCGGTGCGCTGCCAGTTGCGATTAATGGTAAGTTGCGTATCTTAGCAAGCGAGATAGAACCTGCCTGCCCCCGAACCTGTTGTTTTCCGAATGTCGCGGGACGATGGCGTGACTGCCCCGCGAGCCAAAACTGCAAGGAGCTTTTAGCGTGAACCAGATTCAAAACCGAATACTAACGCTTCGTCATAGCTCGAACTCAGGGTTGTGTGCCACTGGCTCTGCCAGTGCCGTCGCTCGCGCGATGGGTCTGTGCAGCACTGGCCGAGCCAGTGGCGCCCGAATTCTTAGCAGTAACATAGCACTAGCTCTCTCGTTGCTCCTCGCATCGGCGTCCTATTGCCTCGCAGACGATGTCACTCCAGCGGCGACGACACCGGAAGCCCCACAAGAACAGTTGATCAAGCTGTCGAAGGACTACGACATTTGGGTCGACCCGCGACGGAAGCTGGTCGTTGTCGATGGCACGGTCGCGATACGCGACGCCGGGCTGGAGATGTTTGCGTGCCCCAAAGGCTCCAAAGAGCACGAATCCGTAGTCGCCGTTAACAGTTCCGCCCAACTGGTCCACGCTGGTTTATTAGCGGTGGGCGCAATACCAGGCCACCCGGTTCAGTTCAATCCCAAGTACGTTGCAGCGACGGGCACAACGATCGACATTTTGGTTCTCTGGCAGGATGAAAAGGGAAAGCACAAAGTTCGCGCCCAGGAATGGGTGAAAGATGCGAAGACCGGCGAAGAGATGAAGCACGATTGGGTGTTCGGCGGCAGCACCTTTTGGACCGACGAGACGACCGGTGAAAAGTACTATCACGCCGACGGTGGCGATCTCATCTGTGTGTCGAACTTCTCAACAGCAACCTTGGACTTGCCGATCGAGAGCAGCCAAGCCAACGATGCATTGGTCTATTCGGCGTTTACGGAACGCATCCCGCCTCGTGGGACGAAAGTGAGACTCGTGCTGATTCCTCGTTTGGAGAAAAAACCGAAAGAAGCCACCGCAGCGGATGCCCCGGCGAAAGAGCCGTCAAGCGTAGAACTCCTCGAAGATCAAAAGCCCGAAGTAAAAGAATAGTTGTCCAGCGGCGAGCAGCGTGCCGACGATTCCCAACCACAATCCCCATCGCGTTGCTCGTCGACCGGCTTCTTCCATCGCGCCCGCCGCAATCGCTTTCACGTCGCTCTGTCCCATGATCCAAGCCGGAATGCTCAATGCAAGGCCGATCAGCTGCCCTGGCAATCCGTAGGCGATGCCCTCCAGAAAATCGCCTACGGCCACGATGGCGATGATTGCCACCATGATCGCAAGCAATTGAATACAGAGCCCAGTTAATCCCAGCCACCAAACTAAACCACCACGATTGGGCAAAAACGTCTCGTAGTCGCCGGGCTGGTAGGGCTGAATCGATTCCACTTCAGCCGTTGAGTACGGATTCTGTTCACTCGCTGCGGAACGCTCCGCGTCGCTCGCAGACGCAGTGTCATCCCCGAACGGATTTGCTCCGTCTTCACCTTCAAACGGATTCTGGCGATCCGCATTCGGATTTTGGGGAAACTTGAACTTTGCCATAGCGGGAGTTGATCTTATCGGAGTATCGATTCAGCGGTGACGTATTTCTGTCGAAGGACTTACGCATTGTGAAAGAGTTTCTTCAACCTGGCAACGTCGTCGCCAGCATTTAGTTGCTTGCCCAGAAGGGGTAGATCGGCTACTGTGAGCTTGATCTCGCTCCCTTGGTATTCAACAACCACGTTCCCCAGGGCAACATTCGTGCCTGCTGATCGCCCCTCAAATCGCAAAGCCGCCTCGAAGCGGCCCTCGGACTCAAATAACCCGTCCGCGAAGAAGAAGCCGGCCAAAACACGAACCGTCGACAATCTAGAAGCGTTGCTGCATTTGCTCGACGATGATGCGGGATCAGCAGCGAAACCAGCATCCCCGACGGTCGGCGCGGCAAGACCGCCGCGAACGAAATCGGCAAAGTTGAACGGAGAAGACTCCTCGTTCATGCGGGAGCTGGCGAGTGCGCGAGACGAGCTCTACAAGGAACATCGCTTACGCATAGCGTTGGAAGCTGAACTTGAATCGCTCGGGCGGGAACTTCGCCACGCTGCAAAAAGCGAGTCGTCGCAAGTCGAGGGTTTGCGGAAAGAGTGCGACAGCCTGCGGCGACAGATCACCGCTCTCGAGAAGCAACTCAAGAAACTCCACACGAGCCGATTCGAGCTAGAGTCGCAACTGGAGGCAGAACAGCAACAGCGCGAGAAGCTCTTCGACGACGTTGATGTCATCAGCGCACGGCTGCGCACCGCGCAGTCACAACGTGACCAAACTGCGACGCAACTCGATGACGCTCGTCGGCAGTACGAATCACTAAAGAACGAACTCGAAGCGTCACGAACGTCATCGGAATCTAAAGCCGCAGAGTTGCAAATCCAACTTGAGTCGGTGACCGCCAAGTACGAGCAAATCGTGAGCGAGTTCGATGCGTTACAACTTGGATCGGTCTCGCAGCAATCCGAGATCGCCGACCTCACACAGCGGATCGCGAACGACCAAGTGGCCATCGGCAAACAGAACGAGCTGCTCGAACAAGCTCGTGATTCGGCGATCGAGTTGGAACAAAAGGCGAATTTGTGGCAAGAACGTTTTCGGGAAGAACGAGCGTCGCGAGAGCAGCTCGAGCGGGAGTTGTCGGAACACGCCACCAATTCAAACGCGACACAAACCTCTCTCGAAGCAAGCATTGAGTCGCTGCGACAGGACGAGCTTGCTCTGCGCGAAATGCTCGCGTCCGCGCAATTTAAGTTGGAAGCGGAAACTGTTGCAAGAACTCGCTGTGAAGAATCGCTGCATGCGTTGCAGCAAGAACATCAGGATACTCTAGCCAATCGTGAACAATTGGCGGTGGAAGCGAGCGAGTTTCGCGAAGAGCTGGCGGCGACGATTCAGTCGTTGGAAGGTCGCCTTGGAGACGCTCAGCAAAAGGTCGACGAAGCCACTGGGCTCGAGCAGCGACTTCGCAGCGAACTCACCGACGAAAGGCACGAACGTCGCAAGGCGACACTTGCACTGGACGAGGCAGTCGCCACGAGAGACCGTCTTGAACGGCGTATTGCCGAGCTTGAGGAAGAACTTGTCGTCAGCAACCGGCAGCTCGAAGAGGGGAAAGACGCGACGGAGGCCGTGCAAGACAGAGTCGGACGTCTTGAATCCGATGTTGCAAAGGCACGGATGGAACTCGCTGCGTCGTGCGAGCAACTCGGTGTGGCTCGATTGCGGCAGGCCAATTCTGATCGCGACCGTGAGCATGCACAGCAACGCGAAGCGGAGGCCATTCGCAGGGTGGAGGAGCTTGCTGACGAAGTCAAGATGCTACAAGCATCAGTACAACGAGAAGCGGCAGCCAGACGGAAGGCCGAAGCCGTCCAGAAGCGTGAGTCGGGTGACGACGATGCTTCCGCTCTGTTCGAGGCGGAACAGAGAATCGATCGTTTGGAACGCGAACTCGCGGCAAGCAAGAGCGTGGAAGCGGCCTATCAGCAAAAGGCAGCTCGCAAAGTGCAACAAGCCCAACAGGAAATCGAAGCACTCCGCCAACGCCTTGCGGAATCCGACCGCGGGGCAGGGGCTCCCTAGGGTCGCTCGTTTAACCGAGTCGCATCGCAACCGCAGCAGTTATCGGCGTGTCAATTGCCCTCACAAACGGCAAGGCACGAAAACTAGCCTGCCCCAGAACGGTTCGGTCGACTTGATCGGCACCTCCGCCTCAAGCGGCACGAGCCACTGGTCCGAAGAGTTTGTAGGCACTCCTTCCGATCACGCCAACGCGATGTCATGGCCAAGCCTAAGAAAAAACAACGAACAAGCGATTCAACGTCGGCCTCCCTGCTGGCTCGTTATTGGAACGAGTCGGTGCGACCGTTGGTCAGTCTCGCCTTCGTCGCACCTATGATCGTGGCCTATGAAGGTGGCCTCATCGCGTTAGGTCCGCAAGCCATGCGAAACGGGGCCGACGTATGGCTGCGGCAACTGCTGGAATGGCTCGGATTCAGCCAGTATTTTCTACTACCAGCATTAACCTGCGGCTTGCTGCTCGGCTGGCATCATCTCAATCAAGAGCGTTGGTCGATCCGTTGGACCACCTTGTACGGAATGCTCTTCGAGTCGATGGCGTTTGGCGGCATCTTGCTCGTCTTGGCACAAACTCAGCAAGGTGTATTCGGGGCGATCACAAGCGACGCCACGCTGGCATTATCCGCTCAGAACACGAAGGCGTTTGGACAGTTCGTTGCCTATTTCGGCGCGGGCATTTACGAAGAGCTAATGTTCCGCGTGATGCTGTTTCCGGCCTTGGCTGCGTTGTTACGCCTGGTCGGCACACCACGCCGCACGAGTTGGGTGGTTGCCATCTTCTTCAGCAGCCTCGCCTTCGCCGCCGCACACTACCAACTCGATTTGATGATCGGAAACTTTCATCTCGTCACATCGTATGGTGATAGCTTCGAGTGGTCGAGTTTTTTGTTCCGATTCGGCGCGGGCGTCTTTTTCTCCACGCTGCTTCTCGCGCGCGGGTTCGGTATTGCGGCGGGGGCTCACGCTTTCTACGACATTCTCGTGTCAATACCAGCGTGACGTTCTTTGGCGTCTAAACCGCATTCGCAGTTTCATGTCAATACCCAAAATCAGATTGTTGACTTGCTTCTGAAAGTGCGTTTGTTGGTGTTTCGAACTGAGTCTATAATGAGCCTCAGTGACGGCAGCTATTCATACGTCAGCAACTCGCTGAGAAAACCATCGTCATTCAAGCACCCATTCATCTACAGTAGGAACTTGATTCGTGTTATCCGTCAGACCAAAAGTTGCTGAGTTGGCATTTCAGTTGTACGGGCGTGCTTTACACCCGGAACTGTTTGAAGTGTTCCAGGCTCGCGAAGTTCAACGCGGAGACTATACGGCGCGCATTGAGATTACGAGCGCGGGACACATCGTAACTTGGCGATATGGTGGACTGACGTTAACCGAGGTAGCCTGTTCGGCGCAGCACCCGCTGCCCAAAAAGCGGCGATTGATGTCTTACAAATTGAAAGGTGAACGCCGTGATCGCGTTGAGTGCCGCGGCGGCATCGCTTACGAAGCAAGTTTTCAGCTAGAGCCAGTCAGTCCCGAAGTATTTTGGACATTTCAGCAAGCGCTGGCGCACGACACTGAGCGCGACGGGTTGTTCCACACGTTTGAGTCGAGCGGTCGCATGGCGCTCGGGGCACTGAGTTACATCAGCGTCGAAACACGTGGTCGTAGCTTTAAAGTCCAAGCGTTCCACACGTTCCCCGATGATTTCGCCATTGTGCGCAGCCAGTCCGTGTTTCAGCTTCCGTGAATCTGGTCGAAGGCTAGTGCTGTGTTACCGCTAAGAATTTGGGGGCCACTGGCTCGGCCAGTGCTGCGCGGACCAGCCGTGCCCGTGACGGCACTGGCCGAGCCAGTGGCACGCAACCCTAAGATTGAGCTGTAACCAAGCACTAGTCGCGGTTACAGTTGCTAGGTGGCAGATAGCCTCTGCCACAGTTGTTGCAAAAGCTGGCCGCTCGCTTGCGGCATGGTTTCGCGAGAGTAGGCGGCGCGACTGTAGAGTTCCGCAAGGCGAATAGCTTCCTGAGAGACACCTGTTCCTGATTGAGCAACGTGCTGCGCGAATTCGTGCGGCGTTTCATCACGGCGCCGCGTGAAGCCTCTCTCGCGTGACCACGCTTCGAATGCTTCAAAGCTGTATTTGATCAACTGATCGAGCGGCAATTGCTTTGCCAGGCCCGAACGAAATGGATCCGGAAAGTCCGAGAAGGGGCGCGGCGGTGCCGCAGTATCGACTGCTTCCTCGAGTGTCTCGGTCGCTGGAGCGACGCTGCCGCCAAAGAGTCTGGCCCAGAACTCGCGCATGGCTTGAATGAAGTTCCGCACGGCATCACGGACTTGCGCCCAATACTTCCACAAAAACCACGCGACAATCAGAATCACAATCAGCCAGTACAACAGCTTTAGTAACGTACCGATGCCACCACCAAATTGCTTCGCCAGTTTGGCGGGATCGAACTTCGGTTTGTCTGGTTGCTTTTGCTCGTTGTTGGACTGTTCCTTCGGCGACTCGGACTTCTGAGCTTCGTCTTTCTTCGCTTCTGAGTCCTGTTTCTGTTCACCCTGCTGCTGCTCGCGTTTCTCAGCGTCGGATTTTTTCTCACCGGAACGATCTTCTCGTTGCTTCTGCTTCTCGTCTGAACTAGCAGACTTGGTTTCGCTCTTCTTGTTTTCCGATTGTTTACTTTGCTGATCTTGTTGCGACTGATTCTGACGGCCCGATGAATCCATTTTCGAACCGTCCTTATCCTCCCCCTGCTTCTTGCTGCCTTGGTCGCTAGTCTTCTCGTCGCCTTCGCCTTGATCAGATTGGTCCTTGCGATCGCTTTGTTGCGGGCCGGACTTATCGGGTTCGGCCTGGCCTTTGCCGTCTTTGGACTTCTCTTGCCCCTCGCCTTCGTCGTCGCCGGGTTTGCCAGACTCTTTCTTGGCGTCCTCTCGTTTCACTTGTCGCTTTGCGTCGTCTTCTTCAGGGCCATCGTTGCCGAAACCCCAATTGCTTGCCTGCAAGTCGTCCGGCGAACCGGCGAAGGCAGGCAGATCGGTAATCGAATACTCGGCGTTGCGGCGGGGCAGGAGCATACAGAACAGCAGCAACCCAACGATCATCACCGCGCCCGTGCCCAGCCACGCGCCAGCCATCTGTGTCGGCATTTCGATACGGCGTTGGCGCAAGTAGCGACGCAAACCGAGAAAGCTGGTCGTCAGCAGCAAGCCGAGCGCCGCACCGACATAAACGACGAGCAACTTGAAAACAAATCGTCGGCTATCTTCGTTCTGACTAAACATGAAGCCCTGGCCGAATCCGAAGATCGGCAATGCGGCCATCGAGAAGTAGACGACCCACACGCCCGGTGCATGCTTCTTATTACGGGCCGCAACCATTCGCTGCCACCAAGACTTCGGCGGCTCTTCAATCGGTAGAGTGCCGGTTGTGCCTTCAAGTTCCGGCGTGTTGCTGCTTTCCCCGGCCGGATCCTCGTCGATCCCCACTGTTTGCAGCAGCCCTTCGCCCGATGCGTCTTGCTGTTCGTCGATCACGGTGCAATCCCAAGTCAACTTGTTTGAGCACCACAGAATTAGAACGACCAAGCCCGTGTTGATAACCCAGCTAAGGCGATCAAAGATGCCAGGAAACTCGATGAACTTGCCCATCACTAACAGCACGGCGACGGAGAGAATCACCGAGAATCCCATCGCTCGCTCGCGTCCCTCCTCGATCGAGATGCGACCGATCAACACCGACGCAAACACGAACAGCGCGAACACATATTGCAGCCGGGCCTGATACTGCCCTTGGTAAAACAGCTCGATCAAAAAGAAGACCAAACTGCCGACCAGTGCCATGATCAGCGCAGGGCTGATGGCGATGATGACGTAATCGGCAAGTGTGGGGCGAGGTTTCATCGAGGGATGAGGGATGAGGGATGAGGGATGAGGGAGGAAGGTAGAAGGTAGAAGGTAGAAGGTAGAAGGTAGAAGGTAGAAGGCAGAAGGTAGAAGGTAGAAGACGGAGGAATGTTCTTAAAATTCATCCTTCATCCCTTCTCTTCTACCTCAATACAAACTTTCGGCAAACGGAGACGATCGACATTTCATCTTTCAAGTGCTGGACATCGATCCCTTGCGAGATCAGCGGGCCGGCGGCTTGGGCAAAGTCATACTCATCATACATATTCAGAATCGCGGTGACTGCGTAGCCCTGACGGCGGAGGCTGCCGAGTGTGATGGCCGACTCGGTGGTTACTTGTGGAAGGATCGCGATGATCGTTGCGTCGCGCGGCAGGCGATCCGCGGTTTCACCAACCAATTGTGACAGAGTCAAGCCGTCGGTCAGTTCGACACGAGCGAGCGATTCCATGATCTGCATCAACTGCTCCGGGCCACGCTTGGTTTCGACCACGACCGGTTGCAGGCGATCGCTGGCGTCTCGCATGCTGGCCGCATTGCGAGCCGCGTCGCGGGTGCGTATGTCATGGTCCCAGCCCTCTTGGCGGATTCGATCTGCCGCGTCTCGGCCGTTCGTAATCAATCCAATCTGCTGGCCCATCTCGTAAACAGCATTAGCGATCGACGCAGCGGCTGTCACTGCTAGCTCGCTTCGCATAGGTTCATGTTGGCGGCTGTGTGAGGCGTTATGGTATTCCAGCAGGATCGTCGCACCGGCAACGGTTGACGGTTCGTAAACCTTGCTGTGCAGTTGCCCGGTGCGAGCGGTCGCGCGCCAGTTGACACGACTGAGTGGATCACCTTGCTCGTAACGTCGGACTCCGGCGATGCGGGTCGGGTCTTCGAACAACCGATACGTCATCTTGACTTCACCGATCGGTCGCTTGGAGCTGACGTCGTACCCTTCCAACGGGATAACTTGCGGCAGAACGAGCAGAAAGTGCGGCTTTGTCGCGACTCGATAGCGGCGATGCAAACCGAAGAGGTCTCCTGTCTCCAGAACCAAGGGACCGAGCTGATAGTACCCGCGGCGATTGCAGGTCAATTGGTAGAGCAGCGATTGCTTGGCTCCCGCCCGCAGCATCGACAACTGCAAGCGACTTCCTTCGACGGCCAGATTCGGGGGAGTATGAATGAGCGCGCGGCGAGGCAGCAGATCTTCGACCAAGCACCACGGTACAGGTAGCTTCCCTTGATTCTCGATATTGACGATCACAGCCACGCTGTCGCCGACATCGGCCGTCAAGCGATTACACTCACGATCGGCAGTCAAGCTCTCGGCCCATTGACTGGCCAGGTAGCGGCTGACGAACAGAACGCTGAGCAGCGCGTACATGGCGTACGCGAGCAACCCCAGATCAAAGATCAGGGAAAGCACCAGGATCAGTGCTGCGCCGACGAGCCAATTCATAAGAAGACGCTTTCCATCAAGATTCGACCGCTACTATATATACTCCAAACACTCAGGTCACGCTTAACATCACACGCGCTCTCCTCTCGGGGAGAGCCCTACAAGACGCTTGCAGTGGGGGCGAGCGTTTCGCTCAGGACTAGTGCTGTGTTACGGCTAAGAACTCGGGTGCCCCGGGCTCTGCCAGTCTTCGACAGACCAACAACGCCTGCGGATACGGGTTAGGTAGGGAGCCGATTTCGGGACCATCGTTCGAAATGAAGAACGGGATGACCAACTAGCCATCCCGTTCCCGGTGCAAGCATCCTTGTCGTTGCTTCGTTCCACGCCGAACAATGTTGACCGTAAAGAGACTTACTGGCTTAGCACGGTGCATGTAAAATTAATGTGCTAGGCGTCCGATCGGGTGGCGGGTTTTCCCCACCCGGCAAAGTGTGTGCTGGCGAATTAGTACTCACCGACCGGGATGCCATCTTGAATTGCGAGTAGGTACTCGAATGTACTATTCGGTGTCGCACAGCCCGCAGTGTCCGGTAGGTGCTCGATTGTTTCGCTGATGAACCGAACACTTCCATCGCCGAGTGCAAACTGAGCGCCACCCGGATGTTGGCTCGAGAAACCACGCCGCAGTGGCGGGGCTGTCGCAGGCGTTGTGAATGCCGCGTCCAATTGATTGATTGTGACGATTCCTCCCCCGAGAACGTCTCCGAATGAATCCAAGTCTGGCGCAGTGAGCGACACCAAGGGGCGACGTCCGAAGGTATTGCCCGCACCGGCGATAAACTGAGTGCCCCCACCCGTTCCAGTCGTCTTTAGTCGCCATCGTCGTTCACCGAGTGCAATGACATTGCTGGAACCATCTGTCATGTCTCTGAAGCGAACCGCCTCATCTTGACGGAAAATTCCTCTCGCCACTGACAGACCAATTTGCCCCGGTGTGCCACCCCCGGTTTCGGAGAGATCACATGACGAATTGGCTCCGACGTAGTTCGAAGTTGCCGTGGCGACCGCATTTATTAGCCGCGTACTGTTCGTCTCTTCACCGACATCCGATGGGCAGCGAAATGCGGCAACCATGACATCAAGTACATTTTGGCCACTGGTTGGCGTCAACCCTGCATAAACCGGAACCGCCTGCGTCAACGTCGTCGAACCAGTATTCATTAAATCGGTAGCAGCATTTCCTTCGGCGAATCGCTGCGTCAATGCCCCCCAACTCCACATGTCGACGGTGGCGCTAATGGCAGCCCTATTTGGTTTGATCAGATAGCCCGGTGCAAAGCATTTGAACGTGTCATGATAATTGTGCAGCGCCAACGCATTTTGCTTTAGATTATTGCTGCACTGCATGCGGCGAGCAGCTTCGCGAGCTGCCTGGACGGCAGGCAACAGTAACGCTACCAAGATTCCGATGATCGCAATCACCACCAACAACTCAACCAACGTGAAACCCGATTTCCGAATGCCTCGTCTCATTTTCATCGTACAAATCTCCGTTCCAATAGAGCCTTAAACAAACGTGTACCAATCCTCAGCCGATGTGCATCGACGAGTCTAGAAAGTGCGTAATTGGTCGCACCTTTTTTCGCATGCTCGGGGCAGCGAGGTAGGCGAGTGTTTGCGTGTAACTACAGTCGACTCGTTGAGCATTGGGCGTGCCAAAGCTGCTGCAATCTGAGCGCTGAACCCAGTCTTCGTGGTGAGACACGGAGCAAAGTTTCACTGCCGGACCTTGGACGTGTGATCCCACGCATGCGGTCATGAGTCGTTTGCACGGATAGGTGCGCAGGCTGCATAGGCAACAGGCAACTGATTCGGCCCGGACTCTTGATACCGGCTCCAGACACGGTTCGTCTGACGGTAGCTCAATCGCAGTAATTCACTCGCTTCCACCAAAGTCATCTCCCCTAAACGAACCCGTCAGAACGATTCCGGTCGCTTACGCACCTGCAAACTCATCAAAATCGTCTCCATTCGCCGTCCCCTTCTGATGACAGCTATCAGGGGGACATTGCTAGTGACGGCTTATAGCGGTTTTTTTAGCTGCCACTTCGCGCTTTGAAGCAACCAAGTTAGGGTAGGGGCACAATCAAATGCGATTGCAGGATCACCTAGTCAGGAAACTCTAAGGATGAATGTTGCGTCACGCTGGATTCATCGCTGGTCCGTCGTAATGTTGTGCCTGGCAGTCATGACGATCGGCGCGTACGCGCCAGCCGAGGATCAAACCGCCTCAGCAGGCGGCTACGAGGCGCTGCGAACTCACCCATTTCTGCCGCCCGACTTCGATGAGGAAGTGTTTGCTTCCTTGTGGACCGTCTGGCCCGAGCCGGAACGCTCCGCTGCCGAGAAGGCGGACAACGCGACTCGCCGCCAGTTGACGTTCTCCTACTACGGCTTGATTCCGGACACCGCGGCAGTCGGATCGAACACGCTTGGTCTGCATGCCGAGGCGCTCAAACCGAGCCCGCTTGGCTATGTGGTCGATGCACGCGGCCAATGGACGATGAACTGTCTGGCTTGTCACGGGGGTAAAGTAGCGGGACAAGTCATCCCCGGTTTGCCGAACTCGCACATTGCGTTACAGACGCTGACCGAGGACGTGCGAACCGTCAAGCTGCAACAGGGGAAGATGCTTTCGCACTTGGATCTAGGGTCGTTGAAAGTGCCGCTTGGCTCGAGCAATGGCACGACGAATGCGGTCATCTTCGGCGTCGCCCTGGGCTCGCTGCGCAATCCCGACATGAGTTTGAACCTAACACGCGGACTTCCACCACTGTTGCACCACGACGTCGATGCTCCGCCGTTTTGGAACGTCCGCAAGAAAAAGTCACTGTACGCCGACGGCCACTCGCCCAAAACGCCTCGACCGCTGATGCAATTCATTTTGCTGCCGCAAGTCAATCTCGCGAAACTCACCGAATGGGAGCCACAATTCGCAGACATTCTCGCGTGGATCGAGTCGCTCGAACCGCCGAAGTATCCCTTCGAGATCGACCTTACGCTGGCGGCACGCGGCGAGCGAGTGTTCATTGATAATTGTGCCCGCTGCCACGGCACGTACGGTGCTGATGGAGAGTACGAGCAGAAGACGATTGAGCTGGACGAGGTCGGCACCGATCCGTTGCGATTCCGTTCGCTGACTCGCGAGCAGCGTCAGGGTGTGAAGGACAGTTGGCTGAGTCGTTTCGGCGTCGATCTCGTCGAAGTCGATCCGATCGGTTACGTCGCCCCGCCACTTGACGGCATCTGGGCCAGCGCCCCCTACTTCCACAACGGATCGGTTCCCACGCTGTGGCATGTCTTGCATCCGGAGACTCGTCCGATCGTTTGGAAGAGAACCGAAGACGGCTACGACCGAGAACAGGTGGGGCTAGAGATTGAGACCTTCGACGAAGTCCCTTCGAGCGTAAAAAACGCAGTCCATCGCCGCCGATACTTCAACACGCAACTTCCCGGCAAGAGTGCCGCGGGACACACTTTCCCCAGCGTGTTGAACGAGGACGAGAAAGGTGAGCTACTACAGTATCTAAAGACGCTGTGAGAACGGACCAGTTTTGGGTAAGGAAATCGTCGAACCGGAATCCGAGGGCGATCCCCAAGGGCAACCGAGATACACGCGCAGTAACCTGCGAACTCAGGCCGGACGATTGAAGCTCGGCTCGGCCACGGCGGTTGGGGTTCTACATCCAGGAATGAATTATTCGCTGCTGACCAAAGTCAAACGTCTGACCGGGCAAGCTCCACTCGCCTCGCGACCCGCGGTATCGATTCATCGAATGCGTCAAGGCGAAGTTCCGCCGTCACGGTGATCCGGTCAACCGTGTGGATGCGAAGTAGAACGAACTGATCGGAAGTTCAAAAACGACGGTAACACTTGGTGTCTGGCGGTTGAAGGAGTCAACCTGTATGACGTCGGACAGGTCCTGGTTCAACGGTCTTCCACGCTCGTGATCTCGCGATTGTCCATGCGATTGGAGCTACGTCACGGAAATCTAAGTTTTAGATTTACGATCAGCGGCTGGATGCGTCGATCAGTTCTCTAGGCTCCGAGATATCTTTCTCGGCCAACTTTTCTAGCATCAGCGAGTGGCATTCGCCACATCTCGTGACTCCAACACTCTCTCACCGAAGCCAATCACGATGACTCAACAGAATTCGTCTAGTAATCATACTCTGTCGTTGGAGGCTCATCGACTTTCACCGTGGCAGCGCGTTGCGTTGCCCATAATGGCAGGCCCGATGCGTGGTACTCGATGGGCTCCTGCGAGCGGCGGGAAAGTCGCTCGCCTGTTGTGCGGCACGTACGAGAGAGAACAGACACAGAAATTCTGCGATGTGCTAGCGGAAGGCGATATACTGTTCGACGTCGGCGCTTCGGTCGGGTACTACACCCTTCTTTCCGCCAAGTTTGTCGGGCTGCGGGGACATGTCGTCGCTTTTGAGCCCGATCCAAAAAACATCGCGTACTTGCGCCGTCACGTGAAGGCCAATCAGTTATCAAACGTAAGTATCCACGAGATGGCGGTCGCGGATCAGGAAGGGACGGCTCGCTTTGAATTCGGTACCGGCACAGGTACGGGACGACTTTCATCGGGTGGTTCGTTGTCGGTTCCGGTGACCAGCTTGGATAAGTTCTCGGCAGAACACAACTTGCGACCGACACATATCAAGATCGATGTCGAGGGCGCGGAAACTCAGGTTCTGAAGGGTGCTCGCGAGTTGCTATCGGAGACTCACCCGACGATCTTTCTTTCCACTCATGGTAGCGACGTGCACGAAACCTGCTGCCGCCTGCTGCGTGAGCTGAACTACGACTTGCAGCCTATGAATGGTGGCGACCTGCGTACATCGGACGAAGTGTTTTGCCGCGCCGCATAGCGATTTCCTTGTCACGGCGTCTCCGACGCTTCTAGGCAATTTAGCGACGGCAATGGGGAAGTTACACAAGTCAACCGTAGACGCGGCGCGCGGCAACTCCGCGTAACATTTACGACGTGACGGCGTCAAGATTCTCTGCGTTGGCAATTGCAAAGCCACGTCCCCCGCGTTTGGCTTCGTACATCGCTTCGTCAGCGACTCGCACGAGATCAGCACTGCTCTGCGCGTGCTCAGGATAAAGTGCGATGCCGATGCTGGTTCCGGTTTCGATCGCGTGCCCCTCCAACTCCGTCAGGCTGGCAATGGAGTCGACCAACTTTGCGGCTAACCGCTCGGCGTTGTCGCATTCCGTGGGCGGAGCAACTACAACGGCGAATTCGTCGCCGCCCAGACGGGCTACGAAGTCGCCTTTGCGGATCGAGGACTCAAATCGCTTGGCGACTTCCATCAACAGCGCATCGCCGATGTGATGCCCGAGTGTATCGTTGACTTGCTTGAACTTATTGAGATCCATCATAAAGACGGCGAAAGAACTGCCTGTCTCGGCGGCGAAGCGTCGGGTTGCATCCAAGTGCCGCTCGAAGGCAGCACGGTTGGGCAAGCCGGTCATCCCATCGTGTGTCGCTTGACGTTTGAATTCATCTTCGCGAGCCTTCATTTCGGTAATGTCGCGGATCGAAGCATAGCCGACCCAGCCGGCCTCGGACGGCATTGCGTTGAACGCCAGATCGACATGCCTGCCTGGCCCCATCTTGCCGTTGACCGTTGCCTCCAACCGGCCGGGTTGGTGACCGGATGCGGAACGTAATAGAGCGTCCGCTGAGTCCGGCAAGACGGTTGCTAATGGCTTGCCCACGACATCATCCGCTTTGACCCCGAATAACCTTTCAGCGGCCTCATTGACCGTCAAGATCCTTCCGTCTGGCGAAAAAGTGATGATGGAGTCGACGCCAGAATGAAACAGCTTTGCGAGTCCATAGTCGACTTTATCCACGAGGCTCTTGCCCGCTTGCCGGATCGTTTGGAAGTCTGGGTGCGTGGCGATCAGTGTTCCGACATACGTAAACATGCTCGCGGCGATCGGGAGTGCTAACGGTAATACCAGATTCGTGCGGCGTTGCAATTCGATGCTAAAGCCAAACAGAAGGGCAATCGACAGCATGGTTAAAACGCCACTTGTACAGATGCCGAATCTTGGCAAGCAAAGCCCAAGCACGACGACGCAGGTCGCCGCACAGGTGAGTACCATCCAGAATCGTGCCTGTGTAGGTTCCTGATCAAGGATCAACGTCTCCGCCGCCAGCGCCATAAAGCTTGCCCGCTCGAGTTGGCCGTAGCGGGGCACGAGGACTGGCTGGGTGACCCGTTCGGCGACGAGTCCCACAACGACCGCTTTGTGTTTGAATACCTCAGACGAAGCTCCATTGCGTTCAATATCTGCGAAACTGATCACAGGAATCGACTCGATGTCAATGCGATAGTCGATGTTGGCAACTCCCGGCTTCGCATCTCGGCCCGAGGCTAACCAGCCAGCGACGGTCGGTTGGGACGCCACTTCGCCAAACGAATCGCGACCGATACTACGGACGCGACTGTCGCGATCGAAGGGCATATCAGCAGACACGATGGAGGTGTGTTCCGAGAACTTGGTCAAGGGTGTGACTTCAATCGATTGGACATGCCCCTGCGTATCAGGCTTTCCCTTGAGCGTAACAATTGGCAGTGCGATGCGATCGGGTCCAAGGTGTCGTAAGGCTTCCTGTAAGGCCGCATCACTTTCGTCTTGCGAAGCTGTTGCCAAGGAACTGTCGAAATAGATTCGCGTCGCGCCGGCTGCTTCGAGGTGGTTCAGTACGTTAGCGCAGTACTCGCGTGCAATGGGCCATCCCCCGTAAGCCGCCAGTGTCTCTTGATCGATCCCAACGATGACGGTTTGCCCAGACGCTGGTGTCGTCGCCAATACGGACCGCAAGTCGCCAATCTTCAATTCAGCGACGATGAACATCCCCGCAATCCATCCAGCGACTGCTAATACGAGGGCACATAGACCTGCCAGAACGCCGGCATTGATGCGTCGAACTACTGGTGCGAGGATGTTGTGACTTTGCATCGACGTTCTTTATGAAATAGGTTGCCAGTGGTAAATCGAGTGCTTGGGAGTTCTATGGGCGTGGTGGGTGAGCTGCTGGCTTGTGAGGACTGGCTTCCGGCCCAATCGACGTGGAGACATTGGTCAACGCGGTGTTCAACGCTTGTCCGACAGCTTGCACCGCACCCATGCAGACGATCAGGATCAGGGCCACGACGACAGCGTATTCAACGGAAGTCGTACCGCTTTTATTCTTCAGGAATCGTTTGATGACTTGAATCATGGGCAGGATCACGACGCACTGGAGTCTGCTGGACCGATGACGGAGCCTACATCGAACGCAGCGGCGAGTGGATGCTGGGAAAGTGACGGCGTTCGCAACGAGCTATGTGGGTCGCAACTGCACCGACGAAAGCCTGGCTGTACCCGTCACCCGCCCTCAATCGCAACCCTAGGTCATCGTTGATGAAAGTCAAATCTCCAGCGCAAGCTGGGCGGGGCGGCACTACGATGAGGGCCGCTAAGATCCATGCTGTTCTGACTTTGCGGTTCTCGTCGCATTTGCCCTGGGACTGTTGACCGCGATGAAGGCCCGGCTTAGAGTAGTGTTTTGCTCGTAACCAGAAGCTGTCAAGTAAGTTCCGGCATTCTCGTTGCAGGCAGTCCGTCGCTACTCTCCTGTGATTCGCAATGCTCGCCAAACGTGTAATTCCCTGTCTCGACGTGAACGAAGGTCGGGTTGTCAAAGGCACGAACTTTGTGAACCTGCGTGATGCTGGAGATCCCGTGCAGGTCGCTTCGCGTTATGAAGAAGAGGGTGCCGACGAGTTGGTCTTCCTCGACATCACAGCCAGCCACGAACAACGCGATATCATGATCGACGTCGTACGTCGGACAGCCGAACAAGTCTTTATGCCCCTGACCGTTGGTGGGGGCATCCGGACGATTGAGGATATTCGCGAGTTGCTCAAGGCGGGATGCGATAAAGTGTCGATTAATTCGGCTGCCTGTCATCGTCCCGACTTTGTTCGAGAGGCCGCGTTGCGATTTGGCAGTCAGTGCATCGTCGTAAATATCGATCCGAAACGCATCGACTATAACGGACACGAAGTTTGGGAGGTCCACGTCAATGGAGGTCGCAAACCGACGGGGCTAGAAGCGGTCGCATGGGCCCGCCGTGTGGAAGAACTCGGCGCGGGCGAGATCGTTTTGACAAGCATGGATTGCGACGGGACTAAGGATGGTTACGATTTAGAGATCACTGCAGCCGTCAGTGCAGCCGTTTCGATACCAGTGGTCGCGAGTGGTGGCGCGGGTCACCCAAAGCATTTAGCGGACGCGATCACGATTGGTAAAGCCGATGCGGCACTTGCGGCCAGCATCTTCCATTTCGGAGAATTCACGATTCGTGAGACGAAAGAGGTGATGGCCCGACAGGGCGTCGCCGTTCGACTCTAGCTGTTACGGCAATCCCTGCCGGACACGTTGCAACGAGGTTTAATTATGGCACACGGCAAGAAGGAAGCTCCCGCAGAGGATGCCGCAGTCGCTCCTGGTGAAGAGGACTTTGCGAAACGGTTCACGCGGAAGCGGGATGAGATTCCTGTCAACAAGCTGTTCCGTGCTCTCGTTAAGATCGAGGGCAGCGACCTTCACCTCAAAGTCGGCAAGCCTCCGCTGATTCGCGAACGCGGCGAACTGAAAGCCCTCAATCGCGGGCCTATCGACGCCGAAGAAATGCTCAGTCTGTTGCTGCCGATGATGGACGATCGCAACCGGCGAATCTTTGATGAAGAAGGCGGTGCCGACTTTTCGTACACCGTCGACGTCGATGGCGTCACATGGCGATTTCGTGTGAACATGTTGCAACAGATGGGAAACATCGGATTGGTCGCACGCCGTGTGAACCAGTTTATTCCGGACTTTAAGGGTCTGTACTTGCCCGAGATCATGGAGTCGCTCTGTCATTTCGACATGGGAATGATTTTGCTGGCTGGCGTCACGGGCTCGGGAAAATCGACGACGATCGCTTCGATGTTGAACTATACGAATCAACTCTACCGCAAGCATATCCTGACCTTGGAAGATCCGATCGAGTTTGTTTACACCGAAGACAAAGCACTGATAAATCAGCGTGAAATCGGCATTGACGTGAAGGACTTCGAGATCGCGATGAAGCACGCGGTGCGGCAAGACCCGGACATCATGCTAGTGGGAGAAATGCGCGACGAAGAGACTTTTATGACGGCGATTCATGCCGCAGAAACCGGTCACTTCGTCTACGGAACGATCCACGCCGCAACGGCCGCAACGACAATCGGTCGTATTCTGGACTTGTTCCCCGAAGAAATGCACGGTGCACTTCGCGCGGCCATGTCGAGTAACATGAAAGCGATCGTGGCTCAGAAGCTATTGAAGTCCATCAAGCCCGGCGTCTCACGGGTGCCGCTGAACGAGATTATGTTGTTCAATGCGACGGTGCGAAAGTTGATCCTGGCAGGTGACGATCACAAGCTTCCCGATGCCATTCGTATTGGGGCGGAAGAAGGCATGCAGGACTTTACGATGGCGTTGAAGAAGCTGATCGACGCTGATCTAATCGATCGCCCCACGGCGTTCGCGGTCGCTCCGAATCTGGACGCGCTGAAAATGGCGCTCAAGGGCATCGATGTTCGGGCACCGGGTATTCTCTAATTCAAATCTGTTCATTGTATTCCTACAGAAACTGATAGTTGAGACATGGCCAAAAAACAGGAAGAAGAACCTGTCGAAGTACAACTGCCACCGGTAACGCTCACCCCGATGGGCGCTCCCGATAAGCAACAAGATCAAGCCAATCTGCTGGCAGCGAAACAGTCGCCAGCCTTCCCAATCGCCAATGGTTTGTTGGCGCATTGCCTGAGTCGTCGTGGCGAACGGGTGATGCTCGACTATGCCGCACAAGGTGTCGCCGTCCGGTTTGAAATCGACGGAGTGTGGATGAACGGTGATCCTTTGGATCGACAGACCGGCGATGCGGCCTTGGCCGTGTACAAAAAGATCACCAACCTGAACGTGCAAGATCGTCGTTCCAAACAGAACGGGAAGTTCGGAGTGGAGTTCAGTGGCGGGAAGTATGTCGCCAGTTTCACGAGCCAGGGCGTGGCGACTGGCGAGCGAGTTGTCATCACCTTCAAACCCAAGAAGCCCAAGTTCACAAAGATTGAAGACCTCGGCATGCGCGACAAGATGCGTGCAAAGCTAAAGGAACAGTTGGACGCGGACAGCGGTTTCATCATTGTCTCGGCACCTCCAGGCGGCGGTTTGTCGACGACCTGGAATCTGACTCTTGAAACGGCAGATCGGTTGATGCGTGACTTTGTCGCCACCGAGGACAAAGACAACAAAGAAGACGAAGTCATCAACGTGAGTGCGAAGTACTATGATCGGGCGGCTGGTCAGTCACCTGCTGATCTCCTGCCGCAGATGATCTTGAAAGAGCCTGACGTTCTGGTCGTCCCTGAACTTACCAACGCCGAAACCGTCACACTTCTGTGTGAGCAGATTAACAAGTACCAGAAACAGGCTTACACGAAGGTGAACGCAAAAGAAGCGGCAGAAGCGCTGCTGAAGGTATTTGCCTACAAAGGTCCGGCAGCGGAACTTGCCAAAGCCGTCACCGCCGTTCTCAATGTTCGACTTATCCGTAAACTTTGCGATCAGTGCAAACAACCCTTCCAGCCCCCGCCGCAATTGCTTCAGAAGCTTGGTATTCCTGCTGGCCGCGTCCAAGTGCTGTACCAGGAATACAAGCCACCACCGCCGGAGCAACTGGTCGACGAAAAAGGCAACCCCATCGTCCCGCCAATCTGCCAGAAGTGTGGCGGGATCGGATATTTCGGTCGGACCGGTCTGTTCGAACTGCTCGTGATCGATGATCAGATTCGAGCGGCACTTTCCGCACAGCCGAACCTCGAGACCATCAAACGCGTAGCAAAAGCCGCAGGTCACCGTTCGATCCAGGAGGAGGGTATTCTTCAAGTGGCTCAGGGCGTGACTTCGATCAACGAGTTGCAACGCGTCTTGAAACAGTAACCTTGGAAGGTGGAGGGCTATGTCGGAATCGCATCCTGTGGAGACACATTTTACGGGCGGGCCAGAAATACCCGACTTGGAACAGTACCGCCCGATTAGCGCTCTCGTCGTGGTCGCGTTCATCGCCAGTGTTTTCTCGCTGCTTGCTATCTTGCACCCTTTGTTGTGGGTTCTTCCTGTCGTCGCAGTCGTGATTTCGCTTTCGGCGATTATAAGAGTGTCTGGATCGCAAACACGCTATAGCGGACGCGGTGCCGCAGTACTTGGGTTATGCATCGCGACGCTGATTGGCGTTTATGCGCCTGTGCGGGTGATATCTCGCGACCGAGCGCTTTATGCTCAAGCACGTGAGAAGGCCGAGTTTTGGCTATCATTGGTCCAGCAAGGACGCATGCATGAAGCTCATCAGTTGTCACTCAAATCGGACGAGCGATTCCAAGGACCTGGGTCGCTGGCGAAACATTACTCGGACGCACCAAGTTCCCAGACGGGCACCGAAGCACGAGGTGAACCGTTGGAAATGATGGAACTTGAAAACACGCCGCCACGGAAATTGAAGGAGTTTGTCAGCGAACCCACGGCTTCCAAACTACAGCAGTTCGGTAACACGGCTCATATTGAACATCTTCGCGACGAAATGATCACATCCGAGAGTAACGGCGTGAACAACACTCTAAAGATTACACAACGATTTCGAGCCAGTGGCGTAATCGACGGCGAACCAGAAAGCATTGAGTTCTTGGTTCGCTCGACCCGCGACGACGGAACGACCGTTGCCAATTGGAGTGTCGGGTCACTCGAACTAGCGAACTGACAACTTGCTGTCCAAGTTGCACGGAGGCGTGGCGTGAAGGCGGACGAACTAGACTCGGGCTTACGCACAGTCGTGCAAATGGCGGAGTATTTCCGCGAGCTGAAGTCGCGTGCCGCAGCCCTAGCCGGCAGGATCACGCCGCAGGAGCGAGGCTATTTCACGACCCTCGAAGAGGACGATGCGCGTCCTGTTCTCGTTTCTTATTGGCATGCTCGAAACGCCTTGTTCGATCTTATCACATCATTTCAAGACGATGATGAATTGGACGAGGTATCGCATCGCGAGGCGTTTCTGATTGCATTTGCCGCTGCCTTGTTGTTAGTGGATGCGGCGAGATTCCTGCGTGAAGTAGCTGACGAGCGTCCAATCGTTCGTCGCAAATTCAACGAGCCCGCGCCACAATTCGGAGTACCGGGTGGTGTCTATGATGTCGTCCAGAAATCGCTTGTGAGCGCACGCCACGGCTGGCATCTCTATCATGCAATTCAGTATTTCGATGAGCATGAATCTGAACTGAGGGAGATGGCGAAGAACACGCCTTACGCACCACTGCTCGCCTGCATCGATGACCTCAAGTACCGCCTAGACGTTTCGATATCACAATTCGCCACCGCCAAACTGCGCACTCGCGCAGACCAGATGCTGCGCCAATTCGGTCGCACGGTCATTGGCCAGGCCCTGTACGGAATTCAGAAACTAGCAGGCAGTTTGGCGGCTGACAAATATCTTCGGCTGGGACATAAGCCAGGATTACCGACGGATGTTGCCGAACAGATGCGCAAGCTATTGATGCCCGGAGACGTGTTAGTCGTGCGCAAGGAATACGCATTAACCAACTATTTTTTGCCAGGCTATTGGCCCCATGCCGCGCTCTATCTTGGCGACGCCGAGTCGCTTGCCAGCCTAGGCATCCACGAGCAAGAGTACGTCAAGCCTCGTTGGGCGAGACTACTCGATGCCAATTCCGATTCTGAAGGGAATGTCCTCGAGTCGATGCGAGACGGTGTTAACTTGCGGACCTTGAAGTCGCCATTTGCCTCGGACTCGGTGGTCGTCCTCCGTCCCTCGATCGCCCGCGAAGATCTTGGCAAGGCGTTGGCTCGCGGCATTGCTCACGAGGGCAAGCCCTACGATTTCGACTTCGACTTCCGCCGCGCCGATCGGTTGGTATGCACCGAGGTGATCTATCGTGCTTATGACGGCGTTGGTTCGATCAACATCCCACTCGTCCAGCGTGCAGGTCGGCCAACGCTCTCGGGCAGCGATCTCATTCAGATGGGTATCGGCGCGACGAATTTCACACCCGTCGCCGTTTTCGCTCCGATGCTGAGCCCAGGGATCGTCACCGGATCTCAGGCCCGTCGTGTTCTCATCGACGGCCAAAGCCGGTAACGATCATCGTGACAGCAACCACGCCAAAAATGCAAACAGGATGGCAAGCGCGCTAGCAACGATGAGCACCTGCCGAACAAACGGAGCCACGCTGCGTCGAACCGAACTGATCACCGCGCCGCAATGCGGGCAAGCAGGAGGCATCGGACGAGGCAGTTCGCCGCCGCACTCACAAACGATTTGAGGAGTTCGCTTCATTCGATCGCTTTACGCGAAGGCGGTTTCCACCGACGCTCGCATCTTCGCCAAACCGGTCGCGGCAACCTCGGCGGCGTCTTGCTTCCAATACTCGCGATTGAACAACTCTAGCGACAACATGCATCGACAACCGGTTGCGTGCAGCATCCGCAAGATGTCGCCCAGAGGTGCCACTCCGTCGCCAGGGTAGACACGATCTGCGTCACCGATTTTGTCGCGTGGCGGATCGGCTGGATAGTCGTTCATGTGAAAGACTTGAATGGAGGTCCCGTTGATCAGGCCCAAGCCCGTGAAGTCAGAACCGCCTTTGTAAATGTGATAGACATCGGGCAAGACACAGGCCGACGGATGGCCACACTCGACAGCCACAAACATCACCTCGCCCAACCGGCTCATCGCAGTCGAGAATCCCCACAATTCCAGTTCCGGAACGACTCCGATCTCATCGCCGATCTCTAAGAGTTTTCGATATCGCTCGGCAACGGCGAAGAGATTCAGGTCAGTCTGCTTCGTAGCGCCGACCGGCGGGGCAGCCAGCCGCTTGCCGCCGATTTCGCGAAGCAACTCCATATCGCGTTTGGCGGTCTCGTAACCTTCGGCTCGTTTTGAATCATCGTCGACGATCCAAGTGGCGAAGCCGATCGCGCTTTCCACCGTCAGGCCGCCGTCTTCGATTCGCTTTCGCAAATCGTTCATGCTGCCGCCACTCTCTTTGTACTCTTGTACTTCGCGAACCCAGGGTTCGATGGCGTCATAGCCGGCCTTCACCGCGATATCAATTTGCTCGGTAATCGGTCGCGGTTTCCCATCGGCTCCGCGAATCGTGCTCATGTTCAAGCAATACCCGAACCCAGCAGCTTGCTTTTCAGCCGCGCGAACTGGTGAAGCGTTAGTGTTGACGAGCGAAGCAGCGATTCCGGCACCGCCAGCGGCAAGCAGTTGGCGGCGGTCCAATGAGGCGGGCATGGTACGTTCCTGGGGAGAGGCGTGCGTGAAGATCATGATGCGTTTTTGGCGACGGCGAATACGACCGCACGCGCCGGGGAGAACGCGTCCATTGTAGTTGGAGCGACGTCCGATCAGAACAACCCAAGGCGGTCGAAAACGATCCTAAATCGTTCAGTGCTCGCGGCCAGCGAGCTTGTCGCCAGTAGTTGGCCCCGCCAAAGCAGCTAGTCGTCGCGCGGCAAGTCGTTTCAGCTCTTCGCTGCCTCGACGGGCCAAGACGCTGTAGCTGCACCGAGCGGCTCCCAGATTGCCCGCCGCCTCGGCCGATTCGGCTCGCTGAAGGTACATGGCCATCTCCGCTTCCTGTTGAGCCTCTGCGTTCGCCAGTCGGTCGACCGGGGCTGGGACGGCGAGATTGGGCGCGACTGGAGTTACCGGTGTTACCGTCTGCATCCCCCTGGCGACAAACTCGGAAAGGTACGCGGCGCGACGATCCGTGGCACTTGCACCTCCGAAACTTGCGTCTCCAAAATCACCCCGCCGAGCGGCTGCCTCTGCGAGTAACGCCCGATCCATCTCGGCGTGATCGATGATCGTCGCCGTCGCATAAGCGTGCGACGAAGTAACGCTTGATCCGATTCCACGGTTCGTAAACAGTCGGTTCAATCCTGGAACTTGACTCAGGCCAGGTACGCCGCGTGAACTGCTACTCCAGGCTCCACGAGTTACCCCGCCCAAATAGGCTGCTCCGCCATCCGGAACGGAAACGGTCGTCCCGACGGAGAACACCCGATACGTCGGCAATTGCACTACTTGCCCCTGAGCCGTAAGCCCACTCGAAACCGTCGTGAACGCGACAAACATAGCGAGTTTTTTGATCATCAAATGGGCTCTTTTGAAAAAACCGAGCGGGACGCGTTCATTGTACGCGATTTTCTCAATTCGATCCAAACGAATCCAGCGCACGGTAGCGGTGCACTTTGCCGTATGTCGGGCACTCCTGCCCGACAATTAACGGCCAAGAGTGGCCGTCCTACGAATCCCTTCAATTTGAAAAACTGAAAATCCCTGAGCGCACAATTCCCGCGGCGTGCAGCAGTTGATTGCATTGCGCCAGAGATTGTGGGAATCCGCCGAGTCGACAGTGATATCGACCTAGCCTCTTGTTGTATATGGGGTTAACGCGTCTGCAGCCACCTCCTCCGAACCAAATTAACACAATTAACCAATCCTTCACATTTCCTTCACAATCGCGACATAGGCTGCTGGCATTGAATCACCCCCAAAATGGCTCGTGGTCTCTGGAAACGCGAGCATCATCTTGATTGACAAGGCAGGAGAAATAATCGATGGAGTCGACCCGCAGTTGGTGGATGTTTGTAGCTGTCGCGGCACTGGGAATGGGATGCACGAGCTCGTCGGACGTCACTGAAATCTCTGACCTATCGGCACTCAACACCACTTCGAGCAGCGATGTCGCGGAAGTTGGTGGAGCTTCGGCGCTGTCGGGACAAATTAAGATCGATGGATCAAGTACCGTCTATCCCATTAGCGAAGCAGCCGCAAACGAATTCAAGAAAGAGTTTCCCAATGTCAGCGTCACCGTTGGCACTTCAGGGACAGGTGGCGGTTTCAAAGTCTTCTCGAAAGGTGAGTCGGACATCTCCGATGCATCTCGCCCCATCAAGAAGGCCGAACTTGATCAGTGCAACCAGAGTGGTGTCGAGTTTGTTGAAGTACCAGTCGCCTACGATGGACTCACCATCGTCGTTAATCCCGAGAACACCTGGGTAAAGCAACTGACCGTTGAGCAATTGAAAAAGATCTTCGGCGAGAAGGGCGCTGCGAAGAACTGGAGCGATGTGAATCCCGAATGGCCCACCGAGGCGATCAAGATCTACGCCCCAGGCACGGATTCTGGCACCTTCGATTATTTCAAAGAAGTCGTGGCCGATGAAGGCAGTTCGCTTCGTAGCGATATGTCGGTGAGCGAGGACGACAACGTCTTGGTGACCGGCGTGAAAGGCGAGAAGAACGCAATCGGATTCTTTGGAGCAGCGTACTACTTCGAGAACGCCGACTCGTTGAAGGCAGTGCCAATCGTGAACCCGAGCAACGGTGAGGCAGTGTTGCCTAGCCCGGACACCATCGAAAGTGGCCTCTATGCACCGTTCAGCCGCCCACTGTTCATCTATGTGAATGTCGCTTCGATGAAGCGTCCAGAGATGAAGAAATTCGCCAGCTTCTATCTTGAGAACGCGGCCAAGTTTGCCGTGCAAGTTGGTTACGTAGGCTTGCCCGGTTCCGTTTACGAACTGGCGGTAACCCATCTCACAGACCGATTAACCGGCACTCACTTCATCGACGCCGCCGGTGATAAGCGTTCCGGTGCTCTGCCCGAACTGTATACCACCGAAAGCTTGGTTAAATAATCTGCGTCATGGCGACAAGCATTGCAACCATCGAGGCCCGCGGCACACTCGCCGGTCCTCACGTTGGGAGACGACTGCGGTCTCGCTCCGCGCTGCGCATCCGCGAGGGTGTGATTAAGGCCATGCTGGTGATGTGCGGAGTGTTCTCGCTGGCCACGACGATCACGATCATCGCCGTACTGTCGATTGAAGCGATAACCTTTTTTCAAATGGATGGCGTCAGCATTGTCGAATTTTTTACGACAAGTCAATGGAATCCGCTGCTTGGTACCGAGAAGCACTTTGGCGTATGGTCCTTGATCTCGGGGACCATGCTCGTTACGGCGGTCGCCATGGTGTTGGCATTGCCACTCGGTTTGGTGACAGCGATTTATCTCAGCGAATATGCTCCTCGCAGGTTGCGGGCGATTTTGAAACCGACGCTCGAAGTACTCGCCGGCATTCCGACCGTTGTCTACGGTTTCTTTGCTTTGACAGCCATAACTCCCGCGTTGAAGATGCTTCACGACGGGTTCAATATCTATAACGCGTTTAGCGCTGGACTCGCCGTTGGCATCCTTTGTTTACCAACCGTCAGTTCGCTTGCCGAAGATGCCTTGCAAGCCGTGCCACGCAGCCTGCGTGAAGCCGCTTACGGATTGGGTGCCACTAAATTTGACGTCTCGGTGAAGGTCGTCTTGCCGGCGGCGCTATCCGGAATCGTCTCCGCGTTTCTGTTGGCGATTGCTCGAGCGATTGGCGAAACGATGATTGTCGCCTTGGCCGCAGGCAGTATGCCTCACCTGACGATGGACGTTCGCGAAGAAGTTCAAACCATGACGGGCTTCATGGTCCAGATGGCATTGGGCGACGTCAGCAACTTTGGGCCCGAATACTCGTCGATGTACGCCGTGGCCGCGACCTTGTTTGTCATGACGTTCAGCTTGACCGTGATCGGTGGTCGCGTACGAAAACGCTTCCGGGAGGCGTACGCATGAGCCCAGCATCTGATCAACGCCCGGCGCAGAACGTTGCTCCACAGTCGGGGACGTTCCGCCAGAATCTCGATCGCACTTTCGTTGTCTTCTGTATCGCGACGGCATCCGTGTCGGTAGCAATCTTGATCGTTTTACTAACGGCAATCTTCGTACAGGGAATTCCCAGCCTATCTTGGAACTTCCTCACGAGCCCGCCGAGTCCCGATACGACCGAAGCCGGCATTTCTCCCGCCCTCTACGGAACGATTTGGGTTTGCTCGGCGTGTGCGCTGTTTACGTTGCCGATTGGAGTTGGGACTGCGATCCTGCTCGAGGAGTTCAAGCCCTCTTCCCGCGCTACCCGTGTGATGCACGGTTTTGTGCAGTTGAACATTACGAATCTGGCCGGTGTGCCTTCGGTCGTCTACGGAATCATCGGACTCACGGCATTCGTCAGCATGTTCGGGATGCTAGGATCGACCTCTGATCCTGTTTTCGAAATGGGAGTGCGGTACTACGACCAGTTCCTCAGTGAAGGCGACCGGGCTTTGCTGGTTCCGGTATCGGGAAGAAATGCACCGGAGACGGTCGTTGCAGACGGTCTGACGGCACTGCTCGGCGATCAGCGTTTCAAAGTTAACGTACTCAGTGAGAACGCTCCGCTCCCGACCGATGCGAGACTGCAAGCGGTGACGTTGAGGAGCGATGCTGAAGCCGGTCGAATTAGTCGCAAGGCGTGGTACTATCTGCAATTACCATTCGGGCGTGGTGTCTTGGCAGGCGCATTGACCCTCATGCTCGTCGTATTGCCAATCGTGATTGTTTCGACACAAGAGGCATTGCGCGGAGTTCCCGATTCGCTCCGTGAGGCTGCATCAGGGCTTGGTGCAACCCGTTGGCAAGTCGTGTGGAACGTGACGCTGCCCGCTTCGATACCGGGTATCATGACCGGAGCGATTTTGGCGACGAGTCGGGCGATTGGCGAGGCCGCGCCGGTTCTAATCATCGCGGGGATCGTTTACATTGCTTCCGCGCCCGGGCATCTTATGGATGACTACTCCGTGATGCCACTACAGATCTACAACTGGGCCCAACGTCCTCAAAAGGACTTCCATGCGTTGGCGGCAAGCGGGATTATCGTCCTGCTGGTCATCCTCCTGTCATTTAACGCCGTCGCTGTTTTCGTTCGACAGCGACTTCAGAGAGCTAGTTCCTGATCGTGACTAAATCCATGATGCTCACAAAAAGCAGAAGTCCTATGTCCGAAACAGCACCGGTGCGAACGCCGAAAGATGAGCCCGTCGAGCAGCCCGTTGGTGTGTCGCGTAAACCGACCTTCACTTTGCCGTCAGCAATTCCCGCGATGAAGGATCATGAAACCGAGCCTGCAATTTCGCTTCGCTACGAGCATCTGAACACCTGGTACGGAGCGTTTCATGCCCTACATGACATCAACATGGCCGTGCCCGAACGGCAAGTGATGGCGTTGATCGGACCAAGCGGCTGCGGCAAGAGTACGTTGTTGCGTTGGACCAACCGAATGAATGATACGGTTCCCGATGCTCGCGCCGAAGGGACGCTCGAGCTAGGTGAGTTGGACGTCTTGGCTCGGTCGACCGACGTCGTTGACCTGCGTCGACGCGTTGGAATGGTCTTTCAAAAGCCCAATCCGTTCCCTAAATCGATCTATGACAATGTTGCCTTTGGACCTCGATTACATCTCAGAATCGCTCGTCGTGAGCTCGACGAGTTGGTTGAGTGGTCGTTGCGGAAGGCGGCCGTGTGGGACGAAGTGAAAGACCGCCTGAATCAGCCCGCACTCAGTTTGAGCGGTGGACAACAGCAGCGTTTGTGTATCGCCCGCGCTATTGCCACCGGCCCCGAAGTGCTGCTGATGGACGAGCCCTGCTCGGCATTGGACCCGGCTTCGACGGCACGTGTCGAGGATCTGATTTTTGAGCTAAAACAACAGTACACGATCGTGATCGTAACGCACAATATGCAGCAGGCGTCACGCGTCTCCGATCGAACCGCCTTTTTCTATCAGGGGCGAGTTGTCGAAGTTGGCCGGACGCCCGACATATTCACTCGTCCCCAGAAGAGAGAGACCGAGGACTACGTCACCGGCAAGTTTGGTTAATCATGACGAAACATCTTCAACGCGATCTGGATGCTGTCTATCACGACTTGCTGTCGATGTCGACCGTCGTCGAAGAAATGATCGACCAGGCAGCATTGGCGTTAATCGAGCGCCAGTATGAACTGGCAGCGAAAGTAATCGCGGCCGACGAAGCGGTTGATCGCCGTGAAGTGAAGATCGAAGAAGAGTGTTTAAAGATACTCGCCCTTCACCAGCCTGTCGCGATTGACCTCCGCCGCATTGCCTCGGTCATCAAAATCAATAACGATCTCGAACGCATCGCCGATCTCGCCGTAAACGTCGCACAACGCTCCTTGTCGCTTGACGAGTTCTTGCAGTTTCCCGTGCCTCAAAAAGTTTCGAGAATGGTTTCACTCGTCACGCAAATGGTACGTGGCAGCTTGGACGCCTTCGTCAATCTGGATACTTCAGCCGCCAAACGAATCATGTCGATGGATCAGACCATTGACGAACTCAATGTCGAGGTCATCGGGGAGTTGCAAGCGTTGATGCAAGACGCGCCCAATTTGGTCGTCCCCGCCTTGCATTGCTTTTCGGCTTCGCGGCATATCGAGCGAATTGGCGACCACGCAACGAACATCGCGGAGGATGTCGTGTATCTCGTCGCGGGCGATATCGTGCGACACAAATCCATCGAATCCAGAATGCACTAGTTTACGGAAATCATGGCCAAAGCACGCATACTCATTGTCGAAGACGACCTCTCGTTGGCAGAAGTGCTGTCGTACAACATTCGCAACGAAGGTTACGAAGTCACGTTGGCACACGATGGCCAGGACGGGCTTACGCGAGCGCAGCTGTCTCCGCCGGATCTGGTGATCCTCGACGTCATGCTCCCCGTAATCGACGGCATGGATGTCTGTCGGCGATTACGAGCCGATAGCGCGACGCGTGACGTTTTGATTCTAATGCTGACCGCCAAGGCGGAAGAGCTGGATGAACTTGTTGGCTTGTCGCTGGGAGCTGACGACTTCGTTACCAAGCCATTCAGCGTGAAGGTACTACTCGAGCGGATCAAGGCGTTGCTTCGTCGCCGCCAACCAGAAGTCGCCGACGGTACGGTCATCCATTGTCACGGCATCGTGATCGATCGGAGTCGCCATAAGGTAACCTCTTCCGGGCGATCACTCGAATTGACACGCTCCGAGTTCCGTTTGCTCGACACTTTGATTCGACAACCGGGGCGAGTCTTTCAACGATCCGAATTGATCGATGCAGCGCTCGGTGACGACGCGATTGTGATGGAACGAACCATCGACGTCCACATCCGAGCGCTTCGACGAAAGCTCGGGGCACATGCGGACGTGATTGAAACCGTGCGTGGCGTCGGCTACCGCTTTCGCGACAGCGACGCGGCAGTCGTGGATTAACTCGCTCTCACCGCAATCGCCGATGCAGGCTCGCCCTTCGCCCAACTACTTCGGTCGATCTTCATACCACTCAGCCCACGCACCCTCACTCTTCCAGAATAGAAGAATGAAGAGCGGACTGGTCTTCACAAGAGTTCGCCAAACCGACCACTGGTCAAACCTCCTGGGAGAGGGAACGACCCTGAGCTCCTTGATGAATGCTGTGTGACGAGACGTCTTTTTCGCACGACGACTCATCCGCTAATGGAAATCGCAATCTGCTCCCATGAAGATATCTTCTTCTCAACCACCCAACTTCTGAAATTCTGACCTTCGGCAAAACTGGGTGGCCCCCTGCGCCATTTTGCTCAGATCCCTAATGATTCTCCACACACCCGAATAGCATCGCATGAACAACCCCGCGGGTTTGTGATAGACATCCACCGCGCCGCCGGTGCAATTCGGGTCGTCCATCGAGCGTTCGATCAATTCGAGCGTTCGCAAAGGAATAAGCGTAACCGCATCACCCTCGGACTCAGTAGCTCCCGCGCTTTGAAGCTTGCTGATGTTGTGCTGCCTCTCTCGCACAACCCGACAATCTTGTTTCGCTGCCACTTCCGTCGTTCGATCATTTTGCTATCGTTATCTGCAACGATGACTTCGACGGGCACGTGCGATAGGGCGCACTAGCCGCCCTAAAGTATGCCAGGAGCTACGCGGTAGGGGGCCAAGGTCTTTGTAATCTTGCGTGGAAGGTGAATGTCATCGCCCCTTAGCCGGCAAACTGCGTCGCGTTTTACCACCTCACCAACGGACTCGCAGATCAATATTGATCCATGTCGTGCGAATGAGAAACTGCATTGCGTTCGTCGTGAGGAGAATCACGCGTGCGTCGTGTCCCTCGATGATCCGATTCCGTTTCGCTAGTTAAGGAACACACTAAGTGGAGTTATTTCAACGCTTACGCTGCCTGATTGTAACGATGTCTCTCGTCACCTTTGAGACCTTTGTACCATGTCACGCCGAGTCACCAAGTGATTCGATGACTGGCGAAGAATTAGAGCGAGATCAGGTTCGTTTGGGCAATCTCTCTCGAATCTCGATTGCGATGCGCAGCTTTGACGACAAACATGGGCACTTTCCTAAAAGAGTCTCACGCTCTCCAAATGGCAAGCCCTTGCTCAGTTGGCGCGTCGCATTGCTTCCGTTTTTAGGTCATGAAGACCTGCACCGACAATTCCGACACGAGGAGCCGTGGGATAGTGAGCACAATCGTGAACTGGTCCGCCAAATGCCCGATGTCTTTGATGTCGGAGTCTATTTCGAGAGCGGAAAGGATGCGTCGGATGGATACACACACGCTGTTGTCCCTGTGATGGAAGGTTCCGTGTGGCATGGCGAAGAAGGCCAAGAACGCACCATTTACGACGTGCAAGATGGATCGGCATACACTTTGGCCGCATTCGTGGCACCAGACGACGCCGCTGTGGTGTGGACGAAACCGGATGATCTCGCGATGGCTGTCGAAAGTGTCGGGCACGACATGTTTGGCGGACGGAAATACTGTCTGATCACCACGTTTGATGGGGCCAAATATCGTATCGCAAATTCAACATCAAATGCAGATCTAAAGGCATTGATCACATTTGATGGGGCAGAAGAGTTGAGTTGGAACAGATTCATGCCATGGCTTAAGGAGAAACACACTAGCAATCCACCGCGTACGAATAGCGATTGGAGCATGGGACTCGCCGCCAATACGACTGATACCATCTTAGAAAAACGACTTCGGCGAAAACCGGATATCACATGGCTCAGCCTTGGCCATACACAAGTAACCGCACATGGACTGCGGCACCTCAAGGGACTGCCGGCAATCAAAGTGGTCTACCTAAATGACAGTCAAGCAACGGATATCGGGTTAGAACATCTCGCCGAAGTTTCGACTTTGGAATCGCTCGACCTACGCGATGCTCCCGTGACGGACGTTGGCTTGAGTCGCATTGGAAAGCTATCGAATCTAAAGAAACTATTTCTCGATCGGACAAGCATTACTGACGATGGATTGTCCGATTTCGGTGTTCTGAAAGCCTTAGAAGATTTGCGGCTCGACGATACGCGAGTAACCGACGCGGGCCTCGCACATCTACAGGGGCTAACTACTCTAGAAAAGCTTAGCCTCAGCGATACTGACGTGACAGATAGGGGATTGGCACATCTCAAACGCTTGACCAACTTGAAGTCGCTCATCCTAACTCGAACGCTGGTAGTTGGGCCGGGGCTTGAGCATCTGCAAGGGATGACGAAGTTGGAATGGTTGCACCTTGACCAAACGCCAGTGAACGCAGCAAGCTTGGCGCATCTCAAGTCGTTAGAGAGTTTGAAATCGCTAAATGCCCGACTTACGAGCATTTCTCAAGAGGCGGCGAGGGAACAAAAGGCTTTATGGCCAGGCAAGTGCTATGTCTCAACGCAACTGCTCGACTGGAACGAGCCAACCAACATGAGTTACGCGCTCGACTTAAGATCCGGTGCTACGGCTACTATTCACGAGGGGATTTGGAAATTATATGCGAGGTCGACGGGTTCACTCGCTCTTTTTGACTTATCCACGGATCTCCGAGAGAGGAACGACGTCGCGACTGATCATCCAGACACGGTAAAGCGACTTCTCGCCAAACTGAGGCAAATGATCTCGATGGGGACACAGTCCGCCGAAACAAAAGAATGGCTTCGCCACCACTCGCAGCCTTAAGAACTGCAACATCCTATACCAACGATGTCGTCTGTCAGGTGCCACAGAAAGTGGTACGCACGACTTCATCAGGCGATGGCGAAGTTTCGTATTCAGTGGAGTCTATCTGGGTTGTGAAGGGACGCTGCAGGACTTCATTGAGTCGATGAAAGGGTGAGAAATCGCCCTTATAAGCAGCTGTGATCGCCTCTTCGACTCGATGATTACGGGGGATAAAGACCGGATTCGTTCGGCGCATTACAGCAACGACTCGCTCGCGGTCGACCACGTGCAATCGTTCTCGCCACGAGTCAAGCCACGCGATGATCGCGTTGGGTTGCTTGAACAGACCTACGACATCATCGTCGTTATCACTTTCTAGCGACTCAGAAAGACGATGGAACACTAGCGTAAAGTCGGCTTCGCCCTCAGTCATGGCAGCTAGTAACCCTTCGACGAGACTCCAGTCATCCGCGTCGCCTGCTTCGAGCCCAATCTTGGCTGTGAATCGCCGCTGTAGCTCGCTTCGATGAATGTCCGCGAAGGCGTCGAGTGCTATCTCGGCTGCGGCTACGGCTTGCTCAGAGTCGTCGTCGAGCAGAGGCAGGAGAGTTTCCGCGAAGCGAGTCAAATTCCAGTGAGCGATGGGCCCTTGATTGGCAAAGGCGTAGCGCCCTTGGTGATCAATCGAACTGAATGTTTTCGCCGGGTGGTACGTATCCATGAAGGCACACGGGCCATAATCAATCGTCTCGCCCGAGATGGTCATGTTGTCGGTATTCATCACGCCGTGGATGAAGCCGAGTTGCATCCAGTGGGCGATCAGTTTGGCCTGTCGCTCAATGACTCCTTCGAGCAACGCGAGATACGGATTGTTGGCGTCCTTCGCGTCAGGATAGTGGCGTTGAATGACGTAGTCGGCAAGAACCTTCAGATTCTCGTGATCCCTGCGAGCGGCGAACCACTGAAAAGTGCCAATGCGAATGTGTGACTGTGCAACGCGCGTGAAAACGCCGCCGGGCACAATGCCTTCGCGGTGTACGTGGTCACCGCTTGCTACCGCGGCAAGCGCGCGAGTCGTTGGTACACCGAGTGCAGCCATCGCTTCCGAGATGATGTACTCACGCAAGACAGGGCCCAACGCTGATCGCCCGTCGCCGCGCCGAGAGAATGGGGTCTGCCCAGATCCTTTCAACTGAATGTCATGGCGAACGCCGTCCTTGCGGACGACTTCACCTAACAATATGGCGCGACCATCGCCGAGTTGTGGTGAAAAGCCGCCAAACTGGTGTCCCGAGTAAGCCATGGCAATCGGCTCGGAGCCGTCGGCAACTTTATTGCCCGACAGAATCGCAAGGCCCTCCGGAGACTTGAGGCGAGCGACATCAATCCCTAGGTCTTGTGCCAGATCGTGGTTCAGTCGAATCATTTCCGGCGCGCTGACTGGCGTCGGTTTAATCGGTGCAAAAAATTCGTTGGGTAAGCGAGCGTAGCTGTTGTCGAAGCGGAAGGGCATGAGAAACCGATCTCAGACGATGGGCAAAAAGCTGCGTGTGGTTCAATTGCGTAACATGGAAGCACTAATCGTGACTATCCCAATCGAGTGTCCTCGACACGGCTGTCTTCCAGCGAGCACACCGTTTGTCTCGATCGGGCTCCTGCATCGCAGGTTGAAACTCGCGGTCGATTGCCCAATTCTTGGTGACGTCGGACGTATCGTTCCAATAACCGACCGCTAAGCCCGCTAAGTAGGCAGCGCCAAGTGCTGTCGTCTCGGCAACCACGGGCCGCTGTACCGCGACATTCAGGATATCGGATTGAAATTGCATCAGGGCGTTGTTCACCGAGGCTCCGCCGTCGACCTTCAACATCGACAACGCGACGCCGGAATCACGCTGCATGGCGTCGATCAAGTCGCGAGTCTGAAATGCCATGGATTCCAACGCAGCGCGAGCAAGGTGCCCAGAGTTAGTGCCGCGCGTTAGCCCAAAGATCGTGCCACGTGCGTAGGCGTCCCAGTATGGAGCACCGAGTCCGACGAAGGCCGGCACGATCACCACTCCATCCGAGTCATTCACCGAAGCCGCCAACTGTTCGACTTCACCCGACTCCTTAATCAAGCCGAGGCCATCGCGGAGCCACTGCACGACCGCGCCCGCGACGAACACCGATCCTTCGAGACAATAAGTGATTTCGCCATTCAAACCCCATCCGATAGTCGTCAGCAGGTTGTTTTGTGATGCGACTGCTTGCTTCCCCGTGTTCATGAGTAGGAAACAACCAGTTCCGTAAGTGTTTTTTGCACTTCCAACTTCGAAACAAGCTTGGCCGAATGTCGCGGCTTGTTGATCGCCGGCAGCACCGGCAATTGGAATCGAAGTCCCAAACCATTCAGGCGACGTTTCGCCGTAAACCTCACTCGAGGAACGTGCTTCCGGCAACATGGCTCGCGGAATGTCCAAGATGCGCAATAGATCCTCGTCCCATTCTAGGGTGTGGATATTAAACAAGAGTGTCCGGCTGGCGTTGCTATAGTCAGTGACATGCTGCTTGCCGCCCGTTAGTCGCCAAATTAGGAAGGAATCGACCGTGCCGAATAGGATCTCACCACGTTCTGCACGGGCACGGAGTCCTTCGTGTGCGTCGAGCAGGTGTTTGATCTTCGTGCCGGAGAAATAGGCATCGACCACAAGTCCCGTTTTTTCACGGAACAACTCGGCGTGACCTTCGGCCTTCAGTCGGTCGCAGATGCCCGCACTAATGCGACTTTGCCACACGATCGCGTTGCAAACGGGGCGGCCTGAATCTCGTTCCCAAAGGACGGTGGTCTCGCGTTGGTTCGCGATACCAATCGCGGCGACGTCAGCAGCAGTTATTGAGGCCTTCGAGAGACTTTCGTGTGCTACCGCAATTTGCGATTCCCAAATCGCCTCAGGATCATGCTCGACATGGCCGGGGCTAGGCAGAATCTGCGGGAACTCTTGCTGCGCGACAGAGACGATCTCGCCGTCATGCGAAAAGACAATCGCTCGACTCGATGTGGTTCCCTGATCCAATGCCAACACATATTTAGACATGAGCCGATTCCCGCATCTTTGTTTAGAACAACTCTTAAAATGCGAGCCGACGGCGGTAGCCGACGGCCTCAACCTGGGATACGGATCCTGTAGGGCCCGCGGCTAGCGCCGTCGGCTCACAGGAATCACTCCATGACATTTCAAGACACTTTCACGATGAAACTCTTGGCAGCAACAAAATAAATCGCTGACTAAGCACCGCCCAAACAATAAGTGGGATAGGCTTCTAGCCTGTCATGACTGAATTGACAGGCTGGAAGCCTATCCCACTTATTGTTTGGCCGATGCTAAGCCGCAGCGGATTGTAGCAGACGGTGCGGTGAATCGCGACCAATCGAGGTGGCTTCGCATCACGCCGGCATCGGGAATTGCCGACTGTGCTATCGTCCTTCGAGTGCACGCTCAAGATAGGTGACCTGAGCACGAACGTCTTCGAGCCCGGGATTCAACTTTAGTGCGCGACGAAAGCAGTCAAGCGCGGGCTGAGGCTCGTTCAACTCGAGATAACAGTGCCCCATGCCAACCGCCGAGGCGAAGTGATAAGGATTCAATTCGAGCGTCTGAAAACAATCGTTCGCGGAATCATCGAAACGCCCGCGTTGAAAGTGCGCGATCGCTCGTTGGCTCCACGCTTCCGCGAAGAAAGGCGCTTCGTCGATCAGTTCGCTCGCCACCTTCGTTGCTGCCGCTGCTTGCTCGGCATTGTTCAGTCGAATGATGACTTGCAGCGTCTGCCGCTGCGTTTCACTTCCGTCGCGATACCACAACTCGCGGATGCTGTTCTCCGCCAGCATACGGACGCCGCGATCCTGATCACTCAGTCGACGCCCCATCACATCGTTCGAGCGATAGTCGCCGAGAAACCCTAACGCCATTGTGGCGGCTCGGCGTGAAGTCCGTTGGCCAAACTCGGCCAATCGTTCCAGCGTCCCGATGGTGTACGATCCGGCGACTGCTGTGATGAAGGTCGCCGAATCCTCATGGTTGAGGTATCGTTGGTACAATGTATCGAGGCTAGGTTGCCGCGGTGTCGGAGCGCCCACGAAAAACTCCCATCGAGATTAGCGATCACGGTGTCAGGCACAAGTTGCTGCACTAGTTCGAATGTAATCGGACGCCTTGGCCGACACAACAATCGCGCACGATTGCGGCACAAGAATGCTTCATTTGGTAAAACTTTCGGTTCGGGTAAGGCTTTCCGATTGACATCGAGGAGTGAACGTGTTGGCATTTTGGAAATCTAGATCCATGCTCCGCGACTACCTGCCATTTGTTTGGACAAGCTGCACAGTCTTGCTAGCGAGTTGTCCGCAGTTCTGCGGCGCCGCCGATGTAGATGCCAGTTGGAGAACGGGCCAGGACTTTCGCCGCCAATTGGATTCCGCAATCGGCTTTCAATGGGAATCGAGCCCGATTCGCCAAGGGCTGACTGGCCTATCTGCGAATCAACGCGTCGCGATCTGGCTGGATCGCCGAGTTGATCCAGATCATCAGGTCGACCTCGTAGTGCGCGACGCAACACTGGACGAGGCGTTACAGCGCGTGGGAAGTGCGATTGGCGGTGGAGTCAGCTACGTCGACTCGGTCGCGTACCTCGGCTCGCAACCCGTGACCGAGAAGCTTGCGACGCTTGCCGCGTTACGCCGCGATGAAGTCAAGCAACTACCGCCAGCGGCAAGAACTCGCTTCTCAACCTCGGAAGCATGGAAATGGGACGCGCTCGCGACGCCGCGCGAGTTGCTGCAACAACTCGCCAAGACGGCCAATGCCAAAGTCATCAACATCGAGCAGATCCCTCACGACCTCTGGCCCACTGGCGACCTGCCGGCGATGCCTTTAACGGATCAAATGAGTCTGTTGTTGGCGGGATTTGATTTAACGTTCGACATTGCTCGTGATGGGTCGGCGATTCGCTTGACGCCAATGCCGATGGATGCTTCTATTGAACGCAGCTATTCACCACGCGGTACGCTGAACGCTGCGGCATCGACGATCGCCGAAGCATTTCCCGGCGTCACCATCAAAAAGTCGGGAGCACGGCTCGCAATCGTCGGCAAGTTTGAAGAACACGAACTCATTGATCGATTGATTCGAGGAGAAGCGGTCCGCCGCGTTGAAACGACGCCTGGCATCAAACGGTTCGATTTGCGCGTCGAGAATCAGCAGATCGGTGCGATCATCAAAGCGGTCGCCGACCGCGAGTCGTTACAACTCAAGATGGACATCGCAAGCCAAGCCAAATTGCAGCAACGGATCTCACTCGACGTTAAGCAACTGACGCTCGAAGAGCTGATCAGCCAAGCGCTCCTGTCAACGGGCGTCTTGCATCAGATCGATGGCGGTGTATTGGAGTTGAGTGCTCCGTAGAGTCTGCTCCACTCGACGGACCTGGACGTCCGGCGTACCAAAGCTCGTTGTTGACTTGCTCCACGCGAGCGAACCTTCGTGCTAGCGTTTATCGCAGGAAATTCTTACTTTTTTTGCATTTTTTCGAGGCTGCGGAGATGCAAGAAAACATTCAGTCTGCGTGTCGTGCCTTCGACTTTAGCAAGGAATTATCAGGCGCAAAATCGTGTTGACCAGGAACTCGTCGTGGATATGTTTGGAGAACATCAAGAACACTTCTTGAAACGGCTCTAAACCAAGCGATGAAGAGGCTGCGACGTGAATGAATTCACGCGGAACGGCCCCACCTATCGAGTTTCCTAAGAATTGACGTCTGTCCGTTATCTCGCCAATGTGGGGAAACAATGGATCAGTCTGCGGCCACCGACTGCTCCAGCCACCTCCAGTTCCGGGGGTGGCGTTTTCCCGGCGAGTACGCGGGATGTGTACTCGCGCGAGCCGCAGAGGAGTTGTCCTTAGCAACGCTCTCTGCGAGCAGTCGGCCCGCTGGGGCGCAAGGATGTGCCCTGGGTCGCTTGCTTTAATCACTCCAATCGCTCATGCTCATGGCCGTTGCTGTTTCGTCGGCACGGCAATTCCCCCAGAGTTTGCCCCGGGGCGATTAACCGCCGGTCCTCCCTCAAGTTAAAGATCTGCATCCACCATGGCCGCGTCTGAGACCGTTCATGTTCCCGTTCTTCCCAACGAGATCCTGGAGTGGCTTGATCCTCAACCTGGCAAGATCATCGTCGACGGAACGCTAGGCGGTGGGGGCCACAGCCGACTGCTCGCCGAACGGCTTGAAGGCCAGGGGCAGATCATCGGCATTGACCGCGATCCCGAAGCCGTTCAGCGCACCGCCGAGATACTCATAGACGTTCCCGTCACCTGCGTGCATGGGAGTTATGCCGATCTGCCAGGAGTTCTTGATGAACTGGGAGTCGAACAAGTCGACGGAGTACTGCTTGATTTGGGACTTTCCAGCGATCAGCTCGCCGATCAAGATCGTGGATTCAGCTTTACGGTTGACGGGCCTTTGGACCTTCGCTTTGATCCCACCCAAGGCGAGCCGGCATCGCGGTTGCTCGATCGGCTGAGCGCCGACCATCTTGCCAATATCATTTTTGAGTATGGCGAGGAGCGATATAGTCGTCGCATTGCCAGAGCCATTGTCGAAGCACGCCGCGGCAATCCGATCCAGACAGCGGGCCAGCTAGCAGACCTGGTCAGGCGGTGTGTCCCCCGTTCTGGAAACACGAAACTTGATCCAGCCACCCGAACCTTCCAGGCTTTACGGATCGCTGTCAACGATGAGCTGAAGATCCTGGATCAGATGCTCGCCAGATTGCCGGATTGCGTGCGACCTGGAGGACGGATCGCAATCATTAGCTTCCACTCCCTGGAGGATCGTCGGGTAAAAGTTGCATTTCGGCAGGATCAACGTTACGTGATCTTGACGAAAAAGCCGATTCGACCTAATGAATCAGAGATCCAACGCAACCCGCGCAGCCGCAGCGCCAAGTTGCGTGTAGCAGAGCGGGCACCCCGCTAGCACATGGACGTCGCAATTGCCTCAGGGAGGGGCTGGATGAATCAATTGGGAAAAAATTTGGTCTACTCGTTTTGCGTAGTAGCCACTCTGCTGGTAATTCTCGGTGTGAAGCGAAAGTTTGACGGAGACCACCAACCTACGTTGCTATCACAGCCTTCCGTCGCTCCCGAGCAAACGACGCGTGCTCACTCGAAGGGATCGCCGCAACCTCGCGTGCTCCAGGCCAAGCCGGTTACGCAGCACGATCAGGCAATCGTCTCGCCCACAAGCCCTCAATACACGGAATCGGACGTCGTGAGTTCACCCGCAAGTGAGAATCGTGTGTATCCGATTCCAATGACAAGCGCTCCGCCCACGCCGAATCCATCGCTGGACGCACCAGAGTTGGTGCCCGTCGCTGAACTGAGCCAATCGCCGATCACTGACAGCGTCGGCGACGAAGTCGCGGAAATAGATCCCGTCATCGAATCGGCGGCTGCTCCTTCGACGATTCCAACCCGCCCGGAGTTTGTATTGACGGGCGCTGATGACAGTTTTTGGTCGATCTCCGAGCAGGTTTACGGATCTGGAGTCTACTATCGGGCGCTCTTCCGCCACAACGAGTCGAAGGTCTTACGCCCCGATCAACTGAGGCCCGGAATTCAAGTCAACACACCTCCGCTGGAACTTTTGCAGAAGCAATACCCTTCTGACTTCCCGACGACTCAATAGCAGTGCTCAAAGTTACACGGCCCGCTCTGAACCGGTCGAAGACTACGAAAGTTCACTCGCGACGACGGCTCAAATCGTAGACGGTTGCCGCCTCCGGCTACTCTGGTACGATTCTGCGATGACGACTCGGCAGAATTATGTGGTACAGCGAATTGTTTCCGGAGGGCAAACCGGTGTTGATCGTGGTGCGCTCGATGCCGCGATCTTTCTGGGGATCGAGCACGGCGGGTGGTGCCCACGTGGACGGTTGGCCGAAGATGGAATTATCCCCGCGCGGTACGAACTTACCGAAACGGACTCGGCCAAGTATCCGATTCGCACGCAGCGAAACGTGATCGACTCGGATGGAACCTTAATCTTGTACGAAGGCGAGTTGCAGGGAGGCACAGCTCTAACGCTCCGCTTCGCCAAAGAGCATAACAAACCCTGCCTGGCGATCGATTTGGCTAGCCCACTCGATTTCGAGATGGCTCGACAATGGATCGTCGGCGAATCGCTTGAAGTCTTGAACGTGGCGGGACCGCGTGAAAGCTCGTCGCCGGGCATTGCCGACGCAGCTCTCAGCTATCTTACGGAATTGTTGCGACGGTAACTCTAGACGTTGCCCGCAGCCGGAACCTCAAAACCTTTACGGTTCGAGTCCTTCAGCAACGCGTTCGCTTGCTCGGCATGTTCACCCGTGTGCCTTTCGGTCTGCGCATCGTAGGTGAGCCACGGTCCAACAACGTAAGACGAGCCATCTTCTGGAATACCCACGCCCGTACTCATAATGTCGTGAAGTTTCTGGAAGTGCTCGGACGCGTCGGTGTTGTCGCTGAAGCCACCGGCCTTGGCATTGAACGGCACCTTGCTGCCAAGTCGATACGAGTTGTTCATCAAATGACCGAGCACGCAGCCGTAGTGTGCTTCCAACGCATTGCCGTTGGCCATTGACGGATCGCCAGCACGGCAAGCCGCGATGAATGCACCCCAGTTTCCACCGGGAGTTACCTTGCCAGGCTCGACGGAAACTTTCTCACCGTCCTTCGCACCTTTGGCGTAATACTTGCCGCGAACAATCTTCCCGCCGTCTTCAAAGTAGTATTCGTTTTCGACCTGGTGTTCGTAGCCTTTGTAGTTGACGTTGCGAACATTGAAGTAGACATATTGGCCGTTCGGATACTCGGCGATGGCAAACATCGTGTTCGGCGTTTCCCCTTGATCGTTCCACTGAAAGCGATTGCCGAGGCCCATTACACGAACGGGATGCGTTTGATCCTTGTCGAGCGCCCAACGAGCAACGTCCAATTGATGAGTGCCCTGGTTGTTCATATCGCCGTTGCCGGTCTTCCAGAACCAATGCCAGTCGTAATGGACATAGTTAGCGTGATAGTCGTCGATGTTCGCTGGACCTCGCCACAAATCCCAATCGAGATTCGACGGTGGCGAAGCAACCGACTCGTGACCGATGCTGCCACGCGGCTTGCAGCAATAGCCGTAGGAGATTTTCAGTTTGCCGAACTTACCAGCTTGAATCGCTTCGTGCAGACCAGCTACACTGGCGCTGCTGCGCGTCTGCGTGCCGTGTTGAATGACAACGCCGTATTTCTTTTGGGCTTCGACCACCACGCGGCCTTCGTCACAGTCGTGGCTCATGGGCTTTTCGACATACACATGCTTGCCCGCCTGCGCTGCCCAAATCGTAATCAGCGAGTGCCAATGATTCGGAGTCGCCACCGAGATCGCGTCAAGCGTCTTGTCTTCGAGTGCCTTGCGAACATCGCTGAAGCCCTGGGTCGTGTACTTCCCGCTGGTTCTGCTTTCGACTTTCTTCAACGCGCCGTTTAACACGTTCTCGTCTGGGTCGATCAAATGCGTTAGCTCGACGTTTTCCTGTCCGAGCCAACCGTCCATGTGACTACGTCCGCGACCATTCAGTCCCGCGACACCAATTCGCAACCGATCGTTCGCCCCAATCACTCGGCCCGAAGCCTTGGTGCCCGAGATCACAAAAGTTGCACCGGCGACTGCCGACGAAGTTTGAAGGAAGTTACGGCGAGTGATTCGTGACATCAGGATGGACTCCATATTGGAAGGAAGTTAGGCGGGGCATCTCAGTCGATAGATCATACGAGATACGGCGAAAGGATACAAATTTTGCACCGCTCGATCGCGAGTGGAATCCTTCGTGCTGGTCAGCGACCGAACGCTGCCAATTGCAATCCAACGAGCCAATCGTCGCGTGATCGACCCTCGGTTGTAACAAAGTACCGCCCGTACGCGGTCAGCCGCCAATTGCCATTCACCCACAGATGAGTGCCAACTTCGGGGTAGACGGCGCTCAGCCAACCATCAACCCCGGATTTTTCTTCGCCACGTTCGTCGGTCAGACCATCGTTGTCGTTATCGAGGCCATCCCAATCCGCAAGTTCCACGGTTCGCGAAGCTCCATGAAACATTCCGAGCCCTACAAACGGGGCGATGCGGGTCGGTGTTTGCAATCGGAATCCGGTATCCAAGCCAAGATAGCCTTCATCGTCGCCAAGATAGGTCGCCAGCGAAGCGCGAGCCGATGTCCAACTCGTCGGATAGCCTTCGATACCCAACTCGCCTCCCACAAACGGTTTCTCGGCATCTGTCTTATACTGAGCTCCGCCGCTCAGATACATTCCCCCGAGTCCATCGACGTGACGTGCGTCAAACGCCTGCTTCGCTTTGCCGAGGAAATCTGTCTTCTCGGCCCCGTACGCGTATTTTGCCGCATAGACTTCGTCATTCATCGCATACCGCGACTTCAACAGCGAGCAACCGCTGATGGCGAGTAGCATCAGGCCTACGACGAGGGGACGCATCTTGCCTCGGCAAATACGGGGAATGAAGTTGCCTCTCGTAGCAGGCTTTGTGATCCGCGACAAGCCGAACCGAACTCTAACGAGCAAATGCCTGCCGCTAGCAGTCCAAGTGCGGCATTGTCGCTGCGCAAGGGACTGAGTGCCAATGCCGACTTCTCCAGCAGCTCATTGCCCCGCAGTTGGTACGACGCAGCACGTCGCCACGAGCGCGGACCAAAGCGCATCGGAGATCAAGACTCTCGGACGACCCGTCCAATCGAATCGCTGTTGGGGATCTGATACACGCGGGAAAGCACTACTGGACAAGCCAGCAGTGGCACTCGAGCGAGTTGTCATCTCGGCTTTGCCGCTGGTTCGCCCTCTAACTTCTCTTTCCATTGCTGAATTAATTGCAAGGCAGCAATCGGAGTGAGCGCGTTCACGTCGACCGCGCGAATCTCGTCCATCAGCGGATGTTCCATGGGAGCGAACAGCGTCAGTTGAATATCGCCGCCGCGTTGCTTCTTGCCGCGATTGGCAATCTTGGCGCGGCCGTTGGAATCGAGATGCTCGGATTCGAGTTGATTGAGGATTTGCTTGGCTCGCTCGTTGACTTCACGCGGCACGCCGGCGAGTCGTGCGACATGAATGCCGTAGCTCTTGTCGGCCGAGCCTTCGATGATCTTGTGCAGGAAGACGACGTTATCGTCCCACTCCTTTACCGACACGTTCAGGTTGCGAACGCCTCCTAACGTGTTTTGCAAATCGGTCAATTCGTGATAGTGCGTTGCGAACAGTGTGCGGCAGCCAATTTGGTCGTGGATGTGTTCGACGATGGCCCAAGCGAGAGAAACACCGTCGTAGGTGCTGGTGCCGCGACCGATCTCGTCGAGGATCACAAGGCTGCGATTAGTCGCGGTGTTCAAGATGCGAGCCGTCTCGGTCATCTCGACCATAAATGTACTGCGGCCCCGCGCCAATTCGTCGCTGGCACCCACGCGGGCAAAGATCCGATCGGCGATTCCGATCGTCGCTTCGCGTGCGGGAATGAAGCTTCCCATTTGGGCCATGAGCGTCAGCAACGCGACTTGGCGAATGTAAGTGCTCTTGCCGGCCATGTTGGGACCGGTGATCAGCAAGATCATGCCGTCATCGACGGTGGCGAGTGTATCGTTCGGGACGAAAGTCCCTTGCGGTTCGCTGATGTCGAGCACCGGGTGTCGACCGTCAACGATATGCAGCACCGGCTCGTCGACCGGCTTCGGACGGCAGTAGCCTCGTTCGCGTGCCAACTCGGCGAAGGAGCACAAGACGTCTAACTGTGCCAAGACATCGGCGGTGGCTCGCAAACGGCGACTCGACGCGTGGACTAGCTCGCGCAGCTCAAGGAACAACTCGAACTCCAGATCCTTCGCCTTGTCATCTGCCGATAGTACTTTTTCTTCGTACTCCTTCAACTCTGGCGTAATGTACCGCTCGGCGTTCTTGAGCGTCTGTTTGCGGATGAAGTAGTCGGGGGCTTTGCCTTGCTGAGCACTGCTCAACTCGATGTAGTAGCCAAAGACTTTGTTGAAGCCAATCTTCAAGTTCGGAATGTCAGCTTCTTTTGCGATCTTGGCTTGGTACTGCGCAATCCACTGCTTCCCGCCAACCGCCAATTTCCTTAACTCGTCCAACTCGGCATTAAAACCGTCTTGAATGAAGCCACCATCACGGCAAGTCAGCGGACAATCGTCGACCAAGGCTGTTTCGACCTTGCTTCGCACGTCGGGGCAGAGGTCGAGTTCAACTTCCAGCTTCTGAAGTAACACGCTTTTGCGAGCAGTCAACTTCGCCTTGATCTTTGGCAAACTGGCCAGAGTACGGCCAATGAAGCGCAAGTCGCGCGGGCTACACCGTCCCGTTGTCACCCGTGCGAGCAATCGTTCTATGTCGTAAACATCTCGCAACTGCTCACGCAAATCACGGCGCAACGCTGTATCGGTGATCAGCTCTTCGACGGAGTCAAGCCGTTCGTTGATCGCATCGCAACCGGTTAGCGGACTGGCAACCCATTCGGCCAACATTCGCGAGCCCATTGCCGTAACGGTCCGATCAAGAACCGCCAGCAGCGAACCGTCGCGCCGTCCCTCACGCATCGTACGCGTAATTTCGAGACTGCGCCGCGTCGCTTCGTCAATCTCCAGCGAACGACCGATTCGATAGGGAATTATACGGTCGATGTGGTCGAGCGATGTCTTCTGAGTCTCGCAAAGATAACCAAGCACAGCACCGGCGGCCCGAATCGCCGAGTTATCTTGTTCGCCGAACCCGAAACCGTCTAAGCCTCGTGATCCAAAGTGCTTGCTCAAACCGTCGCTGGCCGACTCGAACGAGAACGCCCAGGGTGGCCGCTTGGTGACCAGCATGGAATCGCTGAGATAGTCCGGCAGTGGATTGTCGTCTTCGCTGACCAGACACTCCGATGGCCCAATACGAGCCAACTGATCGGCGAGTTGTTCGACACGAAACACCGCCGCATGGAAACGACCAGTCGAAAGCTCGGCCCAGGCAATTCCGACTTCGCCTTCTCGTTTCTTTCCGCCGGGCACGACGGCTGCGAGATAATTGCTTTCGCGGGGATCAAGTAAGGCGTCGTCGGTCAGCGTGCCGGGCGTGACGACGCGCGTAATCTCGCGTTTAACGAGGCCTTTGGCAAGCTTGGGATCTTCGACCTGCTCGCAGACCGCAGCGCGATGTCCAGCGGCAATGATCTTGGCAAGATAACCGTCCAGTTGATGGTAAGGAAAGCCCGCCATCGGGATCGGGTTTTCGCCCTTGTCACGACTGGTGAGTGTCAGTCCCAGGATGCGCGCAGCCGTCTTCGCATCGTCATGAAAGAGCTCATAGAAGTCGCCCATCCGAAACAGCAGCATGGCATCGCCGGCGACTTCCTTGGCATCGTGATACTGTTGCATCATCGGTGAAATAGCCATAGTCGGGCATGGTAGCAGGGCGTGGGGATGACGGGGAGAGGGGGCGACAAGGATGAAGGAGGAAGGAAGAAGGATGAGGAAGGAAAACGTTTGCGGCGAGTTTCGCTAGTTTTGCGTTCGGCGCAGGTCTCGTGACCTCGTCGTAAGACGTGCCCCAAGATCCCACGACGCGGAAACACGGGCTGCCGTACCGAGAACCTGCGGTCGGCACAGGTGCGGGGTCGGAGCCTCGCCCACAGCCAGGTCGAGCGAAGTCACTTTCCGGCGGTCAGTTCACGGAACTGACGCCAGGAGATGACTTCAATGCCGAGTTCGCGAATCAACGCGGCGATGTCTGGATCGCTGAAAATACGGCGGTCTCCGTCGCGACGGGCGGCGCTGTTGGTGATTGCTCGCAATTCTTCGTTGTCGTAGCCGCAATGAATGATTAACTCCGTTACGCCAGGCTTCAAGGTTCTCAGTAGCTTGATGTAGTTCTCGCGGCGTTCTTCATGCGTATCTCCGCCGTAGAACTGCGCTAGTTGATCCAAAACGGGAAGCTTGCGCTCGTCGAGCAACTTCACTAATTCATCGCCGCGTTGAGCCAACGCAGGGTACTCCTTGGCAGTTTCGCCATCCGTATCGCGGACGAACAGCACGGGCAGATCGTACTCGATGCCGAGGTTGACGTACACTTCGAGCAAATCGGGGCGACTGACGAGTGCGCCCATGTGCGTGTCGAGATGCGTGAGCGGCACTCCAAACTGTTTGGCTCGATCGACTTGGGCTCGCAATTCGATGGCGACTTCATCCGCTTTGGCACGCTCGGCAACTTGGCGCACGTTGTCCCAAAGGTAACCGTCGGGATCGACTAAGCTGGGAACTTTCTCCCGCGAGGCGACTGGGCCCCAGCGGTAATACTTCCACTCGGCGTTCAGTGTCAGATGGATGCCGTAATCGCCGTCCGGATTCTCTTGGCAGTGTTTGGCGTACTCGGTGAACCAAGGGCAGGGCACCATAATGCTGGCCGAAGAGACAACGCCGTCCTTCATGGCGTCGATCGTGCCCATGTTCACGGAGTGTGACATGCCTGCGTCATCGGCGTGGATGATCAGATATCGCTTGCCACTATCTTCGGCATGTGTCCAACAAGGGCACGAGAGCAAGATGGCGATCGTCGCGAATATTCTCATCGTGGGTCTCCGTTCTCGTAGCTCTGAATACAATGTTCGATGTTGGACGTTCAATCCCCAGCAAGCACCCAAGCTTCGTTAAACGCGGCGTGCTTCATACTTTTACCGCCGGTTACGAAGTAGCTGTACACCGCATGAATCTGCCCGTCCTTACCCTGAATCACCGCCGGATAGTGGTATTGTCCTTCGTCATGCGACTCCAAGTGGCGAGTCCACTTCCATGACGTTCCCTCGTCGTCCGATATCGAAACGGCCAAACGATTCCGACCGTTCGTGGTGTCGTTGTAAACCAGCAACCAATGACCGTTCGTCAGCCGCACGCCGTCGATGCCCGCACCGGGGTTCGGCAACTCGGAAACACCAACGGGGCCCCACGTGAAGCCATCATCTTTCGACTCGCAGACGCGTATGCGATCAAGCGGTCCGTTCTCTCGCATATACGCGATAAGCGTGCCGTCGTCGCGACGCAACACACTGGGCTGGATATTGCCAAAGCCGAGTAGCGGCTTGCTTGCGAACCAAGTCTCGCCATCGTCGTCGCTGATCGCCATGATCGAGATGGAAAAGGTGTCGGTATAGAGCGGCAGCAAGATTCGTCCGCTGGGCAGAATCGTTGGCTTGCAACGCGGTTGCCAACCGAGTCGCTGATACAGTTTCTGAGTTAGCCGTTTACGGCCTTCTTCGATCTCGGCTCGGTCACTTTCTCGCAACAGCGGCTCGAACTTCTCGATGATACCGGCCAAGACTTTGAGCGCGTCGGATTCAAGATCGTCGGGCTTAAGTAAAATTAAGCCGTTGCGGTCCCATTGGGGTGTGCCCGGTTCGGTGTAATGCTTTGCGACCTTAAAGTTCGTCAAGCACGATTCCCAGGAGTTGGCCAAGATCGTTGGCCAAAACAACCACAAGTGATCATCCGGCCCAATCATCATGCATGTGTTGCAGTCAGGAAATCCCGGCGTGTCGGCCATCAAGAACGCTTCGCTCCAAACGTTCGACCCTTTTGTGCGTCGCGCCCCATAAACGGCAACATCGTCCGCGGTCCGTTCTCCGGAGCCGCGATACCAGGACACGAGTAAATCGCCGTTTGGACATTCAACGATGCCGGGAGCATGGTTATGCTTGGCGTGGAGAGGGAAGACCAGTTCGGCAGCGAATTCGCGAGATGTTGAGTCATCGGCCAACGTTGCACCGACCAGGGCGACAAGACAGCAAGCAACAGTTGCGGTGACGAGCGAGTGCTTCATGGGGACATCCAATGCAATTGACCTGCCTCTATTGAGCAACAGGTGTTAGTTCATAGCCGTTGATCGGCTCGCCGGTATCGGACGCCCACTCCCGCCCGGGAGCCAACTCGCCACTCGCTTCGAGCGAGAACGACAGGTCGATCTTGGTTCCAAGTCGGATCACTGGATTGCCTTTCTCGTCGCGAAGAAATCCTTTTAAGGGAAACTTTGCTTCGATTTGATGACCATCCGACGAAACGGCGGCGTCGGCAATACCGTTGACCACCGGTCCTTTGTCTCGCACGAAAGTAATCGTGTCGTCATCATGATAAACCCATTGTGTGTACTGGTCGTAGGTGCCCGGCAGAATCTTCATAAAGCCAGCAGGGTAGGGCCCGTCGTTTCCCTCTTGATACTTCCCCTGCGATTGATCGCGAAACGCCTGTTTCAATTCGGCAGCGTCGAGCGCGCCGTGGTTCAGGTAGCATGCGGTATTGAGTTCGCCATCGAAAAATTCGACCTCGGCATTTACATCGTATCCGCGTGTGGTCGGATAGTATCCGCCTTCGCTGATCCAGTAGCCCGTCTCGTCATTATCATCGACGTCGATCGTGACGATGACATAATAGCGTCCCGGTATGCCTTCGGCACTGCGTTGCGTCCGGGCGATCGTGCCGCGTGAACGCAGATAGACGTACAAGTTCTCGTTATCGTGCGTGACCTTGTATTCCAACAGATCGACGTCCGGGTGGTCGACCGGGCGTGGTGTGTCGTCTCGCCCGATGTGATCGGTGTCGTGCGTGTCGCCTGGCGGATCGGTATACGAAGGCAACGAGCCCCAATCCTCCATATGGCCGTCGATCACAATCCCTTGCCCCACGGCAGTTTCCACGAGCTTCTCGCCCAATTGTCGGTCGAACCACTTCGCCAGCGTCTCGACTTCCTCGTGGATGGTGGGCCATGGGTGACCGCCAAGTGGTTTGACGATCAACTCGGCAGGAACGCCTTTCGCCTCCAAGGCCGCCAACAGCGTCCGCGATTGTTGAATCGGGACGAGCGGATCGGCGGTACCATGAAAGATCAAGAAGGGTGGAGCGTTTTCAGTCACTCGGCGAGCCGGCGAGATCGCAAGGACCCGCTCGCGAGCCTGCTCTGCGGTCAGTTGCTCGACGCCGTCGGGAAACGCCAAGCCTTTCAACAACGCGCCAACGCCCACATCATTTTTGGGGTCGATTTCGCTACCGCCGTAGTTCAGGAAGTCTGTCGGAGGGAAGAAGACGCCAACGGCTTTCACCGAAGCGTCCTCCTTACCTGATGTTGCAGAAGTACGACCGTTCGTAACCGCGACCAACGACGCCAGATGCCCTCCGGCCGAGGCGCCGACAAGACCAATTCGATTGGGATCGACTTCGTAGTCTGCGGCGTGTCGCTTGACCCAACGAATTCCCTGCTCGACGTGGTCCACCATCTCAGGAACAGCGAACTTCGTAACGGAGCCGGGGCGGACTGCAAAAATTGTGTATCCATGCGAGCAAAAGATGTCGAACATCTGAGCCCGCTCGTGGTCACGAAGTTTACCGCGATTCGAGTGCCACGAACCACTGATGACATCGACAATCGCCAGCCCATTCTTCTCGCCGGTCGGCGTGAAGATATCCATCAGTAACCCCACGCCATGCGTCTCGCCAAAAACGACATCTTGCTGCTGTCGGTACAGGTTGCCTTGATCGGCAACCGCGCTCGTTGTCGGTGCAACGAGCGCCGCCAACAACATCGAAAGGCAGCCTTGAGTGCAAATAGCTCTCGCGGTAATACTCATGGCACGGTTCCTTACTGATGTCGATCGGGTTGCGGACCTTCGTTAACGAGATTTAGCGCCTGTTCGATGAAGATTTCGCCTGTCATTTCACCCAGCGATGTCCGCGAAACGTAGTCGTACCGCGGAAAACTCTTGAAGTCTACTTTTGTCAGGATGTAGCCAAACGCATCGTTGGTCAGCCCGAACAACAAATTGTGTTCACCTCGCATCTTGCGTTTGAGATAGAAGCCGATATTCGGCAACGCCTCGCCCGGTATTGTCAGAATCTGAGCTGTACCAAGGTTGACAAGGTTGACACGCGTGGTGACGCTGTGGTCCTCGTTATGCGGATATCGCAGTGGCGAGTGCAGCACAACGCCCCAAAGTGTTTCGGATTCGACGGGAAAGCGAACATCCATCGAGGTACAGCAGATCGTTGGTTCCTTTTGAATCGGTTGATTGCCGACAATCCGCAACGCTTCGTCCGCCATTGTGTGTCCGATACGCAAGCACTCGTCCCACGTTCGGTTATCTTCCCAGTAGCCACGACCGCCGTCCTTAGGCTGATCAAGGTTACGATTGTCTGCGGTAATCATCCCGCCCTGCGCGCCGTTCATAAAGATTGCCATACCGCCGGCTTTCGCCTCGATGCGATCGCAAAACGGGCCGATCAGATCCGGGCTGACAATCCCCAGATCTGCGCCCAGCACTTCCGGGTGTATCGCGTAGTTAACGAGGGTCGCAATTGTCTCGTCGTTCGATCCAATCGCTTGAATCACGCTCATCCTTCGATCGTAGAGATCAGGGGCGTAGTAGTTGTATGCAATGCGGCCTTCAGCTTCATCGGTGCCGACACGGATCGTTGCTGGTCGCAGGTTTTCGATGGCGGCGTTGATGGCCTCCGCTGTCTTGTTGCAAACAAGCTTGATGTAAGCAAGGTCACCGGTGTGCCCACCCTGCCCATCCGGAAAGGCATAGCAATCGGGGGCGCTGTGCGTGTGCGTCGCACCGATGAGAATGTGCTCGGCGGGAATCCGAGAGACCTGTGCTCGTACGCGATCACACAATACAGACGGAAATCCGAGCAGGTCGAGGCTGACAATCGCTACGGACGTCTCACCACTTTGGAATACAACGGCACGCGCCGTCAATTCGCCTCGTTTTTCTCTCGCGGGCGCAGTCGGGCCAAGACCTCCCGAGATCGGCAACAGGGGATCAGGCGTGATTTCGCGCGCAGCTGCTCCAACTCGCAACTCGCCAGCGACGAGACAGTTCTCTAACAAACAGACCAGGACGATACCGATAGCAAACGGCTTCATGGCGAGAAATTGAACTCCGCTTTTGTGAAGGCGACTATTCGCAGCGAATCACGGTACACAAAGAATAGGGCAGACCGTGGTGCTCGTAGCGAACTTCTGAGTAGTATGCTACGTGGCCGCGTTCGGGTTTCGCGATGGATCCGACGAACGAACCAGCGTCTCCTTCAAGTTCGTGAGATTCCCACTTTGATTCGCGAAAGTCTCTCGAATCGGAATGTGCCACCCACAGATGCACGGACTTTGGTTTCCCTGTCGAACTGACGGATAGATGGAAGCCGGCATCGGTCCGTAAATGCTTCCACTCCAAATCGGGTAGCGGAGTCTTCGTTGCGGCATGTTGAAAGAAGGTCGCGATCGTCGAGAGCACGCGTTCGTGGCCGCCGTCCAAGCCGTGGCCGGCGTTCGGCACTTGCAATACATACTTGGGACCAACCAATTCATCCCAATACAAACTCATTGCATCCGCGACCCAGTAGCGATCGTTTGTGCCATTGACCAGCAGCTTCGGCAGCGTGAGTTGTTGACGATAGGTGTACGGGTCCATCATCAGTCGCAGTTGCGTATCGCGCGGGCTTTCTTCCCCTTCTTTGATCAGGCCCTTACTCGTATAGTCGATAATCTGTTCGCTATATTCTCCCCACGCTTCGAGTTGGTGCTTCATCTGGGGGCGAAAGTTGAGCACATCGATGACCATGGGGGCGGTTGCGATCACACGCTTGTCCGCCGCTGGCGTCAGCCAACTCGTCCACCCGCGTTTGGAAGCACCTGTCATGACGAAGCCTTCGACCGGCGTCTTCCACTCTGACGCGGCTAACTCCTCGATGGCGTCCATCGCTTTGACGGCACTCTTTACCATCGGGAAAAGTAACGGCCAAGTTTCATCGCCGGTTTCGAGGTACTTCAACCAAGTATCGGTGATCAAGTCGTCCTCTTTGCGGCCATTGAACAAGGGCTGGTTCGGCACCTGATGGATGGTGGCAACGCGAGCGCCGCAGAGCTTGGCTAGAATCAACCCTCGCTGAACATCGCCAAGCCCTGGTCGACCGCCAGTGCTTCCGCCGGTGACAAACAACAAGACGTGGCCGGGATGTCTTAGTTCAACTGGCTCGTAGACTTGCAAAGCATGTTTCCAGACGATGCCCTGCCACTGCTGGGATGTGAGTTCTAGATCGTACGTCTTACCAGCGGCGGTTTCGTGTTTCGCTAACAGTCCCATAACCGTACCAAGGGCTCAGGACGATCTCACAAAAACACGGAAGCGATTCGCACGGTGTCGAGTTCGCGGGCGTTAGCCAACTCGCCGAAAAAGAACTAGCGACACGATAGAGCATCAAACAAACGAACAAGCGACATTCTGGACTCCTGGGTCGTCTTTAGGTCGAATTAGTTGCCCATCCTTGGGACGCTCCGTACGGCCATACCGTGGCTGTCCTCTCCGATGCTTTTGCCATTGATCCTGCCCCCAACGAGGCACCCATAAAGCGTGATATTGTGCTGCCGAACGGCGAATCTTCATTTTACTTTTCAGCTCAATTCGAGGAATCGAAACCTCACCGTCCGCAACATCGACATCGATCTCCGACTTTTCAGGATCTGAGTAGCTGTCCTTTTAGCTTGTCCGGAGCGGTCCATTTTTGGAAAGTCCATCGACGGACTACGCCACGTCACGGTAAGTTTGTATTTACCATGGGTGCGCCATCGCGCCAGACTCGGCATGAGTCGAGATGACGAACTTTCCGCCGTCATGCTACCACCCCGTACTGGCGATTGGCGCCGCTGAGTCAGCAACGTGGGGAGCTGACCGGAGTGAGAGAACAGATGCACCAACCGCTGGCTCGCCATCGACAAATATTCACCACTAACGGAAACACTGTCAGCCGCTCACCGCCTGGCGGTTCACCGCACCGGCAACAACCGACCGCGAGACATATTAGGTACGACAGATTAAGTCTCCTGATTACTCATCGGATAACATTTCCCAAGATTTCGTCAAATCAGGAACCGGCGATTTTCATACCGGCGTTCTAGCTGCTAGTGCGTTATGCACAAGAAAATCCGAGCATCGTATCCAGGCAAATGGCCTATTGTACCGCGAATCAGGCTAGTATTGGCCCGCCTAGTTTCCATCCTGCTTGCAACCAACCTGGCGACGACGACCGTATCAACCGTATCGGAAATGAAACCGTACGGAAGCGTCGGTGAGCAACGACATCACGCCGCCTGCGTGGATGCTGTACGCACCGCAGTATCTTCATTCGTGCAACCGATGAGACAGGGACCAGCAGGATAGGTTGCGGTAGGCGTAAAGTACCGGGGCCGACCTCCACTGCCATCGTATGGCGACCCTTTAAACCAGAACTCACCGTTGAAGGGTCCGCCGCCCATCCACCGCCAAAAGTTCCCTGCAAAGGGCCACCTTGTTGGACTCCGACGTCTTGCCATTGCGCCCAAATATTGTTGGCACCAAGCGCGTTCGATGACGAAATTGTATTCGAGGTTCCATCCGTAACATCTCGAAAGGTTACGGACCATTGATTGGGTTGATTGAGAACTCCACCATTGTTGCCCAGAGACCTTCCTGACAGGAGTGTAAAACGCGCTTACCCACGCACCGATCATCCCATTGGTTGAGCAATAGTCTGACGACGCGCATCCCAATCGAAACCAGGGCCGGCACTCAATCTTGTTGATCCGAGGACCGCCGACGGTCGAAGGGCAATTGAACCACCTGGACGTGCTTCGTCGCTGGTGTCTGGTTGTCGTATCCGTATACGGCAAACACGCTCGGGCGACGCAAATGGGTACGTTCTAGGTTAATCTGATCTACAAGCAAGGCTGTTGCTCCATAAACGGAGAAGCCGCAGTACCCCTACGGTGAAGTGTGTCGCCGGGTGGAAGGGACGTCTGCAGCACGGTGGATAAGCGCTCCGCCTAACCCTACACCCATACACGCCACATACGGAGCAGGAAGTTTCTTATGGGTGTCTGATAGTTGTGGAACGCGATTCTAGCTGCTTGAGATTATTCGAGCATTGCATTCGCCGTGCTGCTGCTCGCGAGCGGCTTGTACGGCAGGGAAGCAAACAACGCCACCAAGATGCCAATGATGGCGATCACCACCAACAACTCGACCAGTGTAAAACCCTTGGAACTTTTGAATGAGGACGATCGTGCGTTCGATGCCACTTCTCTGACGAAGACGAAGAAAATTGAGTACATCAGACAAACCGAGAAACCCAGAATTGCTGGAATTCCACCGCCGCGTCAATATAAACCCACACGACAGAAAAAGTCAACCGAACGGTCGGTAGCGGTTTCGAAGAACGTTGCGCGATGCGTGGGCAATCTTTCGTGGAGTTACGGAGTGGGTTTTAAGAGCCGGTTGAAGCAGCAGGTTCAGGTTCGTTCAGCGACCGCGCCGGGCGCTCAGCTTCCATCAGCGCGATACCACCGTGCAGCCTGAGTACCATTGCAAACAAATTAAATGTCGCGACCAGGACGTCTAAGAATCGCGCAGCTTTCCGGCTTCCTTCAACTCTTGCAGCAGTGCCGTGTAGGGTCCAAATGGCGAAAAGAACGGAACATTTATGTTGAACTTATCATAGACCGTCTGCTGCTCCATATACGGCAACAAGGATGTTCCCCAAGAAACCGCCGTGTCGCCTCGTGGTGCATTGTAGGGGGCGCCACCTAGCGGCGAACCCATAGCGTCCAATCGACAAATCGTGTAGGCCGATGGAAACTTCTTAAAAGTGTCGTGATAGTTGTGGAAAGCAATTCCCATTTGCTTCATGTTGTTGGAACACTGCATTCGCCGCGCCGCTTCGCGGGCGGCCTGGACCGCGGGAAGTAACAAGGCCACTAAAATGCCGATGATCGCAATCACCACCAACAGTTCGACGAGAGTAAAACCTCTCGCCATCTTGGGCGACGTTTTCGAATTCATGTCACTTCTCCTGTTTTGGTTTCGATAAGAAAATATGTTTGGTTAATTGAAATAAGATCTAGCTCAAGGCATTCTAGCCTCGGCGTTTCTATCAATATATCTGACGACGTATCAAGACGTCAATGAAACGGTTGTTCTGGTCGTGGTACGGTTTGGCATTCCACTCGATAAACCCGACGAGTGAGCGAGGACGAAGCGATTTACCTCGCTTCCGATTCGGGTTCCGTATAAGTCAAGTCGCCAATCTGATCCGCTCGTCAATCATCCGTGATCTCGCCGTTACCGAGTCGTGTATGTGCATCGTGGATCGATTATGCTTGGGCGAGATGCAAAGTGACAAGACTTGGGAGAACCAAATGAACAAGACGCTTAATCGACGAGCCTTCCTGCATACGACCGCGGCGGTTGCCGCAGGTGTTAGTGTAGGTATTGGCACCGGCGCGAGCGGCAGTGGCGAACTCACAGGCAAAATCAAGAAGGCCGTCAAGTACCACATGGTCACGGACGACCTGTCGATTCATGACAAATTCCTGCTGCTAAAGGATCTTGGATACGATGGAGTTGAGCCCCGAACGCGTGACAAGTTCGACCGCGCCGAGATGCTGCGAGCAAGCGAATCGACAGGACTTCCGATCCATGGCGTCATCAACAGCGACGATCCTGACATCAAATCTGCAATCGAACTCGCCCGGTACTTCGGTGGCTCGTCAGTTCTGGTTGTTGTTCCCATCGACGCGAAGGGTTCCTACTTGGCGAACTACAAAGAACGCCAGGACATCATTCGCCGGGCTATCCCCGACGCCGAAAAGCACGGTGTCAAGATCCTGATCGAGAATGTGTGGGCATCATTCCTGATCGAACCCATCAGCATGGCTCGGTTTATTGACGAGTTGGACAGCCCGATGGTGGGTGCCTACTTCGACGTCGGCAATAACATTCGCTGGGGCTACGCCGGCCACTGGATCGAGGTGCTAGGCAAACGAATCGGCAAGCTCGATATCAAGGAGTTCGATCGCACGCTTCAAAACACGGAAGGCCTGCGAGCCGGCTTCAACGTCGAAATTGGCGAAGGCAGCGTCGACTGGCCCCGCGTTCGCGCGGAGCTAAAAAAGATCGAATACACCGGTTGGGCGACCGCGGAAGTCAAGGGCGGCGGGCGTGAGCGTCTGGCGGATATCGCATCACGGATGAATAATGTGTTGGATCTGTAAACAACAAGTCAACGGAGAACCTCGCACATGACCGATATCACTCGCCGCTCGTTCAACGGCAGCGCACTGGGTTCGCTTCTCACGCTCTCACTGCTCGAAACACTCTTCGACACGGATGCCTTCGCGGCCGAGGTAAAGCCGATCACCGCCAAGTGGCTCGGCGAACTGCATCAAGCGGGCTTGGATGTCAAAGGCGAGAAACTCACGCAAGTTGCTTGGCAAGACAAGGTCGAGGAACTCTATCGGCAAGTGAATCTGCCCGAACTCTTGAAGTTCATCGACTTCGAGAAGCTGACGAAGAATCTTGAGTTTCGCGACCAGGGCGAGCGCAGTCTACGACCGATGTTCCCGGAAGTCGAAGGCTTGCCCACGGACTTGGTGTTCGGACATCAAGTCTTTGCCCTAAAGAAAGGCCGCTCCGTCGTGCCGCACGGACACGACAACATGGCTACCGCCTTCTTGGTATTGCAAGGCGATTTCCACGGAAGACACTACGATCGCTTGGAAGACGAAAAAGATCATATCATCGTCAAGCCTACGATCGACCGCGCGTTCTCTGTCGGCGAATGTTCGTCCGTCTCGGATCACAAGGACAATGTCCACTGGTTTAAGGCCACGAGCGACACGGCGTTTATCTTCAACATCCATGTTTTAAATGTCGTCGCAGGCAAGCCCAGCGGTCGCGTTTACATGGACCCGAACGGCGAAGCCATCTCCGAGGGCAGGATTCGAGCCCGCAGAATAAAATCGGCTGAGGCATACAAACTCTATGGCTAACGACACCTCAAGAGTAGGGTCCGCTGTGCGGACCAGCAATTTCTGTGGTCCGCACAGCGGACCCTACGCCAAAGAAGGATGGCCCGTCACGGCGGAGCGTGATAGCCACAAAACTAATCGATGAAAACAACTCAACTCAACCACATCGCTCTACACGTTGCCGATGTCGAAAAAAGCTGCGAGTTTTACGGTGATATTCTCCAGCTCGAACCGATGCCTCGCCCGGCATTCACGTTTCCTGGAGCTTGGTTTCGATTAGGTAAAGACCAGGAACTGCATTTGATCGGCGAGCGTGAGGAACCGGTGGCGGGAGCTGCGACTCGCGGCGATCATTGGGCCCTGATGATCGACGACATGGATGAATGGGAAGCGTATTTTCAAAGCAAAGGCATTGAGTACACACCACGTCGCACACGTCCTGACGGTGCGTTCCAGATCTACGTCTTCGATCCCGACGGACATTGCTTAGAGCTTTGCACTCCACCTCCGTCCGCCGCAACCTAACTGCACTAAACTTGGGGAACTTCTCGTGGATCTTGCTTTGGCATATCAGACGGCCGTTGTTATCGGGGGCGCAAAAGGCATTGGGCGCGCGATCGGCGAGGCCTTCGCCGAAGAGCGTGCCAATGTCGTGCTGGCCGATGTCGATCCCGCGGTTAACCAAGCCGCCGCCGAACTATCGGCCAAACACGACGCCAACGTCTCCGCCCACCAAGTCGATGTGACCGACTACGTGGCGATTCAGAAACTTGCCGCGAAAGTCGTCATCGACCACGGCGGCTGTAATCACCTTGTCTACGCGGCAGGTATTGGCTCGGGCAAGTACGGCTTTCCGTTCTGGAATCTGGAGCCGGATGACTGGGACTTTGTGCTTCGAGTCAATCTGGTCGGAGCTGTCAACGCAGCTCACGCCTTCAAGACACAGATGATCGCGCAGCACGACGGCACGATGTTGTTCATATCGTCGATCGCTGGCCAAATCGGTTCACAGACCGATCCACCTTACAGTGCCGCGAAGGCGGCTCTCATCAGCTTTGCCCAATGCGCCGCCAAGGACCTCGCCGAATACGACGTGCGAGTGAATACAATTTGCCCTGGCATGATCAAGACCGCTGTGAATCGTTCGGTCTGGCAGGCTTGGTTTAACCAGCAGCCCGAGGACGCCCGACGATCGTACGAAGAGTGGGCTGACGAAAAAGTTAAGCGCGTCGTGCCACTAGCCCGTTGGCAGGAATGCGAGGACGTCGCCAACCTTGCCGTGTTTTTGGCATCGTATCGCGCCAACAATATTACCGGCCAGACGATGAACGTCGATGGTGGCCAAGTGATGCACTAAGTAGGATGGACGCCTCGTCCGTCCGAGCGTTCGGACGGACGAGGCGTCCATCCTACATGCGTTGCGGTAAAAGGCTGCGTTACGCCTTGTTACCGTACAGAATGTACCCGACCACTGCGACTGTCAGCGAACACAGCATGGTAACACCAAGAATTCCAATCAAACCTTCCACTGCACATCTCCAACATCAGGCCATCACGAAGCGTCAGACAACTGGCCATGATACTTACGAGGTGGGACGATGAGTAGGTGGGTTTTCGCGTTGGTCGCTTGGTCTGTCGTGAGTTGGCTCGCGATCAGGGCGGTTGGGCAGGAATCGACAGTGTTCTCCGAGTATCCGGCACGAACCGTGACCGTCGTCTGCCCCTGGTCGCCGGGCGGAGGGACGGACCGAGTGTCACGTTTCTGGGCCGGGGCTTTGGAAAAGGAGTTCGGCCAACCGTTCGTCGTCGTGAATCGTACGGGCGGGGCAGGGGCGGTAGGGCATTTTTCGAGCGCCTATGCCAAGCCGGACGGCTATACCATCGGCATGATCACGTTCGAGTTGTCCACGATGCACCGCATGCGCATCTCGCGGCTGACATTCGAGGACTATGAATGCCTGCTGCAAGTGAACGCCGATCCCGCAGCGATCATCGTTCGCAACGATGCCCCGTGGCAAACGCTCGGCGAACTGTTGGATGACATCCGATCACAGCCCGGTAAACTGCGAATGTCCGGCACGGCGACCGGTGGAGCATGGGATCTCGCTCGAGCCGGATTACTTCAAGCAGCGGATTTGCCCATCGAGTCTGTTGTCTGGGTGCCGCATCCCGGTTCCGCGCCATCGCTGCTCGAATTGATGGGCGGCCATCTGGACGTCGTCTGCTGTAGCGTGCCTGAAGTCGCTTCGCAATTAGAGAACAATCAAATTCGGGTCTTGGCAGTGATGGCCGAAGAACGAATGTCGGACTATCCGGAGTTGCTAACGGCAAAAGAGCAGGGCACTGATTGGGTCGCGGTCGGCTGGCGAGGCCTCGCGCTGCCCAATGGCACGCCACGCGAGATCGTCGATCTGCTTGCTGAGCGCTGCGCAAAGATCGCAGCCTCGGATGACTACCGCGAGTTTATGCAGAAGAACGGCTTTGGAATCGCCATCCGTACAAAAAGCGACTTCACCAACTTCCTACGCGAGCAAGATGAACAGTGGAAGTCGGTCGTGGAAGCGGCCGGATACGACAAGGGGTTAACTGGCAATAACGATCCCGGCCCCCATGCACTGCCGTGGGCTCTGCTCGTTGGTTTGGTCGCGGTCGGCGGTTGGGAACTCGCTCGGGGAACGCGCACCGAAGATGCGTCACCTCCGGGCGAGCGCTCGTTCGCGAAGTTAACCGTCGTTTGTATCGCATTGATCGTATATGTCGCCGGCGTAGCTTGGCTCGGATTCGCGGTCAGCACGTTTGTGTTTGTCGCCGTTACAACGTGGAAGCTGGGTGCGCAGTTCTGGTCGGCGCTGTTGGCAGCGAGTGTGATACTGGCGATCGTGTGGGTGCTATTCGTGTTTGCGTTCCAAGTTCAACTACCGACCGGCGTGTTTGGACTTTCGTTTTAACGCAACTCAATTTCCCTCTCAGCTCCAATCAGGATCGACAACGCGTGTTCACCGATCTGCTAACCCCCGAAGTCTTGATTCCCTGGCTAGCCGCGATGGCGTTCGGTGTGTTCGTGGGCGCGACGCCGGGTCTGACGGCGACGATGGCGGTGGCGTTGATTGTTCCGATCAGCTTCCACATGTCCGACCCGAACGCCGGGTTGGCGATGATTATTGGTGTTAGCTTCACAGCGATTTTCGCGGGCGATATCCCCGCGACCTATCTTCGCATTCCAGGCACTCCCGCGTCGGCCGCCGCCACGCTCGACGGGCATGAACTCGCAAAGCAGGGAAAGGGCGGCTTTGCTCTGATGCTCGACCTGCTCTGTTCTTGCCTCGGCGGATTGATCGGTGTCGGCCTACTGATATTAGTCGCCTCACCGCTCGCGAGCTTCGCCTTGTTGTTCAGCGACTTTGAATACTTTTGGCTCGGTGTGCTGGGGCTCAGCATGAGCGCGTTCGTTACACAAGGCAGCACCGGACGCGGGCTGATTGCGGCGATGCTTGGTGTCTTGATTGGCACCGTCGGAATGGATGTCGTTACCGGCAGTCCGCGCTATCCCATCATGGAAGAACTTGGCAGCGTCGAGCTAATGCGTGGGTTCAGCTTCATCCCGGTGATGATTGGGCTGTTTGGAATCGCCGAAGTTCTGAGGAACATCAAGACCGACGTCTCGTGGTCCGAGTCGAGTGTCGAACCATCGGCAACGCCACTTTCGGAGACTGTACTGGCGATGTGGAAGTACAAACTCACGATGTTTGGCTCTTCGGTAATCGGCACGATCATCGGCGCGTTGCCGGGAGCCGGTGCCGATGTTGCCGCATGGGGTGCCTACGGCCTCGCCAAGAAGACGTCTCGCGATCCCGACAAGTTCGGCAACGGCGCGATCGAAGGCGTGATCGCGCCAACCAGCGCGAACAACGCCGCAGTCGCCGGAGCTTGGATTCCGGCACTCGTATTCGGCGTCCCCGGTGACGCCGTGACGGCCATCGTGTTGGGGGCGATGCTGATGTATGACATCACGCCTGGACCGGAGCTGTTTAAGGGAGACATGACGCAAGTGCGAGGCATCTTTGGGATTGCACTTCTCACACAGCTGTTACTTTTGCCGGCAGGATACGTCGGACTGAAAGCCTTCGGCGTGCTGCTAAGACTTCCGCGGAGGTTCGTACTCGCCGGCGTTGTCGTCTTCTCGGTCGTCGGTGCCTATGCACTGAACAACAGCTTGTTTGACGTCTATGTCATGTTGGCATTTGGTCTGGTCGGCTATTTCTTGGAATCAAAACGAATTCCGCTTGCACCTCTGATCTTGGGCCTGATTCTTGGCGAACTCGTCGAGCGCAAACTCCGCACAGGCTTGATCAGTTCAGGCGGAGATTTCACGCCGATGTTCACTCGTCCCATCTGCATCGGCTTGATCGTGATGCTGGTATTGATGCTGGCGAGCGGCCCGTTGCTTCGCAGTTACCAAGGGCGAACTGTGGACGCATGATCGCGGGCTGTTAAAACGGTCGCCGAGGAATCGTCGATGCCACCACCATTCGATCCCTATCACCGCTGGCTGGGCATCGCGCCCGACGAACGGCGCCCAATTAGTCACTATCGCTTGTTGGGCTTAACGCTGTTCGAGTCTGGCGTCGAGATAATTCGCGATGCAGCCGAGCGGCAACTGGGCCATCTCCGTCGTTACCAAGCGGGAAGCTCCAAGACTCTGGCGGACGAGTTGATTGCCAAGGTGACGTTGGCACAAACGGAACTGCTTAACCCAACGGCGAAGCGATTGTACGATTCGGCGCTACGCAGCCGGAACCCCGTCGAAACTGTATTCGCCACGCGGGACGGGGCCGAGGGCTCGGTGGGTGCCAGTCGCAAACTGCTGACTCGCCTTTCGGAACAGGGTTTCGATCCGCTTCATCAGTGGCTCGGCATTCCACCGCATGAGCAGCCACCAACGCTGTATCGACTGCTCGGCGTCCAGCCTTTCGAAGCGGACGTGGATGTCATTCGGGAGAACGCCGAACGTCAGATCGCTCACATACGAAAGTACTCGTTGGGCGAACGGCGAGCGACGGCGGAGTTGTTACTGCGTGCTCTGGCAGAAGCGCGGGGACAGCTGTCGGACGAAACTCGCAAGCAGGTTTATGACCAGCGGCTTAAGCAACTCGGTTCGGTTGTTCGGCGAAACCCTTGGGGAGCGGTCGATGCGTCAAACAACATATCACAAGAGACCGAGCCGCCCATAAGCTCGCAGCGGGCGGCAAATACCGACACGACACTCGATCCGTTCGAGCCTGATGCGTTTGATGCGCTGACGCCCGTTCGAGCATTGCCGACTTCAAAGCCTCGTCAGCTTGGCAGGAAATTGCCGACAGGAATGCCGTATGCGGTTGGCGGTTGCGTTGTCATCCTGCTGGTCGTCGTGCTACTGGCCTCGGCGTACGTATTCGCAACTCGTGATGGAACGGAGACCGTGACGGTCGTTTCAGAGTTGCCTTTCGTCGACAGTCCAGAACGGCCAACTACCGAAAAGCGCAACACGGCGCCGGTGACTCCACAAATCGCCCAACCCATCGAGTTGGAACCTCCACGAAAGGGCAACCCGCTGCTCGACTATCATCGGCTGAGCCTTCGGCTCGAAGAGGCTGGTATCGATACCGTCATCGACGAGTACCGCGATTCCAGTGACGCCGATGTCGAGCTCATCGCCAAGGCGCTCGATTTGTCGCGAGAACTGCTTCGCCAAGATCCATCGCAACTCTGGTCGCAACTCCAAGCTCGTACCGTTCAGGCGGGCGGCGTTCCGCTGAGCAACTTTAACCAGCTTCGACCCCCGCAGCCGCACTGGGAATGCTTGACTCCGTCATTCGCTCAAGCGGGCGGCCCGCTACTTCAAACGTTTACGGCCAGACCGCGTCCGCCTCTGGAGTTTACGCCGGACGGACATTGGATCGTCACCTGCTCGCATGTGGACCGACTCAACCGGCTGGATGTGTGGGAGTTGAAGACGGGCAAGCGGATTACGGAATTCTCTGGGCATCAAGAACATGTGCAGGCCTTTGCCATCGCTCCCAATGGACAGACGGTGGTGTCCGCTTCCACTGGCATGCTAAAGGTCTGGGAACTGAAAACAGGAAAGGAATTGAAGACGCTCACCTCGCCGCGATTGAACATCCATAGTGTGTCGATTACCCCGGATGGCAAAACAATCGTATCCGGTTCGAGCAAGGACTTCGCCGTTCCGCTTGATCCGATCCGCGTGTGGGATCTGGAAACAGGAGTTGAATTGAGATCGTTCGGAAGTGGCCTTGATCTTAAGTTGGTCACCCTGACACCGGATGGACGAACCGTGATTTCCGTCTCGAGCCGGGAATTGAAAGCTTGGGATCTAGCCGAGGGACGGGAACTCTACACCTTTGAACGTGTCGGCACACATCCCGTGTTAGCGATTTCCCCCAACAGCGAACTGATCGCCTCGTCGGTCCTGTCGGGTCTCAAGATTTGGGATTTGCAAAATGGAAGTTTGATCAGCACCCTTGCCGATGGCGCAAAGGGTTATCGCTTGCTCGCGTTCACGGCGGATAGTTCACGCCTTGTAAGTTCGTCCTTGGACGAAACGGTCAAAGTATGGGACGTGCTGTCGGGCGGCGAGTTGAAGACCCAGACGGGATACTTCAAAACGGGAGCACGCATCGCCCTCTCGCCGGATCGTCAGACGATTGTCTCCGCGTCGGCTAATAAGACGCTGCTCATATCGCGTCCGGACACGGGCGTTGGTCCAACGGTTTTAGGCAGGACCGACGATCCCACGCAAGGCATTGCCTTCGCGTCGGATAACCGAACGATCGCCACCATCAACGGCGCGAAGACTATCCACATTTGGGATATTGCTGGTGCGCCGCAGCAAGAGTTTCTACCGGATTTGGCGGGATCTGCCCCGGTTGCTATCAGCCCGGACGGTCGCCTGATCGCCTACCTCGCCGAGAGCACAACGAGTGGCGATCGGGTACTCCAACTCTGGGAGGTCGACGCCGGCTTGCAGTTCCAAGCGCCCGATGGATTTGGTGGAACTACCGATCAACTGGCCTTTTCGCCAGATGGACGCACGATCCTGTCTTCTTTCTCTCCCTACCGCGATAAACCTGAACCCGTGCAGATGTGGACACTCGACGGCAAAGAATGGGCAACGCTTGCAGGTCACCACAGCAGTGCCCGCCGAGTTGCTTATACAGCGGATAGTGCGACCATCGTTTCTGCTGGCGATGACAGCACGTTGAAAGTGTGGGACTCGGAGCGAAACGAATTGCAAACACTGCGAGGACACATCGGCCGAGCACATAGCGTCGAGATTGCGCCGGACAACCAAACGATCGTGTCAGCATCCGAAGATGGAACCATCAAGCTTTGGAACCTGAAAACGGGTCAGCAGCAGCTTAGCCTCGACGCCGGAAAACCAGTCTACAGTGCGAAGATCACACCCGACGGCAAGTCGATTGTCGCCAACGTAGGTAATGAAATGCTTCAAGTCTGGGATCTCGAAACGGCAACGTTACAGCAAACACATTCCAAACATGCCGGCCCGTTTCTGTTCACCCCTGATGGAAACAACATCGTTTCTTATAACGGTTCGCACATCACCGTTCGCGATCGGAAGTCAGGACAGATCCGGCTGACCGTGCCTGCAGAATCCAGAATCGCCGCCTGCCAACTGTTGCCTGACGGACAAACCCTCGTGTTGGTCGAGATCAGCGGCATTATCCATCAATTGCGGCTACATGGGCTCATTGCCCCAACGCCTTCCGAAGAGCCGTCACTTCCTTGAGCAGGTCGGCAGCCTCCGCTGGCAGAAAGCCCGCTTGGACGCATTCGCGACCTAAGACAAGGCAAGCGAAATTGGCTTGCGTGCGGTATTGATCCAAGCGCACTTTGGCTGCTGCGAGAAGTGAGCTAGATTGGACCTTCTCGTCACTGCTTTTAGATTTCAGACAGGCTGCTGCCGTGTGATTGAACGCGGTCTTCGCGGCGCGATAGGCTGCCGTCGCCTTTTGTGCAGAGGCTTGGGTGCGCTGGAGAGCCTCCGGAGTTTCCTTCCCCACGGCGGCGTAGCCGATCTTGATGTGCAGACTGTCGAGTCGACGCAATAGATTACCGCGTTGGCTCTTCTTGACCGGAATCGCAGCCTCGGTGCCGGAGCCCGCTGCTGGTTTCTCGTCCTTTCCAAGCAATCGCGCACGCCAAGTGTCAAGATCCTCCAAGTCGTGCGAGTTGTTTCGTTTTATTTCAACGTGTGCAGATTGACGAGTCTCAGGAACACGAGCAGAGACGGCGATGCGACCGTTCGCCGCATAGCTATAGATGACTTCGACCTTGCTGCCCTTCGGCAATCCCGGCGGTAATTCTCGAACGACGCATTCGCCCAGCGGGATACACTCTTCAGGCCGGTGGCTTTCGCCTTCAAGGACCGCCACCTTGACACTTCGTTGGTTGGTTTTTGCCGTTTGAAAAATCCACCTCGAACGATGCGGCAGCGGAGTGTTCTTCGGAATCAAGATTGCGTTCACGCGTTCATGGGTATTGGTGTCGAGTCCGATCACGCCCAGACTGTGCGAGTTGACGTTAATCAATTGGCAAGTTGTTGCTCGCCCGTCGATGCTTTGCTGCATGAGCATCCCGGCGTACAAAGCGGCTCCGTGCGCAATGGCTTCGTCCGGCGAAGCCGAGCGATCGGGCGTTTTTCCTGTTACACGTTCAAGCATTTCGGCAACCATCGGCATGCGACTCGAGCCACCGACCAGCAGCACTCGATCAATCTGCGACCAGTTCAGCCCCGCTTCCTTGACAACGATCGACGTCGTCGTTTCCGTGCGTTCCAGCAGGTCGCGAGTCATCTCGTCGAACTGTTGCCGAGTGATCTCGACGCGAGTCCGAAGTCCCGCGTGAAACACGACGACATGCGTCGAACTGCGTTGGGACAAGGTGTGTTTAACTTCCTGAGCATCCAACCACAGCTGCGCTGCATCGTGCGGATCGCTCCGCGGGTCGGCACCGTGCTGGCGAATGAATTGTTCCGCGAGATGTTCGACAATCCGCTCGTCGAAATCCTTTCCGCCTAGCTGCACATCGCCGTCGGTGGCAATCGCGCGGAACTGAGTCCCTTTGATCTCCAAAATCGTGACATCAAACGTGCCGCCTCCGAGGTCATAGACCAGCACCGTCATCGGATCGCATTCCGCCAGTTCGCCGGCACTGTCGCGCCGCAGGAATCCGTGTTGATGTCCATAGGCGACGGCCGCGGCGGTCGGTTCGTTGATGATGTCTAAAACTTCCAGACCGGCCAAACGACCGGCGTCTTGCGTCGCCTTGCGCCGTGATTCATCAAAGAACGCGGGGACCGTGATCACGACTTGCTTGATCGGGCCGAGTCGTTGTTCGGCATCCCGTTTCAATTGCTCCAATACGAATGCACTCAACACTTCCGGCGGAACTTGGATGCCATGCACTTCGCGCCGGTACACAAAGGTGCCGACATCACGCTTGAAGCACTCGGCATACGAAGCCGGTTCGACGGTCGACGCCTTCAATGCTTCCCGACCGACGATCACGTCGTGTCGGTCGACCAGTATGGCGCTGGGCGTGAGAATGTCGCCGAGACCATTGGTCAGAGTCGTAGGTCGACCGGTCTCGTCCAGATAAGCAAGCACCGAGTAAGTCGTGCCCAGGTCGATTCCAATCGGCGGTTGCTGAGTGCGACGGTCGCTTTGTTCCTCATTCGGCATGACGTCGTCTCGATTCACTGAAGAACCACCGCGAAACCTCCAAGCTTCGTCGATGCTCTAGAAGTCTGTCCGGATACCGTACGCTGTCATGTACGACGGCTCTCCGAAGCCGTCGAATCGTAGCCAATTCGTTGACCGACGAGCGGCGGAGGCCCGTCGTACAGACGTAAACGAACAGCCTCCCAAGAGTCTCATTCACCTAGGTTGCCAAGTCCAGCCAAAAACTCACTCATCTCGCCAGCGGCGTGCGAATTTCCTTGTTGACGAGCCTGCTCGATGCCGACGCGCAAGACGTCGCGGGCCTCGGCGATGCGGTCTTGCTTCGTCAGGTGCTGGCCAGCCATGAAGAACGACGGCACGTGAGGCGGGTTATCGGCCATGAGACCGCGTAGGAACTCCAAGCTTCGCTCATGGTTGCCTTCCTTCTCATATTCCATCGCGAGCGCGTAGCGTAAGAATTGGTCCTCCGGTTCGATCGCTAGCATTGCTTCGAATTTTTCGCGGCGCGTGGGCGGACTCACTCGTTTTCTCCTGGGAAATTGCCTGCAATTGATCTTAACGAGACTGGCACTTCCCCGCGAGGAGGAGCGTAACCAGAAAAATCGTCAAAGTCGCCTAAACTTACGCAGCCCGCAAAGTCGATAACGAAATCGCGCAAGGACTGTAATACAGCTTTCCAAGGGATGGAACTATGTCTCGAAGAGTGATAACGATAGCAGCAATCGTCGTCGGCTTTGGTGCCCTCGTCGCTTACGTGCGAGCCCAAGACGCCACCACGCGTAGCGTCCTGCGTTCGATCAACAACACCAGCCAAGAGCCGACGCTCGCCAGTCCACCGACATCGGCACGTCGCATCCAAGAGTCGAACGATGACGTTGCACCGTCGCAATACAGCATCGGCGACGCTCAAGAGCCGACGGCCCCCGCCACGCCAGCGCGTCGCATGAGCCTGGCGGAGCGTCTTCAACAAGTGCGCGAGTCGGCGGGGCAAGCCAATAGCGACTCGCCAAGTTCCATCCAAGACCGTTCAGCCGTCGCGGGGCCAGTCGTGGCCAATCCGGCTTTGGCAGCTCCGATCAACCGAGAACCCGAGCAGGGTGCGGCGGTCGTCACTCCGGAACGCGTGGCCGATGAACGTGGCTCCTCGCGTTATGGCAACGCCGATGCGGGCACACCGTATTCCGCTCGACGGGTACCACGGGCTCCCGTGCCATCGGCTCCGATTACCGAGCAATCGCCAAGCGACTTCTCGGACGAAGCCCCCGCGTATGAAGAGGCTGCCGAAACGACTCCCGCTTACGAAGAACCGCGAGCAATTCTGGAAACACCGCAGGCACAAATCCCTCGCCAGCAAGTTCCCGTGCGATCGATCTCCAGCTCGCTGCTGACGAGCGTTGGCCCGCAGATTCGCGTTGATACCGTCGGTCCTCGCTCGGTCATGGTTGGAAAGCCGGCCGAGTACAGCATTACCGTCACGAACGCCGGCAACGTCGCTGCCGATGAACTGTATGTTCGGATATCGCTACCCTCGTGGGTGGAAGTACAAGCCGACAACATCTCGTCGGGTGCCACGCAGACACAAGCAGAAGGTCCTGGCCAACAGAAGCTAGTTTGGACAATCGATCAAATCGAACCGCAGTCGCAGCAGACTTTGAAGATCTCGGCTCGAGCGAACACGAATCGCCCATTCGATCTGATGGTAGATTGGACGTTGCGACCAATCTCCGGAGTAGCTCAGATCGAAGTTCAACAACCACGGCTCGAAATGGCTGTTTTCGGTCCTAAGAACGTCCTCTTCGGCGACTCAGCCGTCTATACAATCCAACTTACGAATCCTGGAACGGGAGACGCCGAGAACGTGGCGCTCGAATTCAGCTACGGTACGAGACGCCTTGAGAAGAAGATCATCGGCAACATCGCACCGGGTGAACAAAACGAAGTCAACGTCGAGCTGACCGCTCAACAAGCCGGCCAACTCCGAGTCGCTGCGGTCGCAACTGCCGATGGTGGTTTGAAAGCCGAAGCCAACGAAGACATCTTGGTCCGTCGTGCCGAGCTCGAAGTCGGCGTGATCGGCTCTAGCCTCAAGTTCGCTGGCGGCGTGGCGACTTACAAAGTCCGCGTCAAAAACATCGGCAACGCGACGGCCAATGGCGTGAGTGCGTCGATCGTACTTCCTCCTGGAGCCAAGGTCGTTGGAGCTCAAGAGGCTCAATCGGGCAGCATTGCTCAAGATGTCGGTTCCTTGATCCCCGGTGCTGAACGCATCATCGGCGTTCAGTGTCAACTGATGATGCCGGGCGAGAATCGAATCGACGCGGTCGTGAAGAGCGATGGTGGTCTTGAAAAGTCCGCTTCGTTCACCACGCGTGTCGAAGCCCTGGCGGATCTGAAATTGACAGTCAGCGATCCTCGCGGACCAACGGCTCTCGGCGTCGATGCGATCTACGAAGTTCACATCGTCAACCGAGGTACTAAGGCCGCCGAGCGGATCAAGGTTGTCGCTCAGTTCTCCGAAGGTGTTGAGCCTATCGAAGCCAACGGTGGAGCTGCGGATATCGTACCGGGACAAGTCTTGTTCCACCCGATCTCGCGAATCGAGCCCGGTGACGAACTGGTACTGAAGATCGTCGCCAAGGCCGACAAGGCTGGCAACCACCGCTTCCGAGCCGAGTTGGTCGCCGGTGATCCGGACACGCGACTGATCGCGGAAGAGTCGACCTACTACTTCGGCGAGGATGCGGCTCGAACCGCAGCACGGCCAGACTCGACTGAGTCGACGCAATAACGCGGTTCGTCGAGTTAAAGTGCAGTCACTGTAATAGCTCAGCCCGCGACACTCCCAAGGAATCCTTGAAGTGTCGCGGGCTTTTTTCGTTCAAAGAAGACCGTGGAACAAGCCGCTTTACTTTGCCGCCCGGTTATGCAATAACGCCAGACGATGTCGTGTGGCAAAACACGGCGGCAGTACCGAGGCATTTCCCCCGTCAGCGAGTATTCCGAATGTCATTCGACAACCCCTATCAAGCACCTCAAACCGATGCAGCGATCCAAGCAGAGTTTGCCGATGGAGGCCTCTGGCAGAGCGGCAAATTGCTCGTCATGCGCAAAGATGCCCAGTTGCCGCCTCGCTGCATAAAAAGCAACGAGCCTACCGACCGCCGATTGAAACGGAATTTGGTTTGGCATCATCCTGCGGTTTACTTGGCACTCCTTGCAAACCTGTTGATCTACGCCATTCTCGCGTTGTGTCTACAGAAGAAAGCCACGATTCATATCGGCTTGACCGACGCTTGGTTTTGGAAAAGACGCCGGGCGATTCTGATCGGTTGGGGTTCGGTATTCCTATCGATCGGATTGTTTATCGTGGCGGCCATTGGCCTAGATTCGAACGACTCGTTTGGTTGGCTGATGTTGATCGCCGCGATTTGGTTTCTTGTCGGCATCATCTACGGCCTGATGGCTTCACGAATGGTCACCGCAACCCGAATCGACGATACGTACGTGTGGCTGAAGGGCGTCAATCGCGAGTTTCTGGCCGATTTGCCCTATTGGCCAAATTGACGGCAGCCGGGAAAAGAGAAAGTACGGTGTCGATTAACGAAGCCGACGCAATCGTAGAAGCAGGCTGTTCGTAACGACCGAGATGCTGCTCAATGCCATCGCCGCGGCGGCAAGTGATGGCGGGACTCTCACACCAAAGCTTGCGATAAAAGCGCCGGTGGCGAGCGGGATCAGCGCGACGTTGTAAGCGAAGGCCCAGGCTAAGTTTTGCAGGATCGTGCGACGTGTTTGACGGGCAAGTTGCAGTGCCATTGGAATCCCTAACAACTCGCGATGGACCAGCACGATGTCGGCGGATTCGATCGCCACATCGGCCCCGGATCCGATCGCGATCCCTAGGTCAGCCGTCGTAAGCGCGGCGGCATCATTGATACCATCACCGACCATCGCGACGACTTCACCCTCTTGCTGCAGCTTGCGAACAACCGCTTCCTTTTCGTCGGGCCGAACTTCCGCGATGACTTCGTCGATTCCAATTCGTTCTGCCACTGCGTTCGCCGTCGCCGACTTATCGCCCGTCAGCATGATGACTCGCAACTTCAATCGCTTGAGAATCGCGATCGCCTCGCCGCTCGTCGGCGGCAATTCATCAGCCACGAAGATCGTGCCGAGATGCTCCCCGTCACCAGCGATCATCAATGCGGTTTCGCCATTTGCTCGTCGAGCATCAACGATGGCCAGAGCCGATTCGGACAGGGTTGCTCCGACGCGTTCCATCATTCTTTCGTTACCGATTGCGACCCCGCGACCGCTGACGTCCGCTTCGATACCTTCGCCCGGCCAGTTTGTCAGGCGCTCGGCCGGATCAGTCGGCAAGGCGTGATCCCGGGCATAGTCAACCACCGACTTTCCGAGTGGATGAGTCGTCAACTGCTCGACGGCTGCCGCCAACGCAACGAGGCTCGATTCGTCGACACCATCATTCGCAGATACCGCAACGACAACGGGCTTACCGGCGGTGATTGTGCCTGTCTTATCGAGTACGATCGTCGTCAACTTCCCGCCAACTTCAAGTGAGCGAGCGTCTTTGATCAGAATGCCGAGCTCTGCTCCACGACCGCTGGCGACCAAGACCGCTGTGGGAGTCGCGAGCCCCAAAGCACAAGGGCAGGCCACCACTAAAACCGCGACAGCACAAGACAGTCCTAGCGTCCAATCGCCGGCAAATCCCCACGCCAGCCATGTTATCGCGGCGATTGTCAGAACTGCCGGCACGAACCAAGCCACAATCTGATCGGCCAACTGCTGAATCTGAGGCTTTGATTCTTGGGCTCGCCGAACGAGTTCGATGACTTGAGCGAGCGAAGTTGCGTCGGAGGTAGCCGTCACTCGCGCCTTGAACGCGCCGTCACCGTTAATCGTCCCCGCGAACAGTTTATCGCCGACCTTCTTTTCGACGGGCAACGACTCGCCCGTTAACCACGATTCGTCCACGCTGCCAAATCCGGAAAGGATCGAACCGTCTAAAGGAACACGTTCGCCCGGTCGCACGACGATCACGTCGTCCACATTCACTTGGCGTGTCGGAATCGTTTCGACTTGAGCGTCTCGTTCGACCGCCGCGGTATCGGGGGCAAGGCTCATCAGCTTGTGGATCGAATCGGAGGCGCGGCCTTTGGCTTTCGCTTCCAGATACTTGCCACAAGTGACGAACGTCAGAATCATCCCTGCATCAACGAACATCATCCCCGACGCATGCATCACCACATGAAAGATTCCCGCCACGTAAGCCGTGCTCGTTCCTAGCGCGACCAAGGTGTCCATATTCGCCGACTTGTGCTTCAGGCGTCGCCATGCGCCAAGCAAGAACGGTCCACCGACATAAAACTGAATCCCCGTCGCGAACAGGAATTGTCTCCACGCTCCCGTCATCGGCTCCAACGGCGAGAGGCGAACTATCAAGATCATTGGAACCAACAGCGAGATCCCAACGATCATTCGCCTTCGCCAACCTGCTAGCTCGGCCTGTTCGCGATCCCGGAACGACTTACTCAACTCCGCAAGGGGAACCGAAGCCTGATAGCCGGCGTTGGTGACCGCAGCGATGATAGCTTGCCTGTCCACATCCGCATTCAATTCGATCGCCGCCTGCCGAAGGGTCAAATTCACGCTGGCTGATGCGACGCCGGGAACGGCCTCGATGGCCCTCTGAACATTCGCAACGCAACTGGCGCAGTGCATTCCCTCCACGTCCAGCAAAAGACGGGCATCGGAAGGTGTTGGCGGTGTGGAGTTCCTTGGTTCAGTCATGAGCGATGAATTGTACCGGCGGAGATCTCACTACGTAGAGAGGCTCCGACACGACGCTCCAGTTTCGAGATGAAAATTTGCCTGACCTATTGCCTTCTGACGACCGAACCAATATAGTATCCAGACGTTCACTATCTGTCGGTATCTGCCACGCTGATTGCGATTTGGCCCGACCGGCGCTACAATCTTGGGCAATTCTCCCTCGAAATGGAGTTTCACACATGGCACTGGCAACAAAGACGGGCACCAATAGTATGGCGAAAAAAGCAAAAAGCACTCGCGGAGCGGGTAAAGCATCGGATAAGAAGTCAGAGACCGTCTCGGCTTTCATCAACCAGAACCAGAACCTAAAAACGACGCTCCAGCAGATTGAAAAACAGTTCGGCGAAGGTTCGATCATGCCGCTCGGTGCGGATGCTCGCGGTGCAATCAAAGGAATCCCAACGGGCAGCATCTCGCTCGACATCGCCCTTGGCGGACAGGGCATTCCCCGAGGCCGAATTATCGAGGTCTACGGGCCGGAATCCAGCGGCAAGACGACATTGGCGTTACACGTCATCGCTCAAGCCCAAAAGAAGGAAGGGATCGCAGCTCTGATCGATGCCGAGCATGCATTCGATCCGACCTGGGGAAAGAAGCTGGGCGTCGAGTTAGACACATTGCTGGTCAGTCAGCCCGGCAGTGGCGAAGAGGCCATGCAAATCACTGAAATGCTGATTAAGTCAAACGCTGTCGATGTGATTGTGATCGACTCCGTCGCTGCTTTGGTGCCGAAACAAGAACTCGAAGGCGAGATCGGCGACTCGCATGTCGGATTACAGGCTCGCTTGATGAGTCAGTCCATGCGTAAGCTCACGGGCGCGATTGCCAAGAGCAAAACCGCGGTCATCTTTATCAACCAGATCCGCGAGAAGATTGGCGTCATGTTCGGCAGCCCCGAAACAACTCCTGGCGGTCGAGCGTTGAAATTCTACAGCTCATGCCGCATCGACGTCCGCCGCATCGGCACTTTGAAGGACGGCGAGGAGGTTGTTGGCCAGCGAGTCAGGACGAAGATCGTCAAGAATAAGGTCGCACCTCCGTTCCGCGTCGCCGAGTTTGACATGATGCACTCCAACGGCATCAGCTACGAAGGCGATATTCTAGATTTGGCTGTTACGCACAATGTCGTAGCGCGGAGTGGTGCCTGGTTCAAGTATGGCGAGACGCATCTTGGCCAAGGCAAGGAAAAGGCACGAGCCTTCCTAGTTGAGAATAAGGACATCACCGACGAGATCACCGACAAGGTGATGTCAGCCGTCGGCTTCGGCGCGGTTGCGGCCTCCGGTGATCCTGATGAAGTTGCCGATGACAGCGAGTAGACGATTCGGTTATTGCTGCCTACTGCTCGGGCTCGTATTTGTAGGTACGAACCGAGCCAAGGCAGCTGAACCGGATGCGGCGCAAGTTGCCGCGGCCTTGCAGGAATTGCTCGTCGAAGCCGTTGCGATCGGCGAGAAGTCGGTTGTCGCCATCTCGCGGGTTCGCAAAGATGCTCAAGAACCCTCGATCGCATTGCGATTTCCATTTGGCGCGGCGCGCCAAAGTCTTGATCCCACCTCACCCGATTTCGTACCCAGTGACTTTGGTGCGGGAGTCATCGTCGATGCAACAGGGCTGGTTTTGACCACGCTCCACGTTCTGGGGGACGTCGATACCTCGACCTATTATGTTTGGCAGCAGAAGCGCCCATTCTATGCCACCGTCATTGCCACAGCTCCCTGGTATGATCTCGCAGTTTTGAAGATCGACGGCGCGGGTTTTCATCCGATCAAGTTCGGCGACGCTTCAATGGCTCGCAAGGGACAGATCGTGATCGCATTGGGAAACCCTGCAGCCATTGCACGCGATGGTAATGCCAGCGCGAGTACTGGTGTCATCTCCAATATCGCCAGACGCGCCCCGCCGACGCCGAGCCGCTCGAATGAACCACTTGGTCGTGAGACGCTGCATCATTACGGCACTTTGATTCAAACCGATGCAAAGCTCGACTTTGGCTACAGTGGCGGCGCGCTTCTGAATCTCGACGGCGAAATGATCGGCCTGACGACTTCCTATGCCGGCTCGGCCAACGCCGAAACGGCCGCAGGCTTGGCAATTCCCGTCGACAAAGACTTCCTCCGCATTGTCGACACTTTGAAATCCGGGCAAACACCCGAGTTTGGATTTCTCGGCGTTGGACCCGAGACGTTAAATGTGTCGCTCCGCCAGCAAGGGATGCACGGCGCGAGTTTGGCATCGGTGATGGCCGGCACTCCCGCTGCGCGTGCTGGCCTTCGGACGAATGATGTCGTCACGCACATTGACGACCACGCAATTTTCAACGAAAGCGACTTATTCTGGCGAATCGGCATTCTCGCTCCCGGCACGACGGCGCAATTGCGCGTTGTTCGCGGCGACGTTTCCGATCCAAACGTCGCAGTCATCGACCTGCCCGTGACGGTTTCGAAGAAGTACTTAAACACGGTTCGTAAGCCGATCATCACGGCGGACATACCGAATTGGCGTGGCCTTGTCGTCGACTATGCCACGGCGTCGCCGACCTTTGCACAACTGGTGGAGCGTCCACCTGCCGATAGTTTGTACGTCGCCGATGTTGTGCAAGATTCTCCCTCCTGGCAAGCCGGAATCCGTGTTGGCAGCTTCATCACGCACGTCGGAGATTTGAAAGTGTCGACACCGATCGAATTCGCGGAGTTGGTTCAAGGCATCACCGATGAAGTGACGCTTCACGTGACATCAAACGGCACGGACACTACCCCACGAACCGTCTCGCCCTAATGCGAACGCATCGTTATCATGGGCAGTTCGCACTGTGGTTTTGCTTATTCCTGAGCCGAACGCGCTAGCGTCGGCCCTAGGCATGGGATTGCCCGAGGCTAGCGCCTACGGCTCATAAGCCGCCCTAATCACGAAAAGCGATTGTGACCGCTGATATTCGCCTCCACCAGGTTTGTGATGCAACATGAAGACCGACGAAATACGTGAAAAGTACCTTGATTTTTTCGAGACAAAAGGCCATACGCGTTGTCCGAGCGACGTACTGGTTCCGACCTGGGATCCTTCGGTTCTCTTCACCCCTGCCGGCATGAATCAGTTCAAGGATCACTTCCTTGGCAAGGTAAAGCTGGACTTCACAAAGGCGACTACCTGTCAAAAGTGCCTTCGAACGGGTGACATCGACAATGTGGGGCGCACGGCCTATCACCACACGTTCTTCGAGATGCTCGGGAACTTCAGTTTCGGCGACTATTTCAAGCGCGAAGCCATCAATTGGGCTTGGGAGTTCTTGACCGATAAGAAGTGGTTGGCGATCGATCCAGCGCGGCTGACTGTCACGGTCTATCTCGATGACGACGAAGCGGCGGGGATCTGGCAGAAGGATATCGGTTTAGGGACCGATCGGATCGAACGCATGGGAGAGCACGACAATTTTTGGCCAGCGGGCGCACCGACCGACGGACCTGACGGAGTTTGCGGACCGTGCAGCGAGATTTTTTATCATGACGACTTCGGCGACACCGTCGAGATCTGGAATCTCGTGTTCACGCAATTTAATCGTGTCGGCGATCCACCGGACAATCTCCGCCCGTTGCCTAGCAAAAACATCGACACCGGCATGGGATTGGAGCGAGCTGCCTCCGTGCTTCAGGGCGTTCAGACCAACTATCACATCGACATCTTGCGGCCGATCGTGGAAGCGGCAGCAGATGTCGTCGGAACGAAATACGTATTCGATTCTGACACTGGTCGCCGCTTGCGACGCATAACCGACCATGTACGAGCATGCACGATGGCGGTGCATGAAAATGTCTATCCGGGTGCGCAAAAGGAAAAGTACGTCATTCGTCGACTGCTTCGTCGAGCGGTGTTGGACGGGCATCAAATGGGGCTGCGCGAGCCGTTCCTTTGCAAGATCGTGCCAGCGGTCGTTGAGCAGATGAAGTCAGTTTACCCGGACTTAATCGAAACGACCGATCGAGTCGCGGAAGTGATCAAGAACGAAGAGTCCAATTTCTTCGGAACCATCGACGCTGGTCTCGCTCGCATTGAAAAAATCTTCGCCGAAATGCAGGCTGGCAATCACACGACGGTCGATGGAGCCGAGGCAGCCGATCTGTATCAAACAAACGGCGTCCCTCCAGAAGTCTTTGAAACGATGGCCGCTGAGAACAATCTGGCTTTCGACTGGGACGGATATCGAAAGGCCATGGCGGCGCACGGTGAAGTCTCTGGCAAAGTTGCTCATGCCGTGATGGGCGACAAAGGACCGGTCGATGCCATCAAGAAAGTCCTGCACCATGTTGAGTTCCTCGGCTACGAAGCGACTGAGGCCGACGCGGAACTGAAGTTCATTGTGGCCCAAGACCAATTGTGCGATCACCTGCAAGAAGTTGGACACTCCGAAACCGTAACGCTCGTCCTCGACCGAACTCCCTTCTATGGCGAGTCGGGCGGGCAAGTTGGTGATACCGGCGAAATTGTTGGCGAGGGATTTCGGTTCGAGGTCACGGACACGCAGCGCGACGCTGGCTTGATCTTACATCACGGGCATCTTAAGCAAGGCGAGTTGCGAACCGGGACGGCAGTGACAGCGCGGGTAGATAAGTCACGTCGACAAGGGATTCGCCGCGCTCATTCTGCAACACATATCCTGCATCATGCGTTGCAGAAGAATCTCGGCTCGCATGCCCAACAACAAGGATCCAAAGTCGATCAGGATTGGCTGCGATTCGACTTCACGAATCTTGCGCCCGTGAACGCGGAACAGTTACAAGCCGTCGAACGGGATTCGCTCGAAAGCGTTGCCACCGCTGCGCAGATAACGGCACAGACCCTGCCTCTGGCCAAAGCTCGTGAGCAGGGAGCCATGATGCTGTTCGGCGAGAAGTATCCCGATCCGGTACGCATGGTATCGATGGGTGACTTTAGCAAGGAGCTCTGCGGTGGCATTCATCTCGACAACACCAGCGAAGTTGGTCCCTTTGAGATCATTTCCGAGGAAGGTGTATCCGCCGGGACGCGCCGGATTATCGCGTTGACGGGCGAGAAGGCAAAGGAGCACGCCGAACAGACTCAGGCGACACTCACTTCCGCCGCGAAACTCTTGGGCGTCGAGCTTGTCGCGGTACCGGAGGCGATTCGCGTGTTGGCACAACAAGTCAGAGACCTCAAGAAACAACTTGCCTCGGGGGCCAAGAAGGAGGATACGGAAACTCCGCCCAAGAAGACCAAAGCAGTCGCGGCTCGGACACCAACCTACGCGGAGGTGAAAGCCGCTCTGCGCGAGTCGGCTCGGTTGTTGAACGTAGCGTCCCTTGATGTTCCCGACCGCGTCGCCGCCATGCAGAAGGATGTTGTAGATCTATTGGCGCAGCTTGAGCAGCTTGCTGAATCCGGCGATCTCTCGGCGGACGCATTGCTCGAGAAAGCGGAAACGATTGGCGAAACGAACATGATTGTCGCCGAGACCGCCGGAGCCAATCCAAATCTCATGCGTCAACTCATCGACCAAATCCGCAAGAAGGGTGGTTCGAACGCAATTTTTCTCGCAACTGCCGCCGGGGATTCGAAAGTCGTACTCGTCGCCGGAGTGAGTCGTGATTTGGTCGAACGTGGTGTAAGTGCTGGTGACTGGGTGAAGGAAGTCGCACCGGTCGTCGGCGGCGGAGGCGGCGGCAAGCCGGACTTGGCTCAAGCAGGCGGCAAAGACCCAGCAAAGCTTGGCGAAGCGCTCGAAGTTGCCAGGGCCACGATGCGAAAACTACTCGCGAGCTGAGTTTGTAACAAAAGTCATTGAGCTTTCGACATCCGAACACTCACGAGCTCTACCACGGGTCGTCTCACGCCAGAATATCGTGAACGACCTTCCCGTGAACATCGGTCAACCGGAAGTCGCGGCCTTGGAAGCGGTAGGTGAGACGCTCGTGATTGATCCCCAAGTTGTGCAGAATCGTCGCGTTGAGGTCGTGAATGTGAACCGGCTTGTCGACGATGTTGTAGCTGAAGTCATCGGTCTCGCCATACGTGATGCCAGGCTTCACACCGCCGCCCGCCATCCAAATCGTGAAGCAGCGAGGATGATGATCTCGACCGTAGTTGGTCTTTGTGAGTCCGCCTTGGCAGTAGATCGTCCTGCCAAACTCGCCGCCCCACACGACGAGTGTGTCTTCGAGCATACCACGTTGTTTCAGATCGTTAATTAGCGCGGCGCAGGGTTGATCGATGTCGCCACATTGCAAGCGGATATCGCTGGGCAAGTTGCCGTGCTGATCCCAACCGCGAATGAAGACCTGCACGAATCGCACGTCGCGTTCTGCCAAACGACGCGCGAGCAAACAGTTCGCCGCGAACGTACCCGGCTTATGAACATCGGGGCCATACATATTGAGCGTCTGTTCTGATTCGCCCGAGATGTCGCTCAGTTCGGGGACCGAGGTTTGCATCCGGTAAGCCATCTCGTATTGAGCAATGCGAGCTGCGATTTCGGGGTCGTGAATCGAGTCAAACTGCTGCTGATTCAGCGCGGCGACACCATCCAGCATCTTGCGACGGATGTCCGCCGAGACACCATCCGGATTGGACAAGTACAAGACCGGATCGCCTACCGATCTCAAAGCGACGCCCGCATGTCGCGACGGCAGAAAGCCAGCACCCCATAGTCGCTCGTACAAAGCCTGTGCGTCACGCTTCGCGCTCCAACTGGATGTCAGCACGACGAACGAGGGCAAGTCTTGGTTCATACTGCCGAGACCGTAAGAGAGCCACGCGCCCATGCTTGGCCGACCCGGGATCTGCGCACCAGTTTGGATATACGTGATGGCGGGATCGTGATTGATGGCTTCTGTATGAACCGTCTTGATCACCGCAATGTCATCGGCAATCGTGGCGGTATGTGGAAGCAGTTCGCTCATCCAGGTACCGTTCTGGCCATGCTGAGCAAACTTGAACATCGACGGCGCGATGGGGAAGCGGGTTTGCCCAGAGGTCATCGTCGTCAGACGCTGCCCCATGCGGACGGATTCGGGCAGATCCGTGTCGAACAGATCATCCATCTTCGGTTTATAGTCGTACATGTCCAATTGCGAAGGCGCGCCGGACATGAATAGATAGATGACGCGTTTTGCTTTTGGCGCAAAGTGTGGCTTCCCCAACACGCCAAGGTCGTCACTTGCATTAGCCGCCGCGCTCGCCTCGCCGCCGAGCAACGAAGCCAGGGCAGCTGTGCCGATTCCGGTTGCGGATCGACCGAGGAAGTGCCTTCTCGTCTGTAACAATCCACGTTCAATTCTTGGATCCATACTTCAACTCACCTGTACGACGGCCCTCCGAGGCCGTCGAATGCCTTGCGGGCCTAGTGCTCGACGGCCTCGGAGGGCCGTCGTACGGTCGGTAATCAACAAACGTCTAACCTTTGGTAACAACTTCATCCAGATTGAGAATCGTATTCGCGACGATGGTCCACGCCGCCAATTCTGCGACGTCCAACGATTCATCCCGTTTCGATTCACCAACACTCACCAAGGACGTCGCCGCTTGTGGGTCTTCTTGGTACGACTTCAAGATTGACTCGAAGATGCCGAGCAGTACGGCAGTCTCCGACTCAATGGGCTTTCTGGCAGTGGAAACACGAAATCCGTACTCCAAGCGGGCCTGTGGCGTCTCTCCCGACTTCATCATCTGTTGTGCAAGATTGCGAGCCGCTTCAACGAATTGCACATCATTCATTAAGGCAAGTGCTGCCTTCGGCGTGTTGGTTCGCTCCCGCCGCACGACACAATACTCCCGCGACGGCGCGTCGAAAATCTGCATGCTCGGCGGCGGTGCCGTGCGTTTCCAGAAGGTGTACATGCTCCGTCGGTATAAGGCATCGCCGTGATCTTGCGTAAACCGAACCGTGTTGCTCCCACTGTATCCAACGGCCTCCCACAACCCTTCCGGCTGATAGGGACGCACGCTCTTACCTCCAACCCGCTCAACCAACAAACCGCTGACGAAGAGCGCGTTGTCGCGAATCATCTCGGCATCCATCCGGAATCGCGGACCGCGTGACAAGAGGCGGTTCTGGGGATCTTTCTGCAACGCAAGTGGCGTCACTTCTGCCGATTGGCGATAGGTCGACGACATCACCATCAGCTTCATCAATTGCTTGACGTTCCAACCGCTTTCAACGAACTCGACGGCTAACCAATCGAGCAGCTTCGGATGCGATGGCCATTCGCCTTGCGATCCAAAATCTTCGGTGGTCTTCACGATTCCGGTTCCAAAGAGTTGTTGCCAGAGTCGATTGACGGTAACGCGTGCGGTCAGCGGGTGGGCAGGGTCGACGAGCCACTTTGCCAAGGCCAAACGATTGGTGGGGGCGTCGTCGGCAAGTGGCGGAAACACACTTGGCACACCCGGTTCGACGGGATCACCCGGCTTATCGTACTCGCCGCGAATCAATAGATGAGCCTGACGACGCTGAGGCATGTCGGCCATCACCAACGTCGCGGGAATCGATTTGTCTAGGTCATCGAGTTGCTTGTTCGTGTCGGCGAGTTGCTTGTGAAGCGGCTCGAACACATCGCGAGTCTTCGTGTACACGTTCTCGATAAAGTGGGACAAAAGTTGCTTTGTCTGTGCTTCGGTCACTTTATCTTCATCGAGCTTGACAATCTCCTGCAATGGCTTTGGCAAGCTATTGTCAGTCGTCCGTTGCACTTGCTTCCAAACGGCAAATGACTCGTAGGCCTCATCGCCCTGTGGCGTCTGTGTGTTGATGCCTGCTTGGTCCCAGTACACGGTTCCGTCGAACTGCGTGAAGGCCCATCCGTTTAGCATCGATCCCGGCTTCAACCCGACCTTGCCGACAGGCACTTCGAGCCGAACCCACTCGCCGACAGCTGGCAATTCGCCCATGAGTTGGCGGCTGGCTTTTCCATTCACTCCCCACTCGATCAGATTCTCCCCCCAGATGGCGCGATGTTCCCAGCTGCCATCATTAAATTGCAGCATGATCTCTTTGGGTGGGTTCTTCTCGTCGAGATAGACATACGCGAACAGGACATCATCCTTGCCAATCTTCAACCCCGGCTTGGCATCGGTGAAGAAGTGTTGGCTGCGACCGGTCGCGGTGCGCGTCGACGAACGCTGACCACTGTACACCGGTCCCTCTTCGGCAGCGACAAACTGCCACGCACTATCACCTTGCGCATGGGCATTTGGTGGCAAATCATCTTCGATCCAGACAAAGTCATGACGACCAGCGACCACGTCGTCGGTGGCATCGGGCTCGACATACTCGACCTTTGCAATGGCGTCGGTGATTTGCGATTGAATTGAAGCGAGTTGCTCGTCGAGTTTCTGTTGCTGCTGTTTCTGCTCGTCGCTGGCCACCTTCAGCACTGGAGGCGGAAGCAGCTTGTTTCCGTCCATCGCATTCTCGGTCAGGCTATAAAAATAGGAGAACAGTTGATAGAACTCTCGTTGTGTCAGCGGATCAAACTTGTGGTCATGACACACGGCGCATCCGGCGGTCAGTCCCATCCACGCCGTCGCGGTCGTCTCGACGCGATCGACGGCATACCGCACCAAATACTCTTCGGCGATCGAGCCACCTTCGCTGGTCGTCACGTTACAGCGGTTAAAGCCCGTGGCGATCTGTTGTTCCATGGTTGGATTCGGCAGCAAATCGCCAGCCAACTGCTCGACCGTAAACTGATCGAACGGCATGTTGTCGTTGAATGCCTTGATGACCCAATCGCGGTACGGCCAGATCGAACGTTCGTTGTCGAGATGCAATCCATGTGTGTCGCCATAGCGGGCAACATCTAACCAATAGCGAGTCCGATGCTCGCCATAACGACTCGATTCAAGCAACCGATCAACGACGCGTTCGTAAGCGTCTGACGATTGATCCGCGAGAAATGCGTCAATCTCGTCAAGCGTCGGCGGCAATCCGGTCAAGTCGAAAGTAACGCGCCGAATTAATCGCTCTTTCGCCGCCTCACCGTTCGGCGTTAGTCCCGCTTGTTCGATTCGTGCGTAGATGAATCGATCGATTGCGTTCGCGGACTGCTCGTCAAACTTTGACGTTGGCAACTCCACGCGTTCGGGCCGGACAAAGGACCAATGGTCGCCCCACTTGGCTCCCTGATCGATCCAACGTTTGATGAGCTCAATCTGCGTGGGGGACAACTCTTTATTACTGTCAGCAGGCGGCATCCGCTCGTCGGGATCTTGTGCAACAAGCCGTAGATACAACTGGCTTTCGCCGCTCTTTCCAGCGACGATCGCGGCACTGCCTTCGCGTGCAGCCAATGCCGGCTCTTGAAGATCGAGACGCAGATCCGCTTGCCGCTCGCCTTCATCGGGCCCGTGGCACTTGTAGCACACGTCGGAAAGTAGGGGACGGATGTCGCGGTTATAGTCGACCACATCCGCCTCGTCCGAGATGGCGGAAGTCGCAACAACCAACACGATCGCAATCGACAAACAAGGTCGAGCAACACTCATTTCGACTTCCTTCGTAAGGTGGGACTCGATCAACACCGAGCTACAACTGGCAGGAGGGAATCGCGTATTCGATCTCGCGACCAACTGACACTACTATTACATCACAGCCAGAAATGCCTGTCCAGCGAGTTCACGTTATGGTAGGGATTTTCATCTGTTGAAGTTGCACAAGATGTACGACGGGCCTCCGAGCCGACCGAATAGCGACTTAGATTCATCGACGGGCTCGGAGGCCCGTCGTACAAACCTCTCAGCTTGAAAGACTGAAAATCCCTGCGTTATGAAATCCCTGCGTTATGGTAGTGGGGCAGCTTGCGATTCCTGCTAGTAGGATGGCCACTCTTGACCGTCTTTTGTCGAGCAGGAGTGCCCAACTTACGATTCCGAAATGCACAAGTTGCTCCGCGACAAGCTGATCGGCGTTTTCCGCTTCCGTCGTATTACGTCGCAGGGAAAGACTCCGCATTGCCGCCAGCGATGTGTCCTTGGTCTCTGACGTGCCAATAGCTCGATTTGAAAAGCCGTTGATCTGTTCTATCCGTCATGGATTGCATCAGGTTGGCAGCCAGCCAGTTCCAAGCACACTGTCTGTAGAGAGCCAAAGGGAACGATGGTGCGACATCGCGACGGATTGTCGTTTACAATACGACGTCCTCATTGAATTAATATCACGAAGTTCTCGGACTCCGGAGCCATCATGACGAAGCTGTCGTCTCATGCTTTCATGTCTTGCTTGTGTCTACTCACTGCGGCCTTCACGACAGGACAGACAGTGCGTGGGCAGACACTTGAACAGCGTCTACTGGCCGAACCTGCAAGCACTCTGGTCGAGGCAGCACGAACCGAGGGCGATGCCAATCGCGGCGCGATTGTCTTTTTTCAGCCGTTCATGGCTTGCTCGAAGTGTCACGTACACGGCGATCCGAAATTGTCATTGGGACCTGACTTGACCGTTCCGAACGTCGAAGTGACCGACACTTATCTCGTCGAAGCCCTGCTTCACCCGTCACGAGTGATCAAGAAGGGATTTGATTCCGTCACGGTTGTGACGACTGAGGGACAGACGCTGGTTGGGATTGTCGAAGTGGACTCGCCCGACAACATTGTCCTGCGCGATGCCACGCAGCCCGAGCGGCGCATCGCCGTGAATCGTGACGAGATCGACGCGATCCAAAAGAACTCGCGATCCATTATGCCGGCGGGGCAAGTGAATCAACTCGCTAGCCGCCAACAGTTCCTTGACTTGTTGCGATACGTGATGGAAATCTCGTCGCAGGGTCTAACGCGTGCGAAGGAGCTTCAGCCTCCACCATCGTCCTACGCGGCACGACTGCTGCCTGAATACGAGAATAACATCGACCATGCTGGCATGATCCGCGCGTTGGATCATGACAGCTTCAAACGCGGTGAGGAGATCTACAACCGACTGTGCATCAACTGCCACGGAACACACGATAAAGAAGGCTCGTTGCCGACGTCGTTGCGATTTGCATCCGGCAAGTTCAAAAGCGGCAACGATCCGTACACGATGTATCAGACGTTGACGCGTGGCTTTGGCATGATGGTGCCGCAAGCCTGGATGGTGCCGCAACAGAAGTACGATGCCATCCACTATATTCGCGAAGCCTACCTGAAAAGGCATAACCCCAGCCAGTATTTCCCAACGACACCCGAGTACCTCGCCAATTTGCCCAAGGGCGGCTCGCATGGGCCGGAACCTTCCAACATCTTTCCTTGGGAGCAGATGGACTACGGTCACAATCTTGTAGCGACTTACGAGATCGGCACCGACCGGACGAACTTTGCCTACAAGGGAAATGCAATTCGGCTAGATCCCGGCCCCGGCGGCGTCTCACAGGGGCGGCACTGGATGATCTTTGACTATGACACGATGCGAATGGCAGGTGCCTGGTCGGGGCAGGGTTTTATTGACTGGAATGGCATCAACTTCAATGGACGACATGGGATTCATCCGCGGGTGAGCGGACAAGTCGCGGTTGCCAATCCAACGGGCCCCGGTTGGGCCAACCCGGTAGATGGCACTTTCACCGATCCGCGCCTGCGAGGACGTGATAATCGCGCATACGGGCCGTTGCCACGCGACTGGGCGCACTACAAGGGCATGTACTATCACGGCCAGAAAGTCGTTATCGACTACACCATCGGCGACACGGACGTGTTAGAGATGCCGGGGATCACAACGGTTGATGACACGCTCGTCTTTACGCGAACTTTCAACATCGGTCCACGATGCAACGATCTTACGCTGCGGGTTGCAACGGAACTGGACAAGCAGTTGATTGTCTCGCCAGTCACGGCAGACGGGCAGGTTGTTCGCTTCGGACGCCCCGATGGCGAGTCGAATCGAGACCAACCGACCGCTCGGAGAATTGAGTTCGATGGTGCAACTCGCGTCGAAATCGCCGATGCTTCTGATTTCGAGATGCGAGATCGTGACTTCACAATTACAGCGAGGATCAAGACCACGAAGGGCGGTACGATCTTTGCAAAAACCTCGACCGAGTCGGCATGGGTTCCCAATGGCAAGACGCTGTTCGTGCGCGGTGGCAAGTTGGCATTTGACATTGGCTGGGTCGGCGCGGTCCAGACGCGCGCCGATGTTGCTGACGGTCGGTTCCATGACGTTGCTGCAACCTACTCGCAGCAATCGGGAAGGGTGTCGTTGTTTGTCGACGGCGTGCCCAGCGGAAACAAAGTGCTCAAGCCCAAAGCCTCCGTCGCCGACCATGTCGCTCGCATTGGGTTTACCTCCGACAATTTCCCAGGGCCCGAGAGTTTCTTTGAAGGATCGATCAGCGAAGTTCGGTTCTATGATCGTGTCTTGAAGCAGGATGAGCTGAAGACGGCCCCGGATATCGAGACCGCTGTTGCTGCTTGGTCCATGGAGGAAGTAACGGGAGACGTGGTTATCGATCGATCCGGACATGGCCATCAGGGCAAAGTGCTCGTCGAAAGCAAGACGGGAAAGAACCGCACACAAGGCCCATTGTTAGCTGGCATCACGGGACAAGCAAAAACGCTCACGTGGGCCGGCGGCGATGAGTCCGATTTACTGCTTCACATTCCGCGTGGTGACGAGCCACTTCGCTTCACGGTTTGGACGACTCGTTGCGACGCGCAGGCAAACCCTGACAAACTCGCCGAACGAATCGTGGTGCCCGTTCATGATGCGGATCTGACTCAATTGACGAAAGGCAGCGCACCTCGCTGGCCGGCCAAACTTAAAACACTTCCGGAGATTGGCAACACGGATGGACCGTTCGAAGTCGACGTGTTCACACCACCGTTCGACAATCCTTGGTTTTGCCGAATGCGGTTGACCGGATTTGACTTCTATCCGGGAGGTGATCGTGCTGCGGTCAGTTCCTGGGACGGAAGCGTTTGGCTCGTGAGCGGCTTGTCGTCGCTGCCCAACGGCAAAGCAACCGATACTCCCGCTAAACTGACTTGGCAGCGGATCGCGTCGGGCTTGTTCCAGCCGCTGGGCGTCAAGATCGTTGACGGACTGATTTATGTTTCCTGTCGTGACGAGATTTGCATCTTGCACGACTTGAATGGCGACGAAGAAATCGACTACTACGAGAACTTCAACAACGATCACCAGGTCACGGACCATTTCCATGAGTTTGCGATGGGTCTGCAGACCGATGCGGCGGGTAACTTCTACTATGCCAAGTCCGCTCGTCATGCCTTAACAGCACTCGTGCCGCATCACGGCACGTTGCTTCGGGTGACGCCTGACGGCTCACGAACTGACATCGTCGCGAACGGTTTTCGGGCGGCGAACGGTGTGTGCGTCAATCCAGACGGCACGTTCATTGTGACGGATCAAGAAGGTCACTGGAATCCAAAGAATCGCATCAATTGGGTGCGTGAGGGCGGCTTTTATGGCAACATGTTCGGATACCACGACGTGACAGATTCCTCAGACGATGCAATGGAACAGCCGCTGTGCTGGATCACGAACGAGTTTGATCGTTCGCCGGCGGAGCTATTGTGGGTCGATGCCGATGCGTGGGGACCGCTCGGTGGATCGCTGCTAAATCTTTCATACGGCTACGGCAAAATCTACGTCGTTCCACATGAACAAGTCGACGGCCAGATGCAGGGCGGAATGTGTCAGTTTCCGCTTCCGCAATTCCCGACGGGCATAATGCGAGGAAGATTCAATCCAGCGGATCGACAACTCTACACTTGCGGCATGTTCGCCTGGGGAAGTAACCAACAACAACAGGAAGGTGGCTTCTATCGGATTCGGTACACCGGCAAAACGGTTCACTTGCCCGTCGGTTTGCGTGTAAAGCGTGAGGGCATCGAACTTACATTTTCCAATTCATTAGATCCCGCGTCTGCCGCCGAGCCCGACAACTACGTCATCAAAGAGTGGAGCTTGAAACGCAGTGCCGACTATGGATCGAAACATTTCGACGAACATGGCATCTCGGTTGTCGAAGCGACTCCTGCCGCCGATGGCAAGAGCGTGTTCTTAAGGATTCCCGAGATTGCTCCTACGTGGTGCATGGAGATTAAGTATTCGTTGAAGGGGAAACATCAAGAGCCTATCGAGGGTGTTATCCACAATACGATACACCGACTTCAAGACTGATCTCGAAGCTGGCTAGTGGTACAGTTTGCGATTCCTGAGGGTAGGACGACCACTCTTGTCCGTCTTTTGTCGGGCAGGAGTGCCCGACTTACGGCAAAACGTACCACAACCCGAGGCTAGAGGGTTCTCGACGCGTTGCGATTCGAAACAACAGAGCCCTCGCCGCTGTCATGTGCCGGCGAGGGCTCGGTTTGCTCTCTAGCGGTGGGGCAGCAACCGCTTTCGAACATTAGTCGCGCTTCATCGAAGGGGCAGAATCGATGAGTGGCTGAATCGCTCGTGTGAAGCTCACACTCGCGAATCTATAAATACAGTACTGCCCAAAAATGGGCCCTGCTGCCGAGCGGGTTACTTTTTATTTAGAAACCGTACTCGCGAATTCGATGTGATTCCTACGATCGTTAAAGACACCGGATCTGTTCACGGTTTCTTCACATTGTTGCTGGCCTTTACCGAATAATCACGTACTTTTGATTAGCGAACGACGTTCCGGTTTGTTCGGCAGTAATCCGCTTTAATAAGAAGTAGCCTGATGTCATTGACCTTTCTGACGATCGAAGAAGTGAGTGCGATGCTCCGCTTGTCGCGGGATACGGTTTATCGACTTGCTCAGAGTGGCGAATTGCCTGGCAAGAAGATTGGTCGAGCTTGGCGATTCGTCGCGGAGGAGATCGAGTCGTTCGCGGCAAGAGGCTTTTCTGATGGCGAGCATGCCAAGCAAGTTCGTGCTGAGTACGAAGCGCGTGAGCATGTGTTGGAGACAACGATTCGCACCCAACACGACGAGTTGTTGAAGATCAATCAGCAACTCCAAGCGGAGATCGCCGAACGGCACCAAGCCGAAAACTACCTGAAAACGGTGTTCGAAAGCGTTGGTGACGGCCTTGTGGTGGCGGACGAAAGACACCGCATTGTACTGTTCAATAAGGCCGCCGAGGCCATCTGTGGTACTGGCGCCACTGAACTTGAGCCCGAGGCTTGGCCTGAAGCTTACGGATTCTATCTATCTGATGGGCGAACCCCGTGCCCCGCCATCGAACTGCCCTTGGTCCGAGCCGTATTGGGGGAACGTGTGGATCACGCCGAGCTGATTATTCGCAATGCATTCCTACCGGAGCCGGTTTGGGTTGCCTGCCGCGCGACTCCGATCATCGACGATCATGGAGGTCTCCGCGGCGGTGTAATGGTATTCCACAACATCACCGCGCGCAAGCGAGCCGAAGAAGAATTTCGGATCAGTGAACAACGCCTGCAGAATCTGTTAGATTGTTTGCCACAGATGGCGCGGACGATGGCCTTGGATTGTCGACAGCAGATGTCGGAAGTCACAACAGCCGTCCTTTGACGAGCCGCGTCTGACTACTCAGATTCGCTCGACGGTTGAAGGATATCTCCGATGCCTTGCTATGTGACGCACCTGGAAGGTGCCATCGACGGCGCGATACTCGCAGCCGGCCAGCTGCAAACCATGCACAAAGATCGACCGCTGTGGGTGCGATACGATCTGACTGCCGTTGCCAAAGCGTTCACGAAGGAGATGCTGCGCGACCGCGAGCCGACGCTATGGCGGTATCGCGAACTGCTACCGGTAACAGACGACCAACAGATCATCTCCCTCGGTGAAGGCATGAGCCCGCTGCTCGCTTGCCCGCGACTGGGAACGCATCTTGGCTTAAGCGATCTGTGGATCAAAGACGAATCACAATTGCCGACCGGCAGCTTCAAGAGTCGTGGCATGGCGTTGGCAATCACGATGGCGCATGGCTTTGGTGTGAAGCGAGTGGCATTGCCTTCGGCTGGCAACGCGGGCGGAGCCGCGGCAGCCTACAGCGCTCGTGCGGGGATGGAAGCTTTCGTGTTCATGCCTGCCGACACACCGATGATCAATCAATACGAATGCGTCACCGGCGGCGCGAAGACGTTCGTCGCGAACGGATTGATCAACGACTGCGGTCGTATTGTTCGCGAAGGCAAAGATCGCATGGGTTGGTTTGATCTTTCGACGTTGAAAGAGCCCTATCGAATCGAAGGCAAAAAGACGATGGGGCTCGAACTGGCGGAGCAATTCAATTGGGAACTGCCCGATGTCATTCTCTATCCGACCGGCGGGGGGACGGGCTTGATCGGTATGTGGAAGGCGTTTCACGAACTGGCGTCGATGGGCTGGCTGGCGAGCGACAAGCGTCCGCGAATGGTTTCGGTTCAGTCCGAAGGTTGCTGTCCGATCGTCACAGCGTTCAACAAGGGTGATCGGTTTGCCGAACTACACCAGAACGCCGCGACGATCGCAAGCGGTATCCGCGTGCCGGCAGCCGTCGGCGACTTCATGATCCTCGACGCCGTTCGAGAAAGTCGTGGGTGTGCTGTTTCTGTCGAGGAGTCTCGCATTCGCGACTGGATGCAGACCGCGATGTCACATGAGGGAATCGCCGTTTGCCCCGAGGCAGCCGCCTGTGTCGGGGCCATCGAAAAACTGACCGCCACCGGTTGGATCAAGCCCAACGAACGCGTCGTCATTTTTAATACAGGTGCGGCACAGAAGTACGTCGAAGCCATTACCAACAAGCCTCGCTCCATCGACCTCCAACAACCAATCGACTGGGATGCGATCGAGGCGGTTTAACGATTGCTATCTGGAACCAGTTCGCCCTTCAGGGCTTTCGTTTTGTTCAATCTGCATAATTTGCACGAAGCCTTCGAACTCAATAATTCGCTGCTCGACGGCTTCGGAGAGCCATCGTACGAATCCATTCAAATTGAGAACCTAAAAAGCCCTGGTTCGCCCTTCCCCCAATTGGCCCCGCAAGCGAGTCACGGTATCTTCCTGTTATGCCTATTCGCAGGATCTTTCTGGGACTCGATCAGCCAGCGCTGCCAGCTGCCGCTGACTTCTTGCTCGCGAAATATCGCGACGGAACGATTGCGAATCTAGGCAACGCAATCGTGGTCGTCCCGGGACGCAGGGCAGGGCGGCGGTTGCTGGAGCTACTTGTTGAGAAGAGTGAAACCAGCGGCCTCTTACTTACGCCACCGCTGATGGAAACTGCTGGCACGCTGCCCGAGCAGCTTTACACGCCGCAACGGCCCTTCGCCAATGATCTGACGCAGGATCTAGCTTGGACGCGGGCATTGCAAGATACTCCCAATCAGGAGTTAATGCCCGTCATCCCGAACCCGCCACCGGACGACGATGAAGACCGCTGGTTTGAATTGGGGCGGACGTTTCGGCGGCAGCATGTCGAATTGGCGGCGGACGGGATCGATTTTCGCGACGTTGCTCAACGCGGTGCCAAGCTGGATGGTTTTCATGAAACCGAGCGATGGCAAGCGATGGCGGCGGTACAGGATCGCTTTCACCAGTTGCTCGATGCTCTCGATTTGTGGGACAAGCAAACGGCACGATTGGTTGCGATCGACAAGCGAGAATACAAGACCGATGTCGATTTGATTGTCGTCGGAACGGTCGACATGAACGTCGCGACTCGCCAGATGCTGGATCAGGTTGCAGAACATGTCACCGCTCTTATCTTTGCGCCGAGCGAGTGGAGTGATCGTTTCGACGAACACGGCTGCCTGCTTCCAGGCGTGTGGCAAGATGCGCGTGTACCACTTAGTCCCAAGCAAGTCGAAGTCGTAAGCGGCCCGAATGAACAAGGGTTCGCCGTCTTGCGTCACATCGCGAGTTACGAGGGTCGATATGGTGCTGACGAGATCACGATCGGCGTACCGGACGAGCGTCTAATTCCGGATATCGCTCGTGTACTAGAGACACGTGAGCTCACGACACGCTGGGGGCCCGGCGGTTCGCTGTTGGAGAGCGGACCCTGCACTCTGTTGGCAGGCCTAGCCGACTACCTTGGGGCCGAACATTTTCGCGGCTTCGCTGCGTTTGTGCGGCATCCGGATGTCGAGTCGTGGCTGAATCAGGAACGAGTGCCAACGGGCTGGCTGAGTGAACTCGACGAGTATCACGCGGAGCACTTGCCCTATCGAATACAAAAACGATGGCTCGGGCCGAAGAAGAAGTCCGAACGGTTACAGGCAGCCTACGCTGCGGTCCGCGAACTCGTCAAACCGATCGCCAAAAAGGAATTGCCAATAGTCCAGTGGCCGGAACTGCTGTTGCGTGTCATGGCCGAGGTCTATGGTTCCCGGAAGTTACAGCGACATGCACTCACGGATCGCCCGACGATTGCGGCCTGCGAAGCAATCCGGGATGCGTTGGCGACTTATTTGCAAATCCCTGAATCTTTACAACCGCGTCTCTCTGCCGCTCGAGCCATCCGTTGGACACTCGATCAGTTGAGCAGCATGCCGAGCCCTGCGCCCGCAGACGAGTCCGCAATCGAGATGTTGGGCTGGTTGGAGTTGCCGTTGGACGACGCGCCGGCGTTGGTCATCACGAGCCTGAACGAGGCGTTCATTCCCGAGTCGCTCAACTCCGACCTGTTTTTGCCGAATCAACTCCGCAGCCAACTTGGGCTGCTTGATAACCCCCGCCGCTACGCGCGCGACGCCTATGCATTGACAGTCATGCTGGAGTCTCGCGAAGATGTACGTGTCATTGTTGGCCGTCGCAACCATGACGGCGACCCCATGGTGCCAAGTCGCCTGCTGTTCGCCACGGATGCAGAGGACATTGCGCAGCGAGCCCTCCATTTTTTTCGACCCGTTGCTGATCATGCGATCGACCAACCGACGGCTAGTTCAAAGTCAGCAGACGCAACGAGTGAAGGGCTTCAGGTGCCGCGTCCACAGCCGCTGGCCGAACCCATCACTCGCATGTCGGTGACAAGTTTCCGAGACTACATCGCGTGCCCGTATCGATACTACTTGCGTCACGTTCTCCGTCTCCGCACCGCCGACGATCATGCCGACGAATTGGATGGAGCAGCATTCGGCTCGCTGGCTCACGACGTACTACATGAGTTCGGCATTAGCCCCGATCGAGATTCAACCGACGTGGAGCAGATTCGTCACTCACTGCACGACGCGTTGAGCCGCTGCGTCGCGAGGACATTCGGGCCGGACGCAATGGCGGTCGTCCATGTACAAGTCGAGCAACTCCGCCTCCGATTGAACGCCTTCGCCGAGAGACAAGCCGCCTGGGCCGCCGCGGGTTGGCGGATCGAGCACACCGAAGTTCCCACGGATCAGCATCAACACGCTGAGTTGTTAGTCGATGGGCAACCGATGCAGTTGACCGGTCGCATAGATCGCATCGATGTCCATTCGGCGACCGGCGAGCGAATGGTTTTCGATTACAAGACATCCGATGCCAGTAAACGTCCCGAAGACGCTCATCAACAGCGTGGAGAATGGATTGACCTTCAGTTGCCATTGTATCGGCATTTGGTTCGGGCGTTGGGTATCGAAGGTCCTGTCCGCCTCGGCTACATCACGCTGTCGAAGGATACGAGCCGCATCGATTTCCTTGAGGCCACTTGGAGCGAGACCGATCTTGAACAGGCCGACTTGCTGGCCCATGAGATCATTCGCTCCGTACGCGGCGAGCAATTCTGGCCGCCTACCGATCCGCCGCCTGATTTTTCGGAAGACTTTGCTGCGATCTGCCAGGACCGTGTGTTTGCGAAGTGATGACGTAGCCGTAGGGTGAGCTGTGCCCACGCTACAAGGATTTGACCACGAATGGACACTGATGAACACTAATTTCAAGAAACAGGTTACAGCGAGTAAGCCCGTAGGGTCCGCTGTGCGGACCGTTCTCCGCGTGGTCCGCACAGCGGACCCTACATCCGCGGACCTGCCTCGTTACCTAGTAGCGTCAGTTAGTGTCCATTAGTGGTGCCCGACCCCATCGCGTTCTATTCCGCGGCCAGACTGACACAAACCAACTCTTTGTCATTGCGAGCATACACGGACTTATTTGCGAACGCCGGATGGCTCCAGACCACGTCTCGGCCAAAGCATTCGTTCGTAGGATCAAGCAGATGAAAACGGCTGATTTCGTGATAGCCTTTCTTCGAAAGATCTGCCAAAATCAAGTCACCGGTTTCACTGAACAGGAAGAACCGATCTTCGTGCCGCACGATGAAGGCAGTGCCGTGCGAAGCTCGACGATCTCCGCCACTCGTCGGCTCAAACGTTTCCCACAATCGCTCCGCTGTATCCAGCCGAACCGCCATCAGCGAACCGATCTGACAGTCGTTACCATAGATCACGCCATCGACGATTTGCGGCGTGCTGTTGCAGCAATACACCGCGTCTTTCGGTTTGCCTCGCCACTGGATCTCCGCGCCGGGTTTCTGGTCATCGAGTTTGATCAAAGCACCAACTCCGCCGATACCACTCGCAAACAAGTAGCTGCCGGCTTTGCGAGGCACCGTGACTGACATACCATACGCCGGCTTCAACTCGACCGACCAATAGACATCGCCGGTTTTGGGGTTCAGGCCATTTAATGCTTCCGGATGCCAGATCAATAACTGTTTCACACCGGCGTGTTCGATCATGGTGGGTGGGCAGTAGCCTTGCTCGTCCGCCGAGAGCGCTCGCCAGACTTCCTTTCCTGTCTTCTTATCGAATGCCACCGCCACGCTTCCTTCGCCACCAACAACGCAATACAAGAAATCACCATCAACTAACGGATGTGCAGCGAATCCCCACATCGGAGTTGAAGCTTTGTATTCCGTCGCGAGATCCTTCTTCCAGATAACGTCACCCGTCGCCGCGTCGAGACAACTCAGATCGCCATGACCGCCCAAAGCATAAACGCGTCCATCGTTGACTGTCGGCGTACACCGCGGTCCCGATGGATAAGAAAGTTCATAGGGCCGATCATACGCATAGGTCCACACCAATTCACCCGAGTCGGCATCGAAACATGCGACGCGTTCTCGTCCTTCGAGTTTCCCGCGAGCACCAGGACTGTTCTCGATCTTCCCGGCTTTCAATTCGTAGTCCATGACATAGACCTTGCCGTCCGCCACCGCTGGGCCTGAATAGCCAAGCCCGACAGGCGTCCGCCATTTCACTTTCAGCGCCGCTGCGGGAAAGCTCTCGACGATCCCGTCTTCCTGCCAGACGCTATCTCGATTTGGCCCAAGCCACTGCGGCCAATCGGCGGCCATGACGCTGCTCAAGGGAAGGATGGCCAACAACGGAACAAAGATTGCCGAGTTTCTCATGACCGGGTTTCTCATCGCAAGTAGGCTCCGAAGGCAAAGTTGACTGACCATCACCGAACCTGCCAAGTTTCGGCTCTCGGCGTCAAATGTCAACACGGGTCGTTGGTGGTACCGTTTGCGATTCCTAAAAGTAGGACGGCCACTCTTGGCCGTCTTTTGTCGGGCAGGAGTGCCCGACCTACGGCAAACTGTACCACTACCCACGGGTACGCGTTGCGGCGAGGGAAACGCTGACAGAGAGACAAACCGACAGAGAAATGAAAAGCCACAAATCTCTTCGCCATTTTGCCGTGATCCAGCTTTCGGTCCAAAGCTCTACCCGCAGACTGCCCGCTCGTCACGTTATCCCTTATCATCCAACGTAACGTCCTCGGGGTAGGGCTGCGACACCAAGAGCCAGCATTGATGAGGGGTGAGCGATGCCACGAGCGTCTTGGGGAAATTCCGCGCCGCATCGAAACCCGAAGCGTCAGTTTTGAAGTTGCGCTATTTGTGTTGCTCAGGGCTAAAGGTCCAGCAATTTACCTAGCCCAGCCTGAAGGGCTGGGTGTTCGGCGAAATTGTTTGTTAGGGCCAAAGGTCCGGCCATTTGCAATTGACCTAACGCGGTCCTTGCAAACGGTCGGGCCGTTGGCACTACGATTCATTGTTATTGACAGTACCCAGCCCTTTTGGGCTGGGCTAGGTAATCGGACGGGGCCTTGCCCCTAAACCAAAAAACGCAACTTCAAAAAGCGTCAGCGAGGAGATCTTCGCACAAGAAGAAAGGCTCGCTGCCCACCGTGGCCGTCGAACTGACCGACTTCTCGGTGTTCTATTCCCAGGACTCGATTGCCAATGCCGAAGCGACGCTGAAGAACAAGGCCAGCAAGATCGTGGTCGACAAGGGGCAGAGCGTGAAGGTGACCAAAGACGCCAAAGGCATCGTCGCCCGCGAAGTGCTAACGCAAGAGTGGACGGACTGGATCGATTACTGGGCGGTCGACTTTGACTTTGAGAACAAACGTGAGATCATCCGCGTGCCGAAGGAGCCCGCATACAAGCACGAAGCGCAACGAGTGAGTCGGGGGCCGTTGCGAGCGAGTTGGAGAAGACAGAGGACTCACTCGCTGGCGCGTCGAGCTTGTATAGACCGGAGACTGAGTGGGAAGTGCATTTTCTTTTCCCGCCATTGCCGACATTCACCTCGATAATCGTCATCGTATCGTTCCCAAAGATATCCACCACCTTCACTGCGGTCTTGCGGCGACCGGGCGGGCACTCGTGGAAGACGCTGGTCAGTTCCAGGGACCGGTCCTTCTTGGTGCGGAACGCCGGCGAGGACACTCCGCAATCGACCGACGACGAAAACACAATGGATTATTTTCTGGGGAAACGACCGACGGGCACGACCACGGATTCCTCGGTCGATCTGGGCATGATCGTCCGCGATATCGACGAACTGGCGGTCCTGTGCGACGAGGCGCATCACATCCACGACAAGTCGCTGGCCTGGTTCAAGTCGATCGAAGACATCCCTCAACCAATCGCAGACCGATGTTCGCTATAGTTTCGTCTATGTCGACCAAGCGGGATTCGAGAGGTACCGACAAAAATCATTCCGTGAGATTGCGGAAGGCTTTCTAGAATATCAATTCGAAGGCTAACGCCGATTTTAACTGCCCTGGCAACGGCCTACGCTCAGGCACGCTTGCGGGAGTCGCGTTTGCGGTCGTTTTCGCTGAGAAGCATCTTGCGAAGACGGATTTGCGTGGGTGTCACTTCGACGAGTTCATCGTCTTCGATGTACTCCAGCGCCGCTTCGAGAGAAAGCTTTCGTGGCGGTTTCAGCATGATATTGTCGTCGCTACCCGAAGCTCGCATATTCGTCAGCTTCTTCTCTTTCGTGGGGTTCACGGGCATGTCGTTGTCTCGGCTGTTCTCGCCCACGATCATGCCTTCGTACACAACGTCACCCGGTGCGACGAACAAATCCGCACGTTGCTGCAGACTGTCCAAGGCAAAACCAACGGCTTTACCGGGCACCATCGAGATCAACACACCGTTCGGACGACGAGGAATCTCGCCTTCGATCGGTCGATACTCGGCGAAGCGATGATGAATGATCGCGGTGCCCTGCGTTGCGTTGAGTAATCGCGTTCGTAGACCGATCAGCCCACGGGCTGGAATGGTGAAGTCCGCATGGGTGTAGTCGCCGTGAGCCATCATGTGGTCGAGCGTACCACGACGTTCGCCGACCAACTCCATGACCGGACCGAACTTGTCGGTGGGGACTTCGATCACCAACGACTCGAAGGGTTCCTCTTTCACGCCGTTGTTGTCGTGTGTGATGACGTGCGGCTTGCCAACAGACAGCTCGAATCCCTCGCGCCGCATCGTCTCGATCAACACCGACAAGTGCAAGACACCACGTCCGGCAACCGCCATGGCATCAGTGCCCTCAATCGGTCGGACGCGGAGCGCTACGTTTCGCTCGAGCTCCTTGATGAGGCGTGTCTTCAGTTGGCGTGTCGTTACATATTTCCCGTCACGCCCAACCAACGGAGAACTGTTAATCGTAAACACCATCTCCAGAGTCGGTTCGTCAACCTTCAACCGAGGCATGGCCACAGGATGCGTGGCGGCACAAATCGTATCGCCGATCTCGACGCCTTCGAGTCCGAGTACGGCCACCACATCACCGGCAGAAGCAGATTCTACTTCCAAGCGGCCCAGTTTGTCGAAGACGTGCAGACCGCTGATCTTGGTGTTGACGATCTTGTCATTGGCTTGCATCAATGCAACGCTTTGTCCGCGTTTGATGCTTCCCGCTTGAATTCGACCTACGGCAATGCGGCCAAGGAACGCGGACCAATCCAAGGTCGTTACCAGCATCTGCAGTGGTGAGTCGGGATCGACTTGAGGTCCAGGTACTTGCTCTAGCACCATATCCAACAAGGGTGCCATCGAGGTGGTGGGAACGTTCGGATCGGTCGTTGCGTAACCGTCCTTGCCGCTGGCGAACAAGTGGGGGAAATCGTCCAGATGATCGTCGCCACCTAAATCCATCAACAACTCGAACGCTTTGTCTAGCACTTCCGTAGCTCGTGCATCGCTGCGATCGATCTTGTTGACCACCACGATTGGCTTCAAGCCAAACTCGAGTGCCTTCGCGAGCACGAAGCGAGTCTGGGGCAGGGGGCCTTCGGCTGCATCAATCAACAAGATGGCTCCGTCGGCCATGCGAACGACGCGTTCGACTTCGCCGCCAAAGTCAGCATGGCCTGGCGTATCTATGATGTTGATCTTCACGCCCTTATACGCGATCGCAATGTTCTTGGCGAGAATCGTGATCCCTCGTTCCCGCTCGATATCGTTGGAATCCAGGATGCAATCACCTTGCAGTTGGCTGTCTCGAAACTGACCGCTTTGGCGGAGCAGCGCATCGACGAGTGTTGTTTTGCCGTGGTCGACGTGGGCGATGATGACGATGTTACGGATGTCTTCGCGGCGCATGGTGGGATAGCCGAGGGTGTGACGGAGGGTAAAAGCCCATCAGCTTACCAAACCCCGGGGCAGATTCGGAAGGCCACGCGATTCGAGGTAGTGTTACAGTTTGCCGTAAGTCAGGCACTGCTGCCCGACAAGACGGCAAGAGTGGCCATCCTACGTAAAGGAGTGGCTGTCCCATGTAAAGGATTTGAAACTGTGCCATTACCCGATTCCAGTTAATCGCTCAAATTCACATTCGCTAGCACCTCAAGAAACCGACGAGTTTTCGCGGATGCTTGAATTCCTTGATAACGAGACGCCGGAATTCAGGTCGCTTGAGATGTTGGGGATCTCACGACGCCGAACCGAATAGCTGTTCGCGACCCACAAAAGTATCGAATCTCGCGATAGAATGCTCGGTGGAATGACTCACGATTGCCAGAATACAGCCGTTCGCGTGTTGCAACGCGGCGGAGCGTGCGCTTGATGGCTCGCCAGCCGACGGTGTGAAACGCGTAGTTCAGCCAGATAACAGCTGTGGCTCAGGGCCACAGAATCGGCTGAAGATGAAAGTAGCAACCATCAACAATCCATTGATCGGTCTCGCGACTGCACTCGCGGCGGCGACCAACTCGTCCGATGACCGCATCGTCCAATTGGGCCCCCAATTAATAGCATCCAACTCGATATGTGGAGCGCCCGTGATCGAAGATAATTCTCTGGCGAACGTCGACTTTCCGGAACAACTACAGCCGAGTACAAGCACTCGTGAAAGGTCGATAGCCGTTATCTCACATTCATGCATCACTCGAGACTACTTACCGATCGCATAGAGCGCCTCGAAAGTCCGCAAATAGATCCGGCCGTTCGACACCGCAGGCGACGCCGAGATCGCTTCGCCCATGTCGTTTTGTGACAGGATCGCGAATTCCTTGCCGGGCTTCACCACCGTGATCACGCCATTACGAGCGGTGAGATACACCTTCCATCGGCGTAAAGCGGCGAAGCTCGATGCCGATCGCGAGTCGTCCGCTCCTCGTAGAACTCCTCGCCGGTCTTGGCATCGACGCAAACAAGATTGCCGTTTTCGCGACACAAATAGACCAACCCATCGTGATAAAGCGGTGACGGCACATCAGGCGTACCGGCATCTCGTTTCCAATGCAGCGCAGACTTGTTATCCGGAGACATCGCCTTTGATGTCCGGACGCAGATTAACACTTTTCCCTGGCAGACGGGACGACGATCATTCCCGGCGTTGCCAGCGGCGAGGCGACGAAGCGAAGGGTCGGATGGTGAAGCTCCTTGCGGATTCAAACAGCATCGCCAGATTTCGCTGCCGTCTTTCAAACTGTGTGCCATCACGTAGTCGCCACCATGTGTAATCAAGAACTCCCGCTCACTGTCACGGTAAAGCATGGGCGAGGCATACGAGTGTTCGTTCTCTTCGCGGCTCCAGTGATTCGAGGTTGCTGCCAAATCTCGTCGGCGGTCGCGGCGTCGAGACAGACGACCATCGCTTCGGTGTATCCGGATTCCCTCGCCGTGGATGAACTGGAAATACAAACGACCGTTATCGAGGACGGGCGTGCTGGTCATACCAAACGCGATATTGAACGGTCCGTATCGATCCTGCAAATTGAAGCGGTAGACCTCGTCTCCTTCCAAGGAGTAGCACCCAAACATTCCATTCGCCATCACGGTCCAGACATGCTTTCCATCCGTGCTCGCGGACGGCGAAGCGGAGCTGCCTTCGTCGCCGCGGACGTCCGTGTTGCCGGTCGCGATCGTCTTTTGCCAAAGTTCCTTGCCGTCGGTGCTGACGCAAATCAGCAGCAGATCGCTGCCCGAAACACTGGTCACAAAGATTCGATCACCGACAATCACCGGCGTTGAACCAGCAGCACCCGGCATCGACAATCGCCAAGCGACGTTCTCGGTCTTACTCCACTTGTTGGCAGATTGGTTTCGTCGCTGACTCCATCCAATCGAGCACCGCGCCACTGCGGCCAGTCGGCTTGAAGCGAGTTAGCGAGAAAGGAACAAACAACGGCAACGAAGCAGCCAAGAGTTCGAGTCTTCATCGAGTATTCTCTATTATGAGGAATCGAAAGCGACGGCTAGTGTCGCCAAAGCAGCGGAGATGGTCAGCCGCCGGGCTGAGACCGTCGCTTGGTCCTAGCCTCACGGTGGCTGGGGCTGAGTCTTCGAAGCCCCGGCACGGAGGCAAACCGTGGCGTCGAAGACTCCGCCACAGCCATCGCTGCGCCGAATGGCGGAGTCGCAGGCCCCCAGTTAGAATCGAACGAAGGCAGCAGCTTGGCGGAGTTCCATGAAAATCACTTCGATCCCACAAATCTATCGCAATGTCCGCCGCTGGACTGAGATTATCTCGGTGCTCAGCAAATACGGGTTGGCGGACTGGATCAGCGGTTTCAAGCTGGAATTCGTCAAGGATGCGTTGAAGGCTCGCGACGGCGAGGCGATCGCCCGGCACACGCGTGAGGCACGGATTAGGCTGGCGCTGACGGAACTCGGGCCGACGTTCATCAAATTGGGACAATTGCTGAGCACCCGACCTGACGTCGTTGGCGTGCAGTTAGCCGATGAACTTTCCAAGCTTCAAGCCAATGTGCCTGCCGATCCGGCGGACAAAGTTCGAGCGTTAATCTCGGAAGAGTTGGGGCTACCCGTCGACGAATTATTCACGCTGTTCATCGACGAACCCATCGCTTCCGCCTCGATCGGCCAAGTGCATGCCGCGCGATTAGCTTCGGGCGAAGATGTCGTTGTAAAGTCCAGCATCTCGGCATCGAGAGTATTGTCCGCGAAGATCTGGATGTATTGGGCGGACTCGCAACTCGCAGAGATGATTCGGAGTTCGCGCGTATCGGCCTCGTGGCAACGGTCGCCGAGATGGCTCGGACGCTGCGTCGAGAGTTGACTTCGGACGCGAGGAACGCAACCTCCAGCAGTTTGAAGTGCAGTTCGGCGACAACCCTACGTGCGGATGCCGAAGCCGATTACCGAACTGTGTACGGGCGCGTCCTCACGATGGAGCGAATTGACGGCACGAAACTCGAGAACACCGAACAACTTCGCGCTGCGGGAGTCGATCTTGCCGAAGTCGCACGTCGCGGCGCCGAGTTGTATCTCGACATGATCTTCATGCACGGCTTCTATCACGCCGATCCTCATCCCGGCAACATCGTCGTTACCAGGCAACGTGATCGGTTTGCTCGACTTTGGGATGGTGGGGCGATTGGACGAGCGACTGCGAGAGGACATCGAAGAAATGTTGCTGGCGATCGTTAACCAAGACGTCACGATCCTGACTTCGCTAATCAAACGCGTCGGAACGATCCCGTCGGGCCTTGATGAGGGCGCACTTTCGATTGACATCGCAGACTTTGTCGGCCACTACGCGACCCAATCCCTCGACCAATTCGATCTGGGAGGCGCATTGACGGAGATGACGCAACTCATTCATCGACATCGAATCTCGCTGCCACCACAAGTCGGTCTGCTGATCAAGACGCTGGTGACATTGGAGGCACGACCAAGATGCTGAGCCCAAGTTCAGCTTGATGGAAGTCATGCGACCGTTCCAACGCAAAATGCTGCTGCGTCGCTTGTCGCCGGCCGGCAGCTCCGTAAAGCGAGACGCGTATTTCGAGCTAGAACAACTGGCCGAGATCGTGCCGCGTCGCTTAGGCGAGATCTTAGAACAAATCCAAGCTGGCAAGTTCGATGTGCATCTCGATCACCGGGGACTCGGCCCGTCCGTCAATCGACTCGTGCTAGCGATGATGGCCAGTTCGTTGTTCCTGGGGTCTTCGTTAATGCTCAGCCAGCAAGTTCCGCCTTTGATCTTCCCCGAGAACAACTACTTTGGACTGGAGAAGCTCTCGATCCTGGGTCTTGGTGGCTGCCTCGTTAGCATTCTTGTGGGGTTGAGGCTGCTGCGGGCGATTGGGAAATCAGGACATTTGGACCGGCGAGAGTAGTGCCGCTGGTCGCTTGATCCTGTCGCCGGAAACCGTCCCCCGACTTGGTTTCGGCTGGAGTGGTAACCGCTCCCTCGCCAGTATCCGCTTCCTCCGCGAGGCGTTGCTCTTCGCGAGCGGCCAAACAATCGTTGAGCAATGCTTCGACGCGGGCGTTTAAAGCCGTCAGGTCGTTTAGCAGGGCTTCCTGTCGGTCATCGATCTCGTCGATCAAAGTCCGTTGGGCTTCGGGCGAACTCATACGCAGTGGCTTGCTGGGTTTTCGCGGGCGGCGGGGACGAGCGACCTTGCGTCGGGTGGTCGAACGCTTTTGACGTGATTGTGTAGCAGTTGGCATCGGTTATTCCCGCAGTAAGCTTTGCACCGGTTCCCAAAGGTCCGATTATAGAGTCTGGCGAAACGCTATGCATCAAGCAGATAGCGTTTTGCGGGAAATCTCCGCTGGCAGCTGCAAACCGGTCTTGGCGGATCTCAGCCCAGCAGCCTCGTCGAATACCGCCGCATCGCTACAATCGGTGGGTGATCGTGCTGATTTCGCTTCGGACTAGAAGGTGCCGCCGTGTTCATGCTTGCCCAGATCGCTAACACCGACTTCCACGGATTCCTGCCCACGCGCGGGTCTGTAATGCTCGATTTTGTGTTTTTGGCCCTGTTTGCTGTCATCCCAGTCATGGCATGGAGCATCTATCTCGTCAAATTTCGCAAGCCTGACGAGACATATAAGTGCGAATGGCATAAGCGGATTCAGCTCGCCCTGGGCGTGATTCTGCTGATTGCGGTTACGGCCTTTGAAATCGACATGCGATTCATCACCAAGGACTGGCGGTCACTGGCCGAAGCGTCGCCGTACTACGCCTCGAAGCTCGTCGACTACAGCTTGTGGATTCATCTGTGCTTCGCCGTGCCAACCCCGTTGCTCTGGATTTTCGTCATTATTCGAGCAATGCAGAAGTTCCCCAAACCAGCGGCACCGTGTGAGTACAGTTCGTGCCACATGCTGTGGGGCAAGGTCGCTGCCATCGCGATGTTCATGACAGCACTTACAGGTTGGGTGTTCTATTGGCTGGCGTTCGTCGCCTGACGACCGCTCAAACAACACGCACTACTCGGCGTTACGCGAGAACGCGACAATGCAGGTGTCGTCTTCCTGTGGCATCCCCTTTGTAAACTCACGAACATCGGCCAGGATTTTGCCGGTGACATCTCGTGCGTTCTTCGACGCTGCCAGTACCTTCCGAATTCGATCGATGCCATACTGAGGCCCCGCTGGGCTCGGGCATTCGCTAATTCCGTCCGTGTACATAACGACAACGTCGCCGGGTTCGAGAGTAATCGTTGCCTGTTGATACGTGATTCCCGAATCGATACCGAGCGGCGGGCTAGAGATTTCGGGTGCGATCTCTTCTACTTTACCTGTCTTCGCGCGACGCAGTAATGGCGGCATGTGCCCAGCGTTGACGACGGTCAACTCGTGCCGGATTGGGTCGAGCACACACAACGCGAACGTGATGAAGAAGCTGAACGTTTGCTTCGTCAATTCCCGATTCAGCGACTGAACGGCGTCGCTGGGAATGATATCGGTGACAAGGCAGTATCGAGTTTCGCTGCAAAGCCGCGCCATAAGAAGCGCCGCCGGAACGCCGTGTCCCGCGACATCGCCAACAGCGATAGCGAGTTGTCCGTCCGGCAACTCGGTATATCCGAAGTAGTCACCGCCAACAGCATCGGCCGGATTATAGTAGTCCGAGATCTGATAGCCCTCGATGTTGGGATGGTCTGCAGGAAGGAAGTGTTGCTGGACTTGCCGAGCCGTTTCCATGTCGCGTTCACGACGATCATATTGCAATTGCGTCTCATGTAACCGCGCGTGATCGACGGCTTGGCCGACCAGATTCGCGATATTAACGAGGATTTCAAGATCGTCCGAATTGAACTGATGCGCGGGATCCTGCGCGTCGAGGTGGATCATTCCAAACGCTTCGTCCGCCGAGCCAATCAGTGGAGCACACAAGACTGATCGCATCTTCAAATCGAGAACCGAATCGCTGGCCTGAAACCGTTCGTCGTCACCAGCATCCGTACTCAGCACCGCTTTGCACTCGGAAAGGACGGAATTGGCAATCGTCCGGCTAATCGGAGGTGGCGAGTTTGCCTTGCTGCCGGGGTTCTTTACGGCGTATGGCCGCGGTTCTTCACCGGGACGTTCCGACACCATGATGCAACCGCGACTGGCCTCGGGCAGAATTTGAAAGATGTTCTCCAGCACGTTCGGCAAAATCAGCTTCAAATCGAGTGACACGCCTAGACTTCGCGTAATATCCAGCAGTGCTCGCCATTTTGGCGCAGTGTGACTGTCATCGGTAACACCAGCGTCGCGAAGAACGTCCACCGACGTGATGATGGTGGATGGACGATCTGGCGCGCGACCACCATCTTCTGAGTCCAGAAGAAACACGACTCGCACCTGACTGATCTGAACTTCGTCGTTGTCGTGGAGTCGCTCCGGAGATCGTATTACCTCTCCATTCAATCGAGTCCCGTGCTGGCTGCCGAGGTCATCGATAACGTAACGGTCACCCTCTTTCACGAACCGAGCATGGCGACGTGAAACGGTCGAGTCCTTTAAAACGACTTGGCAGTCTGGGTGGCGGCCAAGCATCGTCTCACGGGCATCCAACGAGTAGGTCTCGCCTGCGTTTGCTCCGGTGATGATCTTGATCGATGCCATATCGATGGTTGTCGTTTCAATATGTGATTCGAACTCAAGACTTCCGAAGCCTTGAAGACTTCGGAAGCCTGAGGACTTGTTACAACCTAAGCCGAAGCCGGCGAAGCGTTCTGTGTAAGCACGATGCGATTCACCGCGTCCAGAATCGCAAGCACCGTCGCCTCAACCGTATCCGTCGAGACACCGCGTCCGCGAAAGCTAGTGCCATTGTACTCGATTTCCAAAGTTACTTCGCCTAAGGCGTCATGACCGAGCGTCGCGCTGCGAACTTGATAGTCCTTACAGCGGAGACGGATTCCCGTGATCTTCTCGGTCGCGAGAAACGCTGCATCGATCGGACCATCACCATCAGACAACTCCTCCGTGAACTCTTCGTCGCCATGTCGCAACGTGAGACGGACTTTTGGCTTCCGCGCAGTCCCCGAAGTCGCCTCGAACGACACCACTGACCATTCTTGCTCGGGAGCCGAATGGATTTGCTTCTCGATCAAAGCGGCGATATCACCGTCGTAGATCTCTTTCTTCTTGTCAGCCAGATCTTTGAATTCCTCGAACACGGCGTGTAATTGCTCGCCGGTCAAGCGATAACCTAGGGTATTAGCCCGGTCAGCCAACGCCGCCCGACCGCTGTGCTTGCCGAGTACCAAATCGGTTTTCGTGAAGCCGACATCCTCGGGTCGCATAATTTCGTAGGTCGTGCGTTCCTTTAACATCCCATCCTGGTGGATGCCCGCTTCGTGAGCGAACGCGTTTCGACCGACGATGGCTTTGTTACGTTGCACTTGCATGCCCGTAATCGACGAAACGAGGCGGCTGGTGGGCACCAATCGGTGCGTGTTGATCCCTGTGTCGCAGCCGTAGAAGTCGTTACGTGTTCGCATCGCCATAACTACTTCTTCCAGCGAACAGTTCCCAGCACGCTCGCCGATGCCGTTGATCGTGCACTCGATCTGGCCAGCGCCGTTCGTAACGGCCGCCAGGCTATTAGCCACCGCCAAACCGAGGTCGTTGTGGCAGTGAATGCTGATGATGGCTTTGTCAATGTTGGGCACACGATCACACAGCATCTTGATCGTCTCGCCCATTTGAGCCGGCGTCGCATACCCGACCGTGTCCGGGATGTTAACGGTCGTCGCACCCGCGTCGATGGCAGCTTCGACGACTTCGCACAGGAAATCCTTCTCGGTACGAGCCGCGTCTTCAGGCGAAAATTCGACGTTATCGCAATACGAAACCGCTCGCTTAACCCCGGCAACCGCTCGCTTGACGATCTCCTCGGTCGTCATCTTTAGTTTGAACTCGCGATGAATTGCGCTGGTTGCGAGGAACACATGGATCCGTGACGACTCGGCGTGCTTCAAAGCTTCCCACGCTCGGTCGATGTCGCCCTCTGCACAGCGGGCCAATCCGCAGATGGTCGATCCGCGGATTGAACGCGAGATCTCTTGGACAGCTTCAAAATCGCCGGGCGAAGCGATGGGAAACCCTGCTTCAATCACGTCGACTCCGAGATCCACCAGCGCCTGGGCGATCTCCATCTTCTCGTTCAGGTTCATGCTCGCGCCTGGAGATTGCTCGCCATCGCGTAAGGTCGTGTCGAAAATAACGATTCGTCGGTTATCAGTCATGGATAGGGCTTTCGATATCTGAGCCAGTTGTGTTACTTCTCTCTCACCTTCGTGGCGGTACGCCGGTCCTGGACCGGCGCGAGAAGTAACAACTCGGCTCTAGATCGACAAAACCTGCGGCGGCGTTGAATCAGACGGTTCATTCTGGCAGATCCCAACAAAAAACCCCAAGGCAAAGAAAGCCTCGGGGTTCGCTGTGTGTAATAAAAGGTGGCGAGAGTCCCCTACGGCTGGCAGCAACCGAGCGATAGCAGCAGGAGTAGGGCTAGATTATTCGTTTTCATTAGGTCTCACCGACCGAGCGACTTATGTTTGGGGGCCGGTTACATTTGTAACGAGGTCCGCCGACGCCTCTAAATCTAAAACTCACCAGAGTTTGAGTTTATCTAGCCTCCGGCATGGGGTCAAGCTCGCACTGCGGCAGTGAAAAATGAAAGCTTGGTGAACGCCATCCTGACGCAGAGAGCCACCCGAGGTTCACGACAGCCCAGGGAAGCGGGGGGACGGATTCGCTCCAAAATCGCGTTCGCAAGAAATCGGTTTGGGCCGTATACTTTGGCAGATATTTTTCCCAATCCAGCGGAAGTGGCTAGCGAGAGATGGAGATGGCTGGCGAATTTCTCGACTTGTCGAGCGATCCCGATCCTAACCCCGGAGAGGGCGGAATTGTCCGATCGCGGCGATTCCTGGGGGTTCAATTCGCTTGCTGTAGCGTCTATTCCCGCGTTTACGTAAATAAAGAAGGGACAGCCTACGTTGGAAGCTGCCCCAAATGCCTGAAGCGCATCGAGATGAAGATTGGCCCCGGTGGCACGGACAGCCGCTTCTTTACTGCGTATTGAGCCATTTCGTCGTATCGCGTATGATCCGCCCGCTTGTCCCTGGTGCTGTGTTACCGCTAAGAATTCTGGTGCCACTGGCTCGACCAGTGCTGCACGGACCAACCACGCCCGTGACGGCACTGGCAGAACTCATGGCACACAACCCTAAGATTAAGCTGTAACCAAGCACTAGCCTGTTTAAGGTCACCCAGTTTACGGGCGATTGCTCCCTTTCCTCAGCAAGGTTTCCGAATGTTCGAGTTCGACATTCAACGCTGCGCTCGAAAGTGCGCCAAAACCGAACGTGAATTTCGGCCCGGCGAGACGTACTATTCGGTGCTCGTTCCGGAAGGAGCCGAGGTCGTCCGCTACGACTATTCGCGAGAGGCTTGGGACAAGCCGCCCGAGAATGCCGTCGGCTGGTGGAAGTCGCAAATGGCAGAGCCGAATGCTAAGAAGGTCAATTGGGCACCCAACGATGTGATGCTTCATTACTTCGAGCAACTCGAAAACGATCCGACCAAGGCCGACGTCCGTTATATCCTCGCGCTGCTGATGGTGCGACGAAGAATCGTTCGCCTGGAGGACACCGAAGCCGATGAAGCGGGTAACGAACAACTCGTGCTGTACTGCCCCAAGACCGAAGCCGACTACAAGATTCCGGTGGCCGACCCTTCACCGGAACGCGCTGCCGAAATCCAAGACGAATTGTCAAAGCTACTGTATGCCGACGCGGCGTAATCCAACGTAATCGCGACAGGATGTCGCTCGACGAGACAAGCACATAGCAAGGATGCTGATTTGAATCGGACGCTAGGATTCGGTTGCCTGATTTTGACGCTATTCGTGGCGAGCGGTGCGACGTGCCGCCACAACACGTTTGGCGTCGATCCCATGGCCCCTGCCGCCTTCGTCACTCCGCCGACGCTGGACGAGATCATCTATGCGGTGAATGCCAACACGAACCGCGTTCAGCAATTGCACTCCGACAGTGCTTCTCTGACGCTGCTGGGACTGCCGGGTTTGCGCTCATCCATTTCGCTCGAGCGCGAAATGCGTTTTCGACTCAGGTCGAAATCATTCACTGGCCAAGAACTGGACATTGGCAGCAATGACGAATTGTTTTGGTTTTGGGCGAAACGCAATCCTGAGCCACAGGTCTACTTCGCTAGTCATCGCGAGTTTGCTCAAAGCCCGACGCGCGATATGTTCCCCGTCGATCCCCATTGGTTCATCGAAGCCATAGGTCTCGTGCAGCTTGAACCGGGTGGAATGCATGAAGGTCCCTTTCCACGTGGAGACGGTCGCATCGAAATTCGCACACGCTTGTCGAGACCGAATGGTCCAATGACACGCGTACTCGTCATCGACGAACGCTATGGGTACATCCTCGAGCAACACTTGCTCGATGCCACTGGCCGAGCGGTTGCGACATCTCGCACCAGCGGGCATCGATACAATGCGGCGGCTGCGGTCGCACTTCCGCACCGCATCGAAATCGAGATGCCCGACGCCCAACTATCGCTCACCATTGATGTCAACGAATACTCGATCAATTCGCTATACGGCAGCCCTCACCAACTGTGGGACATCCCAACGTTTGAAGGCTATACGCCCGTCAACATCGCGGCACCGCAGTTCACCCCGCCGACCGACAATACGTCAAGCTCGCGCCGCAACTTGCAGCCCATCGAGCGCCCCTCGCGTCTCTCTCAGCAGCCGGCCTATCGGGGATACTCGACGGTTCAATAGTCGTCTAACTGATCCGTAGTCGCGAGCCTTGGGGCCGACCGCGACTCGAAGTCGAAAGGCCCGAGGTGAGCGTCTACGGCTCACTAAATCACTTGAGCGTCTCAAGGTAAGCAACCAGATCACGCAACTCCTCTGCCGACATCGTGCGATCGAGACCGGCGGGCATAACCGAGACGGTGCTAGGCTGCAACTCTTCGATGTCCGAACGCCGAACGGTCAATTCTGTCTGCTGCGTGGTGCGGATTCGAATCGAGTCAATCGTCTCGGACAGGATCAGGCCGGTGTGTACTTTGCCATCGGTCGTCAACACTCCAAACGTCTCGAACCCGCGTGCCAACGACGAGCTTGGATAGACTATTGCTTCCAGGAGGTCGCGCGTCGTACGGCGTGCTCCGGTGGTTGTTAGATCCGGCCCAATGCGCCCACCGCGTCCTTGTACCGTGTGGCAAGTAACGCAGGACGTGCGTTGCCCCTCAAAGACAGCCTTACCTCGCAGCGGATCACCGCCAGTCATGCCGGCTTCGAGCTGAGCCAATCGCGCAATCTGCTCTTCACTCGACGCTCCCAAACGTGATCGAAGCTCTGATGCTTTGTCGCTTAACGCGTCAGGCAAGGCCACAACGACTCGGTCGAGCGCTGACGGCGACAGATTCGTCAAACCCGGTGACTTCGCGAGGCTTGTAAGTAGCAATTCGCCAACCACCGCATCTTCGACACCTTCGTAGGCAGCAAGTAACGAAGTCAGTTCGAGAGGACCAGCGTCGGCCAGCGCTCCGGCCAGCGTTTGTAATTGCTTCACACTTAGCTTCGCCGAGCCGATCGCGCGAGCCGCAGTGAGCCGTCTCGTGATGGGTAACTCGCGAGAGATCTGACCGACCAACAAGACGAGTACACTGTCTTTCAGTTCTGCGCCGAGCGACTTCGCTGCGACCGCACGAACCCGAATGTCGACGGGTCGTTTTTCGTCATGTGCGATTCGTTCCAATGCATTGTCGGCAACGGTTGACTTCAGTGCGTCGGCCGCGGCGATCGCGATGTCCACGATCTCGGGATCTTGTTCGTCGAGAAGTCTTGCGACGCCAACAATCCAACTCTCAGGCACGGTCGACAAACTCGCATCACGAACCACCTCCAATAATGTCAGCGTCGCCGCCTTTGAAATACTCTTCTCGCCGAGCAACTGGCCGACAAACGCTTGCACCTGTTCGTTGGCAGTAAACGCCAACAATAAGTTGCGCGCCGATGTCGCCTCCTCTTGGTCGAGTTTCTTGGCTGTCAGTATCGACCGCACAGCAGCGATGACCTCGTCACTCCACTCGGGATGGCGGGCGATCACGTCAACCGCAGTCCGCTGTAGTGCAAGGTCAGCAGACGACAGCAGCGGAGTCACCTGGGATCGCTGCAACTTGCCGTCATCCATCTGGTCCAAGGCAAGGAGCGCCGCGCGTTGAATCGTCCCGTTCTCCGACCGGAGTCCCGCAATCGTTTCGGCAGGGGCGTTGGTTTCGATCAACGCGTAGATCAGCGCATGCTCACGCACTCGATCCAATTGATCGGTTGCCAACGCCGAGAAGATGGCGGGAATCACCTTCGCTGCGTGCAACTTGCCGAGAGCGGTTGCCGCGTCGCGTTGAACGCCAGGAGCAACGTCGCTCAGACGCGCGACAAGTTCAGCCGTTGCGATCGCATCGCCGCGAACTCCAAGGCTGACGGTCGCAGCTTGTCTTACGCCGGGACTCTCGTCGGCGAGTCGCTCGCGAAGGACGACAGCGGACGAGGGCGAGTCGATTCGCGATAATGCCCAGACGGCGTTGCGACGCGTTCGGTCGCTTGTCGCTTTGGTCAGCGTCGCGAGCGATTCAATCGCAGGCTCCCCGCGACTCGCCAGTTCACGAATCGCTCGATCACGAACAGCAAAACGCTCGTCGTCGAGAAGACTTCCGATCTGTGAGGGCGAAGCGGTCCAGTCGATCGTGTAACCACGAGGGTCCTCGACGGTGCTGCCCTCCCTCCGGCGAATGCGGTAGATCGCTCCCAAAATGTTCGGCTTGGCGATTTGCGACGTGGGACAGCCAATCCGAAACCAACCGCCCGTATCGATAACCAGCAAACTGCCGTCGGCATCTTCCAGAACATCGGTCGGATGAAAGTCACCGCTGGCACAACTTAGAAACTCTTCGACTTCCGCCGCAAACGTCGCACCACTTCGAGACAGCTTCGCGCGCACGACTTTGTGCGTGTTGAATTCGGTGATGAAGAAGTTGTCTACGAACTCAGGTCCGAACTGTGTCCCGCGATAGCGAGTCGTCCCAGAGACGGCGACGTGCCCGAGGTTCACGACGGGTGGCAAGAGATCACCCGTTCGCTTGAATTCGGCCACGACTTGCGGTTGGTCGTGGCGTGGGTAGACTCCGCCATGCACCCAATGCACCAAGCAATCACCGCGCTGTCGATACAAAATATTGACCGTGCCCAGCATCTCGCCTTCTTCGGTGAAGTCGATCTCGACGGGGTTGTCCATTCCGCCACCGCAATGGACCTGCACATCGCTGCCGTCAGCCTTGCAAGAGAAGATGCGAGCCGCTTTGCCTTGACTTAGAATGTGGCCGCCGTCATCACGAAACTCATGTCCATGTCGGCCTTCGCACCAAAAGATCCGACCACAAGGACCAAGAAAGCAGCCGTGAACATCCGCCGCGTTGCCGGTATAACCGAACTCATTCACGATCTGCTCGCGAACGTCCGCGACGCCATCGTCGTCGGTATCTTGTAATCGCCAGATACCGCCGGACGAAGCGACATACAACGATCCGGAGTGCCACAACGCCCCCTGTGGAAACGTCATTTTGTCTGCAAAGATCGAACTCCTATCAAATTGGCCGTCGCCATCGGTATCCTCGATCATGCGGATAAAGTTGGGCAGTTGCTCTTCCAGATCAGTCCGTTTCAAGTTTTCGCCGGCACTCTCTGCGATGAACAGCCGTCCGCGATCATCGAAGGCAGCCATCATCGGATGTTTTACTAAAGGCGCCGCGGCCGCTACCTCAACGACAAAACCATTGGGGACCTGAATCTCGGTGGGAGCGAACTCTGGTTCGTCACCCGCTCCAAGGGAAGCAACGAGACTTAGCAACCAGCAGCATCGCAACCAATTGCACCGTAACATCCTGTACTCCTCGATATGGAACTCTGAGATCAAACACCACCGCCAAAAACTGTTCAGCACGCCGCCTTAGTGTGGATCATGCCGTTGGAGAGGTCAAGAAGAAGTGAGGGGCGATTGAACACAGAACCGCTCACCAAAAGAACACCAGCGCGAAAATCTGCTTCCGGAGGCCATCGAGTTGCTACAATCGAAGCGTGTTTAGAGTCCATCAATTACAAGGAAGCGATGATGCGTTTGACCTATCTCCAATTCCTGCTCGCCGTCGTCATTGGATCGATTGTCGGGTGCGGCCCCCGGGCAGAAACCCAGCCTGTATCAGGCGAAGCAGCACGCGAACCCCAGCGATCGTCGGACCAAGTGTCGACGAGTTCGGAGGACGATGTGCCGGAAACTCGCGTTACCACACCGCCAGCACCACCGTTGAGTCTGTCCGTGCCGGCGGAACCGCCAAAAGAGTTTGGCGACAACGATCTATCAACGTTTCCAACGCATGTGCTCGCCGCTGCGGCCAAGGAATACGTTGGCGAGTCGAACTTCGATACAGCCGTGCAGTTGCAACACTGGTCGGTAACGAACGGCGATGGCGATTCCGGACTCTACAATCTCGCTTGTTACTACTCGCTCGCCGATAATGTTGAAGGAGCGTTGTACTGGTTGCAAATGGCTGCAGCCAAAGAAGGCGTCGATGCGGATTGGGCACTCCGCGATTCGGACTTGGTGAATGTCCGCCGAGATTCGCGTTGGAACCAGATGAATCAGTTTCTGCGGCAGTACAACCGCTATTGGCAGGGCAGCGATCACAACGAAACAACCTTGATTCTGCCTGCTGGCTATCAGCGTTCAGAAGCTCTGACCGCAGTTGTGGGACTTCACGGGATGGGCAGTCGCGCTCGGCACTTCGTCGAAGATTCTTTTCAGGAACTTGCAGACAGCATGCATGTCGCATTCGTGGGCGTTAGCGGCACAGTCCCTCGCGGCCCCGCGACGTTCGTCTGGAGTGAAGATCCCCAACTTGATTTGGCTCGCATCGACGCAGCGTTGGCCGAAGTCAGTGATCGACTGACCGTTGCGTCTGGGAAGGTGATCTTGTTCGGTTTCTCGCAGGGCGCGATGATGGCTGCGGAAATCGCGGCGAGGCACCCCGATCGCTTTGCAGGGGCACTCGCGATGTCGCCGGGCGGTAATGGCGATCCGACCACCGGCTCCTTGGGCCGCTTGCCTGCCCATGCGAAGCAGGGCTACGTTTGCGTGTGTGGCGCGGATGAGCATCCTGGAAATGTTGCGATGACCAAGCAATACGCTGACGACATGCGGCAGCTAAAAGCTCGCGTAGAACATCATCCCTATCCCAACGTGGCTGAGCATTCGTTCCCGCCGGACTTCTATGAGCGGCTTCCCGCGTGGATCGCATTCATAAGTGACCCAGACGCCACAGAAGTAGCCAAGGCTGAGTCAAACCCTGATTCTGTCGACGAGTAAATTGATGTGATCGCTCGCAGTTTGCCGGATGAAATCGATCCTTCGACGAATTCAGACGACGCATCGACTCGGATTCGGCACGCAGCTTGACGGCGACGTATTACTTCACCTTCGCCCAAGTATCACGCAGAGAAACGGCTCGGTTGAAGACCAGCTTGCCAGGCCGAAAATCTTTGTCCAGACAGAAGTAGCCCGTTCGCTCGAATTGATAGCCGACGCCAAGTTCGGCTTCCGCTAGACTCGGCTCCAGCTTGCAGTCCGTCAGAGTTTCCAACGAGTTGGGATTCAGGTTGCTTCGCCAGTCTGCGTCCCCTTCAACGTCATCTGGATCTTCTTTGGCGAACAGGTGATCGTAGAGTCGCACCTCGGCACTCGCGGCATGTTCGACCGACACCCAGTGGATCGTTCCCTTCACTTTGCGACCATCAGGAGCGTTGCCGCCCTTGGTCTCGGGATCGTAGGTACAACGCAGCTCGACGACTTCCCCTGCTTCGTCTTTGATAACTTCGGTGCAAGTGATGAAGTAGGCATAACGTAGCCGCACCTCACGCCCCACGCTCAACCGGAAGAACTTTTTCGGTGCGTCGTCCATGTAATCGTCGCGTTCGATGTAGATTTCGCGAGTGAAGGGCACCTTGCGACTGCCTGCGGATTCGTCTTGTGGGTTGTTGATCGCTTCGAGTTCTTCCACTTGCCCTTCGGGATAGTTTTCAATCACCACCTTCAAAGGCCGCAGCACAGCCATCACGCGAGTGGCACGTTCGTTCAAGTCTTCGCGTAGTGCATTCTCGAGTTGGACAATATCGGTTACGCCATCGAACTTCGTCACACCCACACGCCGACAGAACTCGCGGACGGCTTCGGGCGTGTAGCCACGACGACGCAAACCACTGATCGTGGGCATTCGGGGGTCGTTCCAACCGCTAACGTGGCCTTCTTTGACCAACTCGAGCAAACGACGCTTGCTCATTACGGTATACGTCAAGTTCAGACGCGAGAACTCGATCTGCTGTGGATTGTGAATCCCCAGCGACTGACAAAACCAATCGTACAGCGGTCGATGATTTTCGAACTCCAAAGTACAGATAGAGTGAGTAATCCTCTCCAACGAGTCGGATTGACCGTGTGCGTAGTCGTACATCGGATAGATGCACCACTTGTCGCCCGTGCGATGGTGATGCGCCTTCAAGATGCGGTACATCACGGGATCGCGCAGGTTCAGGTTGGAACTAGACATGTCGATCTTTGCTCGTAGCGTGCGGCTTCCGTCAGGGAACTCGCCGTCGCGCATGCGTTTGAAAAGATCAAGATTCTCTTCCACCGAGCGGCCTCGATTCGGACTGTCCTTGCCCGGCTCCGTCAGCGTCCCGCGATACTCGCGAATCTGCTCGCCGTCCAAGTCGCAGACATACGCCTTTCCCGCTTCGATCAACTGCACAGCCCAATCGTACAACTGATCAAAATAATCCGACGCGAAGAACTCGCGATCCTCCCAATCAAAGCCCAGCCAGCGCACGTCCGCCTTAATGGAATCGACATATTCCTGCTCTTCTTTGGCGGGATTAGTGTCGTCGAAGCGGAGGTTGTAAGTGCCGTTGTATTTTTCCGCGAGCCCGAAGTTCAGACAGATGCTCTTCGCGTGGCCGATATGGAGATAACCGTTCGGCTCTGGCGGGAAGCGTGTATGAACTCGACCGTCCCACTTGCGTGACTTCAAATCGTCTTCAATGATCTGCTCAATGAAATTAAGCGAGCGTTTCTCGTCTCGCGATTCGCCGGTTTGTGCGTCGTCGACTCTGTTCGGAGGAGCGGTGTTCATGTCTGTCCGTAGGTTCTAGGTGGTGATTCCGTGCCTTGTTAAGTTAGGCAAGCCTAATGTCGCAAGATTGTATCGCCGAACCCCAAAAAGGGAACACCGATTCGGCGACGCAAAGGCGACAATGTCGAGGCGATGGAACTGGTACACTCGCAAGACGCTGCGTGGGGCTACGAATACCCGATATTAACTTACCTGTCTTATGAATCGAGTTTGCCTCATAACACAACTTCTTCTGGCGAGTCCGTAAGAGATGACTTCCGAGCACAATTCAGCTGAAGAACTGGGGGGTGAGCATCAACTGCCTCGGCAGACGCAGCGGCGGTCGCGCGAGCAGTACATTCCGATTCGGCGGGCGCGACTCATCGAGTTGCTGGCCGAGGATGAGAAACTGTCGCCTGACGAACGCGTCGAGTTTCTTGCGTGGTGTCGGCAACTGATCGCTTTGTTTCACAGCGAGTATCACGAGCGACTTGAGGCCATTAAGACCGATTACGATTTGTTCAATCCCGACGTCGCGACGACCGGCGAATTGAAACGATCGCCGCGGGAACGAGAGCGAGCCGCAACTCGCCTGTTCACGAATCTGACATCCGTTCTGAAGAGCGCCAACTATCGACAACTGTCTCGGGAAGAGATCGAAGCGGCCGCGGAAGCCGCCAGCGATTGGGGAGTCCACTTGAATATCGACTTTGCGGTGTTCGAGCATCTCGAAGTCTTTTCACGAGGTGATATCCTGACGACGCGGTCGAGGAAGCATTGGAAATCCGCCTATCGTGACCAGGCAGTCGATGTTCCTATCTACGAGCGACTCGTCGTGCTATTTCAACTTTGCGAACACAAACGAGTCGACAACACAGTCGACACGCAAGCGATCTACCTCAAGTTGTTCAAGAATATCCCCAAACAAGACATCGACATGTTGCTGCCGTGCGGCAACTTTCGAATGTCATGGCTCGATCATGGCAAAGTCATCGTGCCAACGATGTCGGGGTTCACGATGGCAGTGGCGAAGGGCGCGACGGCAGCGATCGGCGCATTGTTTCACGGCTTCTGGGGCTTGATTGCTTTCTTAGGGTTCGTCGGCGGCACGGCAGGGTATGGCGTCAAATCATTCTTGGGCTACCTACGCACGAAGGACAAGTATCAACTCAACCTGACACGACACCTGTACTACCAGAACCTCGATAACAACGCTGGTGTGATGTTCCGCATCTTGGACGAAGCGGAAGAGCAAGAGTGCCGCGAAGTCATCTTGGCTTACGCTCTCTTGAAGCGCGATGCCGGAAACGCGGGATGGACCGAGTCGGAACTGGATGCGGCGGCAGAGGAATTCCTGACGCGACTTCTTGACTTTCAAGTTGACTTCGAAGTATCGGATGCACTTGAAAAGCTAAGTCGGCTTCAATGTGCAACCGTTGATCACAACGGAAAATGGCGAGCAGCGTCTCTGGTCTCCGCGATCACCGCGATCGAAACGGCAGTTCAGACAGGACTCCCTTCAACCGTGCCAAGAAACGACACCGGCGACCAACCCGCGTAACGAGTGCTCGCCTGTGATGTCTTATCGATGACTAGAGCGGTCGTCAGGGAAGTGTGGCGAAGTTTCGTTAAGATTCCCTTGGAATTAGACCGCTACAACCGCTACACGTCCGTGCGACTCGCACTAGCGAGTCGTTCGCCCCGTTTGTTGCGTCTTGGCTTGGCGAATGACATTGAAGTAGTAGCTTGAGTTTGCGTGAAACCGCTCGAGTGCTGGCTCGTCGGCGAATAGAGCGATTGGACCAGGCTCGTCAATGTACAAGCCGAACTCGCGGCGACCTGGAACGAGCTGTCCCGTTTCAGCAAAGCGAACGGGGTCGTAGCCTGCCATGAGCGGTGCATAGACATGCGGGCTGGCGAGGAACTGTTGTTGCTGCTCGGGTCCTGCGAACAAGTAAACGCGACCTTCGTGAACCGCTCCCCATTTTTTATCTCCGGGAGTCCAGACGCGATTTTGTACGAGCGTCACTGGGCAGTAACCTTCGAGCGATATTTGTGGTTGAGTCGGATTTGGCTGTGCTTGCGGAGCCGAGGGCTGCGATGGAGCACCACCGTTGAATCCAGGCTGAGCGGCTGGGGGAGCAGAGTAGTTCTGCGCTGGTGGATTGTACGAACCTTGATTCTGCGCGACTCGTGGCTGCGAAGCACCACGATCTTGCTGCCAAGGCAGTGAGGCGCCTTCTCGCGCAACTCCACCATCCGCCTCGGGTGCGGCGAACTGATTCGTCTGAGGTGCCACGTTGTGTTGAGCTTGGCTCGAATTACTTGCGTCATAGCCAGGCGTCGGCTTAGCACCCCAACGAGAACCGGTCGTGTTGCTGCTCGGAGCCGCTTCTTGTCCGTAAGGATTGGCGTAGCGTGGAGCAAGCTCCTGCTGTTGTGGGGCGGTCTCTTGGGTGAGCGGGTTCGCGTAGCGATTTTGGGAGTAACCAGCGGTCGGACTCGACGTCGGTGCTGCTGGCTGAGCCGATGGCGATTGGCCATAGCCACCCTGACCGTAAGGTGATGAGGCCGTTTGAGCAGGCGCGTAGCCGCCGTAAGGACTCGCATTCGCAGTCTCTTGCTGAGGGCGAGTTACGGCTGGGGCCGAGTTCGGAGAGACAGGCACATAAGCCCCGACACTGGCCTGAGCACGAATCCCATCCAACATTGCGATGTATTGATTCGAGTCTTGAAGGCTCTGGAATCGCTGGACCTCGCGACCTTCCGGAGTCACAATGACATCCGTAGGAACTCGTTCAATCTTGTAGAACTCCGCTAACTGCGGCTGCTGGTTTGCGTTAATCTTGACCGGCACATAGCCAGTCGTTAGCGCCCGGATGAATTCGGGTTGGTTGAAGACATTGCGTTCGACCTGTTGGCAAGGCAGACAGCCGTCGCCCCAGAAATGCAGCAGCACCAGCCGGTTTTGGCGTTCGGCAGTGTCCCGAGCCTGGCGCAGGTCTGTGATCCATGGAATCTTGTCTTGGGCCACGACAGGGGCCGCGACAGCGATTAGAACCGCACAAAGGATCATCCGATGTAGTGATTGAATCCGCTTCATGGTCACAATACTCGTTTGGAGGTGATTTCAATTCCCCGATCTGCCGGGGCGGAGCGACTTACCCGGATATATCGGCAGCTGACCGGGCCGGTTGTAGTAAAAATGCCGGTTGTGTCAAACTTTTCCGGTTAGGGTGAAATTAGTCGTTGCACGCACTTTTCACGCGAGGGCGTGCTGGCAGCGCCAGGATGTTGGAAAAAGTTCTCAAGTCACCTAGATAACCGTTGATCAATAGGTTGACATAGCCGATGAAGTTAGTAAGATTCCGTAAGTTTTCAGCCTGTAGCTAGATACAGGTTTCGCTTGCCCAGCAACATTTACCTGTGGGCACCCCAGATAAGAAAAGAACGAACTCACGCCCAAGGCGTGCGATCTGCGGGGGTGAGGGACGCATTTCTTTTACGAAGCGATGCACCACGGCTGCTCACGACGATGGACTGTCCTCGTGAGAAGAACTTCCCTACAGCTAGGTAGGGCAAGCGTTGAAAACAAACTACCCCATTAGGTTCGATTCTTGATTTGGCTATGGAGCCGGTTGGCTCGTCGAAGCAAGCGTCGTGGAAGTTTCTGAGTTTTCATGGGGATCTGCGGAGTTCGCACCGGCCACTCGATGGGTTGCTAGCTGACTTCGCCTACCAAAAAAGCATTCCTGAAGATTTAATGCCGCCACCTCACCTCGCTTGTAGTGGGTGGCTGGGTCAAGTCGTTTCGCAACGCGAGCTGCTTCCCGGTATGAAGGGCGTCGGTATTCTCAATTTGATGGCGGAGTTTCCGCTGTTTCCAGGGTAAGTACATGGGTAAGAAGAATTTTCGTGGCCGAGGTGGGTCCGATGGCGGTGGACAAGGCGGAGGGCAGGGGGGCGGACGCGGGCGCGGAGGCCGAGGTCGAGGAGGCGGAGCCCAAGGCGGCGGTCAGAATAACGGCCAAGGACGACGTCGACGACGCGGCGGTGGAGGCGGACAACGCCGAGGCGAGGGTGGGGATGTCGAACCCGTCGAAGACAATGACATCCCATCGGAACCCGGGCAGGGGCTCCTCGAGCTTCATCCCAATGGATACGGATTCTTACGCAGCCCAGACAATAATTACTCTCGCGAACGGAGCGATCCATTCGTTCCTGGAGCGATGATCGAGAAGTTCGGCTTGCGGCAAGGTGTCCTGATCAGCGGGATTATCCAGCATGCCCGCAAACAACAAGGCCCACGACTTCGCGAGATCACCGATGTCGATGGGATGAGGCCCGATGAATATTCGAAGATCAAACACTTCGATTCACTCACGGCCATCAATCCAGAACAGTGGTATCGCCTCGAAACGGGACCGCAACCGCTGACGAACCGCGTCATGGATCTGCTGACACCACTCGGTCGCGGGCAACGTGCGCTGATCGTCGCGCCGCCGCGAACAGGCAAGACGATTATGCTGCAGAACATCAGCCACGGGATTTCCACCAACTATCCTGGCGTCAAACTGATCGTGCTGCTGATCGACGAGCGGCCCGAGGAAGTGACGGACATGAAACGCAATGTCAACGGCGAGGTCATCGCCAGCAGCCTTGATATGGACGTCGAAAGTCACGTTCGGTTGTCTCAGTTGGTGATCGAACGCTGCAAGCGTCTCGCTGAAATGGGCCAAGATGTATTTCTGTTGATGGACTCGATCACACGTCTCGCTCGTGCGTTCAACAAGTGGGTTGGCAACACGGGGCGCACCATGAGCGGCGGCGTCGACATCAAAGCCATGGACGTGCCCAAGAAGCTGTTCGCGACCGCGCGTGCGTTTGAAGAGGGCGGCTCGTTGACCGTCGTCGGTACCGCATTGGTAGATACCGGCAGCCGGATGGACGAGTTGATTTTTCAAGAGTTCAAGGGCACAGGAAACATGGAGTGTGTTCTCGATCGCAAACTGTCAGATCGGCGGGTATGGCCGTCCATCGACATCACGCAATCGGGCACGCGACGCGAGGAGTTGTTACTCGACCCCGATACGCTGCACGCCGTCACGATGCTGCGACGGACGCTGACCTCGATGCACCCGGTCGACGCGATGGAGCAATTGATCAAACAGTTGGGGCGCTTCAAGACGAATGAGGAGTTTATCAAGCTGATCAGCGGTGCAGGCGGCGTAGGTGCCTCCAGATAGGACGATGCGGATTATCGGATAGGTCCGATTCCGCTGGTCGCACGAGTCGCAAGACTGACACTCAGGGATCTATAGCGACTCCCCTCCGAACGCCGATGGCAATGGATGCCCCTTCGCTCGGACGCGAGGACAGTTTGAGGCTTGGATGCCACTCCCCGCCCAATCGGAGTCCAGCCGATGTTGTCTGTCCGTACTTGCGCGCTCACTCTTCTTCGCATTGCGTTCGTTGCGATCATACCTTCCCGCGCCGTTACCGAGGAGTTGCCCTTTCCACCGCCGAGGCCTTCGCTAAAGACGCTCGAGCAGATTCAGGGGGTGCTCGCCGCGCAACCTACGACAAATTCTTCTGGGGAGCAAGGTGAGCTGATCACTGAGCGTTATCCGAATCGGGCCGTGCGATTGCAGCGTTACGTTATTCAGGACGCCGATCGGAACTATGTCAATCATGGTTCATGGATGATGTTCGATCCCAAAGGGCAAGTCATCGCACAAGGTGAGTATCGTAACGGCGAGCAGCACGGGCCTTGGATGCGAGTCATGACCGACTTCCCCAGTGTCACCCCAGGCTTCAAAGCTCCGTTCATCTCACAGGCCGAATTCGAGGACGGCAAGCTTCACGGAACTTGGACGATCATCGATGCCCAGCAACACGTTGTCGGTTCGTGGCAGTTCAGCGAAGGAGAACTCGACGGCGCAGCGACGACTTGGTATCCGAGTGGCCAGCAGAAACGCGAGATGATTTTCTCACGCGGCGTTCCTGACGGCGAGTCAACCGCTTGGAAACCAAACGGACAGGTCTGGGCTCGTGAGTTCTATCGCGAAGGCAAACAGCTCATTCCCGTTGTCACGTACCATGATCAACAGCAAAAGGAGTCGGAAGGCTGGATGGTTCGTTCTAACTTCACGATCAACGCCAAGCTCGATTGGTGGAAGGGCACCATCGAAATCACGCGAACGGAAACGGAAGGCACCGACGTCAAGACAGGAAAATGGACAGAATGGTACGCCAACGGAACCGAGAAGTTCACCGGCACGTTTGACGAAGGCGTTGCTGTCGACCAGCACGTTTGGTGGCATCCGAACGGACAAAAGATGCTGGCGGGCACCTACGATTCCGGTATGCAGGAAGGCCGTTGGACCGAGTGGTACGCCACTGGTATGAAACAGGTAGAAGGTGACTACATTGCGGGAACGAAGACCGGAACTTGGACGACATGGTCCGAGGAAGGTCTCGTCGCCAATGTCGAACACATCAAACGGGATTCCGATCGCGTTCGTCGTGGCGAATCAGGAATTGCGATTACCGAGGAGCTCAATGCCCCTCACAACGTATCACACCTATCGGCTCCTTAGAAACTGACAGTACGGCCCGTACCGCGGACGCCCACGTCCGCCGCAGGTTAGATTGAGTCGTGACACCAACGCGAGAACAAGCTGCCGCCGGACAAGCCGTATATACGCCGCGGATGCTGCGGTTGTATGATCTGATCGTCCTTGGCGTGTCGAATCGATTCATTTGGAAGTGCCCGACTTCCAGGCTGCTGCGACTATATAACGACAATGTCTCGGCCAACCATCTCGATGTCGGCGTAGGCACAGGATACTACCTGGATCGATGTCGTTTCCCAATTGAGCAGCCGCAGATCACATTGCTCGACATGAACGCCAATTGCCTTCAGGCCGCTGCCGCACGGATCTCGCGTTATTCCCCAACGTGTTACGAAGGCAATATCTTCGAGCCCTTGAATTTGAATGGAGCGAAGTTCGATTCGATTAGCCTGAACTACGTATTGCATTGCTTGCCGGGTACCATGCCGGATAAACTAGTCGCCGTGAAACGTCTCGCCGAACTCCTAACACCCGGTGGAGTTTTATTCGGATCGACGCTTCTCTACGGCGGCGTGCCACGAAGTTGGCCTGCTCGTCGATTGATGGATTTCTACAATCGAAAACAGATCTTCACGAATGTTGACGACGATTTGAACACGCTCCAAGCGGGGTGCGCAGCGATCTTCGAAACTTCGGAAATCGAAGCCGTCGGCTGCGCCGCGTTAATGTGCTGCCGCAATGCCCGTTAGCAACGCTCGCGTAAGTGGGATAGGCTTCCAGCCTGTCAACGGCAATACGACCGGCTAGAAGCCAATCCCACATGAGAAAATGTTTCACGAGCGATGCTTAGCTGTCTGCTTCTGTCGCTGCTGGACTGGGCAATGCTTCGGCGAAAGTGTTAGATTCTCCGGTAGCCAACAGAACGCCCCATCCGCGAACCAGCTCCCTCGACACGTCGTATGGACGGAACCATGAACGAACACACGCCACCGGCGAAAAACATCCCGTTTATCCCGTTAACTGTTGGAGCGATCCTCATCGTCGGTGCCGCTGTTGCACTTGTTAAGATGAATCGTCCGCCTAGCAACACTCCCCTGCCAGGTCCAACTCCTGATCGGGAAGCTTCGCTCACGTCGGACGAAGCAAGTGCGCTGATCCGTACGGCTCAACTCGCGAACGGGCGTCTTGAAAACATCGAGTTGAGCAAGGCAGACGCGTTGTACTCAGAAATTATCGAACAGCTTCCCAACGAGTCGTTGGGAGTCCGCAATCAAGCGATTTGCCGCTATTTGCTGTTCGAACAACAAAAGATCGACACAACCGCCGTTCAACAAGCCTTGACGAAGTTGCAAGAACTCGAACCCGACGCGCCATCGACATATTGGCTACTTGGAAAGGTCGCGACCAAAGCCGGCATGACCGAAGCGGCTACTGCCGTCAAACACTTCGAACGTGCCGCCGAGTTGAGCTCCGAAGAGGCCGTTTATTGGTACGAGGCCTACGATGCCGCTCGGGTGTTGCCGGACGGTGAAGCGCAGGCCAAGGAGTTCCTCGCCCACGCCTATCGTCTGGCACCGAAGAATTTGTTTTTGCTCGGCGATTGGTTACTCGCACAAGCACAGGCAGAAGACCCATCGATGGCAGAAACCTTGGCGGCGGCGAAAGAGACTCTTGCTCCACTTCGCGACACGGTGCTCAAGCGGCATAACGCCGACGTCTTCCAATTACTAGACGCGGCGAGTGAAGCGTTGGGGAAAGGGGATTGGAGCGGCGTCGTGCGTAATGCTCGCATGTGCCTGAACGTAACACGCCCGAATGACTTCACACAGGGCGATAAACGCGCCCTCGCACCTCATGCCCTCGAGTTTGTCGTCCATGAGTTTAGTGACGCGGTTAAAGCGGTCGCACGACAGACGGCTGACGATCCACTCATCGACGTGAACTTCGTGAAAGTGCCGGAAGTGGCCGTTACCGGTGAAGTCCGAGATGCAATGCTAGTCGACTTCGATCTCGATGCGACTTTGGATTTGCTAGTTCTCAAAGCGGGCAGACTGACTGTCTATCGTCAGAGCGAATCATCGACTTGGGATCCACTTGCGACGGTCGAGTTAGCCGGCGACTATACCGGGCTACTGGCAGCCGACTTGGATCGTGATCGCGATCACGAAGTGAACAAGCCTGCGAACGACGTAGCAGCTGGCGAATCGAAGTCCTGCTTTGATGCGGATGCTGATGTCGTCGTGTATGGCGAATCCGGACTAGTGTTCTTGCGCAACGTACGCGGCGAGGCCGGGAAACGCAAACTGGAGATCGTGGAACAAGAAACATCGCTCGCCAATATCAAAAACATTGTCACGGCGATCCTGGTTGACTTCGATCACGACAGCAATTTGGATATCGTGTGCTCAACGCAGACCGGACTCGTGGCCCTGCTAGGGCAGGGCGAGATGGCGTTCGTGGATGTCAGTGACTACTCGACCTTTCCAACACTCGACGCCTCGACTCCTATCACGAGCTTCGTTGCGGTCGACTGGGATCGCGACGTGGATATCGACATTGTTGCCGTCGCCAAGGACCAATCTCTCGGCTATCTGGAAAACCTCCGCCACGGCAACTTCCGTTGGCAACCTTTTGGCGACGATTACACTTCGCTTCGCGACAGCAATTCGCTCGCCGTCGTTGAGTCTGACGCGAACGTTTCTTGGGATCTGATGGGAACTGGCGCAACGGGCACTACGTTGCTGCAAACTCGAACTCCTCATGCCGGCAAGGTGCAATTCAAAGCCGCAACAGTCGTATCCAAGCTCGAAGCCAACGGAATTGTCCTCGCCGACATCGACAACAATGGCCACCAAGATCCGATCACGTGGACCAACGAAGCAGTTTCGGTGATTCGCGCCAAGAGCGACGGCAGCTTTGCCGATTCGCTTGCCATCACCAACCTGCCAGCAAAAATACTCCGCTGTGACACTGGCGACGTGGACAACGACGGCGACCTTGATCTGTGCGTCGTAACGTCGAACGAAGTTGCGTTGTTCACGAACGAAGGCGGCAATGCAAACAACTGGCTTTCGATTCGAGCCATGGGGCAAGTCGATAACGCGGGTAAAGCGAACCACAACGGCATCGGCAGCCTGATCGAAGTGAAGGCCGGGTCGCTTTATCAAGCTCAAGTTGTGTCGAAGCCGGTTACGCATTTCGGTCTTGGAAAAGAGCCCAACGCCGCGATCGTCCGCTTCTTATGGACGAACGGAGTGCCGCAAGACAAGCTCGAGCCGGTAGCCAATCAGGCCATGTGCGAGCTGATGACGCTGAAGGGATCTTGCCCGTACGTCTATACATGGACCGGCGAACGCTTCGAGTTCTTTACCGATTGCCTATGGGCGGCACCAATCGGCTTGCAACTCGCCGAAGACGTGCTAGCTCCGTCGCGCAGTTGGGAGTATCTGCACATCCCAGGTGATCGACTTCGCGAGAAAGACGGACACTACTCACTGCAAGTGACCGAAGAGTTGTGGGAGGCCGGATATTTTGACCTCGTGGATCTCATCGCCGTCGATCATCCTGCTGACGTCGAGATCTTCTCCAACGAAAAGGTAGGCCCTGCCGAAATCTCCCAGTTTAAGTTGCATACCGTTCGCCAACGTCGCTATCCAATCGCGGCTGCGGACCAGCGTGGACGCGACGTTCTGCCGCTGGTTCACAAGCAAGACGGCCAGTACCTCCGCGCCTTCGACAAAACGATTGTGCCGGGGCTCGCCGAAGATCACTTCCTCGAACTTGACCTGGGAGAGCTCGAAGAGCCGAAGAAGATTGTGCTGTTTCTAACCGGCTGGATCTATCCAACTGACACTTCGCTGAATGTTGCTCTTTCACGCCACCCGCTCGTCGGTGGTCCGCGTCCGCCGTCGGTTCACGTTCCAGACGCCGATGGTAACTGGCAGGAGGTTCAAGCCTACATGGGATTCCCCGGGGGGAAGACCAAAACCATCTCCGTCGATCTCTCGAAGGCGTTCTTAACGAACGACTATCGCGTCCGCATCGCAACGAGCGCCGAGATCTATTGGGATGAGGCGTTCTTCACCGTTGACGAGGAAGCGGTTGAGGTTCGGCAGACTTCGTTGACGCTAGAATCCGCCAACTTGCATTACCGCGGATTCTCACAGGCGCACCCCAAGCAACTCCATGCACCCGAGACCTACGACTACGCGAATGTCAACTCCGAGTCGAAATGGCCTCCGATGCGGGGTGCTTTCACACGTTACGGCGATGTATTGGAGTTAGTCACCGAAGCGGACGATCGGATGGTAATTCTGGGTGGAGGCGACGAGATGACACTTCGCTTCAAAGCTCCCGAGTTGGAACTGCCCACCGGTTGGGTACGCGACTTCATCATGCACAACGTCGGCTGGGACAAAGATGCCGACTTGAACACGGTCTATGGTCAAAGCGTCGAACCCTTGCCCTACCGCGAAATGACATCGTATCCGTACGGTCCGGAACGCCAGTATCCAGATACTTCAGCACACCACAGTTACTTGGAGAACTATCAGACCCGGGGGCAAGAGGCACAGCGGTTCTGGAGGCGGATCAAAGACTACCCGGTTGTCGCAGGCCAAAACTGATCCGTGCCACCCGCTGGCTCGTATTCGCAATATGTAAAGACAAAACAGCAAATGACCCGCGGCACCTGCCCTGCCCCACTTGCATACCGCCCTACCCAGGTCATTTGCTGTCTCTGCCTCGCGAGAGGCACCAACCAAATCGCTCGGTCAGGTGTCTCTGTAATACTTATTGAAAAACCGAGGCAAAACCGGGTCGGAATTCCGGTGATTTTCGCAAAAAAAACCAAAATAGTTTTTAGAGCCGGAAAAACGTTGAATTTCTGCCGTGTCGAGGGAAGTTTTTTTCGTTCCGAACGACCATCAGAAAAAGACCCGACCCACATCCTATGGGGGGAGTTTGCAAGCGGGGCCGTATCGTGCGAGCTGACAGAGGCCCAGTCTCGTAACACCTAAAACTTTCTGTCTCGTAGTGGTACACTTTGACGTAAGTCGGCCACTCCTGCCCGACAAAAGACGGCCAAAAGTGGCCGTCCTACTTTCCGGGATTTCAAACTGTACCACTTACCTTCTGTCTTGGAAGTTTGACCATTTCCCGTCGCTGGCTTATGTTGGCACTGGTTCTTCTTACCTCATTCCGTACGCGTGGAGTTCATCCACAATGCCGCCGCAGAACCCTCACCGACAGCTAGTTTCCGCGCAGCAATCGCTCCGGGGAGTCTGGATTGGGGTCGCGGCTGCACTGATCGCTTGGGGCGCACAAACGGATGCTCACGCGGCTTGCGGCGACTATCTGGCGATGAGTGGGGCCGAGCACACTGCCATAACCCTGGACCAAGACACCGAAAGAAGCACTTCCGGGTCCGAATCGCCCCTGAAGCTTCCATGCCACGGGCCTCAATGCCAACGCTCGCCAGCCGCTCCACCTCCGCCGCTGCCCGTTCAAATCGACTCGAGCCAACACGAACAAGCGCACATGCAACGGTTAAGTAACCGCTGCAATCCATCTCCGCTCTGGTGGATCGCGTTTGAAACTACCGCGAAGTTGTCTTCAGGCTTTCCTGTTCGTCTTGAGCGTCCTCCACGCGTCTAGCTTCGGACATCTCTCTTCCGATTACGAGTAGCCGGCGCCCGCGCCGTCTTAATCGTGATCGTCGCGTCGCCACTTGCCCGCACCTGCGTTGTTCGATTTTCATGTGCGCGCGTTTTGTGGCCGGTCGAAGCCTCAGTCATTTTTATCGTGGAGTTTCTCTTCATGTCAGAATCATCTTCGCCCTTAGATCCAGCGGCGCTCGCTGCTCAAGGTGCTCCGAAGAAATACGTTCGGGCCGTGAGCCCCCGCTTGCGAAAGCTCTTGTATTTCATCTTCGCCCTCGTTGCGTTACTCGGCGCAAACGCCGCCTACCTCTCCAGCATCACCGCCTTCGAGTGGATACAGAATCAGACCTACCAGAACTACTTCTATCAATACATGTTTCTGGCACACCTGGTGCTCGGCCTCATCCTTATCGTCCCCTTTGTCGCGTTCGGAACGTTTCACATGCTCGCCGCACGCAATCGGCGTAACCGACGAGCCGTGCGAATTGGTTATGTTCTCTTTGCAGCTGGACTGATCGTGCTGATCAGTGGGCTGTTGCTGATGCGGATCGCTGGGTTCGACTTGAAGCAGCCACTGGCGAGGAGAACCGTGTACTGGTTGCATGTGATCGTTCCATTGGTCGCCGCCTGGTTGTATTGGCTTCACCGACTGACAGGACCCAAGATCAAATGGCGTATTGGCCTCAGCTATGCCGCTTTCGTGGCCATCGTCGTCCTGATCATGGTGGGAATGCACACCCAAGACCCGCGGCAGTGGTACGCCCAAGGTCCTGAATCGGGAGTGAAGTACTTCGAACCGTCGTTGGCACGAACAACCACTGGCAAATTCATTCCGGCCGAGAGTTTGATGAACGACGAGTACTGTAAGAAGTGCCACGCGGATGTTCATGCCGCATGGAGCGACAGCGTTCATCGGTTCAGTTCGTTCAACAATTCACCGTATCACGCCAGTGTCACTGGCACGCGAGAAGTCTCGTTAAAACGCGACGGCAATGTACAAGCATCGCGTTGGTGCGCCGGTTGCCATGATCCCGTTCCCTTCTTCAGTGGCGCGTTCGATGACCCGAAGTTCGATACGGTCAATCATCCCACCGCCAACGCGGGGATCACTTGCACGGTGTGCCATTCGATCACCAATGTGAACAGTACACGTGGCAACGCCGATTACACGATCGACGAGCCGCTGCACTATCCGTTCGCTTACAGCGAGAATCCAGCGCTACAATGGATCAACAATCAGCTGGTGAAGGCCAAGCCGGAGTTTCACAAACGAACGTTTCTCAAGCCCTTTCACAAAACGGCCGAGTTCTGCTCGGGCTGCCACAAGGTTCACCTGCCCTTAGCGCTGAATCACTATAAGGAGTTCCTTCGCGGCCAGAACCACTACGATCCTTACTTGCTTAGTGGCGTTTCGGGGCACGGCGCTCGTAGCTTCTACTACCCTCCGAAGGCTCAAGACAATTGCAACGGTTGCCACATGCCGTTGGCTGTCTCTGACGACTTCGGGGCCAAGTTCTTTGACAATGCGGCGGAACTGAGCGTGCATGACCATCTATTCCCTTCGGCAAATACGGGGATCGCGTGGTTACGGGATAAACCCGAGGTAATCGCAGCGCATGAGAAGTTCAATGAGGGCGTGATGCGAGTTGACATCTTTGGACTCCGGCAGGGGGGCGAGATCGACGGCGAGTTGATTGCGCCGCTTCGTCCAAACGTACCAACGCTGAAGCCCGGCCAGAAATACCTCCTCGACACCGTCATTCGCACACTGAAGATGGGACATCTGTTTACGCAAGGCACCGTCGACTCGAACGAAGTGTGGCTCGACGTGACGGTGAAGTCCGGTGAACAAGTCATTGGACGTAGTGGAGCCTTAGACGCGGAACGGCAAAACGAAGTCGACCCATGGTCTCACTTTGTCAACGTCTTCCTATTAGACAAGGACGGCAATCGGATCGACCGCCGCAACGCGGAAGACATTTTCACACCACTCTACAATCATCAGATTCCGCCGGGAGCTGGCCAAACGGTTCACTACGAACTGCAACTGCCTGCCACGCTCGACGCCCCCGTCACAGTCGAGCTGAAACTGCAGTATCGCAAGTTTGATCAGCGATACATGGACATCGTCGCCAAGAGCAATGAGAAGCTGGGGCAAATTATTCGCGGTCACAAGCCGGGCGAGCCCTATCACAACGACTTGCCAATCATGACGCTCGCCACGGACACGATGACATTCCCCGTCGAAGGAATCGAAGCCGTCGTGACGAACCCACCACGCGACATTCCTGAGTGGCAACGCTGGAATGACTATGGCATTGGCCTACTGCTGAAGGGCAAAGGCGAACTCCGTCAGGCAGCGGAAGCGTTTTCCGAAGTCGAAAAGTTAAAACGCTGGGACGGGCCAATGAATCTGGCTCGTGTCTACAACACGGAGGGGCGCATCGACGAAGCAGTCGCTGCGCTACAACGCGCGTCCGAGTACAGCAACGAGGAAGGCTATCCGCGTTGGACGTGGGGTTGGTTAAGTGGTGTCGTGAATCGGCAGCAAGGAAGGCTCGACGAAGCGGTACTTAATCTGCGGAGCGTGCTTGAAGACCGCACGCCTGACATGGAGAAGCGTGGCTTCGACTTCAGTCTTGACTTCGAAGTCATCAACTTGCTTGGCCAAACCCAGTTCGACCAGGGACGGCTTCGCGCAAGGCAAGGCCGTGCGGAGGAAGCCCGCGCGCTCTGGGAGGAAGCAATTGCCACGTTCCAGAAGACGCTCGCTATTGATTCGGAAGACGTGACCGCACACCACAACTTGCAACTCCTGTACGCCGAGCTCGGCGACGACACGAAGTCGCTGGAACATGAACGCTTGCATCGGCGATACAAGCCAGACGACAACGCTCAAGGCCGCGCGGTACGACTGGCTCGCGAGAAGTATCCGGCGGCGAATCATGCGGCGGAGGCAGTCGTCAAATACTCACTCCAACGCGAGGGCGCGCCGGGGCTAGCGAGCGTGCAAACTTCCGAAATCTCCCGAGAGAAGGGAAGTTTAGACGGAGACCAAGCCCACCAGGAAACAGTAGGAGGTGGATTATGAGTGACAAACCATCCACACCGATCAACGACTATGATCCGGACACCGAAGAACGCGACGACGCGGTAATTGGCACAGCACTACGTTGGTCGCTGCTGGCTTTTGCGATCGTCGGTGGCGTCGGTGGAGTCGCGGCTTACCTGCTCACGCGTCCCACGCCTCCGCCTCCGATTCAAGAGACAAAGCTGGCAACGGTTCAGGTTCGAGAAGCTTCGAAGGTCGAATTGCCGACCGTTCACTTCACGGATATCACCGAGTCGGCAGGCATCCACTTCCAGCACGAGAACGGAGCTCGTGGCAAGAAGCTGCTGCCCGAGACCATGGGTGGCGGGTGCGCGTTCTTCGACTTCGATGACGATGGCGACCAAGACTTGCTGTTCGTCAACGGCCAGCGTTGGCCATGGGATGCGGAACCGGATGCCGAAGGTGACAAGCCACTCGCCACTTTGGCATTGTATCGAAATGATGGCAAAGGCCAATTCGATGATGTGACCAAGGGATCGGGTTTGGACATATCGATGTACGGGATGGGTGTCGCCATCGGCGACTTCGATCGCGATGGTCGCTGTGACGTGTTCATCTCGACGGTTGGAACGAATCGCCTATTCCACAACGAAGGCGCTGGCAAGTTTCGCGATGTCACCGAAGCAGCAAACGTCGGCGGAGCGACGGACGAATGGAGCTCGAGTTGCGGGTGGCTCGACTATGACAACGACGGGGATCTCGACCTGTTTGTTGGCAACTACGTCAAATGGTCACGTGAGTATGACGAGTCGCAGGGTTTCCAACTCACCGGTGGGGGGCGAGCCTATGGTCGTCCGCAAAACTTTGAAGGCACGTTTCCTTACCTCTACCGCAACGAAGGCAATGGCACATTCACCGAGGTTGCAGAAGCTGCTGGATTGCATGTGCGCAATTCGGCCACGAACGTGCCGATGGCGAAATCGTTGGGCGTTACGTTCGCGGACTTCGACGAAGACGGACGGATCGATATCGTCGTTGCCAATGACACCGTTCAGAATCTACTGTTTCACAATCAAGGGGATGGCTCGTTCGCGGAGATCGGAGCGTTGGCGGGCGTGGCTTTTGACATGAGCGGCAACGCGCGAGGAGCGATGGGGATCGACGCAGCCCGCTTCCGCGATAACGAGGCAATTGGCATCGCCATTGGAAACTATGCGAACGAAATGACTGGCTTGTATGTGTCGCATGGCGACCAGATGCAATTCATGGACGAAGCCATCTCGACCGGACTAGGTCCAAACACTCGCTTGGAACTGACGTTCGGCGTGTTCTACTTCGACTACGACCTCGACGGACGACTCGACTTGCTGGCCGCGAACGGCCATCTCGAAGAAGACATCAATCGCGTTCAACCAAGTCAGCACTATGAGCAGCCGCCGCAACTGTTCTGGAATTGCGGGCGGCAAGCCGACACGGAGTTTCTGCCCGTGCCCGCCGACAAGTGCGGCAACGACCTGCTACGGCCGATGGTGGGACGTGGATCGGCGTACGCGGATATCGACGGGGATGGCGATCTCGATATCGCGATGATGGGCTCGGGGCAGCGTCCGCGTTTGCTCCGCAATGATCAAGAATTGGGACACCACTGGCTGCGATTGCAGCTCAAGGGAGCCGGATCGAACCCGGAAGCGATCGGAGCTTGGATCGAGGTTCACGCGGGAAATAACGTCTATAAACGGCAGGTAATGCCCACCCGCAGCTACCTTTCCCAGTCCGAACTTCCGGTCACGGTGGGGCTCGGGAATGCCAATGCCGTGGATCGCGTCTTCATTCATTGGCCTGATGAAACGGTCCAGGAACTCACAGAGATTGCGATCGATCAGCTCACCGTGGTGTATCAATCTGCAGAACAACTTGCGTCGCCGGCCCCTACCAACCCATAATAGTACACGCAAGGCGCTGTGTAACACGAACGAATGTGCCACACGACGCAAATCATGGGGATTCGAATGCACACGTTACGATATGCCATCGCTACGCTGACAGTCTGCGCCGTCATTGTCGTCAATCAGCCAGACGGGACAGCGCAAGAGGAAGCGGCTGCTTCGCCTGCAACGGCGAGCCCTCAGCAGATCATCCGCGGCCCAGATGGCAAACCGATGGTTGTGCGCCCTGGGCAGCCTCCCATGCCGATCGGCGAGAAGCCTGGAGGTGATGCAAAACCAAGCGACAAGAAGAGCGAGGAAGAGAAGAAGGCGGAAGGCGACAAGAAGGATGGAAAGCCGGAAGAGTCGAAGGCCGTGACGCGGCCTACCGATCCTCCAGAAAAGCCAAACCCCGAGGAACTGAAAGTCACCTCCGATGAAGGCGGATTGCTGCGGTTCAACTTTCGATATCAGCCTTGGCCCGATGTGCTCGAGTGGCTGGCGCGTGTTTCTCAGATGAGCCTGGATTGGCAAGAGCTACCGGGCGGATTTCTTAATCTCTCGACGCAACGTCCCTACACCGTCGAAGAAACTCGTGATCTGATCAACCGCCATTTGCTCGCTCGTGGCTATACGCTATTGCAAAACGGCGAAGTGCTGTCCGTCGCCAAGATCAGCGAGATCAATCCCGGTATGGTTCCGCGTGTCACTCCCGGGGAACTCGTCGACATGATGCCACACGGCTTCGCGAAGGTGTCGTTCGAGCTGGATTGGTTGCTGGCGGAGGAAGCGGTCGAAGAATTGAAGCCGATGAAGAGCCCCAATGGCACGCTCACCGCGCTCAAGGCGACCAATCGCATTGAGGCGATGGACGCGGTCGTCAATCTGCGAGAGATCTACTTTCTGCTGCAGCAAGAACAATCGGAGACGGGCCAAGACGGTCTGATTCATGAATTCATCCTGAAGCATGCTCGCGCAACGGATGTGATGGCATCGCTACAGGAGTTGCTTGGCTTGGAGTCCAAAAAGTCGGCAACTCCGATGAGCCCGCAGGAAATGCAACAGATGCAGCAGATGATGCAGCAAATGCAACAGCGCGGCGGCAATCAGCAGCCAGGACAGGCGCCGAAGAAAGAGGCCGAAGTACATCTGATCGTCAACACGCGCAAGAACAGCGTCGTGGCGCACGCACCTCCCGACAAGATGGCAATCATCGAAAAGGCCGTCGAAGCGCTCGACGTCGCAACGTCGCACCGCGATGGGCTGCTGAACAAACCGTTCCAGATCCACGCCTACCGGCTGCACTCGATTTCGCCGACGCCACTGGTAAAGACACTCCAAGACGTCGGTGACCTCGACCCAAACACGCGGCTCGAAGCCGATGAGAAGTCGAAGTCAATCGTCGCCTACGCCTCACTGGTTGATCACGCGACGATTCAACAGTTGATCAGCAACCTCGACGGTAGCGGACGCCAGTTTGAGGTCATTCAATTACGTCGGCTCGCCGCCGATTATGTCGCGGGAACGATCGAGTTCATGATGGTGGGCGAAAAGAAGGAAAAAGAGCAGCCTCGCTACTTCAGCTACTACTCGTCACGTTACGATAACAACGACCAAGGCGGGGACGAGGACGAATTTCGCGTCGATGCTGACGTTGAAAACAACATCCTCTTGCTATGGGCCAACGAGATTGAAATCGAATCCGTTCGTTCGCTGCTCGTCAAACTTGGCGAGATTCCGCCGGAAGGTGGACGTACCAGCAAGATGCGAGTGCTGGATGTGATTCCCCCGGCGGAAGCCGCTCGCTTTCTCGAGCGACTTCGTCAAGCGTGGCCTTCGCTCGCACCAAACGAGTTGAATCTGCCGACGTTACCTGAAGTGGAAGAAGAAACAACTCCCAATTCCGATACAAAGCCCGTTGAACCGGAAGCCAAAGAAGTCCGCGCTTCGCGCAAGAATATTACTCTCGCCGTATTCGAGGCGGGCAAGGAAAACGAGGCCACACTCGCGGAGACGGACGACACTGACAAGCCACAACCTTCACCTCCGTCGCGAGAAGAACTTCGCCGCCTGCTTCTTGACGAGAAACGCCAGACTACTAGCACGCCTCCGCCGGTTAGTCTCGCAATTGATCACGCTGGACGGCTGGTGATTACTTCTCAAGACACCGATGCCTTAGATTTGCTTGAGGAACTGGTCAGCCAGCTCGCGCCACCGGCTCCGGACTATAAGATCTTTAAACTCTTGCATGTCGATGCTTACTACGTAAAGGACAACCTGGAAGACTTCTTCAAGGAGGAAGACGACGACAAACAGAACAACTCTAATCGTCGCATTTACTACTACGACTACGCTCCGCAGAAGGAAGAGAAGTCTCGATTTCGCTTGTCGCAGCGTCCGAAGCTTAAGTTCATCTACGACTATGACTCCAACACGATACTCGTCCAAGGAGCAACCGCCGAGCAATTGGCGACCATCGAGGAGTTGATCGCGATCTACGACAAGCCGGAGCCGGAAGACTCACAGTCAGCAAGGCTGTCGGCAGTCTTTTACATTCAACACTCAAAGGCATCGGTAATTGCTGAAGCAATCAAAGACGTCTATCGCGACCTGTTGAGCTCCAATGACAAGTCGCTGCAGCAATCTGGTAACCCCGAAGCCAAGAATCGGCAGCCAACGGGCACAACGTACATCTTCAACGAGGGCGAAGGAGGCGATTCACCCGATCGGACGCGCATCTCGTTCAAAGGCAAGTTGTCCATTGGCATCGACGAAGTTTCCAATGTGTTGCTCATTTCTGCAGAAGGTGAGCAGTTGATGAAGAGCATCTCCTCCATGATCGAAACGCTGGATACAGCGGCCAAACCGGTGTCGTCCGTGTCGGTCGTGAAACTCGGTGGAAATCTGAATGCAGAGAAGGTTCGAGAAGTTCTCGCTGGCCTTCTCGGCGAGAAGCAAGCGACCGCGCAGACGTCGCCTGAGAACCCGCAAACGAACGGACAGCGCGGCAATCAGCCTCGCGGAAATGGCCCGCAAAACAACGGTTCCGCGCAGGCCGCTGAATAACTTACTCTGCCTCACAGGCGTTCACTCCATGCCGTTCGACATCGACAAGCTGTTTGCACATTGCAAGGCACAGATCCGACAGTTCGCTCGTGAACATACCGGTGAAAGGTTTTACGCTTTTGCAATTGACGCAGACATGCTCTGCCTCAACTCGGATGAGGAGTTCACACGCACGCTCAACGAATACCAGTCCCGATGGGACCGTCAAACTCGAACAATCGACTCGCTCGGTGATATGACCGAAGAAGATATGCGCGATGAGGAATTCGGCTTGGGACTTGCTGAGAAATACAGTGGACTCGATAGATCAGATGAGAAGGCGGTGTTGGAAGTAATCAATGAACGTCGCGCGGACCGACGGTCCGAAGGGTGTAAGTACCGCACCGAAGAGGCCGTGAAGGAGCTTCGCGCTAATACCGGCGACTGGGCATATCAAGGATTTGCGGACATGGAGGACGACAACGGGTTTGATAGCGAATTGTACAATGACCACTACTACGCGGCCATGGATTCGGACGATGGCCACACTTCGCACACGGAATATGCGTTGGCAATGACCGAACTCGTCGACCGCCTACGGCTCAGCGATGCGTTCGACAACCTGAAACGCACCGACGATTTTGTCGTTTCTTGGGTGGATCACAGCTACTGAAAAGAGGCCGAGCAAATCGGTGAACCGGCGTTGTCTCGCCTTGCGGTTTTTCAACATCAACTCCTTCGTTTATAATTTCCGGTGTGCCAACGTGAACTCCGTTGGTCCGCCAACCCGATTACCTCTGTCGTTCAATACCAGATGCATGCCTTGGGCAAGGCTTGCTGAAGACGCTGAACACCAGCAACGGTGACGTTGGTCCGGCGGACGACGATAAAACGGAGCTGTTTCATTTGAGCTAGATGCTCAAGTGCCGCATCCGAAAGCTGCGTTCCTTCCAGGTCCAGTGTTTCGTACTGCTTCAAGTTGTCTACCTCGCGCAGATCTTGATCGGTAAACGTTGAATCGTGCAGCGTTAGCACTTTTGTCGTAGGAAACGGCCAGGCCGCTACACGCCAGCCAAACGCACGTTGGAAACTCAATGCGATTGTCCAAATGAATGTCGACGCAACGTCTTGATTGACCGTGGATGGATCGCCAGCCGCCGTCGCGGATGTCCGTTTCTTATTGCGATAGACGAAATAGCCAGCAACGCCCGCGAATGCGATCAACCAAGACCACGGATGGCAAACAAACAGGAACGCCGCTGCCATAAAGCCGCCAACGACTTTGATCATCAGCAGCGTGCTCTCGGCCGAGTCGCCATCCGCCAATTGCCCCTTGAACAATCGCTCGAAGCCCACGGTCTTGTCTGGCTTCTTCACGCCTTCGCTGATATCGATCCGCCGCTTCAGA
>JACKHN010000070.1 GCA_020638975.1 Planctomycetaceae bacterium
TGGGTCACCGTGACGGCGCACATTGCGAGGGGACTGGACCAACTTGGCCAGCGGGATCGACTTGATCATGGAACATACTCCTGAATATGAGCACGGGCATCGACCTTCGACGCTCATTCGGCTCAAACAGAAGCAAGCCCCCTTCCCTCTCTATGACCGCGGGTGGGCCGATTGCGGTCGGCCCGTAATTGAGAGCGAAATGCCAGAAAGCTCACGTTGACGGGCGTGTGCGTTTCCTCCTTTCACCACGGGAGGTTCGAACTGAGGACGGCTCACAACGACGTGCCGCACGCGGCGACCAGGAAGAACGCGCGCTTATCCTGCCCACCCCGGCAGACCGGACACGCATGGAATTGCGGGCCGAACGCGGCCGTCTGGCGGATGACCTGCTCGCACTCCTCCGGCGAAAATACGTAAACTGAGACATGGCGAGGGAGAATGAAGGGTAGATGTCAGACAGCTAGTAACGAATTGGCCGCAGCCCCAACTCGTGCCAGCCTTCACATGTAATAGCGAAAGTCGGGCTGATCTCGCTCGGCATAGCTAACGTGCTTCAAAACCCGTCCGACTTCCCGCGCTGCTCGGATGGGGATGGGAAGTGCGTGATCGAATTGGGTCGAGTTCCAATTCATCTTGGTTAAGGCAAGGATTTCGGTAGCTATTTCGTCCAGCGAGGTTTCACATTCATAGGGCCGAAGCTGCAGTGCGTTGGGCATTCGTGCGCCCGGGTAGGTGCCGTAGTATGGGACGCTACCCCGCGTGTAGAGGATGCCGTCGTTTCCAATGCGGACGAAGCTCCCCCTGAGCGCGGGGTAATCACCTTCCCGGAAGAGGGCTACATGGCCACCTTCCGATACCCAAACCATATCAGTCATGGCGACGCGCATCTCTTCGATAGCTTCTGCGAAGCCACGAGATTCGCTATTCTCGAAGCGGGACGTCTTCAGAATGACGATCCGGGCCGGCATCGTGCGGTGATGCTCAAAATAAGTCTCAAGCGAGCGCTTGACGAGATCGCAAGCATCTTCGCGGGCCAGATAGGGGTGCTTTCCTGGCCGATCAGTACGAGCCCTCGCTCCGCGAAGGATCAGCCCTTTACCCCGCTCGTCAAACATCTGAGCGGTGCTTGTCCAAAGCCGATGGCCGTCCAGGTCCCGATAAAATCCGATACCAAGATAGCATGTTTCATATCCGTCGGATTTGGGTAGACGCCACGGCACGCGACCGGCCTTGTAGAAAATCGCGTTGAGCAGGTTCCAAGCCCGCGTAGCTGGGCCTTGCACCTTGCGCTCAGTGGTTTTCATCTTCCTGGAAAGCTTGAAGGCGTCATCCCAGACCGAAGGCCAAGCAATCTGCGTCGGCACGCTAAGGCTCAACGCCTTTGCCTTGAACAGATCACGGAAATTGAGCTCGGTAGGGCCGGCTTCCTCCTCATCATCGTCATCATCATCTTCGGACACGATGCTACGTGCGTTGACCACCTTTTCGATCAGAACTTTCGGTAGGGCGATGACGATCACCTCGGGACGCGAAGTGCCCTCAAGCAAAATGCGCGCCTGCGCGATCAGCAGATCGACAGCGGCGCGAACCGCTTCCTCGTGGTTCCTTATCGCAACAATCCTCTTTATCTCGGATTGAAGAACCGTCTGGCAGGCTTCCCGAGGCACTTCGAAGCGGCAGCGAAAGGGGTTCTGGTTTCCAAGCCCGGGGAAATCTGGATGCAAATTCCCCAGTTTTTCATTGTCGCTCGGGATACCTTGCATCGCGCGGTCGATGTATTTGGCAAACCCATCGACCGTATCAGATGTGCCTACCACTCCGATCCGAATCAGGTCGCCAGGCTTTGGCTGCAGAGGGCCGTGGCGCATCAATCCGACACGCGGGTCGAGGAACAGGCCGCCATCCCCAAATTCGAGATCTGGCTCGGGAATACAGCGAGTTTCGAATGTGAATGTCACACGCCTACTCCCAACTCGCCCTGTGTGGACTCATCGTCCTGAACCTTCATCCGTTTGGCGTTCGGATCTGTTTCGGACCAAGCGTTCTCAGGAACGGCCGCTTCCATGGCTACGGGTTCAACGACGTTGAATGTCAGAACCGGGCTGACTTCCTCGGCTTCTTGAAAAAGATCGAACTTCGCGTGCGGCTGAAGATCAATTCCTGAAAGCAGAAAACGGAACATCATCATCTGTCCGCGTATCGATCCGTTACGATCGAGCCTCTTCTTCCCAGCAAGCAGATCGGAGGCGAACCTATGAGGACGGAAACCGTCTTCGGTGAACACAAAGGTTGGGGAAATCGATAGAAACCAATTGCTTCCGATTTGTTGGAAGCGAGGTGAGAAAGCGTGGTGGCGAAGGTAGTTGACCTGTCCTTTGCGTTTTCCCTTCTTGTAGTCGTAAACTTGGACGACCGTCGCGGATGTCGTTTCGCGCAAGGATCGATAGAAATATCGCCTCGGCTGATACCTCTCTTCGGCCTTGAAATAGAAGAGCCGGGCTTTTCGGTCGAAAGCGAGGATATCCGAGAACTGTTCAGCCATTGTCCGGCGCAGCAGTTCGATCATCATCACCGCATCATCATGATCATCGCTAATCGACACGTCTTCCGTATCGACTTCCTCGACCGTGTCGATATCGACAATCGCTTCGAGCGGTGTACCTTCGGGATTGCGAAAGGACAGAAAACGGCGGCCGCGAATAACCCAATCGAAGTGATGGCCGTCAGCGCGCAATAACTCCGGAACCGCGTCACGGCCCGAGGCAAAAGGACTTTCGCCAACGAAGATCGATGAAGGCAGTCCGACGTGCATCAGATTTAGATGCGCTTGCTCGCCCACTCGAAGCGATGGGAGGAATGTGCCATCCTTACCGCGGCGGACTGCCATTGCAGCCAGGCGCTCGATCGAGCTGGAATCGAGGCGATCTCGATCCTTGCGAAATTTGAGGCGCCGTTCATCGCCTTCCTCTCCAGCCTCAACGTCGCGCCAATAGAGTGATCCGTCTTCCTGTCGGTAGAGGATCAGTGCGACAGGGAGACTGCAACGCTTCCAATAATCGATATCCTGCTGGCGAACGCTGTATTCAAACTCGTCGTCACTTTCGCCGACATATTTGGTGGACTTCGTCGTCTTCACTTGAACTGCGACGGTGAGACCGGTCATGGAGCGCGTAACGGGATCTCGAAATTCGATCGTCCCATCGATGCCCGTTTCCAGGCGCCCACGGCTTTCGAAAACGTGGCCGAGCTCAAGAATCTTGCTTTTGACTACGGTTTCGCCCAACTCGCCAGTCAGCTGGTTGTCCGTGAGAGTCTTCATCGAAGGCGCGGCCATGAGAACATATCAAGAATATACGGTGCCGAGGCCTTCGTAGCAAGTTCTTGAAAACGCGTTTCCACCGCTAGGTAGGAGTGACGCCAAGGCCGCTTTCAATGCTGTGACGCGAAACAGAGATCTTAGGTAGGAAAAGGGAACGAGGGCAGAATCAAACAGTTCATTGACTGGTAACCTTCCGCAGAATATATCAACTGACGGAGAAAACCATGCAGCAGGCTTGCTACTACAGCCCGGCGGAACGCCAGCAGGAGAAGGAGCGTCAACGCGCTTCCGACGCCGACGACCTGCGTTCTGGCCGTATTTCGCGCGACGAGCTGCGTGCCCGCAATGGTTTTTTCTCCTCGCTGGACATCGTCGAATCGTCGATCATCTGCGAAGAGGCTTTCGCCTGAATCAAGCAGTTCTACCTGCCAAGATCGTCTATGATCTAGCAAGCATCCTGAAATTGAGTGACGATGCCTTCATCGTCGGAGGCCAAGCGCTCAACCTGTGGGCAGAGCGCTACAGCCATGTAGCCGAGCTCGATGCCTACGGGCCCTACACATCCAAAGATATTGACTACTTTGGTCAGCGCGAAGCCGCAGAAAAGCTTGCAAACGCTCTTGGTGGTTCCGTTGCCATCCCCAACGCCGACAACCACACACCGCAGACGGCCATAGTGCATGCTGAGATCGATGGGCACCCGATTGAAATCGATTTTCTCTGGCATGTCATGGGCGTCGATGACGCCAAGCTAAAGAAGCAAGCCATCCAGATAAGAATGAATGTCAGGATGACTGAAGGGACGGCTGAGCTCCATGTCCCAATAATGCATCCCTTTCATTGCCTGCAAAGCCGCCTAGCCAACGTTGTCCAGCTCAAAAGGGAAACCGACCTGGCCCTTAATCAGCTCAACGCTTCACCAATTGTTCTGCGCGAATTTCTTCTCGAGCAATTAGATAATGGCCAAAGCAAGCACGTTACAGGCGTTCTTCAAGCCCTCTATGATTACCTTTCGAGCGACATCGTAGGCCGCAAGGCGCACAAGCACATGCGCAACGATCCTTCAGCGGTCCTCGATACATTCCAAAATGACGAGCGCCTTGACGAACGCTGGCGTGAAAAATCTCTGCATTCCATGCGAGCTTCGTTAGCCAGAAAGCGCACGGCATGGGGCATAATGACCGAGCGAATCAAAGAAGCATTCAACCGAAAGCGCGAGAACGCCCGATCTTGAGCCAATTTGATGTCAGCTTTCAAGGCCAAGTGCAGGTTATTTGATACACCTTAGAGGGGCGCAAAGCTGCCGGAGTCGCCGCAGCGCAAGCCGGATGTTGGATCTTCAGTCAGTGTCCACCACTCGAAACACGGCACCTGTTCCCGCGTCTCGAACCAGATCGACACCCGTTCCA
>JACKHN010000071.1 GCA_020638975.1 Planctomycetaceae bacterium
GGGAGAAAACTCCAGCTTGCAATGGCTTAAATTCAGGGGACAAGGTCAAGACTGTCCAGGCCCAGGGGCGCACTCGAGGCTGCGGTGAGAAACGACACTCATAGGGCGAACTCGGTCTCTGCGAGGAAACCGCTTCCGCCCGGCTGGCGTGCCGCAGCGTTGGCAAATCTTCTGCTGCCTACCATCACAGGCTGCTCGAGGATTGCACCGCTGACGGCGTCGAGGCCATCATCGCGAGCGAGGGAATCCGGCGCCCACTCACGCATTTCCTCGATGAAGCCACTCTCGGCAACCGACTGGTGGACCAGGAGGTGGCTGGCGGCAAGGATCGGATCGAGCGCTTGGAGGATCCTTTGTGCCTTGCTTCTGGTCGAATGGCGCTCGACCAGGGTCAAGTTGCATGATCTTCCCCTGAGCTCTCGCCGAACGAGACCTGGAAGGAATCGTCCGATTCCGTTCGTCTCGATGAACAGGCGGGTCTGATGCAGTGCTGCCGCAAATGCAATGGCCTGTCGTGTCAGCTGGGTCGCTTCGTCGACCTCGTCCAATTCCTTCGGCGAGAACAGCAGATAGCGAACCGCGTGAAGCCAGTAGCGACCGAAGCGGTCGATCATGACGACAGCGATGGCACTGCGATCACCGCGGCCGGGTCGCCCGTAAGCCGGATCCCACCAGCAGGCACTAGAAACCATCGGCGTATCACCGATCCAAAGCGTCAGCTCGTTGTTGGCAAAGACCGCGCGCAATGGTTCCGAGTAAATAACGAGCCGAGATGGATCGAGCTTGGAGGCGCGTGCCGGCGTCGGCTCCAACAGCATCTGGCTGCGAAACCGGTTTGGGCCGGCCTTCCGTCGCAGCGCGTCGATGGCAGCCGCAGGGAAGCGTTCTGGCCACGCGCTCTCGCCAAGCTTGTTCACCAGTGGAATGCATAGCCGGTGGAACCCTTCAAAGAAGGCCTTTTCTTCTCCGATCTCGACGCGCGGACAGTCAGCATATATCGAATAGTAGCTATGGGGTGTCCCTACATAAATCTGAAATCCGGTTGGCACCAAAACAAAATCGATTTCAGCCAAGCGTTGTCGCAGCAAACTACGATTGCCCGGCGTATTGCAGGTTCTCGGCACTTCGACATCGTCGCAAATCACAACGTCGGCACGAGTACCGGTAAAATTTCCGGTTATGCCGCGCGCCAACACGGAGGGGTCACGATGATCGCGGCTTCGCCGCACCGTGAACTGGTGGCTGGTCCAGAGTTCTGCACGACGCGGCATCAAGTGTCTGGTCGCCGGGTGCATTTCGATTATTCTTCGAACATTCCGACTCATTTTATCGGCGAGAGATTGATCGGCGGACAAAATCAGTATTCTAAGATTTGGATTATAACTCAAGATCCAAGCAATAAATAAACCAACCAATGTTGATTTTCCAGCATCACGAAATACCATCAGAAGCAAACGTTCGTTACCGTTCATCCAACCTTCTTGCAACCATCGAGCAATTGCTAAATGAAAACTAGGAGTATTGAGATTTTGTGTCTTGTTCCACAAAATGATGAACTCAAAGAAATTAACGAACTTTGCCATTTTTGACTCTTTTTATATTCCAGTTTATCAACTGTATTTCATCACTATTTGTTGCGTTCCACATCTACACTATCTACCCAAGCAGGCTTCGGCGACTGCTGCTGGAGCTATTGCTTCCGGAGATGGATCCCAGAAGCCGATTGGTCGTCGTCAGCAGATTGTTGTTTCGCCGGACGCCGAACGCATCGTTGATTTCCTTGACTTTCTGCGCGGTCGCTTCACGGCGCGCCTGAGCATCCTGTTCCGCTTCACGCTCGAGCCCGCGCAGGATCGCATCGATCGATCCGCCGGTGGTCGCCGTGCCGGCAGCACCCGCTCGGACCCGTTCACTGGCAAGCCGGCGGCGCAAGGCATTGGCCTGCAACTTATCGTTGTTCGAGCTCGAACGCATGATCGCTGCGATCTGGCGGTCGCGCTCCGCCTTCGCCTCCTTGCTTTCCTGTCGCATCGCCTGCTGTCCGAGCGCAAGATTCAGACCAACGCTGGCAAGGCTATTCAATCCACCCATCAGATATTCACCTTCGCTTCGACAGTGACCGAGAGAAGATTCAGGGCTCCTGGAGCCTGCTGTGTGATCCGCCATGGCGGATATTGAAGCCCTCGTCGCCATCCCAGGGCCCGCACACTGACATCCTGGGTACGGTCGGCATCGTGCGGCCCGCCGAGGTCCAATGCGCGGAAGCCAGCCCCGGCATCGAGCGTGAGACTATCGGTCGACCCAACCCGCAGGCTGATCCTGACGGGGCGATATGGTGCATCTGGTGCTGCGCCTCGAGCGCCGAAGTCCAGCGGCAGACCTTCGATCGCATGCACGAAGGGCAAACCCACGGTCAAGGCGTTTGCGGCTCGATCGATAAGCACCTCGTCGCCGTCGATCTCGATCTCGCCGAGCGCCACGCCGTCAGCGATCACGAAGCGGCGCTCACCAGACCACTGGGCGAACCCTTCCCAGCCGTCTTTGGGCGTTGGGCTGGTGAACGTCTGTTGATGGTCGAGAATTGCCGCGTTCGACAACCGTTCGAGGCAAAGTCCCGACTGGCGCTCGACAAGCATCAGCAGCCCGCCTTCATGCATAGCGAGTGCTTGAAAGCTTCCCTCGGTTTCGAGCAGGCTCCACGCGGCAACGTTGCTGTTGCGATCGATGGTTACCGCGCAGCATTTGCCGTCGTTCCGCGGAATCCAAAGTACGCGACGAGTCTGATCGAAAGCCATCTCCAGTGGATCGAGCATGAGATGGCGCGACAGGACAGCGATATCGGCTGCTTGGTAGGCTTGCTCAGTGTCGGTAAACAGGAACTCGCGCAGATCTCGACCAGTGGCGCCAACGAACAAGGTTGCGCCATCCACATCGGCCGGCGCGATCTGGCGTTCAGCGGGCGAACCGATTCTGGTCTGCAACTCCACTCGCGCCGCTCCCGGCGTCAGCGGAAAGCCACTGACGGTCCATTCGCCCGCCGTCGTGAATACTTGCAGGACACGCCCGGAGAACAACTGCCGTATCTCATGCTGACGCTCGGCGGCGATGCGGAACGCGATCGCGCCATCGTCGATCCCGTCAGCGAAATCGAAGTCGAACGGCCGGCTGGATCTGGAGAACCACAAGTAGTCGGGGCGATCTGGACACCCGCCCAGAACCAGGCGCTCCTGATGCATCGCGGCGCAGATCGGCCAACCGTGCGCCTCGGAGAATGCCTCCTCATCCCAGTTCGTTGTCTGCCGCTCGTCCTCGAGAGGCTCGAGTGGCCTGGCTTGAGCAACGTGGCCGTCAAACCCCGGTGCGGGCGCGGAAAGCAACAATTGACGCCCCTTGATACGGAGGATCGTTCCAGCGTGATCTTGCGTAAATACCGGCGCGGATGCCCGAAGCTCGACATCGGCGTCGCGCGCTCCCGACCCTGTCGGATCGCCACCAGATAGTCGGAACGGCTGAATGGTGACGTTCGAAGGCGCAAATCGGGCAAAGGGACAGTGCACTCGCTCGTCGTCGTCATCGGCATTCGCGCGAGCAAACTCCAGCGTATGGATCGCCCACTGACCAGCCGCATCGCGGCGCAGGAGGCGTGGCTTATATGCCGGATGGCACACCAGAACGGCCTCGTCCACCAGAGCAAAGTCCAGCTGTCGGAGTTCCTCACCACCCCAGAGTTCGTTATCCACGATGGTCTGGCGCAGCAGCGTATTGCGGACGACATGGACAGCGCCATCACCAAAAATGAGCAGGTCGCTGGAACCGTTCCGCTCGAAGGAAAACAGCCTCTTGCCATCGGGCACATAGGTGAGAAGCTCGGTGCCTGGGCGACGGGCCAAGCCGCCAGTCCTCTGCACGATGACATTTCTCAGCTTTGCCGCCCCCTCCTCATACACGCGGAGATCCATGCGCCCAAACAGCGCTGGATCGATTTCGCCGGACGTGAAGCTCGACTTGGTCGCGACGATCCGTGTCATCGGCTGCGCGCCATAATCAGCGTGAAGTCGTCGACGGCCCGAGGGGTGGCCTGCTGGCTGTCCGCGAGCTTGGCAACCCTGAGCTCGGCAGCCGCGAGCTTGTAGAGAACCTCGGACCTGCTGGTACCCTCGGTAAGCGGCAGGCAGAATTCGGCTGCCAGTCGGGCGATGAACGCCTGGACAAAGAAGGGTGGAAATTCCGAGGTGGCGGGACGGCGCTGGTAACTCAGGAAGATGCGGCCGGCATCGGCGAACAAGCGCGAGCCTGCAACGTGGTAGATTGATCCGGTGGCGCGGGAATCCGCGCCGGCTGAGATCGTGCGCAAGGCATCCTGCGGCAGCGCGAAGACACGGGAGAATCCCGCCTGCGGTGCCTCTTCCAGTGCTGCGAGTTCTGCCTGAGCCAGAGTGAAATGCCAAGGATGTGACGTGATCAGACCTTGCAGCGTCAGCTCGTACAATCGCATTGCGACGTCGGCCTCGGCTGTCTCGTCCTCGAAGGAGGTGATTACGGCTGCGCCGATCTTGACGAGTGCAGCCGAACAAAGCTCGACATCAGTAAGCGGCATGGTGCTCGTTCGCTTCTGGCTGGCATTCCATGGCACAACGAATGTCGTGGCCACGGCACGGGAATGTTTGTGGAGGCGGGCCGGTGCCGGCTGGCACCGGCCCGCGACGCAACGGTCAATGAAACGATAGTCACTCGTCTCGACGGTCAGTCGGTGTCGATGGCGCCGAACTGCGTGACATTGCTGACATTGACGACACCGCCGGTGTTGGAAAGAACGACGACGACCCCATGCGTCGGGATGTCCTCAACACCGGCGTTGACGAAAACGAAATCACCGGTTCTCAGCATCTTGCTCGCGTCGTTGAAGTATCCAACGTTATCGACGTCGGCGATGAGGTCATCCGTCCGGTAATGCCAGAGAGTGAATCCATTGGCATACGAAATGGCACTCAGGTTGCTGGACGAGTAGGCCATCGTCAGATCTCCAGGCAGGGCATCTTGACGACGCCGTAGTCATCGATCAGGGCCGCTCCCTGCGACATCGAGTTCGAGATGAAGTGCGCCGCACGATCACCGTGCCAGGTAATGTCGGTCTTGACATCCTGGCCGATCGCATGGCCGATGGCGCTCTTGTGGAACCAGAAGCAGGTTCGCACATTGTCGACCTCGGTCAGCCCTGAATGCGGCATCCAGAGCGTGCCGAGCCATACTTTCGCCTGCGTCCCGCGCCAGGGAAGCTGCTCGTCGCCGACGAACTCGGCATTGGCGAACTCGGCGACATTGAGCAGATCCGACCACTGCTTCCAGCCGATCACCGCGTAGCGCTGGCCGTCGTCCGGCACGTCCGCCGAACCCAGCATCTCGAACGCTTCTAGCGCCTTGTCCTTCGTCAGCCCGGTCGCGGGATCGCCGGCCGAATGCGTAGCGGCCGCAAGTGCCGAGATGATGAGCTCGTCGGTCTTGCGCCCCAGCGCGAACGCGCCGGCGTTGGCGAGGACCTGCCGCTCGTCCAGGTTGGTCTTGAGCTCGTCGAGCTGGTCGACCCACTCACCAGCGTAGTAGTCCACCAGCGTGGCCTCTACCGCACTGAAATCGACATTCATGACGGGCACCATCCCGTGCCGCGCCTTGGTCGAAGCCGCTCCCTTTCCGACCTTCTGGAAGATCGTCGAGCTACCGCGCACCCCGTTCTTCACACGCACGGTGGAGCGCAGCTTCGATCCCTGACGCTGATAGGCTTCGTGAACTTCGCGCTCGAACTGCTTCGAGAACGCCTGGTCAATGGTAATGGACATCGCGCACCTTGGGTTTCTGTAGTCGCGACAAGGGGAGAGCCAGCAGTTGTCCGCGCGGGCCGCCGGCTCAGACGGAAGCGGCGGCGCCAGGGGGCCGAAGAGGTTGTCCCGAGGCGCCGCCCGTCAGCGAATCAGTCGGGATAGAGGTTGCGATAACCTTCCGTGACTCTTCTGACGTGAGTCGGATCGCGATCGCGCCAGTAGCGGGGATCGCGAATCATCTCTTGCAAGCTCTCTTCACTGGTACCCATCTGGCCCGAGCCGGCCATGCCGATGATGTCGGGCTCGGCCTTGCGCATCATGTCGTGGAGAGCCAACACACCTTCAAAGCTGGTCGAGAGTGCACCGCAGACCTCGGCTGGAAGGTTCGCCTCGGCGTAGGCCTTGATCTGACTGGCCGTGATACGCCACGCATCCTCGCCGCCGAAATGATCCTTGAGCCGATCGATCTGGCGCGTTGCAGCGAGCTCGGTCGATGCTTCGCTGACGATCGGCAGGATATGCTCGGCCGCGAGATCGTAGACGAGCTGAGCCTGGCGTTGTGTGAAGCCGGCCTCGTGAAGCTTCTGGTTCACGGCAGGGTCGGGCTCGATCAGAGGATGCGACGGTCTCAAGGCATACTGATCGGGAGCGTTCGGACGACCGAGCGCTTCCCAAAGGCGATCCATGCCTGCGGCATCGTCCTCGTTCTCGGGCTTCGGCAATGATCGACCCAGCCTCCGCTCCAGCTCGAGATACGATTGAAGGAGAGCGTCCGTCCGAATGCCGCCGGCCTCGCAATCCCAGAACTTCTCCGGCACACCTTCGGGTCGCTCGACTGTTGCCGCTGGTAGCTGAGGCGTTGATTCGAGCTCCGGCGTGTCGGCGCTGACGCCATCCTCCTCGCGATCGCCGGGATCGGAATCGGTCAGGAAGTCACTTGTCTGCATCTTCAACCTCTCGGACGCGCCAACCGCGTCAAGTAATCGATCGCGCATCTCTGCCCTTCGACGTGTCGGAGCGTCGAATCGCTGGCATCGGGTGGAACCCGCCGATCGACGAACATCGATCGCAGGTGTCGCAACAGAAGATCACCGTCGGGACCGGCGAAGCAGGCGCCTGCTGCCCTGCTCAGAGCATCATCCCTCGTATTGTCCGGCGGCGGCGAATCGAACCAGGACCACCCGTTCGACGCGTCGGTCTCATGCATCTCGGTCCCCTTCCATACCGAAGGTCTGGCGAAGCACGAGACTGTTCGGCACACCGAGTGTCTCCGCGAGCCAACTCGCGGTTTCGCTAAGGTCGGCAAACTGCCGAGGGTCGCCACCGATCTTGGCAATGGTCTCGAGCCACAGGATGACGTTGCGGACCTCCTCGCGGGCCTGAATGCGCGCGAGCGGCGACCGATAGAGGATCTCCGCGATCGTGCCATCGAGAGTGACGGCGGGCACCTCGCCACGACGGCGGAGAATGGCCAGCGATCGTTGCAGCAACGGCGTCAGCAACTCGGTCTGCAGGCGCCCGTAGATGGCGCCGAGCAGTCGCGTCATCTCGGCGCTGCGCTCCAGGACCTCGGTTGCCGTCATCCGGCGATCATTGACGGGCGCAAGCCGGTCGGCGAGCAACGTATGCCGGATGCGGGTACGCAGATCGCTCAGGACCAGCTCGGATACGTCGAACCGACCGGGTGCCTGAAGGGGGGTGAGACCGGCTGAGCCCACGGCCTTTGGAATGATGCTGCCGGGGGCAAGTCGAATATTGGCTGGATTCAGGACGCCATCGTCCTCGGCCAACCAGATCCCCGTAACGGCAATGGACGCGTTCTTGAGAACGAGCTCCACGACCTTGTTCGCCGTCTTGATATCGGGCAGCGCGGTCATGACCGGCGAGCGGCCATAGAGTTCGCTGGTTCCCTTCATCCACCGAAACGTCAGGAATGGTGACTGCTCGAAAAGCCCCTCGGACAGTATCAAGGGAGTCTGAACGAAATCACGCTGAGCCGGCAGAATCGCCTGATACTTGAACCGGGAGCCGATACTGACGACCGCCTCGACGAGCTCCAGCCTGACACTGCTTTCATCAGCATGCGGCGAGCGAATTTCGGCCAGTTGTTGGCATTGGCCGAAACGTGACCGCAGTTGCGCCAACGATGCCGTTGTCGTCCTGAAGTGTCGGTCGATCGCGCCATTGGCGTCACCGTCGATGTAGATCTCGGCAGCCGGGATCGCCGTGAACTGAAATGCCGAGGAGGAGCCGATCGGTGCTTCCTCGAAGAGGAGCGTTGCGGTTCCCGTCGTCACCAGATCGAGAAAGCACTGGTGAATCTCGACCGCGAAATTCGAGCGCTCGAAATGGCCCTGCAGGCGCAACGCGGCAGCATCCAGAACGGCTGCCAGCGCCTCGGCGTCCATCGGGTCGACATCATGACCGGGCTTGAGCCCGAACCACCGCGACCACGGGGGCGTCAACTCGGCGAGCAAGCTGGCCGCAAGCTGCTCAACGGCATCCGGCGCCGTGCCGTCGAACAGGCGCTCGGCATGGTTCGTCCCGGCCAGAAAGGAGTGCGCCAGGCCATGACCCCGCATTGGCAGGGCATAGGCATAGCAGTCACGCCACAAGGCTTCCCAAGGAAGACGACGTTCCCGGGCAGTCGCGAACCCCGCGAGTAGCGCAGGAATTGACGATCGGGTCATGCAGAACTCCGAGTTCTTGGGAAGACAGAATAGGTATATACTCCTTTTCTCATCGTGTCAAGCCCTGCCGCCCACGCGCATGAGCTCGCAAAACAACTGGTAGGGGGTGATGACGTCGGTCCGCGCACAGCGAACGAGCCGCTTGCAGAATTCGACACAAGTGAACGGCCGCAGCCATGGCAGCGGTCGCAGCAGCACAGTCGGCCGACATGCGACGGCCGTGCTGCCGACCGCCGCCAGGCAGGCTAGCAGGCCCCGCGTTCGGGTGTGGCCTGCTAGCTGCAACTCTATGCCGTGGCTGAGCGGATCACAGGCTATCCAGCTGTCACCGACAGCCCTGTAGGCGAAGCAGTGACGAAACCCACACTTGAGCCACGCCAGCTGCCAGCAGCTTGCACGCTGAAATCCGATCACGATCATGATTGAGCCAAAGCCGTTCCTTTCAAAGGAATATATACTTAGTGACGCGGAATGTCTAGCAAGACATTCTTACCTTCATCCCTGAAGATGGAGGACCGGGCGGGATGTTGACCCATGAGCAGATCTGGCGGGGCGTCGATCGGCTTGCTCTGCACAATTCCTTGACTCCATCCGGCCTCGCCAAGCGGGCGGGCCTCGATCCGACAACATTCAACAAGAGCAAGCGGATCACCCATGAGGGCAAGCAGCGGTGGCCAAGCACGGAAAGCATATCGAAGATTCTGGAAGCAACTCAGACGACCTTTATGGATTTCGTCGGCCTCATTGATCAGGAGGTCCCGGTCGCCACCAGCCCGGGTGACATGCGTTTGAAGTCAATCCGCCTGTCAACCGTTTCCGAGAAAAATTTTGATGCGGCGGGATTTCCAAATACCAATGATTGGGAGGAGCTGGAGTTTCCACAGATTGAAGACACACAATCTTATGTGATTGAAATAGACAAGAGCAGCAAAAATTCTTTCCTTCGTTCGGGAGATCTTATTGTTGTGGCACCATCAAGCAGCGTCAGACGCCATGATCGTGTGTTCATTTTGACAAGCGAAGCTACGATGCATTTTGGAACCCTCAAGCGAAAGACGACATCTCAAGTTATTATACAACCATTTGATGATACAAACAATGAACATTGCATTTCGACCAGCTCTGTTTTATGGATTTCGAGAATAATTTGGATCGGCGGATAACATAGTCTTAGTATACGGTATTGGCTGGAGCCGTTTGCATGATGCCCGGATTGCCGGCGGCTGATGTTTGGGTCGATTTTTTGGGCCGGCTGAAGTGGCACCAGATCGATATCAAACGCTATGGCATGGCTGTTGCCCCATGCCTTTTTGGCGTTGCCTCGTCCATCGGACGCAGGCCACCCGCGCCGACGATCACCGGGTCAACCCCGAGGCCGGGTGGATTCCCGCTTCAAGCGCATAGGTGCTAGCCTGAATAATTCATCAGGGCTGTGTTCGGTGCTGGCGGGCGAGACATAAGCCGTTGGGATCGTTTAGGTTTCGGTTGCTGAGACCGCGCCTTTGCGACCGAACGGAGTTGTGTGCCCGCCATGGCCGAAGATGCTCTCTTTCTCCCCGGTCTGTCACCTGTTTCGGGCAAGCCGGTTCACCTCGCCTTCGATGGCGGCCGGTTGACCTCGGATGGGGGTGTGCTGGTGCTGGCCGAGATCGAGCGAGGGCTCGGGATCGCCGAGCGGCTGGCCGGCTGCATTACCGATCCACGGGCGCCCGAGCGGGTGCGGCATGGCCTCGCCGAGATGATCCGCTTCCGCGCGCTGCTGATCGCCGCCGGCTACCCGGACGCCAACGACTGCGATGCCCTGCGTGACGATCCGGCGTTCAAGATGGCGGTAGGCCGCCTGCCCGAGACAGGGGCCGGGCTCTGCTCGCAACCGACGATGTGCCGATTGGAAAATCTGCCGGGGAAGACCGCGCTCATTCGCATGACGGGTGCTAT
>JACKHN010000008.1 GCA_020638975.1 Planctomycetaceae bacterium
TACCACGCGGAATTCCGCGAATGGAAGCAATCTGTGCCGTCACCTTGGCACCTGGCAGAATTCCTCCTTTGCCCGGCTTTGCGCCTTGCGACAACTTGACTTCGATCGCGCGGATCTTGTCATTCTCGCTCGTCTTGCGGACGACCTCGTCGATGGAGAACTTCCCGTCCGGTCCGCGTGCGCCGAAGTAGCCCGTACCCAGTTGCCAGACAATGTCCGCCCCTAGGCAGTGATACGGACTGACGCCACCCTCTCCCGTATTGTGATAGCAGCCGGCTTGTGCCGCGCCGAGATTGAGCGCCGAGATCGCTCTTTCGCCTAACGAGCCAAACGACATGGCAGAGATGTTGATGATCGATCGCGGTCGATAAGGCCTCCGCCGTCGATGAGCGGCTCCCATAATCTTGAGGCAGGGAACGGCTGATGGATCGCCACCAATATGGAACGCGTGGTGATCGGGAAACGGAAAGGCGGCGTGTTTGACGATCGGGTAACCGACTCCGTACATCTGCTCGGTACTTCCGAAGCCAAAATTGTTATTCGCCTCTTTGGCCGAAGCGTAAATCCATTTGCGCTCGTCTCGGTTGAACGGCATCTCCTCCTTGTCATTGGCCACCCAGTATTGACGCAGCTCGGGGCCGATCATCTCTAGAAAATACCGCAGGTGTCCAACGATCGGAAAGTTGTGAAGGATCGTATGTTTCTTTTGAACAATGTCGTGCAAGGCGATGATCGAGCACGCGGCCACAAACGAAGCGATCCCTGTCAGCAGCCAATGTTCAGAAAGAAAGTTCAGCATCGTGTTGTATCCGAATGGTGCGATCGAAATGTAGCGAGGTCGAATCAGGAATACGAAGGGAATTCGAATCGAGCATCGACGCGAATTGCGGCTTCATGCGGGCATTGATCGACGCACGCAGGACGTTGGCTGGAAAGCGAGCTGCATAAGTCGCAGACAACCGCCGTCTGTTTGACCAATTCGACTTCCAGATCGACGTCTTGGCCAGCCGTCGCGAGTGCGAGGTCGCCAGCTTGGGGCAACAGATCGAGTCGTGCCGTCAGAATGGGCTGATTGTACTTTGGCGTAAGCGCGATTGCATCGGTCGCCGCGGGCGGACGGAGCTCGACCGCTAAAACATTGCTCCCCGCGCGAAGCAGCGACGAGTCGATCTTTGCTTGTAGCTCGTCGTCTTTCGCCTTCTTGGGATTGGCGGGCGCGGGTGCCTTGATCTCACTACCGTTGATCCACCCACAAACGACGAGTCCCTTCGAAGCGATCGCAATGGCAAAGGGCCCGCGCCGAAGTTGGTCTTTCGAGAGCTGGAATTCATAACGAAAACAGATTGGCTCAGGGACGCTGCCCACGTTCGCTCGCCATGACTTTGCGTTAGTGGACGAGGCAAGTGCTTCGTGGAAATCGATGTTCCAGGTAAACGGAGCGATCCCGACCGACCAGCCGTTCGTGCGATAGCGTCGATCCTGCCAAGTTGCCTTACCAACGTGGCTCGCCGGCGCGAATTGCCAGCCGACAGACTGTTCCGGGATGATGCCAAGGTCGTGCATCTGAATCGAGTCGTAGGGACATTGACGGGCGCAGAGACTACAACCGATACACCAATCGCGGATCTCGATCTGGCCGTTGGCTCCGCGTTGGATCGATCCGACCGGACAACCGATCATGCAAGATGGATTCAAACACTGGCGGCAAGCCGACGGCACGAGAAAGCGATCAAATCGCGGCCCGTCGAGGAACAGTCGCGAGTAGCCGTCGTCGTGTGTATTGACGCAAGCCCGCACACAATCGCCGCATCGAGTACAACGATCGAGGTCGATCAGCAACAGGTTCTGGCCTTGAACAAGTCCTTCGTCGCGAAACTCTTCCGATCGCACTAACGAAGCATCGGCGTCGCCCGCCTGACGTAAGTCGCTGCCGACGATATCGGCATACCGCCGCGAGACCAACTTATCGACGGAAGTGCGTAGCGCCGGCGAATCGTCGAGCAACTTCTGGAACGCCGAACCTTCGATCCGAACTAACTCGACACGACCAGGCTTTCGATTCGAGTCGTCCGCTGGATGATCATACGCGATGCAAGTTGCCTGACGCGGAACGTCCAGCACCACCGCCATCTCGCCAAAGCAATCGCCGCGCGAGAGGTAAGCCAGGATGTCGGGCGGGCCCTTTCCGCCAGAGACTCTAGAGAGCGTCGCACCGAACAGTTCGCGGAAAGCCAACGCCCCGGCGACACGAACCTCCAGTTCCGACCAGTGCTTTTTCGCCCCTTGTGATCCATGCGGAAATGTTTCGATTGCGCCTCGTACGGCGGGCTGTTCGAGTACCGTGAGGATGTCCGCGGAGGCGATGAAATCGCGTTGACGGATGAGTTCGTTCATGGCTTGAATGACCAAACGACGATCCTCGTCCTTGGACGACTTGCCGTCAGCAATCGATCGAATCGAGGCTTGAACTCTCGGCCCGAACCAAGACCAGACATAACGCTTCGGTTCGCCGACGGCCTTTGGCGGTGTCGCCACTAAACACGATGAGGTGCTTTCGTCGTCTGTTGCCGATGGAGAAGAATCCTTGGCGGGTAATTTCTTTGCCGCAGCCAAAATATCTGCTGCCGACTTCGCCGCTGGTTTGATCGGTTGCTTGGCGGGAGCTTCGCCAGCCGCTGCAGCCTTCGGCTTCATCGCGGCTCGTGCGGCGGCCAGCACATCTTGCGCGTTGGCAACAGCGCGCGGCTTCTTCTTCTCCGTTGAGTCCTCCGCTGGTTTCGACGACGCTGCGGGATCGGTGGTGGCTTCCTTTGCTTTCGCGCGCGACGCGGCCAGAATATCCGCGACGGATGCTCCGGCTTTTGGCTTCTGTTTCGACACAGGATCAGCGGCTGTTTCCTTGGCTTTCCCACGAGACGCAGCAAGGATGTCTGCGACAGATGTTCCCGCCTTCGTTTTGGCGGGTGCTTTCTTTGAAGGTGTTTCCGTTTTGTCGTCGCCCGGCGCAGTATCGGCCTTCGGCTTGGCTGCAGTCTTTCCTCCACCGCGCGCTGCGGCCAAGATGTCGGCGATCGCAGATCCGCCACCGGGCTTCGCAGCGGCTGGGGCCTTCCTCTCCGCACTTGGAGGCGTCTCGTCGGGCAACAGGACTTGGCAGAACTTCGGCCAGTCGGCGATGTCGCTCGCTCGGAACGCCACATGCGCGCCGCGTACGACTTGCACGACCCCGCTACGAATCAGGTACACGCTGTCGGACAGATCGCCTTCATCGCAGATGACAGTACCCGGATCGACAACTTCGAGATACGACGCTTGTCTCAGAACTTCGATTTGCTCATCGGATAAATCCTGAAACAGCTCCAATCGACGCAAGTGAGTGCTCAGGACGCGTTCGGCGTAGAGCGCATCGGTTTTCTGTCGGTAGCCGACGTCACGTTGCATTTGGTCGAAGATGTTCCGCAGGAATTCGACCATGTAGCAATCTTCGTCGACGACGATCGTGGCCGAACGCGGAGCCAACGTCATGCAGCTCATCTCGCCAAACACGTCGCCTTCGCGCATCGCGGCTTTGCGCGTGGAGTAGTCGATATCCGTCGGGCCGTCGTTGGGGATGTATTGTGGATTTACTTGTTCGACTTTCCGCGAACGTGGGGAAAACAGTTTCGACAGAAATCCGGGTGAAGCCTTCGCCTGGCCGCTCAAGATGTAAGCCGTTGCAACCTGGCGCGAGGAAGTGTCGCCCGCCGCCTGATCGCTGGATGTCGCGCCGCTACGGCTAGTTCGCAACGCGTGCAACTTCTGCATGTCGCCGCCGCGAACAACGTAGAAGGCACTGTGTCCGTGATCGCCCTGACGACAGATTACATCGCCCTTACGGAATCGCCGCAGAACAATCGACCCGGGAAATTTCTCCACCGAGATAGGCTTCTTGAGATTCGCGAACAGCTCGAATTGCTGTAACTCGTCCGAGCGAAGTATCTCGTCGCCTGCGCGGGGCGCGAGTTCTGCTTCCGGCTTGGCCGACACCGTTGCGCGAGACGTTGCTGTCAACGCTATGACCCTTTGTTTTCTGAAGTCTCACGACTTCTGCGACCAGATTCACCTGCCTCTCGAGCGGTTCGAGGCATACGTGTTCTAACAGATGCAGACCGTCCGTGTCATAAGTACCATCATGACGTCGGTATCCGGTGCGTTCAACGAAATCTCTGCTCTCGCGCTCCGTGATTCGGAAGAAGGAGGACGGTGCGTCATGACCCAGGCGTCCGTTCGGTGGCGACAGGGGAAATGGGAAGGTCGGAACAGGACGGTATGTCTGAAATTCGCAGCTCGCCGAACAGGCCCCCAGTTTGGCCGCGAGGGAAGCAACGCCCCGCTTGTTCAGTTAGTCTCCAGATCAAATCGTCCTGTTCGCGACCCGCGCGACACCCATTTCGACCGTTACACCCGGCAGGGAAGTAACGGTCTTCTCATCCCGTGCGGAAGGCAGACCTCCTATCTCCCCTCCACACCCTAGTTATCGTAAAACGATCGCACGGGTATTACCCAGAACTACAACTGAATCAATCTTTCCTGCCTGGGCCACCTAGATTGAAACGACTGTAGGGATTGAGCGGGTTCTGCCAGCGATCAGCCCGAAAAAGGAGTCCGCAACCGCGCCAGCACTGGAAGCAGCACTGCCATTGCAATCACAAACATCAACAGAATGAACGGCCATGCGATCGAGACGTCGTACCAGTGACCTCGAATCTTTAACATCACCATTGCGGCACCTCGAAGATCGCCATTGATCGATGAATCAACCGCCGGTGGCTAGTTGCTCTTCAATGCAGTACAGATGCTTCTCGCCTCGAATAAACAGCTGCCCGTCGCTGATCGCGGGCGATGCGAAGGAGAATTCGCCGAGTGAATTCTCGGCGACGACGTCGAGCTTGGCTCCCGGTCGTAGGATCGTCGTCACGCCATCGTCGGCGACGAGGTAGGCGAGTCCGTTCGCGTGAACGAGCGACGCGCTAAAGTGCTTGCCAATTCGTTCCTTCCAAAGCGTTTCGCCCGTCTTGGCATCAAAACAATTTGCCGTACCTCGATCATCGGCGACGATCAGATAACCGTCCAAGACGACTGGCGACGGAACATAGCAGCGTGCCGATGTCTGATGCCATGCGACATGCGAATCCGTCACATCACCCGCACCATCGGGGCGAATTCCCATCACGTGATAGTCTGGAAAACCTGCCGTCATAAAGAAGAGGTTGCCGTCGAACACCATCGACGCCACGAATTGTTCAGTCGGTCCGTCGATTTCCCAGTGCCGCTTGCCCGTCGCAGGATCGTAGCTGGCGATGTGCTTGCTGCCCGATATCACCATCTGAGTCCGACCAGCAACATCGCGAATGATCGGAGTCACATAGCTGCGAGTCTGATGCGGGCGATCGACTTTCCAGAGCGTCTCGCCGGTCTTTCGGTCTAACGCAACGATGTACGAGTCGCCGTCGTGATCTCCGTTGACGATGACCGAATCCTTGTAGAGGACGGGCGAGCTGCAAAATCCGTGGGCGCTGACAAAGCTTCCCGGCTTTACCAGCCACTTCCGATTACCTTCAAAGTCAAAAGCAGCCACCACCATTTCACCCGGAGTGATCGGTCGCGGCGTTCCGACGTTCGGCGCAGGGACCGTTCTGCCATCCACTTGCAGGAACGAAACGTAGACAAGTTCACCGTCCGTGGCGGGCGTTCCGGACGCAAAACTGTTCAGGCTATGCTTCGTTTCGAGCGGAGCGCTCACGACATCTTTCTGCCACAGCAACTTACCGTCGGCACGATCGAGACAGATCAACACTCGCTCTTGCTCATCTGGCAAGCACGAGACAACGAAGATGCGATCGTTCCAAATGATCGGCGAAGCGTGACCCTCACCGGCGATCGGCACCTTCCAACGAATGTTCTTTCCCGTCGCGCCGTCCCAAATCGTTGGAACGCTCGCCTCAAGACTCGATCCATCGCCGCGTGGACCGCGCCAACCCGACCAGTTCTCGGCACTCGCGGTGGATAGAAAAGCAGATGTGATAAAAACGATGGCAAAGAAGGTAGGGCGAACCATCACAATTCTCGCGGAAGGTGGGGCGAATTCGGAGTGAATCCGACCAGTATGGCACCCGAGAAATCTTGCGTCTATCGCTTGCGCCCGTTGGTAGTGGTACGGTTTGCGATTTCTGAAAGTAGGACGGCCACTCGTGGCCGTCTTTTGTCGGGCAGGAGTGCCCGGCTTACGGCAAATTGTACCGCTACTCGCCCGTTTTGTGCCCGTCGTCACTTTGATTAGAAGGTGATATCACATTGACAACGCGTTCTCCCCGGTCCTCGTCTAGCAGTGGTCAAAAAGCAAGGAAAACAGCGATTATGCCGCTTGACTGCGGTGCTGGCACGGGAAGTGCAAAACTTGAATTCCAACGACCCGGCCCTAAGCCGTAAAATCACACACGGGAGAATTCAAAATGAAAAGCACACTCACAATCGCCGTTTTGGCCACTATGGTTCTAGTTGCCTCCAATGCCTCCGCGCAAACCCACGATCACTTCGCGAGACAGCGACAAGAGGCAGTCGCTCGTCAAGCCGCAGCCCAACAGCACTTCAGCCACTCGGGCGGTTCGAGCGCTCACGTCGATGTGGCAAGACATGGTTCTGGACATTGGGGCGGCCCAACAACCGCTCACCGGTACTACCCGCCCACGCGAGGCAGCGTTTTTCAGCAAAACATTCAGTTCTACCCTGTAAACCCCTACGGATACGGCGTTCCATCCTACGGTTTCTACGGTGGTACTTCGCCGTATGGTTGCTCGCCCTACTATGGAATCCCCAGTGGCACCTACATTCACCGCGAGATCTATCTTTCGCGATGAGCGATCTAGGCAGCAGATGAGTTCTGTGTGATCACAACTACGTCTCGCGATGTCCCGTCGTCGCGAGGCGTTTTTTAGGGACTTTCCGCGACCAGCGACTCTGCCTTGAGCGTAGATGGATTGTCCCGGCGAGTGACTTCACGATCGCTGATGATTGTTGCGACGGTCAGACCAGCCACCATACTTGCTGCCAGCAAGAGTAAGACGCGAGTTTGGGATGGCGGTTGGTGACTCATGGTGGTCGGTCCAGGCTGCTGTTGGGATATCACGTCAAATCTAGGTCACCCGCACGCGACAGCAGCCGAATCGCTCCGATTCCTCGGATTGCAGCGGTCATCCCACCTGTCCGGCCAGTCTGGCCATCGGCACGCCTCGATCCGGGCGAACGCTACGTTGGCGGCAACGTACGATTTACAAACCCGTTACGCCCGTTTGTGCCGTAGCGAAACAAAATCAAGCGGCAGGTCGTCTTATCCCACAGAGGTAATTCTCCGCCTGCGTTTGCAGCCCAACCATGCGCGTCCGTCGACTGGCGCGTTCGTGATCGCCCGAGGAACAGAAGATGAGAACGAACCACTTCGCTATCGCCGTGTTGGCGCTCGCTGTCCTGACTTGTAGCTCCGTCAGTTGGGCTCAAGAGGCCGATTCACCTCCTGCCGACGCGCCAGCCGCAGCGATTTTCGATGGAGAAGTCCCGGCAACAGCCGAGACAAAACCGACTCCTTGGCGGGAGCAAACGATCTATATCCCCTACAAACAGCTACAGAAGGTTTTCGAAGAACAGGGCCGTGGCGTTTTCGTCCCCTACGAAAAGTTCCAAGAACTGTGGAAGAAGGCACAGGCGAGCGAACAGCAACCCGTCGATAATCGCCCGCCGCTGGGAGCCATCGTTACCGAGATCGCTAGCGAAGCGACGGTCGAACGCGATGTGATCAACGTTCAAGCCAGCGTGCAGATTGAGTTACTGGGCAAAGGCTGGCACGAAGTGCCCTTGCGGTTGAGCGATGCCGCGATTCGATCTGCAACGGTCGGGGGTCAGCCGGCGCGAGTGCTGGCCGACGGCGCGCAGGGTTACAAGCTGTTGGTACAGAACACCGACGACACCGCGGAACGCCTAACACTCGATCTTGAGTACTCGAAGGCATACTCCAAATCTCCTGGTCAGAACAGCGTCTCGCTGGAAGCACCCCAAGCGCCAGTCAATCGCTGGCTGATTCGCATCCCGCAGACGGGTGTGAAGATCAATATCCAACCGATGATCGCGGCAACCGAAGCTCCCGCCGAAGCGCAAGCGAATGAGACTGTCGTGCTGGCATTCGTCGGAGCGGCCAGCACGGTGCGCGTCGATTGGACACCGAAGACCGAAGGAGCTGCCGGCCTGGAGGCACTTGCCACGGTGCAAGCTCAACAGGAAGTCTCGATTGATGAAGGCGTCGTTCGCACCCGAACTCAGCTTGTTTATGAGATCAGTCGTGCCGAACTCTCGCAGCTCGTAGTTGAAGCACCGCTCGATCAGAAGGTAACACGCGTGCTCGATCCCAACGTGAAGAAGTGGGAAGTTGCCAAGGGCGACACCAAGCAAACGATCACAATCGATCTCTTCCAGCCGGCTCGTGGAACTCAAAGTGTTACGCTTGAGTGTGAGAACTTCAGCGATGAAGCGGCGCTTCGCGACACGCACGTGCCCGTCATCCAAGCATTAAATGTCGGACGGCAGCAGGGCGTCGTGGTCGTGAAATTGGGAGACGAACTGCGAGCGGAAGCAACGGCTAAGAACGGTTTGTTGCAGCTCGATACCGCCGAGTTGCCGCAACCGTTGCAGAGCATCAAATGGGGCTTCGCCTATCGCTATGCCGCCTTGCCGTTCGATCTCGCTCTGAGCGTCGAGAAAGTAAAGCCCCGAATTCACGTCCAACAACTCGTCGAAGCCTACGTAGAACCGGAACAAGTCACGCTTGACGTATCTGCGATCTATGACATCCAACAAGCAGGTGTGTTTCAATTGGTGTTCGACATACCCGCAGGATTTCAGGTGGAACGAGTTCAAGGCCGGGCCCTGGGGGATGCTCAGCCAGTCGTCATCGATTCGCACCATTTGGGAGGTGACGGCAACTCGCACCTTCAAGTGAATCTTGCTCGCAAGGCGATCGGTCGCGTGGGCCTCGCTTTCACACTACGTCGGTCATTGAACGAGCCGAATTTTTTGACCCCGACTGGCACGGCAGCCGAGATACAGATCACTATCCCGCGCATCACCAACGACGTCGAAGATGTCTCGGGCAGTCTGATCGTACACGGACCCGAGAGTCTCCAAATCACTTCGCAGTCCGTCAGCGGAATGCGGAATGTAGCCATTGCTGAAGCCCACAAAGATGTACAGTGCGTCCGCGATGGAAGGTTTGCCGGATTGCGTGAAGTGCTGGCCTTCGTTTTCACGCGCGATCCCGCCGATCTAAAGGTCGCCGTCGAACGACGACGCCCGCACGTGACCGCCCGACAATTGTTGACGGCTCGCATCGAGACTGGTGTCGTGAAGTACGAAGCTCGCTTCTTTTACGACATCCTTTACAGTGCCGTGAAGTCGCTCCGGCTGGACGTTCCTGAAGGTCTTGCTGGCGAGATTCGAATTGCGTCGGGCGGGATCAGCAAAACCACGATCACACCGCAACCAGACGATGTGCCGGAAGGTTATGTCGCGTGGAACTTAAGCGGCGACAGCGAATTCCTTGGTGCCCGCCAGTTCGTACTCAGTTGGGAACGCAGCACCCAGGAGCTAGAGGTCGGCAAGAGTACGGACTATGTGCTACCGAACTTGCGACCTATGAACGTTGACCGGGCATGGGGACAGATCGTTGTGAGCAAAGCGGAGACACTCGACATCCGAGCCGCAGAGGGTTTCGATGGCTTGCGACCTATTGATCCGCAGCATGATCTGATGCCCGGCGTCAGTGTCGCGGATGCAGCGCGAGCGTTCGAGTTCCATGATGCCTGGAATCTTTCCATTACGACGACACGCTACGAACTCGAAGAAGTCAAACGCACGAGCATTGAGCGAGCGTTAGTGCGAATGGTCGTGACGCGCAGCGAGCGTGTATCCGTTCAAGCCCTGTATCGCATCCGCAGTGCCGTTCAGCGGTTGGCCGTGACGCTGCCCGGCGAGAGCGAGTTCGACAACGATCCGCTCTATATCAATGGCGAGCCCAAGTCGCTCGAGCACGGCGAGCAGAATCAGCTGTTCATTCCGTTAGTCAACCAGAACCCGGAAACCCCATTCGTCCTGGAACTCCGTTACACCGTTCCAGGCGATCATCGGCAACTCGATTTACCAACGTTTCCGGGCCAAGAAGGATTGCAAACCGATCCAGCGATTCAGAAGGTCGAGCTATCCGTCTACTTGCCGAATGAAATGGCGTTGCTGGACGCCAAGGGTCCATGGACCAACCAACAAGGCGACTGGTATTCGAAGTTGAACCGACTGCCCGGCCACCAGTTGAGCGACGAGCACCTGCTGCGCTGGGTGACAGAAGGTGTCGGCATGCAGAGCCAACACGCGACAACCTTCGCGGTCGACGGTCGACTCTACAGTTTTACAACGCTGCAGCCTGCTCCGCCGCCGAACGGATCGTTGCGACTGGTTGCTTGGGATGCACGAGCGTTGAATCTAGTTGTCTTTTCCGGCATGGCCTTGGTTGGTCTTGTGTTCGTACGACGATCGGCTCAGAGCAAGCTAATCGCCTTAGCGATCATCATGATTGGACTGGTGATTGTCGGCGTATTCGCACCGACGTTCGCCATGCAGATGATCGACGGCTACTTGATATTGGCCATCGTCGTTGTTTTGGTGGGTTGGGCCGTGGCGGGAGTCGTGCAACGTGCGACGCGAGCCGAATCGACACCAACCGCCCCGGAAGCTTCAGAACCGGCAACCGACGAGACACCAACGGAAGGCCAATCACCTTTCGAAGCCGACGACGAGAATCCAGAGCAGAGTGAGACAGGCACCAACGAAGGAGGTGCAAGCGATGCGTAGCCATTACCTGCTGCTGGCGTTGCTAGGACACCTTGTCGTTTCCGCACTACTCGCCACCGCCGCCGAACCGAATGTCAAACCGATACGCGAGATCTTTGTTCCCTTCGACGATCTGAATGTCTTGCTACAGGGTGACGCTGAACGCGCCTTCCTGACGCGGGAAGAATACGAAGACCTGATCGAAAAGGCCAAACAGACGCCGATCGAACATGCTCCGCACCAAGTCCTGCTTTTGTCGGCCGACTACGACACCACGATCCAGCAAGAGCGAGCTGCCATTCGCGGCAAACTGTGGATCGAGGTGCTTGAATCTGGATTACACGCGATCCCGCTTGAATTAAACGGAGTCGGAATTCGCACGGCGATACTCGATGGCAAACCGGCGTCGCTTGGTCGCAATCCGCAAGGGCAAGTCATGCTCTTCGTGGAAGGAACTGGAACGAAGCAACTCGAACTTGATCTTGTAACCGCGCTGCAGACGTCTGCGGCGCAACAGTCGCTTCAATTCGCTGTTCCAACTCCTTCGGCAACCAAGCTGCGCGTCACTGTGCCGGGTAACGTCGAGGTACGTAGTGGCGCAGCGGTTGTCTCGCGGAGCGTGGATCAAGCGGCAGGTGTGACACGATTCGAGTTGCTCCCGCAGCGCGGCTCGCTGTCGCTCGTCATGTCGCTGAACAACAAGCTACTTCTTGAGCAACGCGTCGTTATGGCGCGCAGCGTAATCGTCGACGAGATGACTCAGGCGTACGAACGCCTGCACGCGACGGTTTCGCTGGGTGTGTTGCACGGAGCCGTCGATCAATTTCGATTTCGAATCCCCGACGGCTTTGAGGTCACGGACGTCGCTTCCCCGACACTCGCACGTTGGTTGGTCAACGAAGATGCCGGTGCAAAAACGTTGGAAGTCGATCTGCGTGAACCGACAACCGGCATGGTTGTGTTGAATATCTCTGCAATCAACAACGTGATCGCCTTGGACAATTGGGAGATGCCGCAATTACAACCTTTGGATGTCGCCAATCATGTGGCAGTGGTTGGAATTTTGATCGAAGATCGCCTGGCTGCCGATTCGATTGCCACGAGTGCTCTCATCGCGATCGACAACGATGTGTTGCGAAGAGCGTTGCCGGAAAGCGTCTTTCAGATCGATCCAGGTGCGCCCAAAATACGTCCCGTTGCTGCGTTCTATGCGCCGCAAGATCAGTATCAATTGACGGCTCGATTCACGCGTCCTCCGGCGAAAGTCGATGCGCACACAACGATGCTGCTGACCTTGGGCGAGAAGGAGCAGCACCTGCGAGGTACGATCGCCTTAGTGCCGAGCAACGAGAAGCTATTCACCGTTGATCTCGTGGTACCTGATGGCTGGCGAGTCGCGACGGTCACGGCGACGGATGGTTCGCCGATTCCGTTCGAGCGAATTGCGACAGCGACCGACGACCAAACAAGATTGCATATCAAATTGCCGGCGGGCGTTGAACCGGGAACCGCCACGAAGCTGACAATTGAAGCCACGAGCGTCCCCGAAGGCTGGCTCGAAGAATGGTCCGAAAGTTCAGCGAACTATCCCGTCTTCGTTGTTCAAGGAGTCGCCGCGACGACGGGAGCAATCGCCGTTCAATCGAACGACGATTTGGCGGCGCGGCCTGATCAGTTGAACGGATTGACGACGCTTGGCGACGCCGATCGCGCGGCACTCGGTCTGAAAGACGCCGAAGGAACTTTGGTTTACAAGATCAGCGAGGCGGAGTACTCGGCAACTTTCATAGTCGAAAGAATCAAGCCGCGAGTGACCGCTCGTGCGTTTAGCTTCCTGAAGATCGAACCGGAAGGGCTCACCGCCCATTACGAACTTGTTTACGACGTCCAACAGGCTCGCACGCGTAGGTTACGAGTCCAATTACCGGAAGGGACGCCTGAATCGTTATCCATCCGAGGACTCGACGGTACTCAAGTCAAGGAGTACTCGGGCGAAGTCGTGAATGGCCAGCGGCAATGGACAGCTTCGTTGGCCGATTCAATGATCGGTCGCATCCGCTTGGCGGTCGACTTTGAGCAACCGCTCACCGCAGACGAACCGCAGGATTGGGAGCTGCCACTGGTAAGGGCCTTAGACGTTGCCTATCAATCCGCGATCGTCGCGGTCGAAGGCAGTCCCGAGTTCGATGCACAAGTAGAAACCAACGGTCGCAAGATCGATGTCGGCGAGCTTGTCGATGCGGACTATCAAGTCGGCAAACGCTTGCTGGGTGCCTACGGCTTCGTGGGTGATCCACAAGTGAGCATTGACGTTTTCCAACGCCCAGGCTTTGGGTTGCCAGCGGCCATCACGCAGCGCGCCGAGTTGGTGACGCTTGTCGCGGCCAGCGGCACGAGCCAGACTGCCGCACGGTACTTGCTGCGAACGAAGGCAGCGTTCTTGCAGATCAGCCTGCCAACGGGCGCGACGCTGTGGTCGGCAACGGTCGATGGGAAGCCCTCAACACCGCAGCGCGATGGCGACGACTTGGTCATCAGTCTCCCGCCCACGAACGAAAACACAGTTCGCGATATGCAGATCGTCTATGAGACGAAAGCGGCTTCGATCGATTGGATGGCCGATGTGGAAGCCGCCGCGCCGCGACTGGTCGTGCGAATGGACGCTGGCGCCGATCGTTACGATGTGCCAACCGCAGACGTCTTATGGCATCTCGTCTTACCCCACGGACATCGCATCGTGCGCAGTCATGGAACGGTGTTTACTGACGATGTCGCTCCACGACATGACACGGCCTCGATCATCGCTCGCGCATTGTATCGATTGGGTGGCGGTATCGGCGAGTTTGGAATTCTGCCCGGTATGCTTCTATCTTCGAGAAAGATGCCTTCGATTTCGAGTGCCTACCAGGTAGACGATATCCAAACGCTCGCAGAAAAGGAGGAAGCCTCCGGCGCGGATGAGATGGACTTCGCGTTTGCGGAACCTGCCGCTCCAGGGATGGTCGCGCCTGTGCCAAATGCACCGGAGGCCGAGCCGAACGATATGCCTGCTCAACCAGCGAGCGGTGCTGAACGCGACGCGAAACTTGTCGAAGGAGAATTCTCGCAGCCAAGCCGAGTGACTCGCGGCGACAAGTACTGGGCGCTGCAAGGCGTGCGAAGCTTGCAGATTGAACTGGAACGCTCGGGCGAACAAGTGACATTCCATAGCATGGGCGTGCGACCACAACTACGAGCGACCTTGATTCAGGCAGATCGTTTGGCGTTCTTGTCTTGGGCATTGGCTATCGTCACTGCGGTCTGGGGCATGACACAATCCAACCGCTGCGTCCGCCGAAAGACTCGCTTTGTGCTGAACGCGTGTGTGTTGTCCCTCGCGTTGCCTTTGGTCGTCGGTCTGTTCTCCGGTATCGAGTTGTCCGGTCTTTTCGTGCCAATGCTCTACGCTGCACTCTTGCTAGTTCCGTACTATCTCATCGCGAGTGCCGCCAAATGGATCGTGTCGAAAGCAACACCAAGCAGCGTTCCCGCCGCAACAACAACTGCTGTCGTCCTCTGCCTGGTCATGTCGGCGTCATCGGCGTTCTCTCAAGAAGCAAGCAATCGTGCGACAGTCGATCCAGCTGAGTTGCTACTACTCCTGCAGCCGGACAAACCAGTTAAACTTCCCGAAGATGCCGTTATCATTCCGTATGATCCCAGCGACGAACACGGCGTCGCAAATGCCGAGAAAGTGCTGGTACCTTATGCCGAGTACAGTCGTCTTTGGAATCTAGCCTTCCCCAACAAGCCTCTCGATATCGTCCCGCCTCCGGCCCCGTATGCGTTGGCCGATGCATCGTACACAGCGACACTGGCTGGTGAAGATTATTTGCTGATCCGCGGACGCATGGACCTAGAGATCTATCAGCGATCACCGTTTGAGATCCCGTTGCACTTGTCAGGCGGTGTCTTGGAACGAGCGACGTTGGATGGCGAACCAGCGAAATTAAAACTCATTGCGCCGCAACAAGCCCCTGCAAATCAGAAGGTAAAACAGGCCCAAGGCGCCGCCTTTGCGACGCTGCATGTGTCCTCCCCAGGTCGCAAACGACTCGAACTTGCCATCCGCTTGCCGATCGCTCGAAGTGGCGGATGGCGGATCGTGCATGGCCAGTTGCCGACAGCGCCGGCGACTCAATTGACGATCACAGCGCCCGCGCCGCAGACTGAAATTCGACTATCAGGCACCCTTGATCGTGCCAATTTCGAGACGAAACAAGCCAACGAGTCGATTGCGACCGCACTGCCGAGCGGCGGAGATTTCAGCTTGCAGTGGCGACCCGCTGTAGCCGCTGGCCAGATCGACCAAACGCTGACCGCTCGTTCACTGGGCGTGCTCGACATCCAAGAGGATGGAGTTCGCTTGGCATGGCAACTCGAATTGCAAACGCGAAACAATCAACGAGAAACATTTACCTTCGCCGTGCCGCAAGAGTATTTGGTCGAGCGCGTCTCGGGCGACAACGTCCGCGGCTGGCAATCGCGACCGAGTGGCGACCAGCAGCAAGTCGATGTGACGTTACTTAAGGCCGCGACCGGAACGGAAACGATCACGCTCCGCTTGTCGCAACGCACTGTCATCGGCGACGAACAGAGTCCCAACCTCGTTGCCCCGGTGATCGCTGTTCCAGATGCTGTCTTACACCAAGGACAACTGGCAATTCGTCGCAGTCCGCTGTTGGATCTGCACACCGAACAGGCGATTGGATTGAGCCGCGTGGAAATCGCACCCGAAGCGTTGGCCAGCATCCTGACCTCCGTCGTCGAAGAAAGTCCGCTCGGCTTGAAGTCATTCGAGGCATATCGCTTCGGCGGGTCGACCTATCAACTTCAACTGTCTGCTCGTGCCGCCATATCGCAGCTTGCGGTGGAAGAACGAACCGTGTTGCGAATCGGCGAGCGCGATACAACTCTCGAATCGCGGATGAAGTTTACGATTGGCGAACGACCCGTGCATCGGTTCGAGATCGAGTTGCCAGACGGGCTCGAAGTCAAGGAAGTAATCGCTCCCGGTTCATTTGATTGGGCGATCACCTCGGCAGAGAATCAGCGATTGCTGACGGTCTATCTTGCCGCAGGTGCCATTGGCGAGTTTGACGTGGACTTGCGAGGCAGCACGCCGCGAACGATCGGGGAAGCCGTGTCCAATCCACGATTCGTGGTTCGCAACACGACTCGGCAAACCGGCTTTATTGTCGTGCAAGTTGATCCGTCCGTTGACGTGACGGCGGAACAAGCCGAGAACGCCGAGGAAGTTCCTCTGGCGCGAGTCGCCAGTTGGCTCGCGAATGAGCAACGTCCTCTTAGTCGACTCGTCATGTTCCATCGCAACGCTGACTACAGCGTTCGGTTTCGGGTCACGCCTCGGCAGCCTAGAGTCAACTCGTTTAGCGTGACGAACGTTCGTATCACTCCGCGCGAGATCGAAGAGTTGGTCTTTTTGAAATTCCTTGTGCGCGACGCTGGAATTCGTGAAGTGTCGTTCGTGCTGCCTGAATCGCTGCGCGACTCGCAAATCACCGTGCCACTTTTGCGACAAAAGACCGTCGAGCCGATCGAAGGCGACGCCAGTCGGGTTCGCGTACGACTGGAACTGCAAGACCAAGTGATCGATGAATTGATCGTTCTCGTGCTGAACTCGCGTTCGTTAAGTTCCGAAGACTACACGGCACCGGTGCCGACGATCGAGACCGGATCGACGGACTTTCGTTACGTTGTCATCGAGAGTGCCGGACGCGACGAAGTGGTGGTGACGAAGAACGAGGGGTTTCTCGAACTCAATCGACAATTGTCGCAATGGAAGCAATTGGCCCAGATTCTTCCCGGTAGCATCACGCAGGCGTACGTTGCTCGCGAAGCTGCCGAGAAGCCGGAGTTGTCGATTGCCACGCGACAACGTGCCACGGTCGAAACCGCCGGGGCCAGTATTGGACTCGCGCAGACACTGTTAATGGTCGACGCCAATGGTGCCTATCGCGGCATGCAAGAATATCGAGTCGATAACAAGACAGAACAATTCCTGGAAATCGAACTACCGGACGGCGCTAAGCTGTGGACCGTGCTTGTGGCCGGCGAAGCCGTTAAGCCGACCACGGTTCCGAACGCAGCGACAACTGGACGTGTGCGTGTTCCGTTGATCAAGACGCAGACCGGCGATCTGGATTACTCCGTGACGCTCAAGTACGGTGGCGACCTGAAGCAACTTCGCTCGCTTCGAAATACCAGCTTCCCGCTGATGAAGACAATCAACATCAACGTCCAGCAGAGCCACGTGCGACTTCGTCTTCCTGAATCGCAACGCTGGTTCAATTTCTCGGGCAGCATGCGTCATGTGACGGATGTTGGCGAGTTGGCGGCGGACTATGTCTCTTATCAGACGAAGCAAGTGCAACGCCTGTTACAAGTCGTCAATAGTGATTCCTACGATGCCTTCTCGAAGGTTCGCGCTGAAAACAATATCAAGTTGCAGGTTCAGCAATCACAACTCCAAAGTCAGAATTCGTTTGGCGAACTCTATGGAAGCTCGAGCAATCGACGTTTGCAAAGCGAGCTACAGAGTAACTCGGGTGTGGTCCTAGAGGCAGAAAAGCAGATCCAGCAGAACGCACAGGCATCACCCGAAGCGGACAACTTCGGTAACACGTTTCGATTGAGGCAATTGTATAAAGAGCAAGCGACGAATCGCGCCAGCGATGTGGTTGGCGGTCTGGACAATAACTTCGATGTAGTGACTGACTCTCGCGATAAAGAAGTGGCAGTGGGTGAGAAGCGATTTAACGAGGCGTGGTTCTACAGCAATCAACTCAAAACGATCGAGGATAAAAAAGAGGCCGACGCAGGATCTCGCATTTCCTCTCGATCCGGCAAACCGGTCTCTGCGAAGCCCAGCTTGGAAATTGAAGCGGAGTTGCTCAAAAACAAAAAAGTGGATCGCGTTCTGTCCGATGAGCAACGCAAACTCGGCGATGTCGACGAAGTGTCACAAGTTGAACGTTACCAACAGCGACTGGAGATGCAGAACGGAAGTCAACAACTCGGTCGCTATGGGCTGCCTACTCCTCAGTCAGCACTCGCAGTTCCGCAAGATCGAGGCGACACTCAGACTTGGGAACACCTTGGCCTACAAGAAGGCTATGCGGGCCGGACCGACGGACTGGCGGCTCAAGCTGGCGGCGGTGGCTTCGGCGGCGGCATGTACGGAGATGGGTACTCCGAGGGTGCAGGGATGGAATTCAACAGTGGCATTCCCGCTGCGGCTGGCGAGACCGGACTGACTAGTCTGGACGTTGCTCTCCCAGAACGGGGCGTCGAATATCTGTTCACAACACCGCGCGGCGATATCGAGATCACCGCCCAAAACGTTTCGACTGCGCAAGTAGATCGTGTGCTTAGTTTGCTCGGCATTCTCGTCGTATTGCTCGGACTGGCTGTCGCCATTCGCATCGGTCGCGCGATCGCAGCACGAACCAGCCCGCGAACGTTGGCGATCGTAGGCATTCTGCTGGGCGTCGCGAGTTTCATCGGCGGAGTATTGCCCGTAGTCGGGATCATCATGGTAGTCGGGGGCATCTCGATGATGATCCGAGCTGCTTCACAATCGCCTGAAGCGGCGACACCCTAAGGACCGGCTCAACAATAGCTTCTTCTTTTGCGTAGGGTCCGCTGTGCGGACCTCAGGGATTCCTGGTCCGCACAGCGGACCCTAGTGCGCCTGTGAAGGCGTTTGAATTGTCGGGTGAAAGTCCCGTCCAGGCTACCGTTACCAGCCTGTAGTCGAAAGTGGTAACTGCGTTGTCGCGAGACAAGGTGGAGAGCAACCTGAGACGAATGACCAGTCCGTAACGAAAGTGAACTCGATTCGGCCAAGCCTGTCGGGGAGCCTCCTAGGATCTGGCGAACCCTTGACTGCACGCAGTCGGCCCGATGATGACCGCGATAGGTCTGTCCCATTGCAAGGACGGTCGGTGCAGCAGCCACGACGATGATGAGAACCTCGGTAACGTGTTAAATCGAGCGTGGTGAAATGGCATTAAGGTGGTTGGAGACGGAATGGTCAGAAGTTCAAACGAGGTAAGCAGGGAGAACTGCCAACTCAACAGACAGCCCAGAATCTATCGTTAAGATAGCGATGAGGAACGTCGCTTACTCAATGTTCCAGGCTCCTTCGGCCAACGATCAGGCTGAATGCGAGAGCGAAACCATGATCGTCGATGAATTTGTTACAGGCGGTTGGCAGTAGTCAGAGCCTTCATAGTAGTGACGACCGTTGGGAACCAAACCCGGCGCGAGCGAAGGGAGGCAGGAAAGTGGAATGCGCGAATGACCAAAGACACGAAACGTAGAGCTAACAACTACATCCCCGTCACAGTGCCGTTTACAGCGGCTACCCCGGCGGTAGAACCCGAGGCACGGGAATCAACACGTGAGATCTCCGCTTGGGCGAATCGTAGTGTTTGGACCGACCGCATGTTGAACGCACTCGTTGTAGGAGTGCGAGGAGGCAAATGGCATGCTCTGAGCGACAAAGTCGAAAGCGAACTCAACCTATTCACGTCGGCTCGCAAGGTCGTCGGGAGAGACGGGGCCGCTGGAGTGGACGGCCAAAGCACCAGCGATTTCGCCGAACATGAGATCGACGAAATCCGACGCCTACACCGGCAACTACGCGAGGGGACTTACCGCCCGCGTCCGGTACGCCGAGTCTGGATTCCCAAACCGGGCAGTTCGACGGAACGTCCGCTGGGGATTCCAACGGTTCGAGATCGGGTCGTGCAAACGGCCATTCTCAACGTGATCGAACCGATCTTCGACAACGAGTTTCACGAGCGAAGCTTCGGCTTTCGCCACGGACGCAGTTGCCATGACGCGCTGCGAGTTGTCGAGCAGAAGCTTGACGAAGGCAAGGTGTTTGTTGTTGACGCTGATCTTCAAAGCTACTTCGATACGATTCCGAAAGATCGCTTGATGCAACTTGTGCAAGCGAAAATCTCGGATCGCCGTCTGTTGGCTTTGATCCAATCGTTTCTGGATCAATCGATCCTGGAAGAACTATCCGAGTGGACGCCCGAAGCGGGAGTTCCACAAGGGGCCGTTCTTTCTCCGTTGTTGTCGAATTTGTACTTGAGTGAACTGGATCATCAGATGGCCAAGCTTGGCTACGAAATGGTTCGTTACTGTGACGACTTCGTGATCCTGTGTGGTAGTCAGGCCGAAGCCGAATCGGCACTTGAGGAAGTGAAACGTTTTGTCGCATCTGCCGGCTTGACGCTTCATCCTGAGAAGACGCGAGTTGTTGATAGTCGCGAGACGAGTTTTGACTTTCTGGGCTATTCGTTCCGCTGGAAGGATCGCTTCCCGCGGGCCAAGAGTCGCCGCAAGATGGTCGATCGAATCCGCGAATTGACTCCGCGTAAATCGGGACAGTCGATGACACAAACGATTGCAGAGATCAATGCGGTGACGATCGGCTGGTTCACGTACTTTCGTCACAGTAACTGGAATGTTTTCGATGCCTATGATGGGATGATCCGTCGACGTTTGCGGCGTCAGTTGCTCAAACGTCACCGGCATAATCCCCAACGCTTATCGAGAACACGCCGTTGGCCCAATGCCTACTTCACGGATCTGGGGTTGCGAAGTCTGCGCAACGCCCACACCCGTTACGTTCAATCCCTATCACTGGGCAACCACTGACTGGAGAGCCGTGTGCGGGAGAACCGCATGCACGGTTCGGAGGGAGGGGAGTCCGGCTCAACCGGACTTCCCTACCCCTATCTCTGGAAATGCCGAAGTAATTTCCGACTTTTTCCTACACTACAGAAGCCGGTGAACCACTGATGGACACCGACCGACCGTTGATGGAAGAAGCTCCATTCGGAACGAGCAAAGCTGCCTACCGGTCGCGATCCATGGTTTGGCCTGCTCCTGTTCAAGCAGTGTGAGATAGCGTCAATTGGCGGCTCGCTCCGTCGTCCGTGTGTGCGACCGTGGTCGGAAGAGCGTCGTCGATAGGAAGAGCGTCTAGGAGCTCGGCAACGATTGGCATTGCAATCTCCTTCCCTTAGTTGGTTTGTTGTCGCGAACGACGAGCGGTCAAGCATTAGTCTTGAATCTGCCTGGTCTCGCAGCCAGGTAGTGGAATTCTGGAAAGTAGGACGGCCACTCTTGGCCGTCCTTTGTCGGGCAAGAGTGCCCGACTAACGCAAAGTGTAACACTACCCGCAGCCAGCTCATGAACATTACGATGGACTGGTCGAGTACACTGAGCGGGTCTTCTTGCTTTTGCCGAAGTGTCGCTGACCCAGACACCAAGTACGCCGGTAAATGGTTTGGGCCTGTTCGTTCGACGCTACGGTTACCATCGGCGACGAACTGGTCTCCAAGGCGGGGCGGATATGGCTTCGATAGGGCAGCAACTTCCTCAGGCTGGTCGACTCATTCAGCAGCGGATACTCAGCGAGCGAAGCGCCCTCGCGTTGCTACTTCAACAAGGCTGCCTCGCCACCAAGGCAATGACGATGTCTTACTTGGCTTTGAAATAATTGAACCGCGTGTCTGGCGCGATTCCCGATTCTTGAGAGATATCACGCGTCGTCGCTTGCTTGGCTTCTTTCGTCGACAGGAATCCGAAGAACGATGGAGAGTCGGAACCTGGGGCCCGATACAATTTCTCGAAGCAGCTTGCGCAAGCGAGAGATCCTCGTTGGTCAAGCGGAGAACGTACAATTACTTCACGTAAGAGACGTTATTCACGAACGGAGGCGTGAAGCTTGGTGCCACGACGGAATCATTGATGTCGAGTCCGGCTTCCATCCAGCCCAAGCGATTCACAAAGGGATCGTCGCCTGCCGGACTCGATTCGACGACGTAGCGGATGTGGCCGTCTTCGTAGAGGATGTTGTCGCCGCGTCCGCCGTGATTGGTGCTGCGATGTCCGGCAAGTTGAAGACTCGGTGCGTCCGACATCAGAGCAAAGTGCGTTCGCCCAAGATTGCTAGGTGCTCGGTGGTGACCGTTCACGACAACTCCCAGGTTGTAGCCGTAACTGCCGCCAATCGACCGCTGAATACGGACAAGCGATCGGCCTGACGATTGGTCGATTTCTTCTAGCGATGGCATTTTCCAGCTCTCTTCGCGTTGAGCCAACGCGGAACTTGGACAAATGATTCGAGTTTCGTCGGTCAGATAACCGGCATCGATCAAAACGGGAGCATAAATCCCCGCGACGGCACGATTGCCTTCGGTCGGAACCTCGGGGAAGCGACCTTGGCCAGCTTTCTCGCTGTAATCCACTAACGCAAATCCCAGCTCACGAAGATTGTTTTGACAGGCCTGCAAGCGAGCGGCATAGCGACTTTGTGAGATGGCTGGGAAGAACAGCATGGCGCCGGATAGACAAATGCCAGCCATAACGACGACATCAGCGATCGACCAGCGGTTGCGACCACGAACTTCGGCCCGAGTCGCGGGATTCAGTTTCTTTCCAACGGGAGTTACTGAAGAGCACGCGGCAATCAAAGAGCAAGTTCGCTCCGCGAGACGAGCTGGCGGTTCGAACTCTTCGTACGTCTCGGCCAGTGGTTCGAGTGTGAGGGCCAGCGACTCCAATTCGTCACGCAACTCGGGATTGGCTTCTAGTTGCTGTTCGACATCGATACGTTCGGCATCGTCCAGCGCGTCCAACAAGTAGCCAAGCAGCTGCTCTCGAATTCGATCGTTCACGTATGTTATTCCGCGTGAGTCATGTTCCAGTACTCGTTCAGCTTCCGAATCGCTGCGTTCAAGCGACTCTTGACCGTTCCCACCGGAATGTCCAACGCGTCCGCTGCCTCGCGATACTTCAATCCTTGATAGTACACGAGATGGACGACGTTTCGCATTTGGTCGGACAGTTGGTCGAGGGCCAGCTGAACCCATTCGCCACTCTCCAGGCGACTTGCCTGCGACAGCGGATCGGGGTCTTCGCTCACCAAGATATCAACCAACTTGGCCGAATCGTCGCTGCCTGCTCCCGCGCGGTCAAGACTAACCGCCCGATGTCGCTTATCGCGACGCTGAGCATCAATCGCAGCATTCGTAGCCACCGCGTACAACCAGGGTCGAAATCGACGACCTTCCTCAAACTGCTGGCACTTCTGATGCAACAGCATGCACGTGGCTTGAAACACATCTTCTGCCATCTCGGGTTTACCGAGATAACGACAGAGATAGTTGTACAGCTCGCGTTCATAGCGATGCACAAGGGCCGCAAACAAGCTGCGGTCGCCGGTGGCACGATATTGGAGGAGCAGTTGCTCGTCCGTTATCGGAGCTTCCCGATCAACCGAGCAGCTGGCCTGTTGAGGAGTTTCGATTGTGGTGGCCATTTGGTTCATACGCATTCAAGATGACGAGAGTTCAAGAAGGGAACGAGTCAGCCACCTGGCCGATCGCGGTTCTCGTCCAAACCGCCATCATAACAACCCGCAGCCCAGTAAGCGAACGCTTCGTAGGGCTGCGAATTGACAGTGCCAAACCGCCGACTTACACTCACGACTCGCATACGTCGCAAAACCCGTGCCACCGGAAACCAAGTGTCCAAATCACGCTATCAATGGGCTGCACCGGGCGACGTTAACGCGTTCTTTGGCTTGATGTTAGACAACATCGCCGATCTTCTTCTGGCTGTCGGTTTGCTGTCTGTAATCTTTGGACTTCCTACAAATTTTGCCCTCCGTTACATGGTTCCAGGGACAGCTGTTGGGGTCCTGGTGGGGGATCTGCTGTTCTTTTGGATGGCGTTCAAGCTCGCCAAACGAACGGGCCGTAACAACGTAACTGCCATGCCATTAGGCCTTGATACCCCCAGTACGTTCGGCATGGTGTTCTTCGTCTTGGGACCGGCGTTCGTGCATGCGAAGGAAAATATGTCCGTCGAGAACGCCGCTCTCTATACATGGCATGTTGGAATTTGCGCCATCTTTGTGAGTGGGTTGTTCAAAACTGCGTGTGCCTTCGGATCGAACTGGGTTCGACGCGTCGTGCCTCGCGCGGGGCTTCTTGGGTCGCTGACGGCCGTGGCACTTGTCCTGATCAGCTTCTTGCCGTTGATTGAGATCCTGCACTTTCCGATCGTCGGGTTCTTAGCTCTAGCGATCGTTCTCACGACACTGGTCGCGAGGATTCGCGTGCCGGGCAGGATTCCCGGTGCTCTGGCGGCGACGCTTGTGGCAGGAACGGTCTACTACCTGATGGTCGGCTTCAAGGTGATTGAACACGATTGGAGTCAGTTCGAACAAGCGCGGCAGGGACTTCTGCCTTACGAATGGCTCAGCGTGTTTCGATTTGAGTGGATCGCTGTTCTGCCCGATTCGATGCAATACATGCCAATCGTCATTCCGTTTGCCCTGGGGACGGTCGTCGGAGGAATTGACTGCACCGAAAGTGCAGCTGCTGCCGGCGATGACTTCGACACTCGACAGGTCATCGGCGTGGAAGCGTTCGCGACGATCGTGGCAAGTCTCTGCGGAGGTGTGATTCAGACAACGCCTTATATTGGTCATCCCGCCTACAAGGCGATGGGTGGTCGAGCTGCATATACCTTGGCGACTGCTCTGTTTGTGGGCGGCGCGGGGCTGTTCGGTTACTTCGGTTATCTGTACGCAATCATCCCGAAGGCGACGGTGTTCCCGATCCTGGTGTTCGTGGGCTTGGAGATCACAGCGCAGAGCTTCCAAGCCACTCCCAAGAAACACTACACGGCGATTGTCTTGGCGTGTGTACCTGCGCTCGCCGCATTGGCATTGATTTTCATCGACAAGATTTTTGGTGACTTAGCACCGCAAGGGATCGCAATCGGGTCGCTGAGCGGACCGCTGCAAGCCGAACTGCAGACGGTTCGAATTCTCGCCAGCGGTTTCATTGTCACCAGCTTGTTGTGGGCGTCTGGGTTGGCGGCGATCATCGATCGGTGTTTGCATGTTGCGTCCATCTACTTTGGTATCGCGGCCACATGCAGTTTCTTCGGAATCATTCATTCGCCACTGCCGGGCAGCCCGATGTTTCTGCCCTGGAATCTTGACGCCGCGTCGTTGTCAACGCCATTGCAGTACGGAGGCGGATACTTCTTAACCGCGATACTCCTCTTCGGATGGCATTGCTGGCTACAGTCGTCGGTGCCAGTTTCGGACTTTGAACCAGAACCGGCTGAAAACGCTCATTGAACCAACAGCCTCGGCGAATCTTCGTCCGCCCTTCGTTCAACCATTCGAAGTCTAGACGATATTCCTTCCCCGCCATCGACTTGGGAGAAAGGCTAGATTCCGTTCGCGTTGAGGGATTTGATCTGTTACAGTAGCGAATGATTCAACAGCGCGTTTTGCGCTCCTCCACTTATTGTGGGATCTGACTGCCGGGCGAGAGTTGACACTCGACCTTTTCCCTCCAGCCCGCTCTCCGGGAAGCTCGGCTTTATCTTCACGGTTCTCGTCATCAACGTTTCTCCGTGCGCGCCCCATCCTGTTTCTTGTTGGATCTCCAACGCGTCTTCTCTTCACCGACCCCTTTTTTTGGGAGTTATTACTATGGCACTTGGCAACGCAATCCCCGACAAGACCCTACTTAGGGATGTAAACAAGAAACTGATGCGTGCAGGAACGCAGACGAAAATCACGGCCTCCGTCAGAGGTGGATGCTTGACGCTCACCGGCACACTTCAGTACGAGGTCCAACGCCGTCCCGTTATGCGGGCGGTAAATCAAGTTAGCGGCATCCGCCAAGTGATTGACCAAATGACGGTGCAAGCCAAGAAGCGAACGGATATGTAGTTGCGACTTGCACAAACTCAATGTAATCGCTGCCACTGACACGGTGTGACTCCTGGCGGTGCGAGTCCGCTCGTTGTTTTGAGGGCAGCGCTTCGCGGCAACAAAACGTATACACTTACAGCATATTGCAATCAAAATCGCGATGCCGTACGTGGAGCCCGAGCTTTGAGCTTACAACGAATTCTTGAACCCGAAGTCATGGACACAATCGAGGAAGCTCGTGACTACAACGAGATGGATCACTCGGAAGTTAACCGTCTGTTCGTCGACGATCTGCTCGCATGTGGCGAAATATCAGGCGACATACTTGACCTCGGAACAGGCACGGCGTTGATTCCCATTGAGCTTTGTACACGCGTCGAAGACTGTCGAGTGATGGCCAGCGATATGTCCGCATGTATGCTCGATTTGGCGGTCTATAATCTTGCCGTCAGCCCAGCGGAAGGCCGGATTCAGCTCGATCAAGCGGATGCGAAGCAGTTGCATTTTGAAGACGAGCAATTCGACATCGTGATGTCGAACAGCATTGTCCACCACATTCCGGAGCCGGTCTCCGTTCTCCGTGAAGCATTGCGAGTCGTAAAGCCAGGCGGACTGCTCTTCTTTCGTGATTTGATGCGTCCCGCGGACGCGGACATGGTTGGCCATCTCGTCGCGACTTATGCGGCTGAAGCAAACGATCGCCAGCGAAAGATGTTCGATGACTCGCTACGCGCTGCATTGTCGCTGGAAGAGATTCGACAGCTTGTTTCAAGTCTCGGGTTCAGCGACGACACAGTTCAGGCAACCAGTGACCGTCATTGGACCTGGATAGCTCGAAGGCCACTCTAAAGCCATCTTCGAGCACAGACTTTGAAACCGAAGACAACAAAGTAAACGAAGAATTATCCCCAGATCTTTGTTTCCTTCGTTTGCTTCTGTTCGAAGATGGATTGGCTAGGCCGCATTCTCGGGAACGAGATTGGCCTCTCCGTCTAGCTGCTTCTCGCACGCCTCGACCACACCGTCGACATCGATTTCCATCATGGCATCATTCTCCGCGCGGCGACGCGCACGGCTGCTTCCATCTTGAAAGGTCTTTTGGACGTGAATGTGCTGAGGACCGTATGCCCCGGAGTCTTGTGGGCGAGTGCTGCCGAAGAGTCCTACGCAGGGTGTCCCGACTGCTGCTGCGATATGGAGAGGTCCCGTATCAGAGCCGACAAACAACCGAGCGCGTCGCAAGACGGATGCCAATTCCGGCAGCGTCGTTGCCGGAGCAAGCACAGCGCGACCGCCGGAACAAGCAACGATCTGTTCGGCCCACACCCGCTCTCGCTCGCCCGACCAGAGTACAAACGAAGGCACTTGATGCCGCTCGCCGAGGCAACGAGCGACGCGACCATAGCGATATGCCGACCAAAGTTTCGAGTCCCATCCCGCGCCGGGATTCAGGGCAACAAAGTCACAACCCATGTGAGCAGCGTGAATCATCGTATCGACTTTGCGTTCGACGTTGGAATTCACGGGGAGATCGAATCGCACCTGAGGGCTTTCGATTCCCAACGGCTTCAACAGTTCTAGTTGTGCGTCGACTAAATGCTCTCTCGTCGGTGTTACCAGCTCCGTGTTCAACCAACGGCTGAGTTCCCGACCGCGCGGCTTGCAAAACCCCAGCCTCCGCTTGGCTCCGGATAGCCAGGAGATGAGACTGCTCTTCGTGAGTCCCTGCGGATCGATCGCGATATCGAAACAACCAGCTCGCAGCTTCGACCTCAGTTTGCTCACTTCCGTCGGAGACTTCATCCAGCGTTTCGAGACAACGACCAACTCATCGATCGCCGGATGTCCGTCTAATAACGTTGCGGGGCCGCGTTCGGTGACCCAGGCGATGTGCGCTTTCGGAAAGTAATCTCGAAGTGCGCACAGCATGGGCGTTGTCAGAACGCAATCGCCAATGGCACTGAGCCGCGAAATCAGAATCCGTGAAGTCTGTTGATTGCTCATCGTCGTGGCTACTCCAGGAGGCACGAAGCAACGCGCCTATTCTTCGGTGGGTTCCAACGGAGGTTGTGGCGGTCGTTGCGGGTTTGGCGGAAGAGACTTTGCCTCTGGTGCCGGCGTTGGTTGCAACGGTCGTTCTTGCGGACGTGGAACCTGGGGCGCGGGCTCGCTATCCGAAGGTCGTGTCGGCGCAAGTACTACGGGCGCGAGTTGTTCTTCGTATCCCACGACGTCGATATCAGGATTCATGCGAGGAGCTGTAGCCCTCGGAAAATAGAACGGTTCGTTGTAGGAAATAGACGGATTCTCAACAGGCGTTCCGTCTTCGTTAACTAGTGGATTTCGGATGCGACTGCCTGCGAACTGTGTCCCGTCATAGACGTTTCCACGTTGAAACGGTCCGGCACCAAAGAACCAGAAGTCTTCTGCGGTGCTTTTCGCTTTCGATATTCCGGACTGCCAAACAGGCCGGCGACTCTCGCGTTCGTAAGCGAACACCGCGACCTTGGCGGCCCCAAGATTTGCATCCTTCTTGGCGAGCGCCAGTTCAGGGATCGCGGGGAGCGCGGGAGAATTTGGCACAAAGTCCGCCGCTGCGGAAAGCCCGTTGTTTGCAGGCACGCCGTAAACGATTTCGTGCCCGTTCGTGCCCAGAGCACCGACTCGCGCTTCGACGATAAAATCCGCGTCGTCGACGTCGTCCTGCAAGCGGCAATCGGCGGCGAGCATCTGTTGCCGCAACGAACTGATGATGTATTCCGCATTAACGAATCCGACGCCTTTGACGTTGTTGATATAGCGTGAGTCGAAATAGACCTTTTGCCCTGACATCGCGCCGAAGTCGATATCTGCGATTGCATGGTCAACGGCATCCGACATCAGCAATTGTTCGGTTGCCAGCCGTGATTTCGTTGTGCCACAACCAGACGCGATGACTAGCAAGAGGATGCCAATCATGCGCAGTGGTCGCTGAAATCGCTGGTCAGTCAACTCGCTAGCACCATCCACACGCATCACTCACGAACTAGGCAGCTCAATCGGAAAAGGTGGCGGAGTATAGCGAAACCCAGATGATGCGAGAACGCATCTTCTTCGTTCGATGGAAGACATAATCGCTTCCCTCCGTGGAATGGGAGCTATGGTTTAGAAGGTGTCTGGTCTTTTGGCCTATTGGAAGGTCGTTTTACCCGCGGTTGAACGCCGGAATGCATTGAAGGATAAGGAGTTGTGATATGTCGCAAGTGATCACGCAGGAGTCTTGGTTCGATCGGCTGGGCGGTTCGATCAAGGGAGTCGTGGCCGGCCTTGTTCTCTTCGCGGTCTCCTTTCCCCTCCTGTTTGTCAACGAAGGGCGAGCGGTGAAAACGGCCAAAGCACTCGAAGAGGGAGCGAATCTGGTCGTCGAAGCAGCTAGCGATTCTATCGATCCGGCCAACGAAGGCAGGTTCGTTCACACCAGCGACCTAGCCAGCACCGATGCGGTGCTCAAAGACGACTTCTTTGGTGTCTCGGTCAACGCCATTCGGCTCAATCGTCGAGTTGAGATGCTTCAATGGAAGGAGAAGCAGGAGCAGCAGACTCGCAAGAAGATCGGCGGCGGAACCGAAACCGTCACGACTTATTCCTACGTACAAGAATGGTCACCCGAGCTGATTAACTCGACTCGGTTCCATGAAGCCAGCAGCCATGTAAACCCAACGGATGTGCCATTTCAGCAATTGACCGTTGAAGCGCCCGATGTCTTTGTCGGCTCCTATCGATTGCCAAAGGCACTTGTCCAGCAGATCACTGTGAGCGAGCCTCTCGAAGTGTCGCTCGACGCCGTCCAGAAGGAGTGGGCCGAGGGATTGCGACCGTACAGCGATGGCGGCACGGCATCGAACGGATTCTATTGGTCGCGATCGAGCAACGGCGGTGAGGGAGCGCAGATCGGCGACGTGCGAATCTTATTCACGGTCACTCGACCACTCGAAGTCAGTATCATGGCTCAGCAAACCCGCGATACTTTCACGCCGTTCATCGCAAGTAATGGAAGGCAACTCAATATGCTGACTGTTGGCGTTGCCTCGGCGGATCAAATGTTCGCAACCGCAGCAGCTCAGAACTCGATGTGGACGTGGATTCTGCGAGCCATCGGAGCGGGATGCATGTTCTTCGGCCTGACGCTAGTCGTTCGACCGCTGTCGGTTCTCGCCGATGTCTTGCCGCCCGTTGGATCACTCGTAGAAATGGGAACGGGCTTCGTCGCGCTGCTTGTCTCCGCCTCACTTTCACTTGCAACGATCAGCGTCGCATGGCTTTTCTATCGACCGCTAGTTGGTATCCCGCTGCTATTGGTCGGGATGGGCTTGATCGCGCTGCTTGTCGTTAAGCTCGCCAAGCAGCCGAGTGTGACGGGAGATGACGGCGATCAACGCATCGTTGCTCGTCGATCCAATAACGACCAAACGAGCCAGTCTTTCGATCGTTCAATTGGCGTCTGACATTACACGGAAGACGAACTCGAGAGCCTGTTTCGTATCCTCGTAGGAAGTGCTGTGGCCTCCGTCAGGGCGATGTAAGCTGAGCACGCGATCGTTCGTTTGGCGAACCGCGTCGATCAATCGCAGCACACTCGCCGGTGGCACAATCTCGTCAGCCCCTCCGGTCGTCGTTGCCAGCGGCATCGTAAATCGTTCGGGAAACAACTCCGCGCTCCGCTTGCGGTACTCGTCGGGAACTTGCTGCTTCGTCCCGCCATAGGATTCAGCGATGGCATCGAGAAATCGATCGTACTCCATCAAGTTGGCGGTTCCGTTCAGCGACACAACCGCGTCAATCAAATCCGGGTGCAGTGCCGCAAACGTCAGTGCCCCCGTGCCGCCCATCGACCCGCCGCACAGTATCACTCGCTCGACGCGAAACAACTTCTTCGTCGAATCGATGATCTGCACTACATCTGCCTCCGCCTTGGGGCCCATCCACGAAGTCTTGGCGCGGTAGTCAGGCGACACCAGCAGAGAGTTAGTTGCCGCCGCCACATCGCGAACCGCTCGGCACTCGCCTCGATCTTGTCGCACGAATTGCCATCGATCTGAACCGTGACCGTGCAACGCGATCAAGACGGAAACTGGCTGCTCAGGTTGAAAGTCGTCCGGTAAGACAATCACATATTTCTGTTCCGATCCATCGCAGGTGGCGATAAAAGACCGATCTTCAATAGTTTCTGCCGCGGCATCGTGACTGACCATCACGACGACAACCGCGATGCAAAGTCTAACGAGCGAGCAACGCGGTGTGAGGCCTCTGAATGGAAGGCGGGCGGACATGAATTGAGTGCCAGGATGTGAGTCGAGCAGGACTTTCCAGTTTTTCAAGTTGAAGGGATTTGTACGACGGCTCTCCGAAGCCGTCGAGCAACGAATTACTGAGTTCGACGGCTTCGGAGAGCCGTCGTACAAATTGTGCAGATTGAACAAAACGAAAGCCCTGGTGAGTCGAGAAGAAAGTTCACTTCGCATCATGAAACTGAGTATACTGTCCGAGTCATCCACTCGAAACGCAACACCCTCGCTAGGCGCTAGCCTCTCACGGAGATCACCACTCATGCAGATTCAATTCAATCGACGAGGCTTCTTGCAAACATCGGCAGCCCTTGGATTGGCAACGTCGTCTGCCGTGCTACTGAAACCGTCCCGAGCACTCGGTGCAAACGAACGGCTCAACATTGGTGTGATCGGCGTCGGCGGGCGAGGTGCAGGCGACTTGGCCGAGGTCGCACACGAGAACATCGTGGCGCTGTGCGATGTCGACGAAGGCCGTTTGGATGCGGCGGCTGCCAAGCACACGATGGCGAAGAAGTATGTCGATTATCGAAAGCTACTCGAGCAAGACGATCTTGATGCGGTGGTCGTGGCGACGCCCGATCACCATCACGCTCCAGCAACCGTTCGCGCGTTGCGGCGCGGCCTGCATGTCTACTGCGAGAAACCGCTGACCCATACCGTTGCCGAAGCGCGGCTCATCACTCAGTTGACCGCCGAGAAGAAGCTGGCAACTCAAATGGGAACCCAGAACCACGAGCATTCGGGTTACCTGCGGTTGGTCGAACTGTTGCAATCAGGCGCCATCGGCAATGTGAGTGAAGTTCACGTCATCACCGACCGCCCAGGCCGTTGGTGGCCGCAGGGTCTCGATCGTCCGACCGACAAGCCGCCAGTACCTGCCGGATTTCACTGGGACTTATGGCTCGGCCCTGCGAGCAAGCGCGATTACAACGCGGCCTACGCACCATTCAAGTGGCGAGGCTGGTGGGACTTTGGATGCGGTGCAATTGGCGACATGGCGATTCACTTAATGGACCCGACGTTCTGGGCGCTGGAACTAGGAGGTCCTGTCAAAGTAACGTCAGAAGGACCGAAGCCTCACGAGCACAGCGCTCCTAAATGGATGGAAACGAAGTTTGAGTTCGGTAAACGCGGCGGACTGCCACCGGTTGACGTTTACTGGTACGAGGGCGAAACGACTCCACGCGAAGAGATTGCCAAGGAGCTGCCCATGAACGGCTCGTTGTTCATGGGCGACAAAGGTCGTATCGCGATCGAACACGGAGGCAATCCAAAGCTGTTACCGGAAGACAAGTTCGCCGACTTCAAGGGCCTGGATTCGTACTTGCCTACGTCGCCCGGCCACCATCAACAGTGGATCGACGCCTGCAAAACAGGCAGCCGCACCGGCAGTCCCTTCACATATGCCGGCCCTTTTACAGAAGTCGTGTTGTTGGGTAACGTCGCCTATCGAGTGGGAAAGCCGATTGAGTTCGATCCCAGTGCCATGAAGGTTACGAATATCCCAGAGGCGAATCAGCACTTGGCCAAAGAATACCGTCGAGGATGGGAGATTTGAAAGTTCTCGGCAAGATGAGTTTTTCGGGAACGCTAATTGGCACTGATCAACACCAATGGGAACACCCCATCTTCATTAGCGGTGATCAGTGGCGATAAGTGTTCTTTCAACAGTGAAAGTGCGGAGATCGATTTGCGAGGAGAGGGATTGCACAATCAACCACTCCAAGAGTGGGAGCTACGACTTAGCCGACCAACTTTTTGTTGAACGCGCCTTCATTAATCGTCGGTCGTTCCGGTCGACCTTTGTGGTCGTAGGTCAGTTGCATGTTGTTCAGACCGAGCAGCCACAGGATCGAAGCGTGAATGTCGTGGACATGCATCTTGTCTTCGACGGCATACAGCCCGAGTTCGTCGGTGGCTCCGATCGCTTGACCACCTTTGACACCGCCACCTGCCATCCAGATCGAGAAGCCCGTTGGATTGTGATCGCGGCCGTCGCCCTTCTCGCTCATCGGCGTGCGACCAAACTCGCCTCCCCAAATGACAAGCGTCTCGTCGAGCAGTCCTCGTTGCTTGAGATCCTTCAGTAAACCGGCCACCGGTTTGTCCATGGATCGACACAATCGAGAGTGATTCGCTTCGATGGCTGAATGCGAATCCCACTTACTGCCCGTACCGCTGTATAACTGAATGAATCGCACGCCACGCTCGACCAATCGTCGCGCGAGCAAGCAGTTGCGACCAAAGGTCTCGGTGTCCTTGTGATCAAGGCCATATAACTTCTGCATGGCTTCGGTTTCTTGAGCAAGATCGACCGCAGCAGGGGCCTGAGCTTGCATGCGGAAAGCCAGTTCGTAACTCTCGATGCGAGCTTCGAGTTCGCTCTGCTGGGCCCGCGTTTCGGCGTGCGACTGGTTGAACTGTTGCAGTAACGCCAGTTTTTCCTGTTGGCGATCGCTCGAATACCCTTTGGGCAGATTTAAGTTCGCAATCGGCTCGTCACTGGCGCCGTTGATGCGGACGCCTTGATGTGTCGCCGGCATGAAGCCGCTGCCCCAGTTGCGCGGCCCGTTCACCGGATTGCCCGAACTGTCGCACATCACCACGAACGAAGGCAAGTTGTCGTTGGCCGTGCCAAGTCCGTAGTTCACCCACGAACCTAGCGATGGCCGACCGGCGACGTTGATACATGTATTCATCTGACAGACACCGCCAGCATGGTTAATGCCGTTGGTCCAACACGAGCGAATCACCGCGATGTCGTCCATGCACTCGCCGATGTTTGGAATCCACTCGGTGGCCCACATGCCGCTTTCGCCATGTTGCTTCCAGGTCCGCGGTGCCGCCAAGAGCGCAGCACCCTTTTCACCCATCGCGGTGATCGGTTCCTTGAAGCCTGAAGGTAGAGGCTGGCCCGACAGCTTGTTTAGCAAGGGCTTCGGGTCAACCAAATCGAGATGACTCGGACCACCTTCCATGAACAACCAGATGACGCTCTTCGCGCGCGGCGCATGATGAGCGACTTGCCTCGCCACACCCGCCGCTGCGTCCTGCTGTAGCATCCAGTTCAAAGCGAGCGCACCGAAGCCAACTCCGGATTGCTGAAGCATCTGCCGGCGCGAGAGAGAACAATCGATCGTGTTCTGATTAGTCCACATAAAGAAACTCGTTTGAGTTGAGCAACACATGGCAAAAGTCGACCAGCCGATCGCGGTCAAACGTCCATTGGTCTTCCGCCGTAGCTGCCGCAATGAACTGATGAGCGCTGGACAACTCGGAATCCGCTGGGAAGCGACCCCAGGCGAGTCGAAATGCGTGCCGCAACATTTCGTCGGGAGTCGTGAATTTGTTTTTCGCAAGCTGCTCAGCCAGTTTTTGTGCGCGCCCCAATGCGTAGTCGCCGTTGATCATCATCAGCGATTGAGTCGGGGTCGTCGTGCTGTTTCGTTCCGCGACGCTCTTCAATCCGTTGGCTACATCGAAAGCGGCCAGGAACGTATCCGGTGTGTTGCGGAAACTCTTCACGTACAACGATCGGCGCGGCGTCTTGGCATCGACACTCGATCCGCCCACCTTCGACTGAAGTTCTCCGCTGATTGCCAGCATGGCGTCGCGGATCTGCTCGGCTTTCAAGCGGCGAACTCGCGACCGCCACAACAGGCTCTCGGCAGGATCTTTCTCTTGATACTCGGCGGCCTGTGGATGGTAGGCCGACTGTTGCCAAGTTTCCGACATGAGGATTCGCTTGTGCAACCGCTTAATGCTCCATCCGTCCGCAATAAACGTAACCGTTAACCAATCGAGCAGCTCGGGGTGGGTTGGCAACTGCCCCAGATGGCCAAAGTCGTTCGCGGTCGAAACGATTCCCTGGCCAAAATGCTCCTGCCAAATGCGGTTAACGATCACTCGCATCGTCAGTGGGTTATCGGCTCGCCCGATCCACTCGGCCAACGCCGTCCTGCGCCCGGTGGATTGTGGCAACTGCGGGAAACTTGGCGATTCGCCAACGGGTTGCTCGGACAAGACCGCAAGGAAACCAGGCTCGATCGGTGTGTCGTCGCCCGAATCGGGAATCACAGTCGGTGCCGGCGTGCCCGCAAAGTCGGTGGCCGTTGTCAACTCAGGAAGCGGCTTCGGCTTGATGTTGTCGAATGCGGCGAGTTCCTTGTTTAAGGCGTCGTACTTCTCTTTGTCTTCTTTCTTGATACCGCTCAGCGGTCCGCCGCCTTCTTCGTAAAACTGTCGCGTGACGAGATACGCCATCTGATTCTCCCACGACGTCCGCTCTTCGACGGGCTTGTAGAAGCAGGCCTGAATATCCAGCGGGAACTTTTCGGCGGTCGATTTCCATTTGCGGTCGTGGTACGGTCCGACGATGGCTTCGATCTGATCGCGGATTTCTTTCGTCGCCTCTTCCCATACCGCCAACTGCTTTCGATACTCCACCTGCTCGGCTTGCGTTGCGCCGGCAATGTCATCGCGCCAACTGATCGGCTCGAAGAACGCTCGCAGTTTGAAATAGTCCACTTGGAGCAACGGATCGAACTTGTGATCATGACACCGGGCACAAGCCATCCCCATGCCGAGAAAGACGTCCGCCGTGACGTCCGTCATCTCGTTCATGATGTCATTCCAATGCCCGCGCGCGTCGCGCTGGTTGTATTCGTAGATGCCCAATCGCAAGTAACCTGCTGCGGCCAAGTTCTCGGGATTGTCCTCCTGGATCTCGTCACCCGCTAGTTGTTGACGCACGAATTCAGGATACGGCTTGTCATTGTTAAACGAGTGGATCACATAGTCGCGGTATCGCCACAAGTTGGGACGAAACGCGTCTTGATTCCAGCCGTCCGATTCGGCGAAACGCACGAGGTCCAACCAGTACCGAGCCCAATGCTCGCCATATCGCTCGTCGTCTAGCAATTGATCAATCAGTTTCTCCCAAGCTTCCGGCGACTCGTCGTTCACGAAGGCATCGATCTCGTCCGGTGTCGGCGGCACGCCAAGTAGGTCGAAGTACAATCGCCGGACCAGCGTGTTGCGATCGGCCTGCGGCGCAGCGTGCATTCCCTTCTCGGCTAGCCGAGCGAACACGAACCGATCGATCTCGTTTCGCGACCAGTTGTCGTTTGCATCAGCAGGAACCTCTGGTTTGACAAGCGGTTGAAACGCCCACCACTCGCGATCGCTCGGCGCAATCGCGCCCGACCCTTCTCGTAGTGTTCCGGTACTTTCTGGCCAAACCGCCCCGGCGGCGATCCATTGTTCGAATTGGGCGATATCCTTCGCGGACAATTGCCCCGTGGGCGGCATCTCGAAGCTCTCATACTTGATGGCTTCGATCAACAAGCTTTCCGCAATCTCGCCGGGGACAACACTCGGCCCACTCTCGCCACCCCGAAGCATGGCCTCACGCGAATCGAGTCGCAACTTGCCTTCCTGCTTCTTCTCGCCGTGACATTTCACACACTTCGTGACGAGTAGCGGACGGATGTGCTGTTCGAAGTGGGCGGTCGCGTCCGCAGGGCGTTCGTCGGCAGCGCTGCCACGGACGATCACTGCGAAAAGTAGCACCGCGCAACCCCAAGAGATTGTCGATCGAATGCGGTTCAGAAACATCGAGAAGTATCCGTTCCTGGGTCCGAAGGTAGGCGGGTTTTGGCGGGAGTGTTCCATCCATGATAGTCTCTCTGCGTCAATGAATCACGGGGTAAAGCCGACCCGGAAGCACTCCAACGGGCTGGTGAGTTCGCTCGGAAAGCACATGGGAAATGCTTGACGCACGCTAATGGGCTATACTGAAAGCCCCGAGAACGCTGCATCGCTTCGCCCACCCTCGATCGATTACCCTCCCAGGTCACGTGCCATGCGTCGAGTGCTAATCCTCCTTGCAATGACTTTGGCGGTACCCTCGTTACTGGCGGCGGATGTCGATTACGGTCGCGATATCAAACCGTTGCTAATGGAGAAGTGTTCGGCATGTCATGGTGCGTTGAAGCAGGAAGCCGGATTGCGGCTCGACGCGGCGACCTTGATTCGGCAAGGCGGAGACAGCGGTGCGGCAATTGTTCCGGGCGCGGCCAGTGAGAGTTTGCTGCTACAGCGGGTGGTGGCCGAGGATGCCGACGAGCGAATGCCGCCTGAGGGTGAAGGCGAACGGCTTACCGCGGAACAGTTGGCATTGGTTCGAAGCTGGATCGATCGCGGCGCGGTGGCACCGATCGATGAGGTCGTTCTCGCGAGTCCGAACGAACACTGGGCGTATCAACTGCCCGTGCGCCCGAGCTTGCCGAAGATCGATGACGCCGATTGGACAGCGAATCCGATTGACGCTTTCATAGCCGAGCAGCATCGGCTGGCGTCGGTTACACCGGTCGGAGTCGCCGATAAGCAGTTACTCGCAAGACGCCTGTATCTCGACTTGATCGGCCTGCCTCCCACACGCCAGCAACTTGATGAGTTCCTACAGAATCAATCCACCGACGCGTACACGCAGCTCGTCGATCAACTGCTCGACAGCCCGCAACATGGCGAGCGTTGGGGTCGTCACTGGATGGACGTCTGGCGGTACAGCGATTGGAATGGCTACAAGGATCAACTGCGTGGCAGCCAAAGGCATATCTGGCACTGGCGCGATTGGATCATCGAATCGCTGAATGCCGACAAAGGCTACGATCAGATGATCGTCGAGATGCTGGCCGGCGATGAAGTCGCTCCCGAAGATTTTGACGTCTTGCGAGCAACCGGTTTCCTGGCTCGCAACTATCACAACAGCAATCGAAATATTTGGCTCGACGCCACCGTTGAGCACACGGCCAAAGCGTTCCTCGGCATGACGATCGATTGTGCCCGCTGTCACGATCACAAATTCGATCCGCTCGCACAATCCGAATACTACGCCCTGCGTGCCATCTTCGAACCGCACAATGTCCGCACGGAGCGAGTTCCTGGCGAAAGCAATCTCCTCAAAGACGGCTTGCCACGCGTGTTCGATGCCGAGCCGGACGCGAAGACGTTTCTCTATGTCCGCGGCAACGAAAAGCATTTTGATAAAGAGAGCCCGATGACTCCAGCAATCCCGGCAATCTTCACGGGCCAATTGGAAGCGAGTCCGATCGCGCTGCCGCCGCCTGCCGTCTTCCCCGCGTTATGGCCTCATGTCGAGGAGGAAGAGCTGCAAGCTGCCGAACAACGAGTTACCGCAGCAAGGAAGCGGCAACAGGATACCGCAGATGCAGAAAGCATCGAATCGCAAAAGCTACTCGCCGCCGAGTCGGCCCTGGCATCGCTGCGTGCTCGCTGGGCGGCCGACAAAGCCAAGTATCTTGAGACTTCCTCGGAAGACAGTCGTGGCCTCGCCCAAGTCGCGGCCCAGGCCGAGCGATTGGCGGCGTTTCATGCGGCTCAGGTCGAACTCTCGGAGAAGCAGGCGGCAATCGCGGTCGCCGAATCGAGCGACGAACCCGACGCCACCAAGAAGCAAGCGGCCATCGATAAGGCTCGCAAGGATCAGCAGGCTGCCAATACGAAGTTATCGAAGGCCAAAGCGGCGCTCGATGGTCAGGACGCGAACTACACAGCGGTTGGCAAGGCATATCCTCCGACAAGCACCGGGCGACGTCTGGCACTGGCCCAATGGATTGTTGATCGCCAGAATCCGTTGACCGCGCGTGTGGCCGTCAATCACATTTGGATGCGTCATTTCGGCGAACCGCTGGTGGCGAACGTCTTTGATTTTGGTCTGCGCTCGCCTCGACCAACGCATGTCGAACTGCTCGATTGGCTGGCCGTCGAGTTGATGGAACACGATTGGAGCATGAAGCATTTGCACCGCTTGATCGTGACCTCTCGCGTTTATCAGCTAGCCTCGTCCGCCGACCCAGCGTTGATGGCGTCGAACTCAAGCATCGATCCCGATAACCTTCTGCTTTGGCGGGCCAACATTCAGCGGCTGGACGCGGAAGTGATCCGCGACAGCGTGCTGCACGTGGCGGGCAGCTTGGACCTGACACGCGGTGGGCCGGACATCGACTACGCCGACGGCGAAACCGTACCGCGCCGCAGCGTCTACATTCGACACGCTTACGAAAAACAAATGACGATGCTGGTTCTGTTCGATGCGGCGGGCCCGAACGAGTGCTATCGCCGCTCGGAAAGCATCATCCCTCAGCAAGCGTTGTCGCTGGCCAACAGTTCGCTTTCTCTGTCCGAGTCACGCAAGTTGGCACGAGCCTTGTGGGAAGAAGTCGCCGACACAACGGATGGCGAAGAAAAGTTCGTGCAACTCGCCTTCAAGCAAATGTTGACACGCGATCCCACCGCACCGGAAGTATCGACTTGTCGTGAGTTCTTGACACAACAGACGGACAAGTTGTCAGCAACGGAGTCGCTGACCGACTTCGGAGGCAAGACAACCGCGGCTGTTCAGGCCTCGAAAGATCCTGCGATGCGCGCGAGAGAGAACTTGATTCATGTGTTGATGAACCACAACGATTTTGTAACCGTGCGATAACGTAGGATGGACGCCTCGTCCGTCCAGCTCAACGGACGGACGAGGCGTCCATCCTACGGCGGAACTACAGCCAACGACTTATGTTTGGAACTGGATATGGACTCATTCGACCTTACTCGACGATCATTTCTCTCCGACATGGGGCTCGGCTTTGGGAGCGTCGCGTTGACGGGCATGCTGCAACACGAGGCTCAAGCCGCCGCTTCCGCCTCGGTCGCTCGCATCGCTCCGAAAGCCAAGAGCGTCATTTGGCTGTTCATGATCGGTGGCACCAGCCACATGGAATCGTTCGACCCCAAGCCGGCTCTGACCAAGTACGCCGGCAAGACGATCGAAGAGACGCCTCATAAGGACGTGCTCGCATCGCCCTATCTCGAAAACGAGCGGGTCGTCGCCTTCGACCCGAACAACGGCTTCATCCGCACCGAACTCTATCCGCTGCAAGTTTCCTATCGCCGTTGGGGCCAGAGCGGCTTGGAGATCAGCGATTGGTGGCCGCATCTTGGTCAGCAAGCCGACGATTTGTGTTTGATCCGATCCATGTGGACCGAAGACAGCAACCACGGCGCACAGCTTCAATTTCACACGGGCCGACATCGCGTTGACGGTTTCTTCCCGACGATCGGTTCGTGGGTGAACTATGGGCTCGGGTCGATCAACGAAAACCTGCCGCAGTTCGTCGTCATGGGCCAGCCGATCGCCGATTGTTGTGGCGGGCAAGAAGCTCATCGCGCGAACTATCTCGGTCCACAATACGATGGCGTGCCGCTGGCGATTGATCCGGCCAATCCGCTGCCCTATGCAAAGCCCGCGAAAGGCGTGTATCGCGAAGAGCAAGACGGCGAATTCGAGTTGCTGCACAAGTTGAACGGGCTGACCGCCGAGCAGTATCCCGACGACGAAGCGATCCGCGCTCGCATTCGTTCCTACGAACTGGCCTTCCGCATGCAGATGGCCGTACCGGAGGTCGTCCGCTTCGACGACGAGACCGCGGCGACACAGAAGTCTTACGGCTTGGATCAAACGGTAACTCGCTCGTTCGGCCAACAGATGCTCGCCGCCCGCCGACTGGTCGAGCGGGGCGTACGATTTGTCCAGGTATATCACGGCAGCAGCGGCGGAGCTGGGCAATGGGACGCACACAAGGGATTGAAAGCCAGTCACTCGAAGCTGTGCAAACAAGTCGATCAACCGATCGCCGCGCTGCTGGCCGACTTGAAACAACGCGGCCTGCTCGACGAAACGCTCGTCGTCTGGGCCAGCGAATTCGGCAGGACACCAGGCTCGCAGCATTCCGACGGCCGCGATCATCATCCATTCGGCTTCACGGTGTGGATGGCGGGAGGCGGAATCAAAGGGGGCATCGCGCACGGCAACACGGATGAGCTCGGTTTTCACGCCGTCGAGAATCGGCACTACGTAACCGATGTCCATGCCACGGTCTTGCATCAACTAGGTCTCGACCCGCGCGAGCTAGTCGTTCCCGGTCGCAAGCGATTGGAGAAAGAACTCGGCCAACCGATTCATGAAGTGATCGCCTAAACATGCTGAGACGTTGCGGGTCAATAGGCACCCCATTTTGGGCAGCCAGAGAGCATCTATAGAAATGTCGAACACCGCGGGGTGGCCCAGGTTGCTTGCAACCTTGGGCTTGCGAGAGGCATCGTGATTGTGCTGCTCCTCTAGCCGCATTCAATCCACGTGATCGGCACTCCCACGCTTTGCTGGCGAGCATACCACCGAGCGGAACTCCAAGCCCAGTCTTCAGGCTTTGCCACCAGACCGGCACGCACCGGATTGAGATGCATGTAAGTTAGCTTCTCACGCAGTTTGTGCTCCGTGTAGACGTGGAATGTATACGACTTCGGCTGCCAGAACCGCTTGCCCCGGCCGAAGTCAGTGAAGTAGCGAGGAGCATGTTCCTCATACCAGCGGCGAATCTTGAAGCTGCTCATCCGCTTCCAGCCGTGCAGCATCCGAGTGAGGTCCGTCGGTTGCGGCAGCCAAACCAGCGCATGCACATGGTCAGGCATCAGGACAAAGCCAACGCATTTGGCGTCCATCGAATCGAGCAAGTGATTCAAGCGTCCCAGCACGATCCGCTTCGGTTGATCCAAGTCGAGCAGTTGCCGACGACGGTACACTGAGAACGTGACGAAGAAGACGTAACGCTGATCTGTAAACTGCCGCCGCTGGTCGCTCATAACAGATCATTGTGTAACGGCCGGTGTCGTCTCGCAATGCAAAAGAGGCGGGGTGTTATTGATGCTGGATGGCGACACTTCGCGACGGTTTGTTCACAAGCCTCGTGCAAGCCCAAGGTTGCAAGCAACCTGGGCCACCCCGGGTACGCGGCGCAAACATCCGACCCGTCGATATCGTGCTTGCGATACCAAGACCACCGGTCGATAATTGGGTTGGTTGAACCGAACTCGCGGGGTGGCCCAGGTTGCTTGCAACCTTGGGCTTGCGAGAGGCATCGTGATTGTGCTACTCCTCTAGCCGCATTCAATCCACGTGATCGGCACTCCCACGCTTTGCTGACGAGCATACCAACGGGCGGAACTCCAAGCCCAGTCTTCAGGCTTTGCCACCAGACCGGCGCGCACCGGATTGAGATGGATGTAGGTTAGTTTCTCACGCAGTTTGTGTTCCGTGTAGACGTGGAATGTATACGACTTCGGCTGCCAGAACTTTTTGCCCGAGCCGAAGTCAGTAAAGTACCGAGGAGCGTGTTCCTCATACCAGCGGCGAATCTTGAAGCTGCTCATCCGCTTCCAGCCGTGCAGCATCCGAGTGAGGTCCGTCGGTTGCGGCAGCCAAAGGAGCGCGTGCACATGGTCAGGCATCAGGACAAAGCCAACGCATTTGGCGTCCATCGAATCGAGCAAGTGATTCAAGACTCCCAACACGATCCGCTTCGGCTGATCCAAGTCGAGTAGTCGCCGACGACGATACACCGAGAACGTGACGAAGAAGACGTAACGCTGATCTGTAAACTGCCGCCGCTGGTCGCTCATAACAGATCATTGTGTAACAGCCGGTGTTGTCTCGCAATGCAAAAGAGGCGGGGTGTTATCGATGCTGGATGGCGACACTTCGCGACGGTTTGTTCACAAGCCTCTTGCAAGCCCAAGGTTGCAAGCAACCCGGGCCACCCTGGGAGATTTCCATCCGTGATGCCGAGATTCTCTCGCAAGACTCTACTATCCTTAACACTCTGCCGCCAATTGGACATGAAAAGGGGCCAGTCACCAAATATAGGTAATATGCGACATTGCGGCAGATTCATTCTTGGTTGCTGGTCTTCTTTGGGCGACCTCGTGGACGTAGTGTTGATGCGAGGCCGAGTTGATCAGCCGTCGTCTCAACCCAGGCTTTTTCGCCAAAAGGTGTGCCTCGTTTCACACAATGTCGCAACGCGATTAGTTCGGCCTCTGTTTGTGGCTCGTTAACCAATTCGATCCAGTTCCTTGGTCGATGCAAAGGCCATTTGGAAAGAATGTCCCGGTTACTCGCCTTCCGCCCAGCACACAAACTCGACCAGCGCCACTGCTCTGCCCGCTCAACCAGATTCGCTCGAAGGGCATTTCGTTCCACGTAGCGAACCACCTGGTAGAAATAATCTTCGGTTTGCACGGGAAACGATTTGTATCGTCCCTGATAAAGTGGACCGTAACCCGTCTCGTGACGATGCTCTTTCCAGCGTTTAACGTGCGTGTTGGTCAGTTGCTGCATGAACGCAGCCAAATCACCGTCGTTCTCGGGCCACAAAATAAAGTGCCAATGATTCGACATCCAACAGTAGCTACAAACACGCATCGGACGCAATTGCAACGTTTCCTGCAACACGCGCTCAAAGGCCTCGAAATCACCCGGCTTGTCGAACAAGTTGCGACGACCAACCGCGCGGTTGAGTACATGAAAGACCATTCCACCAGGTGCATATCGAGAGGATCGAGGCATGCATCAAATTTACCTAGTGTTACCACTTTCGTCAAATTTGGTGCCTGTCACCTTTTCATCTGCCGTGCCAAAGCGACTTTCGGAATCTATCACCGCGTGAGTTCGCCATGTTCGGATTTTTGCGACCGACTTGCCAAACGACCGACTACCGACAAGCCTACGCGCGATGTTGCCAGTATCAACGTCACCACTACGGATTGCTCTCGCTTCCTGCGCTCAGTTATGAAGCGGTCTTGCTCTACTTGCTTGGTGTCGACAGCGGTGTGTTCCCCGCGCCTGATGCGGCCGCGCCAACCTGTTGTCGATTGCGGAGCAAGGTCGGCTTGAGCCAAATGACTGAGGCTCCGCTGGGTGAGTTCTGTGCATCGTTCGGGCTGTTGCTCGCCGCCATCAAATTGGAGGACGACGCCCGTGACGGTGCTGGGCTGACGTCATCTGTCGCGAGCTGGTTGCTCCGGCGACGACTTGCCGCCGCCCAATCTTACTTCGAAAAGCTTGATCCGCAGTTCGCCGCGACCGTGCGAAAGCGGATCGCGGATCATCTCGCCTTAGAGAACACCGACTGCCAGCATACGATCGCCGACTACTCCGCGCCGACGGCAATTGCATTCCGCTATGTATTTGGACTGCTGGGCGGTATCGGAGACATGCAACGACATCGGGCTGCGCTGGAAGCGATTGGGGAACAGGTCGGGCGTGCGATCATCGCTTACGATTGTGCGGTCGACTGGCACCGCGACCGGCGGCAAGGCGATTTTAATCCACTGCCTGACGAACAAGCGGTTGAGGACTCGCTTCGCTTCTGCACGGCCCGGTTGCACACCGCCGCGCAGATCTGTCGCTTTAACTTTGGCGAGCGTGCGGTGAGCGCTGGTGTGCTGATGTCGGTCGCTCGTCGAGTTGAACAACGAATCAGTCGCTGCGACTTCACCTGCGCCTCGCTGAGCCCACGTCATCAACTGGCGAAATCCAACGCCGTGTATACGTTCATGGACTTTGGGCTGTTAGGCGTGATCGACGGCTGCTGCGAGGTGGCGGCCTGCTGTGATGTGGCTGCGTGCTGCGAAGCGGGTGCCGGTGGCGGCGAGGCCGCATGCGGGGCTGCCGAATGCTGTGTGGCGAGTGGCGATTCGGCTTCAGCGGTGACTTGCAGCCATTGCGGCTGCGACGTCTGCTGCTGTGGTTGCGAACCGTGTTTTTCTACCGATACGAAGAAGAAGCAAACGGAAACGAACGCGGGGACCAAGGACTCCGTTGTGTCGGAGGAACCGCCCGGGCAACTGGAGGTGGGAATGTGGGGCGTCGCTAAAGGAGCACTACGCCCTACCGGAAAAGGAGTCTTTGACGGCCAGATAATCAACGTCACGACCGAAGGAGACTATATCGATAGCGGCACGAAGATTCAGGTCGTCGAGATCGCCGGCCACAGAATTGTCGTTCGCGCGGTCTGACATAGTAGGTAGGCAGAAGTGGAATGCGGGGTGACGCGGGATGGCCCAGCGAGTCGAGTTATCTGGCAACAGCAGTGACCACGGGGTGGCCCAGGTTGCTTGCAACCTTGGGCTTGCGGGAGGCATCGTGATTGTGCTGCTCCGCGAGCCGCATTCGATCCATGTGATCCAGGCTTTGCCAGCGAGCGGAACTCCAAGCCCTATCTTGACCTTTGCCATCAGGCCTTCGGCTGATCCCGGTCGAGCAATCGCCGCCGACGATACACCGAGAATGTGAAAAAGAAAACGTAGCGCTGATCTGTAAACTGCCGCTGCTGGTCGCTCATATCGGATCATTGTGTTACAGCCGGCGACGTCTCGCGATGCGAAGGAGGCGAGGTGTTATCGATGCTGGACCGCGATACGTCGCGACGGTTTGTTCACAAGCCTCCTTCAAGCCCAAGGTTGCGAGCAACCTGGGCCACCCAGCGGGCCACCCGGTGAGTCGAGTTATTCGGCAACCGCAGCGGCTGTCAGTTCGAATCGGCCGATTGGCAGCCCACTCTTATATGAAATAACGAACTGGCCGTTGGTGGTTTCGTAGCGGATGTCTTCTCGGCGATCGAAGTCGCTGGGGCCGTTGCGGCGGAGTGCAGCGGGGTTGTCGGGAGCGAGATACTTTCCGGCGACTTGGAACACGATCTCGGTGCGATTGCCCAACGCATGGCCGCTGCTGGTAAAGACCGTTCCGTCCAGATCATCCTTCGTCAGGAAATGTGACTCGACATCTAACCCGGCGGTCCGCATGTTGGCGACCATCTCGCGCGCGTCTTCGAACGGACATATAGTGTCGTCTGTTCCATGCACGACGATGATCTTGCCGATCGTGTTATGTGACTTGATCGTCGCCAAGTGTTTCGGATGGCCTACGAAACGTAACTCCTGTTCATCAGCGGACAGGTAGTAGGGGCTTTCCGCGTCTTGGCTCCAACGAGCATTTAACCCGCTTCCTCCTGGTAGATTGAAAGCGATGTCGTCGCTCAGTTTCTTCATCCCGCACATGTCAATGACACAAGCGAAGGTTCGTGGGGCGAGTTTGTTGGCCATCAGCGTGACGTTGCCGCCACCTGATCCGCCCGTGCAAAACAAGCGGCCGTCGTCATAAGCGACTCTCGCTTGCTTCAATCCGTTGCGAACGAACGCCAACGCGCGGAGTGCATCGATGGCTTGCAAGTAACCGAAATCGTAGGGTTCCGGGTCATCGATCGATGCCTTGCGGCCGCTCTGCAGATAGTTGACACAGACGGCAACGACGTTCAGTCGGTCGGCCAACGCCTGTGGACTCGCCGTGCCCACACAATCTTCACCGCCCCAGTTATGCAACGTGAGCATGATGCCGCTGTGTTCGCTGACGTTCTCCAGCTTGCCGCCCGGATAGTAAATCGAAACACGAACGTCTCGTGGTCCCGGTCGCTGTGGCCACGATTGTGCCGGGACGAAAACACGATCGTTGCGGCTCGGCAACTCGTTTCGGTGGCCTTGCCAACCGCGATACTGTTCAGCGATCCACGCGTCAACGAGTTCTTGAGGCGAACGCGAATCATCCGCCGCGCGGTCAACGAACCGCACATCCTTACCTGTGGCGATCTGCCGCATGATGTCGACGACCGCCTGCGACTCGTCGGAGACTTCACCCGCCACGGACGGCAAGACGGGCACGACATCCCAGGGGCGACCGGCGAATTGAAAGCACCAATTCAGAACCCACTCGTAGTCGCGTACCAAGGCACCCTTGTCGGTGAAGACCACATTCGCGGGAACGGATGGCACGACCAGATCCGGCTTCATGCCCCGAATCTGTTTTGCCCAGTTCGAGATCTCGGCGAGCGACTGGTTTTCGACGGGCCAATCGACGACTTCGATCTGTGCGTCCGGAAAACGCTGCCGCATTGCCGTCGTAAAAATCTCATCATACGGAGCGGACGCCACCAGTTTGACCGCTACGCCAGCACGCAACTGGTCGAAGGTGTGGTGCAAGGCATCGCTGAGCGGAGTGGTTTCGGCGAGCGATACGGTCTTGCCGGTCAGCGTCTTCGTAATCGTTTCGGCGAAGCGTTGATGGCCATTCATGTTCGGATGAATCTCGTCGCTCATCAGCAACATCCAGCGTCCTGGTTCGTCGGTGCGTAGCTGCTGCCAATCGGAAAAACAATCGACGAGCGGAAGTTTCAGCTCCGCAGCAACTTCGCGGACGGCTTCCGAGAACTCAGCAAGCCGACTGTTGGGACGAGCGGGATTCTCGTACACCGAGTTCGGTGTGCAGAGGATCACCGCGGCCCCTTGCTCCTGGCACCGCCGCGCGATCGTTCGTGTATTGTCGCGAAACTGTTCCAGCGGCACTCGCGTCACGTCGTTCATACCGAACATGACTACCACTAGGTCCGGATCCTTTGCCAGCACGTCGTTCTCGATCCGGGCCAAGGCATTGACCGTGGTATGTCCGCTGATGCCAGCGTTGACCATTTCGATGTTTGCACGCGGATTGGCCTGCTGCAGAGCGAGCCCCAGCATATCGCACCAAGCCCGCACACCGCCGGTGTGATAGTACGCGCCCGTGATGCTATCGCCGAAACAGACGATTCGCGTCGGCTGGCCGGTCCTGAGCTGTCTTGCCACGTCGTCGATGGACTGCGCGCTGGCGGTCGCGGTGATCGTCAACCACAGAATTCCAAAACTTAATGCTGTAATGCGCGTCATGCTGTTAACCTCGGGCAAGTCTTTCGTGTCGCTGGGAAGTTTGGATTCTAACGGATTCGGCTGTGACATTCCTGTTGTCGATGGGGCGAGTGCGATCGAGCGATCTTTCCTCGGACTGCCCGTTTCCGCTACGATCGTCGCGTGATGCATGGATGCTCAGGAGGTTGGTCCACTGAACCGGACGCTTTTAATTACGATTCGATTGGTGATTGTGCTGGCATTTCTGTTGGGAATGCCGCTCATCGCGGTGCCGCAAATTTCGGAGCAGCTGCGCGGGATGTGGCGCGGCGAGCCGCGTGGCCCGATTGAGCGCGGTCAAGAATTCGAGGAGCAAATCGCCGCCTCCGACGAACTAGACCCACCAGAGCTCGACACTGCCGTTACGATGCTAGCATCCGATCGCTCACCTTCAGCGACCGCGGAGCCGAATCCCGCCAGCTTGACCACGACGATTGAGGCGTTGAAGGCTCAGTTTGTCGAAGCTGGGGTTACCTATATGGTGCTGGAGCAAATTGGCACGGACGCAACGAAGTATCGATTTCAATTCGATGTGCCCGTGGCGGCGGGGTCTGCCTACAAAAAGCGATTCCAGGTCATCGACGATGCCCCGGACGAGGCGATGCGGCTGGCGCTGACGGAATTGCACCAGTGGCGTGTCGCGGCGCGCGAGCCCGCACATTTGGAGCGACCCACGGTGATCTTGCGTTAACGTGGCACGCAGCGAACGTCCGGAACCGTGTATACTCGGCGTTCGCACGCAGCACGCGGCAACGGAATAACCAGCGATCAGAAATGCACCAGACGCTACGCCCTCATCACGGTCATTCGGTTCAACAGCAGCTGCACAGCGTGGCTCTGCGGTATCGATCGGTGCATAGCCCAAGTGCGGTGACGGTAAACCATCGTCGCTGGGGGCACGCTTGGAACAGCGATTCCAGCGGGGTGGAGTCTGCCACAGAGGGCTCGCCCAGTGGCCGAGATATGCGGCTGCAACGACTGGAAGCTGTGTTATTTCTTGCCCGCGAACCGCTTTCGAGCCGCAAACTCAGCCAATTTGCTAGTTTGGCCGACGCGACGGAAGCCCGCACGCTGATCCGGCGACTGAACGAGTTGTACGATACCAACGGGCGGGCGTTTCGCGTGGAAGATGTGGCAGGTGGCTATCAGCTGCTGACACGGTCGCCCTTTGCCGCTTGGCTGCGGCGACTGGAATATGTGCCGAACGAGGTTCGCCTATCGGGACCTGCCATGGAGACGCTCGCCGTGATCGCCTATCGGCAACCCGCGAGTCGAGCCGAGATTGAAGCGATTCGGGGAGTGAACTGTGGCGAAATGGTACGGCAATTGATGGATCGCGACTTGGTCCGAATCCAGGGCCGCAGCGAGGAATTAGGCCGGCCTTATCTGTATGCGACAACCCGGCGTTTCCTACAGTTGTTCGGTCTGAAAAGTATTGATAAGCTTCCGCATGTTGCTGAACTTCACGCTTTGAATGAGAAAAAGAGTACAGTTTTGACCGGTGATGGCACCGATAATCAGAACGATGAGAATTCCGAGAACGGATCCGACCCAGATCGCAAGCATGAGGAGAACGACGTGACCGCCACTATTGTCGCTGATTGGCCTACGGAAGAGGTTTTGGACGACTCGAAACTCCAAACGCCGGTGGATGCTCCCCGCAATTCGTTCGACGACGACGACGATGATGATGGGTGGGACGACGATGACGACGACGACCTGGACGACGACGATGACGACGACCTCGACGATGATGATGTAGACGACGAATTGGACGAGGACGACGAAGACGAAGACTTCGACGACGAATGGGAAGAAGTTGACGACGACGACGATGAAGACGATGATGATGATGATGACGATATGGGCTGGGACGATGACGACGAGGATGATGACGACGAAGTAGAAGAAGAAGATGACGAGGAATACTAATTCGCTCCCCACCTAATCGAAAACGCGCCACAAGCCGCCTGATTTGAGGCGGCTTCTTTTGTTCTTGCCCTCGAATGGAGTCTTATCGCGGCCCGCGAGTTAGTGTCGCGATGTTTCGTCAAGAGTTCTTGGGATTCAGACCGCCACAGCCACTACACGTCCGTGCGACTCGCGCTAGGTGCTTGGTTACAGCTTAATCTTAGGGTTGTGTGCCACGGGCTCTGTCAGTGCCGTCACGGGCGTGGTTGGTCCGTGCAGCACTGGCCGCGAGCCAGTGGCACCCGAATTCTTAGCGGTAACACAGCGTTAGATAGTTGTGCGGCATTCTGTGACTCATTTGAGCCGTAGACCTACTAGAAGAGGCCCGAGGCTAGCGCCTACGGTTCACGAATCAATCGGAATCGTGCAAATTTATTTTGACAGCAAGGCGATGGGAAGACGCGAGTGTCCTAGTATCCAGACCTGCTAAACGCCTCAGATGACACGGCAAACAGGCGAAAGTGATGGCGGCATTCGCGAAGCTCTTATCCAAATGCAACTGGGCCTGGGTGGAGCGGCTTTAGCGCCAGTAGTTCGCCTGCACCATCACTTCGTAATCGAATTGGTCGTCGCTGAGCGGAACGACCATCGCCGGGCGGATCGAGAAGTTGTGTTGAGTGAGGAAGTTCATGCCCAAGGTCAAGTTGACGACGTCGAAACGATTGACGAGGCTGCGGAGGTCAAGCGCTCCGGCAGTGATCGAGTCGGAACCTTGCAAAGGCGTCGCGTAGTGCAACTCGGCGGTGGCAGCGATCGCGGGTCTACAATCATCACCGAGTTCGGTGAATTGGTAACCAATGCCCAGGTCGGCGAACAATAGCGTCTGCTCCTGTAAGACACCGACGGGTTGCAAGTTCGCGCCCGTCAAATCCGCTTGCACCCTGTTACCGTTCGTGTCGATGTCCAGTTGCAGGAACGACTGCCAGTACCAACCCGAATCGTAGCCGCGAAGCAAGCCCAGATACGGGAGCAAATGAACGCTCGCGTGGTCGACATGAACGATCTGATCGCCAGTTGCATTGAACACCCGGGCGTCGCTGCCGGTCGGAATCGTGATGCCGATACCGCCCGCCAGAACATACTCGTCCCGTTCGGCCAGAATCGTCTTGAGAATGATCGGGATGTCACCAAACTCCGTGTTCTTCGCGATCACACCATTTGCAACTTGATCCGCAGCCAGCGTCGACGCGAAGGGAAACAGAACTTCGACAGAACTGCTTTCGTTCAGAAACGTCTTCTCGAATCCGAACGCGTATCGATTGACATCACCGATGCCCCCAATGACGTCATTGAAGAAGTTATAGTTAGCGATGAAACGATCACGTGGAATGGGGCTATTGTTCTCCGAGAGCTTCATGCGCCGTACGGCGACGCCACCGGCAGGTATGAGCACCGTATTTTGAATCGGTGTAAAGGTATGTTGGAAGTCCAAGGCCCAGCCATCGCCGTTGCCGATGGGTCCGTTGGCGGTTCCGCCGTCATAGACAAGTGTGCCGGGGCCATTTGTCGGCGGGGGCGAGAATCCTGTCGTCGTGGGATCGGAAATTGGGTACACGAATCCTGGACCTTGAGTTACGCCAGGGCCTATGCTCGATGCGATTTGAGCGCCAGCAGGTCCGCCGTTGAGGATTTGAATGACGACGGCCGGATTCGGGTCTGCACCGGCACCGCCGTTCGTGTTCGTCACGAACAAATCGACACCATTAACCCCATCGCGAATCATTTGAGGAATGACTACCGGCGTCCCGAGAACGTTCGACTGAACGATGCCGTTGCCGAAGTAGTCTCCAAACATACTTGGCAGGCGATAAGTACTTCGACGGCGACGTGCGTCAATGGCTTCACTCCGAGATAGCAACGGAGGCGAGACCGGGGCGGTGCCATCAGTTGCACCTTCCTGGACGAAAAAGAAGTCAGTCTCCAAGTCGGAGTCAACTGCGAAACGCCCGACATCGTCGTCATCCTCTCCTTCGCTGTCGACATACACCCGATAAGGTTCGGCGTCGGCTGCTGATTCTTGAGCACTCGTAGGTCTCCCCACGCTAATGACGAGGAACAACAGGACAAGTATCGCGGCGAAATGGAACCGGTTCTTTGCCATAACTCTCACACAACTTAGGGAGAAGTTGCAGACTGTCAGGGAAAGTATGAGCACGACCCTCCCCTGAACCGAAAATCAGCCTGTATTGGTCGTATCGGTAGTCCGACAAATGCGGATGATCCAAATTTTGAGCAAAAGATCGAATGTGCCGATTTTGCGGGCGAGGGCCGCTCCCGATGTTTGCGGCATTTTTGTTGTAATTCGTTGTGCGGCAGCATATTCTGGCTGCTGCTACGCGATTTGACGCGGAGCTGCGATCCTGAACCCCTCATAGATCACTATTCTTCCTACCTTCCCCATGTCAACACGATTGAGATGGATCAACGCGATGGACGTCGCATCCGCCGCTGGCGCATCTGCGAGTTCTTGCGTCACGTTGAACCCCCCCCTGCTTTTTGAATTGCTCCGTGTCGGCTTGCCCAACGAAGGATTGACTTAGCGATGTACCCACTAGTAGATGCCACACACCGAGTTTTGAAGATGCTGAAACTTAATCGTCGTCGCCAGCGCCGTGCGGTTCGACTCCGAAATCAGGTGTCGCGCCATCTCCAACTGCAAGCCTTAGAGCCCCGTTTGTTGATGACCGTTGCGGACTTAGTCAGCCAAGGCTTTCGCACGGATACGTTTAGTATCAATACGAGCTTTGACTATGCGTATAGCGAACCTGGCTATCAAGATCGCATCGATCGGGGAAGCCTTTCGAGTACGAATTCGACGGTCACCTGGACAAGTCCTCGAGACGCAACGGGGACGCTCAGCGGCACCGCAACAGGAACCGGTAACGATCAGTTTCAACTCGGCAGTTCGTTCTTCCCTTGTTCCACTTACACGATTTTTAATCGAGGAGTGTTTGACTACACGGTCGACGCCGTGGCCGGTACGTACACGATTAACAACACGACGACCTTGGAAGCGAGGTATCCGACTTACACCGATCACACCGGCGGTAATTGCCCCGCACCAAACCCGCCGATCTCTTACATCTTTGGCGGAGAAGTCGTTGGATATTCGGGTCAGTATGATCCCGAGCTCTTCGAATTCGCAGTTCAATACAACCGTGCTGGCGCCACTGCGAATGTGCCGAATACACAGATCAATTTTGATAACACAGCTCCCAACCAGTTCACTCTGACCTTGAATCCATTCCAACCGCCGGTTCAGATCCCCGCCGGTTGGGTCCAAGTGCCTCAGACCAGCGGTCCTTCTGCCGTCGACTACATCGACGTGGAAAACGGCGGCATCAACTTTACTGTCGATGTGGCTGGCATGCCGATCACGCCCATCAATGGCGATGTGATGACACCCGTGGCAAAGGTCCGGCTGTTTTGGGCCGGGGGCGCGACCGTTGCAAAGATCTCCGAGATACCGATCGACATGGGCGGGGGAAATCTGGATGTCTTTTGGAACAGTACTCAAGTCCAAGGCCGGATCACCGACTTTGCGACGCCTCCCGCCAACGCCACACACGTGATTGTCGAACTGGATATCGATGATTCCGTCAACGTCGCGGACCAACAAGCGGTGCTGTTGATCGATAATTTTCTTGCCCAGAACTCGGGAACTTTCGTCACGGATGAAGACTCCCTGCTCGACGAATCGGCGGGAACGATCTTGAACGCAGCGGACGCAACCGCGGGTGTGAAGGTTCTGGCCTACAATCCGGTGTCGCAAGCGGGTGCCAATGTGGTAGTCGCCAATGACCGAGGCGGATTTACTTACGATTCGCGGACTGTCGCCGCGTTCCAGCGACTGGCCCCTGGCGAGTCGGTAAACGACCATATCGAATTCCTGGCGATCAAGTATCAAACGCTCGTCGACAACGCTGTCGGTGTCATCTCGATCAACGGCATCAACGATCCGCCGATCGCCCGCGATGACGGCACCTTTGCAACGGATGAAGACACGCCGCTACAACTCTTAGCCACCGATCTGTTTGCCAACGACACAGAAATCGACAACGGTGACAGATTGGCCATCGTGAGTACGTCGACGACAAGCACGCAAGGTGCCACCGTGTCGATCATTAGCGGCAATATTGTGTACGACCCGACATCTTCTCCAACACTCCAGGCGCTAGGCGTCACTCTTCAGTCCGGGGTACCGGTTCCAGACAAGTTGGTTGATTCCTTCACTTACACTGTCGGCGACTTGCACGGTGGAACGTCCACGGCGACCGTGACCGTCGAAGTCTCTGGCGTCTCGGACCGCCCGACGATTACGACGATTGGGAATCAGTCGATTCGTGTTAGTACTCAAACGGGTCAATTGCCGTTCACCATTAGTGACACCGTAACGCCATCTGACAGTCTGACACTTACGGTCTCGTCGTCGATGCCGAGTCTCTTGCCGAATGGAAATATTGCGCTCAGCGGCAGTGGCGATAATCGATTCGTGCAGCTCACACCAGTGGCAAACGAAATTGGCACGACCAACGTGACGATTACGGTGACGGACTCAGACGGCAACGACAATTCGACATCGTTCACGCTGACGGTATCTGCCAATGTGCTGCCCACGATTAGTGCAATCACGGATCGCACGATTCAATTAGGCGAGTCAACCGGTGCGATCAATTTCACCGTGGGCGACGAGTTCACTGCTGCTGGCAATTTATTACTGACAGCTGCCTCTTCAAACCCTTCGGTGATTCCTCCAGGAAGCATTGTCCTCGGCGGCGGTGAAGCCACTCGCACGATAAACGTCACGTCTCCGGGGAACGAAGTCGGTTCGTCGACAATTACCGTTTCCGTCACGGACGGCGATGGCGGTACGTCAAGCGAATCCTTTCTGGTGACGGTGGCCGGGCCCAATAATGCTCCAATTCTGAACGACACGGTATCGCCGCGATTGCGACCCATCCGCAGTGATGGCGTGGGGAACGCGGGTCAACGTGTATCAGATTTGGCGACAGCGACCGGCGATCTAATCACCGATGTCGACCCGCTGGCCGTTGAAGGAATCGCGATCATCGGCGTGACGGGCAATGGAGCGTGGGAGTTCTCGAACAACAATGGCGAAACCTTCTCGTCGTTCGGTTCGGTGGCCGAGACGAATGCGTTGCTGCTCGCTGATACAAGTGTGATTCGCTATCTCCCTCCGGTCGAAGTCGTCGGAGGAGCACCGGACATGCCGTCGATTACGTTCCGAGCTTGGGACCAGACGAGTACCGACACCGACACGACACAAAATGGCGGAACAACGGCGTTCAGCGTGGCTACGAAGACCTTGACGACACAGGTTGTGCTCACGCTGGGCGAACTCCGCGATAACACGACCGATAACACGATGTCTGACTTGGTAATCTCAGACGGAGTGCCTGGAGGCAAGAGCGATCGGCTGCAACTAAGTATCGATACTTCGGGAACGCAGTTGGTGATCACCGACAACTCTTATCTTATAGGGGACTTTACGGGGAGCGACTCGGCAGCGAACTCCGTCCAGATTCCGATGTCGCGAATCACGAGCGGAGTTGTCGAAATCAATCTCGGGAATGGCAACAACACGCTAGACATCGACTTTAGCAACGCACCGGCTCAAGGAGTGAACTTGTCGTTTGTGATCCATGGCGGGCCCGGCGATGACCAGCTGACGTTTGTAAACTCGAATGCCTTAGGAGCGGGTGGGATCTCGATGAACGATCAGATCGAGGACATCTTCGTGTTGGGTTCGATCATCACCAACGGCGCGCCGGTCACGCTAAACGCTCGTCACAGTATCGAGATCAACGCCGACATTGTGACCGCCGGAACGGCGAGCGACGGAGTCGTGCAAATCATGTCCGGCCACGACATCTTGGGAAGCAACTGTCCGGTCGTTGACGCTGGCGACGAAATGGTTGTCATTTCCGGTAGGACTGGAATTGCAAACCTCGGTGTTCAGACAACTAGCAGCGTTTCGCTGACGAGCACAGCAGGTGGCATCAGCGGGTGCAACGGCGTGATTGCCGTCACGGCCAACAGTTTAACGGTGAATGCCGCGGCTTCTGTCGGTGGGGCGTTGCTTCAAAACGGCGAATTGTCCATGGTCGCGCCTCTGGCGGTCAGTGTACATGAGTTGCATGGCAGTGTCGGCGGGCTGGGCATTTTCCTCACCAACACTCGCAACTTCACCGTCGACGACGCTGTTGCGATCGGAGCAGCGCCAGGGGGAAAGAAAATCGTTTCGATTGTTCCCGCAGCACCCATCACGCCGCAACCGGAAGGCGAACATTCGCCCCGGCAGAATCGAAAGAATTCGCTCGACGTGAACGACGACTCGTTCGTCTCGCCGCTGGACGCACTCGCCACAATCAACTTTCTGAACGCGCAGTCGACGGGCGCGTCAGGCGAAGCGAATCGCTCGGTACCGGCGACGTTGTACCTGGACGTGAATGGCGACCGCGTAATTACTGCGATCGACGCCCTGCAAATCATCAACTACTTGAACGCCACCCGATCGGTCGTGCCAGAAGGCGAATCGAAGCCGGGAGCATCGGACGGTTTGGCCGCACCGGTGCTCTCGCCATCAGTGGCAACTGCGAGAGGACCGATCGATATTGCGGATGTCGGACGAGCCTCTAATCTCGGCGGTCGCATGACGGGTCTGGGGACCCGTCCTACGACGCCTAATTCTTTGCTGATCGATAACAACCGACGACTCGCCGTCCCAAGGCCGCAGGAATCGCGCGTGTCACCGCTCGCCCGATTCACCGGCGCAGATCTTGAGTCGACGTTGGACGAGCTTTCATCGGACATCGCGGAGCAGTGGCAAGATCACTTCCGCAGTTAATCGCTCAACAGCACTTCGGTCGCGTCCCTTGCGATGGCATCGAGTAGCGATTCCCAATCCTGCGACGCTTTCTCTTCGTCTCGGTGTATTCGATTCAGTCGCGTCGGTTGCCACAAAGTCGCGGTCGATGACGAGCCCGTGGCAGTTGGCTCTGATAGGTTGGGTCCTCTCGCCCGACCAGCTTTCGGGACGGGCACGATCGATTGCGCGGAATGCGGGATGGCGAAGTACTGCCCACTGCCCGCGGACTCGCCTTCCGGTCGCGTGGCGGTTCGTGCGTTGAGCTGATTGATGATCATCAAGGCATCGAGCGCCGAGACGACTCGGTCGCCACTCACGTCCAGGTAAAACCTACTTTGATGATGGCGAAGCCCTTCGGATTGAATGCCCACTCCCAGCGAGTTGAAATGATTGATCAGCGCCAAGGCATCGATCGGCGACACGACGCCGTCGTCGTTCACATCAAACGGATTCACCGCATTGTGTTTTGGCCCACCTTCTCCTTCAACGCCGAGACAGCAACCTGACCCGGGCAACCAACAATCCCACCATTGCCGCCATCCAAAGTGACATCGCCGTTAGTTTCGATTCGCACTTGGCCGATCCCAGTACCGGACATCATTTGCATATCCGCGTCACTGGCTTGGACGAGCGAGCAGTTTCCAAACACGTCTCTTCCCGCCTTCAATTGAATCGCGCCGATATCCAGGCTGACATCAGCGTTGACTTCCAAGGACTCGGTCGCGATGAGCACGATCCTCCCGCTTTGCACAGTAGCGGGACCGTTAACAAAAATATCTTCGACTTCGTCGTTGGTGATCAGTTCGCCCGACCCGAGCGACGTCGACCCCGAGAACGTGAGCGTATCATGCCCATCGCCGCCGCGGATCGTTACCGACAGATTCAGATCTTGCGGAGCGCCGCTGAAGTCGATCGACAAATTGTCATCGCCCTCGAAGAGATCGATCTCGACGCCGAGAATTGCAGCCAGCGGCACCTCTACGGCGTTGCCGGTCGTGTTATCCCCAAAGTCGCCGATGATATTGCTTCCATCCGTAATGACGAGCCGGTCGCCAACGATCGTCAGTTCGAGTTGATCGCCTTTGCCTCCAAGCACCGAGTCTCGTATGGTCAATATGGAGGCGTCGTCTATCGTCACGGCAGTGCGGACATTCTGCAAGTCATCGTCTTGGATCGTATACATCGTCGTTGCCTGTATCGTGCCGTCGCCATTGGCATCGCCCAGTTGGACTTGGTTGCCAGGAAGAATCTCCAACTCAATGGTCTCGTCTGGCTCGATGATTGTGTCGGGCACAATCGACAAGCCCGTGATGGCCACGGGCGTCGCGTTGTAGGTTCCGGCGGGAATGGTCACCGTCGTTGGGCCGTTAAAATCCACACCGCCCCCGCTCGCTGTGCTATCGATCACAGCAGCATCGATCGTCACTTGATGATCAGATTGAATCGTGCCCGTCACCAACAACTGCGGAAAATTCCGGTCGGACGATTCGGTGTCAGTTCCCGTTGGCGCGCTGAACTCGACTCGCAGAGCGTCGTCGTCAGTGATAGTGCCCATGGCCTCAGATTGTGGCCTGTAGACGCGGACCTGACCTGCCTTTTCGCCATTACCATCGTTGTAACGTGCTCCGAGAACCAACGTCGTGCCATCGTCGCCAAATCGACACAGAGTAGCCAGCTTCATCGCCGTAGGCTTCGCCTTCGATGTCCTCGCCGATTTGAGTCCAAACAGTGCCGTTAAAGCGGTATGCGCGGGCTCTCCCGGTCGGGTCACCGTAGAAGTCGTCGCCGGGTGCTCCGATCACCAGCATGTTACCGTCGCCGCTTAGCGATACCGACCAGCCGGAATGCTCGAACCGGGCTTTACCGTCAATGTCCCCTCCAAGTTGGTTCCAATCAGCACCATCGAAGCGGTATACGCGGGCGTGACCGGCCGATTCGCTAACATCGTCATTGAAGGGTGCTCCGATCGCCAGAGTATTGCCGTCTGTATTTAGCGACACCGACCAGCCGGACTGGTCGAATGTGGATTCGCCGACGATCGTCTGCCCAATCTGAATCCAATCAACACCGTCAAAGTCGTACACGTGAGTGTGGCCGAAAAAGTTGTCATTACCATCTTTCAAGGGCGCACCGACCGCAACCTTGTCGCCGTCACCGCTCAGCGATACCGAGAATCCGAAGTGATTGCCCGCAACGATACCCTCGAGCTTTTGCCCGATCTGCGTCCAATCAGTGCCGTCGAAGTGGTACACGCGGACTTGACCGACATGATTGTAGGCACCGAAAAACCCCGTCATCCCGATTGCAAGCGTATTCCCGTCTTCGCTCACAGACACCGAGCGACCGGATACATCACCCGCAGCTTCGCCATCGATATCTTGCCCGATCTGAGTCCAATAGGTGCCGTCAAAGTGGTACACGCCGGCCTGCCCGGCCGCGCCATCTGATCGGGGGGATCCGATCGCTAGGGTGTTGCCATCGCCACTTGAGGTCACCGACAAGCCAAATGAATCACTGATGGATTCACCGTCGATGTCCTGGCCGACCCGCATCCATTCGATGCCGTCAAAGCGGTATACCTGAACGCGACCAGCATTAATACCGTCGCCGAGAGTGCCCGGCGACCCGATCACCAGTGATTTGCCGTCGCCGCTAAGCGCTACCGACCAGCCGGCTCGGTCGCCGGCAGTCTTGCCATCGATGTCTTGGCCTAGCTGATTCCAGTCAACGCCGTCAAAGCGGTATACGCGGGCGTGCCCGGAATCGATGCCGTTGCCGTCGTTGCTGAGTGCACCGATGGCCCACGTGTTGCCGTCGTTGCTCAGCGATACCGACCAGCCGGAATTATCGTCCTTGGCTTCGCCATCGATGTCTCGACCGAGTTGTACCCAGCTCGTGCCGTCGAATCGGTAGGCACGGACGTGCCCAGCACGGTTGCCACTGCCATCGTTATAAGGGGCTCCGATCACTAGCGTGTTGCCATCTCCACTCATCGACACGGATCGACCGGACTCATCGAACATAGCCTCGCCATCGACGTCTTGGCCGAGTTGCATCCATTCCATGAACGCGAACGTCACATCACGATCGCCGACCTGTAGATTACTCAAAAGCAAGTCTATTCTCTCGTTCGGCTCCACTGTTCTGTCACCGTTGACAGAAATGTTGATGGTTCCCGATGTATCACCGGCTTTAATGATGTAAGTAGCAGGCGTTGTTACGGCGACATAATCACCATCGGCCGCGCTGGCTGTGCCGTCTTATGTGATGTAGTCCACCGACACATCTACATCGACTGCCGCACTCAATGTCACCGGGAAGCTGAGCGTCGTCGTGCCCTCGTTGCCTTCCATTACCGTCGCGTCGCCGACGCTCAGTGTGGCGCGGTCGTCGTTCGTGATGTCGATCGTGTCGCTGCCTGGATCAAAGCCGGCAGCGCTGGCGGAGATCGTTACCTTGTGGGGCCCGTCGACGATCGCTTCATCGACGCCAGTAATCACAAACGACGCTGCGTCTTGTCCGTCGGGGATCGTGACGGTCAGCGGAACGACTGCTTCTCCCTTGTCGTCACTGGCCAGAGCGACGACAAGATCGCCGCTGGTTCCCGAATCACGAGTGACGATAGCGTTCGCCACTCCACCATTTTCGCTGATCGAAGCTTCTGTGATCGAGATCGTGAGGCTCGCCAGGAGCGCACGTTCTTCCAGCGATTCAACTCGCAAGCCGCGCCACCGACGGCGGGGCGAGCGAAGACGCTTTATGCGTTTGCTCGTCAATTGTTGGAGTAGCTGGCGAAGCATCTGCCGCGGTGTCCGGTTGGGTCGAGGCCGTTAGAACTCGGCTTGCGATGGAATACGGAACTCCTGCCCGTGTTCCATGATACCCTGACCTACGGTTCAGCACAAAATTCTGGTCGTTTGAACGTTTGGCAGCTTACCGCGACAGGAACGCCCGCTTCGACAGCGTTCGCGGTGGGATCACGAGCACTCCGGCTTGATCATCTTCCGTGTCGACGCTGTTGTCAGGGGTCGAGTCGCTGTCAAATTGATCCGCCGCACTGACTTGAGCCAGATTCGTCTTGATGCCGAGCGTGTCGACACTGGCCGTTATCATTAACGTTGCGGAGGCACCATTGGCAACGGAACCGACCGCCCAAATGCCTGTCGTGTTATCGAACGAACCTTGGCTGGGCGCGGAAGAGACGAAACTCATGCCGGTTGGCAGCGTGTCTCGCACGGCGACGTTGGTCGCATCTTGCGGGCCGGCGTTCGAGACTTCGATCGTAAAGATCACATTGTCGCCGACGTTGACGTTCGCGTTGTTGACGGTTTGCGTCACGGACAGGTCCGCGACCTCGGGAGTCAGCACGACTTCGGCTTGATCATCTTCCGTGGCGATGCTGTTGTTGGGGGTCGAGTCGGGGTCGTTCTGGTCGACGCTTTGCACTTGAGCCACATTCGTCTTCGCACCGATCGTCGTTACCGACGCCACGATTTGCAGAGTCGCCGACCCACCACTGACCATCGTGCCCACGGCCCATTGGCCGGTTGCGTTGTCGAATGTCCCTTGGCTGGGCGTCGACGACACGAAGGTCAATCCGGCGGGTAACGAGTCTTGGACGACGACGTTGGTCGCGCTGGACGGTCCCGCATTCGATACCGTGACAGTGAACGTAACGTTTTGACCCGAGTTCGGTGTCGTGTCGTCAACGGTCTTGGTCAGAGAGAGATCAGCGTCCTGCGGTGTGAGCATGATGCTGGCTTGGTCGTCTTCGGTGTCGATGCTGTTGCCGGGCGTGGAATCCGAATCCGTTTGGTCGGCGGCGGTAACTTGAGCGGAGTTTGTCTTGGTGCCGACCGTGTCGACGCTGGCGACGATTTGCAAAGTCGCGTTAGCCCCGTTGGCGATGGTGCCGACTGTCCAGACTCCAGTGCCATTCACGTACGAACCTTGGCTGGGTGTCGACGACACGAAAGTCATCCCGGCGGGAATCGCATCGAGCACGGTAACACCGCTTGCCGCGTCCGGTCCTGCGTTCGAAACCGTGATCGTGAATGTGACATTGTCACGGACGTTCGGTGTCGCGTTATCGATCGTTTTCGCGAGCGACAGGTCGATCACTTGCGGCGTCACGGCTACGCTGGCTTGGTCATCTTCGGTCGCGACGCCGTTGTTGACGGTTGAGTCGGGATCCGTTTGGTCCGACGCAGTGACTTGTGCCGAGTTTGTCTTCGCGCCCGTTGATGCAACTGTCGCCACGATCTGCAGACTGGCGGCTGCACCATTGCCGATCGACCCGACAGTCCACAGGCCGGTCGTGTCGCTGTAGGTTCCTTGGCTGGGCGTCGCCGACACGAAGGTCAAACCGGTCGGCAGGGAATCGGTGACCGCGACATTGGTAGCCGTGTCGGGTCCGGCGTTTGATGCGGTCAATGTGAACGTCACGTTATCACCCACGTTCGGCGTGGCATTGCTCACCGTCTTCGCAAGCGAGAGATCGGCAGCGGTTGGCGTCAGCAAGATGCTGGCGAGATCGTCTTCCGTCGTGACGCCGTTATTCGGCGTTGAATCGGGGTCGAACTGATCGCTGGCGGTAATCTCGGCGGTGTTTGTTTGACTCATCGCAGCAGCGACCGTCGCGACGATCAGCAACGTCGGGTTCGCTGCGTTGGCGACCGTACCCACGGTCCAGACACCGGTTGTGCTGTCGTATGTTCCTTGGGAAGGCGTGGCCGACACGAACGTCATTCCGGTCGGAAACGTGTCCATGACAGTAACGTTGGTCGCCGAGTCGGGGCCGGCATTGCTGACGGTCACCGTGAAAGTAACGTTATCGCCGATGTCCGGTGTTGCATTGCTGACCGTTTTAGCAATCGACAAATCCGCGACCTGCGGCGTCACCGAAACGGCGGCTTGATCGTCTTCGGAAGCGATGCTGTTATTCGGGGTCGAATCGGAGTCGGCTTGATCGACCGACGTGACTTGCGTGGTATTCGTCTTTGTGCCCGACGATGCAACTGCCGCCGTAATCTGCAGCGTGGCGTTTGCACCACTGGCGATCGTGCCTGCCGTCCACGCGCCCGTGCCGCTGTCGTACGATCCTTGGCTCGGTGTCGACGATACAAAGGTTAAACCGGTCGGCAACGCGTCGGTCACGATGGCGTTGGTGGCGGAGTTCGGTCCGGCGTTGGCCAGCGTCAGAGTGAACGTGACGTTATCCCCGACGTTCGGCGACGCAACATCTACCGACTTTGTCAACGACAGGTCGACGAGTTGAGGTGTCACAACAACGCTCTCTTGGTCGTCTTCGCTGGCGACCCCGTTGTTGGGAGTCGAATCCGAGTCAGCCTGATCGGATGCAGTGACTTGGGCCGAGTTCGTCTTCGCGCCCACCGAAGCGACCGTCGCGACGATCTGCAGCGTGGCATTGCCTCCATTGGCGATGGTGCCCACGGTCCAAACACCAGTGCCACTGACGAATGTGCCTTGGCTGGGAGTCGACGACACAAATGTCAGACCAGCAGGCAGTACGTCCGTGACGGCAACGTTTGTCGCTGAGTCAGGACCTGCGTTCGCAGCGGTTAACGTAAACGTGATATTGTCCCCGACGTTCGGCGACGCATTGTCGACTGCCTTGGTGAGCGACAAGTCCGCGATCGAAGCAGTCAGCCCAGCGCTGTCCTGATCGTCTTCCATGGCAACATTGTTGTTCGGTGTCGAATCGGGGTCAGCTTGGTCCGAGGCCGTGACTTGTGCGGTATTCGTCTGCGTTCCGGTCGCGGTAACCGAGGCGACAATCTGCAACGTTGCACTGCCACCGCTGGCAACGGAACCTACCGTCCACACGCCCGTGCCGCTGATATAAGTTCCTTGACTTGGCGTCGATGAAACGAAGGTCATGCCGACGGGAAGCGAGTCTCCGACCGTGACATTGGTGGCACCATCGGGTCCCGCGTTAGCGAGTGTCAGCGTGAACGTGACACTCTCCCCGAGGTTAGGACTCGGATTGTCAACGGCTTTGGTCAGCGAGAGATCAGCGGCGGTCGGTGTCAGCGAGGCGCTGTCCTGATCGTCCTCCATCGCGACACTGTTGTTCGGCGTCGAGTCGGGGTCGAATTGATCGGCGGCGGTGACCTGTGTCGTATTTGTCTTCGTGCCGGTGGACGTGACGGTGGCGACGATCTGTAACGTGGCATTACCGCCGCTGGCGACCGATCCGACTGTCCAAATGCCCGTTCCACTGTTGTACGATCCCTGGCTGGGTGACGACGTGACGAACGTCATTCCCGTCGGCAGCGTATCCCCGACCGAGACGTTGCTCGCAGCATCAGGCCCCGCATTGGCCAGCGTTAGCGTAAAGGTGACGCTGTCGCCGACGTTCGGCGTGGCGTTGCTGACCGACTTCGTCAGGCTGAGGTCTGCCGACTCGAAGTTGCTGAAATTCTGAGTGAAGAGCGTGGGGCCAACGACCGTGACGAGATCAATCTCGGCATCCAGATTTGCGACGCCACTAATACCGGCTTCAATCGCGCCCACACTCGCGAAGTTAGCACCTCCGCCACCGCCCGTCGTGAAGCTGCTGAAGGGAATGTATTCCAATGCGCTGGCCGATCCGCCGGTGACCGGCAAGGCGATCGTTGCCGTCGAGAAACGTGTCGCCGTTCCACCGGCACCATCGTCACTGTAGACCAACACTTCCAATGTTCCGCCTGCTAAGTCGGCTCCAATCGTAAGATTGAATCCCGTGGCGGTACCTGTCGAAGTCAAATCGATTCCACCGAGCCCAGTATCGTTGACCGCCGCTGCGCCGCCGCCGGTCCCGTCCCATGTAATGACGCGCTCGCCCGTCGCCGCGCCCGTTGTGTTAAACGTCAGCACACCCGGCGTGAGCGGATCGTTCGCGCTCAATTGCAATGCGCCGGCGGCGGACGTCAAGTTGACGAACAAGTCTCGCTCGCCGCCGATCGCCTCGCTGGCGGCCGCACTGTCGGTGACTGCAACGGCATCATTGGTCGAGTCGGTAATGGATTGAGTCGTCGTATTGAACGTATCGATCGTTCGAATGGTCGTGCCTTGCACTGCGGAAGCCGAGATCACGATCACGTTGCTGTTGGCGGCCAGTAACGTCGATCCCGAGACCGATTGCGCAGGTTGCTGTACAAAATAGCTCCCTGCCGTCAAGTTGCTGAAGCGATACTGGCCACTAGCGTTCGTCGTTGTTGATGTCTGCAGCACATCGCCCGCCCCAGGCTCGAACGTGCCGTTGGCGTTCGTATCGGCATACAGGTTGACGGTCGCGCTGGCAACTTCTTCGCCAGGACTGAAGCCATCACCTGTGAAGTCGTCGAAGACGGTTCCAACAATGGCCGCTAGGTCCGTGCCAGCTGCTAGCAGCCTCCGATTTTCGAGCGGCTCGAACAGCAATCGTCGGCGAGCTTGTCGGCGCGAGCGCGAGGCTCGATCTCCCGCCATCCACCGACTGAGTGTTTCCGAAAACTTTCGACCTGCTCGATTAAGACGCTTCATTTGTGGGTTCCAGCGTTGCGTGATCAAGATGAGAAGCCGGCGATGCGCACTCGGGTAAGGAACACTTCATTCTTTTGGGTAGGGTCCGCTGTGCGGACGCCAGGGATTCCCGGTCCGCACAGCGGACCCTACGCTACTAAGCCACCCTGGCATCCACCAGTTGGCAGCACAGGCGCGCAGCGCAAACCGCTACACATCGTTGTGAGTTATCGGAGAGCCGATATCGCGACTTGATCAAATCGCTACAGATTGCCTAGTCGTTACCAGCGGAAATCGCCGCCGAACGAGAGGCCTTGCGCCCAAAAGTCGGTCTCGCGCCAGGCGAACTCTGGTCGGAGTGCACCGGTAAATGGAGTGGCTTCGGGTGGGAAGAGGTTGGGATTAATGTCGGTGCTGATTTGGTCGCCGGCACGGACGACGTTGCTGAAGTACACGAAAGTGTAACCTGCCGTGAGGCTGAAGCGAGGTGTAATGCGCCATCCGATGGTCGCACCGAGTTGCGGGATCACCGCAAGTTCATCGCGCGAGTAGCTCCCGATGTTGGTTCGTTGAGCGAGCACGCCTCCGGGAAAGCGTTCGAGCAATCCCATCTCGGTGATATCGCTGAATCCCGTGATGTTGGCGACTTGATGGTTGTTGCCGACCGCGATCTTGGAGAGCGCTTCGATGTAGAAGCGACCGAGATCGGCTTCGTAGACTGCACCGAGTTCAATGCCGTGGAATTTGTTGTCGGTAGTGAATCCGTCCTGAATGACAAACGTGCCTGGGTTCGCTGGGTCGAGCGAGGTGAGATTCTCGTTGATGCCGATGTCGTCTTCCAACTTCATGTAGCGATAACCGAGTATCCAATCCAGCTTTCGACCGGAACGAGCTTCGCAAGGACTGCCGATGCCATGAGGATCGAACCGCATCCAGATGCCACCCGATTGAAGATTCGTCAAAGCTGTCGCTTGAATGTCGCCTCGCACGACGGCTGGAAAGGCAACCAACTCGGCCGTCTCGCGACCGTTCACGATGTCGAAGAATGGTCGCGCGATAATCGGGTCGCCCGTGGAGGTTGCTTGATAGCTCGACGACTGCTCGCCAAGCATAAAGTACTCGGCTTCGACGCCGACTTTGCGGGCATCGCCCCACCAAAACCCTCCTCGCAACCGGCCTCCCGATTGCGGATCGTTGTTGATACTACTGCCGCCGAACAAGACGCTCGTTCCCGTTTCACCCAATACGCCGGCGGTTGCCCGAGCGGTTCCCGTCGGACTGGTTGTGATGAGTGCAGGCGTGCGCAAACTATCGGTAAGCCACGAAAGATACTCGGCCCGAATCCAGGCTCGTCCGCCAAGGCCATCGCCTTGTGTTGCGGGAGGTCGTAACCAACTGAACCCCGTGACGGGAGGTTCGACGGCGTAGTTCTCGGGTACAGTCTCGATGTCGAGCGAGTAAGGCGGTTGCGAGCCGAGAACTTCGGAGGGAGCGGGGAGTCCATCGGTTAGTGCGGCAACACGGATGTCGCTTAGTTCGCGAGGCAGTTCGATGGGCCGAGCGTCCGCGGCTTCGAAGGTCGCCGGGCGCACTTTCGTTGCTTTCGCGCTGATGGGTTCCCGGTCGTCGAGTGCGGTGACTCGTTGGGCGGCAAAGCGAAGCGGACTTCCGTCGGTGCCGCCTTCTGTCTCTCCCTGCAACGAGACGTATCGATCTACGAATTCGGTAAGGTCCAAACCCGGTTGTTCGAGGATCCGATAAGTCGCTTTGTCGTACGCATCCTTCAGCACAAAGCGCTGCTGATCCGAATCGCCGTCGGTACGTTTTCGCAAGTATCCTACACGGCGACTCGCTGACATCTCACGCCGCAACTGCGACGCACTCCCTTCTTCTTGGTCGTCCGCCAAGCTCGGCGAGACCAACATGGTTATCGCCAGCAGGCAGAGACCGACGGTTGAGTAACGAGACGAGTGGCGCACTGCGCACGCTCCAGAATCTGAAAAGACGAAAAGGCACTTTGAGACGAGGTCGGGATGATCCGAGAATCAAGGCGAGTCGTCAAGAGAGATTGCGGTCGGGTCAGGGCTTTCGCTTTGTTCAATCTGGACAATTTGTACGACGGCTCTCCGAAGCCGTCGAGCAACGAACTACTGAGTTCGACGGCTTCGGAGAGCCGTCGTACAAATCTCTTCAAATTGAGAAACTGAAAAGCCCTCGCGGTCGGGTGCAGGAAACGCCCCGCCTATGCTGCGAAATGTGATGCCTAACTGCGGAGCGATCCAAACATTTACGGACGAGGAACGGTCTGCGTTTCGATAAAGTCGTGCAGCCCTTCTAAACCGCCTTCGCGACCAAAGCCCGAATGCTTCATGCCGCCAAAAGGGGCTTCGGCTGTCGGACCGGAACCGGTGTTATGACCAACATGGCCGAAATTGAGCCTCGCAATGACACGCTCGGCTCGCTCGTCGCTAGTAGTAAAGACGTAGGCGGCGAGGCCATACTCGGTATTATTCGCCGCTTCGATGACTTCGGCTTCCTCTTGGAATTCAATGATCGGTGCTAGCGGCCCGAAGGTCTCGTCGTTCACACACAGCATTTCGTGCGTCACACCACGCAGAACGGTTGGCGGAAAGAAACAACCTCCCTTGGGTTGCGGTTCAACGGGTTCAGTGCCAGCCACACGCTGTGCGCCGTGTGCGACGGCGTCATCGACATGTCGGCGAACTTTGTCGAAAGCATTGCGATCAATCAGCGGCCCCATCTCGACGCCGTCTTCCATTCCGTTACCTACTTTCAAAGCGTTGGCCCGTTGGGCGAGTTTCTCGGCAAAAGCATCAGCCACGCCGTGCTGTACATACAGCCGGTTCGCACAGACACAAGTCTGACCGGCACCGCGGAACTTATTGGCCATGAGTTGATCGACCGCACGATCGAGATCGGCATCATCAAAGACGATAAACGGTGCATTGCCACCGAGTTCCAATGACAATCGCTTGAGATGCGGCGCCGTAGCGGCCATCAATTTCTTTCCAACCGGCGTCGATCCGGTGAAGCTGATAACACGGACCGCCGGATGCTCGCACAGCACATCGCTAATCTCACCCGCCGGGCCGAGGATTAAGTTTGCTTTACCGACCGGCAGTTCAAGTTGTTCCATCAGTGAGAATAGTGCCACCATGGAAAGCGGCGTTTTTGAAGATGGCTTGATCACACAACAACAATCCGCCGCAAGAGCCGCCGAAAACTTCTTGGCTAGCATGGCGAGTGGAAAGTTCCAAGGCGTGATCAGCGCCGCCACACCGGCAGGGCGGTAGTACACGGTCCAGCTGTGATTGCGAGGACGATCGGCGAGTTGTTTCGGCTGAAGATGATCAACGGAATCAGCATAAAAGCGAAAGAAGCTCGCCGCATATTCCGCTTCGCCCTGTGCCTCTTTCCATGGTTTGCCATGCTCGTGCGTGATGATGCGACCGAGTTCCTCACGGTTCTCAGTGACAAGGTCGGCCAACCGGCTAAGCCAGTCACGACGCTGTTCGATCGAGGCGGGTATTGCCAGCGTCCGGGCGGCGGCGTCGATCGCTCGCGTCGCCTCCGCACGGCCCATGACAGGAACAACGGCGATCGTCTCGCCGGTCGCCGGATTGACGACGGGCATCGTGCGCGCCGAGTCGGCCGCGCACCAATTCCCGTCGATGTAGCCGCTGGTTGTCTTCAACAAAGGTGATTCAAGCATTTGGATGGGGACCTTATTCATTGACAGGTTCATCGCTGTCTTCTGTCGTTTCTCGTTTGATCGCGTGCGCTTCTTCAAACTCTTCTTGTTCCTCCACCGCGTTGAGATGTTCTTTGTCTCCCGAACGCCCGGCACGACGCTGGTCGAGCCGGGCGATGTCGTCCAGATGACCGTAAACGATCAACGTGTCGCCGGGGCAAGGCCTGTTGTCGCCACGAGGTGTTCCGTAGAACTTACCTTTGTCGGGACGAATCCCCAAAATCAATATTCCTTCGTCCGAAAGTCGCAGTTCCGCCAGCGTTTTGCCAGCGAGCCAATCGTTCGGTTCGACCAACATCTCGGAGACGGCGAATCCGCTCGACAATTCCAGCAGCGCCACGTAGTCTCGAACATCCAGATCGGTGAAAGTCTTCAACGCCCAGGCGATCACTCGATTCATGTGCCGTTCGATCCAGCGGCTGTTGAAGACGACCCACATCATCAACAATCCGGCAGCGAGCAGTGCCAGAATGCTGGTGCGTTGGTGAACGGTGGCTTCTTTGGTGTTCATAAACGACACCATGATCGTCGCTGCGACGGTCGCCACACCGACGTTTCCCAGCAGCATCAGCAACATGATGATGCGTCGGCGAACTGGGTGGTTGACCGTCCGTTCGGACTCTTGCGTCGTGTAGCCAACACCAGTAAACGCCGACCGCGCCTGGAACTTGGCGGCTTCCCGCGACAGTCCCGTAAACATCAAAGCCATCGCCGCGACTCGCGTAATCAGCAGCGAAAGCGTCAACGCCACCAACAACGACAGAACTCCGATCAACCTCCGTCTCCTTTAACTAGAAAGCAGTGACACTAGCCTTTACTCGTCAGTTCATCGCGAACTCCGTTCAGCGATTGCAGCCCCTGTTGATCGAACAAGCTGACGACGATGGCGACGAGTCCCGAGACAACGAAGGCCGGCGGTAGCTCCGACAAGGCGGCAAATGCATCCCCAACGACAGGCAATTGCGGTGCGACAAACTTGAAGAATGGGACACTCGCGAATCCGGCCAGCATCGCGGCCAAGGCACCATTCGCGGTCAGACGCGACCAAAACAAGGACAGTATCATCGTCGGACAGAATGTCGCCGAGATGCCTGACCAACCAAAGATCGCGAACCAAAAGACCGTTCGTCCCGGAACCAGTGCCGCGACGGAGAACGCAATTAACAGTGCGCAGGCTGCCAACGTGAATGTGACAATTCGACTGCGTCCAAGCAATTGCTGGTCGGACATGTCGGGATGACGAACCTTTTGGTAGTAGTCGCGGACAAACGCACTAGATGCCAGCACTAGCAACGAGTCAACCGTCGACATAATCGCCGCGAGTACGATCGCGATGTAAATACCAACCGCCCACGCGGGCACCGCTTCGGCAACCAGCATCGGCAGGACCTGCTGGCCACCCTTACCAATCTGTTCCGTCATGTCTTGCGAGGGCTTCATCAACATCGCTCGTCCGACCATGCCGACGAGTACTGCGCCCGTCGTCGCAAGCAGCGTCCAAATGATCGCCACGATCGCGCCGGGACGGATCTCGTCCGTCGAACGGAGCGAGAGAAATCTCACGAATATTTGCGGCGAACCCATGAAGCCGAGCCCGATCGCCAGGAAGCTGAGGATGGTAAAAAACGAAGTCCAACTCTGGCCCTCCGGACCCCAAAGCGAGAGTAACAACGGATCTTGTTGTCGCAGCCCGCTGATTGCAGGCTCCATTCCTCCGGCTGCTGCAAGTCCAAAGAAGGGCAACGCGACCAGCCCGATCACCATCAAGCTGCCTTGAAAAACATCGGACCAGACCACCGCAACGAAGCCGCCGCTGACGATGTACACCAGCACGACCGCGAAGCCAACGATTGCGCCCACGTAATAGTTCCAGCCCAGAAATCCTTCAAACGCCGTGCCGATGGCATCGATCTGAGCACTGACATAGATCGTGACGAATACGACCAGGGTAAAGGCGGCCACCAAGCGAATGCGATGGCCTGTATCGCGCAACCGTGACTCTAAGTAATCGGGTATCGTGATCGAGTCGTAACGATTGGTCAGCCGTTTGAATCGCGTACACAGAAAGACCCACGCAGCCGCGACGCCGAGAACCTCTCCGAGGACGACCCATAAAGCTTGCGCGCCAACGGCTGCCCCCATGCCGGTCAGCCCGATCAGCAGCCAAGCCGACTCGCCGGTCGCACGCGACGAAAACGCCGCTGCCCAGAAGCCGAACCGTTTACCGCCGGCGTAGTAGTCGCGCAGATCGTGCATCCGCCGCGACGCAGCCGCGCCGATCAGAAGTAAGACTAGTAGATAGAGGACGATTCCGATGAGTTTCATAGATCTCCGTGGGGTAAGCTTCCAGCTTGCCACCTGTCTGCAAGGGCAAGCTGGAAGCTTACCCCACGTGGTGAATTAAAATGTGGGTGGCGTACAGGTGCTGACGATCTCGCAATCTTCCTTGCCAAGGTTCCGGAAACGATGCGGTAGGCGACTGCTGAAGTAGTAACCATCGCCCGCGCCGAGAACCTCGCATTGGCCGGCCACCGTAATCTCGATCTGGCCGCGAACGATCACACCGGCTTCTTCGCCTTCGTGCGACAGCATTGTGGGGCCCGTGTCACCGCCCATGGCATAGGTCTCATGGAGGACTTGCAGCTTACGCCGCGAACTGCTCCCGCCGACTTGCCGCAAAACGACGGGACCATCCGCGATTCGAGTCATGTCTTTTGCGCGATAGAAGAATTGCGTGTCCGGTTTGAAGTCTGCGGCAAAGAAATCTGCCAACGAAAGTCCGAACACCTCTAAGATTTTCTTCAACGAGGCGATCGAAGGACTGACGCGATTCTGTTCGATCATGGAAATCGCGCCGTTGGTGATCCCCGCCAGTCCCGCTAGTTTTCGCTGTGACATTTCGTGGGCCTGCCTCAACTCACGGACGCGGCTTCCCACCGCCACCGCTTCTTGGCCCTCATCGACGGGCGACGGGGCCACAGGATCGGTTGAATTCTTAAGCATTTCACACACTTTGTGGCGACTAAAAATCCTATAAATACTGGACTTGCGGCAATTCTATTCGAGAGTGTTTAATATATCAATCGCAAAACGCGACTTTGAAACGCAACTTCGGATCTTGGAAACTGGGACCGACTCGAATGGGAAAAGGTGACGATTTAATAGCTCGCCGTGCGGCTATCACGCCTCGCGGCATACCAATGGTCACGTCGGCGACGGTCGCATCGGCACACGGAGCAACGCTTGTCGATCTCGACGGACGGGAACTACTCGATTTCGCGAGCGGCATTGGCGTCATGAATGTTGGCCATTGTCAGCCGTCCGTGATTGAGGCGATTCGCGAACAAGCAACGAAATGCTTGCACGTTGGCATTCACGTCGCGACTTATGAACCTTACATCGCTTTGTGCGAGAAGCTCGCGGAGCTGTTGCCGCATGGCGATCAGACGAAAGTCATGTTGGTCAACTCAGGCGCGGAAGCGGTCGAGAATGCCGTCAAGATCGCTCGGCAAGCGACCAATCGGCCTGCGGTTATTTGCTACACGGAGGGCTTTCACGGCCGCACGCTGATGGCGATGTCGCTGACTTCGAAGTATGGCTACAAGATTGGATGTGGCCCGTACGCTCCCGAGGTCTATCGGTTGCCGTTTCCCAATCACTATCGCTATGGCGATGGCATGAGCGAAGCTGCGTTTGTCGAACGAGAGTTGGGCCGCTTTAGCGACTCGCTTGTGAACTCCGTGGCTGCCGAGCAAGTCGCTGCGGTGTTATTGGAGCCGGTGCAAGGCGAAGGCGGGTTCATTCCGGTGCCGCCGGCTTACCTACGAGGATTGCGAAAGCTGTGCGACGAGCATGGCATCTTGATGATCCTGGACGAAGTGCAATCGGGATTCTGCCGTACGGGCGAGTGGGGTGCCTTCCAGCGCTATGACGTTGTGCCGGATATCTCGACTTGGGCCAAGGCGATGGGCGGCGGGCTGCCGATCGGTGCAGTTGTCGGCAAGGCCGACGTGATGGATGGCGCACGGCCAGGCACGATTGGCGGCACCTACGGCGGCAATCCAGTCGCCTGTGCCGCGTCGCTGGAAACTATTCGGCTCATGGAAGAACTGCAGCTTGGTCCGCGTGCTACGGTGATCGGACAGCGGATAACCGATCGATTACTGGCCCTTCAAAAGCGATTTCCCAGTTGGGTGGGAGATGTCCGTGGGCTTGGCGCAATGGTAGGCGTCGAGTTAATTGAGAGCGGCGATCTTCACAAACCAGCGACCGAATTGACGGCTGACATCTTACAAGGCTGCGCCTCTCGCGGGCTGGTGATTCTCGGTGCCGGAATCTACGGCAATGTGATTCGTTTCCTAACACCGTTGGTAATCACCGACGAACAACTCGACCACGGCCTCGATATTCTGACGGAAGAATTCGTAAAGGCCGTGGAGCGACGATAGATGAGCCGACGGCGCTAGCCGCGGATGTACACATTAACGAACCAGGCGCTAGCGCGTTCGGCTCACGGATTCTCAATCACTGGAGACAATGAATGACACCTTACGCCATCGGCGGACTACAACTGACAACTTCTGGACTGCGAGACAATTTGCCATATCTGCAGGCAAAGCTGGATTACTTCATGTACCTGTTCCCGTGGGTGCAGATGGTGGTGTTCAGTGAACTCGCGGCCTACGGTCCGAATCCCGCCAAAGCCGAGCCGCTGCCTGGCCCCGCGGAACGTAAATTCCAAGAAATGGCAGCGAAACACAAGATTTGGCTCGTCAACGGGTCCCTTGTCGAGATGCTCAACGGCAAGCGATACAACACTCTATCAGTGATTGACCCAACAGGAAAAGTCATCGGTCGCTATCGAAAGATGTTTCCGTTTCTGCCGTATGAAGAAGGTGTCGAATGTGGCAGTTCGTTCTTCGTGTTCGATGTTCCAGACGTGGGGCGATTCGGTGTTTCGATCTGTTACGACATGTGGTTTCCGGAGACGTCTCGTACCTTGGCCAGCATGGGCGCGGAAGTCATTTTGCATCCGACCTTGACGACAACGATCGATCGCGACGTCGAGTTGTGTATTGCCCGCGCAACCGCAGCGACCAACCAATGCTTCATGGTAGATATCAACGGTGCGGGCGACGGCGGCAACGGCAAATCGATCATCTGTGGTCCCGCGGGCGATGTGTTGCATCAGTTCGGCGCGTCCGAAGAGCTTGTCCCGATGGAAATTGATCTCGATCGAGTCCGCCGCTATCGCGAAGTCGGTCTACGCGGATTGGGCCAGCCCTTGAAGAGTTTTCGCGATTCAGAAGTCAACTTCCCGGTGTACGCTCCAGGCGGCAAGACGGGGGACTACCTGCAATCGCTGGGAACTCTCGAAAAGCAAGCTCGCGGTTCGCGAGCGGGTTTGGGTGATGAAGGAGTTGTCTAGCGAACACCTCGTAGGATGGACGCCTCGTCCATCCTACCGGTTTGGACGGACGAGGCGTCCATCCTACTCGCGATACGTCGAAGCCAACTTAGGAACAAGGATGCATGCATGACGGAAGGCTCGCACGACTACTACAAGCTACAGAACCTTGATCCGTCGCATGTGGCCCTCTACAACGTTGGTCGCTTGCGGACGGACATCTGGCACTTTCTGCGAGATAGCGCTCGGCGTCTGCGGCGAATTCAAAACGACCCGCAGTTCGCGGACGACAAGATGTGGCTAACGACGGCCTGCGGCGAAGTCTTCGAGTTTTTGCGACCCTTGGAAGACTACTTTGCGTTCCCCGGCGTTACTGCCTTGGATCAACTACGGGCGAATCTTGATCGCGGCTCGTTTGAGGATCTAGCTCGGCAGACATTGCGACTCGTTCGCATGATGAATAACGAGTCGTACCGCCGACTCGATTTGGCGTCTTCGCAACTGAAAGACTATGCCGATTTATTGAACGTCGCCAAGTTGAGTGAAGAAGTTCACACGCGGATCCGCCAGGAGCGGCGACTGTACTTCGAGGCCTTAATCGTTGACGATTTGTCGCGCGCGGAGGCCAAGGAATTGCGCGCTCAGGCTCGCGGTCTACGGCGTGCGGACGATGAATTTTTATACGAGTCTGTCGTCGCCTGCACCTTCGAGGACGCGTTGATCGCAGTCTTGATAAACCCCAACATTCAGAGCTGTATGATCCGCTACAGTTTTCCCTTCCGCACCCAAAAGAAAATGAGGTTGCTTGAGGAGATCTATACGATTCTGGGCGCCGATCCAGCCGAGATCGAAGCCCAGAGCAGCACCAAACGCAGCTTGCACTTGGGCAGCATGCTGAAGGCACTGCGACCGGAACTCGACATCTTCATGGTCACCGATGCCCCGGTCGAAGACGTCGTTGGTGGACCCAGTCGCGACTTTCGGCGTATCTTCTATCTCCAAGAAAATTATCGCGAGGTACACCTGAGTGCGATAAAGGGCATTCACGAGCGATTCGAAACGCCTTTCTTCAATGCACTGCGGCGATACAGCCAAAAGCCGACCGGCATGTTTCACGCCTTGCCGATTTCGCACTCGGCGACCATCAATAGATCGCATTGGATTCGCGATCTGGCTCAGTTCTACGGCCACCACATTTTTGAGGCAGAAACGTCAGCGACGACCGGCGGACTCGATTCGCTGTTGCAACCGCACGGATCGCTGCGCGAGGCACAAGAACTTTCAGCGCGCGCATTCGGCTCGCGGCGAACTTATTTCGTCACGAACGGCACCTCCACTGCCAACAAGATCGTGATGCAGGCGCTGATCCGTCCCACGGACATTGTGTTGCTTGCGCACGATTGCCACAAATCGCATCCGTATGCCGTTATCCTGGCCGGTGCTTACCCGGTCTATCTGGATGCTTATCCACTGTCGGAGTACTCGATGTATGGCGGCGTGCCGTTCGCCGAGATCAAACGCCGACTGCTCGAATTGAAGCGGGCCGGCAAGTTGGACCGCGTCCGCATGTTGCTGTTGACGAATATCACTTTTGATGGCATTGCCTACGATCCCGTGCGGATCATGGAAGAAGTGTTGGCGATTAAACCGGACATGATCTTCTTGTGGGACGAAGCCTGGTGTGCCTACGCCCGGTTCGCGCCGGTGTTGCGTCGTCGAACGGCGATGTGGTCTGCGGCTTACTTACGCAAGCGATACGCGAGCGAGGAGTATCGCCGCGAGTACGACGAATGGCGAACGAAGTTCGACGCCTGTGATTCTGAAGACGATGCGACTTGGCTCGATCAGCGACTCATGCCCGATCCAGACAAAGCGCGCGTGCGCGTGTATGCCACGCAATCGACTCACAAAACACTGACTTCATTGCGGCAGGGATCGATGATCCATGTGCATGACCAGGACTTCGAACATCATGCCCGCAACGCCTTTAACGAAGCGTACATGACGCACACATCGACTTCGCCGAATTATCAGATTCTGGCGACGCTGGATGTCGGTCGCAGGCAAGTGGAGCTGGAAGGCTACGAATTCGTCGCCTGGAGCATTACGCTGGCCATGATGCTGCGGGAGCGAATCACGGCGGATTCTCAGTTGGCAAGATATTTCCGAGTACTTGCGCCGGAAGACATGATCCCGGCGGAACATCGCCCTTCTGGTATCGACTGTTATTTCGATGAAGTGAAAGGCTGGGGCCGCATGGATATTGCGGCGCAACAAGACGAGTTCGTGCTGGACCCCACTCGCATCACGCTGCACGTCGGTCGCACTGGCATGGACGGCGACACATTCAAACAGCTTCTCATGGACAAGTATGACATTCAGATCAACAAGACATCACGGAATACCGTGCTGTTTATGATCCATATCGGCATGACGCGGGGCACGATCGCTCATCTGGTCAATGTGTTGACGCAGATCGCTCGCGATTTGGACGACAAGCTGGACCGTTGGAGTCGAGTCGAACTCGATCTGTTTGGCAAGCAAGTCAAGCAGTTCACCGAAGAGCTGCCGCCGTTGCCGAACTTCAGTCACTTTCATCCTACGTTTCGCCCCACCCTCGACAGCACGACGCCCGAAGGCGACATGCGTCGCGCTTTCTTTTTAGCGTACGACGAAACGAAATGTGAGTATTTGAAGTTGGATGACGGATCGTTGTTGGCCGAAGTCGACTCACAACGCGAAGTCGTATCCGCAGCCTTCATCACGCCGTATCCGCCCGGTTTTCCGGTCCTAGCACCGGGCCAAGTTATCACGCGAGAGATCGTTGAATATCTATTGGCATTGGATGTCAAAGAGATTCACGGTTACGAGCCTGCTTTCGGCCTCCGCGTCTTCACGGCGACTGCGGTCGCCGCGGAAGAAGGTCGAATTAACGGTCACCCAAAAATCACTGCCAAGAAAACAAAAGAAGGAGCTTCTAAATGAGCCAGGTCGCAACACCCACCAAACGAACGCTAAACGGGCTGTCTGATATACGGTTGTTCTTTCATCGCAATGAAACACCGATCTACTTCATCAGTGCTACGAACTTTAACTTGATCGGCATCGACGAATGGGTGCGCAATTTCAAGTGCATCAATTACATCGATTGCTTCGACGGCCAGCATCCCAACGTGATGGTGCCTTCGGAAATTCCTCACAAGCCGTTTACCAGCATCGAAGACATCAACAGCTATATGCTGCAACACAAAGAGGTCATCGACTTTATCCGCAGCCGGGCACAAGACGGCCAAAAGGGCAAGGCCGTGTTTCTTTTCTTTGATGAGGAAATCGAAGGTCTCTGCGAACAACTTGGGCTCGAAGTGTGTTTTCCTAAGGCCAATCTGCGTCAGATGGTCGACGACAAGATCTCCGCGACACGGATCGCCGACCGCGCCGGTATTTCGAGCGTGCCAAATGTGCTGGCCAAGGTCGAGAACTTTGCTCAGCTTCGCGAAGTCTCCGCCAGCCTCGGCGAGAACCTCGTCATCCAAACAGCCTTTGGCGACTCGGGACACACGACCTTCTTCATCTCGAACGAAGCCGATTACAACAAGTACGCCGAAGAAATTGAGAAAGCACCCGAAGTCAAGATCATGAAACGCATCCGCTGCCGTGGCGCTGCACAGGAAGCATGTGTCACGCGACACGGCACGATCGTAGGCCCCTTGATGACGGAATTGGTCGGTTTCAAGGAACTGACGCCTTACCGCGGTGGTTGGTGCGGAAACGAAGTGCTGGCCGAATCGTTTTCTCACGAGGTTCGTAACAAAGCCCGCGACATGACGTTCAAGTTCGGCGAGCAACTCAAAGAACTGGGTTATCGTGGCTACTTCGAACTAGATTTCCTCCGCGATTTGGACAGCGACGAGTTGTACCTGGGCGAAGTCAACCCGCGCGTGACCGGTGCCAGTGCGATGACGAATCTTGCGGCGTTCGCTCATGCCGATGCGCCTCTATTCCTGTTCCACTTGCTGGAATGGGCGGATATCGATTTCGAGCTGAATGTCGAGGAGTTGAACGAGCGCTGGTCCGATCCCGATAACATCGACAGTTGGGGACAACTGGTGATCAAACACACGGCCGATACCACGGAGCTGATCACGTCTGCACCGAAGTCGGGTATCTGGCAAATGAACGACGATGGCACACTCAGCTATGTTCGCATGCAAACTCACCGTCGCACGGTGGGCAACGAGAAGCAAGCATTCTTCCTTCGCATCTCGAAGGAAGGCGATTACAAGTATGAAGGTGCCGATCTTGGGATCTTGATTACGCCGGGGCGTTTGATGACCGAGGATTTCCAACTGAACGACCGCGCTCACGCGTGGACAAACGGCATCCTGGCTCAATACGAGTCGCGCCCCGTGACTCCTGCCGAATCGCACGTCGCTGTCGAGATTGCCGAAGTCGGCAATTTCAAGATGCTGTAGGAAGCCTCGCTGAAAGTTCGCAGTTCCGTAGGCCGGGTCGCGCCCAGCCGACTTTGTCATGGGTCACGCAGATGATTATAGACGTACACACACATCTAAATAACTATCACGAAGATCGCGTCGTCTCCATCGACCAATGCCTGGATAACTTGCTGGGCGAGATGGAGAAGAACAGCGTCGACCATTCGCTGGTACTCACTTCTTATAAGGTGACAGAGCACCGTCCGCCGACTCGCGATGTCGTAAAGGCAACAGAGAAGCACGACAACATCTCCGTCGTCGCAGGCATCAGCTTTCTGAACTACAAGCAACGCGATCTGCGCGAGATCGCCGAGTTTTTAGAAGCTGGATTGATCAAGGGCCTGAAACTGTACCCCGGCTACGAGCCGTTTTATCCTTACGATCAACGTTGCCAAGTGATCTATGATTTGGCGATGGAGTTCGACGTGCCGGTGATGTTTCATACGGGCGATACGTACTCGCCGACAGGTAAAGTGCGCTTCGCCCATCCGTTGAACATCGATGACGTCGCGGTCGACAACCCCACGATGAAGATCGTCATCTGCCACATCGGCAATCCCTGGATTCGTGACTGCATGGAAGTCGTCTACAAGAATCCGAACGTTTACACGGATGTGTCGGGACTGACGTTGGGCGACTTCAACGAGAAGTTTGAACGATTCATGCGAAATCAAGTCAAAGAGATGCTCACGTACGCTGGCGAACCGCAGTACATGCTGTATGGTACGGACTGGCCGATTTGCAACATGCGGTCTTATTTGAAGTTCATGAAAGAGCTGAAGTTGCCTGCAGCAAGTATGGAAAAGATTATGTGGCGCAACGCAGCGGAGCTATTTAAGATCGACGTGCCTGCAGCGTGATCGATACAATGAATTCACGGCTACGAAGTATCGCTGAACCCTCCCCCGGCGACAAATGGCAAAGCCTGTTCAAGCAGTTCTGGCCGAACTACGAGTCGTGGTTCTTGAAAGAGGGTGCGGACCGACGTCCGAAATTCATGGCTTGCGAGCAAGCCCTGCGGCAACACATGCCCGAACTGCTGCCGACCTATGAGCGATTGGTCGAGTTGGCTGGCGGCGGTGACTTGGAAGCAAGGTTTCTGAGTCTGTACCGACCCACACCCTATCTGACCGGCTGTTCGCAAGCGGTTTGGACGCGCGATCAACCGCGGCTAATCCGCAATTACGACTATGACCCAAAGATGTGGGAAGGCGTCTTGCTTCACACGACGTGGAATGGACGAGAGGTGATCGCCATGAGCGATTGCTTGTGGGGCGTTTTGGACGGCATCAACGATGCTGGACTGGCCGTGTCACTGGCCTTCGGTGGTCGCAAAGCCGTCGGGGAAGGCTTCGGCATTCCCTTGATCTTGCGCTACATCCTCGAGTTCTGTGACACGACCGCTGAAGCGGAAAAAGTGTTAGCACGCGTGCCCAGCCACATGTCGTACAACGTTACGTTGTTGGATGTGAGTGGTCGGCATCGTACGATCTTTGTTGCACCTGATCGCGTGCCAGTAGTCACGAACAAACACTTGGCGACAAACCATCAGGAGCAAGTCGAGTGGCCCGAACATGCAGTGGCCACAGGCAGTGTCGATCGCGCTCATTTCCTGGCGCTGCGTTTAGATGATCCGTTCGAAACTGCGGAACGATTCACGTCTCGGTTTCTCGAACCGCCTTTGTATTCAACGCGTTTCGACCACGGTTGGGGAACGATCTATACGGCAGTCTATGATCCGACCAATTTGACGGCGACGTATTGTTGGCCTGGCTATCACACGCGGCAGTCCTTTACCGACTTCACGGAAAGGTCGCTCGATATCCGATATCACCAACCCTAGGTGGGCAGCGCCACTTTTGGCATAAGTCATTGGGTATCAGCGGGTAAGGGAGTGGCTCGCGCCACTCCCTCCCCGTTATCGCAATGGGGTTGATTCCCCATATTTACCGGCGTGCGGGTTTCCCGCACCGGGCGGTACCGCGGAAATCGCCCCCCGAGGGGAACCGAGACTATCCTGCTACACAAGTTTTCCGTAGTTCGCTGAGTGAGAGCAGGCCCATATTCCTGAAGTGTTTCAAGCGGATACGAACGTTATCCACCTTCGACTTTCGCTTGAATTTCATACACCGCAGTCGCATGCGTATCCAGCGGTCCAGACTGCGGTATGCATCGCCGCAGTGCGACCAAGGCGTCGCGAAATAGTTCGCCGTGCCCTGGATTACGCGGTTCAGTTGCTCGATCATTTCAGCATCCAAGTTGTGGCTGCGTTGGGTAATCCGGCGGACTTTGGTCTTGAAGTTCTCCACCGACTTGGCTCGTATCCGCACAAACCGCGACTTGATGTCGAAGCCCAGAAAGGTGAACCCTTCGTGGAACCTCGTCACTTTCGTCTTCTCCGGACTCAGAGAGAGCCCGAGTTGATCTGCTAACAGATGCTCGACCAGTGTCAGAGCCTCTTTGGCTGTGTCCTCACTACGACAGAGCACCACGAAATCGTCGGCGTACCGTACAAAGCGGAAGCCGCGTTCATGGAGATGCCGATCGAGGATATTCAGAGCGATGTTAGCCAACAGTGGAGATATGACTCCACCTTGAGGTGTCCCAACGTGTGTCGGTCGTACCTTGCCGCCTTCCATCACTCCCGCCTTGAGGAACTTCTCCACCAGTCCCAGGATGTTCCCATCGGCAATCACGTCGGACAGCTCACGCATAATGGCGGCATGAGACAAGTTGTCGAAGAAGCCGGAGATGTCAGCGTCGAGCACATGGCGGTACCCTTGCTGCCCGATTTCCAAGACTTTCTCAACCGCCTGATGGCAGCTTCGTCCGGGTCGGAAGCCATAGGAATGATCGTGAAACTTTGCCTCAAAGATCGGGTTCAAGAGACGTCGTAACACCTCTTGTGCAACTCGATCTCGGACTGCCGGGATTCCGAGCGGGCGAAATTTCGTCCCCTTGGCGTCTTTGGGAATGTAGACTCGCCGAGCGGGTAGAGGCTCATAGGTCCTCTGTTTCAGCTCCCGCATCAGTCGGTCAAGGTTGGCGTCCAAGTTCTTCTCGAACATCTGGATGCTGACCTTGTCGATTCCCGCCGCACCGCGATTTCGCCGTACAGCTCGCCAGGCTTCGTACACCAGCTTGGAAGTAATCCTTCCCGTCAGACTATGGACTTTCATCTTTCCTTTTGCCACTTACTTCCCTCTTGTTGATCCTGAGGATCGTCCGGTCGAATAACCGCTCCCACAAGCATTTGAAGTTGTTTCTTAGACTCGGCGGGTTTCCTGAAAGAGGAACAGGTAGACCTGTTGCGGTCGCAGTCGCCGAACTAACTTTCTCCCTGTCTTGAAGGAGTTGTCCTTACTTTCACAAACGGTCCTTCCTTTCGTCGCGAGCTCGCGACTACTCCGGAAGAGCTGCTATCCTTGCACGAGAGAGACCAGGCGTCTTCCTCGTTCCATCGCTTCAGCCGCTCATTTCGTCTTTGACTTATAGATTGGCCTTACCACAGTTGGCCGAAGCCAAGCTGTGGACGAAGTAGGACTTTCACCGGTCAGTGTTGTCAGCCATTTTGTCCAGGCGGCCCCACCATACACTCTGATGGTCCACGAGTTCTAACCAAGTTGGAACCCGCAGGGGAGAGGATTAGTCTCCTAGGGCTTCATCAGGTTACGGAGCTTAGCCCACCATCCGAGCCGAAACGCGACACCTCCCGGACTATCTTCACCTGGCCCCTCCGTCGCCGGTTGTTACCTCCCGACCCTGGCTGCGTACCCTCTCTCGAGGTTCGAGTGAAGATTTCCATACCGGCTTGGACCAGCACGGGTAGGATTTGATTTCACCTCGTCTCCTTTCTGATAAAATCTCACCGTTTGAATGACTGAGCCAACAACACCTGCGGCTCACGCATAACCCGAAGCGTAAGCGAGGCGCTGCGGTAAACCATTTCCTCGCTTACGCTTCGGGTTGTGATTGTCGTGAAAGTGGCGCTGTCCAACTAGGTTGCTTCGAGAATACTCGCCCCGAAGGTGAACCCGCCACCAAAGGCACACAATCCGAGCCGGTCGCCCTTCTTGGCGTTCGGCAAGACTTCGCTTAAGCACAGCGGAATGCTGGTCGAGGATGTGTTGCCGAAGCGACGGATGTTGCTGTAGACGGTGGTGTCGATGCGATGTTGGATCGCATCCAAGATTCGTTGGTTGGCTTGATGCGGCACGATCATGTTCAGATCGTTCACCCCAACTCCCTCGCGCTGACAGACGCGGTTCAGGCTGGCGATCATCGATCGTACGGCTTCGCTGAAGACCTTGCGGCCCTGCATGCGGATGAAGCCGCCATCGCGGAACGGAACGGTCAGTGCGCTGCCATCTTCGCCCTTGGCGGAAAGTTCTGGTCGATAGAGCCGACCGCGAGCGTTCTCGTAATGGCTCTCGCCGTATAGGACCGTTGCCGACGCAGCATCCCCAAACAGAATCGCGGTATCAAGATCCTTGCGATCCAACAGCGGCGAAAGGACCTCGGTGGTGACAACTAAGACTCGAGCATCGGGCTTACTTTGTAGGAAGTCATATCCAGCCTGCAACGCATACAGATAACCGCTGCAAGCGGCACTGATGTCAAAGGCTTGCAGCATCGCATTCGACTTGCCGCGAACGAGTCCGCTGAGGACTTGGCAAGCCATCGAAGGCGATACGGAGGTAGGACTTGTTGTGCTGCAGATCACCAGATCAAGCTGGTCGACGAGCAGATCTTCTTCTTCGAGTGTTTGTTGAGCCGCTTGTACGGCCATGCTGACAGCGTTCTGTTCGCCCGTTACCCAATTGCGGCTCTCGATGCCGGTCAGTCGCATGATGTCTTCAACGGTCATGTCGTTCGTCGATGTCAGTAACTCGCGATTCGAGACCACTCGATCACCGGTCACGGCTGCGACGGAGGAGAGTCCGACATCGAAGGCTCGACGATCGTAACGCTTCGGCAACGGCAATCTCTCCGACGGACGGCGTCGCACGAGGATGGGTTCGCCTGGATCTTCCAGCAGCACGGCGCTCTTATGAACGACCGCATGATCGGCACGAATCCGGAGCAGCGGTTTGCCAACTGCAATGCTGTCGCCTTCGTCGGCCAGCAGTTCCGCCACTTCACCGGCCACCGAGGTCGTCATCTCGAAGACCGATTTCGCTGCCTCCACCGAGGCGACGACATCACCCTTCTCGATCCGCGACCCGGTTTGCGTCAGGAACTCGACGACCGTGACCGTTTCATCGGACGGTGCTGACCCAATCGCCAGCAAGTCGAACATGCCCTCTTCCTGCTCGGCGGGCTGTTCCCAAGTGAGATCAAAGTCCAGCAGCTGTGCGGCGGTCGATAGCACGCGTTGGTAGGACGGCATGACCTCGATCTGGCTGCCGTAATGACAGGGGATCAGTGTGTCGGGTCTTGTGATGCGACGCATGGAAACCGGGAAGCGAGACTTCTCGCCAACCGTTGCCAGGACTTCGCTGCCGAACCCGCAGGTGTGATTGTCTTCATGAACAACGATCAGCCGCGATGTTTTCTCAGCCGAAGCGATGACCATGTGCTCGTCCCAGGGCGACAGCGATCGCAGGTCGATAATCTCGACTTCGACACCCGCTCGCTCGAGATCGTCCGCCGCGCGTTCACACAGCGAAACGGTGTTACCCCAGGCGACGAAGGTGATATCCCGGCCAGTACGGACTTTTCGCGCGGAACCGATCGGCACAAACTGCTCGGCAACATCGGGCGATGTGGCTCGCGACATGTCGTTCAACATCGCCTTCGGATACAAGATCAGCGTCGGACGCTCGGACCTGAACGCTGCATTCAGCATTCCCGCCGCATCGCAGGCATTGGAAGGCATAAAGACGTCGATGCCCGGTGTGTGTGTCATCACCGATTCGAACGTCTGGGCATGATAGGGACCGAGACCTGGACGATATCCGCCACAGGCTGCCATCACGACCAGCGGAACTTTCCACTCGCCGCCGGTTCGCCAGAACATGCTGGCCAATTCACAAGTGAGTTGGTTGTAGGCAAGGGGCAGGAAGTCTGCGAACTGGATGAAGGCTACCGGCTTTTGTCCGGCCAGCGCCCTGCCGATGGACGTGCCAATAATCGTCGACTCGGACAACGGCGAATTGCAGACGCGTCCACGGTGCTTCGTGCTGAGTCCGCGTGTCACACCGAATACGTCGCCCTTCGGGTCCTCGATGTCCTCGCCATAGAGAAAGACATTCGAGTCGGTTGCCAAGTGATGATCAAGAACATCTCGTAACGCTTGTCCCATCGTCAGCGTCGCGTTCTCCGCGTCGCCGCGCACTTCGTAGGAGGAATGCGTGAGCTCAACGGGAATCACGGGTTTCGCAGACATTTGCGGCGTTGGGTCTGATCCAGCCAGCGATTCGTCAGCAGCCGCGGCAACTTCGGATTCTACATTACGTCGCAGGGCGGAAAGCGTCGCCACTTCGCAACCGTCTGCAAGCAGCCACTGTTCGAGTCGTGTCACGGGGTCGCTGGTCGAAATCACTTCGCGGATTTCATCAGCGCTTCGATAGACGCGCTGGTCGTCCGCATTCGTGTGGCTTGTGAGGCGTTCGACTTCGAAGACGACCAATTGCGGTGTTCGTTCGCGGCGCATCTGCTCGACGATCAAGCCAAACTGTTCGTAGCTGCTCGCCGGATCACGGCCATCGATTCGCCAAATCGGCAATCCGTAGTAGGACTCGGCCTCGCCACCCGGCAGCGAGAAAAAGGTCCGACCGCGCGTCGTTGTCGAGATGGCTAAGCGATTGTCTTCGATGACGAATAGTACTGGTAGCTGATCACGCACGGCGGCGGCGATTGCTTCGCTGACTTCACCTTGCTGTGTAGTGCCGTCGCCATTCGCACAGTAAACAATTGGCCGAGAAGGATCGTCCTTCACGGCAGCCGCAACTCCCACCGCTTGCAACGCATTGTTGCCGGTCGGTGTGGTCATGCTCAGGATGTGAAGATTCGGATCGCTGAAGAAGCCGCTCATTCGCCGACCACGCGACGAAGAACTGTCTTTACACAAAAACGAGTCGAAGAACGAGCGAATAGGCATTCCTCGTGCGACGAGCAGTGCCTTGTCGCGATAGTGGCAGTGCAACCAATCAGCTTCAGTCAGGTAAGGCGCAAGGGCCGCTGTTGCTTCGTGTCCGCTGCCTGCGACGTGAAAGAATGCTTCGCCGCGTTGCGTCAGTTCCTGCTCGACTTTGTCGATCTGCCGCGCGGTGTACATCGCGCGATAGAGTGTCAGCAGGGCTTGCTGGTTCATGATGACCTCGACGGTTGTCTACGCTCTTGTTACTGGATCGGGGACAAAGCGGTGAGCGTGTTTGGTCCCTGAGACGGGAACAGGGATGGGTCTTGTATTAAAAGCCGCGAACTTCCGACAGAGCAAAACGTAACCAGGCAACAATTTTTGTCGTTTTGCTAGCAGTACGAGCACGCGTTGGCGAACCGTCAGAACGACAGCAACCAGTAACGGTTTATCGGATTATGAGTAGCGTGCGGATTATCGTTCCTTGCCAAGCGAGCAAGGAAATCCAAAAGACTGTTGCCCTAACGACGCCATTCGAGCACTTTCGTCTGCCCGTTCCAGGGATGATCGACGTCAGTCGTATGGGTTGTCAGCGAAGCACTGCTGGCAGCTAGACGAACCGTTGTCCAACCGGTTGTCGAAAGCGCGGGATTGGCAACATAGGAAGTTGCCGGCGTATTGAGAATGTGGATACCTTGGTGCGCGGCGAATCCGCGATCGTGGATGTGGCCATGGACGTAGGCTTTTACTTGCTGTCGTGGCGCGATCACTTTCCACAATTCCTCCGAGTCGATCAGGCCGCCCGGGAAATGATTGGGATCGCCGCCGAGGCGTGGGTTGTGGTGCGACACGATGATAGCAGGCTTCGTAGGCCGTTCGTCCAGCGCTTTTGCTAGCCATGCTAGTTGCTCCGCGCCCAGTGTTCCTTGCGTGACCATCGTTTCCTTCAACGAGTCGAGCAAGAAGAAGTTGGCGTAGCGTGTTTCCACGACGGAGATGTGACGGGATTCGACGACCGGCGATTCAAGCCGCTGTTCCCGCATGACCTCATAAAACGTTTCGCGGTGGTCGTGGTTGCCGAGCGTGAGGTGCAAATCGATCTTGGCTTCCTGAAGCGGGCGAATGAGTTTGGCGAGATGCCGATAGTCGCCAGGTTGTCCATCTTTCAAAGCGAGATCGCCGTTGATCAAGACACACGCCGGTTTGCGTTCCAAGGCGACAAGCTCGTCGACAACTTGCCGCAAGTGACTTGGCACGGGCGAATCCGCTGGATGCTTCTCGCCGATGTGCGTGTCGTTCAGGAGATAGACCAAATCCTCTTCAACATCGTTGCCCCATACATCAGCGGGCGTGATCGCAGCGGCACCGATGGCAGCTCCGGTCGTGAACAGGAACTGGCGACGGCTTTGAGACGGCAGGTGAATTGGCATGGCGAAGACTCTTCTTAATTCAAGTGTCTTGGGAGTGTGGACCCTTACCGTGCGGAGGGCATTAGGAAGTGATCTCGACCGGGAAGAACTCGCGGTGTCGTTTATGATACTTCAACTTGGCGAAATCGTGTGTTTGGATGGCTTGAGCGTCGACGTTAATGATCACGCCCGCGAATCGTTCGAAGCTGGCACGAAAGTGCGCGGCAGACTTCACGGCGATGTACCTCATTCGTTCACATTCGATCCCCAGCGTACGAGCGAACGCTGGACCAAGCGGTTGCTCATGAGCGGTTACAACGACAACGGACGCGCCGTCTTGCTGTAACCAAGCCGATCGACCCATGTTGCCGGTCAGCCCCGCGTACATCGGGCCATCGTAAGTGAAGTCGCCGTCCGACAGTGCCATCACCCGAACGTCCATCTCGACGGGCGGGCCTTGAACGGGATCGGATTTGCCACCGACGGAAACGGCGATTTGTGACCCAACACCAGCCGCATGCGCCTGCTCGACCACTTCCGGATCGACGATGTACAGGATCACAGCGTCTGAAAGTTTCCGCTCGATGAACGTCCTTAATACCTCGGTCGAGTCGCCCGGCGAACCGCCACCCGTATTGTCGGCGTGGTCAGCCAGGACGATGGGAAACTGACCACCCGATTCGCCGCGTTCGATTGCTTCCACCACCGACACCGGAGCACATGACCAACGCTGACGATTCTCCCAGATCCAATCTCCCAATTCATCCGCCGTCGCGCGGGCCAACGCGTCATCGTTGTCGGCCACCACGATGACACTTGCTCCCATGTCGGGCACATCGGCCCACGGGAAACCGGTTGCGACCGTCACCGAGAGAATGCCTGCTCGCGTCTCCAATTCATGAGCCCGTCGGATCAGTTCGCTCATCGGCGAAAGAGCTGTCACTTGGCAGGGCACGTTCCAGAACAATGGCAACTGCCGCAGTGCCATCACCGGCCGTACATCACCGCGAATGGTCGCCACGATCAAGTCAGCAGCTTCGCGACCACGTTCCGCCATATCGACGTGCGGATAGGTATCAAAGCCGATAATCGCGTCCGCTTGCTCGACGCGGTGTTGCGAATGATTTCCGTGCAGGTCGTGTGTGACGACGATCGGGCGATCGGCACCAACGAATTCGCGAACGGCTGCGATGAAGTCACCATCTCCGTCATCGATTCCCTCGACGACCATCGCTCCGTGCAAATCGAGCAACACGCCATCAACGGGTCCGCGAGCCGCTTCTTCGTCCTGCAATCGTCGCAAGAACTCGCTCTTCAACAACTCATAGTCGTCGCGAACAATCACACCACTGGGATAGGCGAACGTCCACAGCAGCGGGACGATTTCAAATCCGTGTTTGTTCGCACCGTCGATGAATCCGCCGGCACAAATGTTTGCGCCGGTGAAACGGTCGATGATCTGCTGCCCTCGAAACAAACCGAATCCTGACTCAAAGTCTTTCAAGGTTGTCGGCGTCTTTACAAACGTACTGGTCTCGTGCGAGATCCCACCGATGGCGATACGCATCGCTTTGACTTTCTAGGCGAGTGGTTGATAGACCGTTTGTGGCGAAAGACCGGCTTCGGCGAGCAGCTTGCTGATTCGAGTCCGTTCGTTGGACGGTAGTTTGAGCAAAGGTGCGCGCACATGAGCCTCGTCCAATCTTCCAAGGATCACAAGGGCTTCCTTCATCCGATTGTGCATGTCGACCAGCGGCTCGCAGTAGAAGGCTCGAACCGTTGGATAGATGCGATCGTTAATCGCTTGGGCAGAACGTAGATCGCCGCGTTGTACAGCGTTCCAAAGGGCGACTTGCAGATTTGCGATCACACTTCCCGCCCCCGATAACAACCCGTCGCAGCCCATTGCCAGCGACCCCAGCAGCCACGCGCTATGAGTTGAAAGAACATTGACACGGCGATCGAGTGCATGCAACTCGCGGATATGTCGTTCATGCAACGGCGGGTCATTGCACCAGTCCTTGATCGCGCAGATCGAGGGAACTTTCTCGCACAACATGAGAAGCGTTTCCAGTGGATAGCCTAAACCGCCAGCGAACGGATACTGAAACAGAATCAGCGGCAAGTTTGTCGCGTCGGCGATGTTGGCGACGTGAGCCAGCGCCATCTCCGGTCGAAGCTGTCCGCCAAGCGAAAGGACTTCGGATGGAAACACCAGCAATGCACTTGCCCCGCTTTCCGTCGCCATTCGTGCAAGTTGAGCTGCCTCACGACAGTTCGCCGTCGCGATGCCCGCCACCAACGGCATGCCTTCACCGACTTCGTCCACAGCGATCTCAAGCGATCGTTGTTGCTCGTCAAACGTCAACGCATGGACTTCAGCCGCGTGACCGTTGACCGTGATCGCGGTGACGCCCTCCACACTCGCGAGATCGCGCAGGTGGCGACGGTACGCCGACTCATCGATCTCCAAGTTCGAGTCGAAGGGCATCAAACATGCGGGGATGACGCCGCTGGCGTGAAATGTTTTCTTCATGGAATTCCGAGAACCGTTGGTGGGCTACTTGTGCAATTCTGTCAGCCAAGCGAGCGACTGTTCCTGCCACGCGTCCCACATCGGGCCTTTGTACCCGTTCAGCCCGTGCCCGCCAGACGGTAACTCCAGTAGCTTCGAGGGTACATTGTGTGTTTGCAAGGCCTTATAGAATGCTCGACTGTTCTCGATCGGAACCGGCTTGTCATCCACGGCATGAGCCAAGAAGGTCGGCGGTGTATGCGTGGTAACTTGTTTCTCGTTCGAGAACAGTTCGATCAACGCTTCGTTCGGTGTTGCACCAAGCAAATTGTTCCGCGAGCCACGGTGAGTCGTTTCGTCCATCGTGATCACGGGATAAACGAGGATCATGAAGTCCGGTCGGCAGCCGACACGGTCCACCGGATCTTTGGCCGTCGCATTGCCCGCATCGAAATGCGTTCCCGCTGTCGAAGCGAGATGTCCGCCTGCCGAGAAACCCATGATGCCGACGCGTGTTGGATCGACATCCCAATCCTTTGCGTTGGCCCGAACGGTTCGGATCGCTCGTTGCGCATCGAGCAGGGGCACAAACGGTCGGCCAGTTGGCAGCCGATATTCCAACACCACGCCGGTGATCCCATGCTGGTTCAGCCACTGCGCGATGCCATGCCCTTCGCCCCCGGTGACCAAACCGCCATAACCGCCTCCAGGACAGATTACGATTGCCGTTCCGTTCCCGTTCTCCGCACGATGTACCGTGATCCACGTGTCCGCTTCTTCAAACTTCTCGCCGTCGACCGGGGCGTGATTATTCCAAAGCGTCAGTCGTTGTGGTTCGGCATGCAGCGTCGAAGTGATGCCGAATAGGAGAGCAATCAATAGTTGGGGAATCAGTAAACGCGTCATAACAGCTCCGGTAGATCGAATCGAATGGTAAGAACCTTTAGGTGAGATAATGCAGGTCGCGGACCCGATTCGCAAGTAATCCGCTCGAAAAGAGTTTGTACGTGTGGAATCCGTCTGCGTTCTAGATTGCGATCCTAAGCCGTTTGACAGCCTAGAGTTTGTGTCCCATGATGCGCAGGGGCGTGCCACTTCAAGATTGGCGATCTGGCAGCGAATAACCGCGTAACTTAACAACTATCAGCCGAGGAACACGTAATGACCACGATATTTCTAGCCTGTGCCGTGGTTGGCGGAACGATCCTTGCGTTTCAACTTGTCATGACCTTCGCAGGGTTCGGTGATCACGGCGTTGACATTGCTGACGATATTCCGGATTCGTTCGATTCGTACCTCGAAACCGATGCGTTCGATGGCGACGTCGAAGTGGGAGATCCGCACGGATCAACATCGATGTTCGGCGTCCTGTCCTTTAAGACAGTGGTCGCGGCCGTGACATTCTTCGGTATCACGGGCATGGCTGCTCACTCGGCCGGTCTTTCGGCGGCAGGACAATTAACGCTGGCGATTTTAGCCGGGCTGGGTGCCATGTATGGAGTCTTTTACCTGATGCGAGCCGTCTATCGATTGGCTCAAACCGGTAATCTCCGCATCACCAATGCGATCGGTCGAACCGCTACGGTCAATGTTGCCGTTCCAGCCAGCAACGAGGGGCACGGCAAAGTTCAAGTGAAGATCCAAGATCGGCTCGAAGAGTTCCCCGCAGTGACGTCCGCCGGCGAGAAACTTAACTCAGGTGCTAAGGTTGTTGTAGTTAGTGTCGTCAGCGGCAACACGCTAGAAGTCGAGCCGCTTGTCGAGCCAGTCGAAACTACGGCCTAATTAATCATCGCCAATAAGTAGCAACTCGCGTCATGTAAACGCGTCACCACTGAATCAGGAGATCCCAAGATGCATTCATTCACTTTGCTCGCCCAATCGATTAGCGATCCTTGGGTTCGTTGGGTCGCTGGTGGCGTGTTCGCTGTGATGGCGATCTTCGTGATGATCGTGATGCTAATCGCCAGGTTCTACAAGCGTTGCCCCAGTAACCGCGTGTTGGTGATCTACGGACGAACTGGCAAAGGCAAAGCCTCCCGCACAATCCACGGCGGTGCAGCCTTCGTTGTGCCGCTGATTCAGGACTACGCTTACCTCAGTCTTGAGCCGATCCAAATTGAAGTGCCGTTACGCGGGGCTCTCTCTTCGGAGAACATCCGCGTTAACGTGCCCAGCGTCTTCACGGTAGCGATCGATACAAAATCAGAAGTCATGCAGAACGCGGCCGTCCGTTTGCTCGGACTGTCCGTGGGCGAGATCCGCAAGCAAGCAGAAGAGATCATCTTCGGGCAATTGCGGCAAGTCATCGCGTCGATGGGCATTGAAGAGATCAACCGTGACCGCGACACGTTCCTGCAACACATTCAGACGTCGCTGGAACCGGAATTGAGCAAGATCGGTTTGCAACTGATCAATGTGAACATCACGGACATCACCGACGAATCGGGCTACATCGACGCGATCGGTCAAAAAGCGGCTTCCGAAGCGATTCAGAAAGCTCGCGGTGATGTGGCCGATAACCTGCGGATGGGCGAAACTCGCGTTGCAGCAGCCGAGCGTGATAAGGCGATCCAAGTTGCTAACTCGCAGCGTGATCAATCCATCGGTACTCGCGAGGCACGGCGCGATGAAGCCGTCCGAGTTGCTGATCTGGAGAAGGAACAAGTCGTCGGCGAGCAGGAGGCGGCATTCGAGCGTGAAGCTGCGGTCAAAGACGCAGAACGACAAATGCGTGTTCGTGTCGCCGAAGCAGATGCCGTCGCGATTGAAGGCGAGAACGAATCACAAGCCAAGATTGCTGCTTCGCAAGCGGCATTAGCCGTGAAGCGGGCCGAGGCATTTCAGTTGGGCGAAGGTCGCAAGAAGGAAGCCGAAGCCGCCGTTCTCGAAGTTCAGAACCGTGCGATGGCCAAAGCGGCTGTCGCCGAAGCCGAGCGTATTGAAGCTGAACAACGAGCTCAATTGGAAGCCAAAGCCAAGGCCGAAAAGGCGAAGATGGTTGTCGATGCCGAGGCTCAAGCCGAACGCGTCCGGATCGGTGCTCAAGCCGAAGCCGATGCGATCTTCATGAAGCTGGATGCCGAAGCTCGTGGTCAATTCGAGATCATGGCCAAGAAGGGTCAGGGTCTGCAGCAGATCGTCGCGGCCTGCGGTGGCTCGAAGGAAGCCTTCCAGATGTTGATGCTGGAGCACCTCGACAATCTCGCCGAAGCATCGTCCAAGGCGATCTCGAACATCAAGTTCGACAAGATCGTCGTGTGGGAAAATGGCGGTAAGAACGGACGTACGAACACGGCCGACTTTATCAGCGGCATGGCCAAGACGCTGCCACCCATGATGCAAGTCATGAAGGACATTGGCGGAGTCGAGTTGCCCGAATCGTTGATCCGCTTCGCCGGCGATCCTGCCCCGACCGAGAAAGAAACGCCAGCGCCTACGGGCGAAGCGAACTAATTGGAAAGCTGGCCGTACGGGGTCGGGAGTCTTTTTCGGTGAAGCGGTAAGCCATCATCAAGCCGCTTTGGCCGAAAAAGACTCCCGACCCCCTCCTTGTTCGCTTGAGCTGTTTCTATTCGGGCTCGATTCCGAAATCGCGAATCGTCAGCAGCGAGCGGAGCGGATAACCGCGCTGAGCAAAGATCTCAGCCGCTCCGGCAAGTCGATCAACGATCGAAATCACTCCGATCACTTTCAAACCAGCGGCCTCCGCTTTGTCGATTGCCTTGAGCGAGCTACCGCCGGTTGTCGTTGTGTCTTCAACGATCACAACCGTGTCGCCTGATTCAACGGGGCCTTCGACGTCGCGTCCTTTGCCGTGTTCTTTCGATTCCTTGCGAACGATGAAACCTCGAATCGGTTTGTTTTGTTGTCCTGCGATCGTAATTACAGCGGCTGTGATCGGATCAGCTCCAATCGCCATGCCCCCCACGGCATCGGGCAACTCCGTACCGAGCAACTCGAGAATTCCTTCGGCGATTAAGTTGGCACCGCGCGGATGCAACGTCACCTTGCGGCAGTCCAGATAGAATGATGCCTTCTTACCCGACGCGAGTGTGAAATCACCAAACTCGAGCGCCAGGTCCTTGATCAAGTCAATCAACGCTTGCTTGTCGTACACAATTGCCTCCTACATTTAACGAGAGTCCTCGCGTCAGTTGATACCACGCGATGATCAGTTATTGAAGGGGCGGTGCGTCAGATTTCGCGCATTGTCGTTTAATCGAGTCGCAACGCGACCGTTCTGCGATGCAAACGCCACACCACCGAGTTGCGATCGGGTTAAACGAAGGAACCTACACACTCGGTCGCTTAGGCTTGGGCTTCAAAAGCTTTTCAAGCGTTTGCTCGGCGGCCGAAACGGAGCTCTCGGCGGTAATCGAAGGCTTGGGAGGCAGTTTTCCTGGGGGCTTCTTTTCGGGAAGCTTTTTACGCAACGCGGTCAGCCTGTCTTCGTCTTCTGGTTCAGCGGATTCGGGGTTCGTGTTGTTCGCGTCGAGGTGAAATTGGCGTAGTTCCGGTGCGGCCATACGAGTGGCTCGCTCTTCTTCGTCAGCTTGCGCGAGCATATCGCTGACAAAGTCGTCGACGGCATCGGCCTTCTTGCTTGGCGCAGGAAGTTCGATGAGTGCTTCGAATTCAAGTCGACCCACGCGCAATCGATCGCCGGCTCGGATGAGCCGCTCGGAATCGATTCGCTCGTCGTTCAAGTACGTTCCGGAGTCGCTATCGAGGTCACGCAGAAGAACTTTGCCGTCGCGCAGCGTGATCTCGCAATGATGTGGACTGATCGTGCTGCTCGGGCAACGCATGTTGCAGTCCGTCGCGGTCCCGATCACAAAGCGAGATTTTGAGAGAGCGACTTCCAAGCCCGCGCTCTCGCCGGCCTTGCCCTTTAGCTTGCCTTGTACGACTTTCAGTTTTACGTTCATCGCTCGACCTCCTTTTCAAACAGTCGGTCGGAACCCCCTCGCTGCTTGACATTGCCGGCCGCAATAACACTCGATGCGGACTCTCAGACGTGTATACCAGGACGATTTGTAGGCCGCAGCGCAACAAAACGCATCTATATGCCGCGTCCCGGGAGTGGTACAGTTTGCGATTCCTGAAAGTAGGATGGCCACTCTTGGCCGTCTCTTGTCGGGCAGGAGTGCATAACTTACTGCAAAATGTACTACTATCCGCTTCCCGGCATCGTTGCTTGAATTATAGCTATGGGATGGGGCGTGAGCTACTTGGCGGCCGTTTCGTAACCGGGAGCCGCGAAAAACGAGGCGACTTCTTTGCCGTCGTCTACGTTCCAGACTCGCACGCGGCCATCAAATCCGCCCGAGGCGACTCGTTTAGTTTCGGCATGGTAAGCGACCGACAACGCCCAATCCTGATGGCCCGCAAACGATTTCAGTTGCTTCTGCGTTTTCGCTTCGAACTGACGAACGGTCTTGTCGGCCGACGAGGCGAACAAGAACTCGCCGCTGAGCGGCAGTTTGAAGACTTCACCTCCGAAGGCCACGTCGGCAGTCTTCTTGGCATCACTAATCTGCCAGCGGTGAATCTTTTTATCGGTACCAGCCGAAAAGACATCGTTGTTTTCGGGATGGAAGGCAACGCCCTTCACGGCCTCGCCGTGTCCCGAGTAGGTCACGAGCAACTCGCCTGTTTTGGCGTCGAAGACCTTTGCAGTCTTGTCGCGGCTGCCCGATACCAGTTTCGTCGCATCGGCATTCCACGCGAGAGCCGTCACCCAATCCGAATGACTCGTGATTGAGAGCTGCTCCTTACCGCTAGGGATCTCGAACACCCGGATCGCACCATCGGCAGCACCGACCGCCAATCGATCGCCTTGCGGGCTGAACGCGACATCTAGCATCTCGTCCGACGTCGTACCGAGTACGTTAACGATCTCGCCAGTCGCCATATCAATCACTCGCGTTTCGCCCAGCCGTCCTGGGGCACCGCAGCCGACAGCCAAGAGTTTTCCGTCCGGACTGAGCGACAAAGCACGCGTGCGTTGACCGACATTCTTGATGCGACGAATCAAGGTTCCATCGACCGGATTCCAAACAGTTAGTTCATGATATCCGCCCGCGATCAGCTCCTTGCCATCATGGCTGAAGACGACCGCCGCCACCGGCACGGCATAGCGGTAGGTAGCCGGCGCCTCGGGATGCGTCGGAGCGGGAACGATCGTGATCAAGTCGGCCGTCGGATCGTCGCCATCGTACTTCGCACCTTCTTCGATCCATCGCTTGAACAACGCGAGCTGCTCTGCAGGCAACGCATCTGCTTCCGCTGGCATCCGTTCATCCGCATCGTCGGAGGCCATACGGCGAAAGGCTTCGCTCAAGTCCAGATCGTTGGCGGTGAATCCTGGGGATCCTGAGTCGCCTTCTTTCGTCACCCGTTCGAATGAATCAACTCGCAAGCCGCCTTCCGCTTTTTTCGGTCCGTGGCAAGCAAGGCACTTGTCGAGCAAGATCGGAGCCAGATCCTTGCGAAAGCTGACCGGTTCGTCGGCGGTGGCAGCGACTCCGATCGACAGCGTAAACGCGAGCGAAAGTAGCGACGTTGTGCGATGCATGGCGGTCTCACATCTTCTGGTAACTCGCTTAACGCCCAGCCGAAGATATCGGCGCCTTCGGCTGGGCGTTAAACGAAGAAATTAGTGTTGAAATAAAAACTCGTTGGTGTTCAGTAATGCCCAACAAACATCTTCTAGTGCTTCAATCCGTCGAGAACCGAGGGCTTGTTTCTGCTTTTCAAGTTCCGCGATTTGCGCGGTTGAATCAGCAACCATTTTCTTCGCTTCTTCGTCCAGCGCATTCGTTACTTCGTCCGCCGACACGGCCAACGACGCACCGAGCTTCTCGACGAGATACTTCTGCACCTCGCTTCGTTTGCCTTCTTCTGCCGCGAGAGCCGCCTTGACGTCGGCTCGCAATGTCTCCGGAATTGCTTGCAACTTGGTATCGAACAACTTCACTTCAAACGTCCTTCGCATGTCGGCAATCGCCTTGTTCATCGCCACGATCTTGGCATCGGTCTCAGTGTTATGCTGGGCGATTTGCTCGTCTTTCGACGAAATGTGCTTCATCGTCGCGGCGAGTTCCTTTTCGGTCGGAGGCCGATTCACGGCGGCGAAATGCAGCTGTGTGATTATCTCTTGGTCGGCTTTCTGTTCATTAAGCAGTTGACGAAAACGATTGTTTCCATCTCGCAACTTGTTGTAGATCAACGGACCATTGAAGAACTGGATCGCCATTCCCAGATTCGATTCGCTCGACCGCTCACATTGACAAACCGTCTGACGTTCCGGCTGGCCAAAAATCTTGAGGAACTCGTGCTTCACCAAGTCAGGTGCCGGCAGTTGCGTGGCTCTTGTCGTCGGAGGCAGCGAACCGAACTTCTCGGGCACGGCGGTGACGTCGCAGATGGCGTCAAGCAGTTGTTCAGCACTGAGCAGTCGCGGTTGATAATGAGAAAAGTACTTCGTGTCGTCCTTGTTGAAGTCATTAGGCTCGAAAGACGATTGGTAAGTACGGCTGTTCAGAATCGTTCGGATGACGTGCTTGCGGTCGAAGCCGCTCTTTACGAAGTCGGCTGACAACGCTTCCAGCAATGCCGCATTGGAAGGTGGATTGGAATCGCGAAAGTCGTCGGGCGGATCGACAATGCCACGACCGAACAAGTGGCTCCAGATGCGATTCGCTTCGATCTTTGCGAAGAAAGGGTTGTCAGGTCGGGTGAGCCATTCCGCGAAAATGCCTCGTCGGTCATCGACATCGGCCTTCTCAACATCTCCGTCGCCCGGCAACCACGGCTTCATTTGTTTGCCGGTACGTGGTTGGGTTACTTCACCCGAGCTGGAAACCCAGATGAACGTCTCATCGGGTTTAGGAGTGTTCTTTCGCTGCACTCGGTTAAAGAACGCCGCCATCCCATAATAATTGTCTTGGGACCAACGCTCGAAAGGATGGTTATGGCACTTGGCGCACTGCAGCCTCGCACCGAGGAAGACTTGCGAGATGGTTTCCACGCAATCGTTCGTATCAGTCGCGGTACGGTAGAAGTTGGCGGGCGGGTTCAGATGCGTGCTCCCGGACGCAGTGAGTAGTTCGCGAGCGAACTGATCGTAGGGCATGTTCGTCTCGATGGCTCGTTCCACCCAGCGATGATACTTGTACACACCATCGTCGCCGACTTGCTTGCTGGTGAGACGCAGCAAGTCGCCCCACTTCAACGTCCAGAACTTGGCGAACTCTGGCCGCTCCAAAAGCTGGTCGATCAGCTTGGCTCGCTTGTCCGCTGAAGTGTCCGCGAAAAATTGTTGAGTCTCCGCGATGGTCGGTAGAATCCCGATCACATCCAGGTAGACGCGGCGGATGAACTCTTCGTCGGTACACACGCTTGACGGCAAGAATTTCAATTGTTGCAGTTTGGCATCGACTGCTTCGTCGATGTAGTTATTGATCGGTGGGTTGTTCCAGGCAAAACCTTCGATGTCTCGCACGAACGTGACAAACGACGACTCGATAAACTCCATAAAGCGAACGATGACTGCCGACTCGCCACGATCCTTGCCGACGACCAAGCCATTTTCGGTGATCGAAGCGACCGCTTCGTCCGAACTGGAATAGACTGCCAACTCCGTCACGTCACGAACGGAACCGTCTGCGTAGTGAGCCAGGACTGCCAACTGTTGTGTATGGGCCGGACGTTTCAGCAAGCGTCCTGATGGCGGATAGACTTCCAGCTTGACCACTCGCGGCTGTTCGGGTGGATCGAGGTTGCAGCCTTCGGAGATCCAATCGCGGATGACTTCATAGGCCGAATCGTTCGCGTGAATCTTGAGTCCACCACCGTGCGGCACTTTCATGAGCGGCTTGAGTAGCAGGAGGCTCTCCGCCGGCTCGATCGAATTCGTCCGGCGTCCGAAGTCCTCGTGGATCAGCGTCAGCTTGTCGAGTTCAGGATCAAATGCGCGGAGTGATAGCCGGAAACCACCCTTACCACTCGGCGAACCATGACAGGCACCTGCATTACAGCCTTGCTTCGACAAAGCAGCGAGCGTTCCATACTCGAATGAGACCGGTTGCGGAGCTCCTTGATTCGCAACGCTGACGGCGACCGACGCTTCTTGGCCGCCGACGCTCACCTTTAAGTCCGCCGAACCGTCTGCCTTGGGATGCGCCACCGATCCTTTGAGGTTGAATACTTCCGCGTTGCTGGATGCGAACTCGGCGGCGCGTGTCAGATCCTGCACGCTTCCGTCCGGATAGAAACCGGTAACGACGATCTGCATTTGCTCGCGGACGCCGTTCAATTTGATTGCCGGCGGAAAGACTTCGATGCGCTGCGGCTCGCCGACTTGAACGGGTTCCAATTTGAAATCATCGGCTCGCGTCAGGCCGATCATTGCGGCAAAGGCGACCGTCACCAAAGCTCCGGTGCGAATTCCCTGCACAGCCATCTTCATCATTCATCTCCTTGAGGAGTTCAATCCGTCGTATTTGTACGATGTGTTCGCTATTCTGTCTTTGCTTCCGCCGCAGCTGGTTCGGCAGCCGTTTTGATCTCCAGCGGAACTTCATTCACGGCCAGCATTCCCTGTCCTTTGAACTCGCCATAACTGACGATCTTGATCGAGTGCGTTCCATCCGCCGCGTCTTTGGGACCGGTGACGGTGACGTTGTAAGTGTCTTTGTCAGGCTTTACTGCTGCGGTGAAACCGGCGGGCAGGTTCTCGACCATCACGGTGATTGGATCTTTAAAATCCTTGTTCGTTCTTTCTAAAGTCAACGCGAGTGCAGCTTGTCCGCTGGTCTTATCAAACGCCGCAGTGAGTGTGCCGGGCTTGACGGCAAAGAACGCGTCGAGGTTGCTGCCGACGACAACCGAAACCAGACCGTTCATCCATTCAGGCGGAAACGTCAGCTGCGGTCGTTTAGCTCGCAGCGTAGCAACCGTTTCGACGACGGCAGATTGTGGCCGATCGTTGACCGTGGCCGTGCCGACCAGTCGGATCGAGGCCAACTTGCCGACGGTCGCTCCCTCGGGGACGGCAACCAGGAGTCGGTGCTCCTTCGCTTTCTCTGGAATTGTCGGATTGAGCAACCGCAAGCCGACCGAATCGTCTTCCAACGCCAAGTTCACGGCGCCATCATATCCGGTGCGATTGCATTGAATCACCAATGCCAGCGCTCCGTTGTTCGCCGGAGCGTTGAATTGCAGTCGTGTGTCCTTATCGTTCTTGATCGCCAAGCTGAATCCGGGCGTTGGTTCAATTTCGACGCGATAGGCGTGGTGAGGGCCGCCACGTCGCAGCAGATCTTCCACCATCAGGCAGTACATACCGTCTGCGGGGAACTTGTGGTTCAACGTCCATTCCGCTGCATCGTCGACTTTTGTCTCGGCAAGTTGTTTGTCCGCGCTGTCGAACAGTCGCATGTACAGCAAGCTGGGCGAGCCAAGGCTGCGCGACATGGCTTGGAACGAAAGCGACTGGTCTTTCATAGCAGCGAACGTGAAGTAATCGCGATCGCCATCGGAGTGGAAGTGTCCGTTCACCGCTGCTGGAATCGTCACCGGAGTTGCTACCTTCGACGAGTCGTTGGGTTCGGCTTCTCTTGCTTCAGGCAGCGGGCTGGCAACGATTGTTGCCAGTCCGGAAGCGTTGCCTGCCGGGAACTTGGCAGCAATCGAAACTCTTCCGCTGGCGACTTCGTCCGGAATGCGAAGCACGACCGGTGCAGCGCCATCACTCGCCAATCCGGCAAAGTTGAACTGAGCCGTCGATCCCAGCCGACCACCCAGCGGGTAAGGCACCGACACGAGCGGGAAGTCACCGATTCGCATACGGTATCGACCGCCGCCTCGATACTGATTGTCATGCAGCTCGACGACGTAGTCGCCGTCGGCGGGAAGCGTCAAGGACAGACGCGAATCCGCGCCAATACTCTCGTCGTCATCAGCCAACATCAACTCACTGCCATCTGGGCCGAGCAGGCGGACGACGGAGTCTAAGCTCGTGCCGATGCGCGTCGCGACAACTTCGAGCGAGATGTGTTGGTCTTTTTTTCCGGCAAACTTGTAGAAGTCGAAGTTGGTGCCATCGGCGATCCCGTCGATCGCGGTGGGAACGGTCAACACCTGTGCTTTATCGATCGCGTGGTTCGCACCGTTGTCGGCGACGCTTGGCAGATCGTCGATCATGACGAGCGCGATATCCGAAACGCCCGCCGGAGAACCGACGACGAGCCCACCGATGCCGACCGGTGCGGCTGCGTCGAGCGTGACTTTGCAAACTCGCGATTTCTGATCCTTGGCATCGGCAGCGCCGGGGACGAGTTCGACCTTGGCGGGAAAGCTGGTCCATACTTGTAGCGGATCATCGAGCTTCGCGCCGTGTAGGGTCAACTCGATCGTCTGGCCGGGCGTAACGGCACCCGGCGAAGTGTGCGATACGGTCGGCTGGGCGAATACTTGCTGCGAGAATGACAAAAGCGCAATCGCGCACACGGGAGAGGTAAGGCGTCTCATGCAGGCTGGCCTCGTGGTTGGGCAGGGGTTTCAGCGGGGAGCATGGCGGGGTCATTATTGTGACCGACGCAGCAAGTCGAGTCAACAATTTGCGTTCGGCGGTAGTGGTATAGTTTGCCGTAAGTCGGGCACTCCTGCCCGACAATAGACGGCCAAGAGTGGCCGTCCTACTTTCAGGAATTGCAAACGGACCATGCTAGTCGTTGGGCAACGGAATGGCCGAAGGATGGCGGTATCCTAGGTACGACAAGCTTTCTAGCCTGAACTTCGGCGAGCTTAGAGCGAAGTGCTTAGTGCTAACCCCGCTGCGGAACCGGTAATCCCATTTCACCGAGCAGCAACTGAACGTCTTCCCACGTGAACTTTTTGGCACTTGGATTTCGGAGCAGATAAGAAGGATGGTAGGTCACGACTACCTTTGCGCCTCGATAGTCGTGAACCGTGCCCCGCAGCTTGCCCACCGGCGTGGTTGTCTGCAACAAATTCTGCGCGGCGACCGTTCCGAGGCAACAGATGAACTTCGGGCTGATGATCTCCAGTTGCCGCTCGAAATATTCACGACAGTTCACCGACTCTTCAGGGCTCGGGTTGCGATTCCCTGGTGGGCGGCATTTGAGGACGTTCAGAATGTAAACGTCGGAACGCTCCATCCCCATGCCCTTTTGAATGATGTCGTTCAGCATCTTGCCGGCTCGGCCCACGAACGGCTCGCCCTGTCGATCCTCGTCGGCACCGGGTGCTTCGCCGAAGAAGCAGAGCTTCGCATTGGGATCGCCAACGCCAAAGACCGTTTGCGTACGCGAGCAGGCCAGTTCTTCGCAGCGCTGGCAGGCCGCGACTTCTTGCTGCACGATGGCCAACGCGGCGGCTTTGTCTTTCGAGCGTCCCTTCTTCATATCTTCCGGTCTTTCCTGCTCGGCGGTGCGAGGCGGTTCGAGTTTGCTCGGAACTGGGGCTACTGGCTCCGGCGATGCTGGTTGCGAGGTTGGCTCAGGAGCTTCGAGCGGCGTCGCCGCACGTCGCGGTAATTGGGTGATGCCCGCGCGACCGAGCGATTCTAATCGCTGGACGACGATCCGCTTGAGTCGGTCGATTGACGTGTCCGGCTGGTCCATCGGCTACTCCGCGCCGCCATATCGATGAGAAAAAGCCCAATTAATGAGCCCAGTATACGGCGAGTGGCAAGGACCGGCGATAAGGGGGCATTACGTCCGTGCGTTGCCGGGCGCCTGTCACACTAGGCGGTCGCCAACTATGATGAAATGATCGATAATTCTCCACATCCCCGCCAATCTCCAGTACAGCGATGAGTGTTCCCCAAGTCGTCATAGTCGGTCGTCCGAATGTCGGAAAGTCCAGCGTTTTCAACTGGCTCGCCGGGAAGCGGCTGTCCATCGTCGATGACGTTGCTGGCGTGACGCGCGATCGTGTGACCTATTTGATGCAAGAAGACGATCACTTCTTCGAGCTGGTCGACACGGGCGGCGTGGGGATGAATGACGTCGATAATTTGACGAAAGAAATCGACGAGCAGATTGAATTGGCGCTGGAAGTCGCTGATGTCATCCTGTTCGTCGTCGATTCGCGAGCCGGCTTGATGCCGCTCGACAAGGAAGTCGCCAAGCGGTTGCGGTATGTCGACAAACCGATCATCTGCGTTGCGAACAAGACCGATGACCCGGCGCTCGACGCACAGGCTTACGAGTTCTATAAGCTCGGACGCGGGAAGCTCGTCCGAGTCAGCGCTCAGCAAAAGCGCAATCGTGACGAGTTACTGGACATGATCCTTGATCGACTGCCGGAACCGGTTCATGTCGATCCGCTCGCCGTGGTCGAGGAACCAATCAAAGTAGCGATCGTCGGGAGGAGGAATGTCGGCAAGAGTACGTTCGTCAACACGCTGGCACAAGCCGAGCGAATGATCGTCAGCGAAGTTCCCGGTACGACGCGCGACAGCGTGGACGTCCGCTTCGAGATGGACGGCAAGGTCATCGTGGCGATCGATACGCCTGGTTTGCGCCGCGGCAAGAGTGTGCGAACCGACGTTGAATTCTACAGCACGCATCGCGCCCAACGCAGTATTCGCCGAGCCGACGTGTCGCTGATGTTCTTCGATTGCTCGGAGCGGATCAGCAAAGTCGATAAGCAACTCGTGAAGTACATCGCCGACAATTACAAGCCGTGCGTATTTGTCGTGAACAAATGGGACCTCATGCAAGGCAAGATGCCGACCGAGAAGTGGGTCAACTACTTGCGTGACACCTTCCGAACGATGTGGCATGTGCCAATCGCGTTTGTCACTGGCCAAGCTGGCAAGAATGTGAAGGCGCTCGTCAATCACACGCAGATGCTGTTCAAGCAGTCTCGGCAGCGAGTCTCGACCGGCGAATTGAACCGACTCGTGCAACGAGCCCTGGAGCATAATCCGCCGCCGCTTTTGCAGCACCATACCCCGAAGATTTATTACGCCACACAAGTCAGCGTCGATCCACCCACGATTGTGCTGATCTGCAACAATCCGGCGGGATTCTCGCCGACGTATCGACGCTACTTGCTCAGCGTCTTGCGCGATCAGCTCAGCTTTGGTGAAGTTCCGATCAAGCTCTACTTGCATCGACGTCGCGACAACGACGATCGCCAGGAGATCCGGTTCGGCGACGAAGTTAGTGACGAACGCGGCGCTAGTTGATCGACGCCACAAGCAGGTAGTAGGATAGGCTTTAGCCTGTCAATTCTCAGCGCAGGAAACGTATGCACCACTTCCTCGCGCGGTCCCAAGCCACGCGCCGAGAGGATCATTATGAAACCGCCGTTCGCTGTCGCCTTCGTTTCTGCTCTCTGCACAGTTTCATTATTTGCGACGAATTCGGCTGCGGATGAAGCGAAGTATAACGTCTTGTTCATTATCTCGGACGACCTGACGTCGACAGCACTGTCTTGCTACGGCAACAAAGTGTGTGCGACTCCGAATATCGATCGGCTGGCAGCACGCGGCACGCGATTCACACGCGCGTATTGTCAGGGGACTTACTGTGGTCCATCCCGAGCTTCCTTCATGTCGGGCTACTATCCACATGCGACCGGCGTGCTGGGATACACAAATCCACGACCGCAGATCGGCGACCGCGCGACTTGGTCGCAGCATTTCAAGAACAACGGCTACTATGCAGCCCGCGTCAGCAAGATCTTTCACATGGGAGTGCCCGGCGGAATTGAAGATGGAGGCGACGGTGCCGACGACGTGGCTTCCTGGTCCGAGCGCTTCAACAGTCCGGGTCCCGAGTGGAAAGCGGCGGGCGATGGCGAGACGCTGGAGGGCAACCCCGATGGCAAGAAGCCGGTCGTGGGCGGCAACACGTTTGTCGTGGTCGAAGCCGATGGCGATGATCTCGTTCATTCCGATGGCAGGACTGCCGCCAAGGCCGTGGAGCTGATCGCGAAGCATAAGGACGAACCGTTTTGGTTGGGTGTCGGTTTTGTGCGACCTCACGTTCCTTTCGTGGCGCCCAAACCGTACTTCGGACCGTTCTTGCCCTACGACAAGATGGAGTTGCCAGAGAAGTTGCCTGGTGATTGGGACGACATTCCCAAGGCGGGAATCAATTATAAGACAAGCCTCAATATGAAGATGGACGTTCGTCGCCAGAAGAAGGCGGTGGGCGGGTACTATGCCAGCGTGGCCTATATGGACGCCCAGGTTGGCAAAGTACTCGACGCACTGGAGGAAGCTGGCTTGAACGAGAAGACGATCGTCATCTTCACCAGCGATCACGGCTATCATCTCGGCGAACACGATTTTTGGGCGAAGGTCAGCTTGCGCGAAGAGTCTGCCTCCGTGCCACTCATCATCAGTGTGCCCGGCAAGCAGCCTGCGGTGTGTCACAGTCTCGTCGAGTTGCTTGATCTCTATCCCACGATTGCTGGTGTGTGTGGATTGGAAATACCGAGCCGTCTGCAAGGCAAGAACATTGCGACGATGTTAGATGATCCCACCGTCTCCGTCCGCGACGCGGCCTTCAGCGTCGCCCCGTCACGACAGGGATTCTTGTTGCGAGAAGACAAGTGGGTCTACATCCAATACAAGGAAGACGCCTCGGCCGGCATCGAGCTGTTTGATATGGAAATGGATCCCAGGCAGTTCACGAATCTCGCGGAACTGCCTGAACATGCGCCGATCGTGGCTCGCTTTAAGGCGAAGTTGGCCGAAAAGCTTCGCGAGCTTCGTGACAATGACCTCGATCGAAGCTAGACCTCAACGTGGATTGAGGCGATTTGGTCAGCATCAAAATCCTTGTCGCGGACCTGACGACTCTCGTATATTGAGGGGGCCGGGTCAGATCAGTGGTGCATCCATCTGAACCGACGCGGTCGGAGGACGTTCGATGCTGCACTCAAATCTGTTACTGCGAGCCGCCAGCACCAGCTTACTGCTGCTGTTTGCATTCACGGAATTGCGCGCAGACGGCTTTGTGCTGACGACTGGTGCTCAAGTCTACGGCCAGTGGCTGAATCGTGAAGATGCCGACACTCCCTATTACCTCATCGCGACCGAATATGGAGGTCACCTGCAACTTGAGCGGTCGAGGGTTGCCCAAGTCATTCGACAATCAGAGTCGCAACTCAAGTACGATCGACTGGCGCCTGCGGTCGCCGACACGGTCGAAGATCATTGGAAGATCGCACAATGGTGTCGCGACCATGATTTGCCGATACAGCGTCAGCAGCATCTGCTTCGAGTGATCGAACTCGATTCGGATCACGAATTGGCGCACCGAGCTTTGGGGCACTCGGAAATCGGTGGGCAGTGGGTCAAGAAGGAAGATCATCTCGAACGCAAAGGCTACGTGCGTTACAAGGGAAAGTGGCGGTTGCAACAAGAGATCGATCTAGCGGAGCAGCGCCGCTCGGAGGAACTCGCGAGGAAAGATTGGTACGTCAAACTATCACGCTGGCGTTCGCAGTTGACTGGCGATAGGAGGCACGCAGCGATCGAAAGTATCCGCCAAGTTCGCGATCCGCTGGCCATCGAAGCCATCGGGCGATTACTACAAGCTGAACGCGATCGGCGAATGCGATTGATCTACGTCGAAGTCTTGGGACAGATCCCTGACAATCAAGCGCTCGCCGCATTGGTCGAACTGGCTTTGTCGGATCGCGATGAAGAGGTGTATTATGCGTGTGTCGATCAACTGCGGGCGAGCATGTCGCCTCCGATTGCTAGACAGTTCGTGTCGGCACTTAAAAGCAATACCAACGATCGCGTGAACCGCGCCGCGATTGCACTGGGCATGCTTGGCGATCAATCCGTTGTTCCGCCTTTAATCGATGCGCTCGTCACACACCACCAGATAGCGCTGCCGGGTAGCGACATGATCACGACCACGTTCGCCAGCGGTGGGCCGCTGAATCAAAGCGGCGGCACCTACTCATCTGGGCCGACTGCGCCGCAAGCGATCACACAAACGGCGACGAATCAGGAAGTCCTCAAGACGCTGGTCAGGTTAACTGGCGTGAGCTTCAGCTTCGATCAAAGAGCTTGGCGAAACTGGTATACTCTGGAGCAACGCCGTGTGAGTTCACCTGATACAACCACGCGGCGGATCGACTAGCGATCACGTCCCCTGCTAAAGATAGCCGCAAAAAGGCACAATAAGCACGAACAGCGTAAATTTCAGTCACTTCCCTTTCTTGTGGCTTCTCGTGCCTTTTCGTGGCCACCTTCTTCTTCGGAGTACCCAATGTCAAAACCAACCGTCGCGGTTCTGGGCGCCAGCGCAGATCGCTCGAAATTCGGAAACAAATCGGTGCGGGCTCACCTTCAGCAAGGCTACGACGTCTATCCCATCAATCCACGCGGCGGCGAGATCGAGGGGCTCAAGGTCTACGAGTCGCTGGCCGATGTCCCGGTCGAGCGATTGACTCGCATCAGCGTCTATCTGCCGCCGCAGATCGGCTTGAAGATGCTGGCCGAAATCGTCGCGAAAGGGTGCGACGAGTTTTGGCTGAACCCCGGCAGCGATAGCGACGAGGTTGTCACCAAGGCTCGCGAACTGGGACTCGACCCGATCGTGGCGTGCAGCATCGTCGATGTTGGCGTCTCGCCACACCAGTTGGACGGCTAGTTGCTGGTGGTTGGTAAACGCAAAGTCTTGGAGCGTCACCCAGCGATTAACGCGGTAACTTCATCGAAACGACGAAGCGCGTTTTAGAGCTGAACGCCCAATCGCGAAGTGTTAGTGATCTCCTTCAACCTTGGACATTCCTTGTTCGATATTGGACACTTCGACGAAAACGTCGGGGGCTCGACCTACGACTCCCCGTCACCGCCACCCTGCTGCATCATCTCCCTAAACCGCTGGTCGACGACTTCGGGTGTGAGGTCTTCGATGTGCGTGGCGATAGTCCACTCATGTCCGTAAGGGTCTTCCACCGATCCCGATCGGTCACCATAAAACTGATCCGCCATCGGCTTCTTCTCGGCAGCCCCTGCAGCAATGGCCTGGGCGAACATGGCATCGCAGTCGTCGGTGTAGATCATCAAATGGATCGGCGAGCCTCCAATAGTTTTCGCGCTCTTAATGCCCATTTCAGGGAACTCGTCGGCCAGCATCACCGGGGAATCACCGATCTTGATTTCGGCGTGCATAACTTTTCCGCCCGGCCCGGGCAGCCTCATTAACTCGGTGGCACCGAACGCTTTCTTGTAGAACTCGATCGCCCCGGCAGCATCGTGCGTAATGATGTACGGCGTAACCGAGTGGTAACCGTCGGGTTGTGCTTTGACTGTCATTGACTCATCTCCTGGTGAACGGTGTTGCGTTAGCGTCGATCAGTGCGAATCAGTGTTCCGAATCCGATCTGCTCCCTTGAAACGGTAGTTATGCCGTCTGACTTGTTCGTAGGATGGACGCTTCGTCCAAGGTTTCAAACGGTCCCCAGGTCGGACGAGGCGTCCAACCTACAAATCGTATCACTACCCTTGAAACTTCTCGCTTTCGCTCCGAGTATCACATGGGTTAAGCTAGTTCTTTCAACAACTCCCGTCCCGAGGCAGATCGTCGCCCGACGATTATATCGTGTCGGCGGCCAGCATGCAGTCACTTTCTCGATGAGGAATCTATGAACATTTCAGTTCGCCGCCGCATATTTTTGGGTGCGTGTCTCGTTGCCTTGCTGATGCCGTCGCATGCGCGAACGGCTGATAACGACCAATCGCGACTGGCGAACGATCTGCGACCGCTGATCGCGTGTCTGTCCGGCCAACAAACCACCTTCACAATCACGGCCAAAATTGATGCCCAGATCGATGGCAGCTCCCATCACATCGACGCAAAGCTTATTCGATATTCTGACGACTCGTTCGATCTCGACCTAACGCATCCCGACTACGCCGTTCAGCTACGCCGTCGAGCCGATGCGACGGCGATGATCCTGCCGTTGCACAAGATGGTGTATGTGGGACGTGGCGAGACGGACGTCAACGACCATTTGACTCCGACGGGAATCACCAAACGCCTCATCAGTCCCGCGTCAAGCATCGCGACCTATGTACCATTACTACAGAGCGGCGACCCAAATACCGTCGCGTTGATTCTCACCGGCCTATTGAAAGTCCAATTCGATGCTCAGGCGAGTTCATGGAAGATTACCGACAAGAGTTCGTTCCAATTCTCCGAGGCGGGCAAGACGATTGATGTGCGAGTCGACGCGACGCGAGTGCAGCTCGCAATAACGGACGTCGCGGCCGAAGCGAATCCGATCGGCAGTTGGCCCGAAATGCAAGTTGTCGAACTAGAGCGCAGCGAAATCGAACGACAACTCGTTCGCGGCGTGCGACGAGCGTTCGAGGTTCTCGCTCCCGGGCCAAGACTCACATCACCAACGCAAACCGCTAAGAAAGTCGAGCACGGCGAACTTCGTTGGATCGAAGGTCAGCGAGTGGCGTTGCTGCACGGCACACCGGAACAAATCGGCAAAGCTCATGGCGAGCTGTTAAAGCAGGAGGCGATGCGTTGCATCGATTCGGTCCTGTATTCTTTCGGGACCGTACAGACCATTCGTACGGGCCGCTGGTTCCGTCACGAGTTGGCCGATGCCTACGCCCGACTGGCACCACACATTCCTGAACGGCACAAGGCCGAGACGCGAGCGATGGCCGACAGCCTGGGACTCGAAAACGAGCTTGCACAAACCCTGAACGTGTTCCCCGAGTTGTTTCATTGCTCGGGCTTCGCGGTGTATGGCAACGCGACAGTGGATGGCAAGCTGTACCACGGTCGTGTGCTCGATTACATGACAACGATCGGTTTGCAAGACGCGGCCACCACGTTTGTCGTCGCCCCGACCGGCCAAAACGCATTCGCCAATGTTGGCTACGCCGGTTTCATTGGCAGTGTCAGCGGCATGAATGCAAATGGTATTTCGTTGGGTGAGATGGGTGGACGCGGCGAAGGGCAGTGGGACGGCGTGCCGATGGCGACGCTGATGCGACGAGCCCTCGAAGAATGTTCGACGTTGGAGGAAGTCATGACACTGTGGACGAACAGTCCCCGGACCTGTGAATACTACTACGTGTTTGCCGACGGCAAGACAAATCGCGCCGTGGGAGTGTCTGCGACGCCTGACAGCATCCAGTTTGTGCAGCCAGGCCAAGCCCACGAACTGCTCGGCCCAGGCATCGCCGACGCGGTCGTGCTTTCCGCGGGATCACGCCTGGAAATCTTGCGCGATCGCGTCACACAACGCTACGGCCAAATCGACGCGAACGTCGCCCAATGGCTGATGAGCCGCCCTGTTGCCATGCAATCGAACTTGCACAACGTCTTATTCGTTCCGGCAGACGGCGTTTTGTACGTAGCAAATGCCAGCCATGACAAGCCAGCGGCCGAGCGACCTTATGTGCGTTTGGAATTGAAAGAGTTGCTGAAGACGCTGCCCGCTACGAGTGTCGAGAGCACGGTCGCGACCGCAGGAGATTAGGGCTGGCCGATGTTTCGAACTTTCGTAATCGCATTAACATCGCTCGCTTGGACGACGCTGGCGTTTGCCGAATTGACGGTCGTGCCGGGTGCGACATTCGCGGCGAGTGACACTTTAGATACCGGCACCGAGTCATCTCCAGACGCCAAAGCGTGTCTCGACGGGTTGGTGTGGCAGGCGTCAGATTTTCGCGTCCGTTGCGAAACCGCGCGTGAACGCTGCGGCGACTTGATGATTCAGTTCCCTTCTCCGGTCACCAGCGGCGATGTGGCGAACGACGTTGTGACTATGGAATGGTATATGGCGCGCAATAAAGCCAAAGTTCCGATCGACGCGCCGGCGATCGTTGTGGTTCATGAATCAGGAAGCGGCATGACCGCCGGTCGCATGTTCGCGGGCGGCTTGCGGATGCAAGGTTTTCACGCCTTCATGATCCAGTTGCCATACTATGGCGAACGACGAGCCAACGGAAAGCGACCGAGCGGAGAAAACTTGGTCCCGGTGATCCGGCAAGCCGTCGCCGACGTGCGTCGCGCACGCGACGCGGTTGCTGCGCTTCCGCTGGTCGACAAAGAAAATATTTCCCTGCAAGGGACGAGCCTCGGCGGCTTTGTCACGGCAACGGCCGCCAGTCTCGACCGGGGTTATAATCATGTCTTCATTATGCTGGCCGGCGGCGACTTATGCGGGGTGATTCAGAATGGCCAAAAGGACGCCGCCAAGTTTCGTGAGGAATTGACCAAGGCGGGGCTCACCGGCGAGAAGCTGAAGTCAGCCGTCGCTACCATCGAGCCGACACGCATCGCACATCGACTCGACCCGGCAACCACTTGGCTCTACTCGGCACAATTCGATACTGTCGTCCCGCCAGCCAATTCCTATCTGTTAGCCAAGACGGCGAATCTCGAACCGTCTCATCACATCGAGATGCTGGCAAATCATTACACCGGCATCATCTACGTTCCGTACTTGCTCACCCACATGCAACAACAGATCTCGCCAGTGGCGGTCGATGTTGCGAGCGAATGAGCCACGAAACGCCGTGTCTCCTACTCTTCGCTCGCAACCAGCTTCTTAATCGCCACATTCCGAAACATGACGGGTTCGTTGTGGCCGGCAAAGCCGAAATGGCCTCGCGTGAGATCCTTGCCGGGATGCGGTAGGTCGTCTTTGAATTCGGTCACTTTGCTGACATCCGCATCGACGATCACGCTGCCGTTGAGTTCGACTTTAATGGTGTGCCCTTGCACCGTCACTTCCTGATAATTCCACTCACCGACGGGGCGCAGATAGCCACGATGAGCGGCGACCATGCCGTATACCGACCCGTGATACTGTCGCGGATCAAGCTTTGCGTATTTGGTGGCCGTGTCGTCCAAGACCTGCAATTCGGTCATGCCATCGTACGACGCGCGCCCTGTGCCTGGATAGCGAATTGCTAATCCATTGTTGCCGCCGGGCGGCAGCTTGAATTCGACGCGGACGACAAAATCATCGTACTCTTCTTCCGTGAACAGATTCCCGCCGTGGCCTTCCTTACAGACGATGGCACCGTCGCGAACTTCATAGTTCTCGACCGCACCTGCCCAACCGCTTAGATCGGTTCCGTTGAAGACCGACGAAAACCCATCCTTCTCGTCGCTCCCACGTAGCCGCTCGTTAGCCTCATCGATCGGAATGTCCCGTACGAAGATGTTCCGCCACCGAATTTCGCCGCCATGTGTCTGCAAATGGATCGGACCGCGAGCAGGCAGCGGGATCTGGCGATCTTTGTCCCAGTAGTTCTCCATGATGGCGTTGTCGACGACGAGCTTGTCATTCAGGTAGACGGTCGTGCGGCTGCCGATTTGGAGGATACGGAACTTGTTCCACTCGCCAAACGGCTTGTCGGCGAGAACAAGCGGCAACTGACCTGCGGCCCCTTTGCTGTTATTGAACAGACCGCCGGAGCCTTTGTCCGCGTTGCGATCCCACTTTCCGCCTTCTTCCGTATAGTCCCAGATCTGAACTTGCGGCGTACCTCGCAGATAGATCCCGCTGTCGGCCTTGGCCACTGTTTTGTATTCGAGCAGGAACTCGATGTCGCCAAACTCTTCGTTGGTTGTCGCGTAGGGGCCGTGCCCGTCGTTGACGAGTTCACCGTTGTCAACGCTCCAGTGTGCGTTGAACTCTTCCTGTTGAGCGGCGATCGCTTCTTCGCGTTTGTCTTCGGCAGCTTTAACGGTCGTGTGCGGATTGTCGCCGTGCCATCCTTCGAGATTCTCGCCATTGAACAAGGCGCGAAAGCCTGCTGGCGGATTCGAGTCGGCAGCGTTGACAGTCGCAACCAAAACACAGAAGGCACACGCGAAGAACAGTGACCGCAGACATCGTGCAGACGGTAGATCGTGTTTCATAGGTTGGATCTTTCTGGCGGGAGGGTTAGGAGGCGGGAAGATGCGATAGCAGTTATGATAAGTCGTAACTCAAAACACATCCGATTTCAATCAACAACCTGGATAATCGCTGAGGAACCACAGCATGCTCCACCGCCGCCTCGCACTCGCCGCTCTGTTGCTACTGCCCTTCGCCACTTCCGCACACACAGAGGATGCGGTCGCCGTAAAGCTCCCGTCGCGTGAGAACTTTCACCTCTTTCTCCTTGTCGGCCAATCCAACATGGCAGGACGTGGCCAAGTCGCCGACGAAGATCGCCAACCGCATCCGCGCGTGCTGATGTTCACGAAGGAAGGCCAGTGGGCACCAGCGATCGATCCGCTTCACTTTGACAAACCCAGCGCCGGTGTGGGCATTGGCCGAACGTTTGGTATCGAGATCGCCGCGGCAAACCCAGGTGCCACCATCGGACTCATTCCGTGTGCTGCGGGCGGTTCCCCGATTTCGAGTTGGGAGCCTGGCGGGTATCACTCGCAGACGAAGAGCCACCCGTACGACGAGGCGATCAAGCGCACGAAGCAGGCACTCGAAGTTGGCGTACTGAAAGGAATTCTCTGGCATCAAGGCGAGTCTGACTCGCATGCAGGAACAGCCGAAGTCTACGAGCAGAAACTGCACGCCTTGATCGCCCGTTTCCGTAAGGAGTTAAACGCTTCGGAGGTTCCTTTCATCGCGGGGCAACTGGGACAATTCGCCGAGCGACCCTGGAACGAGGCCCGAAAACTCGTGAACGCAGCGCACCAAAGTCTGCCTGCGAAAGTCGCACGCACGGCTTTCGTCAGCTCGGAGGGTTTAGGCCACAAGGGCGATGAAGTTCACTTCAACTCGGCGGCCTATCGGGAGTTTGGTCATCGTTACGCGGAGGCGTATCAGAAGTTGACTCAATCGCAGTAAAGCCGCTACATCGCATGACAGGTTGCGGCGGGTATTTCGCGAACCGGTTGTCGGATTGAGCCAGCTGACACAGCCAAAAGACGGAGCCCGTGCCCGAGACAATTCGTCGCACATGAGTGCAGTGCTGGCAAAGCGACTTCAACGTTGCCTCCAAGTTTGACTTCTGTCGGCGTCGTCGTGTTGCTCTCTTAGCGTACCAAGCGACGGACGGGGCTGGGGACCCGTCCTACATGTCACTTACGATCGTCCGCTAGCGACTAAGTAGTTGCCCTGCCCGCTTTGGAGTTCGTCACGTTGCTGATGCGGTTCCGGCTGTTTGACGCGTGTGGCGAGTTGATTTAGTTCCTGAAGCAGGTGGTCAAGATTGGATTCGAGCGTCGGCAAGCGTCCAGTCTGCGGCTGTTCCATCGCGTAGAGACCTTTCATGATGATTGTCAGGGGTGTGCGATGGGTTATCGGTCTGCCTACCACTCGGTTTTCAGTGCCAATGCGGACGGTCGATCAATTCACCGTGAACCTCATACCTTGCCCGACAGATGAGATCGTTACCGACCTTTGTAGGCGGCGCTGTAAAATGTTCACGGATCGAGCCCCGAAAATGTAAAAATGACAGGCCATCGAACCGCTCGCAGAATTTCCAACAACAACAAGTCCTGATGAGTGCATGAGTTGCACGTCGCAGTTCCCAACATGGCATGCGATTCGCAGCACAGCGACCCACAGCCAGGATGGCTGACGAAGTCGTGACAGAGAACTTTGAATCTCACAGGGAAGTATTTCATGATGACAACAAATTTCTCTCAAGACTGCCCCGCTTGCAGTCGCAAGCTGTACGTTCGTCTGGCGTATCTCGGACGTCGAGTTGCCTGCCAGCATTGCCAGGCCGAATTCGTCGCTTCCGAAGCTTCTTCATCCAACGCTCCGGCAACCTTGTGGCGCGAGTCGCTCGTTCAGCGCGCCGACGACCTCTTGCGCCGCCTTGATCTTCAGGCCGAGTTTGCGTAGGCCTCCGGCTACGCGTCACCGTTGCCTGCGGCATCGACCTCCATGTCTCAGGCTACGGTGATGAATCAATAGCCAGATTCGTCTACCGTCGCTTCGATTACCGCAAGCATGCGGAGAATGGACTACAGCTTTATTGGAGGAGTTCCAGGATGGTACGAGCAACACTCAATAACCTGAAAGAGAATCTTCAAGTGTGCGACAGGTACTTCGTTAAGCGAATCAACTTAACAAGCTTCGACGGAGCCGTGACGAGATCTGAGCTCCAACAACACGAAACGGAAGAGACCGGACGCTCGCTCGGCGACATCCTCGCTGATTTGCGACTTGCGGGAAGCCTGTAGTTCCCATCTATTCGATCGGGGTTGTCGAATTGCGAGCGGGCTTGGCAAACTGGCTCAGCAGCGCGGGCAAGAAGAAGATGTCGGCGAACAGTGCCGAGGTCAGTGTGATGGCTCCCATGATGCCAAATAATCTCGCATCGCGGGCATCACCGAAAACGGCTGTCATCATTCCAGTGACCAGCACGATCGTTGTCATCAGCAGCGCGGAACCGACTCCGGTGAACGCCTTTTGAATAGTCGCTCGATGATCACCACCGTTGGCAGTCTCTTCGACGTAGCGCGTCAGGAAGTGAATTGTATCGTCGACCGCGATGCCGATGCAGATTGTAAAGACACATACCGTCACTAACTCCAAATACTGGCCAGCCAACAGCAGCATCGCCCCTGTCGCGACAAGCGGGAACAAATTGGGCACTATCGAAATCAGTCCGATGCGAATCGAGCGATAGACAACGGTCAGGATCAGCCAGATCACGATACTGGCCGTTCCCAGACTCGTTGCCAGGTCCGTGACAATTCGATAGACATCTCGCCATCGCCACACGGCATCGCCGTCCAGATTCAATGAGAAATTCTGATGGCGTTGCGTTATCGTTAAGAGTTCCGTCTCGATGCGTTCAAAAACCGGGCCGTACTTGGCGATACCGATGTCCTGCACACGAAATTGTACCGACGCCGTGCGACGCTCCGGAACGTAGAACGCTCGCTTAAGCGATGCCGGCAGCAACTCCAACAACGTCATGCGTTCCTCAGCTGGCCCTTCACCGGGCAGCACGGCGAGTAACTCGTGCAGTCCAAGCGGTTGACCAATCAAGGGCTCGCGATCCAGTACTCGATCGACTTCGTGCAGCACTTCCAGCAATTCGCCATCGCTGGATTCTTCGTTCCAAGAGACGCGAATGAATCCGAACTCCAATCCGCCGAGCGACCGATCAAGATGTCGCAAAGCCTTTGCCGCTTCACCTGATTCACTCAGCCCGCTATAGCGCCGCTCGTCGGGTTTCAGTTGCGTGCACACAATGGCCAGTGTCACCGTCGCGGCGATCGCCAGCCAAGCGACTTTGCGATCGTTGCGCAAGATCCAGGCGACGAGCGGGCCGATGCGTCGTAGTTGGCCATCGACCAAGCTCTTGCCTAGCCCAACATGAAGTCGCCAGCCAAGTGGGGATCGACAGCCAAGCGGCACGACGGTCAGCACGCTGATGAGCGTCAAGCTGACACCGAGTACGCAGCACCAACCGAATTCCTGAACGATTTCGTGGTGGGCCCAAGCCAAACTCGCGAAACCAATGGCTGTTGTGAGACTCGTTAACACACAGGCCAGCCCAACACGAGCGACGCCGCGACGTGTCGCCTGTCGCGTCTCTAAGCCAGCAGCTCGTTGATTGCGAATCTCGACCATCAAGTGAACGGCATCGGTCAACCCAACAAGACTGATCAGCACGGGCACGATGATGTCGTTGAAGGGATTGTCTTGAAAATCGAAGAAGTGCAACATCCCCATGGTCCAGAAGACGCCCAACGCGGGTGCGATCGCAACGATCGTCACCGCGGAAAAACCGCGGAACAGCACTAACGCCGTTACGAGCATGATGCTGTAGCCGACCGCCTGGTAGCGCCACGAATCGTGCAAGTGATTGTGCGCCATCATCAAATGTAGAGGCGCCGGCCCCGTGACTTTGAATTGCAGGTCGGCACCCGGCACCCGCGCGGTTGCTGCTTCGGCGGCTTTCCGCAAGTCGGTCGTACATGCCTCGTCGGTCGTCACGTAAAACCAGTCCATACGAAGATGCAACAGCAGCGTCTTACCGTCGGTCGAGATCAGTTGGCCCACTGCCAATGGATTGTCAAGGGTCCGCTCGCGACCAAGCTGCATCTGGCGGGGCGAAGCGTTTGAACGAGGCAGTAACGATTCGGGCAATCCGAAGAGGTTCAAGCCAGGGATGCTGTCTAGCCATAACACACCGGAGACTTGCGGTAGCGATTCAAGGTCGGCGACGACGTTGCGAATTGCCGTGAGACTCTGCCGAGTGAAGAAGTCTTCGCTCGTAGCCACCACAATGCATTCACCGCCAGCAACCTGAAAAGGCTCGACGTCGGGAAGTTGTTCGTTTCTCGCAGGGTTTTGCACAGCCGCTGGCAAGCGAGCTTCTTGGAGCGGCTCCTCGGTTTCTACTGCAATGAACCAGTCACGAACGAGTGCAGGTTTGACGTAGCCAATAATCGCCAGCGTCGTCATTGCCACGAGTACGAGCACGTGAGCAGCGGGGCGGTCGGCCCACCAGAAGAAGAGGCGTTTGCCCAGACCTGTTACCTGTTCGTCGTTGTCCATCGTGTGCTCTTGGTGCATTTCGGAAGTTTGCGGAGCCGACTACTTAAGAGGTAAGATTGCAGCGGCCGCCATGGTTGCAACGAGTCCCGAAATGCCCATCACGATACTCAACGGCGTCACCGTCTTGAGCCCTTCCGCCTCCGTCATGCCACTCATTTTGCAAATCACCCAAAACCCGCTGTCGGCCATCCAAGCGACCGGCTTCGAGCCGCATCCGATCGCCAAGGCAAGATAAACGGGATGGAATGTGAGTTGGCCCGATTCGACAAAGTGTTCGAGTACACTGACGGCGGTAATCATTGCGACGGTCGCCGATCCTTGAGCCGTTCGAATCAGCGTCGTGACGAGGAACGCAATCGGAAGGATCATGATCGGGTTGATGTCCGAGGTCAGTTTCGCAATCTCCTCGGCGATGCCACATTGGCGAACGGTCGTTCCAAACGCTCCACCACCAGCCGTGATCAAGATAATGACGCCGCCGCCAGCCAGCGCGGCTTGCACGGACTGTGCAAGCTGCGTCGCGTTCTTGCGAGTCTGCCATGCGACCATCGCGAGTGCGATCCCAGCTGCCAAAATCAACGCAACGTTTTTGTCGCCGACAAGTTCGATATACGGCTGCACAGCGATCGCCCACTCAGCACCTCCCGCTTTCACGTAGGTATCCAGTCCCGTGTCGGCCGTGATCAACACCACGGGCAAAACAATTGGCAGCAATGATAGCCAAACAGGTGGCAACTCGCTTTCGTCGCGGCGTGACAATTCCTCCAGGTCGGCTAGCGACACATCCGCCGATTCACGCAGCGGAATCACCATTCTTCCATTCAACCAACAAGCAAAGAAATACCCACACATACTGGCGAACAGCCCGATCACACATCCGCCGACAATCATCGTGGCCAAATTGACCCCTAACTGATCCGCAACAAGCAACGGACCGGGCGTCGGTGGAACAAGCGAATGAGCCATCGTGCCACCGGCGACAATCGTCAAGATATACAGCAAGTAGTTGCCGCCCGTCCGCAGTCGCATCGCTTTGCCCAAAGGCATCATCAGATAGAAGACGGTATCGAAGAAGACCGGGATCCCCAGCAGAAATCCGCTGGCGATAAAGGCCGCCGGCGCGCGAGGCTCGCCTACCAACCGCAATGTCGATCGTACGATCTTGTCCGCCGCACCGCTATCGAGCAGGCACTTGCCGATGATCGACGCCATCGCAATCAAGATCCCGATGCTGGCACACGTATTGCCGAATCCTTCCGCCACTCGACTTGGTGCGGAGGAGTTCGCGAATTTTCCAGCAGCTTTCTCGGTCCATTCGCCTTTGGCAACCTGTTCGTCGGCGTAAGTACGTAGTGTGGATTGCGGCGTCAGCAACGCAACCGTCAACGCGGCAAGCAGTAACGCGACAAACGCGTGCAGTCGCAAGATCAAGATGCCGCCCAAGACAATGGTCACGGCGATGGCGAGAATTACCGCGGGTTGCATGTCGTCAGCTCCGAATCGCAATCTAAGGAGCCACGAACATAACAGATCACTGCGTCGCCGCCCATTCAGGCCGAGTCACGTAGGGCCTTTCAGGTTTTCAAACTGAGAGGTGTGTACGACGGGCCTCCGAGCCCGTCGATGAATCTAAGTCGTTATTCGACGGGTTTGGAGGCCCGTCGTGCATCTTGTGCAACTTCAACAAATGAATCGCTCTGCCAACTCACTCGGCACGGTTTGAGCAGGTTCGTCGCCTTTGCTACGATAGCTCCTGTCATGTCGCAACTTTCAACGGACGGATCGCATCGTGGACCCCGACGAAGCAGCGCCACCCATTCACTGCGCACGATGCGTCACGGAATTGATTCCGGGCCGAGGCGAGTTCTACGTTGTCGAGATCGAGGCCAAAGCCGATCCAACGCCACCGATACTCGATCCGTCGGACCTAAAACGTGATTACAAATCGGAGATCAACGCGCTGGTCGCCGAACTGGAACATCTTGCACCGCAGAACCAGCGTGTGACAATTCATTTGTGCATGTCGTGCTATCCTGCTTGGATTGAGAAGCCGGCAAGTTGAATCATTTTCGCTCGCTGAGGCGGTCGCGGCGAAACTTATCCTTTTTTTGGTCAGAATCCCTCGTTTCGGCTAGACCCACAGAAAGTTTCGATTGCCCTTCGTTCGCGAGCGACTTATCATAGAAGGAACGTATTGAGGTCGATTGATGATGATTCGTCTTGTTACTTCCCTGCTGATCTTCTCGATTGTTGCTTGCCCACTGTGGTGCGACAGCGATACGTGCTGCGCAGACGACGGTTTGTTTTTCGAATCGTCATTTCAAGCGTGCCCACTTGACTGCACCGCTTCGTGCGATTGCGAGGAACCAGCCACTGGCAGTGACCACCGAGCTCCCTGTCCGTGTCCCAACAAGTCGTGTCAGGGCGTATGCGGAGGTGCGGTCATAGCGAAACCGATCGAGTTGAGCGACAACCTCGAATCGCACTCTCTGCCGCTGAACGTCGTATTCACTTCGTCCGCCGACAACTGGATTGTTTTTCGGGCGATTGGCCACGAACAATACCGGCACGGTTCGAGCGATAGTTTCGGTCGCATGCTGCGCACATCACATATGTCGCTGCTGCTTTAGTCGAGAGTCGAAGGTCTAACGTCAAGAGCTATCTCATGCTCGAACGTTGCCCCTTACTTCGTCGTCTCGCTCTTTCTCTCGACTCTGGACCCTTGTCCCTTGACCCTCTTTCGTTTTCTCCCCTGGGAGTATGCAATCCGAAATTTGTTTCGTCGTCCATTGCGAACGTCACTGACGTTTGCTGGGCTGACGACCGTCGTTGTGTTGGTGTTTGTCGTCGTCGGCTTCATTCGCGGATTGGAACAATCCCTGGCCGTGAGCGGTGATCCGCAGACTGCGATCATCTTTTCGTTGGGCATGGGCGAAAATCTTGAATACTCGTCGATCCCGATGCGAACCAGCGATCTTGTTCCCGCCAGCGTCGCGGGGATTCAATCGCGGTTCGGCCAGCACTACGTATCGCCGGAACTGTATCTCGGCACGCAAGTTGGCATCGACGAGCGAGAACCGGCGATGGGGCTGATCCGCGGAGTGACTCGATCAGCGGTGTTGGTGCGTCGCCAATTCGAGATTGAAGAAGGCGAATGGCCTGGACCTGGAGAAGTGATCGTGGGTCAACTGGTTGCTGCAAAGCTCGGTGCCGCAGTAGACGAAGTCGGTGTCGGTCAGGCGATCCAGTTCGAAGGACGCACTTGGCGAATCAGCGGAGTGTTCTCGGCGGGTGGATCGGCGTTTGAATCCGAAGCCTGGTGTCGACTCGACGAATTGCAACAGGCTTTGAAACGCCAAGATCTCAGTATCGTAGCCGTTTCGCTCGCCCCAGATGGCGACTTTGCGGACGTCGATCTGTTTTGCAAAGAACGACTCGATCTGGAACTGCAAACGATGCTAGAGACCGAGTACTACGCAACGCTGCAACGGGACTACGCCCCCGTGCGGTGGTTAGCGTGGTTGGTCGTGCTGCTCGTCTCTGGCGCCGGCGTCTTTGCAGGTCTGAACACGATGTATGGTTCGGTCGTCGGTCGCATCCCGGAACTCGCCACGCTCCAAACCATCGGGTTCCTGCGACGAGCGATTGTCGTGAGTCTAATCCAGGAAGGGTTATTGCTCGCGGCAGCGGCGAGCTTGCTGGCTGCCGTGCTGGCGCTGGCCTTCGTCAATGGAGCGGCCGTGCGTTTCACGATGGGAGCCTTCTCGCTCCGCATCGACAATGTCGCCGTATTGATTGGCTGCGGTGTTGGGCTGTCGCTCGGCTTCTTGGGAGCCATTCCACCTGCAATCCGAGCACTACGAATGCCGATCGTCGAGGGACTGAAAGCGGTGTGAGACAAGAGACAAAAGACAAGAGACAAAAGACAAAAGACAAAAGACAAGAGACAAAAGACAAGAGACAAAAGACAAAAGACAAAAGACGAATGACGAATGACGAATGACGAATGACGAACGACGAACGACGAACGACACACTTAGTTACATAGAAAGTTTTGAACCATGAAAAGATCATCCCCGTTCCTGCTCTTGTCTCTAGTCTCTGGACTCTTGACTCTCCCCGGTTGCGCGGACAAGGCACCAGCCCCGGCAGCGTCCTCTCAAGCAAGCCAAGCCGACTCTGCAAAGGTGGATGGCTCGGCGTTTCGGCTGACCAGCGAGCCCGCTAATGCGAGAGGTGTCATACAAGCTCGTGAAGAAGCGAGCACCGACGACGATGTCGTGGTCGTCGGTCGGATCGGAGGCAGCTTGACGCCTTGGGTCGAGGGGCGGGCGGCGTTCTCGATCGTCGATGTTTCGCTCAAGTCGTGTGCCGAGTGTGGATCGGACGACTGTCCGAACCCTTGGGACTACTGCTGAAGCGACTCCGATAAGCTGTCGAGTTCGACAGCATTGATCAAAGTCGTCGATGAAAACGGAACGCTCGTGAAAGCCGATACTCGAGAACTGCTCAAGGTAAAGGAACTTTCGCTCGTCGTTGTCGCGGGTAAGGCACAACGAGACGATGCAGGCAATCTCACGATCCTCGCCAGCGGCGTCTTTGTAAAGAATTGACGTGAATGATGAATACCAAAGTTGATCTTCAAGAACTGGCCATCGACCGTAGCGGCACGAGTCAGCCGCAAGTGCAGATTCGGCGGCATGTGTTCACTCGCTATATGTTGCCGATAGCGTTGCTGCTTGGCTTCCTTGCGTTGTTGGCAGGGGCGTCGCGAGACGTCGTGGTACCGCCTCGTCCCGTCACGGTTGTTCCGGTGTACTCGACAACTGTCGAGGTTCGACAGGAAGGCGCGCCTCTGTTCAAGGCAGCCGGTTGGATCGAACCACGTCCCACGCCTGTGCGTGTCGCGGCACTTGCTCCCGGAGTCGTCGAGCAGCTGTTGGTCGTCGAGGATCAGCCGGTAAAAGCCGGTGAGCCGATTGCTGAACTTGTCAAGGCAGACGCCTTGTTGGCGCGCGATCGTGCGTTGGCCGACCTCGAACTTCGAGAAGCGGAACTCGACGAGGCCAAGGCTTCGCTCGCGGCGGCCGAGACACGCTTCAACCAGCCCGTACACCTGATAGCCTCACTGAGCGAAGCTGAGGCGTTGCTGGCTAAGGTCGAGACGATGGCGACGAGCTTGCCATTCGAAGTTCGCCAAGCCGAAGCGGATCACGAGGCGATGCGAAAGAGCTACGAAGGAAAAGTCGCTGCCAAAGGCGTGGTCGCTGGAATCGAGATTGATGTTGCGAAATCCAAAGCCGACGCCGCAAAAGCACTCGTCGAACAATGGCAGGAACGATCGGGAGCGCTCAAACGCGAGCAAGCAGCATTGATTCAGCGACGAGATGCCCTGAAGACACAACTTGAGTTGCTTGCCGATGAAACCAAAGCGAAAGCCGAAGCAGCGGCACAAGTCAGAGCCGCCGCCGCGCGCGTCGCGCAAACGAAAGTTGCCGTCGCACAGGCCAAGCTGGAACTGGATCGAATGACCGTGAGAGCACCGATCGATGGCCGCGTATTCCGCTTGTTTGCTCATCCTGGCACACGCATCGGAAGCAGTACGACGCAGATGGCAAGCCACGATGGCAGCACGGTAGTCACGATGTATCGCCCCGACATGTTGCAGGTGCGTGTCGATGTCCGCTTTGAGGACATTCCGCGCGTCAGCCTGGATCAACCGGTTGAAATCAACAATCCAGCGTTGTCGTCGCCGCTGACGGGCAAGGTGCTGTTCATCAGTTCCGAAGCTGACATTCAGAAGAACACGTTGCAAGTGAAAGTGGAGATCCCCGATCCGCCGTCAGTGTTCAAACCGGAGATGCTGGTCGATGTGACGTTTTTGAGTCGAGAGTTGAGAGACGAGAGTCAAGAGCCAGAAAATCGCGGCGCTCGCATTTTTGTTCCTCAACACTTGATTCACAGCGATGGCGGCGAATCCTTCGTGTGGCTCGCGGACCAGTCCGAGCAGGTTGCACGGAAGCAAATCGTTTCCACGGGAAGCATCACCAAGGATGGAATGGTCGAAATACTTCGCGGTTTAACCATATCGAGTCGTCTGGTCGCTTCCGGAACCGAAGGCCTCGCCGAAGGCTCCCGCATCAAGATCACCGGCGAAGAACCAACCATCGGCACAACACCTCCCTCCGGCTCTCGTCTCTAGACCCTTGATTCTTGATTCTCGACCCTCGTCTCTAGACCCTGGACTCTCTATGTCGCTTATCGAAATCACGAACGTCACGAAGCACTACCACAAAGGCGACGAGACGATCACGCCGCTGGATGCTGTGTCGCTGAACATTGAGCAAGGAGAATTCATTTCCCTGATGGGAGCCAGCGGCACGGGGAAGTCCACTTTGCTGAACCTGATCGCCAGCATCGACAAGCCCGACAGTGGCAGCATCGTCATCGATGGCACCGATATCACGCGGCTATCGCGCACGAAGCTCGCAAACTGGCGAGCCGCCAACATGGGATACATCTTTCAAACACATAACCTTGTTCCCGTGTTGACGGCGTTCGAAAACATCGAACTACCACTGCTGCTGTTGCCCATGTCACGAAGCGAGCGTCGCAGACGTGTCGAGATCGCCATGCAAGCCGTCGGAGTACTCGACCGGGCTAATCACTATCCACGTCAGATATCAGGCGGACAGGAGCAGCGAGTGGGCATCGCCCGAGCCATCGTCGCTCACCCAAAAGTCGTCGTCGCCGACGAGCCGACGGGTGACCTTGATCCTGATACTTCCGATCAGATACTCGACCTTCTCAAACGCCTCAAAGAGCAATTGAACGTCACACTGTTGATGGTCACTCATGACGCCGAAGCAGCCCGGATCGCGGATAAGCAATTCCAACTCAACCATGGGAAACTCGTGCAGACCGGTGGGACAGAATCGAACCCGGCCGTATTGTCCGAAGCGCAGGAAGTGACGGGCTAAACCCCGCTACGTTAAACGATGTTCAAATTTCTGCCTTATGTATTGAAGACGTTGTGGCGTCATCGTTCCCGTACACTCTTGACGGTGAGTGGCTCGGCTGTCGCTTTATTCGTGTTTTGTTTTGTGGGTGCGGTGCAGGAGGGGATGAACGATTTGCAGCGCCGGCAAGAGGCGAAGGGATCGCTCATCACGTTTCAAGCCAATAAGTTCTGCCCGGCCACAAGTCATCTGCCACAAGACTACGATCAGCAGATCGCGCGGTTGGATGGCGTGCGCGAAGTGGTCCCGATTCAGGTCTTCACGAACAACTGCCGAGCCAGTCTCGACGTGGTGGTATTCTACGGCGTGCCGCCCCAGAAACTTCGAGCGGCTCGCGACTTCCAGCTTGTTTCGGGCGATTGGTCTGAGTTCGAGCAGCATCAAGATGCCGCCGTCGTGGGTCGCGCGGTCGCGGCGCGCCGGGACATTAGCGTCGGCGACAAGTTTTCGATCGGAGATTTCTCCGTCAACGTGGCAGGAGTTTTCACAAGCGACGATCCTGCCGAGGAGAACTATATCTACTCGCACCTGGAATTCCTGCAACGCGGCAAGGGGATGGGGTTGGTCGGGACCGTGACTCAGTTGGAGATCTTGCTGGAGCCGGGAATCGACCCCATGACGAAGTGTGAAGAGATCGACGGCAAGTTCCGGGGCGGACCTGTTGAAACGGACACGCGGCCCAAAGGCGTGTTCCAAGCGAAGAGTCTCGGTGACCTGGCGCAACTGATTGGAATGACACACTATCTCGGTTACGCCTGCGTCGGACTCGTGCTCTCGCTAGTCGCAACGACGACGATTATGTCGGTCGAAGACCGCATCAAAGAGCACGCCGTTCTGCAAACCATCGGATTTTCGGGACCGCGAGTTTTTCGTCTTGTGATGACCGAGAGCGTGTTGCTCAGTATCGCGGGTGGGCTCGTCGGCGTCAGCGCAGCCTTGCTCATACTTCAGATTAGCAGCCTGTCGGTCGGTGCAGAGGCCGTGACGATCTCGTTCACACCGTCGATTCGATTAGCGATCAGCGGGTTTGTCGTCGCTTGCGGCACCGGCGCAATAGCAGGAATTGCTCCGGCAATTCACGCGGCAAGGGCGGAGATCGTACCGGCACTGCGGCAAGCGTAATACGTCGCAGCTACGGCGCCGCGCTTGCAGGCTTTGGTGCTTCGACAATGTTCTCGAACGCATGCACCGGCATGACCATGATCTTGCCGTCGCCCATCCTGCCCGTGCGTGCGATTTCGACGATCATTCGCAAGATCTCGTCCACACGCGCATCGTCCACCCACACGGCGATTTCGACTTTGGGGAGGAACGCCATCGAGTACTCGCTGTCGCCGTACTCATCGAGATAACTCTTTTGCCTGCCGTAGCCTTTGACTTCGCGAACCGTGAGAGCTTCCAGAGGCGCTCGTTTCAGACGATCGAGCAGCTTCTCGGCCAGAAACGGTTTAACGACTGCGACGATCTCTTTCACGAATCACGGCTTAGCTAAAGAAGTTTTCGCCGAACAAGTTCACTTCTGGTCCACTCTCGACTTCGATGTCGCCATTGATCTGCGTCATGCAAGCCAATCGCATGTTGTCTTCGTGGCCGATGTATGCCAGACACGGGATCGGATCCGGCGGGAAACCAGGGGTCTTGAAGCGGAGTTGCTCGCGTTTCGTCAGTTGATTTGTGTTTTGGATGCCAGCCGTGATCAGCACGCGGCAGGTACCGCACATGCCCCTGAGTACGCCCATCGTGCAGTTCGAGCAATTCAAGTGCTTATTGATACTCGCGCCATAGCCGTTCACACCGCAATTCAGGTTGATTCCCGCTTTGACGGCTTCCTCTCGCAGGTAAGAGCCGGCAGGAACTTCGATTTCTTTGTTTTCTTTGGTGAACTTGACGATTGGCATGAGTCAGATCTGCTATCAAAAAGGGCCTAAATCGAATCCAACAAACCGCTTGGGTCCCGGCATCCTAACCTTGGACCACTTGAAAATCTACCGCGCCGATTGCGTTGCGCGAAGTGACTGGAAAGTAATGTTTTTGCAGTCAAATTGGTTATCGAGGCAGATGGCAAGTTCGTCTTGGCACGTTTCCGGGCATCTGATACCGTACTCAGCCTTCGGCAAGGAAGTCGAAGCGGGTCCACGAAGCTGGGTTATGACCGAATAATTTGCGCGGAGAGATCGTGGCTACATCACGGAGGAGTCGGGAGATGAGCACCGAGGGGAAACAGGATGTTTGTGTCCACATCCGTTGGATGATTCGACGCGATATGCCTGAGGTGTTGGGCATCGAAGGCCAGAGTTTTGAGTTTCCTTGGTCGGAAGAAGACTTCATTCGCTGCCTCCGTCAACGCAACTGCATTGGCATGGTCGCGGAGTTCGAAGAGCAGGTCGTCGGCTTCATGATCTACGAACTGCACAAGACGCGATTACACGTGCTGAACTTTGCGGTCAATCCGGAATTTCGCCGCCGATCAGTCGGGAACGCGATGATGGGCAAGTTGGTGAGCAAATTGTCTCACCAGCGGCGCAATCGCATCCTACTCGAAGTTCGCGAGACAAATCTGGCGGCTCAGCTGTTCTTCCGGAACATCGGCTTCCGCGCCGTTTCCGTCTTGCGGGACTTCTACGACGATACGACCGAAGACGCCTATTTGATGCAGTTCACCTATCAACCTGCAGAGGCCGAAGAGGCCCTGCCGGCGAACCGCATCACACGTTTAGCCGGTTAGCCTCAGACCCGAACCGTAGAAGCTGCGATGCCGCACGAGACGCTGGCGATTCTGTTCCTATTGGCGTGTCTCGCTGCGCCGTTTGTTTGGGCAGGCATTGCGCTGTCGCGAAGTCGGTTCACGTTGCCGCAAGGCATACTTTGGGTAATCGCGTTGCTATTCGTTCGGTTGCTCTGGAGAACAAGTCTTCCGAAGCACATGCCGGCGGGGTCTGAAAAGGGCGCGGTCGTAATCTGCAATCACCGCAGCAGCATCGATCCATTCTTTCTACAAGTCTGCTTTGATCGTCCGATGCATTGGATGGTGGCCCGCGAATACTGCGAGTCGCGAGCGTTCGGCTGGTTCCTGCGAACCTGCGAGGTCATCCCGGTCAGCCGCAGTGGCAGTGACATGGCTGCCACGCGAGGGGCGATTCGCTATGCACAACGCGGCGATTTGATCAGCATGTTTCCGGAAGGCCGGATCAACATGACGGAGAAGTTGCTGTTGCCGGTTCGTCCCGGCGCGATCATGGTCGCGTTGCGCGCCAAAGCCCCCTTGCTCCCCTGCTATATCGCCGGGGCACCCTACGCGGGCACTCCTGCGAGTCCCTTCTTTATGTCGGCCCGTGTTCGCTTGCAGTTTGGCGAGGTGATCGATCTTTCGCCGTATTACGACGTCGAACAGAATGATGCCTTAGTCAAGGAGCTGATGACAAGAGTTGTGAATGAGATCGCACGACTCGCTGGGCAGCCCGACTTCCAGCCCGAATTCGCGGGACGCAAGTGGAAACCCACGGAAGAGCAGATTCAAGCCGATCTCGAAACGCTCGCCCGCAGCAATCGAAACAACGCTTAACGCCAAGCGGCGATGGCAGTTCGTAAACTCTCTTCTACTTCTTCGTTCGTCGCTCCCGCAGCGAAGAGCGTGGTGAGCGGTTCGCCCTCATCGACGATTGTGCCAGCCGTCGGAATGTCCGCTACGGTCGGAGCAGCGTCACTTTCGTTTCTCGCAAGCAGCTCTTGTTCCAGTTTCGTATCGATGGTGATTCGACGGTTCGCATACACGACCGCCTTCCCATGTCGCGCGCCGTTTGAATTGGTGTAGGACGGGTTTCCAGGCCGATCGTTCGCCGGACGAGCCTGGAGACCCATCCTCCCTTTGTGATCGCTCACGGGCAGTTTGCCATCACGACAGGCGGCAACATGCCATTGAATCGCCGCAATGTTCATCGCCCGCTCAAGGATCTCGACAGACGCAGTATAGCGCGGATTCACTTCGACTGGCCAAATACCTTCGTCGTTAACGATCGCATCGACGCCGAACAAACCCTGCACGGCAAAGCTACTTGCGATGCAGTTGCCGATATCGGAAAGTGCCTGTACTTGTTCGGTCGACAGTGCGATCGGGCCGACCGAGCCCACGTACTGAAACTCGCGAGCCCCACCCCAAGCCGGGCCGAGTAATTGCTCCGTTGCCCCCACAAACTTCGACTTCCCGTTCGCGGCCACAAAGATCGCTCCGATGGAACGGCCCGGAATGAACTCCTGGAAGTAAATGGACGCGGCTGTGTTGTCCGACCTAGCCGGAACGAATCGCTCAATACCGAATCCCCCAGCCGCTTGGAGCGGTTTCCGCAGCCACTGTCCCTCGACAGGAACCTCGCCGAGCAACTTCAACCGAGGGCATCGAAGGCCAGCCTGACGCAACGCCGCCGCCAGATCCCAAGGATTACGAATCCGCCGGACTACTGCCGGTGCCGTCCCTAAAAGCTCTCGCTGCTCGGTCAGTTGTTCAATCAAACTCACATGATTTTCAAGCGGCCCCGTGTACATCCAATCAGCCGTCGGCAACCCACACGCCAACTTCGCCACTTGACGTAGCTCGTCATACGGTTGAAAGTTGCGACAGATTCTCCGCAAGTCGGCGTCGGCAAAGCGGTCGATCGCGAGGGGCTCGAATCCCGCCCTTCGTGCCGACATCGCTGCTGCACGGACGCTGCCCCCAACGAGTAGCAATGGCTCTGTCATCGCCCCACGACCCTCGCCCGGCGGGGAGTTGCATTCAGGATGCGGTTTGGTAAGTTCATTGGTTCTAAACCCTTGTAATCAGTAACTCTCAGAGATTCTATCAGCTACACGGAGATTGATTCATGTCGATGTACATTGGCGAAGCACTGGCGGGTGACGGCAACGAGATCGCTCATATTGACTTGCTGATCGGCAGCAAGAATGGCCCTGTTGGCAACGCGTTCGCGAATGCACTGGCGCGTCAGAGTGAAGGTCACTCGAACCTGCTGGCGGTCCTAACACCGAACCTCGCTGTAAAGCCTTCGACCGTCATGATCACCAAGGTCACGATTAAAGGCATGACGCAAGCCGTTCAAATGTTCGGCCCCGCACAAGCTGCCGTCGCCAAAGCTGTGGCCGACGCTGTTGGTGAAGGCATCCTGCCCAAGGATCAATGCGAAGACCTCGTCATCGTCTGTGGTGTCTTTATTCACCCAGCTGCTGAGGACAACAAAAAGATCTACGACTACAACTACGAAGCCACCAAGCAAGCGATTGCAAACGCGATGGCGGGCAAGCCGTCCGCTGACGAAATGTTGGCTGGCAAGGATTCCGAGCATCCTTTCAAGGGTTTCTAGTTCTTAGCCTTTGCTAGATCGATCGAACAACATTCGCCCATCGCTCGTGCAAGTCGCGGCGGTGGGCGTTTCTTTGTAGGTGTGCCATGACGAAGCCGAAGATTCTCATCCAGCTGGACGGAGACGACCACGCCAGCGTCTTCGATGCGGTGGTTGCCGTTGACTCAGACATCGACCACCTGTTCCAGTATCGCTCGGTCCAACCGGAACAAGTCCGCGATCTCGTCCACGGAGCGATGTTCACCCGCGGTCCGCAAGATCTGCACAACACCGCAGTCTTCATTGGCGGAGCCAACGTTGCGCAAGGCGAGAGTTTATTGCGTGCGACCGCGGATTGTTTCTTCGGACCAATGCGCGTCTCCGTGATGCTCGACGCGAACGGAGCCAATACCACAGCCGCAGCTGCTGTCCTGGCGGCGGCTCGTCACGTCGACCTGTCTCAATCCGAAGCCCTCGTGCTTGCCGGCACAGGGCCCGTCGGGCAACGAGCCGTGAGGTTGTTGGCTCGCGCCGGATGCAAGGTTCGCGTCGCATCGAGGAGCGTGGATCGAGCTGCGGCAACCTGCGAGCAAGTGCGAGGAAAGGTCGATGGCGCGCTTCTGACCCCGCTCGCAACAAGTAACTCGCAAGAAACGGCCAAGGCTCTAGAAGGTGCAAACGTCGTGGTCGCCGCCGGTGCGGCTGGCATTGAATTGCTGTCAGCCGAAACCCGCGCCGCTTGTTCGTCACTGCGAGTTGCTGTCGATCTGAACGCGGTTCCACCGCTTGGAATCGGTGGCGTGGGTGTGACGGATAAAGCGGTCGATCAAAACGGCGTCGTTTGCTACGGGGCGATTGGCGTGGGTGGAACGAAGATGAAGATCCATAAAGCTGCCATCAAGAAACTCTTCGTGGCGAACAACTTGGTCCTCGATGCGGAAGAGATCTTCGAAATCGGTCGCGAGTTGGAAGCCGCCTCGTAACTACGAACGCCCTTGCATCACAAAGTAGGCCAGGATGGAAACCAGGACGATCGCGCAAAAGACCCATACAATCATGTTCTTGACGAACTTGCGGGCAACTCGCTCTTCGAATGCGAGCTGACGGGCCCGGAGATCGTCACCCACCACTTCGTGCTGCTCAGTGTGTTTAGGCGTTGGCGTTTCTGCAGTGATCGTCGCTCCCGGCGGCAGCAGATCGGAAGGCGAATAGTCTCTCGGTCGCGTGGTCGGAGGTTCGTTAGGCCGATGTCTTGGCGAGGGTGAGTCGATCGGAGGCGGTTCGATCACCGAGTGGTCGGCAATCGGTGGCTCGGCAAGAACCGGCTCGCTGCTTAAGGCAACTGCCTGCCGGCAATGCGGGCAAGCGACTTGCAGTGCGGGGAGAGACGCGTCGATCTGAAATGGACCGCTACAGTGCGGACAGTTGAACTGCGACAGCGTCATCGTTCGAGATACTCCTGGAGGATTCGGCTCCAGTATGAATTACACCGCAGACGATGGAAACCGACCGTGGCTGCAAGCTGCTAACCTTCGAGTGGACAAACTGGAAGGTTGTCGCCACGTACAGACATTACAACCGGCACCATTGGTCGGTCCAAGTCTGGCAACGAGAGATTTGTGAGCCATTTGCCAGCGTCGGTGTCCGCAATCACCAATACTTGCCCAACAGACTTTGTAGAGTGGCACCGCGTTTAAGGATCAAGTGATGCAAGGTTTCCGAACGATCGTCGTGCTGGCCGGACTAATTGCCTGTGCGATGGCGACGAGGGTCTCAGCGACGCACCCGTCTTACCTCATCCTGCGCGGACCCGTCGCCGCCAATCCACACCACACGAGCCAAGGCTACTATCCCGGCTATGGCTATGCCGTTCAGCCACAAGCGTATTCCTACGGATGGTTCGGCGCCCAACCGACGAGGCAGTGGACCCGGCACAACGGCTACTATCGCAATTACACCGAGTGGTCGGCACGATAGCAACAATGGCTATCGACCAAACCCGAAGAAGAAGCTGAAATTCTGAATCTGGTCGCCCGGAGCGCGAGCAATCGGAACGGCAAGGTCAAGTGCCAACGGTGCTGGCCCCATTGCAGGAATCGAGATTCGCAGGCCCATACCGGGGGCCACGCGATAGTTGTTCGGATCGATCTCGATGCTCTCTTCCGTCGTACCATAATCGCAGAAGACCACACCTTTCAGCATGTCATCCGCAGTCAACGGGAACATGTATTCGACGGAGCCGAGGAATTGGAATTCACCGCCAACGACGACTCCGGTGTTCTTGGGCGAAGCCCCACGGAAGTTAAAGCCTCGCATCGTCGAGAATCCACCGGCGAAGAAGTTTTCATAGATCGGTGTATCCGGACCCGAGAACCCGAACCTGAAGCTGTATGCCAAAGTGTGACGGCCTGATCCGTCGGGACGTTCGCGAGCCAAGAAGTACTGGCGATAGTCGATCTCGCCTCTCGGATAGTCGAACGAACCGAACGCCTGCTCATAGCTCAACTCGATCAAGTGTCCTTCCGTCGCTGCAAACGGTGTGTCGCGAGTGTCGTGGGTCAGCGTCGTCTTGCCGCTGAACAAGCTGTTGTCGCCTGCGACTTCAGTCAGTTCCGGGATGGGAACTCGAATGCCGGAGATGCCAACGTTCTCGGCTCGCAATGCCGCACTCAACGACAAATCGTGTGTCAAACGGTAGCCCAGTGCGGCGCGTCCGCCGAGTCTTTCTTCATCCCAATCGAAGTAGTTTCGATTGTAGAAGAAACCGCTAAGATTCAAGCTGAACGGCGTTGGAATCGACCCGAGGTAAAGATACGGTTGCGTGAAGCTGACGAGGTAGCGTTGCACTTGCGTGCCCGGTTGTGCTTCCAGCCGAAAGCCTTGGCCGCCGCCTCGCCACGCGGTGCCGTTTACCACGTCTTGGAAGCTAGTCGGTGGCCGCCGCCAATCGAAATTTCGTTCATCAATTGTGATTTGTCCGGTGACGCCGAGATCAGAGTTCACCCCCATGCCGAACATGAAGCGACCTGTGCGAGTCTCTTCGACATAGACGTCGAAGTCGACAGCAGGTGGCAAGGGGATCTGAGGCTGAATCAACGGTTCCCCGTTGCCGGGAGGCAGGACTCCTGGAAATGCTGGCGGTGGTTCAGGAAGCGGATTCTGTACCATCTGAGCCACAGGCGAATCGTAATAGCCGCCCTGTGGCTGATAATTCGTTGGCGATGGATAGCCGTAACCGGGACTCTGACCTCGTGTGATCGGCTCGCCGGATATTTGCATTGGCCGTCGCATGTGCTCGCTGCTGCCAGCCGTTGGTTCATTTATCGGAGCGAACCAATTACGAGGACTCTGACCGCGTACGACTCGTTCCGACGACAGCTTCGTCGATGGTCTCGTATTGCTTCCTTGCTCGCTCGTTCCCGGCTTGTTTACAACGATCCCGTCGGCACTCGCACCCGTTTCCGGGACACTGATTTCGGGTTCGTCCATTGCTCGCGATTGGGGCGCATACGAGCTGAGTGGAGAGGCACTCGGCTTCGTCGGCGTCAGTGTTGCACAGCCAGTGGCGCAGAGCACACCAGCTATCCAACTTGCGGCGATTGTTTGGGTGAATCTCAACGAATTGCTCCTGCCAATCTACCGTGAAGGACCATATTGATAAGGCCCGTAGGAAGAAGGCCCGTACGGAGATGGCGTAACCTGAGGGAGCCTCGACGGAGGAGGCATCGGATCAACGTAAACGTCAATCTCTAGCTCACCACGATCTGGGCTTTGGCCTCGAACTGTTCCCGGCTTTGGTTGTTGGGCGATTCCACCTGTGTCGTTCAAGTCGGGCGGTCGAATGACAACGCGCGGTTCCTTGCCAGACTGCGGGTCCGTCTCGAACAACTGCGACGCTTTGAGCCGCCGCTCGCTCGAGCGAACTTCGCGAATGTCAACGATATCGCCAGGACGAATCGACATCCGATCGAGGATGACGCTTTCGCGTGTATGTGGAAACTCGCCTGCAATATGCACGTTAATTTTCCCGACTCGGAATTGCTCACCTTCGGTGACGTTGTAGACCAGATCTAGCTCGCCAGGATTCTCGAACGAGAAGCGAGGCTCGGCCTTTACGTCGGCAAAGATATAGCCCTGTCCGCCGTACACATCTCGCAATGTGTTGACATCGCGATCCATTTTGCCTTGGTTAAAGTACTCACCTGATTGAAGATTCAAAGATGACTCCAGTGCTGGCGTGTCGAACGTCGAGTTTCCAAAAACAGAAACGTTGCGTACGACGAACTGCGGACCTTCGTCAATGACGAACCTCAATGTCAGCCACTTGTTATTCTCGTCGAACTCCATTTCTCGACCGATTCGGGCCTTAAAGAAGCCAAAGCTTCGATAGTAGGCCGTTAACTTTTCGACATCGGCTTCGATCTTCGAGCGGTCAACTTTGCCGCGCAGCAAGTAGTAAAAGTATCCCGGTTTGGATTGAATCTGTGTTTCCAAACGGGCCGCCGAAACGAAGCTGTTTCCGACGAACTCGACCTTCTCGATTCGTTGCAGCGGTCCTTCCGCGACCGCAAACACCGCAGCGCGATGTTCCGGTTCGTTTCCCTCGAGAATCGAAATCTCCGCATTCGGAAAGCCCTTCGAACGGTAGTAGTCCTCGATCTTGCGACGAGCTTCTTCAATCGCATAGAAATTCAACGAGTCACCGACGGTGAGTCCGCACTGTTTCGTTAACGTCCGGTCGGTGATGCCTCGATTGCCGCGAAATTCGATCGCTCGAATCGTCGGACGCTCGAAGACTTCAAAGGTCAGGACCATGCCTTCGGCGGCCTGCTGAGTGTAAATCCGCACTTCTCGAAACAGGCCGGAAGAAGTCAGACGGCGTTTGTCCGCTTGCAGCGTCTCAGGATCGTAGAGGCGATCCTTGCGGCTGCGCAAATAGGACATCACGGTGTCTTTCTTCACCGTTTCATTTCCCGTAATTCGCACCTCTGCGATCAACGGCGCCTGAGGTGCCGGAAGCTGCTCGGGCGCGACAGAATACTGAGGGTCATAAGGTTGCTGCGCATGTCCAGTGCTCGAGTCGAAAGCCGCAACGGCCAACGACAGCGCTAGACATCCGACGAGCCACAAAGACTGATGCCGACTAAGCATTCGCTTAGATCCGATCGTTCGAGAAAAGTAGGACAAGTTTCGCCCGACACGGATTCGATCGTCCCCGCGTGAGCATGGAAAAGGACTGGCGCGGCGCGAAACCTGACCAGCGGGCGGTAGAAATACAAGAAGTCGCGCGTGGCGACAAGGCGAATTCGGCGTACCGATAGCGTTTGCATGCACTGTAGATCTCCCTATCACAGCGTGAGCAAAGTGGAAGTTGCCTGAGCAACGGTCGTATCTGCAGTCCACGTCCTGAAGATGACATGGACGCCCCAACCCCCAAGACAGTCTGTACGATCGGGATCGGAAAGGGTTCAATGCGCCACGGCGCACTAGCCGCGAGATGGGTCTCAGCTAGACTCTTACATATCGTTTGAGTCCTCTAATATTCATCTCGCTAGCATCCAACACATGGCACGACCGACCAGTCGACAGCGATTCACCGAGTATCGCGAGCGAGTCAAGTCGAAAGGCGACCGAACGAGCCACGGGCGTGAGCGAAACGATGTGAAGCAGCGTTCCCGATCGTTCTTTGAGCTCTTTCGATCGTTCTTGATACTTCTGCGAGGCCACCGGCGAGCGATCATTGTCGCGCTCACAACGCTCACGGTCTCGACCTTGATTAAGCTAGCTCCTCCTGTCTCACTCAAACTCGCCATCGATCACGTCCTCGCCGACAAACCGCTTCCAGTCGAATGGACCGAGCGGTACCATTTGCCAACCGATCGAGTCCAGCTGCTCTTGCTGATCGGTGGCGCCGTGATGGCGACATCGCTGGTTGCCTCGGTCATCCACCTATGGGGACGATGGAACGCCACCAAGGCGGTGAATCACGTCCAGGTGAAATTGCGGAAGCAGGCCTTCGAGCATGGAATGCACTTGCCGCTGCATCGCGTGTACGAGTTGAAATCCGGCGGCGCGGCGAGTCTGTTGCGTGAAGACGCGGGCGGTGCCGCCGAGTTGATTTTTAGCTTGATCTACAATCCGTGGCGGGCGGTGGTTCAATTCATCGGCAGCCTTATCATCCTGGCATTTGTTGATTGGCGGATGATGCTGGGTGGACTTCTGGCTCTGCCGATCGTTTACGTTACGCATCGCACCTGGATTCGCCGCATTCGGCCACTCTGGCGCGATGTTCGAACGCAGCGCCAGGAAATTGATAGCTACGCGACCGAGGCGTTCGGCGGCATGCGCATCGTCCGTGCCTTCGCTCGCGAACGAACGGAAGCGGGACGATTCGTGCACGGCAACGACTTACTGGTGCGCAAGCAATTGTTTGCGTGGTGGTGGACGCGGACGATCGATTTCATCTGGGACACCATCATTCCACTTTCGTCGACACTGCTGTTGATGTACGGTGGCTATCGAATTTTGCAAGGGACGATGACGCTGGGTGATCTGACCATGTTCCTCATGTTTTTGGCGATGTTGCTAGAACCGCTCGCCACACTCGTCAGCAGCGCCGCAACGTTTCAGAATAACCTGGCCGGCTTCGAGCGGATTCTCGATCTCCTCGACGAACCTGCCGAGATGCAAGCCTCGCCCGATGCGGTCAACCTTGATCCAGCTCTCGTCGCTGGCGGGCTGACCTTTCATGACGTTAGCTTCCATTATCCAAACACCGAGCGATGCGTACTCGCCGATGTCAATCTCGAAGTTCGCGCGGGAGAAACGATTGCCCTGGTCGGACGAAGCGGCGCGGGTAAAACGACATTCTGTAATCTCGTCGCCCGCTTCTACGACCCGACGTCGGGACAGATCCTGCTAGATGATCGAGATCTGCGCGACATCCAAGTTGGCAGCTATCGCCGTTTGTTCGGGATCGTCGAGCAAGACATCTTCTTGTTTGACGGAACGATTGCGGAGAACATCGCCTACGGACGGCGAGGTGCCGAGCTTGCCGAGATCGAAGCCGCCGCACAAGCGGCCAATGCTCACGAATTCATCGTTCAACTCGAAGACGGTTACAAGACGATCATCGGCGAGCGAGGCGTCAAGCTGAGTGGCGGCCAGCGACAACGACTGGCCATCGCGAGAGCGCTGTTGGCCGACCCGAAGATCCTGATCCTGGATGAGGCAACATCTCACCTGGATAGCGAAAGCGAACGGTTGATTCAAAACAGCCTCGAACTCCTGATGCGCGGACGAACGTGCTTCATGATCGCTCATCGCATGAGCACTGTGGCGTTGGCCGATCGCATCGTCGTCCTCGCCGACGGCCACATCGCCGAAGTGGGCACGCACGCTGAACTGATGGCTGCCGACGGCGACTTTCGGCGTATGGTCGAGATGCAATTGGATGTTGGTTTGACAACTGAAACTTCGAGTGACGATTAGGTGAACAATTCATGAACGAATCAAAAAGCAAAGCGGCCTTGGTAACTGGCGGTGGGACGGGTGTTGGGCGAGCGGCTGCGCTACAGTTTGCGAAACGTGGCTTTGATGTCGCCATCAACTACTCGCGTTCGCAAGACGATGCCGAGCAGACGGCCGTCGAAGTCCGCGAGCTAGGCCAGCGCGCGATCGTCGTGCAGTGTGACGTCGCAAGCGACGAGCAAGCCGTTTCGATGATCGAGACCGTGCGACGCGAATTCGGGCGATTAGACATCTTGGTGAACAATGCCGGCATGACGTACTTCGTCGAACATACGGATCTCGATGCGATGAGCGAAGAGAAGTGGGACCGCATTTTGGCCGTTAATTTGAAAGGTGCCTTCTTCGTTAGCCGGGCCGCGATTCCGTTGCTCCGCGAAAGCGGTGGAGGCGCGATCGTGAACGTCGCATCGGTGGCCGGTGTCGCCGGAGCAGGCAGCTCAATCGCGTATGCCGCCTCGAAAGGAGGCTTGATCACCATGACCAAGTCGCTGGCCAAAGCCTTCGCGCCGGAGATTCGTGTCAACGCTGTTTGTCCCGGCGTGATCCTCTCGCGCTGGCTTGGTGACCATCAAGACATGATCGACAAAGCGATCAACATCACGCCGCTAGAGCGAGCTTCCACACCCGACGACATCGCCGACGTCATCACCTTCCTCGCGTGCGACGCTGGGATGATGACGGGACAGGCGCTTGTTGTCGACGGCGGACGCACGATGTGAGAGCAAGGGGTCGGGAGTCTTTTTCGGCCAGAGAAGTTGGTCGTCAGAGATCCTTCGACCGAAAAAGACTCCCGACCCCGTCCACCGCATCAATTTAGTGCCGACAAAAGACCCGTCGGTTCTCGACTATCAATCGCCCTTCTGAGATCAATCGAATCGCATCGGGATACGCTTCGCACTCCTGCTCAAAGACGCGTTTTTGCAGCGTCTCGGCGGTGTCGTCATCGCGGACTTCAACAACGCGTTGCAAGATAATCGGGCCATGGTCGTAAACGTTATCGACGAAGTGAACGGTGCAACCGCTGACCTTGGCTCCGTAATCCAACACGGCCTGATGGACGTGCAAGCCATAAAAGCCCTTGCCGCAAAAGGCTGGAATCAATCCGGGGTGGATGTTCACGACGCGGTTCTCGAAGTCAGGTGGAATCGGCAGGAACTTCAAGAATCCGCCCATTACCACTAGCTCGATGCCACTCTCTCGCAGTGCCGCGAAGATCGCGTCGCCAAAGGCCTCGGTCGAGTCAAAGTCACGTTCCCGCACCACAAGCGTCGCAATGCCAGCTTCGCGGGCGTAGCTAAGCCCTTTGGCCTTTGAGCTACTGGCGACGACCAATTGGATCGAAACCGGCAAGTCACCGGCATCGATCTTCGCAAGAAGATTCTTCAGTGTCGTGCCGCCACCGGAAATGAGGACTGCGATGGGAAGGGGCTGATTCATCTAAGCATCCACTCCCGGCATAGCAGCGTCCGGAAAGGCTTCGTGCCACACTTGATCTAGCTCAGTTGCCAGCAACAACTGCTGACACTCAGATCGGAGGAGCGTGAAGTCTATCAAAGAACGGTTGGCTCGCAACAGCGCGGCTGCATCGGCGAAGTCGATAATTCGACCGGCCGCGAGCTTGAAGACAATTAGATCTTCACACGCGAGTACATACAACTTCAGATCCCAGTCCGGCATCGAGGTTGGCAATCGACGTTCGATCGCTCGCTGCTGAAATGCTCGCTCAGCGAAGAGGAAGTCGACCTGGATTTCGAAATCGATTTCCGGAGGCTCGTACCAGAATTGTACAAACCGTTGTTCACCGACGGTAACAACCGGAGGAGTTCGCTTCGGGCGCAGCCCGGCTGCTTGAAACGCGGCCAAGATGTCGTCAACGCTTCGATTGTCAACGGCAATCAGAAAGTCTGCATCCTTCGTGTTACGAGTATGATCCCAAAACGATAGCGCCACGCCCCCGGCAATTGCCCACTCGATTCCCTCGCGATTAAGAAGCTCTGCGACGTGGCGCAACGCACAGAGCACCAAATTACCGACCATGGCGATCCCCAAATCGATGCGCCATCTTCAGTAACTTCTCGTCTTGAGCCTCGGTGTAGCGGGCATAGGATTCACGTGCCGCACTGAGTGCGTCTTGCCCCGGTTGCAGTCGATGTTGCAACCCTGCCAAGAAACACACGTCGCCGAACTTCATCAGTTCGATCCACGCTTCGATCCGCTTCTCTGGCGATAAATGCGAATGCAAAGGTGGTCCATTATCGGGGTGTGGAAGCAACTGGCTCATAACTGACTCGGCGTTGCGGGTGCGTCGCATGAGGCAACAGAACCTCACGCGCTACGACATTCTACGACAAGCCTTGTTCAATGCCCACCTACGACACGCGCACGTAGATCTTAACGGCTACGCCAGCCACTTCACACTCTAGCGGTTCAACGCCTGCCAATGCCTCGAAAACAATCGAATCGGCGAGCGTTTCGCCTTTGATGTGCTCGATGTTTTCTTTGATCGCCTTGCGCAATTCTTCCGATTCCGTGACGATGCCGACTTCGATGCGGTCGGTGAATTCGCAATCGAGCTGCTTGCGGCGGTCTTGGATCTGGCGGTTGATGTCGCGGGCATGGCCTTCGCGAATTAACTCGTCGGTAAGCTCGGTGGAGAGCACGACGACAGTGGTTGGTCCTTGAGCGGCCGCCCAGCCTTCCCTTGCTTGGAGCCTTACTTGCAGATCTTCGTCATCGAACTCGATGGATTGGCCATCGATCTCCATGACGACTTTGCCGTTGGCGGTCAATTGCTTGAGCAACTCGCCGCCATCAGCCGCCGTGAGAGCCTTCTTGACCGCTGGCATCAGCTTGCCGACGCGGGGACCGACGCGTTTGAAGTTGGGTTGGACTTGGTACTCGATGTAGGTCTCGGCGTCCTTCGTGTAGTCGATCTTCTTGACATTCAACTCGTCGCGCAACAGATCGTCGTGTTCTTCGAGCCACGCTTGATGAGCCACATCAGCCAGAATCACCTCGACTTTGGCCAACGGCTGGCGGACCTTGAGCTTGGAGTTCATGCGGGCACTGCGCCCTAGCGATGCGATCTCGCGAAGCAGTCGCATGCGTTCCGAGAGCGTCTCGTCGATGGCCGATGTGTCAGCGCTCGGATAATCGCAGAGATGCACGCTGGGCAGCGCCCGATCTCCGAAAACACCAGCCAAGTTTTGCCATAGCGTTTCGGACAGGAAAGGTACAAAGGGTGCAACCAGTTTGCTCGTCGTGATCAAACACTCGAACAGTGTCCAGTACGCGTCGAGCTTCTCGGGCGATTGTTTCTCGCTGGCCCAGAACCGATCTCGCGAGCGGCGGACATACCAGTTACTTAAACCGTCAACGAAGTCGTTGATCTTCTGGCAGGCACCGAAATTGTCGTAGGCATCCATTCGCTCAATCACTGCGGCGATTGTGCGATTCAGTTCGCTGAGCACCCACCGATCGAGCTCGCCTCGTTCGGTGGCGGGGCGATAGCCTTTCGTGTCCTTGAAATCGTTGGGCGATAGCTGGGAGGTCCCGTCACGGAGTGACGTGCCTACGGTGGGCTCAAAGCCATCGATGTTGGCGTAGATGACGAAGAAGCTGTAGACATTCCAGAGCCGCAATAGAAACTCGGGGATACTGTCTTTGATCGCAGGTTCGCTGTAGCGGATTGAGGTCCAGGGAGCTTGATTCGCAAAGAAGTACCAACGCAGTGCGTCGCAGCCATACTTGTCAAAGATTTCGTTCGGCTCGCGGTAATTCCGCTTGCTCTTGGACATCTTTTGGCCGTCTTCGCCGAGCATCAGGCCGAGGACGATGCAGTTGCGATAGGGATGCGGGAAAGGATGAAGGTTGAAGGAGGAAGGAGGAATGTTTTCCTTCTCATCCCTCATCCTTCCTCCTTCCTCCTTTCCCTCATCCTTCCCAAACAACAGCGTGCTGATCGCCAACTGGCTATAAAACCAACCACGCGTCTGATCCAACGCTTCGCTGATAAAGTCTGCTGGGAACTGCGATTCAAATTGCTCGCGGCCTTGATGCGGATAGCCCCATTGCGCGAAGGGCATCGCGCCGGAGTCGTACCAGCAGTCGATCACTTCCGGCACTCGCGTCATGCGACCGCCCGACTCGAAAGGCGAGTCGTAGGTGATGGCGTCGATATATGGCTTGTGAACTCGCAGGTCGTCTGGCAAGTCGGGATTCTGTTTCTTCGCAGCGTCCCACACTTCGGCACCGGTGACGCCTGGCTTGGCGAGCAACTCGTCGTACTGAGCGACCGCTTCCATCTTGCCCGTCTTGTCGCAGACCCAGATTGGCAACGGTGTGCCCCAGTACCGCTCGCGGGACAAAGCCCAATCGACATTCGCTTCCAGAAAATTGCCGAAGCGACCGTCTTTGATATGCTCGGGCATCCAGTTGATCTTGCTGTTGTTCTCCAGCATGCGATCTTTGAACTGCGTCGTGCGGATGAACCAACTGCGACGCGGGTACTGGATCAAGGGATCTTCATCGGCGCGCCAACAGAACGGGTAATCGTGTAAGTATTGATCGAGGTGGAACAAGACGCCACGCTCGCGAAGTTCGCGCGAGATGTCTTTGTCGGCTTCTTTGACCCAACGGCCCTGATAGTCAGGTGCTTCGGCGGTGAACTTGCCATCGGGGCCGACTGCACAGATCAACTCAGGCCCTTCGCCGTCCCCGAACCGCCCTTGCTCCGCGACCAGCACGTCATAGTCGACTTCGCCGAAGGCCGGTGCCTGATGCACAACCCCCGAACCGCTGTCGATCGTGACGAAATCAGCGGAAACGATTCGCCAAGCGACATGTTGCTGAGTGCCATCCTTTAGCTTGCCTTGCCGATCTCCGTCCGTCTTGTAGTAGTAATCGAATGGCGGCACATATCGCTTACCGATCAAGTCGATACCTTGGCAAGTCGATTCGACCGTCAGTTCACGCTTCGCCTTCTCTGCCACCGTTTCGACGAGATCTGCGGCCAGGATCAGCTTCTCGCCTGATTCCACATCAACTACCGTGGCGTATGTCAATTCAGGATGAACTGCGGCGAATTGATTGCTCGGCAACGTCCAGGGTGTCGTCGTCCAAACCAGCAACGACGTATTCACTTCACCAACGAGCGGAAACTTGACATAGACGCTCGGATCGGCAACCTCGCGGTAACCTTGTCCGACTTCGCCAGCGCTGAGCGCGGTGCCGCCTTGTGCCCACCACCAGACGATCTTGTGTCCTTGGTACAGCAAGTCGCGGTCGAACAGATTTTTCAGCGACCACCACACGCTCTCGACGTAGCTTTGATGGTAGGTGACATACGCTTCATCAAGATGAATCCAGAAGCCCAGTCGTTCGGTCAACCGCTCCCACTCTTGCATGTAGCGCCAGACACTTTGTTGGCACTTCTGGATGAAGGGTTCGATGCCGTAGGCTTCGATCTCTTCCTTCGAGTGGATGCCGAGTTCTTTGCAGACTTCGACTTCGACGGGCAAGCCGTGCGTATCCCAGCCGCCTTTGCGCTCGCAGAGATAGCCGCGCATCGTCTTGTAACGCGGGAACAGATCTTTGATCGCACGCGTCAGGCAATGACCGGGATGTGGCATCCCGTTGGCTGTGGGTGGGCCTTCATAGAAGACGAACTTGTCGCTGCCAACGCGGCGTTCAAGCGATTGTTCGTAGATCTTGTGTTCCTTCCAGAACTCCAAGATCTGTTCTTCGAGTTGTGGGAAGTTCGCGTTGGCGGGGACTGACCGAAACATGCTTGCGTCCAGCTTGCCCGAGCTGCCGGCGGCAGGCTGCGCGGAATGTTATCGAGAAGTCGATCGGCCGTACGCGGACTTTCGCTCGGCGAAAGTGAACACCTTCGCAGAGCGAAGCGCCACGCAACCACCATCACCGATCCACCGTGCTATTCTTCCTCGTCGACTTCGGGCTCCGCTTCTTCCTCTTCTTCGTCGTCGGCTTCACCCGAGAAGTCCGCTGTGCCGTCATCGAAGTCGGAGGCCGGGAACTCTTCGTTGTCGACTTCGTACTCGTCTTCGGCTTCTTCCTCGAAGTCGTCGTCGAAGTCGTCGTCGAAGTCGTCCTCGTCGAACTCTTCCTCATCGTCCTCGTCGTCTCCCGAGACATCGAAGTCCGACATCTCGGCAACAACTACGACTGGGTTCGGCACGAATTGGTTCGGCGCGGCGATCCCGATGCCCACTTCTGGCACAGTGCACAGATCGGAATCCTCGTTTCCCAACGATATCGACATCGACATACCTCTTATTAACGGCGAAATGGGTCGGGGTGAGCGATCAGCCGTCGGCGATCAGCTTTCGGGTAAGAGTACGTCATAAGATCGAAAGCTGATTGCTAACCGCTGATCGCTGTCAGCTCGTAGTTATATAAGCATCGCGACTTTGTCAACCGACGGGAAGGTGGGGTATTGGGCGAGGATTGGCCGAAGCGGCTGAGCCGAGCCGCCAACTTGGGCCCGGAAACACGCTGACCCTATCGAGAGAAGCCCTCAGGGCCAGAAGTGGCTTTATGGCCTTCTGTTTGGCTCATGCTGGAGCTGTGAAGGCTCGTTCCGGCCTCCTTCCACCTTTCTTTCCCATCGCTACTTGGCCTTGTAACTCTCTCGTACCTTGTCCGCGACCTCGCAAGCCGCGCGTCGCATCAGCGTCACGTCGAGTCCCATCGACAGCCACTGAATTCCCATGTCAGCCAGTTTCGCGAGATGAGCCGGATCGGCTCCCACGGAAACGCCGACCGGAATCTTGGCGGCGCGAGCCTTGTCGATGATGCCTTGCATCACCTTAAGCACTTCCGGATGAGCGGGTTCGCCTCGGTAACCGAGTGCCGTCGACAAATCGTTCGGGCCGAACGCGATGCTGGTCAGCCCAGGCACGGCGAGAATTTCGTCGATGTTCTCGACGGCAGCGGCTTGCTCGATCTGGACGACAATGATGATGTCCGCGTTCGCCTGTTCGTAGTACTCCTTGATGTTGCGACGACCGTAGTCCAGGGGCCGCAACGGCCCAAATCCGCGAGTGCCCTGCGGCGGATAGAGGCATGCCGCCACGGCCCGCGCCACGTCGTCTGCCGTTTCGATCATGGGCACGATGACTCCGTCCGCGCCAATGTCGATCACGGGCTTGATGAACGCCTGATCGTTCCACGGCACGCGAACCAACGCCGCCGTGCCGCTTCCCTTGATAGCCATCAAGTGGTGCTTGACCTCTTGCAGCGATAGGGCCGTGTGCTCCATGTCCACCCAGAAAAAATCGAGATCCCCACAGAGTGCTTCCGAGACATTGGGATCGGCCAGCCCGATTCCCGTTCCAAAGCAGAGGTCGCCCCGATCTAATTTGTCTCTAAACGTCCGAGCGTTGTGCATGCCGTTGTTTCCTTGGAAATGAGCCGAAGAAGGCATCAGAGTACCCCGATGGGTAGCGCGGAACAATATGCCCCGCTCGGCTGTGGCCGCCTACGAGAATGCGATTGTGAATTCGTAAATTACTGGCGATCGCCAAACTCGTGCTGGCGCGGGGGCAGAAATGTAATAGATTACCGATAGCGAATGACCCACCGTTCCATCGTGGCTTTTGAGCCCTTAAAGCCGGAGTTCCGCCGTGAATATCCTGATCGCTAGTAGCGAAGTCGCACCTTTCTCGAAGACGGGTGGTTTGGCAGACGTCAGCGGTGCCTTGCCGGGAGCCTTACGGCAGCTTGGCCATCAGCCAGTCGTCTTCACGCCTCTTTATCGACAAGTTCGTCAAAGCGGCGCGGTGCTGGAGCCAACGGACGTCACCTTCGAGATTCCGATCGGCAGCAAAGTGATGATCGGACATCTGCTCAAAGGGACCATCCCTGGGTCGGATGCACCGGTCTATTTTGTCGATCAACCCGAATACTTCGACCGTGCTCAGCTCTATCAAGAGGAAGGCCAAGACTACAAAGACAATTGCGAGCGGTTCGTTTTCTTCTCTCGAGCGATCATGGAGGCGATTCGCTTGCTGGATTTGCCGGTCGATGTGATTCACTGCAACGATTGGCAGACCGGTTTGATTCCGGCCTTGCTCCGCATCGAGTATCAACACGCTCGCGGTTACGAAGACATCGTGACGCTGATGACGATTCACAACATGGCGTACCAAGGTCATTTCTGGCACTGGGACATGTTGCTGACCGGTTTGGATTGGAAGTATTTCAATTGGAAGCAAATGGAGTTCTGGGGCAACCTGAACTTAATGAAGACGGGCTTGGTCTTTGCGGATGCCATCAATACGGTCAGCCCACGCTACGCCCAAGAAATTCAAAGCGATCTCGGTTGCGGTTTGGAAGGCGTGCTGCGGCAACGTTCGGCGTCATTGTTCGGGATCATCAATGGCGTTGACTACAGCCTGTGGGACCCCGCGATTGATCCTCATCTCGCAGCGAATTACTCCGTCGATAACTGGACGGAAGGTAAAGCCACTTGCAAGGCAGCCATCCAACGCGAGTTTGGGCTGCCCGCTGAACCGAACACACCGTTGATCGGTTTGGTGGGTCGCTTGGCCGATCAAAAAGGTTGGGATCTGGTCGCCGATGTCATGCAGCGTTGGGTGAATCGAGAAAACGTGCAGTGGGTGATTCTAGGGACCGGCGAGCCCCGCTATCACCAAATGCTCGAAGGCCTCGCCCGGCAACGACCTGATCGTGTCGGCGTGCGATTGGGATTCTCTGATCCCTTGGCGCGCCAGATCGAAGCCGGTGCCGACATGTTCCTGATGCCCAGCCGTTATGAACCCTGCGGACTGAACCAGCTCTATAGTTTGAAGTACGGCACGGTTCCTGTCGTCCGCGAGACTGGTGGTCTGGCCGACTCGATCCGTGATGCTTCTCCCGAGAACCTCTCGAACGGAACGGCAAACGGTTTCAGCTTTCAAGGGTATGACGCGGATCAGCTCGAGGTCACACTGCAACGCGCTTGCGACACTTACAACACGCGGCGAGATACTTGGCGGAATCTGGTCGACACAGGCATGAAGCAAGATTGGTCCTGGGAGAACAGTGCTCGGCAGTATGTCTCTGTCTATCAACAAATGCAGCGGCAACGCGAAGTAGCTCGCGAGGCCGCCGAGACGACGCACTAAGCAAACTGTTACGACTTCCTCTGTTATGCCTTTCACCGCCTATGCCTGAACTCCGACAAGATCCGCTCTCAGGCCGCTGGGTGATCGTCGCCGAAAATCGCGCCGCGAGGCCCGATCAATTTGCTGCGAGAAGCGAGACCGTCGTTGACGTCTGTCCCTTCTGCCCCGGACACGAAGACCTCACACCCAAAGCGTCGGCGGTCTATTCGGGCGACTCGTCCATAGACTGGCAAGTGCGAGTCGTTCCGAACAAGTATCCGGCTGTCGAGTTGAATGCGTCTGGCGACCGAGGCGAAGCGGCAATCGGGGTTCACGAAGTGATCATCGAATCGCCAGCTCACGTCGCGAGTTTGACGGAGGTGTCGGCGACGGAAGCTCAGCTGACGTTTGTCGCCTACCGTGATCGATTGCAGACGTTGAGCAAGGACAAGCGGCTAGCCTACGGTCTGGTCTTTAAGAACGCTCGGGCCGACGGTGGCGCTTCTTTGGAACATACGCACAGCCAACTCATCGCGACATCGACCATTCCGGCCGACGTGCAGTACGAGCTAGCAAAGGCTGGCGAGCATCAGATGTTGCACGGCAACTGTGCCTTTTGCGATCTGATCGATGGCGAACTCGATGGGGATCGACACGTCTTCGAGACTGATAGCTTCGCCGTGTTTTGTCCGTTCAGTTCCCGTTTCCCCTACGAGATGTGGGTGCTGCCGAAGGAGCACTGCGAATCGTTCGAGACAACTACCGATTCGAAACTCGCCGAATTGGCGGAGTTAATGCAAAAGCTGATTCGAGGTCTCGAAGACATACTTGACGCGCCCGCCTACAATTATTGGATTCGTAACGCACCTTTTCGGTTGTCGGCTCACGATGATTTTCATTGGCGAATTGAATTAACTCCACGCATGACTCGACTGGCGGGCTTTGAGTTAGGGGCCGGATGTTTTATAAATCCAGTAGGACCCGAACATGCTGCAGCGGAACTCCGTTCGGCGATTGCTCGAGTCGTTTGATTACAGAGACTGTTCGGCAGAGAAAGACTAGATAAACGGCGTTGACTTTGCCGATAACCGGTCGATGTGTTGGACTCCAACAACGCGCTGGCGATCTACAATTCTCGGATTGAGACTTGTCCGAGCTGCTATTTCCTTTCACAAAGAGCTTTGCTGCAACCATGACCCATCCCATTCGATTCTGTTTGGTTCTCCACAATCACCAACCGATCGGTAACTTCGATGGTGTCTTCGAGCAGGCTTACCAGGACAGCTACCTGCCGTTTCTCGATGTCTTCGAGCCCTACACGGACCTGAAAATCTCGCTGCACACCAGCGGCCCCTTGATGGAATGGCTGGACGAACATCACAGCGAATACCTCGATCGCTTGGCAGCACTGGTCGAGGCGGGACGCATCGAGATTATCGGCGGCTCGTTCTACGAAGCCATTCTGGCGATGATTCCGTCGCGCGATCGTGTTCGCCAGATCCGCGACTATTCGCAATGGCTGGAGCAACGACTCGGCGCGACCGTGCGCGGCATGTGGGTTCCCGAGCGTGTGTGGGAGCAACCCATGACCTCTGATATCGCCGACGCCGGTATCAAGTACACCGTGCTCGATGATTTTCATTTCAAGAACGCCGGACTGAACGAAGACGAGTTGAACGGTTACTACGTGACCGAAGACGATGGCCGAACGTTGAACGTGTTTCCGGGTAGCGAGCGACTTCGTTATTTGATTCCCTTCGGTGCCCCACACGAGACAGTCGACTATTTGCGAGGAATCGCCGACCGGCATCCCGGTGCTGTGGTTACCTTTGGCGACGATGGCGAGAAATTTGGAACCTGGCCCGATACGAAACAACACGTTTATGACGATGGTTGGCTGCGGCAGTTCTTTGACGGCTTGGTGGCAAACCGCGATTGGATCAGCACGACAACCTTGGCCGACGCGACGCAATCGACACCGCCTGTCGGTAAGATCTATCTACCCGATGGCAGCTATCGCGAGATGACCGAATGGGTCTTGGCCACGGATCAGCAAGTCGAATACGAAAATATCACGCACGAGATGCACGACGATCCGCGTTGGCAGCGACTCGTCCGCTTCGTCCGAGGCGGCTACTGGCGGAATTTCAAGGTGAAATATCCGGAAGCCAATGAGATGTACTCGCGGATGCTTCAGGTCAGTCGTCGGCTTGCACAAGCAGAAGGTGCGGGCGCTTCGAGTGACGAACTGAATTGGGCGCGTCGCGAATTGTATCGCGGCCAGTGCAATTGCAGTTACTGGCACGGAGCCTTCGGGGGCATCTATCTGCCTCACTTGCGCAACGCCGTCTACAACCATCTCATTGCTGCCGACAACTTGCTCGACAAAGCCGCCGACAAGCCCGCCAAGTGGGTCGAGGCGACGGCTGATGATTACAACTTCGACGGTCGTCAGGAGATTCGTCTGGCGAATGATCGTGTGGTGGCGTTCTTGGCGCCTTTGGAAGGTGGGCACTTGTACGAACTGGATGTTCGTTCGATCTGTCACAACTTGTTGGCCACACTCACACGCCGGCCCGAAGCGTATCATCGCAAAGTCCTGGCCGGAGCCAACCAGGATAATGGCCACGTTGCCAGCATTCACGATCGTGTCGTCTTCAAGCAGGAAGGGCTCGACCAACGACTTCAGTACGACGATTACTCGCGCAAGAGCTTGGTGGATCACTTTTACGATGATGACGCATCGCTTTCGTCCATTACTTCCGGCGATGCCGAAGAGCGAAGCGACTTCCGCGATGGCGGGTTCGAGACGAAGCTGCGCAAGGGCGTCGACCGCGTTCAAGTCTTGATGAGCCGAGAAGGCAATGCCTTCGGCATTCCGATCAAGTTAACCAAGGGCGTGACGCTTAACTCCGGCAGCAACGAGCTTGAGATTGCATACCTGCTTGAAAATCTGCCTCAGGACCGCACGCTACACTTCTCGGTCGAGTTTAATCTGGCTGGTTTGCCATCAGGTGCCGATGATCGCTTTTTCTATCGAGGCGACCACAACAACCGTCTGGGCCAACTTGGCACACAACTCGATCTGACCGATGTCGATGACCTGGGTCTCGTCGACGAGTGGCTTGGCATCGACGTTCACTGGTCCTCGGATCGTGCGACTAACGTGTGGACGTTCCCGATCGAAACGGTCAGCCAATCAGAAGGCGGTTTCGAGTTGGTCCATCAATCGGTTGTCGTCCAACCGCACTGGCACGTTCGCGGCGATGCCAACGGTCGCTGGGCCGTAACGATGCGACTGGGGCTTGACACCAGCCTCGCCGAAAGCCGTTCGGTGCCAGTGGAAGAAGGCGCACTGGCTCACTAGAGTCAGTTCCGAAGAGTCAACAGCCGTTGCAGGATCTTCACGAACTGCAGGAGTACCATCGCGGCGGGCAAGAGCACGCCAACGCTCGCCGCAATATAGGCTCGTGGACTTTGCAAAAACGGCAGCGTTCCTTTGCGAGCGAGTACCAACGCAATTGCCGAAACAATCAGCCCAACAATGCTGAGCAACGCGAATAGTTGTGTGAGAAGCTTCGCGGCGACGTAGGTGAGCGGGGTCAATCCTACGGCCACTAGACCACCAACGCCAACGACTGACGCCAGTCCGCCGATGAGCGATATCACGCGAAATTGCCGAACTGTCTTGTCGCTCATCGTGAGTCGCGTTATGCGATGATCTGGTGAATTGGTTCCGCGCCTTCGACGCCGACCAACTTTTGATCCAGACCGTTGTAGAAGTAACTGAGCCGATTCGGATCGAGCCCGAGCTGGTTCAAAATCGTGGCATGAAGATGTTTGACGTGAAGGCGATCTTCTACGGCAGCACTGCCGAGTTCGTCCGTCTTGCCAACGCTCACGCCACCTTTGATGCCACCACCCGCCATCCACATCGTGAATCCATAGGCGTTGTGATCGCGGCCAGTACCTTCTGCGTACTCCGCAGTCGGTTGACGACCGAACTCGCCGCCCCACACGATCAGCGTCTCGTCGAGCATGCCTCGCTGCTTCAGATCCTTGAGCAACCCAGCGATCGGCTTGTCCGTTTCGCCAGCATGCAGATCGTGGTTAAGCTTCAAGTCGCCGTGAGCGTCCCAATTGGCATCGTTGTGATTGCCACCGGAGTACAATTGCACGAAGCGAACGCCGCGCTCGACCAATCGCCGAGCGAGCAAGCATTGGCGACCAAAGACTGCCGTCTTCTTGTCGTTCACTCCGTAGAGATCGATTGTCTTGGCATCCTCTTGGCTCAGATCAACCGCTTCTGGTGCTGCGGCTTGCATCTTGTAAGCCAACTCGTAGCTGGCGATACGAGCGGCCAGATCCGAGTTGTCGATGCGTGGCTCTTGATGTTCTTCGTTGTAGCCTCGCAGCGTATCGAGCATTTCGCGCTGCATCTCGCGCGAGACGCCATCGGGGGCTTTAAGGTCCAGAATCGGAGTGCCCTGCGAGCGCATGACGGTTGCCTGGTAGGTTGCTGGCATATAGCCGCTGCTCCAATTCTTCGCGCCGCTGATGGGTCCGCCACGGGGGTCAAGCATGACGACGAATCCGGGCAAGTTTTCGTTCACCGTCCCCAGACCATAATTGGACCAAGAGCCAATGCACGGACTCCCGCTGAGAATCTTGCCCGAGTTCATCATCAACATCGCCGAGCCGTGGATCGGCGAGTCCGCAGTCATCGAATGAATGAACGCGATGTCGTCGACGCAGGTCGCTAGATGCGGAAACAGCGTCGAAACCCATTGGCCACACTTGCCGTGTTGTGCAAAGTCCCACCGCGTCTCGACGATCCGCCCTTGGTTCTTATGCCCGCCACGGCCAAATGTCTTCACGTCCACCGTCTTGTTGTCCATGCCCTTCATCGCCGGCTTGTAATCGAAGGTATCGATGTGCGAAGGTCCGCCGTACATGTACAGGAAGATGACGTTCTTGGCCTTGGCCGGAAAGTGCGGCGGTTTGGCAGCAAGTGGGTTGTGCCACTGCGAGACACCATCGGCAGCGACGGTTTGATTGGCGAGAAAACCGTCATCGCCGAGAAGCCCCGCGAGCGCAGTACCCGTGAAACCGGCACCGGTTTGCCAGAGGAACTCGCGGCGAGTGCGACCACAAAAGTTTCGAGTTGGTTGTTCGTTGGTCATCGTCTTACCTATGGTGATCGTTCGCACAGAATTCGTTTCACTCAGTCGCATCGCGACCAGGTTAAACGACTAATCGATGTACATAAACTCGCTCAAGTTCAACGCCATCACACAAAACTGCTTCAACGCGACTTCCGGCGATAACTTGTACTTTTGCTGAAGCGACTTGATCAGCTGCACGCCTCGCTCAATCTCTTCGGTCGTCGGCTCGCGCTGGCTAACACGTCGCAGGCCAATGGCGACTTGCTCTTGAAGCGTGCTACCTGTATTGGCGACCAGATACTTTGCAAACACCTCAGCCTGCTCATTAATAAAATCGCTGTTAAGCATCCCTAACGCTTGCGTTGGTTGCGTCGTGACAAACCGAATCGGGCAACTCGCGTCCGTGTCGGCTCCGTCAAAGTTGGCCATCATCGGGACAACGAGTGATCGCTTGACGTGGATGTAGATACTGCGGCGAGCGCGGTCTTCGGGCGACGATTGTCCCCAACCTGCGCCAGGCCGCGACTGACCGGCGAGTACTTCTTCGGGGATCGGCACATAAATGCTTGGCCCAAACATCTTGTCGCGATTCAAACTGCCGTTAACGGCAAGGATCGAATCGCGAATCTCTTCCGAAGAGAGACGCCGCATATCGAACCGCCACATCAGATTGTTGATCGGGTCTTTGGCGAGAGCCTGTTCATTGGGCTGCGACGACATCTGGTAGGTATTGGAAAGCATGATCAGCTTATGCAGTCGCTTGATTCGCCAGCCACTGTCCACAAAGTCCGAGGCAAGCCAGTCAAGCAATTCAGGATGTGTCGGTGCGACGCCTTGGAACCCGAAATCGCTCGTCGACCGAACAATCCCGCGGCCAAAGTGGTAATGCCAGATGCGATTTACCATGACGCGAGCCGTCAGCGGGTTCTCGCTGCCGGTGAGCCAGTTAGCGAGCGCCAGTCGCCGACCCGTCGAATTGATCCCATCGCCAGGAGGAACAATTTTCGGCGTGGGCGGCGAAAGAACCGTTGGAAAATGCGGCTCGACAATATCGCCTTCGACGTGGGCATTACCGCGGATCAGTACATGCGTGGGAGGTGCGGTCGTTCCGTGTTCGCTGACACACAAAGCCTGTTCGTTTCCGGGCGGACGGAAATCTCGCAGCCGATCTCGTTCTGCGGTCAAGGCGACATAGCGATCAAAGTCTTCCTGCGTGAGAATCTTTCCAATGCGAGTCTTCGCGATATCGATCCGCGCTTGCTCGGCCTTCCATTCATCGTTCTCCACACCGACGAGATCCGCTTTGATCCGGCGATCGAGCTTCCCCAATTCCTTCTGATTGTCTTTAGTAGCTTCCTTGTGCTCGCGGATCAGCCGTTCGAACTTTTCAATCGAATCTTCGGTCCCGAGCGTGCGGACCGAAGCCGCCAAAACGCTTTCGTGCGATCGATCGCCGAATCGTTTCACGTTCCGGAAAAAAGCAAGCATGCCGTAGTAGTCGGTTTGCGGAATCGGATCGAGCTTGTGGTCGTGGCAGCGTGCGCATCCAACCGTCATGCCGAGGTAGACTTCACCCGTGGTCCGTACTAAATCGTCCAAGTCCTCAAATAACTCCTGCTCGGCATCCACCGGTTCGTCCTGCCAGATGCCAAGCCGATAGTAGCCTGTCGCGATAATCGAATCGGAAGTCACCTGAGGCAACTCGTCGCCCGCGATCTGTTCCTTGACGAATTGATCGTAAGGCTTGTCGTCATTCAACGACCGAATGACATAGTCGCGGTAACGCCACACAAACGGCTTCTCGCCATCACGTTCGTAGCTGTTCGTTTCGGCATAGCGAACGAGATCAAGCCAATGTCGCCCCCATCGCTCACCATAATGCGGCGACTTGAGCAACTGGTCGACAACTCGCTCGAAGGCATCGGGGGAATTGTCGCCGAGAAATGCTTGAACCTCCTCGGGCGAAGGCGGCAGCCCGATCAAGTCGTAGTAGGCTCGTCGTAGCAACGCCGTCTTCGTGGCAGGTGGAGCGGGGTGCAATTTCGCTTCTTCCAGCCCATGCAGCACGAACGCATCGATCGGATTGCGAACCCACTCGCGGTTGCCAACGGCGGGAACGTTGGGACGGGCAACAGGCTGAAACGACCAGAACTTCTTTGTCTCGTCATTGACCGGCGGCGGCCCATGCTCTTCCGGTTCGACATGTGCGACTTCATCACCTGGAGTCCACGGCAAACCCATCTCGACCCACTTGGCCAACGCAGCAATTGTGGCTTGCGGCAACTTGCCACTCGGTGGCATCTCGTAGCTTTCATAATTGACGGCCTCGAGCAAGATGCTTTCGCTCGGTGCCTCCAGCGAAATAGAGGGCCCGGTGTCGCCACCTTTCAGCAATCCGCTACGGCTCGTCAAGGAGAGCCCTCCCTTGGGCGTGCCCTTCGCGCCATGACACTTGAAGCAGTGTTCGACAAGAATCGGTTTGATCTCGGTCTCGAAGAACTTGATCTGCTCGGGCGAGTGCTCTTGTTCGTCCCAGGCACACGCGGTCGAAGAGAATAGCGATCCGGCAAGGAAGAGCGCGGTGCAGGTTATCAACAGCAGGAGGCGTAGCATTTCTGCGCTCCGAGGCGTGTGGTTCGACTTCATGGAAACTCGAGGGGTAAAAGAGGCAGTTCGTGCCGCTGCTCGCTTACGCGTCGGGTTACTAAGCAAGTATCTCATTCTAACGTCGCCCCATGCCGTTTTCTCGCAGCGAAGCATTGTCCTGAAAGATGCCCGCAGCAGCGACAGGAAAGTCAGGCACGAGCGAATCGGTCAGGTACTCGATGATTCCCGCGATGGCTCCCTGACGTTTGCTGCCTCGCGCACGAACTAGTTCGCAATCCGCGAAGGAAGGCCCGAGCGAGCGGCGACGGGCTTCATTGCAAACCCGCGCAAACAAATCGTCTTCTAATTCGAATAATCGTCCATAGACAAACAGCGTTGCTGGATTGAACAAGTTAATCACCGTCGCTAACGCAAACGCCAATCGCTTGCAGACCAGATCTAACTCGCTCTGCACCGACAGCTCGCCGCGCCCTACGGCAGCGACAATCTCGCCGATCTCGATCCTTCGACCCAGCCGTTCCGAGACCAGCCACGCCAGCGCGGAATCGCTGGCAACCGTCTCCAAACATCCGCGAGCACCACAGCCACACAAACGTCCGTTCTCTTCGATCGGAATGTGTCCAATCTCGCCGGCCAATCCGCTGTGGCCGGTGAGCAGTCGCCCGCTGCTAATGATCCCAAGGCCCAGGCCAGTGCTAATGTCTAGCATTCCGAAGTCGTTCAATTTCTGAGCGGCTCCATAGCGACGCTCGGCCAAGCAAAGGGCGTGAGTCTCTTGCAGCACGACACAGTTGATTCCAAGTCGCTCACTCAAGTCGCGACTTGGCGAGTGACCGTTCGTCATCGGAACGTTGGGCGAGAGCAGGCCCTGCTCTTTGCGATAGTCGAGCAGTCCAGGTACGCTAATGCCGAGTCCCAGCGTCGTGACATCGACCGAATTGATAAACCGCCGAGCGTGGTGGACGGCCTCTCGCAAGAAGCGGTCATAGGTTTTCGGTGTTTCGAACGAGACTTCTCCTTCGCCGCGCAGGACTCCGTCCATGCCTGCCACAACGATGCGGCATTCGGCGGCGTCGATCACCAGGCCCAAGACTTGCGCCGTTTCGCTGGCCAACCGCAACTGTTTCGCCGGTCGCCCGCGCCCGTTCTCTTTGACATCAAACTCTTCCAAGAGTCCAGCTCGCAGAAGCGACGCAACGGCTTTGGAAACGGTGGGCGCACTCGTATTCATGCGGCGCGAAACGTCCGCTCGCGAGCAAGGCCCGTGATCTTGCAACACTCGCATCACGCTCCGCTCGTTCAAGCGGCTGAGCAGTTGCGGCTGGGCTGAGGCATTCGCTGACATCGGCGGGAGGTCCAAGGCATGCAACGGTGCAGAGAGAGTTAGCCTATACTCGTCTCTGCCGAGTGTCAACGACATTTACGAAATATCGTTAAGTTAATAAGCGACGATGGCTTTCGGGACTTCTCAATCTCGTAGGACCAAGAAAACTCAAGTCAGCTCGGGGCATTTCGGTTCTTGGTGATGCCAGCCCTCAATTTGGTGTTGCCCCAGCCCCAATGAAAACCCGAAGCGTCAGCGAGGAATTAAGGGAAGGCCTCGCTGACGCATCGCGTTGCCATCGATGCAGATTGAAAAACACGAAAGCTCTGCACGTCGGCTGGGTAGTGGTACAGTTTGAGATTCCTGAAAGTAGGACGGCCACTCCTGGCCGTCTTTTGTCGGGCAGGAGTGCCCGACCTACGGCAAACTGTACCACCACCGCGCAACTTGCTTTGTAGGCCTGATGGCGACAGAATGCATACAGAGCGGGGGCAATCGCTCGCGGAATCAGTGATTATGCAACTCTCCTGCGTCCACTGCGGAAAACAGTTTACGATCTCCGTCGATCAACTCGGCGGGACCGGTCGATGTCCGCACTGCCGAGGCGAAATTCACCTCCCTAAGGCGGAAGATCCCAACCAGCAGATCGATGAGCTTCCCGTCGAACACAATTCGTGGTGGGAGAATTCCATATCAGGACTCGCCTCACTCGTGTTCCATCTCGTTTTGATCTTGATCTTTGCACTGATCAAGTTCGGCGGTCAAAGCGGCGAAGGGCTGGCCGAAGATGTGTTAATCGGCGAACTCCCTTCGGTTCAACTCGGCGACGCGCAAGACGAAGAACTGTCGCAAGAGGAACAACCGAAGAGTGAAGAGTCGGCGGAGGAACTTGACGAGATGCTCGAAGTCGAACCGCCGATCGAACCGACCACCGACTCGTTTGCCGATGAACAACTTGCCATCGTCTCGCCCTCGACCAGCGGTGGCGACTCGGGCTCGTTTGATCTCGGGTCGATGTCCGTCGGAGGCGGCTCGATGGCCGGTGGCGGTTGGGATGGTTTTTTGCAAAACCTGCGCCGTAACGGCCTGGATATCGTGATCACGTTCGACAGTACGGGCAGCATGGGTGGCGAGATTCGTGAAGTCAAGGAAAAGATCAAACGCATTGGCGGCACGCTGCTAAAGATGGTTCCCAAGGCTCGCATCAGCATCTGCACCTATCGCGACAATGGCGACGCCTATGTCGTGCAAGGGTTACCGCTGACAAGTGAGATTGCCGAGATTGATGCCTACTTGAGCGGCATCAGTGCGGATGGCGGCGGCGACACGCCCGAGGCCGTTCACGAAGGCCTGCGATGGGCCGTCAACAACAATCAATTCCGCACCAACGCCCGCAAGATGCTGCTCCTGTTCGGCGATGCTCCGCCTCATCCGCAAGATCACGGCACCTGCTTGAGCATCGCGTCGGACTTTCAGCGCGAACACAATGGGATCGTCAGTACAGTAACCTGCCACAGCGGTTCTCCGCTGCGAGAGTTCGTCGAGATTGCGGAGATGGGCGGTGGCGAGTCGTTCCTGACTAGCGACGATCGCCAGATCATGGAACAACTGATCGTCTTAGTGTTCGGCAGCAAGTTCCGCAGCAAGGTGCTCGAAGCGTTCGAGATCATGGAACGCTAGTGCTTTGTGACGGTTAAGAATTAGGGTTGTAGACATGAGCCGTTTGGGCGTTAGCCCCGGTTGTTACGAGGGAACCGAGGCTAACGCCAAAACGGCTAATCCTAAAATCAAGCGGTAACGCAGCACTAGTGCTGCGTTACCGCTAAGGATTAGGGTGAATGAACTGAGCCGCTGGCCGTAAGGCCCCGGGCGCGCCCTGCATTCCTCGCCGCCCGACCGCTTACGCGTCACGGCTCACGAAACAGGCAAACCCTAATATCAAGGTGTAACGTAGCACTAGGGGACCTAACTGGGCACTCGATTGAGCCGTCGCCCAAGGCCGCAAAAACGCCTACACGCCATCTATAACGGCGATCGCCTATCAACATGATCGCCAACTCCGATTCATTTCGCGTTACATACTCGTCAACGGCCTCGCCACTCCCACAAGAACGCTCCCACGGTCGCTTAAACGTCAATCGCCACGATCATGGTGCGACTGGTCCGTCTGTTATCGCGTCAGCACGAATAGCACCATTACGAATAGTCCAACCGATGTAATGATCGACGGCAGGATGAGTTGTTGCTTTCGCTGCGATACAACTCCTTCATACGCGTCAATCGTCGATTCGAGATCACCAATGGTGTAGCGACGAGCGGGCGTGAGCATGACGGATAGAAATCCAGCGACCAGAGAAGCACCGAACAAGGCCGCAGGTGCGAGTCCAAACGCGTAGTCAGTGTCCTTGACGAGCGTATCCTCGAAGGCAACGACGATTCGGATCTGGGCGGCCATCAGTACCCCACTGATGCCGTTCAAGATCGTCATCAAGCCACGAAAATAGTCGAGGTTGTTGCTCAGCAGGATCTTATTGACTTCAACTTCGACGGCGAGATTGACGTTCTCGACCCTGGTGCGAGTGGTTTGCTCCTCTTTGGGGATTTCCTTCATTTCACGTCCTCGTCATCTTTGCTCCCATCGAGCGGCTTTCCACAGTGGGGGCACTTGCTCTTGGGTTGATCGTTGATGTTCACGGCGATGCGAATCACCATCTGGTGGCAATTGGGGCAAGTTACCACGGCCATCGAATGCTTCCTCTATAGTCTGCCAGAGAAGAGAATGACGTCGATTCTAGCCGGGAGGATAATCGAATCCAACCAAGGCTCAGAGACTACCAGGCTTTTCAGTTTTTCGAACTGAGAGGTTTGTACGATGGGCCTCCGAGCCCGTCGATGGATCGAAGTCGTTCTTCGACGGGCTCGGAGGCCCGTCGTACAACTTGTGCAACTTCAACCAATGAAAAGCCCTGCAGCGACTACTGGTTCGCGAAGCTGGTATCTCGCCATCACGATGACTAACTCGCATACACATCAGGCAAGCTTGCTGCCCCGACGCTAACTGGGGACAATGGCTCTTTCCATGCAGTCTGCGGGGTAAATCGAACGCGTTCGGACGTAACCTGCCTATGGCTTCGCGGATCTTACTACTTACCGGGATGACACCTGACAATCGCATCTTCGACCGGTTGCTTCCACGTTTGCCGAACGCGTCGATCGTTCCGTGGATTACACCTCAAACCAATGAACCCATCTCGCAGTATTGCGATCGCCTTGCCGCCACTATCGAATGTGATGAACCAATCATCATCTGCGGCGTTTCGTTTGGTGGCCTCATCGCACGCGAACTGGCTCCCAAGATAAATGCCGTATGTTGCGTTCTCATTTCGTCCGTTCGCGATCCACGAGAGCTTCCACCGTGGTTTCGGTGTTTTCGACCGCTTGCCGGACCCTATGTTTCGACATTGCTGAATCTAGTGGGTATGTTGGCAACGCTCTTTCCACGACCAATACGGACTGATTCTACGGCGAGGTCAACAAAACTGGCGGGTGAAGGTGGCACTTGGCACCGTTGGGCAACATCTTCCGTTCTGGAATGGTCACTACAACAAGGTGCGGAGATAGCAACTATCCAGATTCATGGAGCATCGAAAGTGTTGATCGTGTTTTCCAGTTGTTGCTACAGCGCGGGCAGAAGACCGAGTTTATCTCTGGGTATCGCATGAGTTCCGAGCATACTTTCACACGGCACAGCAGTCAAATAGCGGAGCTAACGCATGTTCAAGAGCCGGTGGCTTGGCAGATTCCCAATGAAATGTAATTATCACAGGCTCAGCGGTGGGTAGTGCCAATACCGCGATTCGCCAAGTGAATGGAACACGTTTGTCGACTCACGATGCCATGCTGACCATACGCTCCTACAAGTCGGACGACGCGGCTGAGTTGCTTGGTCTGTTTCGGAGCACAGTCCGTGAAATAAACTCTGTTGATTACGATCCTGTTCAGATTGGTGCGTGGGCGTCCGAGGAGATTGACATCCAAGAGTGGCACATTCGGTTCGCCGGGCGATTTGCGTATGTAGCACTGCTTGATGGTCGCATCGTTGGATTCGCGGACATGACGACCGACGGGTATTTGGATCGACTATTTGTTTCGGCTCAACACCAACGACAAGGCGTTGCGAAGACGCTGCTTGCAAAATTGAAGTCCGATGCGAGCAGATCTGGAATTGCCGAGATCTCTACTGAAGCGAGCATCACTGCAAAGCCATTTTTTGAGGCATCCGGCTTCGCGATCCTTCGCAAACAAACCGTTGTATGTCGCGGAGTCAAATTCACAAACTATCGCATGGTACTCACCATGATGGAAATCGAGTAAGAACGACCAATGCTGCCTGCCCTCGATACTCCACGGCATGTGGCTCAACACATGGACAGTTCTTCGATCCAAGTGAACGCATTGTCTTGTTGGTGGTACTGGATGTTATGTTTGTCCATTTGGCGAGCCAGGATCTCGTGGCCGTTGATGCAAACCTGCATCAACAAGGGGAACCAAGATTGCAAGCGGACATGCAGCAGGCCGAGTTTCGGATCGAGGAAGTAGAAATAGAAGGTCAGACACTTGCGTCGTGCATTGACCAAACGCGGTCGTTTCTCTCCAGGAATCATTTTGAAACTCTGACACGGTTCAACAGCCCGCATCACGCAGACCAAGCCTTCAGTGATTCCCTCGTCTCGGGCGATGTCCTTGGCCAGTGCTTCCTTGCGGTGTGGCCCGTTGAGATATATGTACCGACGCCGGGAGCGTTTGGCGAATTGCTCAGCGTGATCGGCGATACGTTGGGATTGCTGCTTGACGAAATCTCCAAAGTGTTTGATCCGCAAGCCTTGATAGGCGAGAAACTTCTCCATGGCATCACCCCAACCCAACGGGAGGTAGCCCTTAAACAAAACACGGTCGAAACAAGAGATCACACCGGTGATGTTTTCGCTATACTGACAAATGAAGCGTTTCACGGCGTTCTCCTTTTGACGGTTGTGTGAGAAACACCGTCATGAAGGATGAACGCCCTTTTTGTAACTAACCTCTCTTTGGTTGCGGCTACGCCGCGCTAGGTACACAGCACTATGAAATGCAGCATCATGCGTACGCGATCTCTGATCTGTGCCGTCCTATTCGCGGCTTTCTGGCTGGCCTCGCTCAGTCGATTGACTGGCGTGTTGGCCCAAGAACAATCCGAGACGGCTCCCACTCGCGCGGACAGTGTGCTGCCGCTGCCACCGGAACCATTTCAGGGCAAGATAGGCCTGACATACAAGGACTCCGAAGCGGTCAAGCCGAAGCTGAAAATCCCGGCGACGTTCGGCATCAAGGATCCGCCGAACATCTTGATCGTGCTGGTCGACGACGCCGGATACGGGCAGTTCGGCACGTTCGGGGGCGGCATCCCGACGCCAACGATGGATCGCATTGCAAAGAACGGTCTCAAGTACACACGCTTCCACACAACGGCGCTTTGCAGCCCGACGCGGGCCGCACTGCTGACCGGGCGAAACCACCACTCCGTCGGCAGCGGCGTCATCGGTGAGGCAGGGACCGGCTTTCCGGGATACTCTGGCGTGATACCAGCCTCGACCGCGACCTTCGCTGAGGTGCTGCGTGAATACGGCTACGCCAATGCCTGGTTCGGCAAGAACCACAACGTGCCGGACTGGGAGACAAGTATTGTCGGGCCGTTCGACCGTTGGTCTGCCGGCCTCGGGTTCGACTACTTCTACGGATTCGTTGGTGGCGACACCGATCAGTTCCACCCAGCCCTTGTCGAAAACAAGAAGCGACTTGAACCACCGGAGACCAACGAAGACGGCTCACCCTATCACTTCACCACGGACATCGCCGACCACGCCATCCGCATGATGCGAGCGTCAAAGGCGGTTGCCCCTCAACGGCCCTTCTTCGTCTACTTCGCTACTGGAGCCACGCACGCGCCGCACCAAGTTCCGGCCGATTGGATCGCCAAGTTCAAAGGGCAGTTCGACGACGGCTGGGACGCTTACCGCGCGAAGACCCTCAAGCGACAGATTGAACTTGGCGTGGTGCCGCAGGGGACCAAACTCACCAAACGGCCCGACTCGCTCCCGGCGTGGGATTCGTTGCCGGCGAACGAACGGAAGGTCTACGCCCGCATGATGGAGGTGTTCGCCGGGTTTACCGCTCATACCGATCACGAAGTGGGCCGGGTCGTCGATGCGATCGACGAGATGGGCGAACTCGACAACACGCTCGTGATCTATATGGCGGGCGACAACGGGTCGAGTGCGGAAGGTGGGCTGGGTGGACTGCTCAACGAGATGACGTTCTTCAATGCGATCCCTGAACCTTTCGACGCCAAGCTCGCATCGATTGACACGCTCGGCAGTGACAAACACTACAACCACTTCCCTGCCGAATGGGCGCATGCCATGGACACGCCATTCCAGTGGACGAAGCAGATCGCCAGCCACTTCGGGGGCACTCGCAATGGCCTCGCGATCTCGTGGCCCAAACGCATCAAGGCGCGTGGCGAAGTACGTCAGCAGTTCCATCACGTGATCGATATCGCTCCCACGATTCTCGAAGCTGTCGGCGTCAAGTTTCCGGCCACGTTCAGCGGCGTCGCGCAGAAGCCGATCGAGGGTGTCAGTATGATGTACACCTTCGACGACGCCACAGCGAACGATCGCCGCACGACTCAATACTTCGAGATGCTCGGCAATCAGGGCATCTATCACGATGGTTGGATGGCGAGCGCGATTCGTGGCCAACCGTGGCTTAGCGAGCCAGAGCCGGGCGATCTCTTGAATATGCCGTGGGAGTTGTACAAAGTCGACGAAGATTTCAGCCAGGCAAACGACCTCGCCAAGGCAAACCCCGAGAAACTCGACGAGATGGTCAAGCTCTTCTTCGCCGAGGCGGCTAAGTACGATGTCCTACCGCTGGACGACCGCAAGACGGAAAGGTTGAACATCGACAACCGGCCCAGCCTGACGCAGGGTCGCACCAAGTTCACCTATCCCAATCTGCTCCGCCTGCCTGAAGGAGCCGCCCCGGACCTCAAGCACAAGAGCCACACGATCACCGCCAAAGTGACGATTCCCGAGGTTGGAGCCGAAGGGATGCTCTTCACGCAGGGAGGCCGCTTCGCCGGATACGGCTTTTATGTGAAGGACGGTCGGCTTGTCTACCACTACAACCTCGCCGGCGTCGAGCGTTACACCATTGAGTCGAAGGATCGTGTCCCTACGGGTGATGTGATGTTGAGGGCCGTCTATGTCACCGACGCTGACAAACCATTTGCCGGTGCCAAGGTCACACTCTACGCAAACGACACGAAGATCGGGGAAGGCCGAGTCGAGAAGAGCATCCCGAACCGAGTCACTCTCGACGAAACACTGGACATCGGTTTTGATACCGGCACGCCCATCACAGAAGGTTACGATATGCCGTTCCGTTTCACGGGGAAACTCAGCGGAGTGACGATCGAGTTGAAGTGATGAATCATCCCAGATCATTTCAAACGGAGATGTTTCCTGGAATCGCCCAAGTCCACAGTCGCCAACTGTGGACGTACAGCTTTATGCTGGACGTTACAAAATGTCACCACATCGAAGTCGCGAGATTTCCGTGCTGAAATGGCTCGCGTCTGCGATTCGAAAGCCCGCCAAAACGACGCTCGCAATTGATATTGTCGAGTTGCAGTGGAGTTGATTCGACTTCGACTGGCTCACCGCGGCTTCGGCAACAGCACGTTTCCGAATCCCTGATGGGGCCGACAATCGTAGTCGATGTACTCGCGAACAATGTAGTCGAAGTGTTGTTGCCCAAAGATGATGAAGTAGTCCAGTGCTTCCTGCTGAAGCGTCTGACTAAATCGCTCGACGAATGCGTTAGTGCTGGGTGAGCGAAACGGGGTTCCTTTGTCCCGCCTCCGACCTTTATGAAGATCGCATACCAGGGCATGCACTTCCTATCCAACTATGGATCGGCCAGCGATTAATGTGCGCATGGCTGACACAGCGATCGCGACCAAACAGCGACTTGTTCGAGACGTTGATACGGCGCGGCAGCTGACCCGCTCGCGCCGCTTCCATCAACGGTCCGTGAAACCAAGTCACGATTGCGGACCTTCACCGCGCCGAGCACCGGCGCTGCAAATCCCCTGAGACGGGACGATGGGGAGGATAGCAGCCCGGTTCTGCTCCCTGCCTCCGATGCGAATCGCGGCGGCAGACCCCGTCGCCACCCAAGCGGAATCCGTTGACCAAATCATCCCGATTCTTGTCCCGATTGTATCTCGATTTGTATCACCGATTACATCTCGCGAAATTCGGGTGAAATCATATCTCCGAGTGCAGCCATAAGTCATTGCAATAAAAAGACTTAAAAGTCGGGGCGACAAGATTTGAACTTGCGACCTCTGCGTCCCGAACGCAGCGCTCTACCAGGCTGAGCCACGCCCCGAGGGGAAATTGGATCGAACTTTAATTCTAACCGGGCGAAGTTTCCACGCAATCCTGCACTTGGCGGTCGAGATGCCGGTTGAACGCTGATCCGATACTGGCGTGCTAGCACCGCGTGCGGCTTGACGTGGACCTGCTGCCTGCAAAACTATGGTCACGGCGAGTTGAAGTTCACCATTTGTTTCCATGAAAGTTATGCCATGCGCATCCATCGTCTCGCCCTACCGTTTTTGCTGAGCCTCGGAGCTATCGCTGGCTGGCTCGTTCCCGCGACCGGATATGCTCAACGCCAAGCTACGGCGATTCCTGGAACACCGTTCGGTGTCGGCTCAGTGACGCTGCCGACCAGGAGCGGGGATACGGGGGATCTGTTCTGGACTAACAACTTCGCAATTGAAGAGGCAGGAGGGCGCGTCTTCTATCCCGCCTTTACGAACGGCTTGCTGCGCGGGCTTGTTGAGGCCGGTAGCACCGGGGAGATAACCGTCTCGTTCTTGTTTACGGGCGACGCACCCCTTCAAATCACGATCTATTCACCCAGACCGCAAGTAATTGATCTACAACCACAAGTCCAGGCACCGAGGATCTTCAACCGCGAGTTGACGGAGTGGTGGCGCAATTACAATGCGAGCGCCCGACAACTGGCGAGCGAGAACGATTTCCCGCCGTTGGTTCACACTTATCTCACTTCCATGCTGGGCAATCGACTTGGCTTGCAACCACCGTTGCTCAGCCGTCTTCAAGAAAGCAAACAGCCCACCGAGTTGCAGCAGACGATGGAGTTGCTGGCAGGAACGGAAAACGTTCGGGCTGGGTTGATGCGGGAGGCGATGCGTTCGGGTGCGCGATACACCGAGTCCGCCGATCAACCACTCCCGGGAGACGTTTTCTGGAGTCCCGAAGTACTGCCCGCGATTGGCCAAGTCCCCGACGTCGAAGCGATCGCCTTGCACGTTCCCGAAGAGTGTTTTTACGTACGCTTCGGCAGCTTCGCGAACTACATTTGGCTGAGCAAGTTGACACGTGAGTATGGCGGAGACATAGGGCGGATGGTCACTCTGCGAGGCCACGACGCCAAGTTAGACCAGAAGACACAGCGGCAATTGGCGCTCAAAGAATCCGCTCTATCAGAGTTGCTTGGAGGCACGGTGATCGCGGACGTTGCACTGATCGGACGCGATATGTATATGCAGGACGGTGCGGCGACGGGCGTGTTGTTTCAGGCCAAAAGCAGCTTTGTCCTGGCCACCGGTTTCAATCAAGAGCGATCGGCGGCAGTACTTGCCAACAAGGACCGTGGCGCGACGCTGGAAACAATCAATCTCGATGGCCACAAGGTCTCTTTGCTGTCGACACCCGACAACTACCTCCGTTCGTATTACGCAACGCATGGGGACTTTCATCTCATAACGACCTCGCGCGAGATCGCTCGCCGATTTTTCGAAGCGTCCGATGGCGGTAGCTCGCTCGGGAACCTGCCTGAGTTTCAGCATGCAAGGCAAGTCATGCCGACCGAACGCGACGACACGATCTTTGCCTACTTTTCCGCACCGTTTTTTCGCGGGCTCGTCAGCCCACAGTATCAGATCGAGCTGTCTCGACGATTACGAGCAACGACGAACATCCAGTTAGTCACGCTTGCAAAGCTCGCTGCGAACTCAGAAGGCAAGCCTGCCGACACCATCGACCAATTAATCGACGGTGCGTTTCTACCAGTTGGCTTCGGTCGTAACGTCGATGGCAGCGGTCCGATTCTCGAACGCAATCGCGTGCTCGACTCGCTGCGTGGCGAACAGGGAAGCTTCACTCCGATACCGGACGTCGAACTACGAGGCGTCACGGCGAGTGAAGCGGCGCACTATTCTGCGCGAGCCCTGTACTATCAAGAGAACTGGCGGCAGATGGATCCGCTGATGGTGGGAATCAAGCGTTACGCTTTGGGCGATACCAATATCGAGCGACTGGTCGTCGACGCAAACATCTCGCCGCTTGCGGAAGAGAAGTATGGCCGACTGATGTCGATGATCGGACCACCGACCGATATACGAATCGTTACGCCGCCGGACGAACTGATCTCGGTGCAAGCTTCATTGCGGGGTGGAACTTTTGCGCCGAGCGTTGTGCCGCATCATTTGTTCTTTGGGGTCCGAGATGCGCCGCCGAACGCGAACCTCCAGCCCAATGGCATGCTCGAGATGTTAACCCTGTTGCGGGAAACGCCTGGATACTTGGGCGCTTGGCCACAGTTAGGATTTCTCGACATGCTGCCCCTGGGCCTCGGCGGTGGCCAGCCTGACCCGTATGGATTCTCGCGATTGCTGTTCGGTTTGTGGCGTTGGCAAGGAGATGGTTTTTCTGTGTTGTCGTTTCATCGCGATGTGCTCGACCGCACGATTCCGGAACTCCATGTGGAACCCACCGACAATCCCGCTCAGATTCGAGTCAAGATCGGGGACGTTTCGCGATCGCATCTGTCCAACTGGTTCAGTTTTATGAGCTATGAGCGAGCGACACAAACTTCGGTGGGAAATGCGAAGTTGCTGCAAGCAATGACGCAACAACTTGGCGTACCTCGCGAGCAGGCACTCGAAACGACCGAATCGTTGTTGGCCGCAAAACTCGTCTGCTCGCTGAACGGAACCTACGCGTTAACCGATCGCGGCGATGGGTTGCCGACATGGCGTTCTGACAAGTGGCCGGTCGCAGGGCAACCGTTTCCGGCAGACTACAACGCGCCCGTGCTTGATTGGTTCCGGGGTCTCAATCTCGACCTTACGAAGCACGGCGATCGAATGGTCATGCACGCCGAACTGGATATGCAGCGTGCGCCCGAAGAAAAGATGAAGCTCGAATTGCCGTTGTTCAACCTGTTTAGTAAGCCGGAAGGCGAAACGCGGGAAGAGTGAGTGGAGGTCCAACCTCCGCTTAATGCCGCCGCTACCGCTCAGATCTCCCGGCTCAACAATAACTTTTTCTTCAGCGTAGGGTCCGCTGTGCGGACCTCAGGATTCCTGGTCCGCACAGCGGACCCTACTCTTGAAATGCCGAAGTTATTTCTGACTTATTCCTAAGTTCCTTCAACTCTCGCTCGAATCCGCCGGAAAGAATCGGGAAGCGACACCAAGTCTTCGGGTCGAGATTTTCATCATCCAAATGGAACGACGGTGCGTAACGTTCTCGCTTCCATTGATTGCGACTCCACAGTCGAAAAAACCGTTCCAGCCAAGCGAGCAGTTGTTCGTCGGGTTGGTCGGCGTGCGTTGCCTTAAGAACCTGATAGACGTCGCGAGGTCCTAGCTTGTCGCGGATCGCGGCTCGCTCGATCTGATCCAAGACGTCGTAGGGCATCAGATCTTCTTCGTCGGTTTGCTTGGCTCCAGGCGGACGAAGCTCGGCGGTCGGCTGCTGGGCATTGACGGCGTCGAGCGCGGGCATGGGACCAAACTCGACCAAGCCGTTTGACTCCATCCAACGCAACCACTTCCGCAAGAAGGCTTTGTCGATACCCGCAATTGGCGACAATCCTCCGCATGTGTCGCCGTCCATCGTGGCGTATCCGACGGCCGCTTCGCTACGATTACTCGTGGACAAAAGCAGCGCGCGTCGCAAATTCGCCAGCAGCCAAACGCCCGGGGCCCGAGCCCGAGCCTGGATGTTTTGGAGTGCCAAGTCGTCTTGCTGCCACGTCAACTCCCGCCCCAGAGAATCGGACACGATTCGGATATAGCTTTGTACGAGATCGTCGACGTTGAATTCGAGAAACTGCGAGCCAACTGCCTTTGCGACCGCGTGGGCCGCGTTTCGCGTGGTCGAAGAACTGTTGCGAGTGCCCTGATATACCGACGTCAGCAGCAGTGTGACCAATTCGCGAGCGGTTGCAGTAGGTTCGCTTGCCGGAATATAGGACAAACGTTCCTTGATCGAATCCAAGCCCAGTTCCGCCGCACCGATCTCGATTGATAATGCTGAGAGCGTTGCCACGGCGGCCGAGTCGGCACCGCCGCTGAGCGATACGATAAAGCCGCATGAACGGCTCTTGCGCAGGTAGTCGAACAATCCCAACGCGACAGCGCGCGCAAACTCTTCTTCCTTCAAGTGCTGACTGTGCTCCCAGGCGGCGGGCTGTGCGGAAGCCGGTTCGGGGCGCCGGTCGGGAAAGGTAAACGGAACTCGGATCACATCGCGATCATTCAGATCGGGCGCGTAACTATCATCGCGACCGCGACTCATGCGCGCCGCTTCGACGTCGACGGTGACGGCAGTGATGTGCGATTCCGCGTAGGTCAAGCGAGGACCTTGCGCGAGCATGCGGCCTTCGCTGGCAATCATCGCGCCCCCGTCGTAGATCGCGCGACCCGCTTCGTTGCCAACCAAATTAGAATAGACATAAACGACGCCGAACGCTCGCGAGCCTTCCAAGACAAAACGCTCGCGAATGCGATGCTTCGCAAACGCAAAGTGGCTTGCGCTCGGGTTCAAGATCATGTCGACGCCGCGCTGCACGAGTTCGTTGCCAACGCGATCCGCGACCCAGGCGTCTTCACAGATTTCGAAGCCGATGACGACTCCGCCGCAATCGAAAACAAGATCGCCGAATGGATAATTGCTTCCACCTACTTCGACTTCGACTCGAGCGTCCTGCGGCCAGCGTTTGAACCAGCGCGGCTCGTAATGAATGCCGGTCCCCGCCAAATGCCGCTTGCCGACGAAACCTGCGATCTTGCCGTCGACCAACAGGCAGGCGGCGTTGTATAACGCGCCGCGACTGGCAAGCGGAAGCCCCACGGACACGATCATGCCATGCGTTGCGGGCGCAATCTCCAACAACACTTCCTTCGCTAGCCGCAGCACGTCACCGGAAAAGAATGCGTCTTCGCAACCGTATCCCGTGATACAGAGTTCCGGCAGACAAAGGATGGAGACGTTCTGTTCTCGCGCTGCGGTAATGGCCGCCAGGATGTGTGCTTTGTTGCCATCCCAATCCAGCGGCGTTTGGTTCAGTACGGCGGAGGCGACTTTGAGCAGTTTCATGGGTGGTTATCTCAGGGCCGTTTTCAGCCACACTACTTTTTTGTGGCGACGAGGACTGCCTCGTGTCGCCCCTCGGCGAGCCAACTTTCTTCGTAGTGGACAATCTCAAGACCGTTTACGAGGCCGGGTAGTTCACCATCTTCCAGGAGAAATCGCTGGGGCGGCTTGGCGTGCCGTTGCAAGTTCGTGGTCGTGGGATGAATGCAGACAAGTGTGCCTCCTGGTGCCAAAGCGGTTGGGAACGTTTCGAATAGGGGCCGCAAAAGAAAGTGGACGATGACAATCAAATCCCATGGTCCCAACGGAAATGGTTCTGTTTCAAAATCGATGCGTTGCGTGTCGATGGACACTCCAGCTTCGCGTGCTCTTGCCTCGGCGGCGTGAAGCGCAACGTCCGACACATCCGCGAGGCACACATCCAGGCCAAGTCCTGCCAGCCAGATTGCGTTTCGCCCGGTTCCTCCCGCAACATCTAATGCGCGACCTGAGTTGGGCAGCAGCGGCAGCAAAGCGGTCAGCAAGCTTGATGGCTCGGACGACGTGTGCTCGCCGAGTTGGTACTTCTCGTTCCACCGAACTCGATCGTCTTCGGACATGCGGTCGAGCACCTTGCTTAGGGCGCGGCTGGCGCCGGTCCCGCGGCTTTGAGTGGCGTTGTCGTGATCTTGCCGGCTCGATCAATCTGAAAGACGGCGACCGCTCGCGGATCGACGACATAGATCGTGTCGCCTTGAATCGCCATACCGACCGGATTGTCAAACGGCTCGCCTTTCACCCACGCTTCTGGCTTGCCGCCGCGTGTGATCTTCCAGATCGTTTTCGCATAACCATCACAAACGTAAGCGGTCAGATCGTCATCCACGACGACCGTGTGAGGAAACTCGAACGCACGACCTGCGACGATCGTCTCCGATTTCCCCTCGGGCGAAATTCGAAACAGTTGATCATTCGTTGTCGAGACAACCCATAAGTAATCTTCCTTGTCGACGAACAGACCGCGACAGCCAGAGATCTCGGTAACCTCTTCGGGCTTTCCGCCGGCCTTGGGGACCTTCATGATTCGTTGGATTTCGAGATCCGAGACGAACAGGTCTCCCGCCTTGTTCACAGCGATATCCATGGCAATGCCGATGCCACCGTCTGTCAATGGAACGGGCTTGCCTTCATCATCGAAGCGATACACTTCTCGTGTCGAGCTGTCGCCGGCCAGCAGCTTGCCATCGGAATCGAACTCAACACAGCGAACCGCGTTCAAAGGTGTCCGGAACTTCTTGGATCCTGTGAAGTAAGCAGACAGTTGACCGCCTTCCAGCTTCCACACGCCGGGAAGATTGCGATCCGCCAGCATGATCGTCGACTCGGACACAGCGATCGACAACGGGTATTGCGCGCTGTCAGCAGCGCTCGATTCGTTTCGGATACCAATGATCAGAACCAAGACCCCGACAAATCGGGCAGCGGCAACACTTTTCAAAAAGTTCATCAAGAGATCCCAAAGATAAGCAAATCGACATCGAATAATTTCAGCCAGGAAACGACGACACTAGTCTATCATGCCGAGCGAGGTCGTTGGGAGCCCCTCGAAACCCTCACCTAACCGCGAGGCTTCTACTTGCAAACCGAGAGGCACTTGCGAGAATCATGCCATGCTAATCCCGCGTTTCTCGCTCCGACAGTTGCTCGTCATCACGACCGCTAGCGCGATCTTCTGCTACGTGATCGCGATGGCCACGCGTGGACATCAGTGGGCGATGGCAATATCGATCGCAGTATCCAGCGTGTTGGGTGCGTTCTTGGTCTATGCTTTTTTGTTCGCGGGGGCGTGGGTGCTGACGCTGGGGGGGCGTTTGTTCACAAAGCAGAACGTTTCCGCATCGCCATTCGCCACCGGCGCACCGCCACCGCAGCTCATTACTCCACCAGAGGATCCCGAGTGATGCGCTGCAAAGATACAAAGCGCTGTTTTAAAATCAGGTTGCCGATTGTCGTCGTCCTCCTGACGGCAGCCTCGACCAGTCTCGCTGGATCTGGCTCAGTCGTCAGCTTACCCTTGCCGGGCAAAAAGGTGACGACGGGCCTGAATCTGGAGATCAACACGGAATGGGTCGATGGCAACGGATACCGGCCTGTAACAATTTCGATTTCACCATTGGGTGGAGGCGCAGCACCAGCCGATCGGACGTTGGACGTGACGCTGCGTCCGCGCAGCCACCAGTGGGGCGTGGTGATGCCGAACGTGAGTACGACCGTCATACTTGAGCAGGGCCAAACGGTAGGGACAAAGATCGTCGCCCTGCCGCAGTTTCAATCGATCGGCTACATCGAGGTGGTCACGTACGAAGACGGACGGTTGCGCGAGGATCTATCGGAAAATGCGGGCATGGCTTGGAACTCCGTCTCCGGTTGGAGTGAAGCGGCACCGACCATGCTGTTTATCGATTCCGATGCTCCTGCCGGCGGGCGATCCAAGCGGCTTGCAACCGCGATGGCGTCGCCGAACAAAAAGAAAGACAAGAAGCCCGAACATTTGCCGGATATTCGTCCTCTCGCCGCACTATTCACGCCACAGACGAACGGCGCCAACATTGCGGTTGCAGGGCTCGACCCATCGGAGGACATCGACGACCGAGGTCTGTTGAACTTGGCCAACTTCTTCAATCGGATCGATTTCCTGCACCCCGATCAACTGCCGACGGAATGGGTGCATCTCACGTCGGTCGATGTAATCTTCATCTCGATGTTGGACCTTCAAGCTTTGAAGGCTCGCCCTGAAAAGTGGGAACCGTTGCGCACGTGGCTGTCGAGCGGAACGACGCTTTGCGTGTATGGTCTTGGCGAAGAATTTCGCAGCATACGTGAACTGGGGCGACTGTTTGATTTCGAATCGAGCGACGCTTCCGACGATGTGGGATTTTCGATCACGGAACCTCAAGAACTCGGTTGGTCCTTGCCCGCTGCAGGCGGTTATGACGACGAGGTGCATGCGGCGCGCGGCGTCGAGTGGAGTAACAACCAATGGTACGGTCAGCCGCAGGTCGCGGTTGCGAGACCGCGCACCAACAACTCGACGCTGAAGCCAGATCGTCCTATGCCCTTTGTCCTGCGTGGAGTTGACCATGGCTTTCTGGTCGCGTTCTCGGATGACAATCCCTTTCCCGGCAAACGCGAAGAGTGGTGTTGGCTGTTCAACACGCTGAGCAATCAAGATTGGATGTGGTATCAGCGGCACGGTTTGTCGTTTCATCGCGAGAATCCACAGTATTGGAACCTTTTGATTCCGGGCGTCGGCGACGCTCCGGTCACTTCGTTCTTGGTTCTAATCTCGTTATTCGTTGTTGTCATTGGTCCCATAAATTACTTCGTACTGCATCGACGGCGAAAGCTGTTTTTATTACTGCTGACCGTGCCGCTTGGGGCTGGAGTGATCACGACGGCGTTGTTTACTTACGCCCTGGTGAACGATGGCCTGGGGGTTCGCGTGCGGGCGCGCAGTTTGACACGCATCGATCAAACGAACGGTCGCACCGTGTCCTGGTCGCGGCAGTCGTACTATGCCGGACTTGCACCATCGGCTGGCATGTCGTTCCCGCTGGACGCTGCGGTTTATCCCATCGATCATCGACCGACCGGTCGCTATGGCCAGCCCAAGGATCTAGGTCGCCAGCTTCGGTGGAGCAGCACACAACGCTTGACTCGAGGCTATTTGAATTCGCGATCCACGGCACAAGTGATGGTGATCGAATCCAGAGAGACGAATCTGGGAATCGAAGTGGACGAGACCGGTGGCATTGCGACAACGCCCCGCGTCACGAATCAATTGGGAGTCGACATCGAACAACTCTTGATCCGATCCGCCGACGGACGTTCGTTGGCATGTGGCAAGTTGCCCGCTGGAAGTTCTGTTCAGCTTCATGCGGTTAACCTCGAGGAGTATCCCGAGAATTGGAGCAAGTTGTTCGCGACCGAACGACCCCAGTACCCCATCGGCTTTGATCCGAATCAAGTCGAGAACGCATCGGCGATCTTTGGGGACTCCTACGCATACTGGCAGCAGATTGATCGAGGCTTGCCAGAGCCGACGACCGCTACGAGCGTGCTGGAACGCGGGCTCAGAGACATCGGCAATATCAAGTTAAACGAGATGAAGTCACGGTCGTATGTCGCGATCGTGCGCAACGCTCCAAACGTTTCACTCGGCGTAGATTCGGTTGATGAAGAAGCCAGCTTCCATGTCGTGACGGGAAGTTGGTAAAGCGGAGTGCCGTGTGGGTGGAGAGTCAAGAGTCAAGAGTCAAGAGTCAAGAGTCAAGAGTCTGAAATCTGAAATGCCCGAACAACCTGTTATCGACATGCGACGCCTTCATCGATTCTTCGGATCGACGCGCGCCGTCAATGACATTTCGTTCGAGGTCATGAAGGGCGAGGTATTCGGTTACATCGGGCCCAATGGCGCTGGCAAGACGACGAGCATGCGGATTTTGGCGACGCTCGACATCCCGACTTATGGCGATGCACTGGTCGACGGATTTTCGGTCATTAATGACCCGGATCGCGTGCGTCGACGACTCGGTTTTATGCCCGATTATTTTGGGACCTACGCCGATGTCAATTGCCGCGAGTATCTCGACTTCTTCGCCCGAGCCTATGGCTTGCGTGGCAACGAGCGACGTCGCGCATTAGCCCACGTCATGGGCTTCACGAAACTTGACGGCTTGGCCGAGAAACCAATTCGTGGATTGTCGAAAGGAATGAAGCAACGGCTTTGCCTGGGACGCTCGATGATTCACGATCCTAGTGTGCTGATTCTCGACGAACCAGCCGCCGGGCTCGATCCTCGAGCAAGAATTGAATTGCGTCAGATGATTCGCGAACTGGCGGACAACGGAAAGACGATCCTCGTAAGTTCGCATATCCTGACCGAACTTGCGGAGATGTGTGATCGTGTCGGTATTATCGAACGGGGCGAGTTGCTGGCCGTGGGTACGGTAGCAGAAATCCAACGGGGCCAGATCACCCATTGCCAGATCAAAGCTCGCGTTCTCGAAAACGTCGCAGCGGTCGCAACATGGCTGGAGAATCGCGGCGATGTCGAGAGCATTCGGGTGGACGGTCAGCTGATTCGGTTTTCACACGTCGGTGAGTCGGATGCACAGGCGGCACTGCTCCGTGAGATGATCTTGGCTGAGTTTGCTATCGCCGAGTTCGGCATCGAACAGCGCTCGTTGGAAGACGTCTTTATGCACGTGACGCGAGGAGTCGTTCAATGAGTCGGGAGCGAAGAGTCAAGGGGCGAGAGCCTGAAGTGATTGGGGGAGAACTCAGATGAGTTCGATCGATTCGTCCTCTTCTCCGTTCGCATCTGGCGATCCGACCGAGATCTCCGAAGCAGTCATACCGAAAGGCACGCTTTGGCAGATGATGGAGAGCGGCATCGAGCTGGGTGGCGAGCGGCTCAATCCGATCTTGGTAAAAGAGGCCCGTCAGGCTCTGAAGAGCAAACAGTTCGTCATCACGTTCACGTTGCTGCTGCTTGCCGGCTGGGTGTGGTCGATGTTGGGAGTCGCGTTGCTGTCGCCGGGCGTTTACTACGCTCCCGGTGGCCGGTTCATGCTAAGCGGTTACTTCATCATTCTTACAATTCCCGTCTTAGTGATTGTGCCCTTCTCGGCCTTTCGCTCTTTAGCCGCGGAGCGCGAGGACGGAACCTTTGAGTTGCTATCGATTACCGCGTTGTCGTCACGACAGATCGTCACGGGAAAATTAGGCAGCGCCATGCTGCAGATGTTGGTCTACTACTCCGCGCTGGCTCCGTGTATCGCCTTTACCTACCTGCTGCGTGGGATCGACATCGTAACGATCGTATTCTTGTTGTTCTGGACGTTGGTCGCGTCGGTCTTGCTGTCCTCCATCGGGCTGGTCGTCGCCACGGTCAGTCGGGCCAGACACTGGCAGGTCTTGCTCTCCGTCTTGTTGTTGGTCGGGCTTTGCTTCGTCACGTTTTTCTGGACGCTCAGCTTCGTCAGTTTGATCGTCGATGCTCAGGCCACCGCCTTTGATGACACCGATTTCTGGCTGGCCATGGCTGCGATCATGACGTTTTGTATCTCGCATGCGGTGATGTTCGTCTTGATCGCCGCAGCGCAAATCAGCTTCGCGAGCGACAATCGATCCACCAAACTGCGCGTGATGTTGCTCGTCCAACAAACGCTATGGATTGGTTGGATGGCGTTCTTTTGGATTAAGTTCGAAGAAGAAGAGATCCTCTACATCCTCGTTTCTGTAGCGTGCCTGTACTGGGCGTTTGCCGGCGCATGCTTAATGGGCGAAGCGGCGATTCTGTCTCCGCGCGTCAAACGCTCGCTGCCGCAGAGTTTTCTCGGACGGATGTGCTTCACGTGGTTCAATCCAGGCTCGGGCACCGGTTACACATTTACCGTCGCAAATCTTCTGACGTTGCTGCTGGTGACGATCGTCGCCGGGCTGACGGCCGAGTTGGAAGGATTTGCTGCCGCAAGAGGCGGCTTTGATTGGGTGATCTTCGTGACGTTGGCGGTCGCGTATGTGATAGTCTATCTCGGCGTAGCGCGGCTGGTCACGTTGCTGCTCCGCCAACTAGGTCGCGTGACGATGTTGCTTACGTTTCTCGTGACTTTGTTTCTGTGCGTGATCGGCGTCGCGCTGCCACTGTTTTTTCAAGCGTGGCTCGAGGGCTACAGCCGGATGTCCTACTCCATCGTCCAGATGAGCAATTGGTGTTGGACCTTGGAGGAAGCTGCCGACGGCAACTTACTGACGTTCAGCTTGGTTCCGATCATCATCTACTGCAGCGCAGTTGTGGTCTTCTTCTTGAATCTGCTATTCGCTATTTACGAAGTCGAACAGGTCCGCTTGGCGACTCCCGAACGAGTCCTCCAGGACGAACGCGAAATGCATCCAAGCACCGACGAGAAGCGCGGTGGGTCCAGCCCTTGGGATGACCTTAAAGCTACCTAGTCGTGGGGGCGTTGAGCAATTTCTTCGGCTGCGAGCGGCGAGATCCTTGTTTCGTTGATGCGTTCCTCCCGCTAAGATACTGGGGCAATCCGAGTTCGCCGACGACGACGAGGGAATCCCCAAGGGCCTGACGACTAATGCCAACTGTCTTGATCGTTGACGATTCGCCGCTCGACCGACTTCTGGCGACTCGGTTCCTCGAAGAGGTTGGATTCAACGTTGTTGCCGTCGAGAACGGGAAGATTGCAATTGATCAGGTTGCGACTTCAAAGCCCGATGTCGTGCTCACCGATATGCAGATGCCCGAGTTGGACGGATTGGGCTTGGTCGAACGCATGACGGTCGACCATCCAACCGTTCCCGTGATCGTGATGACCGCTTTCGGCAGCGAATCGATCGCCGTGGCCGCGTTGCAGCGTGGGGCGGCTAGCTACGTTCCGAAGCAGAGCCTGAACACAGATCTTGTCAGCACCGTCAAAAACGTGTTGTCCGTCACTCGCATGCGCCGCGAGACGCGCACCATGCTCGATTCGATGCGGCGTCTCGAAGCCGAGTATGTGTTAAACAACACGCTCGAAGGACTCGACTCGCTGATCGGCTATCTCAAAGAACAGTTACGGTTCATACGCTTGTTCGGCGAAGCGGATATCCTGCGCGTGGGTACTGCCGTTTATGAAGGACTTGTGAACGCGATCGAGCATGGCAATCTGGAGATCAGTTCGGACGAACGCGACACCCCTGCCGGTGTTTATCGTCGCCTGGTCGCAGACCGAGCCGGCGATCAACGGTTCCGAACTCGGCACGTCTATCTAACGACGACACTCACTCGTACCGAAGCGACATTCACGATTCGCGATCAGGGGCCGGGCTTCGATCCAAACTCCTTGCCTGACCCCACGGCGCCAGAGAACGTCGGCAAAGTGAACGGTCGTGGAATGTTCTTGATTCGTACCTTCATGGACGAAGTGCGTTTTAACGAGACCGGAAACGAACTGACGATGATCAAACGCCGAACGCTATAGGCTTCGATTTTTCACAGAGCGTTTATATTTTGTCGGGGATGCGGGCGGGAAGAGTTGTGCAGCCAGAATGGCCCCGCGCAAATGTTTTGAAGTTGCGTTGTTTAGGTAACCCGAAGCGTCAGCGAGGGAACATCGAGCTTGACTCGTCCCTCGCTGACGCGTCGGGTTATCAAAAGCCAATGCCTGACGCAAAAGCGCAACTGCAAAATGTAAATGTTGGGCCTACTACTAGCTTCACCCGGTAAGCCGGGCCAATGGCGCCCTCCTGAAAACTGTCGCGATTCCGTTTTTCAAGCACTCCGCTCCAACAAGTCACAATGAAGTATCAGATTTGGCTCGTACTGGTCATTGTCGCCTTGTCGGCGATGATCTTCTGGCTCGACTTGGCATCGCCAGCGGGAGCGGCGTGCGGCGTGTTGTACGTCTCGATTGTCTTGCTCTCCCTCCGGTTCCCAAATCGGAAGGCGATCTTACTTGCGGCAGCCTTTTGTTCGTTCTTAATCTGTGCCGCCGCTCTGACCGCGATGGTGGCAGAGCCCTATCTGCGCAGTCCGGCCCAGCTGGTGACCAACGGGCTATTGCAGTTGTTTGCCGTCTGGGTCGCGGCGATCTTTGGTTTCCACATCAAGGGCTTGGAACAATCACTTCTAGCGGCGAAAGATGTTCTCGAAAAACGAGTCGAAGAACGTTCGGCGGCGTTGCAGCAGGCCACGCACGCGCTGCAATCCGAGATCGGCCAACGCCAACGCGCGGAAGAGGAGTTAGGACGCTCCGAGGCCCACTATTTTTCGCTGATTGAGAATCTGCCGATCCATGTGATTCGGAAAGACATCAATGGTCGCTTTACGTTGGCGAGCCCGTCATTTTGCGAATTGAGCGGAATCGCAATCGAGGACCTGATCGGAAAGACGGACCACGACCTGTATCCCGAGAACCTTGCGAACAAGTATCGCGCCGACGATTTGCACGTGATTGAGAAGCAAACCGTCATCAACGACGTCGAACGTAATCAATTGCCAGACGGGACGACGTCCTACGTTCAAGTCATCAAGATGCCGATCATGGATGACCGGGCGCGCGTCATCGGAATTCAGGGTATCTTCTGGGACGTCACGGTTCGCATGCAGGCGGAAGACGAATTGCGCGAGAGCGAAGCACGGAAACGGGCGATTTTCGAGACTGCCGTCGACTGTATCCTGTTCATTGACGAAGCCGGGGTGGTCGTCGAAGTCAATCGCGCCGCGCTCAGGATCTTGCAGTGTAAACGCGACGAAGTACTCGGAAAGGAATTTGCCAACATCTTCGTGACTCCTGTCTCGCAACAACGATTTCGCGAAAGTTTGCAGCGATATCAGGGGGCCGGAGAAATGGGGTCGATGCTGGGCAGGCGATTGGAAGTCGAGTTGCAGCGTAAGACCGGCGAAGACTTCATCGCGGAGATTGCGACGCAACCGATTCCGCTGAAAGGTTCCGCCGGCTTCGCCATCTTTCTGCGAGACATCACCGAACAAAAGCAGTATGAAGAGACACTCCGCGCGGCCAAGGAAGCCGCGGAAGCGGCGAGCGACGCGAAGAGCTTATTCGTGGCGAACATGAGCCACGAGATCCGCACGCCGATGAACGCGATCGTCGGCATTACCGAGTTGCTGCTCGACACACAGCTCACTCGGTCGCAGAACGATTACCTGACAATGATCCAACAATCCGCCGACGCGTTGTTGTGCGTGATCAGCGACATTCTGGACTTCTCGAAGATCGAGGCCGGGAAGCTTGAATTGGACGAAGCGGACTTCGAGTTTCGCGAATCGGTCGGCGACATGATCAAAGCGCTGGCATTGCGAGCGCATAGCAAAGGTCTCGAGTTGGCGCTGCAAATCGCTCCCTCGATACCGATCTGGGTGCATGGCGATCCGAATCGTCTGCGGCAAGTCATCGTGAACCTCGTCGGCAATGCGATTAAGTTCACGGCCAGCGGCGAGGTGATTCTGCGAGTCGAGTCGGAGGCGATTCATGGAGATCGCGTGATGCTCCGGTTTGCCGTCGTCGACACCGGCATCGGCATTGCCGCGAATCGACGCGACGCAATTTTCGCGGCTTTCGAGCAAGCTGATAATAGCATGACGCGTAAGTACGGCGGCACCGGATTGGGCTTGGCGATTGCTTCGCGACTGGTGCAACTGATGGGAGGCCGGATCTGGCTCGAAAGCCACGAAGGCCAAGGAACGACCTTCTTCTTTACAGCGCGTTTCAGGGTGGCAGCTGCACCGGACCAAGGTTCTGATGCATTGGCGGTTGGCGGAATGGAGGGGCTGCGAGTGCTGGTCGTTGATGACAATGCATCCAGTCGCAACCTGATCGCGGAAATGTTGAGTAGTTGGCGAATGCGTTCGACGGTCGTCGACTCCGCTGCGGCGGCGCTGGCGGTATTGCGCCCCACCGACCAAACGGCAGAGGCGTTCGACCTTGTTTTGCTCGACGCTCAGATGCCCGAAGTGGACGGATTTGAGCTGGCAGAGCAACTTGCTTCTCAAGCCAACTTCAAGACGCCCATCGTGATGATGCTCACAACCGGCGATCATCACCGTCGTGTTTCACGTTGCGAGAATCTCGGGCTGGCTTCCTATCTGTTGAAACCGCTGAAGCAGTTGGAGTTATACGACGCGATCGCATTGGGTCTTCACAAGCTAGACGAGACCCGGGTGGTTGCTGAGCGTGATTCTGTCGCCGCGCAGATCCCCCCGCTGAACATTCTGTTGGCGGAAGATAGCCTTGTGAACCAAAAGGTAGCGATCGGGCTGCTCCAGCGACAAGGTCATCGTGTCCACATCGCCAACAATGGACGCGAAGCCGTGCAAGCAACGAAGCACGAAGCGTTCGATCTCATTCTGATGGATGTCCAGATGCCAGAAATGGACGGCCTCGAAGCGACACGGACGATTCGCGCACGCGAGCGAGCGACGCGTGACCACGTGCCGATCGTCGCCATGACCGCTCACGCCATGAAAAGCGATCGCGAAGCCTGTCTGGATGCGGGCATGGATGCCTACACGTCCAAGCCGATACGGGTGACGGAATTGTTCAAGACAATCGCGGATGTCCTTCGCCGCCAGAAACCAACCCAGTCCGCAGCGACCGCCAGGCAGGCTCCGAAACACGTTGATTGGGCCAAAGCATTGGAGATCGTGCAAGACGACTACGAGTTGCTGGCGGACATCACGAACGCGTTTCTGGAAGAGTTCCCCAAATTGATCCACGAATTGAACGCCGCCTTGGCAAAGCACGACAATGTCACATTCCAACGCGCCGCCCATACACTGAAAGGTTCGCTTCGATATTTCGGAGCCTCCGTGCCATTCGAATTAGCCTATAAACTCGAATGCATCGGTCGCGACAGCCGTTTCGAAGACGCGCCCGAACTGCTAACCCAAATGGAATCGCTGCTCGCAGAAATCGAACCCGAACTACAAAGCCTGCTCGACACAGGCGAGGTAGGGAGGAGCTGAATGCTGAGAGCTGAGAGCTGAGAGATGAGAGCTGAGAGATGAGAGATGAGTGCTAAGTGCTAAGTGCTGAGAGACAAGAGACTACCCATGAACATCAACCGAATCGAACTATTTCACGTCGCGATGCCGCTGATGTATCCGTGGCGGACGGCGTATGGCGAAGATGCTGCGATCCATAGCGTTCTGTGTCGCATGACCAGTGGCTCGGTCGATGCCTGGGGCGAGAGCTCGCCGCTGGCAGCTCCCTGCTACAGCCCCGAGTGGGGTGGCGGCGTGTTCGCAACGGCTCGCGACTGGCTGGCACCTGCGATTATCGGTCGCGACATCACCAGCGGCGAGCAACTACAGACATTGCTCGGACTGTACAAGGGAAACAGCTTCGCCAAAGCCGTACTCGATACCGCATGGTGGAGTTTGCAAAGCAAGCTGACTGGAACACCGCTGCACGCGCTGCTTGGTGCGACGCGCGACGAAGTTGCCGTTGGTGCGGACTTTGGTGTGATGGATTCGGTCGACGAGTTACTAGCCGCGATCGCCCCGGCGGTCGAAGCTGGTTTTCCACGCGTGAAGTTGAAGTTCCGTCCCGGTTGGGACATCGACATGCTACGAGCGGTCCGCCGCACGTTTCCGAAGCAAGTCTTTCACATCGACTGCAACAGCGGCTATCGGTTGGCGGACGTCGAGTTGTTCCGCGCGATCGACGAATTTAATCTCGCCATGATCGAACAACCACTGCCGCACGACGACGTCTACCAGCATGCTCAGCTGCAAGCCCAGATTTGCACACCGATCTGTTTAGACGAATCGATCACGAACCTGCGTCGAGCGGAACTGGCAATCGAGTTGAACAGCTGTCGTTACATGAACATCAAACCCGGTCGAGTCGGTGGTCTGACTCCAGCTGTCGCGATCCACGACGCTTGTCGCGATGCAGGAATTCCCTGTTGGGTCGGCGGCATGCTGGAGAGTTCGACCGGCAGCTCCCACTGCATCGCGCTGGCAATGCTCGACAATTTCACTTACCCCGCCGACATCTTCCCCACCAACCGCTTTTACGCCCAAGACCTTTCGGAACCGCCCCTCGAACTCCACTGCTCATCGGACGGCCAACCATCGGTTCGAGCGTTCGCAACGCTGCCCGAACCCGATGCCAAACGACTGGCTGAACTCACACTGCAACGGGCGACTATCGAAGGAGTCGGATGAACGCCCCGGCAGTTCAGTTCGTTTAACCTTATCCTTGGAGAATTCCTGGTAGCGGAAAGAACATCTCAGAAGGATGGACGCCCTCGTCCGTCCGTGATGATTCGTGATGGCCGGACGAGCCTACATCTGATGGCGGCGAAGCTGCGTTAGAATTCCAACGTGTGAAGTTGCAAACGGCAATTAGCGATTGCACATGCTCAGTGTTGCCGAAGATGTTCTTGAAGGCAAGGTCGACCGTCGGTTTGATTCCAAGTGGCATCGAGTGGTCTCGCGAGATGAACACGATGTCTTGCTATACCGCGCAACAGAAGTTGCCACGCTGTAACGTGTATCGGACAGCAGGGCTTTTCAGTTTTTCAATATGAATGGATTCGTACGACGGCTCTCCGAAGCCGTCGAGCAACGAATTACAGAGTTCGACGGCTTCGGAGAGCCAAGGCTTTTTAGCATGTCTAGAAATCAGTCAGAAGTAACTCCGGCATTTCAAGAGTAGGGTCCGCTGTGCGGACCAGGAATCCTGAGGTCCACAGCGGACCCTACGCAAAAGAATGAAGTGTTGAGCCGGTCCTTAGGCCGACCATTGAGTGGTGGTTATGCTGGGAGAATAAGCCCGATAGGGCTGACCCACAACCCTGCCGGGGCTGTAAAGCCTCACCAATACCCACATCTTCTGAGATCAGGGGCCGTTACGGTCCTTCCCGCGGAGCCGGTATTTGGCCTGGCATTCATGCCGGGTTACAGGAAGACCCACGGTTTTCCCCCCCCTAACCGCCGCGAAGCGCTAGGGGCTAAAACGGCAGGAACACTGAGATGGTGACTCACGACCCGAGCTAAAGCACGGGCCTAATACGGGCTTCGCCCACGAAGGGCCATGAATGCCCCTGTTAGATGTGGGTAATGGTCAAGCTGTAAAGCCCCGGTTGCTAAGCATCGGCCAAACAATTACTGTCGCAAAACTCTTGTGGGATAGGCTTCCAGCCAATTCTGTTCGGCATGACATTTGCTAGCCGGATTTTCTTGCGAATTGGGCTAGCTAGCCGTGGTTGTGTTTGTCATGATTGTGGGCATGGCGTCTAAGGATAACACCGACAAAGGCATCCAGGAAAGCGACCTCTCAGGGCTCCGCGATCTGCAGGCGATGGCGAAGCTGCTTAAACCGCTGCACCGAATCGGCACGGAACGGGACAAAGCCAATAACCGTGACTTGCACATGGATCAGTACTGCTTGCTTGTGCTGATGTGGCTCTACAACCCCATCATCGATTCGTTTCGCGGATTGCAACAATGCAGTGGTTTGAAGAACGTGCAGAAGCGACTCGGCGTCGGGCGGGCTTCGCTGGGGTCGCTGTCCGAATCGGTCACGATCTTCGATCAACGCCTCTCGCCGGACTGGCCGAAGAACTGAGTGACAAGCTGCCTGATCGTACGCCGGAGAACTTCGCCTGCGTTGACAAGAAGATCACCGCCGTGGATGGATCGGTGTTTCGCTTGCTGGCTCAGATCGCTGAGCTGGCTTGGCTGCCCAAAGGCGATGGCAAGTCGTCCTGCGGCTATCGCTTGCATGCTCAATTTGAAGTCTTCAAAGGCACGCCCAGCCGCATCGACGTGACCGGTGCCAATCCCAAAGGCGAAGCGGACGAGCGACGCGTATTGGAAGAACCGTTGAGTCAGGACGTTGTTATCTCATCGATCGTGGCTATGCCAAGTACGTGCTGTGGAACGCCATCGCTGCGGCGGACAGCCAGTATGTGTGTCGGCTGAGCGACGCGATACCGTACGAAGTGGTCCGCGAAAACGTACTGACCGACACGGATCGAAGTGCCAGCATCGTGAGCGACCAGATCGTACAGTTTGGCACGGCCAACAGCCGCACGACTCCACCCGATCACTCCACGCGACTGGTGATTGTCAAGGTCAAGCCTCACGATAGTCGTCGCAGCAAGAACGGCGTCAGCGGCGCGAGCAGCGATGGCTACTTGCGGATTGTGACCAACAATCTGGACGTGCCCGCCGAGATCATTGCGGCGCTGTACGGTGCGTTGGACGATCGAGGCTGTACTTCCGCATTATCAAACAATTGCTGGGCTGTCGCCATCTGCTGAGTACGAAAGCCAACGGCGTGACGATTCAGATCTACATGGCGATCATCGCTTGCATCATGATCTTGGCGATGACAGGTAAGCTGCCGACGAAGCGGACGTATGAAATGATCTGCTTCTATCTGCTTGGCCTCGCCGAGTTGGACGAGTTGGAGGCCCACATCCAACAACTTCCGCCGAAGTAGTCGCCACCGCGTTGGCCCGGGCCTCGCGGCGGTTCACGCTGCGCACTCCCTTACCGCTCGCCACACCCTGCCGCCAACCATCACTCGACGAAGCACATGACACAGCATCCCGCGACAGGTAGGATGACTCCGGCAAACCACGTGCCGAACAGAATTGGCTAGAAGCCTATCCCACTTATTGTTTGGGCGGTGCTAACACCCAACTCGGCCAAGCACCTATTGCAAATGATTCGGGGGCTTTACAGCCCCGGCAGAGGTTGTTGCGACCCTCCGGGCCGGTGATACGATGCCCGTCTCCAAAGATATTAAAAGCGCTGGCTTCGGAAAGCCGTCGTACATAACGGCGAACGGTATCCGGACAGACTCCTAGGTAATCGGACGGAGCCTTGCCCCTAAATCAAATAGCGCAACTTCACAACTCATGCCTCGCGTTGTGATTTGCGACGAGCAGCGATCTGCAAACACCGAAAGGTACTGGCAATGCCAGGGCTGTTCGGTTTTTCAAGCCGTGTAGTTTGTAACCTGAAGCGTCAGTGACGCTGACGCTGTGAATTCCTCACTTACGTGTCGGGTTTCGATTGCTGGTGACGATATAAACTCAAAACTGAAGATCCGAAAAACCCTACTGGCAATGCTCGACAATGTCACTCACCCCGCCGACATCTTCCCCACCAACCGCTTCTCCGCCCAAGACCTTTCGGAACCGCCTCTCGAACTCCACTGTTCATCAGAGGGGCAGCCATCGGTTCGAAGCGTTCTGGATCATCCCTAACCTTGCCGAGAGTGCCTGAAGCAACTCATGCGGAAACGGGCGATCGATACTCGGTCAGAAATGATCGTTATATGCGCAGCCACGCATCTCGCGAGTTCGCTGAAAGGACATTCATAGCTACAAGAAACCCAATCGTGCCGCGCGATCACAGTTCCGAGATAATCATCAATTCGGAACGAAACTAGATTCGACGGTTGCCTGTCTTACTTGACGGCTACTGTGGTCGACTATCCGAATACGCACCTGAATCGCTCGTAGCGGATACAAATAAGGTGGCGAGGTTTCACGTTCGCCGAGGTCATCAACGCCGTTGATACCGTCTGTATCGAGGGCATTAGTGCCTTCGTCGATTAACGGAATATTTGGCGTGGTAGAGTTATTGTCGTGATCGTAAGTATCCCCGTCTTGGTTTATGCCATCGTACTCGTAATGAAATGACCAAGTATCATAGGTTGCTTCCGAGAGCTGCGACTTCGTCGCGACACCGCTAGAAAAGTGAGACCAGCCTGAATTACTTGGATTCGTGAGCAAGTTGTATGTGTACGCTGTGGCACCAGCACCATGCACTTTGCCACCATAGTTGAGGTCGACAAACGCACCACTACCGACTCGGTTGACATATCGGTTCGAAGGAGATGAACTAACTTGAATACGATTGGTTCCGACCGTGGACATTGCTCCAAAGCCGTAGTCGCCAGGAATCATTGGCTCGTCATCCGATCTAGCCCAACCGGCTTCACTCGAATCGTCAACGGTGCTATTACCGTCATCGTCGACTCCGGCTTGTCCCCAACCCCCATCTTCACCAACATGGGCAGCGACAATAGCCAATGGATCATAGGCGCGAATGTCAAACGCCAACAAGTGCGGTAGCATGACATCCTCGCCTTGATAATCACCCGTCTTAATCGCACCCGGTTCGGCGAATTGCGGGCTATTTGGGAAGGGCTGGCGAATCAGAGGCAATGATGTCGCACTCGTGAAATCACGGTCGATCGAGAAGGGAAAGGTCGCTCCGTAATAGCGTAGATTTGGCGCGTTCGTCGAATCTAAAGCTACGACACGGCGATGTGCAAATCGATTCTCACGTTTCGTCAGGTCGCCCAAGGTATTCGCAACTACAAACACTTGCAAGTCGGTGCCCGACATACCTGACAACTGCGTAACTAGGCGAACCGAAAGATCGTTTTGAGAAAAAAATAACCGTAGATCATTATAAAGAGACTGTAGGTCCGGTTGCGATGTAATCGTATATGTACCTGTATTCGGAAACGTGGCGACCGTTCCCAGATCTGGTCGAATGAGCAGCGTGCGCCGATACAAGGTGTAGTCTTCAAATTCGGCAGGCTCCAAAGTCCCATTTCCATTCACATCGGTTAGAGTAGCGAACCAGACAATTTCCGCGAGTGGCGACTCGATTGTCGTTACGCCACCCGTCCCGTTGCTTCGGGAGCCCAAAAAAAGTTCCCGGTCGTTACGAGCCGTGAACATCAAGATATCATCGGCGTCTCCGAAACTGGTATTTGGGACAGACCAAGCGAATCGAATAGCGTCGTGATCGGCACCATCAAGATACTCAAAATATCCCAAGCCCGCAGAAGGATCCGGCCAAGGACGCGTTGGGATCGTCAATCCTGACAAATCGTCCTGTAATCGGAGCGAAACGGCTCGTAATTGTCCCGCCATTTCTAATGACGCGCGATTCGTCGACACACCAGTCCCAACAATTGAAAACGCTTGTGCCAAGGCGGCCACTAGCATCAAAGTTAAGGCCGTTGCCACTAGCATCTCGATCAAGGTGAATGCCGCCCTTTGATTAGCACATCCGCGAGCGTGAAAGTCGCAGTAGCGAACCGACGCTTGGTTTCGCCGATGATTCCTGGTTTCGTTCAACAATCTATCTCCTGTACGCATCGCACTCTATGGCTGCTCTTTTCAAGTCACCTCAGTACGACGACGAGGCTACTCGACGATCCGTCGCAAAAGAATTGCGTCATCAACATTGTGGTTTTCGCCAGGCTGAAATGCGACGGGAATCGAACGATCCACGATGTAAAATGCTCGATGACGTTTCACGCTGCCCGTCTCACGACCGGCCTCCTGACCAAGTCGCTCGACGTAAACGCCGCTACCCGTCGTTGTCTCTTCAACATTTACTTCAAACATTCCCATAGTGACCCAAATTGCGTAGACATTGGATCGGGTCGTTACGAGATTGGACAAACGTTGCAGATTCTGGTACCGAAAGTAGGGGTTGCGGTTGGGCTCGACATGAACGCCTCCGGTAGTAACCGCAAATTTGGCATCCGTTTCTGTCTGAGTAGTGGTTGATGTTGTGGCGATGCTACGCAACAAAGTCGCTTCGACGCCGGCTCGCAACATAGGTTGTGGCGGGGTAGTCATAGGTGGAGGGGAAGGCGCGTACCTGGGAACCAGATCACCTGCGCCGGATGCACGGAACGGGTTTCCGAAAAACGTCGGCACCATCGGATCAAGAGCTACCGCTGCCGCGCCTGTAGTCCCATAGCCGCGGCGACTGTCCACTAAAGAGTTAAAGTCCGGCAATGTGCTGTTTGGACCACGGATCGCGTCCCACACACGTGGTTCGAAGATTGTATTAATATTTGGCTTTCCTGGCTCACGGAACGAGAACACTCGGTCGAAAGGCGGTTGCAGCAATGCGGTCCCGGTGCCGCTAGCAAAGCTGTTGGGATCAAGCCAAGTTTCCGTCCCCATAAACCGTGAGGGAACGTGCGTATAGTCAAACAGACGATAGAGGTTCGTGGCTGGGGTTGGAGGCGAAATCCCCGCCGTATCAAAGTACGTCGTCTCGAAAAAGTTCAGAAGATGACCGAATTGCCGCGTACCGCTAGTGGCGTCGTAAACGGTCGGAAGTGCTGCTGTCGTATCGATCATCGAATAGTCCCGTAATAGTCTTGACGAACGACTGTGGGGAACGAGCATCATCTCGTGCTGGCTGACATACGGACGGTTATTCCAAGTTAGCCACGAGAAGGGATGGCCGAAGCCAGAGCTTGAGTTCGGCGCACCAACATACTCGTCTGACGGAGCGGTTGTTTGCGTCGAATCATCAAAGTTCTTTATGAAACGCGTTCCAAACGAGTTGTTCAGCCCACCCAACGTTTGCAAGAAGTCTTCGTTGAAGAAATGATTTGCAATTGCACCGGCACCCGTAGCTCGCGGTGGCGTTGTCGTGTACGACCACAGATTTCGTGGGGGCGTGCTTCCCGCTACTCCGCGTTCGCGACTTGAGAATGTTGTACTGGGGTTGTTCTTTGAGATATCAGGCCCGCTCGACCCGGCCATGCCGTTGAAGACGGTTAAGTCGACATTCATGGCATCGATCGTGCGATACGGGTTGGTAACCGCGTCGTAGGGCAATAATGGATTCGCGAGACGCTGTAGATGGATGCTTTTCTCATTCAGTCGAGTTGTGTCACTTGGAAAGCGGGCATCATCAAACGGCCTATCATAGGGTAGCGTGTAAATTGGTTCGCCCGTCTCTGGATGAAACGTAGTTCCGTAAGCTTCGAGGTTCGAATCAGCGGCAGGAGCGGGAGCCTCAGAAATATTAAACCCAAAGACGGGAATCGCTACCGGGGCCTGCATATCTGCGACGTACGGAGTTGACGCCGGTGTTACGGTCGATGGCGGCATCCAAGAAGGAGTTTGGTTGTCGTCAAACACATGGAACCAATTGTCTAACGGATTCGTTCCTGCGTGCATGGCGATCCGTCGTGTCGTCGTAGTATCAGTTAGAACCGTGGAAAGGTCATTCCGTCGCCCGATTAAGGAGACAAACTCATTCACCCCGTCGGTATTTCCGTCGACGGGATTTACTTCGTCTTGCGTCAAATGGTAAGTACCGACAACTGCTTGTCGACCCGGCAATACACGAGCGATACCGACGGTAGCCGGCACGCTGTAGAGAACGGCTCCGCCAGGAGTAACGCCACCAGGAGCAAAATACACAACTCGTTCGATGGCGAGGGGCGTGGCAAGCGTGGGGTCATCGGGATCGCTTACTGCCGTGCCGCTTGGTGCTGAAACGGCCAGTCGCCAGACTGGTGAACTAGTAGCGCCACCAGAGAGGCGATTCAGGGCGACTCCTTGCTCCGCAGGACCAGCTCCGGTGGCGTAGAATTCCGCCGGTACATGTTCTACCGAATTAACGCCCGCTTTCGAATTCCAAGGATTGTATAGTTCAACGTACGTGTACCCTTGCGGCTTCAATCGCTGATCGAAGTCATTGAATCCAGTCATAGGATCGGCCTCAAAGTCCATTTCGCCAATCACGTTGCCCGCTCCGTCTGTCCGAGTAGTCAGCCCCTCTGGGGTAGACAAATCTTCGGTTCGACGATCGTGGAATGCGAGAGTTTCGGTGATTAGCAATTCAGGCCGTTCGCAGCCCCACACAATCGCACGCTGCGTCGATGCGCGAGCCGCCCGAGCGATTTCGTCCGGTTCATCAACCAGCGTGTCGCCGTCGTTGTCGATGCCATCCGTGCCGAAGGTTGAGTCGTCCGTCGAAATTGCGCCATCAACGTCCCAGCCGTCAAACGGGTTCGAATCATACTCGAAGGCGGTCATGATCGAATCGGCGTCGCGGAAATCTACGACGTTGATAGCCCATTGCGCCAGACCACGCGCCGTTTCGTCGGCGGGCGTCGGACCGTTGCCGTCGAACGCAATATCCTCTCCCGAGTTCTTCAACATTGTGGTAAGGACATACATATGTTTAGCGAAGTGATAGCGAGCTAAGTACGCATCGGCGTCAGTGCTCGTGTTGCCATCGTTGTCGTGGTCGAAGTAGGTGTTCGTCGACCAAATCTTTTCGGCGACGCTAGGATCTGCTTCTAACTGATCCGCCGAGGTAGGGCCGTGCTCGTCGACCACGCCATTTCCGTTATCGTCCTGCCCGTTGCCGAATGGACGATTCACATCCATACGCGTACCAGCACGGAGATCGAACGATAACATCTTAGCGATTTCGGAGTTGATGTCCGTCTGCGCTACACCTCCAGCAGACAATCGAGCTGCAAGTAAGTCTGTCACATGCAAAGGTCGACCGCTGTTGAACGATGGGAACTGTGTCGCCCAGTTAGTCGTCGATTCGAAGCCACTTCGCAACTCGGGCAGAGATAGTACTGGGGGGACCGGAACGTCGTAGCTCTCTGTCGTCACACTTCGGAGCCGCGAAGCGATTTCGGTAGTGCTTGCCGTAATACCATGCAAACTGCTCGTGATTCCGCCCATACTTGCTATTCGACCAGGAAGCTGCCTCGACTCCGCTTCGTTATAGCGCAGAATCCGTTCTAGTTCTGCGACGGTGAACGGATTGTCTGCTCGACCACGTAGTTGGCTTGTCACATCAAATTCGTAGGGACTGTTCGATACCAAGTCGGTACGAGTCGCTTGAGGAGTGTCGTACGTCGGCTGCCCTCGATGATCCATTCCAACGGCGAACTCTCCGAACAAGTCTGGCGGGCTGTTATATGCGCTCCCTGAGGTGCTCGTGAAATAGTTGGTTGGAATCTCGAAAAGCTTTACTAGTGAAAATATGTCGCGTCCATTGACTCCGGGAAGTTGATTGGATCCATAGCGGCTACTAAGCATCGTGTAATACTGGTCGCTTGAACTTCCGTTTCGAAAAAGTGGGTACGAAGTTGACGTAGAGTAGCCTGGATTAATCTCCGCTGAACCAAGCCCTGACCCGACTGGCAACGACGAAGAGGTAGCGCCGCGAGCAAGGGTTGTTGTAGCAGTCTTCGCGAGTAAACCACTGATGTGACCGGCTGAGCCGGCTGTATTCAGGTTGATGCGTCCATCCAAATCAGTACAGAGAAATGCAAACAGAGGTCGGACTTGCCTGCCGTCTGGCATGGTTTGGGTAGGAAAACCAAGATCGACCCAGATGCTATCCGGAATGCGATCACCATCGTTATCAACATCCCAGGGATTGATTCTGCTCCCGGCACTTAATGGATCCACGCCGGCGAGACGTGATAGAAAGGCAGTCGTTTGCGCAGCTGTGGGGTTCTTCGGTAGAGTCAATTGCGGATTGCTGCCATCGAAGTCCGGGTGATTCCAGGGCATCGGTCGCATGATGGAACGTTCAAGCATCGTTGTGTCGGTGGCCACCCAGTAGTTGACTAACTCAGGGCGGTGAAACGAAGGAATAACGACGACACCATCAGATGCAATGGTCGTACTGGTCGGGATAATGCCTGCCAAGGCCATGTTTTGAAAGTCTACCGCGTCATAACTCTCGTCCGCATCGCCAGCAACGAAGTTCGCGAGTTGGGTCGCATTCGTCTGCAGGAGTTGATTGGGTTGCAGTGCGTAACTTGGATTCAGTTTGGGAGACGTGGATGAAGCTGAGGAATCATATCCGAAGCCAGTTCCGTTAAACGGGCGACCGTTTACCACCACGGTGTCGCTGTCCAGCCTGCCGTTGTTGTTCAAGTCTTCACCAGAATCTAAGGTGCCATTGGCATTCGAATCCTCGGTGAACGGTCGAACTACAGAATTTTCACGAGATGAGAAGAGTGGCATCAATCGAAACACATGCTGCGTCGGATTGGGAAACGCCGTAGCGGGTGGCGCGATGTAGTCGACCACACGAAATGACCTCCCTTGAGCGACACTGCTTTTTACGACTGTTAGGACACAACCGTTGTAATATCCATTCACGAAGCTGAGAGGATAGTAGTTACCCGCAAGGTCTAGAGGCGCGGTCGCATTCGCCGGCACGAACGGGCTGGGAAGCACCTCAATTCGCAAATCAAAAAAATTCCCACCTGTTCCGTCCGATGCCGCTGCAAAGGCTCCCACATCGCCCACACCTCTCACTCCACCGACGAACCCATCTCCGCCGTACATATCAAAAAGTAGCGAGTGGAATCGGATAGCATTTTTGGGATCGTTCGAGTCGCGCAGCAGTGCAAAAGTTGCATTGTCTAATAGCTTGGTCGGCGAAGCATCTACGCGACCGACACGGGAAGCAGATAATGCGGACTGCCGATATTGTCCCGCCACAATGATGAACGTGACCATCAGCAAAGTGAATAAGGTTAGTAGGCTCAGCACTACCAGCAGCACCACACCGCGTTGGCGTCGACGGAATGTTTTTTTCACGATACGGTTCCCTTCCCAAAGAGTATTCTTGTTCCAGATGTGTCTCAAATGACAACGATCAACCTTCAGGCAGACAAATTGGGAAGAGTGTCTGCGCAATATCGGAAAGCCAATTTTCTTTCACGGAGCCGACGAAATCACCGTGGTTGTAGTTAAACGCTCGCGTGCGACGTTGCACCGTCTTCAAACACCGGTACTACCATGAATCTGATATCTCGAGACGAATCGTCCGCTCGTAAACCGCGACCACATTGCTCACCAACACGGCACGCGTCGGTCGCTGAGCGGGGCCAGGACTCGTTAAGCTCGCGAAGTATGAGACGGGCCAATCGGGACCTTGTAATACCACGTCGCGTTCCCACGCATACACCGAGCTACCAGAGCGGGGTTCATCTTCCATATCTATCACGCGATACCAGCTAAAAAGCGATACGCCGGGGGCCGATGATGTCGGCACTTTCGGATGCGGGGTTGACATTAGCATCAACCATTGGCCTGGCTTAACCTCCAGTTGTTCAAGCGTATCAGCGCCGAGAGTCACATCGCCGCCACCAAGTCCCAAATTGTGAAAACTTGCAACATTCGCAATTTTCTCATTGAGATCATTCATCGCCATAGTACTGTCTCGGCGGTCGAAGACAATGATCGACAATTGGTACAACTCGCCCGGTCCAGTACCGCTGTCGAACTGCGAATTTGAGTTCGAATCCGTATAAGACTCACCCGTGTTCCACTTGCCGTCCCCGTTCGCGTCAACGAACGGTTCGCTGGGATTAGTGATGTCAAGTTGTGGTACCAGTGTTGCCATCCACGAGATCGTTCCTTCGTACTGTCGTCGGGCATTGTTTGCCCCAAAGATTTGATCCGGTGGCGCATTTCGATCTAGTGGTAGCTCGAACGTTAAGTCATCGTCGGAGCGAAACAGTAATTCCGCTTGTGCGGCGGTCATGATTGTTGAGGCGGCATTAGAATTGCGCAGGGTAATTCGGCGTAATCGCGGATCATAAGGCGAAGGATAGGGAGAACCAGGTGTTATCGGATTGGGGATGGACTGTCGCGTATAATACGGGAATAAGCGAGCGTCAAAGCCACCACCGTTCGTATGGCGTTGGACAGCCACAAACATCGGATCGATCAAGTATCCTGAGTTGCGTCCTTCCGGCAACAATATCGGCTCAGCTACTGATGCATCCACAGCCATTGGACTAGTCGAGTTTGGGAACCACAACAGTTGATCGGGCCGAGCCATCCCGCGCGCCGAGAATACTTGCACCGCGTTCTGTCCGGCACGCGCCGAACGATCCGCCACAACGCCCGTACCGATTTGCCCAAGAGCCAGTGGATACAGAGCAATCACACCAAGCAATCCTATCGAGATCACCCCGATGGAGAACAACACTTCCAGCAAGCTAACACCATGTCGCCGCATGCTAGTTTCCTCCCATCGATTGCGCAGAACGTGCAATCTCGCGTGCGGCTGGCACTGTGCCGCCAAGGTTTTCGGCCGTCGTGACGGTTCCCGTGAGCGTCCCAATCGCCAGCCAAACATTGCTTAAGTCTTGCAAGTTATTTGGGTCGGCGGCGGGGTCCGCGAGCATCACGGGGCTTGTCGTTGTTTGTTCAAACTTTCCAATGAGCAAGTAGATTGTGCCATTCGGACGCTGGCCACCATACGTTAAGATCCCGCTGCTGTTGTAGAAGCGTGTGTAGACTCTGGAAATACCGCCACCCGGCTCAAACATGATCACGACCGGCTGATCGTTTAAGTTTGTTGTCGTATTGGTGTACCTGGCGTCAAAGAAGGTCGCACCGGGATGCGAAGCCGTTGAGTCGAGGCCGATCCCCGAATATTCCAGATCAACTACAGTACCGCCGCCCATTTGTACTGAATTCAAAGGAGATTTGAGTGGTTGGCGGAATACTGTGTACGGCACTCCGGCTAACACAGGCGGTGGTGGAACCGCCGTGAGCGTGGTCGCCACCGGAGCATTAACTCCTGAGGGGACTGAGACCAAAACTCGATAGTGAGGAAAACTCGTACCCGGGTCGGAGATGTTGGTGATCTGATAGCTTGGACCTTTATTGTCGAACTGAATAAAGTCGCCAACGTTGGCTAACGAGCGGCGCGGGTCCGATGCAATGTATAACGAGGCACTTTCGGCTTTGCTAATCAGAATCTGACTGGCGAATCCGTCGAACGTCCCGCTATTGGCCGGAACATCGTCAACTAGATAGGCCAATGCATCAACGAAATCGCCAGTGTATGGCGGCGGTGTCTCAGCCATATGAACCTCGAACGAGGCGTTTGACCCTGGTGCCGAGCGTTCAATCGAGATGCCGACCGGGCGACCGATTTCCCTTGCGCGAGATTTCGCCATGGCACACATTACGTTCAACTGCCGCGCGGACTCACGCAGCTGAGCGTCTTTTAAGGCTGGACGCATCAACGGGACGGCCGACGCCAGCAGAATAACGCTGATGGTTACAACTACCAGCAATTCGACCAGCGTCATTGCGCGGCGCAGCGTCATTCGATGCCTATGACGAAATAGCAGCATGAGCTAACTCTCATCCAGAAGATGATTGGTAATATTGTCCGTGTAGTTGATCTCACCATTCATATCCGAATCCATTCGCGTTCCTATCCAGGATGAGCCCGGGGAGGGGACGTAAGGATCGTTGGGGGGATCAGTCAAATTGTAGAAAATCGGAGTGCCGCCTGGATCGTCAATCAGAATGTCGTACCGACGATCCGGTCCGCTGGAATAGATCAACGGGATCAAGCGATAAGTAGCCCTTGTGTCGACATGGTGCGGGTCAAAAGAATCGGCGGCGATGTTCGCATCAAGTGGCTGCACTTCACTGTCGTAGCCAGCGGGCCAACGCAGAAACTCGATGGGTTGCCCCCAAGCATCGAGGATCTCTAGCATACCGTCATCATCAATGTCGCCAATCTCTGAATCCTTAAAAAAATCAATTCCCCGCTGGTCGCCCTCTCGAATTGAAGAAATGATCAAGTAAAGACACTCCGCACCTCGATGCGAGTCCGTCCACTTGGTTGGGTCGGTCCAACTCGCAGTAGCACCGTGTTTGGCTTTGATCGCAACATCGGCCCGACGACGGTAGGACAGCCATAACGACGGGGCCGGCATAGCCCCGGGCCAAAGCGCAGCCGGCGTACCTGCCAAATCACTGATTCGGTCCGGCAACTCCATTCGCATTAGGTCGCGCAACCGATCAAGTCGTATCCGAGCTGTACCGCTATCATAAACTCCGTTGCCATTCTGATCCGTGTATGTTTCCCCCGTATCCCACTTCCCGTTGCCATTACCATCAACGAACGTCTCGGGAATTACAGGCCAACGACGAGGTGGACCCGATGAGGGCTGTGGCATCTGAGGCAAAGTCACACGCAGGGTACGTGCGTTGTAAGATTGCCACTTAACCATGATCAACTCATGCAGCTTAGCAATTTGCGCCTTCGTCCGCACGACCTTTGCCTGCTCCATCACGCCATACATCGCCATCATTACCGCAGATGCGAGAACTCCAATGATCGATATGACGACCATCAACTCAACAAGCGTGAACGACGCTCTACGACCGTACAGAGCAAGTCGTGGACGCATCGCGCGGGTGCGAAAGGCGGCTGGGGGGTAAATCATGGAACGCTATCTCCCACAGTGCTACCATCGCTGAAGCTGGCGAGATTGTCGCCGTCTTCGTCCGATAACGCGTAATTGGGGTCTGGGAATTGTTTGTAAACCCAGTCGCTCGCGTCCGGAGCCACACCAATCTGCGAGCCGAAATGGTCGTCGAGTCCAGGCCACAGGATCTGGAATTTTCCAGGTTCAATCCATGTTGTCTTATTCTGGCCGGATGGCACGTCATACGGTTGCGTCTTACCGTTGTCCCTCGCATCAACGGCGCTGTTAGAACGGAAAGGGCGAGCGAAGCCGATGCCCAGATCTGGGTCGCCTATCTTTGGATACTGTGAACTTTGATATGCATACGCACCGGCGCTAAGCCGACCATCGAAATAGACATAAGGCGATTCCGGTGAATGTGCCGATGCGTATTCGGGCCAACCGTCATTATCAAGATCAATCAATCGTGTTTCGTCAAACTCGAAGAACGCAACGGGTTCGCCGGCTCCGTCGATGACATAGTTGGTGTTCGGATGCTTGTTATCGATCTCCAAAGGATCACGAGGGTTCTTCTTGATCGCACTTAGCCAAAAAACAAGAGACTCCGCAGGGTCGAGCGTACGTGGGTCTACCTTGCCACCTGGGGGTGTCCAAGGGGGAGATTGAAACCAACTCGTCGCCAGGGTGTAGTCCATTTCGCGTGTATTGCGAGGAAATGCCTTGCGCATAAACGCCTGAAACGCCACCGGATCAGTAAAATCCGGCGGATAGTCAGAGAACTCCAGCTTGAAAGCCTCCATCGCTTGCGAAAGCTGATTCAACTCCATCGCAACAGCACCGACCTTCGATTTCCTGATGGCGGATGCCAAGGCCGGCACCAATATCGCTGCCAAGACCCCAATGATCGCGATAACAACAAGCATCTCCACCAGCGTGAAGCCACGAAGCAATTTGCGATTTTGGATTTTAGATCTCAGATTTGAGATTCGAGATTTCAGATGGGGAACTCGCATCGGAAGCATCCTAAAAGACAGTTTTCAGTTTTCAGTTTTTAGCGGTCAGCTTTCTGGCTCTCGACCCTCCGCTCTCGACGCTCGACTTTCGCCTTCGGGCTTATCACGGCGGAGCGTGATGGCTACTTTACGACAAGCCTTGGATCAAACTGACCAATGGCATGAACAACGAAATAACAATGAAACCAACCGCTCCACCGAGGAAGCAGATCATCAACGGCTCTAACAACGCCATCAAACCGTCCGTCAGCGTCTTGACCTCTTCGTCGAATTGATCGGCGACTTTGTAGAGCATCGTGTCGAGTTCGCCGGTCTCTTCGCCGACGTCCACCATGTTCACCACCAAATCATCGACCACGCGGCCTTTGATCTTGGTCAGGTACCACAGTAACGCCAACGTCCCGACGCCACCCGCGACACCGGCGCCCAACTGCAACATGCCGCCCATGCCTTCCATCGGCGTCAAGCACATGATCATCATGCCCGGGACGGCACCGAACACGAACCAGAAGAAACCCGCCATCGGATGGAACCCAAGTTCCGAATAATCCTTCAGCGGTCGCGAAACGGTATTACCTTCGCGAATCGAGTCGGTGACTTTTCCATAGATCTTCTCGAACAACGCGTTGCCCGCCGTTTCACGAGTGATCGTCAGGGCTTCCAAGATGGGCACACCGCTGGAGATCAGCGTGCCTAACGTTCGCGTGGTTCGGGCCAGTGTGTTCTTCTCGATCAACATGCCCATAATCGGCAGTCGGAGGATGAAGATGTCCCAGCCCATGCGCCCGTGTTTGAACTTGCGCATCAGCTTGACGAACAAGACGAGTCCCACGGGTACCGCAGGCAGCAAGAACCAGAAGTTCACCACAAAGTCGGAAACCGCGACCAGCAACTGTGTCATCATGGGCAGTTCCAGTTCGAACTCCTCGAACATCTTGGCGAACACCGGCACGATCTTGAGCATGATGAACGTCAAAATGCCGACAGCGACCAGGATCACGATCACCGGGTAGATCATCGCACCCTTGACCTTCTTCTTGAGCGATTCGGATCGCTCCATGAACTCGGCCAGACGTTGGAGGATGACTTCCAACGCACCGCCCGCCTCACCGGCTTTGATCATGTTCACGTACAATCGCGTGAAGACCTTCGGGCACTTGCTCATCGCTTCAGAGAGCGTGGCTCCGGTTTCAATCTCTTCGCAGGTATCTTGCAACGCGAACTTCAATTTGCCGGCCTGAGCGTTCTGCTCGAGGATTTTCAAGCTGCGCAGGATCGGCAAACCGGCGTCTTGCAGAATCGAAAGCTGACGCGTGAAGGCGCAGACGTATTTCGTACCACCACCACCGAGTGCAAAACCCCGCTTCTTCTTGGCTTTGGCGGCGTTGGCGCCAGCGGCAGCTTTCTTGACGGCAATCTTCGTCACGAAGTAGCCCATCTGCCGGATCGTGGTCTGTGCTTCTTCTTCGGTTGCCGCATCGATGACGTCACGGATTTCCTGGCCCGTAGCATCCATCGCTTCAAATTGAAAAGTCGGCATGGTTTCGTTCCTGAATGGGAAGAGATTTTAGGTCTTAGGTCTTAGGTCTTAGCTCTTAGCTACGCATCAACAATTGTTTCTCGAATGACTTCATCCGGCGTGGTAACGCCCTCGTACATAAAGGCGGTTCCGGCATCACGGAGCGAGACCATGCCATAGCGACGCGCGGCATCACGCAACTCGTCGACCGACACGTTGCCAAGGATCATGTCTCGCAAGTCGTCGTTCATAATCATCAACTCGAACAAACCAACGCGGCCTTTGTAGCCGGTGTTGTTACAGATATCACAACCTTTTCCGTGATAGAATTTCTGATTCGCGGTCAACTCCTCGCGTTTGAGTTCTAATTCCGCCAGGATATTATCGGGCGGGTCGAACTCGTCGCGGCATTGGCTGCAAACTCGACGGACCAACCGTTGTGCGAGGATCGCCTCGACCGTGGCCGCGATCATAAACGTCGGCACTCCCATGTCCTTCAAGCGGCTGATCGTGCTGGGGGCGTCGTTCGTGTGCAGCGTGCTAAAGACCATGTGGCCGGTCAGCGAGGCTTGGATCGCGATCTCGGCGGTTTCGATGTCACGAATCTCGCCGACCAGAATCCGATCCGGGTCTTGTCGCAAGATGGCTCGCAAAGCGGCGGCGAACGTCACGCCGATATCCGAGTCGATCGGCACTTGGACAATGCCATCGATGTCATATTCGACAGGATCTTCGGTCGTGATCAGCTTGTCTTCGATCGTGTTCAAATCGCTGAGTGCGGAGTACAGCGTCGTGGTCTTTCCCGAGCCTGTCGGACCTGTGACCAACACGATGCCGTTGGGTTTGTGAATCACGGTTCGGAAGTCGGTAATTGTCTTGTTGTCCATGCCGACTTTGTTCAAGTCGAGCGAAACGACCGAACGATCAAGGACTCGCATAACCACGCTCTCGCCGAACATCGTTGGCAGCACGCTGACGCGAAGATCGATCGGATGGCCGCCGACGGACAATTCGATGCGCCCGTCTTGTGGCATCCGGCGTTCGGCGATATCGAGATCCGCCATCACTTTGATGCGCGTCGTGATGGCAAATGCCAAGTGACGCGGCGGCGGCACCATTTCGTACAACACGCCATCCGCTTTGATGCGAATTCGGAACTCGTCTTCAAACGGCTCGAAGTGAATGTCGCTGGCATGATCTTTGATCGCCAGCAGCAGAATCATGTTCAGCAGCTTGCGAACCGGAGCGCTGTCGGCCAGTGCTTCGGTGTCGGTGAGGTTGAAGGTCTCCTTCTGGGCCATGCTCTTCTGAGCCATCGCCATCAGGTCTTCGTCTTCTTCCATGTCACCGATCAGCCGCTCGACGCTTTCACCGCCAGCGTCGTAGAACTTCTCAAGGCACCGGACAATCTCGCGTTCTGTGGCGACCACGATCCGCACATCGAGACCTAAGAAGGTCCGCAGCTCGTCTTGAATCGACAAGTTTTGAGGGTCGCAGGTCGCGATCGTCAGCTCGTCATCGTCTCGCTTGATCGGAATGATCCGATACATCTGCGCCATCGTCTCGGAGATTTGCGCCTTGAGTTCTGCAGAGAGTACGAACTCGGCCAAACTGATGACTTGCATATTCATCTGTTCGGCGAGTGCCTGGGCGATTTGCTCGTCGGTGATCAAGCCCATCTCTTCGGCGATCTTACCGAGCTTCTCGCCCGGCTGCCGATCTTGCTCTTCGAGCAACATCTCAAGTTGGTCATCGCTGATGAACCCGAGATCAACCAGGATTTGTCCGATTCGACGTATGGCCATATATAGAAGCTTTCAGCAGTCAGTTCTCAAACTTCGTGTGGGGTCCGCGGTGCGGACCTTAGGATTTCTGGTCCGCACAGCGGACCCTACTGCTAGTCTCATTACATCTCGCGCGAGATCTACGCGGCGTTACCGCCTGTTCCCTCCGCGTCATCTTCATCCAAAATGCCGCGTCGCGCGTTGACAATCCGTTTCGCGAGGTCATCAGGGTTCTGTGCCTTGCCGAGCACATCTTCCAGCGTGCACTTCTCGTCTTTCCACAAATCAAACAACGCGTCGTCCATCAGCTTCATGCCGAACTTGGCTCCGGTTTGAATCGCCGAGTTGATGCGGAACGTTTTGTTCTCGCGGATCAGGTTGGCGATACCGGGTGTCACAATCATCACTTCGTAAGCCGCACAACGACCTCCGCCTATGCGCGGGATCAGCGTTTGAGCGACCACGCCGATCAAGGCGGTCGACAACTGGGTGCGGATCTGATCTTGCAAGTTGCCGGGGAAGGCGTCGATCACGCGGTTGACCGTGCCTTGAGCGCTGTTGGTATGCAGCGTGCCGAACACGACGTGGCCCGTTTCTGCTGCCGAGATGGCAGCTTCGATGGTTTCCAAGTCTCGCATTTCGCCGACCAGAATCACGTCCGGATCTTGCCGCAACGCGCGGCGAAGCGCGTCCGAAAAACTCGGGACGTCTACGTGAACTTCACGCTGGTTGATCGTCGACATCTTGTGTTCGTGATAAAACTCGATGGGGTCTTCGATCGTGATGATGTGATGATCAACCGTCTCGTTGATGTAGTTCACGAGGCTCGCCAGCGTCGTACTCTTGCCAGAACCGGTTGGCCCGGTGACCAGGAACAATCCGCGAGGTCGCATAACCATCTTGACCACGCACTCAGGGAGGCCAAGCTGTTCGGGCGTGAGTTTGTCCGTCGGAATTTGTCGCAGCACCATCGAAATGACGCCGCGCTGCTTAAACACCGATACGCGGAACCGAGCCTGATCACCAAAGGCGAATCCAAAGTCCGCACTACCGTTTTCTTGCAGTTCGCGTTGGCAACGTTCGGGCGTGATGCTCTTCATCAGCGCCACTGTATCTTCGGCTGCTAAAGTCTTTGTCTCCAGCTTGCGCATTCGTCCATGCAGACGGAACACAGGTGGTTGTCCCACCACAATATGAATGTCGCTCACGCCCTGCTTCACGGCAGCTTGCAACAATTTGTCGATTAAGACTGTTTTCATCACGCCGGCCTTGTTTCAAAATCAACTTTGGGAAGATCATCGAGTCGCAACAGGATTGCTCGTCGATGCCGAATGGCGGAACGCCAAAAGCCTGAGAATTGAACTGGCAGCGAGATTCGGCCGGGAAGACTGTCGTAGATCTAGCATTGCCATCGTCTCTGCACCCCACATGTCGCCTCCCCTGGGTGGATAGTCCAGAGCGACATCTGGTGTGCAACCGATTATTCACCGCGCAAGACGCGATGGGCAAACCTCGACGCAAATTTCGCAAACTTCGTCCAATGTGTGTGCCTCTCGTTCGAGGCCTCCAAGTTTCTTGCAGATTCGCCAGAGCTCGTTTTCAACTGCGCTTATCGAATTCAGCCAGGTGGTGATCGACGCTGCTCTCACAACGTCGCGCCGGCTGCTAATTTGTCTTCACCGCCGGGTCAAACCGGAATCACATCCTGCTCGCCGCGTTTGGCGACTCGATAGACCTCTTCAAGCGTCGTAATGCCTTTCATCGCTTTCTGCACGCCGTCGACATAAAGCGTCCGCATGCCATCCTTTACCGCTTGCTTGCGGATGTCCTGAGTGGAGGCAGCCGTGAAGATCTGCTCGCGAACCTTCGAGGTGACGACGAGCAACTCATGAATGCCATTTCTGCCTCGGAACCCTTTCTTTTGACAGTAGTTACAGCCCTTACCATGCGCGAACTCGGCGTTCTTGGCCGCTTCGAGCGGAATCCCGGCCTCTTCCAAGGCCGCTTCGCTGGGCATGTACTTCGTCTTGCAACGACTACAAATCACCCGAACGAGCCGCTGAGCAAGGATGCCGATCACGCTGCTGGCGACGAGATATCCAGGTACTCCCATGTCAGTCATGCGTGTAACAGCACTCGCTGCATCGTTCGTATGTAACGTACTGAATACCAAGTGTCCAGTCAAAGAAGCCTGGATTCCCATCGAAGCCGTCTCGGTATCTCGCATTTCTCCGACCAGGATGATGTTGGGCGCCTGCCGCAACATGGCCCGAATAATGAGTGCAAAGTCGAGCCCAATGCTATGTCTGACTTCGCATTGGTTGATCCCGGGCAGGTAGTATTCGACGGGATCTTCGGCGGTGATGATCTTGGTGTCGGGGCGATTGAGGAAGTTGAGTCCCGCGTAAAGCGTGGTGGTCTTTCCGGAACCCGTGGGCCCCGTCACCAGGAGAATCCCGTTGGGTCGTTTGATAAGTTGGGTAAACTTGTTGAACGTATCGTCCGAGAAGCCGAGCTGCTTCACCCCGACCTTGATGTTGTCCTTATCCAGTAGACGCATGACCACAGATTGGCCGTGGTTGGTAGGAAGGACGCTGACACGAAGATCAAGTTCTTTCTCTCCCACGGTGACCTTAATACGACCGTCTTGAGGTCGGCGTCGCTCGGCGATGTCCAGCTTGGAGAGAATCTTGATGCGGGACAAGATCGCCGACAACAGCCGTCTGGGGGGGCTGTCGCGTTCGACGAGCACACCGTCAATGCGATAGCGGATGCGAATGCGGTTCTCGAACGGCTCGACGTGAATGTCGGAAGCCCGCAGTTGAACCGCTTCGCTGATCATCAGATGAACCAACCTGACGATCGGTGCACTGTTCTCGTCGACGACCTCACCGCCTTCGCCCGTTTCGCCTTCCGTTTCCGTGAAGTCGATCGCGGTATCGGTAAACTCCTGGAGCATCGAGTCGGCACTTTCGCCTTCTACCTGTCCGTAATAGCGGTTGATCGCCTCTTGAATTGCCTCGTCCGGTGCCAACGCCACGTCAACTCGGCGGTTGAGAATAAAACGCAGCTTTTCGATCGTCTCGATATCGAGCGGATCGCTCATGATGACGACCAGCGAGTCGTCGTCGTCGGACATCGGAAGAATTCCATTTTCGCGCGCGACCGACTCGGGAACCAACTCGATGATATTCTCTGGAATACTGACTTCCGAGAGATCCACGTAGTCGAGCTTATGATGCTCGGCCATGGCCCGCATGACTTCTTCACCGGTGGCGTAGTGAAGCTGGACGAGGCAATCCGCTACCTTTTTGTCATTATCGCGGGCCATTCGCTCAGCTTCGGACAGCTGATCCAGGCTGATGGTGCCTCGTCGGAGCAGTAAATCAGTGTAGTCACGCGTCTTAGCCATATTGTTCCAATGATCCTTCAGTCGAGGCAGCTCGGCGGTGCAGTGACCCGGGCGAATGCCGATCGCAGATGCGCACCGCTCGTCATGTTCTATTGCACACTACATCTTGCCCTACCCTGAGTTCCTTTGTCAATAATCTAAACTCCCGCAGGGTAAGGATCTGCGTCGATTTTCTGTTTCAACTACGACCCCGCTCGCCGACAATCCATGCCCAGAGGCTAGATCTTCCCCGGCGGGCGAATTCCGGCACCCTGCTGCTTCGTGCGTGCGTCACCGAGGTCGGCACGTGCCTCGTCGGCGAGCGACTGAATTCGCTCCACGACATCGGGATGCTGATCGAGGACGTTGGTGGTTTCGCCGATGTCATTCTCGAGGTCGAACAAGGCCAGATCGATCTCGGCAGACGAATAGTCGACTGGGACTCCGCCGGTTCCGGCTTTTCGGTCGCCGAGTGTGCGGTAACTGTGAGGAAAATGCAGTTTCCATTTGCCCATACGAACCGCATGAAGTTCCTTGCCCCAGTACATGAAGTAGGCTTCGTGTGGACTTTTTGCGTCGGGCTCGCCTTTGATGAGCGACAGAATACTCTTGCCATCGATCTTGTGGTCGGGCAGCTTGGCACCACACAGTTCGGCGACGGTAGGCAGGATGTCGATGGTCATGGCGGGTTCACTGCAGGTGGTGCCGGCAGGAATTGTGCCGGGCCACCACATCAGCGTCGACTCGCGACAGCCGCCATCGAACATTGTGCCTTTGCCTTCCCGCAGGGGCCCAGCGTTCCCGGCGTGATCGCCGTAACTTAACCACGGCCCGTTGTCAGCTGTAAAGATGACGAGTGTTTCATCGTCGATTTCGTTTTTCCGCAGCGCGTCAAGAATTTGGCCAACCGACCAATCGACTTCCATCATCACATCGCCAAACAGCCCGCGTTCGCTCTTGCCTTTGAATTTGTCCGAAACATAGAGTGGCACATGGACCATGCTGTGGGGCACGTACAGAAAGAAGGGACGATCCTTGTTTTTGTCGATGAAGCTGACGGCTCGTTCTGTGTATTGGGTCGTCAGTTGTTCCTGGTCCTTGCCAGTGACTTGAGGATTGACGACTTCGTTCTTATCGATCAGCGGAAGATGCGGCCACCGCTTCAACCGCTGCTCCATCGGCAGATGAGCGACGCCTGGATGATAGGGCCACATATCGTTGGAATAAGGCAGACCAAAGTAGTCATCAAACCCATTCTGCATCGGCAAGAACTGCTTGTGATGACCGAGATGCCACTTGCCGTAACAAGCCGTCGCATAGTCTTTCTGTTTGCAAAGTTCAGCGATTGTCACTTCTTCGGCGTTAATCCCGATATTGGATTGTGGCCCGAGCGCGCCAAGAATTCCGACGCGGACGTTATAGCAACCCGTTAGCAATCCAGCGCGCGATGCCGAGCAAACCGCCTGTGTCACGTAGAAGTCCGTGAACGTTCGGCCTTCTTTGGCCATGCGATCTAGATTCGGAGTCGCGTAACCTTTGGCTCCGAAAGGGCCGATATCGCCGTACCCCATATCGTCGATAAAGATCACGACAATGTTCGGTGGGCGTTCGGTGGCAGTAGCAGGCTGGGAGATTGCGACGAGAGATGCGATACTGAGAAACGCAGCAGCAAGAATGAGCTGAATGATTCTTCGGCGGCGAGGCATCGTTGGCTCCTGGGTGAATAGCACGAAATTGCGTCACCAGTATCTTCGCTGCCGAGCGGTGCGTCAAATATGGCTGGTGGGACCGGCATTTGGTGTTTCAAACCGTGAGCCGCGGGCGTTGCAGAGAAGTGTCAACAACAACAACGGCCCGACGCCAGCGTCACAATGCCGTAAGAACGTGTTGAGGAGTAGTGATTTGTCCGAGAAATATCACGTCCGGTTGTGCAAAGAGAGCATGGTGTTCAGCGCTGCGCACTTCATTACCTTCAATGGCAACGTCTGCGAGCGGTTGCATGGGCACAATTATCGCGTCGAAGTCCTGGTCTTCGGCGAGCTCGACGAAAATCAATATGTTGTCGATTTCATTGCCTTGCGAGATTCGTTGCAGCAAATCGTGACGCAGCTCGATCACTACATGCTGTTACCGACGGACCACCCTGCCATTCACGTCGCGGCCCACGATAGCGAAGTCGAAGTCACGTTCGAGGATCGTCGTTGGGTCTTTCCTCGCGGAGATTGTGTGCTGTTGCCAGTATCGAACACGACGGCCGAGTTGCTCGCGCGATATATTGGAGGAAGATTGCTCGACGACCTGGAGCAAAAGACCGGCGTCCGCATTCGCCGATTGCAGGTTGCCGTCGATGAGAACGGCGGACAGTGGGGGGTGTGTGAGTTGGAGAACGAGTGAGCAACGCTTGCGTAATTAGTGGGATAGGCTTTCAGCCTGTCGGCGGCAATTCGACAGGCTGGAAACGCTGGAAGCCTATCCCACGTCGGAAAACTTGCAACTGAAAACTCTGCCCTACTTCTTCTCTTTCCAGTCAACGACTCGGAAGGCGCCGGCTGAATCCGTGTATTCATAAGCACCAATTTCAACCACCTTGAACGATGGCCGAGCGTGGCCTTCCATGTCGTAGGGCACAATCAACGAGGTGTCCATGCCAGCGTTGATCGCTGGTGAACCTTTGCCCAGGTGGTAGTCGCCTGCGGCCGCATTGGCGAAGCGAGGGCTCTTCTGAAGTGTCGTGTCAGCCGGGTCACTGGTGCGATAGAAAGGTGCCGCGAATCCGTGCACGAGGTTGTGGGAATGAGTCAGTTGACCTGTACCATTCTGAGCCAACCCATAGCCGCCAGTGTCGCTGGTGCGATGTGCAAAGATGTTGTTGTGTGCGGTGGCCGTCGAGTTGTTCTCGACATACAGCCCCCAGTAACGCAGATCGGCGAAGGTGTTGTTATAGAACGTGTGATCCGGCACTTGCGATTCGTCGCCGTAGGTATAAGTGTAAGATCCGTTATAGAAACCCGCGAACACGTTATTGGTTGCGTCGACCGAGCCTCCATAGCTGATCAATCCCCAACCCCAGTCGGTGTTCTGGCCCTCGAAACGGTTGTTCTTCAGGACGGATGGGGCCGTCGGACGATATTGATAGAAGCCATATTGGCTGCCGGTGCTGACACAATTCTCCAGCGTGGTTTTCGAGCCACTGTTCACAAAGCCGTGGTACTTGCTGTTGGTGTTTACAATGTTCCGGAACGTGACATCGCTGCCGCCGACGACGTAGGGACCGTAGCCGTTTCCGGATAGAGTCCAGTTGTTCGTCGACTGATTATCCACCAGCATATTGCAAGCGTTCAAGTAGAGACTCTGCTGCTGGTTGTTCGTAATCTCCGTATTCTTCATGCCGAAGTTGGCGTTGCCGGCGTTGTAGACGTAGACGCCTTGATAGTTGCCGTCGACTTTGACATTTGCGAGGGTCTGTACATTGTCTTTGAACAGTTCCTTTTCGGACCAGTCTGCCGTTTGTGGATAGTTGACGTGATAGACAACTCCCCAACTGCCGTTGCCGGTCATCTCACAATTCCGGACCGACACCGTTTTGTTGTACGCCGTGTACAAACCAGTGCCCTTGTTGTTGCGGAAGACCGAGTTCTGGATGTCGACGAGCCCATAGTAAGTTAGCAAACCGTGGTGCTGCGTGCTGCTCTCAAACACGGAGTTGTCTACGGTCAGCTTATGCGTAAAGCCATGGGTCCACGGAGTCGCGTACCAGTACATGTTATGGCCGTTGCCTGAGAACTTTGCGTTCTTTAGGTTCACATTGCTGTAGTAGGTATACATGCCCCACTGGCTGTTGCCGGTGATCTCGAAGTCTTCGACCGTGATATTCGAGCTGCTGGCGTGGAAGCCGTGTACATTGTTGCGGGAAACCCACTTGCCCGAAGTCGCTGGACTAAGCGTGACCGTCGAGTTGGCAAAGTAGATGCCGATGCCGCCATTTTCCGTGGCCTGGCTGTTCGTCATTTCGATGCGATCATCTTTGATGCCGTTGAAGCCCACGCCGTGCGATGTGTTCTTCGAGAAATCGCAATTGGCGATCTTCGCGGGAGCGGCACCATCTTGCCAGACCCACGCGCCATCCTTGAGGCCGTAGTAACGACCGTCGCCGTAGTAGTACAAGCCCCAACTGCCGTTCTCGTTAAAGCTGGAATTCTCCGCGACGAACGATTTGTCGTAGTAGGAATGCAATCCGCCGCTGCCATTGCGGCTAAACTTCGTGTTCTTGACCGTGGTGTCCGCGTAGTACGACAGGGTGCCCCAGTACGTATTGTCGGTGACTTCCACTCCGTCGAACAGCATCTTGCCGTAGTAACTGGTGATGCCGTAGCCGTTGCCGGTGATCTGCCACTTCTTGCCCATCGTATCGGGCGTGAACGACAGATCACAACTCACGGCATACAAGCCATGACCGGGATTGTTGCGGATCGGAGTGTTGGCGAGACGTATCCCCGCATCGGTAACTCCATTGAGATACAATCCGTGATTCGTATTATTCTCGATTGAACAGTTGCTGAACTCGCCCGGCCCTTCAGTTTCGTACCATCCCCAAGCTCCATCCCTGTACCCGTAGTAGGTGCCGTTGCTGTAGTACAGAGCGCCCCACGAACCGTTCTCGGCAAACTGCGAGTTCTCGGCTTTGAATGACTTGTTGTAGTAAGACTGGAACCCGGTATAGCCATTCCGCAGGAACTTGCTGTTCTTGATCGAGATATCGCAGTACCAACTGGCCACACCGTACGATTTGGCATCGGCTAACTCGATGCCATCGAAGCTGTACTTGCCGTACGCTGCGTAGATATGCGAACCGTTGTCGGAAAGTTGCCCCATGTTCGCCAGCGTCTTGGCGTTGAAGTTCAATTCGCCGTTACTCGCATAGATGGCGGCGGTGCCATGCCCGCGAATCGGTGTGTTCGTGATCTGGATGCCGTCGTTCTTCACACCGTACAGATAGATGCCATAGCTTGTGTTGTTTTCGATCGTGCAATCGGCGATCCGACCAGGGTCTGCTCCGTCATACCAGCCCCACGCTCCATCCTTGTAACCGTAATAGGTACCGTTGCTGTAATACAGCAGTCCCCAAGAAGTATTCTCGCTGAACTTCGAGTTCGTCGCATTGAATGACTTGTTGTAATACGACCGCAGACCTGTGTAGCCGTTCCGCTCGAACCTGCAATCATTCACCTCAATCTCACTGTACGCAGTATCAACGCCATAGGACCGAGCGTCCGACAGATCGATTCCATCAAACAGGTACTTGCCATAGTAGGCGTAGATGTGCGACGCGTTATCCGACAACAACCAGTTCTTTCCCATCGTTTTCGGTGTAAAGCTGAGTTCGCATTGGCTGGCGTAAAGACCTGCCGCGCCGTGGCCGCGGATCGGCGTGTTCGAGAGTTGCAAGCCGTTGTCCTTCACAGCGTAGGCATACATCCCGTACGACGTATTATTCTCGATCACGCAGTCCTTCAACTCACCAGGTCCGTCGACCGGCAGCCAACTCCATTGCCCGTCCTTCTGGCCGTAATAGGTGCCATTGCTGTAGTAGTTCAGACCTGACCAGGCGTTGTTGGCGAACGTGCTCTTCTTCACCTTAAACGACTTGTCGTAGTAGCTCTGAAAGCCCGTGTAGCCATTGTTTGTGAATCGGCAGTTATCAATTTTCACATCGCTGTACCAGGAGTACACGGCATAGGATTTGGCATTGCTCAAATCAAGATCTTTGAAAGAGTACACACCATAGGCTGCATAAATATGCGAGCCGTTGTCTTTCAACTGCCATGTGTCACGCATCGTTTGCGGATTAAACTCGATTTCACTCTGGTTGGCGTAGAGACCGGCGGCACCATTGCCTTGAATGGGCGTTGAACTGATCTGCAGCGTGTCTGGCTTCAAGCCATAGGCGTACAGGCCATACGAGGTATTGTTCGAGATGGAAGAGTTCACGATGCGTCCAGGACCATCGCACGGATACCATCCCCAGGCATCCTTTTTGTATCCGTAATAAGTTCCATTGCTGTGATAGGCGAGGCCGTAACTGCCGTTCTGGTCGAACTTCGAGTTAATCACGTCGAAGGACTTGTCGTAATATGATTGAAGCCCACCGCTGGGGTTCTTTGTAAAGTTGCAGTTGCGAACCGTCACCTCGCTGTAGTAGGTCAACGCCCCCCAGTACTTCGCATCCGACAAGGTGATGTTGTCGAACAACGTCTTGCCGTAATACGCGGTGACATGGTAGCCGTTGTTGTACAGCTTCCAGCGAGTGCCCATCGTGCGTGGCGAAAACTCCGCATCGCAATCGTTCAGGTACAGTCCATGTGAGCTGTTGTTCGAGATGATCGTGTCAGTAAGTTTGAGATTGCTTTCGTTTGCTCGATAGAAATGGGCACCATACGAGTTGCCGTTCATCGTACAGTTGCTCAACTGAGAGCTGGCACCATCCGCGTGATTATAGAGCAGGAAACCCCAGTACTTGTTGTCATCAAAGTTGCAGTTTCTTGCGGCAAACTTGGTCGGAGCGTACGTCTGCATCCCGTGATAGTTTCGGCGGCACTTGACGTTTTGCATCTCCAAGTCGCTGTAGTAGTCCAGGAACCCCCAGCCGTTCGCGTAGTCCTCGAAGTTGACATCGTGAAGCTGCAACTTACAACTGCTCGTGTACAGCCCTGACCCACCGCGTTCAATGGGCCACTCGCGACGCCAGCGTTCATCAATGTTGTACTCGCACTGACTAAGGTACATCTCCCAGCCTTGGAGTCCCTGGACCGTCGTACGATCGAAAGTGATGCGGTCCTTGTCCTTGCCGAACGTCAGATGCAAGCCATTCAAGTTGTTCCGGATCGTGCAATTGCTGACTTTTGGTTGGTTAACGCCCAGTGGCTGGTGAGTCCCGTACGGGCCGAACGCATAGAGTATTGCCCAGCCTTGGTTGTCCTCGATCTTCGTGTCCGTCATCGAGAAGAAGTGTTCGCGATAGCTGTACGGCCCATTCGCGTTGTTCTTAATCTCGCTGGCTTTAATATCCAAGCCGCCGTAGTAATTCAACAGCGCATAGGCTTGATTGTCGTGGATGCGGCAGCGATCCAACTTGGTACCGCTATAAACACCATGCACGCCGTAATAGAGCGAATCAAACTCACAGTTTCTGAACGTCACATCGGAGTGATAGTTATAGACTCCATACGTTCGAACACCTTCGCCCATATTCTTTCCAGTGAATCGAAATCCATCGAACACATAGTAGTCGGCGTAGTACATCGTCATCAGCCAAGCGTTATCTTGTGCCGATTGAACGGTGACGTCGCCGTTGGCAATGAACCGAATCGAGTACAGATCATTTCCCGAAATACGGAAATCAGGGTTCTCGGTGTAAGTGCCTGCCGCCACGTTGACGGTATCACCAGGGCGAACGACCTGTGCGGCTTTGGTGATCGTGCGGAAGGGGTCGTTCGGTGTGCGACCCGTGTTGGAATCGTTCCCTCGTGTGCTGACGTAGTAGGTCTTCGGAGGATCGTAATCCAGGCCGAAGTCCAATACGACCATGACATCTTCAAAGTCGTTATCGCCACCGCCCAGCAAGTCTTCGGCCCCGAACAGAAGTAGCGGTGTATCTTCGATCCAGAAGCCCACATAGTGCTGACGCTGATCGTCGCTAAGGCTGGGCGTGGTATACAGACGATAGTAACTCCCCCCCAGGCCACCACCGGCACCATTGGGAATCACGAGTAGGTCCAGCTTGGTGCCTTGCTTTATCAAACCGAGATTGACGAAGTCGCCTCGTTGCAGGCGAACGTTCTCGTTGCCGTCGTAAGAGCAATCGGGAAATAGCAGTCGGTGATCGTCCTTGAGTTTCACACCAACGGTATTTTTGTATCCGGCTCCTTCATGGATAAAGTAGGCCCGAACATCGTAGTCGTAGTTCAATACCATCCGATCGACGTTGAGCGGCACGGCACCTGGATTCTCGAACTGCTCGCCTTCACGGAATCGCTCATTGACGATGTCCATCACCTTCGGAAGATAGTCCGAATTGAACCTCCGAGAGCGAGCATCCGATCCGGTTTGGTAGACAGGGCTGACGGGCTGATAACCGAACGGCCTCGCACTTGATTGCGGATTTCGCAGTGTCTGTGCACTGGTATCTGCAACGAAGAATAGAGTCAAACACCCTACTAAAGCTACGCGAACCAAAGTGCCAAATGATGCCATTGCTTAACCCTTGCGAAAACTGCCTCGATAGGTCGTTCGGCGGCGAACAACTGCGGATAGAACACCCGCCATACTCAAAGTGAAAAACCTTGCAATTGAATCCTAGCTCACGAATGATCTTCGAGTCTGACGCAAGTACACCAAAATCAAGACATTGTGCTCGTTCGTCGAGGCGTGATGCGAATTGCCAACCTCAAAGCTGATTCAACCGGCGAATTGTTGCGATCCAGCAACATGCAAAGAGGCCGTAGGCTTCGCTTCAGCCTAACGATGTCGGCCAGTGTCGATTAAAATTGTCAGGCACGCTGTTCGCAGGCCTCCCGGCTTCGCCAGCACCGACGACCGAAGGTCTCTCTGCTCTCGAACTGGTTCAGGAAACTCTCGGTCAGCACGCGTGCGAGGTAAGGAGAGTTGCGCACCGCGGTGTCAGGCTGAAGCCTAACCTACAAAAGGGATTTCAATGTCCAATCTTTGCAAGCCACGCCAACTGGGCGCAACCGACATCCACGTATCGCCCGTCGCACTCGGCTGTTGGCCGATCGCCGGCATGACCAGTATCGATGTCAATGACACAGACAGCTTGGCGACGCTCGAAGCCGCAGTTGACGCTGGTGTCACCTTTTTCGATACGGCCTACGGCTACGGCGCGAAAGGCGAAAGTGAACGGCTCATCGCCAAAGCGCTTGGCCATCGGCGTAACGAATTGGCAATCGCCACAAAGTGTGGGATGCACTGGAACGATCAACTTGAAAGAACCTTCGACGCTCGCCCCGAGATAATCAAACGCCAGTGCGACGAAAGCTTACAGCGATTGAAGACGGACCGCGTCGAATTGCTCTACTTGCACGCTCCCGATCCCAAGGTCGACGTCGCAGAGTCTGCTGGAGCCTTGAAAGAGCTGATGGACGCAGGCAAAGCTCGATCCGTTGGCGTCTCCAACTTTAACGTCGAGCAACTCGCGACCTTTCACGCCGTGTGCCCGATCACCGCGTTTCAGCCGCCGTATAACATGCTGCAGCGAGACATCGAACAAGACACGCTACCGTGGTGTCGCGAGCACGGCGTATCGGTCGTGGTGTACTGGCCGCTGATGAAAGGCCTGCTCGCCGGAAAGTTGAGCCGCGATCACATCTTTCCGCCGAACGATGGCCGCGCGAAGTATCCAATGTTTCAGGGACAAGAATGGCAGAAGAATCAAGACTTTATCGATGTCCTACGAGAAATTTCCGACAGCATCGGCAGATCCGTCGCCCAACTCGTCATCAACTGGACGCTTCAGCAATCGGGCATCACGTCCGCGTTGTGCGGAGCGAAGCGAGCGTACCAAATCGAAGAAACGGCCGGAGCCATGGAATTTGTACTGTCACCCGAGCAATTGCAGAAGATCGACATAGCCATCCAAGAACGAGGCGTGGTGATCACGCGTCCCGCCGTCTGAAACTCCAGGTACCGTCTGAAACTCCGGGTAGTGGTGCAGTTTGCCGTAAGTCGGGCACTCCTGCCCGACAAAAGACGGCCAAGAGTGGCCGTCCTACTTTTAGGGATTTCAAACCGTACCACGACCACGCTGGCAAATCGACTTGCATCAGGCCTCGCAACCGAAGAGAATTGGCTTAGCATCGGCCAAACAATTACTGTCGCAAAACTCTTGTGGGATAGGCTTCCAGCCTGTCAATTCAGTCATGACAGGCTGGAAGCCTATCCCACTTATTGTTTGGGCGGTGCTTAACACCCCCGCCAGTTCCCTCCCACCGCAGAAGCCGTCATGTCACGAATCGGTTCTTTACTGATCGCGATCCAACTCCTTGCCGTTGGCTCGGCACAATCCGAAGAACTCTTCTTCGAACAACATGTGCGTCCGATCCTCAAAGCAAACTGCTTTCATTGCCACGGCGAAGAAGGAAAACGCGAAGGTGGACTTGACCTTCGCCTGCGTCGATTGATCGTTGCCGGAGGCGACTCGGGCAGTAGTTTGACGCCAGGCGATTCGGCAGCGAGCCTACTCCTCGAACGCATTCGCAGCGGCGAGATGCCGCCCGTCGACAAAAAGCTTTCGGAAGATGAGATCTCGCTGTTAGAACACTGGGTCAACGGAGGAGCCAAGACCGCGCGGCCTGAGCCTGAGCAGATTGGCAGCGACCCGTTGTTCACGGAAGAAGAACGCAATTTTTGGTCGTTCCAACCCATCCACCGCACTGCGTTGCCGGAAGTGAGCGGAGTGACAACAGCAAGAACCCCGGTGGATCGATTTATCCTCGCCAAGCTAGAAGACGTCGGATTGAGTTTCTCGCCCGATGCCGACCGCCGTACACTCGTTCGCCGGATTTATTTCGACTTACTCGGCCTGCCACCTTCCGTTGCGGAAGTCGAAAACTTCGTGAACGATCCTTCGCCGCATGCCTACGAACGGCTCATTGACCGCTTGTTGGCGTCGCCGCATTACGGCGAGCGCTGGGGGCGGCATTGGCTGGACGTCGCCGGCTACGCCGATTCGGAAGGTTATACCGACGAGGACACACCGCGAGATTGGGCCTACTTCTATCGCGACTATGTCATCGCCGCGTTCAACGCCGACAAGCCGTTCGACACGTTCATTCACGAGCAACTCGCAGGTGACGAGCTAGTGATGCCTCCTTATAAGAACTTAAAAGACGAACAGATCGAACGACTTGCCGCAACCGGGTTCTTGCGTATGGCGCCCGACGGAACAGCAGCGGGTGGAATTGACCAAAATGTCGCTCGCAACGAAGTCGTCGCGGATACGATCAAGATCGTATCCAGCTCGTTGATGGGGCTGACTGTCGGCTGTGCCCGGTGTCACGATCATCGTTACGATCCAATCCCCACGGTCGATTACTACCGCCTGCGAGCCGTGTTTGAACCGGCGTTCGATTGGAAGCACTGGCGAGTGCCCGCCGCGCGAAGAATCTCGCTTTACACGGACGCCGACCGTGAACTGGCCGCCAAGATCAATGCCGAAGCCGCCGAAGTCGATAAGCAACGCGAGGCCAAAGCGGAACAGTACATTGATCGAACGCTAGAAGAAGAACTCGCAACGCTTCCCGAGTCGGTTCGCGATCCGTTACGAGTTGCCTACAAAACCGTTGCCAAGGAACGCAACGCCGAACAACAGGCGTTATTGAAAGAGTATCCCAGCGTCGCGAGCATCAGTGTCGGGTCGCTCTACTTGTATGACCGCCGCCGCGAAGAGAAAGCAGGACAGATCGACGCCGCCCGCCGGGAGAAAGAGAAACAGCTCGCTACCGCAGCCGATCCGACCGCCCTTGCCGCCGAAATTCAACGCGATATCGAAGCCGCCACCAAGCTCCGAGCCGAGAAGGCGGCAGACGACTTAAAGCGTTACCAAGAGCGAGCCGACGAGATTCGCGCGACCATTCCGCCCGAACGCTTCTTGCGGGTGACGACCGAAGAGCCAAGTCAAATCCCCTCGACCTTCGTGTTCTTTCGCGGCGATCACGAACAACCCAAGGACGAAGTCATTCCCACCGGCTTGTCCGTTCTCGACACACGCATCGATTCGACTTTGCCGACAAATGACGACTCGCTTCCTAGCACGGGACGACGCTTGGCGTTTGCGAAACAGCTCACCGATCCGCGCAATCCGCTCACCGCTCGCGTGATCGTTAATCGCATCTGGCTCCACCACTTCGGACGTGGCATCGTCAACACGCCGAGCGATTTTGGCCTGCTTGGTGATCGCCCGACGCATCCCGAACTACTCGATTGGCTGGCCGCCGAGTTCATCGAAAGCGGATGGCAAGTCAAGTCGCTTCACAAGCTGATCATGATGTCGACCGTCTATCGACAGACTTCGTATCGTTCCGATCAGCACGACATGATCGATCCGGACAACAAGCTTTACGCACGAATGTCCGTGCGTCGCTTGGAGTCGGAGGCCGTTCGAGACGCGTTGTTGACCATTTCGGACAAATTGAACTGCAATCTCTTCGGTCCACCCGTTCCCGTCATGGAGGATGAAGTCGGGCAGATCGTGATCGGACAAGAGAATCTGGACGGTGAGCGAAAGCCGGGCCAAACGGTCGATCTGCATGGCGAACAGTTCCGCCGCAGCACTTACGTCCAAGTCCGCCGCAGTCGCCCGTTGGGAGTCTTAGAGACATTCGATAACCCCGATATGGCTCCCAATTGCGAACAACGAAATGCATCGAATGTCGCGCCGCAATCGCTGTTGTTCATGAACAGCAATCTGGTCGTCGAGTATTCGGAGCATTTCGCCGCTCGCGTCATGCGCGAGGCGGGGTCGGACCTCGCAGAGCAGGTTCGTTTGGCGTGGCAACTGGCGTTCGCAACGCTTCCGTCCGAAAACGAACTCGCCGGCGCGACTGAGTTTCTTGAGCAACAAGTAAAGTCATTTCGCGAATCCCCCAACAAGCCCAAAGACGCGACCGCCGAGTCGTTGGCTCTCGCCAGCTTCTGTCAGGCATTACTCAGCTCCAATCGCTTCCTGTACGTCGAATGAGTTAGGCAACCACGTGACCAACTCTCCCATTTCAACACGTCGACATTTCCTGGCTCAAGGTGCGATGAGCTTGACGCCGCTCGCGCTGACTTGGCTCTTGAATCGTGATGTGGCTGACGCGGCACCCTTCAAGCCCAATCTTGAACAGCCCGTTTTCGATCTCGTCCCCAAAACACCGCACAAGCCGCCTCAAGCCAAAGCGATGATCTCGCTCTTCATGCAAGGCGGGCCCAGCCAAATCGATTTGCTCGACCCCAAGCCAATTCTGAACAAGCTCGACGGCCAGAAGTTCCCCGGCACGATCAAGTACGATAACGCGGCACAAGCCAGCTCGAAAGTTCTTGGTTCGCCTTGGCGATTCGAGCCACGTGGCGAGTGCGGCACCGAGATTTCCGAGTTACTGCCACACATCAGCACGATCGCCGACGACATTTGTGTGATCCGCTCGATGCACACGGGCGTCAATAATCACGGCCAGTCCATTCATGCCTTGAACACCGGAAGAATCCAGCGTGGCCGCCCGGCGCTCGGCAGTTGGTTCACCTATGCGCTGGGTGCCGAAACGGACAACCTGCCCGCCTATGTTGCGATGACAGACCCGCAAGGCTTGCCGGTCGAAGGTGTATTGAACTGGAACAACGGTTGGCTGCCTTCGATCTATCAAGGTACGGTCGTTCGTCCGCGCGAACCACGGATACTGAATCTCGACCCGCCAGTACATTTACGTGGCGAGGTGCAACGGAACTATTTGAACTATCTGACGCGATTGAACAAGGAGCATCTGGAAGCAAACCCGCGCGAGCTGGATCTTGCGGCGCGTATTTCCAACTACGAACTGGCTGCTCGCATGCAATCTGCCGCCGGCGAGGCACTTGATATCCAACAAGAGACCGCCGCGATTCACAAGCTGTATGGAATCGATGAACCGGAGACAGAAGAGTACGGCAGGCGTTGTCTGATCGCACGGCGGCTCGTTGAGCGAGGCGTCCGCTTTGTGCAGGTGTTCACCAGGAACCAATACTGGGATCATCACGGTAACATCCGAAGTTCGCTTCCCGCAGCCTGCCGCAAGACGGACAAGCCAGCTGCGGCCTTGGTGAAGGATCTCAAGCAACGCGGACTACTCGACTCGACGATCGTTCACTGGGGTGGCGAGATGGGACGGTTGCCCGTGATCCAAAACGATGCCGGGCCAGCCAGCGTCGGACGCGATCACAATACTTACGGATTCAGCATGTGGGTGGCGGGCGGAGGATTTCGCCCAGGTGGGACTCACGGCGAGACGGACGAGTTTGGTCATCACGCGGTCGTCGACGTAGTGAATCACTACGACTATCACGCGACATTAATGCATCTGTTCGGCCTCGATCCGGAACGAGTCGTCTATCGTCACAATTCGCGAGCCCAAACGCTGCTCGATGGACAAGGCGGCGAGATCGTCAAGCAGATCTTGCGGCGAACCTGAGTTCCATTCGCGGAGTTCATTCATCGCGACAGGAGTGTGACAACAAAAGAAAGTCGCCGCGATGCCATATGTCGAGAGGAACTGGGCCGTCTGCGGTCCTATGCGGAAAAGCCCGTATTAGGCCCGGCGTTCACGCCGGGTTGCAGGGGAATGGCAGCGTGGTGACGGACGACCCGCGCTAAAGCACGGGCCTAGTACCGGCTTTGCCGGAGAAGCCCGATACTTCGGGCTAGTGCCAACCTAAAACGGACTGGATTCGATCCAATGAAATCCCTTCATCACGGTTTGCTCGTCGTATTAACCTCGCTACTGGCAACTCAAGTCACCGCACAAGATGGTTCGTACGACCTCGTACTCCGTAATGGCAGGATTGTCGATGGTACAGGAAATCCCTGGTTCATCGGTGATGTCGCCGTTCGCGGCGATCGGATCGTCGCGGTCGGTCGCATCGAAACGATCGCGGCAAAACGCGAGATCGATGCTACGGGACTCGTGATCGCACCGGGTTTCATCGACATGCATTCGCATTCCGATCTGCTCCTCCTGGAAGACGGCAACGCGAGTAGCAAGATCCATCAAGGCGTGACCACGGAAGTGCTCGGCGAAGGAAGTTCAGCTGGTCCCTACGAAGGAAAACTGTCGCCGCGACAAGTGAAGGTCGGCGACAAACTCGAACAATGGTCAACGCTCGGCGAGTATCTTGAGCTGGTCGATCGTAGTGGTGTCGCAACGAATGTAGCGTCCTACGTGGGCTTGAACAACGCTTGGCAAGCGGTGATGGGAGAGTCGTTTGATCGCCCTAACGGTGAACAGATCCAAGCCATGCGCCAGTCGGTTGATCGTGCCATGCGGGATGGTGCATTCGGTTTGTCGAGCCAAGTGATGATGCCTCCCGGTTCACTAGCAACCACGGACGACCTCGTTGAGATCGCCAAGGCGATTGTGCCGTATCGGGGGATCTACTCGACGCACATTCGCAACGAAGGGACGGGCGTGTTCGAGTCGGTGAAAGAAGCGATTGAGATTGGTGAACGGGCTGGAGTTGCTGTCGACGTCATTCACCTGAAGATCGCCGATCAACAGTACTGGGGCCGCATGAACGAAGTGGTCGCACTGATCGATGCCGCTCGTTCGCGCGGCGTCAATGTACAAGCGAATGTCTATCCTTACACCCGTGGCAACAACAACCTTGCCAGCATCATTCCGCCCTGGGCTCACGAAGGCGGACGCGATGCGATTTTGGAACGACTTCGCGATCCGGAGCAGCGCGAGCGATTGAAGCGAGACATCCTCGGTGGCGTCGAGGGGTGGTACAATCACTACACGGCAGTCGGTGGGGACTGGAGTCGGATGCTCGTGAGCGGAAACAACCGCTTCACCGGGCTGACGATGGATCGTGTCATGTCGCTGCGGACACAAGACAAAACGAACCCAGACCTGCTCGACGAGTTGTTTGACTTCCTGATCGAGGAGCAGGGTTCGGTCAGTACGGTGTATGCTCATCACACCGAAGAAGACATGAATCTCGCGATGACTCAGTCTTGGTGCTCTATCGGATCAGATGGTTCCGCCTATGCGATCGAAGGACCGTTACGGCGTGGCAATCCGCATCCTCGCAACTTCGGAACCTTCCCTCGCGTGCTCGGAGTCTATGCTCGCGACCGCGGACTGCTTTCACTTGAGCAGGCAGTACAGAAGATGACATCGATGAATGCAGCCAAGATCGGCTTGCATCGGCGAGGGCTCCTCGCTCCTGGATTCTTCGCGGATGTGACCCTATTCGACCCGCAACAAGTTATTGATCGAGCCACCTACACCGATCCGTTTCAGTACAACGATGGAATCGCGTATGTGATCGTAAACGGCACTGTTGTATTAGATGACGGCAAGCACACGGGGGCACATCCCGGTCGCGCGATACGTCGAGGTTCGCTCGAATGACCTTCGCGATGTATCACTTCACTGGTTTTCCTATCGTTTCGACGCCAAGAGAAAGAGGCTGTGGCCTACGGGCACCGACCAGCGGCTTACCAAATGGCGCTCGGACGAAAATATCGAAGCCAAGCAGTGGTGCACCCACTGCGGAAGAGGATAGGAAAGATTCGTTGTCTGGCCATCTGCGGAAAGCAATCGTTCTTTGAGCTTGATGAATAGCACCGCAGGAAGAATGATCGGAAACAGCCAGAAGTTAATGTAGCTGGTGTGGACGATCTTAAACCCGGCAGCCTGAATCTTGGTGCGCAGCGTGGACATCGTGTAACGCCGCTTGTGATGAGCGAGACGATCATTCTGTGCGTACAAGAACTGATAGGCTGGTACCGACACGAACAGCAGACCGTCTGGTCGTAGCACTCGCAGCGCTTCGTTCAACGCGGCTTGATCGTCGTCGATATGTTCCAGGCAATCAAAGAACGTCACGAGATCGAAAAAGTCATTCTCCATCGGCAGCTCTGTCGCCGATGCGGTGAGCACGTTGTCGAATCCCCGCTCGCGACATAAGCGAACCATTTCGTCGCTAAAGTCGATTCCCCAGGTTGTGCCGTACCTTTGCAAGCACTCCAACATGCCGCCCGCGCCGCAACCCACGTCCAGAATTCGTCGGCTGCTCGAATTTCCCAGCGTCTTGTCGAGCACATGAAAAAAAATGCGGCGGCGGCCCCGGAACCACCAATGCGTCGCTTCTAGTTCGAGAAACTGTTGGTTGGCGACTTCATCCATTCTGGTAGCTCTCTCCCACCGTTCAAGCTTTGCCTGCGACGGCAATCAACTCGTCCATTGGATTCACATACAAACTCAGGCCACCCAAACATCGCAGCGGTCGCAGTAGTTGGGGAAGCGTCTTATGGACTCTTGCAGAACGCTCAATGGCAAAGTTCATGGTGACGAACTTTCCTGCCCGCCGCGCTGACATTTCCGTCAACGAAAAGGACTCCAGCCGCAACAACGCAGACAATGTCGTCGGTGAGAAGTGCCACAGGTGTTCTTCGAACTTATAATGGTGCCAACGTCGTCCCATCAGTCTTGCGAATACAGACTCGACATTTTGCGTTTCGAGGACCAGAATGCCATCGTTCTTCAGCAACCGCTTCGCCGTGGCCAAGACGGCGCGAGGGTCTTCGAGATGCTCGATGACGTCCCAGAGCGTAATGACATCGAAGGATTCTGTGCCGAATTGCTGTTCTTCAAGCGTGCCTGTGAAGACGTTATTCAGTTTGAGTTCCGTCCGCGCGTAATCGGCCATCGGGGCTGAAAGCTCGACACCGGTTGTGTCCCAGCCTTTCTCTTCCATCACCTTCAAGAAAAAGCCCGCTGCACAGCCAATGTCCAACACTCGACCGACCGTTGGCTTGTAACGCTCGATGACCTTACTTCGTAACCGAAATGTGCGAAGGTATCGATCGCGGTCGTGTAAGTAGTCCGTATAGCCGAAATCCTTCGCTTCCGCGCTTCGCCAGTAACCGACTTGATACATCTCCGAGATGCTTGCTGTTGGCAGACGGGGCAAGGTGTAGACCAAGCTGCATTCGGTGCATCGAACGATCCGAAACGGGGGTTCCGCAAAAAGCGTTACGCTGTCGTTGGTTCCACAAAGAATGCAGGGGATGTTTTCACGCAGCGCGGCGGTCGGCACATGAGGACGCCGGGCACGCTCGTCGGCACTCGCCGTTGCGTCATGAGAAAACATCTTGCGAAACCTCTCCGACAGAAGCTGCCGTGAATTTCGAACAGTGCGTCTGATTCTCCAGCATGTGCCGGTCGAATCGCTTGTAGGATTCTGGTTCTAGGTCGACCACGAATTATACTTTAGGATCAGGGCTAGTGAGCTGCGGGCGGAATGCGTGTCGTAACAATCCGTTGCGGTATAGATGGCGTATGAAAGCCACCCCTACGACGGCTATTCTGATTACATGAATCAAACACATACCACTCGGGCAGAGCCGACAGCAGCACAATCAATTGACGTCGTATCGAACATTTCACACAGTGTGTTCCTTTTCGTCGGCATCTTGATCCTCGGTGCTGCCGTGTGCTTGGTCTATTTCCCGGCCACGCGTGGCCCGTTTGTCTTCGATGACTCCGGTAGCATCGTCAACAACTTGTCCATTCGGCAACTTTGGCCGCTGGTGGGTAATGACGAGAACCCTGGCCCTTTGAACCCACCAAAAGCGACTCCCGTCGACGGACGACCGCTCGTCAACATGTCCTTCGCCGTCAACTATCACTTCGGTGAGTTCGATCCCTTTGGATATCGTGTCGTTCATATCGTCGTCCATCTGCTGTCCGCCATGTTACTGTGGGCGATCGTCGCTAGAACTCTGCGGCTGGAATACTTTCAGGCACAATTCGACCGAGTCGCCGATCCGTTGTCATTTGCTGCGGCGATTGTCTGGGCGCTGCACCCGGTGAATACGGAATGCGTGGTCTATGTCACGCAACGCACCGAACTGCTGATGGGCATGTTTTACCTAGCAACGCTCTATTGCAGCCTGCGGTACTGGTACGCGGCGCATGCGATTGGACGAACGACGTGGCTTTTGCTGGCAATAGTTGCTTGTTTCTCAGGCATGCTCTGCAAGGAAATGATGGTCTCGGCACCGGTCATGGTACTGCTATACGATCGTACCTTTGTCTCTGGTTCCCTGCCTCGTGCACTCACCCGCTCGTGGCGGCTCTATGTCGGCCTGGCGTTGGCGTGGGTCTATGTGCTGGTTCTCTATTCTCACGGGCTGCGCACCCCAGGAGCAGGCTTCGGTCAGGGAGTTGCGGCGCATGTCTGGTGGTTTACCCAGGCGAAAGTCCTGTTCCTATATTTGAAACTTGCCGTCTGGCCGTGGCCACTGGTGATTCATTATGAGATTCCGTACTTGAAGACCGCCGCCGAGGCTTGGCCCTGGCTGCTGGCGACGGGACTGCTGGCGATCGGCACGCTCGTACTCCTTTGGCGACGTTCGCCTCTAGGATTCGTGGCCATCTGGTTCGTGGCGGTATTGTCGCCGACTTTGGTAATCCCGTTGGTTGGGGAAACGGCAGTAGAGCGGCGGATGTATGTTCCCTTGGCAGCGCTGGTGCCTTTGCTGGTCGTCGGCGGATACGTTTTGCTCCGGCAAGCGTGGCGATCCATCAAACCGCGCGAAGGGCTTGAGTCCATTCGTAGCGGACCCGTCGCGGTGTTCTGTATAGTGACGATCGCGCTGGCGATCACGTTCGGATACGTCAGTAGCCACCGATTGGTCGCCTATCAAGACGAACTCGGTTTGTGGCAAGATGCGCTCTTGTATCAGCCTCATGATCCGCTCGTTCAATTTAACGTCGGCACCATTCTCGCCGACGCAGGACGTCTTTCGGAAGCCATTCCGCACTTCGAGCAGTCTGTGCGACTTGATCCACGTTCCTACCGAGCTCATTACAACCTGGCGAGATCGCTTGAAGCGTCCGCGCGGCCCCAAGAAGCCATCGAGCACTATCGTGCGGCGCTGCAGTTGCGGACAGACGATGCGGTGTCGCACTACAACTTGGCACGACTACTTGAGGACAAGGGGCAACTGTCAGAAGCCGCCGAGCACTATCGGAAGACGATCGCAGTGCAGCCTGACTTTTCTGCAGCCCACACCAACCTCGCGATTCTGCTAGTGACCGACGGGCACATACAGGAGGCGATCAAGCATTTCGAACTGGCGTTGCAATCGCAAGAAGATTTAGACAACTACATGAACGTGGTGATGATCTATTCGCAACTGAACCGCGGGGCGAAGGTAATTCCTGTTGCGGAGAAGGCGCTGATTTTAGCTCGTTCGCAAGGTGAAACGTCGTTAACCAAAGAGCTCGAAACAATCCTGGCCTATTTCCGCCGACAACAATCGATGCCTTAAGTTCGCACTGCGAGTTGTACTTGGTCATCGGACGCTTCATGTCGAACGAACCGCCGGACAACAAGTCCCGTCTCCGTTATGAGTGCGGCTTCCTGATAAGCTTCGTGATCCGTGTTGACGCTCCATAAGTCGTGATCGCATTCGTCCAACAGGTTTTCGGCAGCCAGAATGCCCATCAGAATGCTGTGATCTTGGTTGTTGTATTTGAATGTCCCGTAGCGACCGATTGGAGTCAGCCCGCGGAAATTGCGCAAATAATCGGCAAGCCGGTCGGTGTGCTCGCGATAGCCGACACGATAGACGGGGTAACATCGACGCACGCGGACGACGTGACCGCCCATGACCTGCTGGTCACGCAACAGTCCGGTGGACTGTAGTTCGCGCGTCGCCTGTTCGATCAGGTGATCGTCCGATGCGGTCCATGTGGGATCCGAATCATCACACCAGTACTCAACCGCAAGAATAGTCGTTTGCGCCTCACCGTACAGTTGCGGCACCCAGTTGCGGAAATTGGTGACGCGTCCCATCTTCAAGTCGGGAGCATGAATGTACAACCACTGATCGTCAAACAGTGAATCGCTATCGACGTGCAAATAGACAAGGATCGTGTTGCGAAACTTCAAGTCGTCGGCGGATGCTCGTACGTCTGCGGGAACTTCATCCAACCCGCGAACGAGGTTAGTTAGCGGCATCGTGGAGATGACATGGTCAAACTGTTTCACGCGACCGTTCTGCAGTTCGACTCCCCGCACGTCGAAGCCTTCATGAACGACGCGCCGCACCGGGCATTCCAGATGAACCTGGCCCCCGCAGTCACGTAGCCGTTCCGCCATTTTCTCGTACACCGAACCAGTCCCGTTCAACGGATAAGCGAAGCGATCCACGAGTGACGTGTGCCGCGTGCCACGTTGAGGCGAAAGAGCGCTTCTGGCAGCTTCGGAGAAGGACAACTTCTTAATGCGCTGTGCCGCGAAATCGGCGCTCAACTCGTGGCAAGGAATTCCCCACAGCTTCTCGCTATACGACTTGAAAAACATTTCAAACAGTCGGCGACCGAAGCGGCGTACAACCCACGACTCGAACGACGCGTTGTCTGTCCTCGGGGACTCGGGGCGCAAATGTTCGTTAAAATAGCTGATCACGCACATCGCGGCGTCGGGAAGCCCCATGTTCCAGAGTGCGTTCAGCGGCTTGAGCGGGTACTGAAAGAACCGACGTCTGTAGTAGATACGCGTCAGGCGGTCGACCATCGCGTACTCGCGACCCACAATGTCGAGCCATAATCGATTGACTCGGGCATCGGTGCTGAAGAAACGATGCGGCCCCAAGTCGACACGCTGTCCCCACAGTTCAAATGACCGCGCCAATCCGCCAACACTCGGCCCCGCTTCGAAAACACTGACGTCAACACCGCGTCGGCTCAACTGCAGCGCAGCCGTCATTCCGGCCGGACCCGCGCCAATTACAGCGATCCGCATAGGGTTGACTCAGCATATGTCCGAACGGAATTGAAACGAAAACGGCGTTCTGCCAACGACTTCGAATTATAGGGCCCAGGCTGACCATTGGTGCGGAATCTGCTCTCGAATCGCGCCGATCGATCGCATCGAGGCCTAACCTTTTAAAGGGTTATGCGTACTTTCGCGGTTGTCCCGAATAGTGCAGCATCATCACGAGCAGCGGTGTCATCAAGATCGCGCTCGCGTTGTGACAACCGAAGACTCGTCCTATAATCTGCGCCCTTAGGAATAAGTCAGAAACAACTTCGGCGTTTCAAGACTAGGGTCCGCTGTGCGGACCAGGAATGAAGTCCGCACAGCGGACCCTACGCAAAATAAGAAGTTATTGTTGAGCCGGTCCTTACCGACAGATCATTTTCGTTCGTGCCGTGTGTTGGAGGAGAGATGATGCCCTTTCGTGCCGCAGTCAAGTGCCTGCTGCTTGCGGCAATAGCATCTTGCGGTTCGCTGGGAAACGCGGACGAGACTCCCAAGGCCCAACTACAGGAGCAGGAAGAATACCACGATCTGCTCGAATTGTTTGTCGAGACGTTCAACGAGGTCGATCGCAACTACGCCGAAACAATCAACCGACGTGAGCTGATGGAAGCTGCGATCGAGGGCATGATCTCGAAATTGGATAAGCATTCCCACTTCATCCCGCCTGCCGAACTGGAGGAGTTTCGACGTGGCGTGGACAGCGAATTCGGCGGCATTGGGGTTCAGGTCGTGATGGACGGAGGGCAATTGACGATCATCAGCCCGATCGTCGACAGCCCGGCTTACCGCGCTAATCTGATCGCCGGAGATGTCATCACACATATTGATGGCACGGCTACCGGGGAACTGACCTTGTCAAACGCCGTTCAACTTCTAAAGGGCAAGCTTGGCACGAGTGTCGTGCTGACGATTCGGCATCCAGATAGTGAAGCAGTCGATACGGTGACCATTGTTCGAGAAAGCGTTCGCATCGAAACCGTCCGGGGCGACCGCCGCCGACAAGACGATTCATGGGACTACATGTACGACCATGAACTCGGCATTGGCTACGTTCGGATCGTTTCGTTTTCACGTTACACGGTGCGCGAGTTGCGTGCCACGATGAATGCTTTGATGGAGCAGTCGCTGAAGGGACTTATTCTCGACCTGCGGTCCAACCCTGGCGGCTTGCTGTCCTCGGCCATCGAAGTGAGCGATATGTTTGTCAACGAAGGGGTAATCGTAACGACCTCGGGACGCAACATCGACTCGCGGGACTGGCGAGCCCACAAATCCGGAACCTACTCGGGGTTTCCTATGGCGGTTCTCGTCAATCGCTTCAGCGCCAGTGCTAGTGAAATCGTCGCGGCGTGTCTGCAAGATCACGAGCGAGCAGTCGTCGTGGGTCAACGGACGTGGGGCAAGGGAAGTGTTCAAAACATTTTGGACTTGGAGCAAGGTCGAAGTGCCTTAAAGTTAACCACGGCGGAGTATCATCGCCCCACAGGCAAGAATATCGATCGCAAGCCAGACGCGGCGGAGAGCGAGGATTGGGGAGTCAGACCGAACGAGGGCTTCGAGTTTCAAATGAGCGATAGCGAGGCCGCGCGGTTAGAACGACTGCGGCAGTCGAAGGATTTGCTGTCTAAGAGAGTACCAGCTGAAGAGATGGAAGATCGACAGTTCGACATCGCCCTGAAATACATGATTGGGGAAGTCGCGAAAGCGCATAGCGAGCGAGTTACCGCAACGAGCAACAAATGAAGATCTTGACGCTGGAAACAACTTGCGACGAAACCGCTGCCGCGGTGATTACAGGCGACTTCGAAGTGCTTGCATCGGTCGTCGCGTCGCAAGATAAGCTGCATCAGCGTTTCCACGGTGTGGTTCCCGAAATTGCAGCCCGAGCCCACGTCGAACGCATTCTCCCCGTCATCGACGAGGCGATTCGAAACGCTGGTATCACGCTCGAAGAACTCGATGCGATTGCCGTCGCCAATACGCCTGGTTTAGCTGGATCGTTGCTCGTTGGTCTCGTGGCCGCCAAGTCGCTGTGCGTGGCACTCGATAAGCCGCTGGTCGCCGTCAATCATCTGCACGCGCATATTTATGCTTGCAAACTCGCCAGCGGCCAGGATGTGTTTCCTTGTATCGGCATGATTGTCAGCGGTGGGCACAGCAACTTGTATCGCTGCAACGCGCCCTCGGAGTTTGAATACCTTGGTGGCACCATCGACGATGCGGCTGGCGAAGCATTCGACAAAGTCGCCAACATGCTTGGCCTGCCCTACCCCGGCGGACCTGCAGTATCGCGTGCCGCATTGACCGGCGATCGAAAGGCGTATCGCTTCCCTCGGTCGTTCCTAAACGACGACTCCAAAATTGCATTCAGCTTCAGTGGCCTGAAGACAGCCGTGCGGTATGCAATCACCGGCGGAGCGACTTCCGAGTTCGTGCGACCGGACCTTACCGATCAGCAGGTCGCGGATCTGGCTGCAAGTTTCGAGGAAGCGGTTGTGGATTGCCTCGTGGGCAAAGCACTGCTTGCCGTCCGGAAAGCGGGCCTTTCAACACTTTGTGTCGGTGGAGGAGTGGCGGCGAACACTCGTCTACGCGAGCGGTTAGAGGCGGAGGCTAAAAAGGCTAACATCGCTCTGCATATTGCGCCTTTTGAGCTATGCACGGACAACGCCGTGATGGGTGCCATTGCGATTGAACGATTTCGCGCCGGACTGACCGAGAACCTTGATCTCGATCTCATCCCGGGACTTGTGCGGCAATAGCTGTTGATAGCTCGATGGTCACCGTCGGCGACCACCGCCGTATCAGCAGTTGGTATACTCGTCCCACCCGAATCGTTGAACCCGTGCTACTCACCAGGACCAGATCCATGTTTCCAGCCATCTCGCGAATCGTGTGGAACATCCAGCTTTTGCTTGTTGCGTTGACCTCTCAATTGAGCGCACAGGAGCCACCGTATGACGTGTTTCCGCCCGCCGAGCCGCCTTACTACCGCGTCCGCTATGAAGCTTCGGCGCAGCCGGGTGAACTTGTTTTTCCAGTCAATTACACGCTATGGATTCCGCCGCACGTCAAGCAGCTGCGCGGGGTGGTCGTCCACCAGCACGGGTGCGGCGAGGGCTCTTGCAAGTCGGGGCTGACCGGTGCCTACGATTTGCATTGGCAGGCACTGGCGAAGAAACATGACTGCGCCTTGCTCGCTCCGTCCTACGAGCAACCCGATAAGGCCGAGTGCCAGATGTGGTGCGATCCTCGTAACGGCTCAAGCACCGCGTTTCAGAAGTGCCTTATCGATCTTGGTGTGAAGTCCGGCCATCCCGAGTTGGCCACGGTGCCGTGGGCTTTGTGGGGACACAGCGGCGGTGGTCATTGGGCAGGTGGCATGGCGTTGCTGTTTCCGGAACGAGTCGCCGCGGCGTGGCTTCGCTCGGGCGTGCCGTTGCTGCAGCCGAATCCCGAGCGTCCGACCATCAAGTCTCACGCGCTGTCCGCCGCCGCGCTCGAAGTGCCGATGATGTGTAATCCAGGGACGAAGGAGGGAGTGACGGTGAAGGATGGTCGGTTTGCCGGCGTGTGGCCCGCTAACGAAGCTTTCTTTAGTGAGGTGCGTGGTAAGGGCGGCCTCATTAGCGTGGCCGTTGATCCTTTGACGGCGCATGAGTGTGGCAACCAGCGTTACTTGGCGATCGTCTGGCTCGACACCTGCCTGGGTCTTCGGCTGCCGACGGTCAACGGGATGCCACTACGACCGATGCCGACAGACCACACGTGGTTGGCACCTGTTGCTGGCTTCGATGCCGTTCCCTTTGCTGAGTACGAGGGCAATTCCTTGGAAGCCGCGTGGCTGCCGAACGAAACCATCGCAAAGAAGTGGATGCAGTATGTCAAAGACACCAACGTCACTGACTCAACACCACCTCCCACGCCGGCGAACTTGCGAGTGCAAGGCAACGAACTGAGTTGGGAAGCCGAAGCCGATCTCGAAAGTGGGCTGGCCAGTTTCATCATCGAACGTGACGGCCAGTTCCTCGCCGCAGTACCCGAGCACGGCAAGAACCCGTTTGGTCGCCCCCTCTTTCAGAATCTGCAATACAGCGACACTCCAACACAGCCGCTTGTGCCAATGAGCTTTACGGACACTAAGGCCGAACCCGAAAAGCATTACACCTATCGAGTGATTGCCGTGAACACCTTTGGACGGAAGTCGAAACCTAGCGAGGATGCTGTCCGAGTTTCAGCATCTGAAAATTGACGGGGCCGATTCCATCCGTACGCTGGCAGGGATTTTCAGTTTTTCAATTTGAATGGACTCGTACGACGGCTCTCCGAAGCCAGGGCTTTTAACATCTTTGGCGAGGGGCATCGTATCACCGGCCTGGAGGGTCGCAACAACCTCTGCCGGGGCTGTAAAGCCCCGGAATCATTTGCGATATGTGCTGAAAGCCCCGATAGGGGCGACATACTTCACACCTCACCACCTGTGTCGCCCCTATCGAGGCTTTGCCGAGTTGGGTGTTAGCAACCGGGGCTTTACAGCCTCACCAATACCCACATCTTCGAATCGGGGCCGTTACGGTCCTTCCCGGCGGAGCCGGTAGTAGGCCTGGCATTCATGCCGGGTTACGGGAAGACCCCACGGTTTTCCCCCGCCCCTAGCCGCCGCGAAGCGGCGGCTAGGGGCGGGGGACGGCAGGATGGTGACTCACGACCCGAGCTAAAGCACGGGCCTAATACGGGCTTCGCCCACGAAGGGCCATGAATGCCCCTGTTAGATGTGGGTAATGGTCAAGCTTTACAGCCCCGGCAAGGGTTGTGTCAGCCCTATCGGGCTTATTCTCCCAGCATAACCACCACTCAATGGTCCTCCTAAACATGTTAAAAGCACTGGCTTCGGAGAACCGTCGTACAAATCGTGCAGATTGAGCAAATCGAAAGTCCTGCGTGCGCTGGCACAGACAATGGATTTCCAAAAGTCGAGATCATAAACTGTGTGACTGGCGATTTCATGGCTCTTCGCACGACGCGATCGCATTTGAACCGCACTTTGGAGAATGAGGTCTACTATGACGGCTGTCCTGATCGTCGCGTTTTGTATTTTGGGTAGTGGGCTGGTAATTGGGCTGATCGTGTGGGCGGTGCAGGCGGAGAAGAAGCGTGTTGCAGGGATGCGCGACTTTGCGGATGGGCTGGGCTTAGAGTTCTTCGAATCCGGACAGAACGAACTGCTCACTCGCCTAGGCAGGTTTCAACTCTTTAACAGCGGTCGCGGGCGTGTGATGCGCAATCTGATCCTTGGCAAAACAGAAATCGCCTCCATTGCGATCTTTGATTACAGGTACACAACGGGAAGCGGTAAAAACCAAAGTACCCACAACCAGACGGTCGTGTCGATGGAATCTGATTCGTTGGATATCCCCGATTTCACGATGCGTCCCGAAAACGTGTTCGACCGCGTAGGCTCGGCGCTCGGCTTCCAAGACATTGACTTCGATGATCATCCGGAGTTTTCGAAGTCGTTCGTGCTTAAAGGCCCCGACGAGGCGGCGATTCGCGAGTTCTTTGATTCAACGATCCTCGACTTCTTCGCGGCCAAGAAGGGGATCTGCTTCGAAGCGACGAAGGGGATGTTTATCTACTACCGCGCCGCCAAGCCCCAATCGGCAGATGGGTTGCGGAACTATCTCGAAGAAGGGTATTCCACCTATCAAGCGTTCGTGGAACGGCTATCGCGGTGAGTGGCTGGCGCGATTTGAATCGGTTAATCGAGTTTAGTAGCGCTTAACTGAAACGAATACATAGAAGCGTTTTCAAAACCGAGCAGACTGCGTTGGTGAGCCGACGGCCCTAGTGCTGCGTTACAGCTAAGGATTAGGGTGAATGAAGCGAGCCGCTGGCCGTAAGGCCCCGGGCGCGCCCTGCATTCCTCGCCGCCCGACCGCTTACGCGTCACGGCTCACAAAACGGGAAAACCCTAAAATCAAGGTGTAACGCAGCACTAGCCGCGGGCCTCGGTTTCGCCAGCAATGGCTGAGGCCCGAGGCTAGCGCCTTCGACTCACGGTGTTGAAACGGATGTTAGCTATCCTGTTCTTCGGATGCGAATCTCTCCATCGCGAGCTGCTTGACCGCTTTCAAGTCAAGTTTTCCCGTGCCGAGTACGGGCAATGCATCGACTTGATGGAAACTGTCGGCCGAAGGGATGAACAAGTTGGGCAAGCCGCGTTCGGACAATCCCTTTCGAATCTCCTCGACGGAGTGTTCGATTTGCGTGTGAATGACGATCAGTCGCTCGCCCTTCTTGGCATCGGGAACGGCCGTGACGGCGGCAAGGAGTTGTTCTTCGGCATTGAGCAACTCGTTGATGTCTTCTTCGATCTTGATATGCGGCACCATCTCGCCGCCGATCTTCGAGAAGCGACTTTCACGACCTGTGATCTTGATGAAACCTTCGTCATCGATCACGGCCACGTCACCGGTGACGTACCAGCCATCCTTGATGACTTCCGCCGTCAGATCTTCGCGCCCCAGATAGCCTTTCATGACGTTGGGGCCGGTGATCATTAGCATGCCGGGCGCGTTGGCTCCCAATTCTTCGCCGCTATCGAGATCGACGATTTTGGCCCCGACTCCGGGCACCGGCTGGCCGACGGTTCCTTCCTTGCAATCGGTGACGATTCCCGACGAGCGGCTAGGCGGGACGTTAACCGAGACCAGTGGTGACAACTCGGTTGTGCCATAGCCTTCGACCGGACGTACGCCGAATCGCTCTTCGAATTTGTCGGCGACATCTTTCGGAAGCTTCTCCGCGCCGGTGACGACAACGTCCAACGAGTTCAGCTCGTCCGGATCGCAACGTCGCAAATAGCCACGCAAGAATGTCGGCGTCGACAACAGTAAAGTGCCGCCGTATTGCTTGCACAACTTGCCAACTTGCTTCGCGTCCAGCGGGCTGAAGTGATAGGCTGCCTTAAGATCCAACGTCATGACTGCCCACAAGGTGACCGTGAAACCCAAGGAGTGAAAGAACGGCAGGGTTCCGATGAACACATCTCGCTGTGTCAGACTGGCAACTTGCTCGATCGCGTCTACTTGTGACGAGATGTTCGAGTGAGTCAGCATCACGCCCTTTGGAGTGCCCGTCGAGCCTGACGTGAAGATGACGGTCAGCACGTCGCTGCCGTGCGCCTTCGATGCGCCCAGCGACTTGGCCAACACACGAGACGGCACTAGATAGGCGGCCAATGCCGAGCACAGTTTGTCAGAGGTCGTTGGTTTGTCTTTGAAGTCTTCGAGATAGACAACTTCCGTATCCAGGTCGAAATTCATTTTCTCCATGAACTTGCGGCTCGTCAGGACATGTTTGATGCCGGCATGCGCGATACACGCGTTAAGCACTTCCGACGATACGGTGTAATTCAAGTTGACCGTCACGCGGCGATCGACCGACAAAGCCATATTCGCCACGACGCCACCCAGCGATGGGGGCAGCAGCAACCCGACGTATTGCTCGTCATCTTTCAGAACATGTCTTCGCAGCAACCGCCGCAACACGAGCGTCCGCGTCAGCAGCTGAGCGCCACTCAACTCGCCGCCCATCGAATCGGCAACCTTGAGCTTGAAACGCCGCTTCTTGCACTTGCGGATGAAGGTCTCGATCAAGGCGACGGTGTTTTCAGAACGCTCTCGCACAGCATTCGCTCCCAAGTCTTGGACGACCCGCCGGATGTGATGCACATCGGTGGGATCAGAGATTGCTTTACCAAACAGAATCGAAATTCGGTAGGGCCAGCGTCGCGGCCACTTCCAGAAAAATCTACCACGATCGAAGCTAAATACACTCCCCCATAGTCCATCCAGATAGACGGGAATCACAGGCGCCTCGGTGCCTTTCAGAATCCGCATCATGCCCGGCTTGAATGCTTGAAGCTGGCCGGTGCGTGTAATCGCACCTTCGGGGAAAATGCAGACCAGCTCGCCGTTGTTTAACGCGTCGGTCGCCGTCTGCAGCGCTCGAATGATGGCTTTGGGATTGTCACCGAGCAGAATCCCTCCCCATAACTTGGCCCACCACCGCAGCGGTCGACTGTTGAAGTTTCCTTCATAGGCGATGATGCGAATCGGGCGCGACGTCGTCAACAGCAGCATGATCGCGTCGATCCAAGATACGTGATTCGGCACGAGCAAGGCACCGCCGGTCTCTGGCAAGTTGTCTCGACCGACGATCTTCACGCGATAGATCGTACGGCTGAGCAACCAGACCATGAACCGAATCGTGGCCTGCGGCAGCAGGCACACAATGTAAATGAAGACCGGCACCGTCATCAGTCCACCAACGAGAAAGATCTGCGGAGCGGACAACAGCGGTTCGCCATTGGCAAGTGGCATCCGCATGCCCAAGTACAGAAACGACATCGCCAACATACCACTAAATGTCAGGAAGTTACTCGCCGCCAAAATCGCCCCGCGTTGTTCCGGACGACTTCGATGTTGCATGTACGAGCTGAGCGGAACGTCGAACAACCCCGCGCTGAAGCCGAGTCCGGTTAAGAACAAACAGGCCAAGACAAAGCCAATGGTCACTGATTCTGTCGGCGAGATGATTGTGCCTTGCACGGTAAATAACAGTAGCGAGCTGAGCGCGATCCCCGCCGCGCCCAAGGGTACGATTCCCAGTTCAACGCGTCCTGCTGACCAGATTCCGGCCAGCACGCTGCCGAACCCGATGCCAAACACCAAGCCGACCATCAGGGGCGCTTTGTCAGATTCACGCAGTGCGCCGCCCTCCATCGCAAACTGGTCGATATTCAAGTTCGCCAGTAATCCCAGTGACCAGAAGAACGCCAGTCCCAACGCGACACGAAGCAGCGGTCGATCCGAAGCCAACACGCGCAAATCACGAAACGTCTGTTGAGGTGCGTCCCAAGGCACGCGTCGCGTGGGATCGGCGGGCGGCAACTTGACAATCAACAAACTGAACAGCCAGCCAACGACGGCGATGCCAATCAACACGAGTGCCGAGATCCACCATCCTGCTTGCCCCTTGTCGCCCGTGACATCGCTCAGCACCAAGCCGACCACGGTGCCGACCACCGTTGAAATGACCGTCGTCAGTCCAATCACGCCGTTCGCAGCCGAGATCTTCTGGGGTTTCAGCATCTCGGGAATGCTGCCCAGCTTCGACGGCGAGAACAGTGCGCTTTGAGCGCCCATCAAGGCGACCACGACGAACAACAGAATAGGCACACCCAGCAAGATTGCCCCGATGCCGAGCGTCATGATGACAACTTCCGCAACTTTGCAGGCGACGATCACTGTGCGTTTGCTGAAGCGATCCGCGAGATAACCGGCGGGTGCGGCCAGCAAAAGATAAGGCAGCAGAAAGCAAGCCGATCCAGCCGTCAGCACACCGCTGACGTTGTCCGGGTAATAATCCTTGCCGATGCCAATCACCAGCCAGCGAAAGACATTGTCATTCGTCGCGGTCAGCAGTTGGGTCAGGAGCAGGCCGATAAAACTCGGGCTCCGCAAGCTACCTTGCTGCAACGGATTCGACGCTTCGTCGGAGGGAGCCGCGTTCTCTTCGGACGCCATAGTGCACCGGCTGAATGGGAAGTGAGCGAATTAGTGTCTGAGTTGTCGCGAACCTGAGGCCTCGCGTCAACTGGAAGATGCCACACGTCCTACATAGTCGGACGCGGCGACCACTTCGCTCGAACCGCTTCCCACAGTCCGCAACTCCCCGGCAACCGACAGAATCGGAGTGAGCGACTGACGAGTAAACTCGCCGCGACGTTCATTCGATAAACGAAAAAGCAAGGGTTCTCGCGCGCCGCTCCAATCCCTGGGGTAACTTTCGCTTGCGTTGGGCCCCCGCGGGTGCTGACCGGTCATCGATTCGATCGAGCCGTTTGGCCTGCATCTCAAGAGGTGAGCTATGGAATTCAATCGCAATCACTATCTCGGAATCGGCATGATCGTCCTCCTGTTGGGACTGCAATTCCGCTATGTCGATTCGTTCCAATTGACCGAAGAAACGACGACGTTTCTGGCCAAACGCTTGAAGAAGGAACCTACGGTCTCGCAGAATCCGTTAGCCGTAATCTTCGGACAGACGAATCCTGTTGCGATGAAGAAGACCGTCCGTCCGCCCAAGTGGCTTGGCTGGTCGATGATCTCCATTGGATCCGTGCTGGTGATCCAAAGCTTGGGGATGAGAAAGTCCGGCTGACCGGCGTTACTGTGGGCCGAATCCCGATTGGAATCGCTTGCCGACACCAGTCTGTTCCGTCGGCAAGAAGCGTTGACCGCCATTTCGTTCCATGGTGTCGCGTAGCGGAGCGTACGGTCGCACTCGCACTCCGTCGAACGAGTGTTCAAACACGCCATGTCCCGGCACGACAAAGCGAACGTGAACCAGTCCGTGTGTGAGCCACTTGGTGTCGAACTCGGGTTGATTCGTCTGGAATGGCAACTTGACGACCACTCCATTCTCGCTGACGTCCTGTGCGTTAACGGCGACCGACCAGTCGGCGATTCGACTTGGAACCAACCCGCGAGAGGTTGGGGCTTGATCAAAGTCCACTCGGCGCCCGGCAATCAGTTCAACGTACAGCGTGCCTCGGGCAGTCGTCAGTTGTCCGTTCGCGTCCAACGGAAACAGTCGCAAGACGATGCCATCGAACTCCACGTCGCGGTCCCAGTTAGCAGCTTGCGCGTCGAAGTCGACGGAAGTGACACGTCGACTGAAGCCCAGCATGTCGCGGGCTTGCTCTGCATAGGTCGGCTCCGTTGAAGGACGCGGTGCTGGCGCGGAAGTCGAACGATCTTCTTCGGATTCCCGAGCAGCCAGTTGCTGAAGCGTGGCTACGCTGACTGGTTCGTCCTCGATCGTCGCCGACTCGACCCGTTCCCAGGCGACCGAGCGAAGGATCACCGTTGTACCCTCGCCGAAACGTAACCACAGATGTTCGCCACTCGTCCTCGGATGCAGTTCGGCCGTCATCTTCTTGCCACCGGTCAATCGAATCGAAACGATCTCACCCGCATTGGATCGGGAAGCGGAAAGCACAGTCAGCACCGTGGCGAGCAGTAAGAACGTTAGTTTCGTTCGAATCGTTGCAACCGTCATGTTCGTCCCTCGCTCGCGATTGGCCGGATAGAGAAGTTCTTTGACGGTAAAGCCATTCGCAAACGGAAGGCCGATCCGTGGCGCGAGGCCCACGGACAACTCGCAAGTCCCACGGCCATAGCGAGTTGATGGATAGCAAACCACCGCGGATGCAGCATGCAATCGACGGACGAATGTTCGCTTCCGACAACCGATGTTGCTATATCGCAACGCGTCTCACAGTTTCATTTCCCGAGCCACGCGTTCTTCCGTACGGTATGTTTGCCCGAGTACTTGTTAGGTTGGGCTGTGCGCTCGGGTGCCACTGGCCGTGCCAGTGATCTCCGAACAGATCCGAGCGATAACGGCACTGGCAGAGCCAGTGGCACACGAATTGACGGCACTGGCAGAGCCAGTGGTACACGAATTGGTAGCTTTGATAAAGCACGAGGAGTATCAATGATGACCCGCCGAGCAACCCTTCAGCTTTTTGCATTCGTAAGCCTCGCCGCCGCAATCGGCTATGCACAAGAGGTCGATGCGCCGGTCACCGACACGCCGGTCGCCGATGCGACTGAGGCAAAGCGGACGCCTGTGGCGGAAGCAAAAGGGGCTGATCCCACTGATCTCGACGGCCACATTACTGGAGGCGGGGGATTACGGCTTCGTGAAGGCGTGAAGTTGGTCAACCAGATCGGCGAGTTGCGCTACCATGGTGACGGCGTCGCCTTCTATCCGGATGGCGAGACTCACTCGCTTCAACTGCTTGAAAACCTTGCCTTGGAGCGAGTCTCCCACGACTTGGATCAAACGCATCGGAAGTGGAGCGTTACGGGAGTTGTCACGGAATACAAAGGCAGCAATTTTCTGCTGTTGCAGCGTGCCGTCCTTAAGGCTCGGCCCTCCACGACATCGGGGCCGCGTTCGTAGAGTACGAACTTATCGCCCACCACGCCAAAGGCGCACGTCGCCACCGAGGCCGCCGGACGCAATCGTGTCTCCGTCGGGAGCGACGGCCACCGCAAACACTTGCCGCGAGTGACCCACGAGCGCCGCGACCAAGTCTCCCGACGCCAAATCCCAGATCCGCAGTTCGCGATCTCGTCCACCCGACACCAGGCGGTCACCGTTGGGAAAGCTCGTCAAGGCGTTGATGCGACTCGAGTGCGCTTTGATAACTCCGAGCGTACGGAGCGTGGTCGTGTCGATGATGTGAATCTCGCCGGCCTGCGTGCCGACGGCAAGCTGTCCAGGCGACCCACAGAAACTTAATGCCAACGGCGCTGACGTTAACTCGATCGATTTGGTTGTCTCTTGCGGGTCGGAAACGTCAATCAGCTTCACTCGTCCGTCGGAATAGGCAACCGCAAACTCTCGCTTGGTTGGTGAGAAGCAAATCGCGACCACCTGCACATCCGCATCGGTCCACTCGAATTTTGGATCGTCCCACTCGCCCGTTGCATAGACTCGCACCTCACCACTTCGACTTCCGGCAGCCAGCAGTTGGCCGTCCGCTGAGAAGCACAGGGATGAATAGCCGCTGTAGGACAAAGGAATCGAAGCAACTTCCGTTGCCGTCGCGACATCAAAGATCAGGATCTCGCGAATCATTCCTGTTGCTGCGAGCAACGGACCACTGGGTTGACCTGCGAGCGCTAGCATTTCGCGATCCGATGCTGGCACGAGTTCGGACTTCTCGCCCGTCGCCACATCCCACATGCATACGGTACCGTCTCCCGAGCAGGACGCGATCTTCTTGCCGTTCGCGACGAACTCCAAATCGCGAACGTGAGAGTCTTGCCAATACACATCCGGTCGTTGCAGCGTGGACACTTGCAACAACTTCACAGTTCCGTCCCCGCTGCCGACGACTAACATCGAACCGTCTTGCGAATGTGCCAGCATGCCGTGCGTTAGCGAATGTGTCGCCAGCGTTTTCACGCTGTTTCGCTCTGCGTCGAACAGATGCAAGCGGTGCGCTGTGGTCACCGCGGCCAGTCGGTCGATCGCTGGAAGGTACTCCAAGTCGCCAACGACGCCGGCATCCACGGTAACGGAATCGAGCAGATCGCCCGCCTCCACGGAAAAGTAACGCAGAACACCGTTGTAGGTGCCCGCTGCAACAGCTTGATTCCTGTCCACAAACGCCACGGAGTAGACTTCGATACCAATCGAGATCGTCTGAACGTAGGCGTGCGATTCTCGGTCCCAGATCGAAATGCTCCCGCCTTGCGTGGCGACAGCGACCAAGCGTCCATCGGTCGAGAAGCGGATGTCACGCACGCTCTGCTTCGGCAGGGAGAGGTCTGCTTCTTGTTCACCCGTTCCAAGCTTCCACATCAGAATCTTGCCGTTGCTGCCTGCCGAGACCAAAAACCTGGCGTCGGGCGCGAACACAGCGTGGGTCAAGGCGGCACCATGTACCAACTCGCGAATCGTATGATCGTGCTGCTGCGGATTCCAAAGTCGGACCGTTCCGTCTCCGTGAGCCGATACAAATCGATCGTCCACGGGTGAGAACATGATCGTGCCGGGTTTGCCGGCGCGGGGCTGAAGAGTGCGGATCGGTTGTCCGCTCTTGGAACTCCAGATGCGGATCAGGCGGTCGTTGCCCGTCGAAGCGAACAACTGCCCGTTGTAGGAAGCTGCAACGTCCGTCACCACATCGCCGTGATTGACGGCATGTAGAAATGGCTCGGCAAGTTGCGAATAGTATCGCCACTCGAAGCTTGACGACGTGCCTTTGTCGGCGATCTCGTTGCTGTTCAGCGTGTGACGCAATCCGGCGATATCACCCGCCTCCCAAAGCTTCCCTGCCAAGTTCATCTGAGTGCGATAAAGTGACGCCCGCGTCTTGGTTTCGTTCAGAGTCGCCCGTTGCCAGAAGTAGGACGTACTCGCCAAACCGCAACTCAAACTCAGGAACAGCCCGGCAATCAACGCCGCGACGGCGGGTTTACGGCGGCACCAACGCCACAACTTCTCTCCACGAGAGATAGGACGAGCTTTGATCGGGATGTTGTTCTGGAATCGCTCGAGTTCCTCGGCCAGTTCCAAGGCTGTCTGATACCGCTTCGACGGTTCACGCTCCAGACACTTCAAGCAGATCGTTTCCAGATCCTTCGCCAACGCAGGCACGAGCTTGCGGGGCGAAGGTGCGTCGTCGTAAATCTTCTGATGGATTACCGCCCGAGCATTGCCGCGGAACGGGCGGAACTCGGTGAGCATCTCAAACAACATCACGCCGAGTGCGTAGATGTCGGAACGAGAGTCGGTCTCGCGGGTGCTGCCCCGCGCCTGCTCGGGTGACATGTAGGTAATCGTTCCGACGACTTCCCCATCCGTCGAAATCGTTTCGTCCACCGACAGGTGTTTCGCGATGCCAAAGTCAGTAATGAAGGGCTCGCCGTCGGAATCCAGAATGATGTTCGCCGGTTTCAGATCGCGATGGACGACTCCTTGTTGGTGAGCATGATGGACGGCATGTGCCAACTTTGCGATGACTTCCACAGAACGCGACACCTCGGGCCGCGCACGAGCCAACTCGTCGCGCATGTCTTCGCCATCGATATACTCGCTAGCGATGAAGACTTGTCCTTCGTCGACGCCCACTTCGTAAATCGAAACGATATTCGGATGCTTCAACCTGGCGGCCGTTTGGGCCTCGTGCAGCAACTTGGGGTCTTTGCCAGCTGCCTTGGGAAGTTTCAAGGCCACTTTGCGGCCCAGGCTGCGATCTTCTGCCAACCAGACCGCTCCAAATCCACCCTGCCCCAACATTCGAATCAGCAAAAAGTTGGCGATGCGATTCGCCTTTTGCGACGACGAGTGCATGTAGGCACTGGTCGCTTCCGATCCCGATAAGTGCTGGCCGCAGTTCGAGCAATGCGTCGCGCTCTCCGCTTCACCGTAGGCCTGAGTTTCATTCAACTCAATCGGTTGATGGCAGGAAGGGCAGGATTTCATGCGAACACAGTGGTTGGGAATCTCTCTTCGTACGACGGCCCTCCGAGGCCGTCGAGTTTATGTCGACGGCCTCGGAGGGCCGTCGTACAGTTTCGCGGATGCGTTATTCATTGCCGCGAGAGAGTCTATGATAGGCCGTTCAACGCCCCGTTCCTACATCATCGCGATGGTTTCGAGCGACTTCGCACGATCATTCTCGATGGCGTTGATGATCTGGTCATCGACGCGTACCAGCGCATTGTCCGGATCGTAGTCGCGGGAATAGCGAAGCATCAGGCTCGCCGCAAACGCGATTGCCGCGTCGGTACGTGGCCCAATGAGCAAAGCCTGTGGGCCCGCAAAGTTTTCGGGGGCGAACACGGCCGTGCTGGCCGCATCGGGCAGCTGATGTGCGTAGCGCAGTTGATCATTTTCGGCGGCATCTCGACCGAGAATGACTTTCGTGTGCGTGTCGTAGCGGAAGTGGCGACCGATCTTCAGCAATTCGAAGTCCCAACGGCGGCTCTCTCCCGGGCTGTCAATCAAATCAAAGACCTTCTTCGAGAATTTGGGTTCCGTCAGCGAGCAGCCGGTCGAGGGCGTAGGGATATCTTTCAAACCAAACTTCTTCGCCAGCTCAATCAGACGTTTGCGACTGCGCCCTTCAATGGCATACAGTTGCTCGCGATCGACCCAACCTTCGCGTTCGGGGAGGGTTGGCCGCAGCAACTTCGCAGAAAGCGGTCGCAGCAAGAGATCTTCGAGATCGGAATGATACGCGATGCGATCAAGGTCGCGCCGTTTCTGACTCATCGGTCGCTGTCCAGCCACTTCGCCACTGACGATAAAGTCGGCACCGATCTGGTGCATGAAGCGTTTGGCCTTCTCGAACATGTAGATGCGGCAGTCGACACATGGATTTGCTCCCTTGCCGCGTCCAAACTGCGGATCTTTGACCAGATCCAGATAGTCGTCGTCTTGGCCAACGACTGTCAATCGCACGCCCAAGTCCCGCGCCGTTTGCGCCGATTGATCCTGGCAGCAAGTGAAGATGGTCTTGAAGTTCAACGCTTCGACTTCGATTCCTTGCTCCTGCATGATGCGAATCGCCAACATGCTATCGAGTCCGCCTGAGAGCAGTACGACACATCGTCTGGTCATTGACTTACCTTTGCTACATCAATCGCTAGTTGGTTTTCGGTAGGACGGACGCCTCGTCCGTCCTTCAGGTTCGGACGGACGAGGCGTCCATCCTACACTCGCTGGGGCCACTTCGTCCCCGTCACGCACCGACAAAGTACGGGCCCTTTCTGGCAGCGGCGTAAAGCTCCTCCCACTGAGAACTGCCATCGTTGGGGACAAGCCGCGTATCGACACCGCGTTCGAAATACGGAATTGTCCCCTCCTGACCTGCTGTCAACATGAAGTTCACTTGGCCGTTGTTCGCGATATACATCCGACGCCCGTCCGGCCAGGATGTTTCTATCAATCGCGGCGGTTCCGGACGCGATATCGGTTTGTCCACTCGATAACGCTCGATCATATCGCGATTCAGCTCGAAGCCCAGACCCGGTCGATCGGGAACGGTGGTGAAGCCCGCTTCTACTTTGATGGGTTCGGCCAGCAAATCGTGTTCGAACAACTGATGGCAGTTGACCGCTGGCCATGTCGCGTGTGTCAACGCACCACCAAATTGCAACGACCAAGCGGCCGTGATTCCCGTGCCTACGAGCTGAAGCCAGAACGGCTTATCGGCCATCGCGGCCACGGCTCCCGTTTGCAACAACTCCTTCGCACCGTGCCCGACGACGAACCCGTCGCAGATGTCTTCGCGGAGTGCGACGAATGGATCTGGTATCCCATAGTGCATCGCTACCGGAGCGCGACATTCACGTCGTATCGCTTGATTACCTTGAATGTCCGTCTGAAAAATCGGCGTCTCCCAGATGGCGACTTGCGGATACTGCTCCAACTCTTTCAGAATCGGGATCCCACGCTCGGCATCAAGCAACGTGTCGTTGAAGTCGAGCGCGATGTGAAACGATTCGGGAACTGCTTTCGCGACGGCTTCGACTTGTGCCCACACGTCAAACCAAGGTCGCCCTTTCGACTTGTAAGCGAGATAACCTTGGCGATAGGCTTCGACGCATTCCGCCGCCATGTCTTCGACCGAGGTGTCGATGTTCCACCAAGCGACCGGAGTCGTCTCGTGTACCTTGGTGCCCAGCAACGCGTGAATCGGAACGCCTGACGTGCGAGCCACGGCATCGAACAACGCCATCTGTAGCCCCGCGCCCAGTTCGTCGTCCCACATGACTTCGATGGCGTTCTTGCCGAGCACGCGGCGGATATCCTCGTCGTCCGGCACGCCCCACGTGTAATACAACAGCGTCTCGCCGAAACCCGTCACACCCGAAGTCAACTCGATCTCGATCACTTCAGTCCACCGCCAATGCGGTATCTCGCGATCCATGTTGCGGGCTGGAGTTTCACGAAAGGGCAACCGGACGGTCGTACGATCCACTTTCAGCACGCGAAACCATTTGTCGGAAACATGCCAGGTCGCTGCTTGGGACGGAGCCAGCCAGTGATCAGACGCAATCAAGCCAGTCGAAGCAACCAGCCCGGCTTTCAACAATTCTCGGCGCGATAGTTGAGTTAGCGAGGAATTACGAGGCATCGAGCGACTCCTGCTTGTAGCGTGATTCCCTAGGTGAATGTGTGAACCGCATTGTAAACGGTTCAGTTGCCTGAGTGTGAATTGCCATGGGCAGCCATCGCAGCCCACTGGTCCTGCCTGCGTCTCGTAGTAGTACAGTTTGCGATTCCTGAAAGTAGGACGGCCACTCTTGGCCGTCTTTTGTCGGGCAGGAGTGCCCGACTTACGGTAAACTACACCACTACCCCGCGTCTTTGCCCGTCGCGAACGTCCCAGAATCTGCCTATAATCGTGATTCCGCTAAAACTCCCGCCCGGCCCCCATCACGAAAGATGACCATGACGACAGTCGTAGATCTTCGCAGCGATACGGTTACCAAGCCAACTCCCGGAATGCGCCAAGCAATCGCCAATGCGGAAGTCGGCGACGATGTGATGGGCGATGATCCGACGGTCCAGCGTCTCGAAGCGTTGACGGCTGACGTATTGGGTAAAGAGGCGGCCATCTTCATGCCGTCGGGATCGATGACGAACCAGATCGCGGTGCGAATTCACTGCAAGCCCGGTGATGAGTTCCTCTGCGAAGGCGGTTGCCACATCTACAACTATGAACAGGGAGCCTTCGCTCAATTGAGTGGCGTCGTCGCTCGCACGATCGAAGGCGACAATGGTGTGCTGCGTCCCGAGCAATTGCACGGCATGATTCGCGCCGAGAACGAACACTTGGTCCGCACGCGACTCGTCTGTCTCGAGAACACGCACAATCGAGGCGGCGGTCGCGTTCAGCCGTATGAGAATGTCGCGGGGATCTGCGAGTGGGCTCACGATGGCGGGTTGAAGACGCATCTCGATGGTGCGCGCTTGTTCAATGCCGTTGCCGCATCGGGCATCGCTGCGGACGAGTGGTCGAAGCACTTCGATACGGTCAGCGTTTGTTTCAGCAAGGGACTTGGAGCACCCGTGGGCTCGGCCTTGGCCGGTCCTGCCGCGATGATCAAGGAAGCACGACGCCATCGCAAGTGCTTTGGTGGCGGCATGCGGCAGGTTGGTATCATTGCTGCCGGTGCGCTGTATGCGATGGAGAACCACCGTGAACGACTGACCGAAGATCATGCAAACGCCCAGATCCTCGCCGATGCGGTGCGCAACACCGATGGCATCCGCCTGCTGACACCGGACGTCGATACCAACATCGTGTTTATCGAAGTCGATCCAGCGTTGGGATCGGCCGCTGACTTTGTCACGATGTTGCAACAGGAAGGTGTTCTTACGTTGGCGATTACACCGACACGTGTGCGAGCGGTCACGCATCTGGATGTCGACGAGGCGGCCCTGCGAAGAGCGGCCGAAGTCGTATCGTGGGCTGCCGAGCAACTTGCGACCGGTGCCAAGCCGGAAGTCGGCAGTGTTGTGGCGTACTGAGTAAGCACGACCTTAGAGTGTGAGACACTGTTACGTCAACGCTTAATCTTAGGGGTGGGTGCCGCTGGCTCTGCCAGTGTCGTCGTGCTTTTGTGCAGTCCAAAGAGCACTGGCAGAGCCAGTCGCACCCCCAATTCTTAGCATTGACGACGCACTACTCGCGAATCAGCTTCAATAGCTGATCTGCCGACAGTTTGCCGCTCATGTCGGAACCTTCGAGCAGACTGTCAGCAAGGTCGCGTTTCGTGCGATGCAGGTCGACGATTTGCTCTTCGATCGTGCCCTTGGTGACAAACCGATAGATGGTTACGGGGCGCGTTTGACCGAGGCGATGGGCGCGATCGGAGGCTTGGTCTTCCACCGCCGGGTTCCACCAGGGGTCCATGTGCATCACATAGTCGGCTGCCGTCAGGTTCAAGCCAAGTCCACCCGCCTTCAAGCTGATTAAGAAGACATCGCCCTCACCCGCCTGGAAGGCTTCAACGCTTTCTTTTCGTTTCTTAGCGGGTGTGCTGCCATCGAGGTACTGGTAGGCGACGCCTTTGTGATCCAGCGCCTCGCGGAGGATCGTCAGATGGTCCACGAACTGGCTGAATACCAGTACCTTGTGGCGGTTGTCGAGCAGTTCTTCGAGTGTCTCTAAGAACAGGGCCAATTTGGAACTCGCAATGACACTTCCTTCGGCAGCGAGCTTTGGATGACAGCAGGCTCGGCGCAGCCGCATGATCTCGGCCAAGATCTTCAGATGTGACTGGCTGTTGTCTTCGTTAGAATCCGACTTGGAAAGCTTCTCGACCGCTCGCTTACGCAACGCTTCGTAGAAGGCAGCTTCTTCGTTGCTGAACTCGACTTGCAGCGTGATCTCCGTACGCGACGGCAGCTCTTCGAGGACCTGCGTTTTATTGCGACGCAGGATGAAGGGTTGAATCAGTTTTTTGAGGTGCCAGCGCGCGGCACGATCTTGATCGCGTTCGATTGGATTGGCGAATCGATCTTGGAATGCTTTGAACGACCCCAGCAAACCTGGGTTAATGAACTGAAACAAGTTCCAAAGCTCGCCGAGGTGGTTCTCTAGCGGCGTGCCGGTCAAGATCACGCGGAAGTCGGCATCCAGTCCCATGGCGGCCTGCGAGCGCTTCGTGGCCATATTCTTGATGGCTTGTGCTTCGTCCAGGATCGCCGTGTGCCACGGACGAGCTTGAAATCGCTCGGCTTCGTTGTACAGCAGGCCGTAACTCGTAATGACCACGTCGCGCGGTCCAAGTTCCTGAAAGAACGCCTCGCGGTCACCGCCGCCAAAGATGCGGGCATTCAACGTCGGCGCAAAACGCTGGATCTCGTTCAACCAGTTAAAGGCCACGGAAGTTGGAGCGACAATTAACGCAGGGCCGTCCGCCGCGCGGTGCAACAACAACGCGATCGCTTGAATCGTCTTGCCCAAGCCCATGTCGTCGGCCAAGCACGCACCGACGCCCCAATGCGACAGACGGCACATCCACTGAAAACCTTCGCGTTGATAGTCGCGAAGATCGCCTTGGAACGTGGAGGGAACTTCGACGACTAACGAGTTCGACTCGTGCAATCGTCGCACATAAGTCTTCCACTCCTTATCCGTCGTCAGATCGAATCCTTCGGCAACCTCCTCGACGGCGGCGACTCGCACGCGGGGAAACCGCAGCGTGCTTTTCTTTACTTCGGCGAAGGCATTCAGCTCGGCAATGCGACGACGAAATTCATCGGTCAACGCCAAGTATTGCCCATCATCCAGTTCGATGAATCGCGAGTTGCTCAACTCGGTCAACTCGAGCAACTTCATCATGTCGATGGTCAGTTCCTCGTCGACCTTCAATTCTCCAGACGCAGCAAACCAATCCTTGTCGCGGCGGATACTGACTTTCAGTTGCGAACCGTCCGATTCCTTGATCACATTAAACTTCTTGCCCTTGGGCCAGTGCAGGACGATCTGCTCGGATTCGACCAGCGGGCGCAGCTGTAATGCAAGTTCCAACGCTTCCAACGGCGTGGGGAAGATGAATTCGGCATCCAGATCGGCTTGTGCCCGCTGCTCGCGCAACGCCAGACAAGAATCGATCACTTGCGACGCTAACGACTTTTCCTTGGCGAGGTGTCGACGGGTGGACACGTTCTCGCCGTTAACTTCGGCGAACACATTCTCGCCGCCTTGCCCCGGTCGATAGAACGGCCCTTCGCTGCCAAACGAACGCACATAGAACTCGGCACGCAGACCCGTCTGAAAGGGAACGAGATGAACGTGCGGACGTGGATCTGAGTCAACGGTCTTACCCGTTTCAACCGCACCGCCACCGATTTCCGAATGAACCGTTACCAACGACGCGATGCTTTGCAGCGTCGCGAGAACTTGCTTCTTGCCGCTGGCAGGGATCGTCAAGCCCTTGCTGCCGAGGATCTTGTAGACATCGCGATGTTTGGGTGTGAAACACACGAAACTCACGCGCCGTGGGCCATCTTCCATGACAATCAGATCTTCTTCACTCGGCGCTGGCTCGAGCGTGATTCGAAATGCGTCTTTCCCTTGTTTGCTGACGATTAGATGGGGTTCCTGTCTCGTGATCTCAAGAGGCTCGCTACGAGTGCCGGCACGAAAGACGAGCGGATGACCGGCAAGTGCTTGTGCGGCTCGCCCGAGATTGAAGGCATACTGCTTCTCGCGATAGCGACCGTAGTAGGCGTAGCTGACGTCTTCTTCGATACAGCGGCAGATCGATCGATCCTGATCGGTCAAGTATCCGAACGCGTCATAGTCGTCGATCGATGCGTACAGTCGTTGTACCGCGACCGCGCGGCCATCGGTCCAGCCACCGCGTTTTTTCTGCTTCTGAACAAGCGGGCGAAGCACAAAGCGGTCGGTGTTATTTCGGTAGTCCAACTCCCAGATCAGCCGTTCGCTCGATTCATTCTCGACGCTCGTCGTCGCTCCGTTATTCGGGTCGGCGATCTGTTGGAGCGCGGTCAGAGCTCGCTCCCAGGCGGATTCGGGTGCGATCAAGTTGAACGCCGTGGCCGTTTTGAGTTCGCTGTGCAGCTGCGTTGCTCTGTCGGCGTGCAAGCTCGCATTCTCGACTGGCGAGTGGCCGAGCAGTGCCGAGAGTTCGGCGACAAGCCATTTGTAGCCGAGAGCTTCGTAGCGGCTGATCGCGTTCTCGATCGGCCGCGCTGGCAGCGGCGAGTCGGCTTCCGGTTGCAGCCAGCGCCAGCAGTAACCGGCCATCAGGTTGCAGAGCGGAGGTGTGTGCGCAAACCAGTGACCGTAAAACATCGTGTTCCCGGCGGCAGGGTTCGCCTGGAAGTTTAACGCGTACGTCATCGTCCATCCTGTTGGACGGAAGTTGTAGGGCCAATCGCTTTCGATCTTACGCAAGGTTGCTTCCGCCTGTTTGCGCGCGTCAGGCGAGTTCTTTCGAAGTTGCAAGAAAAGATGGAAGATCGCCGGCAGATACTTTATTGCGACATTGCGTTTCTTCGTGACGCGTCGAACTTGCTTGACGGCGACTTCGAATTTCGCTTCCGCTTCGTCCCATTTGCCTCGCAAGAACGCCGCGCAACCTTCAATTTCGGGATGCTGGTCACCCGCTTGCTTTGCCAGCGCTTTCAATCCGGCCAAGTCGCCACGGGCGGCGGTCACGTCGACGATGCGAGCCAAAAGTTCTGGATCGAGTTCCTTGTGCACGGCGCGATACTGATCCAGGCCGACTTGCAACTCGGCCGCACAATCGCCGGTCAACAACGCGACTTGCAGGGCTTCGACGAGGTACTGCGTTTGAAGAATGGGATCAAGCTGGGCGAAGATGCTCGCATCGAAAGGAGTCAGCACGCCTAAGCACTCTTCATCGCCGATGAACGTGACGTTCATGTTCTTGGCGAGCGACTTTAGCGCCGTCACATCACTGCGATAGAACGCAATCCGCATGTCGCGTTGAAAGCGATCCTGATCGCGGCCGTAGTAGTGGCGATAGTACTCGCCGCGCGGCTTCTTCTCCTGAATCTTTGCGGCGAAGGTGTCGAAATCGCCCGAGCGAATCGCCTCTTGCACCACGAAGTCCATCAGCAATCGCTGCACCGACAGACTGCCGCCTGCTCCTCGCACCAGCAATCCCTCTTGAACCATGGCTTCGATCTGAGTGCGCACTTCTTGGTAGTCGAGCAACTCCCCGCGATCGTCCCGCCAACCGCACTGTCGCGACAGCGCGACCATATCGGTGCGGTTGATGCCGTCGTAATTCACGGCACACAGCTGTAGCAAGTGTTTTGCTTCGGGGCTGCGGCGGTTGTACTTGTTGATCTGTGCCTGTTGGCTTGCGCCGCTCATCCTTCGCGTTCCTTGACTCTTCCTGCTGTCTGACGATTGATTCAAAGGTAAGCGCAAAGGGGTCGGGAGTCTTTTTCGGCCAACGGCTTTGCAAATAGAATTAGAATTAGCCGAAAAAGACTCCCGACCCCGTCACGCTACCTTACCACGATGACGATTGCATCGGAGTTAGGCAAGTACGCCCTTGATCGTCGCACCGGCAACATTCGTCAGCCGTCTGCGAATCCCGTTGTGATAGTAGGTCAACCGCTCGTGATCGATGCCCAACAGTTGCAGGACCGTCGCGTGAAAATCATTCCAGTGAACACGATCTTCGACGGCTTTCATGCCGATCTCGTCGGTTGCACCATAGGCAACCCCATGCTTTAACCCAGCACCAGCGAGCCACGCCGAAAAGCCGTACTGATTGTGATCGCGTCCGTCACCAATCACATCACCGGCGGATTGCGTGAACGGCGTACGACCGAACTCGCTGGTGAACAGGACGAGTGTATCGTCGAGCATCCCGCGTTGCCGCAGGTCGCCGATCAAGCCAGCCAGCGGCTTGTCGATTCGCTTGGCTTCTCGCCCGTGATTCTCGATCATGTTCTCGTGACCATCCCAATTGATGCGTGGCGAGCCGAAAGCTCCGCCGGAGAACAACTGCACGAAGCGGACGCCTCGTTCCAGCAACCGCCGAGCGAGCAGACAACCTCGTCCGAACTCGTCGGTGTCTTCTTGATCGAGGCCGTATTGCTCGTGAGTCGATGCCGTCTCGCCATCGAGGTTCGTTACTTCGGGAACAGCCAATTGCATGCGCGCCGCCAATTCGTAACTGCGAATGCGTGCTAACAGAACGTCGTCGCCGCGTTCTCGACGATGCTCCTCGTTCAGTTTCGCAAGCAGCTCGCGACTGGCGACCTCTGTTTCGCGAGCGATCTCGCGGGCGGGAAAAAGATCGTTGATCGCTTGGCCTTTGCTGCGAACGATGACTCCTTGGTGACTCGCCGAAAGAAATCCATTCGTCCAGTTGATCGTGCCACCGGCGGGCAAGCCGCGCGAGTCGGGTATTACGACGTAGGCGGGGAGGTCGTCCGTCTCGCTCCCCAATCCATAGGAAAGCCATGCGCCAAGAACCGGGAACCCGTTCAATCGAAAGCCGGTGCTCTCTTGAAAGGTCGCGGGTGTATGATTTGACGTCTCGGCAAACATCGAGCGAATGATCGTCAGCTCGTCGGCCTTCTCGGCCAGATGCGGAAACAATTCAGAGATCCACAGCCCGCTTTCGCCTCGCTGCTTGAACTCCCAATCGTTTTTTCGCAGCAAACCAACCTTGCCAAAGAAAACATCCGGCCGTTCGTCGCCGCCCAGCGGTTTGCCGTGATATTTTTCGAGGGCAGGCTTGTAGTCGAACGAATCGACTTGACTTACGCCGCCACACGCCGTGATCTGAATGACACGCTTAGCTTTGACCGGCAGATGAGGCGGCGGATCATCGGCTTCGCTTCGCACCGAGGCTGCTGACGCATGATCGTCTTGCATCAGGAGCGACACCAATGCTGCACCACCAATTCCACATTTAGCCCAATTGAAAAGCTGGCGACGATTGAGGTGGAGTGGGTTCATAGTAATGTAGCAGTTGTTTCTCTTCAGGCTCCGCGAGGCGTCCGTCCAACTCGCTGGATTGTAACTGAAAGGTCCACGGAAAACGAACTGCGAGGGAACTGTATCAAAACAATTTCTCATTGGACGTATATACGTTAGCATCGGCCAAACAATTACTGTCGCAAAACTTTTGTGGGATTGGCTTCCAGCCTGTCAATTCAGTCATGACGGGCTAGAAGCCTATCCCACTTATTGTTTGGGCGGTGCTTAGCACGATCCCGGGCTTGGGGTGCGGGTCGGATGCTATCGAAAGACCAAGAACGACCAGACGCGTTGTCCGATACAGATCACAGCTTCTCTCGGATGTCTAATTCGCGGTGTCTTGCGAGAGAAACGTCGAGCTATTGGCAAGCCAACAAAAGTAGTGGTACGATCTTTCGCTTCAAGCAAGCCCAGTGTGTGCCCGCGCTAAGTGATCGCATGTCGCGTCTGCTGAAAGGGGAGCTATGCGCGAGTCGTATTAATGGAGCCGATTCGAGTGCCGAATCATTTAAAATCCGCCTCTTGGGGCGAGAGAAGTTAGTCCAAAGGGACGCCCGCAAATCGACAACACGTTCGCAACAACAAGCCAAAAGTACACCGCCCTCGTGCCTAAAGATGAACTTCATTCAATGCAGGTAGTGCCGCAGTACCTCCGACTGGGCGTTAAGCGAGATACAGAATGACCGAACCGACCTCCGCCAGCGCTTCGCGAGAACCAAGTGGCGGCGAGCGTCCGACTCGCGTTCGGTGGCTCGTGTTCATGCTGGCGAGCGGAACTTCATGGCTGCTCTACTTACACCGGTACAGCTGGAACTTCATTCGTCCGGCGCTTATCGACGAGTATGAGTTCAGCAACGCACAAGTTGATGGGCTCTTCACTATCTTCAACGCGTCCTACGCCTTCGGCCAGATCCCGGGAGGGATTATCTGCGACTTCTTCGGAGTGCATCTGTTTCTGGGCATCATTATCGTGCTGTGGTCCGTCTTGCTACCGTGCTTCGGGCTGACGGGTAACTTCTACGGCTTGGCGGGACTGCGACTGGGATTCGGTGCGGCACAGGCTGGCTGTTATCCCAGCCTCACAAAAGTCACTCGCGTCTGGTTCCCACTGCGTACACGAACAATCATCCAAGGACTGGTCGCCAGTTTCTTCGGACGTAGTGGCGGAGCGATGTCTTCGATCATTATGGGCACGCTGCTGATGGGCTGGTTCGGTTTGGGGTGGCGCGTCGCGGTTACGATCATGGGATTCTCAGGCGTGTTGTTCGCCGGACTGTTTGTTTGGTTGTATCGCAACGACCCGCAGCAAGATTCGCGAGTGAATCAAGCCGAGCTGGCATTGATTCGTGAAGGCGAAACCGAGACGCCAACGGATGGACCTCGTGTGCTGCCGTTTGGACGCGTGATCCGGAACGCGAGCATGATGATCTTTATCTTTCAGCAGTTCATCAACGCGGGCGCGGACAGCATCTATGTCTATGTCATGGGCAGTTACTTTATGGAAGCCCGCGACTTCGATGTGGGAACGGCTGGGCTGTTGATCAGTCTGCCATTGTGGGGCGGTGCCTTGGGAGGCGTGGTTGGCGGCTTTGTGAATGACGGACTGATTCATTTCACCGGCAGTCGACGTTGGTCGAGAACGAGCGTTGGTTTCGTCGGCAAACTGGTTGCCTGCCTAATGATGTTTGTGGCGATTCAGCAAGTGAGTGGCATTGCCGCAGCGCTGTGCTTGTTCGTCGTGAAATTCTTCAGCGACTGGACGCAACCGACTGTGTGGGGCACGTGTACGGATATGGGTGGACGCTATTCGGCAACGGTGTTCAGCATCATCAACACCTCGGGCAGCGTCGGTATGATTGCCACACCACTACTGCTGGGCGTCATCCTCGATATGTACACGACCACCGAAGTAATCGATGGGAAAGAGACGCTGATCACGAACTACTCGCCCATGTTCACGATTGTGGCGGCGATGTACTTGATCAGTGCGTGCTGTTGGTTGTTTATCAATTGCACGCGGTCGTTGGAACGCGTTGAAAGAACGAGATAGATGCCTCGCAAGTTATATCTACCACTCCCTTAGCTTTGACTGCTGAGCTATTATTGCAGTCAACGAGATTTGCTGGGTGGGCTATGCCCACTATCTCATTTCGGTGGGTATAGCCCACCCTGCGAGGATTACTTATGACGATGTTCTTTGCGGTTGGATCCACCTCGACGGAACTTTCCGATGACGAGATGCAAGCCGGCTTATACGAAGCGTTCGCGAAGCTTGGCGATCGGAATCGTGTTTTGGCTTTGCCACCGGACTTCACCCGCTTTAACAGCCGCGCCGGATTGCTAACGTGCCAGGCGCACGACTACTATGGCGATCGATTGGTCGATGTGATGCCGGCCCTAGGAACGCACTTCCCGATGCCCGCGTGGCAACTCGATCGCATGTTCCCATCCGTGCCGAAAGATTTGATTCGCGAGCATCGTTGGCGCGATGATGTCATTACGATCGGCGAAGTTCCCTCGGAGTTCGTCTCGGAAGTCACCTCAGGCATCTGGGACCGCCCATGGCCGGCACAGTTGAACAAACTGTTGTGGGAAGGTGGTCACGATCTGATCCTGTCGATCGGCCAGGTCGTGCCGCACGAAGTGATTGGCATGGCCAACTACAACAAGAACGTGTTTGTCGGGACGGGCGGCCAGCGTGGGATTAACGAGAGCCACTTCATCGGCGCGGCTTACGGGATGGAACGAATGATGGGGCGAGCCGATACGCCGCTACGCCGGATTCTGAACTACGCCCAAGACAATTTCTGCCAGCACTTGCCACTCGTCTATGTGCTGACCGTCGTCGGCACCAACGACGCGGGGCAACTTGTCACGCGTGGCCTATACATTGGCGACGACCATGAATGCTTTGAACGTGCCGCCGAACTGTCGGTGGAAGTGAACTTCGAGATCCTGGACGAAGAGATGCACAAAGTTGTCGTCTATCTCGATCCGGAAGAATTTCACAGCACTTGGCTGGGCAACAAATCAATCTATCGCACACGCATGGCCATCGCCGACGGTGGCGAGTTGGTTGTGCTGGCGCCCGAGGTGAAGACATTCGGCGAAGACCCCGAGATCGATCGTTTGATTCGCAAGTACGGATACCGTACGACTCCCGAGATCATGCGTTTTGTTGACGAGAACGAAGACCTCAAGAATAATCTTTCGGCGGCTGCTCACCTGATCCACGGCTCGTCCGAAGGCCGGTTTCGCGTGACGTACTGTGCCGGCGAGTTAACACGCGAAGAGATCGAAGGGGTCGGATACGAGTACGGAGACTTGGCCGAGGCAACGGCTCGCTACAACCCGTCCGAATTGAAAGACGGCTGGAACGTCATGCCGGATGGCGACCGGATCTACTACATCAGCAACCCGGCATTGGGGCTATGGGCCTATCGCGGTCGACTCGCTTCGTGAAGCGAAGGTGTGGTCGCGGCAGGGACTAACAGCCGGGGACGCAAGTCCCAAGTTAGTGAAACGATCTTGATTGCGCTAAATTAGGGCTAATCAACTTGCTAAGATACGCCCGCCACGGCGTCCAGTAATACTTTTCCCATCCTTGGCTCACTCCAGCAAAGTCATCGTCCGAGATGTTGATGTGTGCGAGCGCGATGCGAGCCAACTCTCCCTCCGGCCAAAACGTAAGCGTGAGTACCGAATCAACCGCGTCTGCGGGTTAGTTCGTGGATCGCCAAGTGTGAACGATAAACCGCTTGGGCTCAACGTGCAGTATCATGCCGCTTAGCATTCCGTCGAAGGCTTTGAATGGCGACCCTGGTTCTGCGGCGATTGTAACGGGCGCACCTGTAAACGCTGCATGTTGCTGAGGATCGAGATACATATCGAAGAGTCGATTAGCCGTTGTCGGAAACGACGCCGCGAGAATCACGTTTTTCGGCATGGGGGACGCTCCTGACTGGCGACAAGTGTCGCGACAACGATGCTGCGCTGAGAATCCGCCTACTTCAATTACCTGCAAGCGCAAGAACCGAAACAATGAGCGTCGATACTTGCGGACCGCACCGCTTCAACATGATCTGGATTCTTGCATCGGAGAGTCGAGCCGCTAAACTGGCAACTCACTAAACCGGTTGCATCGGCTGGGGCCTCTGCAAGCTGAATCGTCTAACCCCGATCTAAGGAACTGTCCAACATGAGAGTTGTATTCTGGCAAAGTACGCTACTGCTAGTTGCTGCTGCCGCGACGGCGTTCGTCACGCATACCGCGGCGGCACAGGAAAAGCGACCCCATATCGTCATCATCTGGGGTGATGACATCGGTCAATCGAACATTAGCGCGTACACACGCGGCATGATGGGCTACCGCACGCCCAATATCGACAGCATCGCACGCGAAGGCTTGTTGTTCACGGACTACTACGCAGAACAAAGCTGCACCGCGGGTCGGGCGTCGTTCATCACCGGCCAGCATGGGATGCGAACCGGACTCACGAAGGTTGGGCTTCCGGCTGCTCCGGTTGGATTGCAGAAAGAAGATCCAACGATTGCCACGTTGCTGAAGGAGCGGGGCTACGCAACCGGCCAGTTCGGCAAGAACCATCTCGGCGACCGAAACGAGTACTTGCCGACGGTTCACGGATTCGATGAGTTCTATGGAAACTTGTACCACTTGAACGCCGAAGAAGAACCCGAGCATCCTGACTATCCGAAGGATCCCGCGTTTCGTGCGAAGTACGGCCCGCGTGGCGTGATGGATTGCTTGGCAACGGATGTCGACGATCCCACGATTGATCCTCGCTTCGGTCGCGTGGGCAAACAAAAGATCAAAGACACTGGCCCACTGACCAAGAAGCGGATGGAGACGATCGACGACGATGTGGCTTCGCGAGCGGTCGACTTCATCGAGCGTAAGACCAAGGGCGATGCGCCGATCTTTCTGTGGGTCAACTTCACGCACATGCACTTTCGCACGCACGTCAAGCCGGAGAGCGTCGGTCAGTCGGGACGTTGGATGAGCGAATACGCTGACGCGATGATCGACCACGACAAGAACGTGGGCACTGTGCTGAAAGCGATCGATGATGCCGGCATCGCCGACAACACGTTCGTCATGTACGGCACCGATAACGGTCCGCACATGAACACCTGGCCGGACGGGGCGATGACTCCGTTCCGCAACGAGAAGAATTCGAATTGGGAAGGCGCTTACCGCGTGCCGTGCATGGTCCGCTGGCCCGGCAAGATTCCTGCCTCGGCGGTGTCGAACGATATCGTATCCCACTTGGATTGGATGCCCACCTTGCTGGCGATCGCTGGCGATGACAAGATCACCGACAAGTTGCTCAAGGGTCATCAAGTGGGCGACACCACTTACAAAGTCCATCTGGATGGCTTCAACCAACTTGGACACCTGACGGATCCCGTTAAGACGCGCAGCCCGCGTGAGTCGTTCCTGTACTGTAACGACGACCAGCAACTAACCGGGCTGCGATACGACAACTGGAAGTTCGTGTTCCTCGAGCAACGTGTCCGGGGCACGTTGCAGATCTGGGCCGAACCATTCGTGAGCCTGCGAGTGCCCAAGATCTTCAATCTCCGCCTCGACCCTTACGAGCGGGCCGATGTCACGTCGAACACCTATTACGACTGGTTGATCGACCATGTTTTCTTGCTCGTGCCGGCACAGGACTTCGTCGGCAAATTCTTGATGACATTCAAAGACTATCCGCCGCGACAGAAGGCAGCCAGTTTTAATCTGGACGAAGTGATGCAAAAACTGCAAGAAGGTGGTGGCAGCAAGTAGCAGTAGCGACCGAACGGATGTGAAAGACGGGACACCCCGACCGGTGTCCCGTCTTCTTTCGTTTGACGGTGTCTCGATGAATACCGGTTGTCCGCTCGGTCGCTCGGATGGACATGCCTTCGGTGAGCATTTGCAAGGCGAGTTGGGCTTGTGATCGAGCAACCCGCATCTCGCCCAACGACTTTGGCTTGGGCGCAGAGAACGTCACGCAGCAATCAAGGCACTTATGCCGCTTCGCGCCACGGGCACTGCCGACGCCTTTGAAATTCTGATACTCGCATGTTGGAGCGATCATCGAATCAGCCTCTGCTTCACTGGCTGACTCGCGTTGAGATCCAAATGCCTCAGAGGATTCAGGTGTCAGCCTGGGTTTTCGTGACCCGACGAGTGCTTCAACACTTGCCGGGTTTTTTCGTGTCCGAAACTCACTTTCGTACGGACGTAAGTTATTCGCTAAGTCGATTTAGCCAAATTCTCCTTGACTTGACAACTCGACTCGTGGACAATCCCAAGCCCATATCTGCATGTTGCGCACACTACCTATTTACCCCTGTTTGTCTATGTCGAAACTCGGCTACTGCGCGATCCTCCTGTTGTGCTTGGTCCCCGAACTGAGCATCGGTCGCGATATCTTCGTCGACAACGTCGCTGGCGACGATCGAAGAGACGGGTCGACTGTGCAAGTCAGCGGTCGTGCGGGCGGGCCGGTGCGATCCTTGCGCAGGGCTCTGGAGTTGGCGGAAGGTTCCGATCGCATCGTCATGGCGGACAAGGGTGAGCCGTACCGGGAAAGCGTCACGTTACAAGCTGGAAAGCACACTGGGATCGCGACTCACCCGTTCACAATCGTCGGAAATGGCGCTACTCTCGACGGGTCGGCACCGGTGCCTCCCGATGTCTGGCAGCATGTCGAAGGCAATGTCTTTCGTTTCCGAGCCCCTCGAACCAGTTTTCAGGTTCTGTTTCTCGCTGGCAAGCCGCTTGAAAGAAGATTCGTTGATCGCGAAGCCGGCTTCCCGAAACTACAACCTCTGGAGTGGTGCTTGTTCGATCGGCATGTGTACTTTCACGTCGAGAATGACAAATTGCCTCGGCAGTACGACTTGACACATACCTCGCTGCCGGTGGGCATCACGCTCTATGAAGCTCGCCACATCGTCATTTCCGATCTCGTCATTGAAGGGTTTCAACTCGATGGACTGAACGCGCACGACAGCGTGTTTGATGCGACGTTCGTGGGACTAACCTGTCGAGGCAATGGTCGCAGCGGCATTTCGGTTGGCGGAGCGTCGCGTGTTAAGATCATTGCATGCTTGGTCGGCAACAACGGCGCGGCACAAGTTCGAACAGAAGGATTTTCAAGAACCGAAATCCTGAACTGTGATCTAATTGAATCTGCCGAGGCGCCCGCCATCGTTCGCGACGGCGGATTGGTCTCGGTTAGTTCGGATGGAGCGCCGGGATCCTGACAAATCGCTCGAGGAGACGATAGCATGCGATACGGATTGCTTGTTCTGCTAGTGGCGTTCTCTACCTGGATGCCTGCTCAGGCGGAAGAGCCAACGAAGTCCGAGACCGAGGACTCGTTGCGGTCGATTATCGAGCGACTCGAGAAACGCGTTAGCGAGTTGGAGACTCAGCTTCAGCAGATGAAGCAGCTTCACGAGCAAATGTATCTCGGCAACAGTCTTATCGAGTACGTGCCGGTAGTGTCGCCAAAGTACTTAGATCGCGCTGGCAGGATGCGAGTCGATCAACGAGGTATCATCCGCGATGCCAGCGGCAAGGCCGTCGGCTACTGGGGATTTGACTTAACGCCGGTCGAGGGTGTTGCCGCTGATGTGCCTCTACGTTAGCTCGTCGCGGAGTCGTCGTCGTTTGCGTGCTCAGCTCTCTCGATGACTTCCCGAACTTCGCGGCGTGATGTCCAGTAGTACACGACACCGACCGCTGCGATGGCGATCGTCACGATTCGATACGCCATCGCGACTAACACTCCGATGACGTCGCCGGGTCCGTCTGCAGGCACGATCACGTAGAGTTTTTCCATCGCGAACTCGAATGTGCCAAGTCCGCCCGGCATGAATGGAATCGCTCCGGCAACATTGCTGAGCGGGACAATTATCATGTGCTCGCCGAGCGTTGGGGTCCGACCGAATAACCCTTGTGCGATTAAGAAGATCGAGACGGCGAGCATGGCGTGGACTGCCATGCTCATCACAAGAATGATGCCCATCACTTGGTATTGGTTTCGAAACATCCGAACCGATTCAATCAAACGACCGATGGTGTGCCCGACCTTCGGAAGTCCGGTCACGAACTCGGAAAGACTGCCGCGCGTAAAGCCCGGAACGAGAACCATCATGATGCAAACCGCTCCGACGGAGGTCGCAAGTAGCGTCGCATTGCAGATCGCTGCCAACGCGGCGGTCGACTGGGGGACGCCACCAAACAAGATCGCTCCGCTGGCCACTAGCAAGAGTGCATAGAGCCCGATGACTCGATCAACGAGTACGCTAGCGACCGCCTCCGCGCGACGATTCGATTGCTCGCGGGCAATGAATACTGCTTTGAACAGGTCGCCACCCACGCTGCCCACGCCAACAAAGTTCAGCAGAAACCCTAAGAAGCCCAGTCGAAAGGCATCCCGCAAACGAAAGGGGATGTGCAATGTTCGAACCAAGAGGTACCACCGGACGAATGTAATACAAACGGCCAACATGGCGACTGTGAAAGCCATCCCGAGCGTACCCCAGTTCTTTTGGCGATCGCGCAGTTGTTGCAGATCTTCAGGGTCGACGGACGCAAGCAACCATGTGATGATTGCCAATGGCAGTAGAATTTTGAGTAGCGTTATCAGGGTCTTCTTCAAGTCTCTCTCCGCAACGAAGCCGAAAATGGCACGAAGAGGATTGAAATACCCCACGTACTCTGTTCGAGCAAGGTGGAATTGTCGGCGGGCGTGCTGCTAGCAGACCTATCCCATCCGACCGTAGCCGCTGATATTTACGCATCTAAAACCGGGTAGCGTGCTACTCGATTTCAAAGATGGCTTCGATCTCGACCGTGATATTGCCTGGCAACGATCCCATACCAACTGCGCTGCGTGCGGCAATTCCGTTTTCGTCGCCGAAGACTTGCGCCATCAATTCGCTGTAGCCGTTGATCACCGCCGGATGATTTTGGAAATCGGCCACACAGTTAACCATACCCAACGACTTCACAACTCGCTTCACTCGGTCGAGGCTACCTAAGTTGGCTTTGAGCGTTGCGAGAATCGCGAGACCTGTCTGACGAGCCGCATCGTAACCAGCTTGCTGATCGACGTCCTGACCAACGCGACCGCTGAGTAATTTCCCATCGGGTGTGAGCGGACCATGTCCCGAAACATATGCCATGTTGCCGGCAATGACGAGTGGCTTATAGACGCCTTGCGGCTTGGGTGCGGGAGGAAGTTCAAGTCCCAGTTCTTCAATTCGTTTGTCTGCGCTCATGGTCCGTTCTACTTTATAGAGAGAAGGTACTGCTCGAGAGTGTGACCCAATAATTCGACCGAGTATAAGCAATTGGTGCCAGCCGCGAAACGACGCTATCAGAGCCGCAACATCTCTCGCAGCGAATGGGCAACCGTGTCGGCATCTTGCACCAGCCAGAACGTAATCGAACCGATCATCAGGAGCGAAAAGAAGACGAGGCTGAATCCATACGGATTGCGAACCGACTGGACCTGACGCAGAGCGGTGGAGAGCGTCTTCTCCAGGCGATGCCAACCGTCGTAGCTTTGATGTGTCCCAGCAGCAATTAGCTGTACGTTTCGCATCCCCGGAGAAGCTTCCACATGCAGTTGCACGCCCAGGTTGGGAATAATCAGACATTCGCCCGCCCAACGCGATTCACGATCCAGTTCGTTGACCAACTCGGCCAGCATCGGGCGGACTTGATCGGGGCGAATGTTATAGATCACCAGTCGCGGTCGCATTAGCAAGACGAACAGCGTCAAGCACATCGCATAGAACGCCAGCAACAATGCCCAGACAAAAACGCCGAGGCGAAGAATCGTTGCATCGGGGACGAACAGCTCCATCGGACCGACGACGACGAATCCGGAGATTCCAACACCAAGTGCCGCCGCATCCCGAGCTCCATTCGTCACCAACGGTCGGCGCGACAGATTGATCACGCCCAGTAACAACAAGTAGACGGACAACGGCGACAGGGCGATACAGAGGTGGAGCGGATCCATAATCGAGGCGATGCCCTTGTTGGGCGATTCCTTGCTGGTACTTCAGACGGCAGGGCTTCGTACGCCAGCAGATCGGCGGTTAGCGTTGCCTCATCTTAGGTTCGTAGCCAAGCACGGTCAACGGAATCAAAGGCCGACAGAGGGGGGTGCGAACGACTGGCTTTTCTACCGAGTTGACCCACGATTCTCAGCCAACTACGTTGTTCACTGGCTTGCAATACTTCCCCGATCCAAAGTGATAGGAACGACTCACCATGCGTTATTTGATACGAATAATTTGTCTGCCGGCGATTCTGCTGGCAATGGATGTGTGCTGGGCGGAGGTGCCCGTCAACGGACTGACCGTGGCCGAGGAGCGAAGTGGCTGGGAGTTGGCGTTCGACGGGAAAACGACTGACGGCTGGCGGAATTACAAGAAGGACGGCATCAGCGATGGTTGGGTGGTGCAGGACGGAGCACTTACACGAGCCGAAAAAGGTGCCGGCGACATTGTCACAACAAAGAAGTACAAGTTCTTCGAGATTTCGCTGGAATACAACATATCAACTGGCGGAAATAGCGGCTTGATGTTCCACGTTGCCGAGACCGATGGTCCGCCCTGGCATACGGGCCCCGAAGTCCAGATCCAAGATAACGTCGACGGCCACGATCCGCAGAAGGCGGGTTGGCTGTACCAGATGTACAAGCCAACCAAGCCCGCTTGGGCAAAGAACTTTGAACAACTCGCCGGCATCACGACGCCGGACGAAACCGATGCAACGCGGCCTGCCGGACAATGGAACAATCTCTATCTCCGCATCGCCCCGACGCAATGCGAGGTCGCCATGAACGGCGTCAGCTACTTCAAGTTCAACCTGGGCGATGACCAGTGGAAAAAGCTTGTTGAGGCGAGCAAGTTTGCCAAGCTCGAGAACTTTGGCAGCATGGGCGAAGGCCATATCTGCCTCCAGGACCATGGCAATCTCGTGTCGTTCCGAAACATCAAGATTCGCGAACTGTCAGACGAAGGGCTGCCGCCCGAGCCACAAGATGACAAGCTAAATCTGCGAGGAACCCTTGCCTACCCGAATCTCCAATGGGAAGGCTTTGATGGAGTCGATGACAGTGGCAAGATCCGCGAGTTGCGACCGATGGAGTTGACGCACGCTAACGATGCCAGTGGTCGCGTCTTTGTCGCGACCCAACGCGGGGTGATCCACGTCTTCAAAAATGATCCCAGCGTCGAGAAGACGCAAATCTTCCTTGATTTGACCGAGAAGGTGCATGACTGGAAGAGTCCTGGTTCGAACGAGGAAGGGCTGCTCGGTTTGGCCTTCCATCCGAACTACAAGCAAAACGGCGAGTTTTTTGTCTATTACACGTCATCGAACATCGAGCCTCGCACGTCGATTGTCTCGCGTTTTCGCGTCTCGAAAGACGACCCGAATCGCGCCGATCCCGCCAGCGAAGAAGTCATCATGAAGATCGGTCAGCCGTTTGCTAATCACAACGGTGGTTCAATCCTGTTCGGCAAAGACGGCTATCTTTACATCGCCTTGGGCGACGGCGGTGGACGCAACGATCCCTTCGCCAACGGACAGAATCTCGGCGAGTGGATGGGTTCGCTGTTGCGAATCGACATCGACAAGCAAGACGGAGGCAAGAACTACGCCATTCCGGCGGACAACCCGTTTGTCAAACGCGAGGGTGCTCAGCCCGAGATCTTTGCCTATGGCTTCCGCAACCCGTGGCGAATCACGTGCGACCCGCAAACGGGTACGATCTGGGTCAGCGACGTCGGCCAAGATTTGTGGGAAGAGATCGACATCGTGAAGGCTGGTGGGAACTACGGCTGGAGTTCACGCGAGTCGACACACGCCTTCGGGAACATCGACGCAGCCCAAACCGATGAATTAATTGAACCGATTTGGGAGTACGACCACCAGATCGGCAAGTCCATCACGGGCGGCCATATCTATCGCAATTCACGATTGCCGGAGTTGCAAGGAGCGTATCTGTACGCCGACTACGTGACAGGGCGAGTCTGGGCATTGCAGTACGATGCCGAAGCCCGCAAGGTCGTCAAGAACTCGAGCATCGCATCGTCTGGCATTCCGGTCGTCGCCTTTGGCCAGGACGATCAAGGCGAAGTGTACTACATGATCGGCAGCGTCAACGGCAAGTCGATCTATCGTTTTGAACGATCAGAGTAGTTTACTTCGATCGAGTTCGCACGAGCAGTTTTCGAGGCGTCTGGTTTCAATTGAAATCAGACGCCTCTTTTCGTTCCGCCGACTTATGACGGGTTCGTCGTTTAACCCAGTCGTATCCCTCGCTTAACCCAGTCACTTCGACCTTCGCGATACGACTGGGTTAAGCGAGGGATACGTCACTCTTGCAACGTTCGCTGACTCGTATCCGGCGTAAACACAATGACAACCATCCCGGCGACGTAGATCAAACCGGTAATACTTCCGACCTGCGAGTAGTTACCGTGGAAGACCGTTCGCAGCAGTTCGCCGGATGCGACAACGCCCACGGCAGTGGCAATGCGACCCCAATTGAAACTGACTCCCGCGCCGGTCGCGCGAACTCGCGTCGGGAATAACTCGGGAAGGCAAAGCGGCAGCCAGCCGAAAAAGAAACCGCTGAAGAAGCCGAGCGAGGCGAACCAAAAGATAAACCAGAAGTGATCACCATCGGGCGTCAAACACAAAAATAGCACTTGAGCGCTGACCAACGATCCCAGGCTGGCGAGGAAGTAGGCACGACGGCGTCCGATCAACATGGCGATACCTCCGCCCAGCAGGCTGCTAATTGTTCCAGGTAACGAGCGGGCGAGCGATAGATGCGCTTTTAGTTCAGGGGTCCCAACATCCGCTGCCCAAGGCATGGCCCAGTTGGAGCAACCCCAACCACCGAACAAAGGAATTGTGCCGAGAGCGATACCGAGAAGAGTTGTGGCGAGCAATGGTCGCTTGAAGATCTCGCCGATGCCGGCAAGTTTCGGCTTCGTGCCGTCACCCTTTCCATTTCCTAACGCCAGCCAATGTGGCGACTCGGGTACCGCGAACAGCACCAACAAACCGAGTGCGAAAGGCGTCGCCCCGAACCACATGATCCAGTGCCAGTCATCGACAGTGACAGGCTTCCAACTGGCGATCCCGGACAACAGCATGATTCCAAAGTTGGCGGCCGTGCCGATCGCACCGGCTAAAAATGGACGCGAGATGTTCGGCCACGCCTCCGACACCAGAGCGATCCCGTTCGGCCACATCCCTCCTACGCCCATGCAGGTCAAGAATCGTATCGCCCATAACTGCCACGGGTCGGCCACAAAAACAGTCGCAGCGGAAAAACCCGAATACCACAAGATCGCGAAACCCATCGCTTTGGCTCGACCGAAACGATCGCCGACGACACCAAACACATAGCCACCAAACGCAGCACCGAGTAAAAAGGCGCACGTCAGTCGACCGAACCAAGCTGCGACATCCGCTTCGCTGCCGTCTGGCAACAAGTCCTTTGCTGCATCACGCATGGCGATCGACGAAATGGCCAACTGCCAGCCCGCACACATCCAGCCAAGGAACGCCGTCACTAATACGAGCGTACAGCCGGTCTTTGATAACGCGGGCGGATTTCCCGGAATGGAGCGTTCCTGGCTCATTGACGACTCCGAGAAACACCTCCCGAAGTCTCCGAAGCCTTCGGGAGATTGGTTGTGGTTGGGCCTAGTGCTTCGTCAACGTTAAGAGCTTGGGTTGGAGTACAGGCTTTGGCCTGCTCCGTTCCGCCTGAAGACTGTACTCCAACCCAATGATCCAAACATGACACTGCACTAGCGTGATGCCGCGGCGACTAAACTCTATTGATGATTATCAATCGTCACGCCCGGCCAATCGTCCGTGCGGAATGGCGTCGCGGGCAATCCGGCAGCATTCTGCAAGTTGCAAACGGGATTGTTGGCCCATGCGTAACGAACCGAAGCGGGCTCTGTGACTGCGTCGCTCCAGACCTCAACTTTGTCACGGCCAACGATCTTCGCTTTAGCCCACACAAACACTTTGTCTTCGCCAGCGATTGAGAAGCCGAGCGGTTCGCGTACATCGAAAGTGTCGAGTGATCCACCAGCGTGTTGTCCAATATCAAACGTCAAAACAATCTTGTTGCCTTGCTTCTCCATCGACTTGTACTGGGGGCTCTTGTAAACGATGTCAATGCCGTAGTCCTTGGCCAACGCCCAGCGAGCGAGTCGTTTGCCGACACCTTGTTTGTTTTTGGGATGGATGTCGTGAGCCTCGCCCAGGTCCGTGATGACGGCTTCGCCGGTGTTGGGCAGCGTCGTCATTGTCATGGTTTGCGCCTCGCGAAGTTCGGCCCAGGAACTGTCTTGCGGCTCGGCGGATTCTTCCATGAAGTCGGCGAGTTGAACCCAATAGAAGGGGAAATCGCCTTGCCCCCAGTCATCTCGCCACTGTTGAATCATCAGCGGGAACAAGTGGCGATACTGATAAGCACGGTTGGCATTCGTTTCGCCTTGATACCAGATGGCACCGCGAATGCCGTAGCCGATGATCGGCTTCAACACGCCGTTGTACAAGTTTGCCGGACGATGTTGGCCCGTCAACAGATTGCGCGGCGCACGTGGCGGATTCCCCTTCTTGCCGCCCTCTGTCCAGGCTTTCCGCTTCGCCTCGTATGCGGCCATTTCCTTGTCGTGGTCGTAGTTCGCCTCTGTCGCCGCCCAGCGATCAAGCAACGCCTTATAGCGATCATCGGCTGCGAGGCGCTCGCGACTAACCCATGCTTCGCAGGCCGAGCCGCCCCACGCGTTGTCAATCAAGCCGACAGGAACGTCGAGCGTCTCTTGCAACTGACGACCGAAGAAGTAACCAACGCCCGAGAAGTCGCCGACATTGTCGGGAGAGCAGACGGCCCACGCACCCTCAAAGTTGTCTTGCGGTTCTTGCGTGCCAACTTGGGGCACCGTCACTAGCCGAATCATAGAATTGTTAGCGGTCAGTTTCTCAAGATCTGCGTCATTCGACTGGCTAACGGACCACTGCATATTCGATTGACCGGAACAAACCCAGACTTCACCGACCAGCACATCCGCGAGCTTCAACTCGTTCTTTCCATTGATCGTCAATTCGTACGGGCCGCCGACGGGCAACGCAGCCAACTTGACTTGCCAGCGACCTTCATCACTCGCCTTGGTCGAGTGGGACTGATCGCCGATCGTCACGGTCACTTCTTCGCCAGCGTCCGCCCAGCCCCAAACCCGATTGGCTTGCCCCTGCTGCAAGACCATGTGGCTACCAAAGATATTAGGCACCTTCACGTCGGCGTGGACGACACCAATGCCCGGCGATGCGATGATGAGAAGTAACAACGAGAAAAAAAACAGGCGGAGCGAACGCGTCGAGTTCATAGTGGTCTACCTAACGTGTCAATAGTTCAAGAGTCGAGTTGCAGTTTAAGGTCGCGTCATTCTAACGCGTGCCGCACCTATCCGAAACGCACGGACTTGAATCTGAAGGGTTTTTCAAGTGGTGTTAGTTCTCGGTCGATACGCGAAGTGTGGTCTCGAAGAACTCATCAACCAGCTTGTCAACCTCCGGCGCTCGCCCGAATCCGTGGCTGCCTCCTTCGACGACGTGCAGCTTGACATCAACTTTCACATGGCGAAGCGCTTCGAACAGCAGTTGACTCTGATGCAATGGCACAAGCGGGTCATTGTCTCCATGGACAATCAGGAACGGAGGATCGTCAGCGGTCACGTACGTCACAGGGTTCGCCTTGGCGACTTTCTCTTTGTTCTCTTGGATTGGCCCGCCGATCACCAACGCCTCGGGTGAGCCCGGCGCATCGTGCTTGAAAGGTGCGATTGGCAAGGCATGTGCGTCCATCTGCAGGAAATCCGTTGGCCCGAAGAAATCGCACACCGCTTGGACGCTTGACGATTGTTCCGGATTACCATGCGTTCCTTCGAGGTACTCGTCGCCGCCGCTCGTGCCCAGTAACGCCACAAGGTGCCCGCCAGCCGAGGATCCCCAAACGCCAATCCGTTTCGGATCGATCGAGAATTGCTTGGCGTTTGCGCGAAGCCATCGAATCGCCGACTTGCAGTCTTGAATCTGGGCCGGATAGATTGCAACGTCGCTCAGCCGATAGTCGACGCTCGCAACAACGAAGCCGCGTTCGAGGAACCGCAAGGCGGGGCATTGATCCTTGCTTCCATTCTTCCAACCACCACCGTGAATCCAGACGATCAAAGGTCTCGCTTCGACCGGTTCCTTCGGCGCATACACATCCAAACGCAACGAGACCCCGTCGACGAGTGCGTACTCGATGTCACGTGCCGCAACAATTCCGTCGGGAAGGTTCGGTCGGGGACGCTGTGCCGCTGGACGATTTTGATTCACGTTTCGCCGCGAACGAAATGCCGTGTCTTCGTCGACATCAACAAGCGTATCTTGATTCGAATCGATCCGGTCGAACAAACCACGCACTCGTTCGGGGAACTCATCGCGACTGAGCTTGCCATCGCGATTGGCATCGTGCTGTCGAATGAACCGCGTCGCCTCCAATCTCGCTTGTGCATCGTCTTGTGCGTTGGTCATTCCTGCTACTGTTGCCACGATCAGTGCGGGGAGCGTGAAGTGTTTCATGATTATCACTTTCTATTTGGTGACTGACTCTGCGTGCAGTGTGCTCATGCAGCGGACAACGGTCTCAAGGTTACCGACGATCACAAAGTTGCGAAACGAATACTCGCCCGCCGCAATTCCCTGTGGATCGCGAAAGCGAAAGACGCAATTCCACTTCGTGACCCGTTGTGGCACGAATCGAAAGCGACCGTAGCCAGCATGGACGTAACCAGCGGAAGGTTGATCCGGCGAGTAGATGCCCATCGCGTGATTGCCCGATTCGGTCGCTAATACCACGGGCAAAGCTTGCTCGCCGGGGCCATCTGTTAACGCTTCCAGCTCCTTTGTTTCCGCATTGTATTTCCAAAAATGAGAAAACTCAGCTGGCATATAACCGGTCACCGCCTCGAATTGGGCGTAGGTATGATTCTCTCCGATCGGAACGCTAAACGTTACGTCGTACTGAATCACTTGCGGCATATCGCGATACCCGATAGTGACGCGTTTGGTGAGCAGGTGATTCGATAGCGAGACAGTGTTCTTCGCGAGATGGCCGTCGGATCGGTCGCCCGGATCGAGCCAGAAGGCCATTTGAGTGGTCGTCTGCAGCGAGTTCTTTGTCATGATTAGCTGGAGGAGCCGACTGGTTGATGTTGCGCCAGCACTATCGCGCCGCGAACCAGCTTCGGTCGGATTGAACGTCTCGCCTGTAAAGCGTGATCCAGCATCGAAGTTGGATGCCGACTGAAGCTGTCGGCCATGGTCGTGGCTATTGATGAACTCCTTGCCCTTCCAGGTCAGCGAATGAATGGCACCCGCCAATCGGTCTGTGGTGGTGATCACGATCTCCGAGTCACCAACCGTCGCGCGAATGGTTGCATTGCCAGAGACGCGATCACTGGCGAGCGCTGAAGGGATGGAAACGAAGCAGCATAGAAGTATCAAAAATCGGCGGGGCATCGATCACTCACGCGCAAGGAAAGGTTTCTACTGTAGATCAACCACTTGGCGGATGCGAGCGACCACTGAACAGAGGGGAGCGACATCGTCACGGGTAGTGACACCGTCTGGCTTGTCGGTAGGACGGACACTTCGTCCGTCCAAGGTTTCAAATGGTTCCCAGGTCGGTCGAGGCGTTCAACCTACAAATGGTTTCGCTACCGCGTCACGCGGGTAGGGGTACACTTTGCCGTAAGTCGGGCACTCCTGCCCGACAAATGACGGCCAAGAGTGGCCGTCCTACCTTTCCGGAATTTCAAACTGTACCACGACCGCGTCACGATACAGCTTGGCCCAGATCCTACGGCTAGGTATAATGGCCAGTCCCACCCGCGACAGTAGGCACGACCTAGGTTTATGCTGGTTCGCCACGCATTCGCCACTGCCGCATTCCCGCCCGCCGCATTTCCTTTAGCCCTAGCGACTCGTCATGCGAAACGCCCGTCTGAGAACTCGCGATGCCTTGGCACGAGCCGCCCTGATGCTCGGCGTTGTAATTGCATCGCTCGCTTCCGCGACCGACGCGAAAGCCCAGACGAAGGACGAAGAACGCGAACGCTCGTTTCGCGAGCGAGTTCAACCGTTGTTAGCGAAGTACTGTGCTGACTGTCATGCCGGCGACGCGGCCGAGGGCGGCTTGAGCTTCGATAAATTCAAGAAGGCTCGTCAGATCCTGGTTGGTCGCAACACCTGGTTAGGCGTACTGGCGAAGCTGCGTGTCAAGGCAATGCCGCCGGAAGACGCCGAGCAGCCGACGGACGCCGAGCGGAAGTTTCTCGAAGAGTGGATCGACTCGGCAGTCCACGACATTGACTGCGTGCGTGATGCCGAACCGGGCCACGTGACGATGCGGCGTTTGAATCGCCAAGAGTATCGCAACACGATTCGCGACTTGGTTGGTATCGACTACGAACCAACGGAAGAGTTTCCAGCGGACGATATCGGTTACGGCTTTGACAACATTGGCGATGTACTGTCCTTGCCGCCGATTCTGATGGAGAAGTATCTCGATGCCGCTGAGGATATTCTCGATCAAGCCATCCTGACCACCGGACTTGGGTTGCCGGTCGTGATGCAAAAGCGAGCCGACGCATTGTCCGGCGGCGGATCGGTGCGCGGCGACGGGCAGCGCGTCTTCCCGTCCACGGGTGCTGCGGGAGCTGAGTTCAATGCTCCGCTAAGCGGGCAGTACGAGATCATTGCCACGGCGTACGGCCAGCAAGCGGGCGACGAGCCGGCGAAAATGAGCCTTCGCTTCGATGGCAAAGAGATAACGGTCTTTGAAGTCAAAGCGACCGAGAACGAGCCGGGCACTTATAAGCTGGACGGTCGGGCGACGAGCGGCAAGCATCGCATCGAACTTGCTTTCGTGAACGATTATTACAATCCCAAAGCGAGCGATCCGAACGACCGTGACCGCAACTTGGTCATCACCCACCTCGAAGTTCGCGGTCCGCGAGAAGCGAAACGCGAACTCCCCGCGACTCACCAACGTATCCTCTTTCTCGAGCCAAGCGAGAAGCAGCCTGCCAAGGAAGTCGCGCGACAAATCCTGGAACGGTTCGCCAGTCGCGCGTATCGTCGCCCAGCGACGAGCGATGAAGTCGATCGATTGATGCAGTTGGCGAAGGTGGCTCACGATGCAGGCGATAGCTTCGAGGCATCGATCCAACTGGCGCTCCAAGCCGTGCTCGTCTCGCCGCACTTTCTGTTTCGTGTCGAAGCCATGCCACCCGCTGGTCAAGGCGAACGCACGTTGAGCGATTACGAACTCGCGACGCGACTGTCGTACTTCCTTTGGAACAGTATGCCGGATGACGAATTATTCCGACATGCTGTGCGTGGAACGTTGCGTAAGGAGAAGAACCTCGACGAGCAAGTTCGCCGGATGTTGCGAGATCCGAAGTCGGACGCTTTGGTAAACAGCTTCGCGGCCCAATGGCTACAACTGCGCAAGTTCGACGAAATGACTCCTAGCAAACGGCACTTCCCAAGCTTCGACGAGGGACTGCGGCGAGACATGCGGCGCGAGACGGAGTTGTTCTTCTCGTTTATCGTCCGCGAAGATCGCAGCGTGACGGAGTTGCTCGTCGCGGATTATACGTTTATCAACGAACGGTTGGCACGGCATTATGGCTTGCCGAACGTAAAGGGTGATCGATTTCAGCGAGTGTCTCTCGCCGGAACGCCGCGCGGCGGCCTGCTGACGCACGGGAGCATACTTACCGTTACTTCAAATCCGACGCGCACCTCACCCGTGAAACGAGGACGCTGGGTTTTGGAGAACCTGCTGGGAGAGCCACCTCCGCCTCCACCGCCGAATGTCCCTGAGTTGATCGACGAAGGCAAAGAACTGACGGGTACATTGAGGCAGCAGATGGAGCAACATCGCGAGAACCCCAATTGTGCCGTCTGTCATGTGAAGATGGACGCTTTGGGGTTTGCCTTGGAGAACTTTGACGCCGTCGGAGCATGGCGATTGTTCGATGGCAAGCATCCGGTTGATGCTACCGGTGAACTGCCAAATGGCGGGAGATTTAACGGCCCGGCGGAACTTGCGGCGTATATGCGAGCCAATATGCAGGAGGAATTTGTGCATTGTATGTCAGAAAAAATGCTGACTTATGCACTTGGCCGAGGTTTAGAGTACTACGACCAGTGTGCGGTCGATAAGATAGTAGAAGAGCTACGTCAAAATGAATTCAGGTTCTCAGCCCTGATTCTCGGCATCGTCCAAAGCGATCCTTTTCAAAAGCAGGGAGCCAAACGGAGCAACGAATGAGCAAGCCCACGCGAATCTCACGTCGAACGGTCCTCCGCGGTCTCGGAACTGCGGTGGCTCTTCCTTGGCTGGAAGCCAGCCTGCCACGAATTGCCTTTGGTGCCGAGGCTCCGAAGGCACCCGTTCGTATGGCGTTTCTGGCCGTTCCCAACGGCAAGCATATGCCCGATTGGACGCCGGACAAAGCTGGCACTGATTTTGAACTGAAGTCAAGTTTGCAGCCAATCGCCAAATTCAAATCACAGATGCTTCAGTTGAGCGGTCTGGCGTTGGATGGAGGCGAAGCACATGGCGATGGACCGGGCGATCACGCTCGCAGTTGTGCGTCGTTCCTTACGGGAGCCCACCCGAAGAAGACCGATGGGGCCGACATCTACAACGGCATCTCCGTCGATCAACTTGCGGCTGAGAAGATCGGACATCAGACACGCTTTCCCTCGCTGGAACTCGGCATCGAACGAGGCGCTCAATCCGGTAATTGCGACTCTGGCTACAGTTGTGCCTACTCTGCGAACCTCGCCTGGCGCACGCCGACATCGCCGGTCGCCAAGGAAATCGATCCGGCTGCCGTGTTCGATCGACTGTTCGGAGAAGGCAACTCCGGCGAGCAGGGCTTGGCGAAGGCAAAGCGTGATCGCTATCGCAAGAGTGTGCTGGACTTTGTTTTGGAAGATGCCAAGCAGTTGCAGAATCGGCTTGGCGCGAGCGACCAACGAAAGCTGGATGAGTACCTTTACGCGATCCGAGATATCGAACGACGTATCGGCGGTGTCGAAAAGCTTTCGGGAGCCGAGCAAGGCATCAACTACTCCCGCCCGGCTGGTGTTCCGAAGAAGTTCGAGGATCACACGAAGTTGTTGTTCGATCTGATGACGCTCGCGTTTCAAACCGATTCGACGCGAGTGATCAGCTTTATGTACGCCAACGAAGGCAGCAATCGCAACTATCCAGAAGTGAACGTGAACGACGGGCATCACAACCTGTCGCATCACGGCAACAAACCAGAGAAACAGAAGTTGATCAGCGAGATCAATCGGTATCACATTACGTTGCTCTCGCATTTACTGGAGCGGCTGGCCGCGATCAAGGAAGGCGACCGAACGCTGCTCGAAAACAGCATGATCTTCTACGGCAGCGGTCTCGGCGACGGAAACCGCCACAACCACGACGACTTGCCGGTGGTGATGTTTGGTCGCGGAGGCGGTGCGTTGAAGACGGGGCGCCACATTGTCTATCCGAAGGACACGCCGCTAACAAATCTCTATCGCACGATGTTGGAAGTCGGCGGTGCCCATGTTGATTCGTTCAGCGATAGTACGGGACTTTTAGATGACGTGCTGGCCTGACGCGACGTTCAATCAACAGGATTGATACGACTGCTATAGCCCGCATCGAGAATTTGCGGTTTCCCCCCCAGAGGGCCTGAAAAGCGGCTGTCGCGATTTGTCGCCAATTCGTTGCGGGTGTGAACAGATTCGTCGCTGTGAGGTAGGATTTCCATAGGGCAGACTGCAACGATACAAGGCAGTCGTTCTTGATCGGCAAGTGTGGGCAGCCACTACCGACGAAATGGGGTCGCATCGAAAGCGGGGCACACAGCTTTGTCGTCCAACCTAAACATCTCCGAGTCAGGACCAATTCGTGTCCTCTTGATCGAAGACGACGCTGCTCAGGCGCGACTGATCGAACACCTCATCACGCGCTCACCTCGCATGTTTGAGGTAGACTGGGTCGATACGCTGGCGTTAGCGCTCGAACGGATTGCCGAGGGTGGCCTAGATGTCGCCGTTGTCGATCTCGGCCTTCCTGACAGTCAAGGCCTTGCCACATTTGATGCCGTACGTGCAGCCAATGCCTTTCTTCCCGCAGTGGTGATGACTGGCACCGAGTGTGAAGAACAGGCCACCGAGGCGGTTCGTCGCGGGGCACAGGATTACATCGTCAAAGGCCAGCACGCAGGCCCGACGATCTCGCGAGCCTTGCGATATGCTGTCGAACGCCAACGACTCGAAGAAAAACTGCGCCAGTCTCAGAAGATGGAAGCCGTGGGAGCACTCGCCAGTGGCGTGGCTCATGAATTCAACAACCTGCTCCAAGCCATCGTGGGCTACACAAGATTCGCGATGGAGGGACTACCTCCCAACGATCTCCGGCATCGAGACTTGTCAAAGGCACTCGATGCGGCGAACCAAGCTGCCGGATTGACGCGACAACTGCTGAACTTCAGCCGCCACGATGGACCCACCAAGCGTGCGACAAGTATCGCAGAACTCATTGCGGATGTTTCCGAACTCGTTGCCCCGCTGCTCGGCGACCAGTGGCGACTCGAAACGGAATTGCCTTCCGAGGACTCGATTCTCGTCGCGGATGCTGGCATGCTCCAACAGACACTGATGAACCTTTGTATCAACGCGCGTGATGCGATGCCGACGGGCGGGACGGTAACTATCGAATCACGTGAGGTTCGGCTTACGCCAGCCAACAGCGCGAAACTGCTAGGCGTGGCGCCAGGCGACTACGTGATTCTCGCGGTTCGCGACCGCGGTTGCGGTATCCCCGCCGAGTTGCGCGAGCGCATCTTGGAGCCCTTCTTCACGACGAAAGAACCGGGCAAAGGAACTGGTCTCGGACTCGCGATGGTCTACTCGATCGCGAAACAACATGGGGGTCACCTTCGGATCGAAAGTGAAGAAGGCGTTGGTTCGACCTTTGCAATCTACTTGCCAAAGTGCGCCCAGGAGTCTGTGACGCACGAACCTGTCAGCAGTAAGGATATTGGATTCAACGGTCTGCTGGCCATCGACAACTGTTCGGCCCTCGCAGACCAATTGTTATCGCCTCAGGCAACTTGACTTGACGGAAGCCGTCTGGATACTTTCACTCGACTAGGCAACATCATGAGCGATTCCCCATTCCAAGTGTTGGTCATCGACGATGAAGCGGTCGTCCGCGAGTTGACGATCCGAGCCTTGGATCACGAGGGTTTTGAATGCTCACCGGCAATCAACGGTGAACAAGCGCTCAAGATGCTCGATATGAAGGATTACGACGTTGTCGTGACGGATCTGCGAATGCCGAATGTTCATGGACATGCGTTGGCCGTTGATCTGTTGGCTCGCGAGAAACGTCCGTTGATCTATGTTGTGACGGGAGTCGTCGAACCAAAGCTTGCCAAGGATCTGCTGACTCGAGGCATCGATGACGTTTTCTTTAAGCCCGTTGACCACGAGATGCTGGCGGTCAAAATCGCTGCGAGACTTGAACTGCAGAGCAATCGGCTCGCGAGCGTGACCTAACCAATCCGTTCCAACTGTCCCACCTGCGCCGCTTGTGAGGATCATACAGGCCAAGCGTTTTGTGGACAGGTCGGCAAGAGCGTGCTGTAATTGAAGAGTAGATACGGACAGCCATCTCGGCGGACGACTTTCGGTTACTCTTTGGCGAATTCAATGCGTGTGATCCGCGCTGGCTTGTTGTTGCGTGGCGTTTTGGCACTTATCTGGTGCCAAAGCCTGGCGGCGCATGCCCAGTCGGAGACGAAGCATTGGGCATACGAAACGCCAGTTCGACCGCCGATTCCGACGGTCGAGAACACCGACTGGGCGGAGAATGCAATCGATGCCTTCACGCAGCTCGAGATGACTCGACACAAGCTGACTCCCTCGCCGCAGGCGGATCGCCACACGCTGATCCGTCGAGTGACGCTCGACGTGACGGGCCTGCCGCCAACGCCTGCCGAGATCTCAGAATTTGTTGCGGACAAACGGCCTGATGCCTACGAGCGATTGGTGGATCGATTGCTACAGTCGCCGCAATTCGGTGAACGAATGGCGACACATTGGTTGGATTTGGCTCGATACGCAGATACCCATGGCTATCACATGGACTCGCATCGCGATATGTGGCGATGGCGCGACTGGGTGATCGATGCGTACAACGACAACATGCCGTTCGATCAGTTCACGATCGAACAACTGGCAGGCGACTTGCTTCCGAACGCGACAATCTCGCAAAGGCTCGCGACCGGATTCAACCGCAATAACATGGTGAGTTTCGAGAACGGAGCAATCGCCGACGAACTCCTCACGGAATATGCCGTCGATCGCGTGACGACGACGGCGACCGTGTGGCTCGGCCAAACGCTGGTCTGTGCCCGCTGTCACGATCATAAGTACGATCCGATCTCGCAACGAGACTTCTATCGAATGTACGCCTTCTTCGATCAAGTCCCGGAAAATGGCCTTGACGGCAATAAAGGGAATGCGATTCCGTTCATCGTTGCACCGGTACCGGACCAACAAAAAATAGTCGATGAACTCGACGAACATTTGCGAGAGCTTGAAGCCGCCTGTCGCCAGCGATTCGAGGCGGCTGACTCAGCGGTCATCGCATGGGAAGCGACTTTTAAGCCGAGCGATACTCGCTCCGTCTCTGTCGATCCAGAGTTGGTGATCGATTTCGACGAACCGTCGAAAGAGTTGATCACATCGATCCACGGTGCGAAAAGCTTCATTGACGGCAGGATCGGAAATGCGTTGCTATTCGATGGGCAGACCTATGTCGATCTCGGGAATCGCGAATCGCTTGAGGCGTGCGAGTCATGGACAATAGCCGCATGGCTATTTCCAACAACGCTCGACTCGATGGTCGTCGTGGAACAAACCGGCAAGGATGAAAACGTTCCCAGCGTTACGATCCAGTTAAACGATGGCCAAGTCTTCGTTCGCGTATCGTCGTCGGAGTTACCGAAGCCCGTCCAAGTCACGAGCGAAGCCCGCTTCGAGCGGTTCAGGTGGCAACACCTCGCCGTGCGTTACGATTTCGCGAGCGAGGTAGCCGATGTGTCGCTATTCATGAACGGCGAACTTGCCTCAAGTCGCGAAAGCAACTTCTTGCGTTCAGACGATCGAGACCGCAAGACATCGTTGGTCATTGGCAGTACGGAGTCGGGTCGGTCTTTCCGCGGCATGATGGATGATCTTCGCGTGTTCAGCGCGGCTTTGAATGACGAAGATATCGCAATTATCGCGGATGGGGATCTGGTGGGCGAGATCTTGGCGATCACACGCGATCGACGCACGAAACAACAAACCGAGCGACTTAAACAGTACTACCTGGAAAACTACGATCTCGAATATGACCGGATAAAGAGCGACCTGGAAGTCACCGAGCAACGGCGCGAAAACATTTGGGCCGCGAGCCCAACCTCGATGGTCATGCAAGATGTCGCCGAGCGGAAGCCAACACACATTCTGACCCAGGGGCGTTATGATTTGCCTGGAGAAGTTGTCGAGCCCAGCGTTCCGGCGGTCTTGCCGCCGCTGCCACAGGACAAGATCGCGAATCGCCTGACACTCGCGACGTGGGTTGTAAGACCGGACCATCCGTTGACCGCTCGCGTCGCCGTGAACCAGCTCTGGCAAACCATCTTCGGAGCCGGGATCGTTCGCACACCCGAAGACTTCGGTACACGCGGCGAACGCCCAACGCATCCGGAACTGTTGGATTGGCTGGCTACTGAGTTTACGAGCGATTGGGACGTGAAGCGAATGATCCGGTTGTTTGTGACCTCGGCAACTTATCGGCAGTCGAATACGTCGATGCCGGAACATGTGGAGATCGATCCCGAGAATCGCTGGTTGGCACGGTCGTCGCGATTACGATTGAGTGCCGAAATGGTGCGTGATAGCGCCCTTTACGCGAGCGGACTTATGGTCGAGAAAACAGGTGGTCCGAGCGTGTTTCCCTATCAGCCCAAAGGGTTGTGGGAAGAAATCGCTTACGACAAAGCCAAATTCACGGCGCAGGCCTATCGACAGAGCCACGGCGCGGACCTCTATCGGCGAAGTTTATACACCTTCCTCAAACGCAGTCTTCCCTCGCCCACCTTGGCCGCCTTCGATGCACCCAGTCGTGAAACATGTGTCACGAAGCGAGTGCGAACGAATACACCGCAACAAGCACTGGTCTTGATGAACGACGTGACGTTTATCGAAGCCGCTCGGGTGCTGGCGGAGCGGACGCTGGCAAGTAACGCGACGACGGAAGATCGCGTCAGTGCAATGTTCATCGTCGCCACAAGCCGCAAGCCGAGTGAAGCGGAATCCGAGGTCTTCGAGGAGCTTGTGCGTGACCTCCGCGGACGCTACGAACAACAACCGTCGCTGGCCAACGCCCTGATCGAAACTGGCGAGGCACCCAGTTCCAACAGCATCCCGTCAACGGAGTTGGCGGTGTGGACCGCCATCGCGAACGTAATCCTCTCGTTAGACGAAGCCATTACAAGACCGTAACGACATTCTGCAAGGACATCAAACGATTTAGAACAGAAGGTAACAAAGAAGTGAACTGCATCTTCGTTAACTTCGTTTCCTTCTGTGAAAGTAAGAAATGACGAATCACCAAAACAACAACGTGACGCGTCGCGCGTTCATAGGACACACGGGAATCGGCGTCGCAGCGTTGGCGTCTTTACTCGATCCGAAGTTGCTCGCCAATGACCAGAGTGTGCCGCACTTCGCGCCGACCGCGAAACGTGTCATCTTCTTGCATCAAACGGGCGCGCCATCGCAACTCGATCTGTACGATGTTAAGCCCGAGCTTTCCAGGTGGCATGGCCAAGAACTTCCTCAATCCGTTCGAGGTGGACAGCGGTTGACCACACTAACCGCAGGGCAGGCGTCGTTGCCGGTAACTGCGTCACCCTTCAAGTTCGCTCGACATGGGGAATCCGGCACCGCCTTAAGCGAGTTGTTGCCACACACGAGTCGAGTCGTCGACGATCTTTGTATCGTGCGATCGATGCACACCGAAGCCATCAATCACGATCCGGCTTGCACGATGATACAAACTGGTGCGGAACAACCAGGACGCCCGAGCATCGGTTCCTGGGTCAGCTACGGTTTAGGCAGCGAAAGCCAAGAACTGCCTGCCTTCGTGGTTCTGTTGTCTGGTGGGTTGCCGGGCGATCAGCCGCTGTCTAGTCGCTGGTGGGGATCTGGCTTTCTACCGTCACAGCATCAGGCCGTGAAGTTTCGCAAAAGAGGCGAACCGGTTTTGTACCTCAACAACCCCGCCGGAATCACGCCGGAGATTCGGCGACGGATGCTTGATAGCCTCGGCGAATTGAATCGCATTCAATCGGCTGCGACCGGTGACGCGGAGATCGATGCGAGAATTGCCCAGTTCGAGTTGGCTTATCGAATGCAAGAATCGTTGCCTCGAATCGCCGATTTAACAGAAGAGCCCGAGCATACGTTTGCGTTGTACGGCGAAGACGCCCGACAGCCTGGAACCTACGCTGCGAATTGCCTGCTGGCTCGTCGTTTGGTCGAACAGGGCGTCCGCTTTATCCAACTGTACGACCGCGATTGGGACCATCACACCGACATCGTCAGTCAAATCAAGGTGAAGTGTCGCGAGACCGATCAAGCCTCGGCAGCGCTGGTTCAAGACCTCAAGCAACGTGGGCTCCTCAAGGACACGCTCATCGTCTGGGCGGGCGAGTTTGGACGCACGGTGTTTTGCGAAGGTGAATTGGCGAAACGCGATTACGGTCGCGATCATCATCCGCGATGCTTCTCGATTTGGCTCGCCGGCGGCGGCATTCGACCCGGTCTGACTTACGGCAAGACCGACGAGTTCTCTTACAACATCGCTGAGAACCCAGTCCATATCCACGATCTTCAGGCCACAATGCTCCGCTGTCTCGGTATCGACCATGAACGACTCACGTATCGCTATCAAGGACGCGATCATCGATTGACCGACATTGGGGGACGAGTCGTCTCCGAGATACTGGGCTAATCTATCACGGGCAGACCGTTTCACGATCTTGCTCGTCGCTCGGTTCGGCAACCGCGGGTTGCGCGAGAACCAGTGGCGCCGTTTCATCGGTCGGCGGTCGAAAAACCGCTCCGAGAATCCATCGCCCATACAGCGAGTAGACAACCGGCACGAGAAATAGCACCAATACCGTCCCCAGCATCAAGCCAAAGCAGAGGCTGGCCGCCATCGGGATTAGAACTTGGGCTTGGAACGATGTCTCGAGCAATAGCGGCGTGAGCCCTGCGACGGTCGTCAGCGACGTCAGGACCACCGGTCGGAATCGCCGAGTCCCAGCGGCAATGATCGCGTCTTGCGTCCGTACACCAGCTTTAATCTCGTGGTTGATAAAGTCCATCAAGACGATCGAGTCATTAACAACGACGCCGGTCAATGCCACCAAGCCGAACAGGCTGAACATCGTGAGCGGCAGGCCGAGGGCTGCGTGTCCCCATAACGCACCAACCAACCCGAAGGGGATAATCGCGAGCACAATGATCGGCTGGAAGTAAGAACGAAATTCGATCGTCAACAACACGTACATGGCAAGAATGGCTACGATGAATCCAAAGAACAGGCTTCGCATCGAGTCCGTCGATTGCTCGGCTTGACCCTCCCAACGGATTCGGACATGGGGAAATTGAGCGGCTAATTTGGGAGCGAACTCGGCTCGAAACTTTGCCACATTTTCGCGGGCGTTGCCTTCCTTCTCTTGAATATCCCCAGTAATCGTGATGGAACGAAGCTGATTAACGCGATTGATCTCGCTGTAGCCACGCTCGACGCGAACGTCGGCAAGTTCCGTCAACGGACGTTCGACTCCGTCCGAGCCTCGCACGCGGATGTCGTCGAAACCGGCTAGCGAGCGACGATCGGCTTCTGGGTAACGCACCATCAGCTTGACTTCGTGGCGACCTCGCTGCAGCCGCATGACTTCTTCGCCGTAATAAGTCGAACGAACCGTCTCGGCAAGATCGGCCGCCGTGATTCCCATTGCGACGGCGTTCTCCTTGACGTTCAGCTGGTATTCAAGCTTTCCCGGTCGAGAATCATCGCGCAGATCGACCACGCCGGGATACCGGTTTGCATCAGCGAGTTCTTGCTTGCAGGCTTCGATCGCGGCTTCGAGTTCTTGCATGTGCTCGGCGGGTGCGAGTAGCTTGAACTCAATCGCTGCGCCACCCGGTCCCATCTCGGGCGTCCCGAAAATCAGAGTGTCAACACCGGCGATTTCGCCAGTTTCTTCACGCCACGCGCTCAGAATCTCTTCGCTCGTGATATCGCGAGTCGAGGTATCCTGCAGTTCGATGAACACCATCCCGACGTGACTGCCATCGGTACGTGAATCGGGCCCGAGCGCACCAGGAGCTACGACCTGGCCGACCGCTCGATGCACCAACTTCTTCAATGGCATTCCCCTCGCGGCCCATTGGTCATTGATGCGATCGAAGGCATCTTCGATCTGACGCGTCGCCAAGTCGGTGACGGCAGTCGGTGTCCCGTCCGGGAAGGTGACCTTGGCTTCGATCCAGTTGCTGTCAAGTTTCGGGAAGATCAGCCAGGGCGTAATGCCCGCTGGAACAAAGGCTAACGTTACAACAAAGATCGAAAACGCCGAACTGAGCATGATCGCCGGATTCCGCGTGGCCCAATGCAGAGCCGGCATGTAAATCCGTTGAATCACAAACTCTAGTAATATCGCGACGTGCTCTTGGACGAAGTGAATCAACCAGCCGAGTAGTCGTAGCGGATACAAGACGTAACTCAGCACGGTGATGAACAAGTTGTCACGATGAGCCAAATGGCAGGGAAGGATGAATGTGCTTTCAGCCAACGAAATCATGAGCATGGCGATCACTGCCAGCGGCAAGACGGCAATGAATTTGCCCATCACACCCGAAACGTAGAATAACGGGACGAACGCAATGATGGTCGTCGTTACCGATGCGGTTACCGAGGGCAGTACTTCATAGGCACCTTCGATCGCAGCCGTCTTATAGTCTTTGCCTCGCTGCCGATGTGCGTAGATATTTTCGCCGATGACGATGGCATCATCGACGACAATTCCCAGCGCGAGCAAGAAAGCAAACAGCGAAATCATGTTTAATGTCGCGCCGACGTACAGCAACATTGCACAAGCACCGAGCACCGAGATTGGAATGCCCAGCGCCACCCAGAACGCAAGTCGGAGGTCCAGGAAAACTGCCAGCACCAAAAAGACGAGAATCAACCCTTGAACGCCATTGCGACGCAACAGATCGATTCGGTCGCGAACATCAACGCCACTATCTTGCCAAGTCGTCAGTTCGTACCCTGGCGGCAATTCAACCGAATCCACGTACTTGTGGACGCCATCCACGATCGTCAACAAGTCCTCGGTCGCCGTCCGGTCGATCGAGATTACCAACCCCGGTCGCCCATTGATCAAGTTGATTGCAGAAGCATCGGTGAATTCGTCCTTGACGTCTCCCAGTTCACCGACGGTCAACACTGCGCCGTCGGTCGTCGTGACGAGCGGGATGTCGGCGATTTCTTCGCCAAGCAGTCGTTTGTTCTTTCCCCGCAACAGCACTTCCTGCGACTCGGTCCTCATGCTGCCGCCTGGAATCTCGATGTTCTCGCGACGGATGATCTGGCCCACCTGCTGTAAGGTGAGGCCATACTTCCGCAACGTGTCTTCCGAGACTTCAATGTCAATTTGATAGTCACGTGTGCCGAGCAGGTTGGCTTGGGAAACCGAAGGCAGCAGAAGTAACTCGGTCCTCACTCGCTCGGCAACCTCGCGCAGGGCGAGTTCAGCTTCGGGTGTGTCGACTTTAGGGCCCAACAGTCCCACTCGAATTGCGACCTGACGCAACGTGATCTGTTGAACTTCCGGATCCTCGGCAAGCTCGGGGAAGCTTGGAATGCGATCGACCTCCGAGCGAATGTCGCTCAGGATCTTCTGCACGTTCGAGACGTTATTCTCCAACTCCAATACGAGATGGCCGCCACCTTCCTGAGCGATGGCGGTTTGCTTCTTGATGCCGTTGATCGAACGCACGGCCTCTTCGAGTTTCTGACAAATGCCTTCTTCGACTTCGCTGGGACTGGCACCTGGATACGGAACGCTGATCAGCGCGATTTCGAGATCGAACTCGGGAAACACTTCGCGGCGCATCATGAACAAGCTGGCAGTTCCCACCAGCATCACGACGAGCATCAATGTATTCATGGCGGGCGAGTTCTCAATCGCCCAGCGAATAGCGGCTTTCATCGGGAAGCAACCTCACCATCAACGCTTGGCTCCGCGACGCTTACACGCACAGCGTCGCCATCCCGAAGGATGCCAAAGGGTGGAACAACGACTTGATCGCCAGCAGCCAAGTCGGTTGCCGATGCCTCGACGAGCCAATGCGGTGCAAGTTGACCATCGGCCCCTGGAACTTCGATCAATTCGATCAACTCAAGCGACCGCTTCTCGTGCAATACGCCATCTCGAACGATCCACACCGTCTTGCCGGGCTGAACGGCACGCTCGGGAATCACGAGCAAAGGACTTGGCTGATCGACATGAAACGTCGCGGTCACGAACATGCCACGGACCAACGTTGGCGGCACTCCCGAGACGACTTGGTCCTGACGGTCTTCGCGATACTTGACGACTTTGACATCACGAGGATTATCAACAAGGATACGGCACGGTACCGTACGAGTCGCTTTGTCGAGACCGATGCCATCGAACGGAGTGAAATGAACGAGTACACCTCGCCATTGGTAACCGACATCTTGGCGATCGGCCAGTCGGTACTCAATCGTGACAGAAATCCGCGGAAACTCGTATCCGGGCCGGTCGGCAAGAACGCCGTTGAAGTCCGTGCCCGTCTGGCTCCACACCCAGTACAGGTCTTCCATTTTCAGGCGACAGTTCACCTCCACTTTCGAGGTGTCTTCGAGCGTAAAGATCGGCTCGCCTTTCTGCACGTACGAATCTCGTTCGACCAAGTCGTCGATGACAACGCCATCAACGGCCGCTGCAATTTCAGTTCGTGCGAGGTCAAGCTTGGCTTGTTTCAAGTCGGTGACAACGAGATCGCGAGCGCTTTCCAGTCGACGCTGACGAGTTCTCAGTAGTTGAAGTTGGTTCTTGAGTTGGACAAGTCCGTTCCTCGCGGCCAGCTCCGTTTGCTTCGCTCGATCCAATGTCGAGTCAGTAACAATCCGTTCTTGAATCAGCCCAGACAGTCGATCTATTTCCTTCCGTTCGAGTTCAACCTGGTCCTCCGCAAGCTTGATCAACTCTGCCGAGTTGCCGATCTCGACTTGCAATTCCTCAATGCTGGCATCAGCCTGTTCGAGTTGATTTTCTAGTCGCTGTACAGCAATTTGATAGTCTTGCGGATCGATCTTGATTAAAGGCGTCCCCTGAGTCACAAACCGGCCACTGTCGCAAGATTCGTCCTTGAAGACCACTTTGCCGGCAACTTCGGCCGCCACTGCGATCTCGCGATAGGGTGCAACGACACCGTCTACTTTGAAGTCGAGACTGCCTTCGTGAGAGCGAATCGCGGCGGTGTAAACGAGCGGTGCCAGGGGCGGTGTCTTCGCGATTGCCTCGGTCTCGGGTTTATAAATCAAGACGCGAAATCCGAACACGCCAGCACCGATGATCAAAACCGATACGATAAAGCTGAGGACTTGTCCGACGAGTGAATTGCGTCTCACGAGCCAAACTCCGAGTTGAAATCAATGGTAGTTATTTTTGAATTGCTGTGTCACGCAATCGACGTTGACTGTCGAGCATTGTTATCTCGATCGTCAAAAGGTGAAGTGTTCGAAATTGCGGCCAGCGAGAACTGAGTGATATGATCCGCCAACTGTTCGATAGTGAAGTGATGTTCATCGTCCGCTGCGGCCATCATATCGACGATGTCTCCCGCGATCCGATAGAACAGGCACTGTCCGATGATGCTAAAAGCCGCTTGACGCCGCCGGTGCGCTGCAGTGTCGCTTGGCAGTAGTTCGCTGATGATGCTCAATAGCAACTCTAATTGCGGTCGGAAATACTCTTCCACCAACTCGCGGCAGGCACTGGTTGGATGCAACACCTCGCGCAACATTAATTGCTGTTCCCAGGGAGTCGCTTTGCCACCGATCATGCGAGCCAGCATCGCTCGAATGAACCCTTTGAGCTTGCTTTCGGGCGATGCATCTTGTGCCCAGGGGGGGAGCGGGAACTGAGTCGACAAGCGGCGATGAGCTTGCTTGACCGTTTCGAGATAAAGTTGCTGCTTGTCCCCAAAGTAGTAATTCACCGCCGCCACATTCGCTTCCGCAGCCTGACATATTTGCCGAATCGTCGCAGATTTATAGCCGCGTTCCGCAAACACGCGACCGGCCGAGTCCAAGATTTTCTCGCGAACACTGTCCATAGGGCACAAACCGCTAACAAATGATTAAAACAACTGTTTAAAACAAGTATATCAAGAGAAAGTGCCGCGAACAGTGCAATTTCGGTGAGGTCGTTCCCCGGCGTTAAGCAGAAGGACCGTTTAGGCTTAAAGCCGCAGAGCAATTCATTTGTTGAAGTTGCACAAGATGTACGACGGGCCTCCGAGCCCGTCGAATAACGACTTAGATTCATCGACGGGCTCGGAGGCCCGTCGTACAAACCTCTCAGTTTAAAAAACTGAAAGGCCCTACCTCAAAGCCGCCGGTGCCGTGCTAAGGTGCAACTATCCAAGTAGAATGAATCATCCGCCGATTCGCCCACGCCGGATTGACTTCATGCCCCAACCGTCCCGCGCACTCTCGTTTCTTCTCGTTATCATCCCGTTGGCATCGACTTACGGAGACGAAATCGACTTTGCTCGTGACGTCCGACCGATCCTCAGTGATAACTGCTACCACTGCCACGGGCCGGATGAGGAGACTCGCGAGGCAGACCTGCGTCTCGATACGCGTGACGGTCTCTTTCAGCAGACCGGCGACTTGGCAATTGTCGCGCCGCAGCATCCGGAGGCGAGTGAGTTGATTCGTCGGCTCGTCACAGACGATGCCGACGAGAAGATGCCGCCACCGGATTCGCAACGGAAACTCTCTCCCGAGCAGATCACACTGTTAAGGCGCTGGGTTGAATCAGGTGCCTCCTGGGAAGGGCATTGGTCGTTTCAACCGATTGTCGCGCCAACGGTGCCCGAACTCGTGGCGAATAACTCGCCCGAATACTTGGCGCGCAACGAGATCGATCACTTCGTTGTCGAACGCTTGCAACGCAATAACTTAACGCCGTCTCCGATGGCGACGAGAGAGCGGTTAATCCGTCGCGTCACACTCGACCTGACGGGCCTGCCTCCGACGCTCGACGAGATCGACGCGTTTCTGGCCGACGATTCCCGCGAAGCTTACGAGAAAGTTGTCGACCGGTTGCTCGCCTCGCGAAGCTACGGCGAACGCATGGCCTGGGATTGGCTCGACGCAGCTCGCTATGCGGACACGAACGGGTATCAAGGTGATCGCGAGCGAACGATGTGGCCGTGGCGCGATTGGGTGGTGCAAGCGTTCAACAACAACCTACCGTTCGACGAGTTTACCGTCTGGCAACTCGCGGGCGACCTGCTGCCTGAGGCGACTTTCGAGCAGAAACTGGCCACCGGCTTTTCCCGCAATCACATGATCAACGGCGAAGGCGGTCGCATCGCCGAGGAGAATCGCATCGAGTATATCTTTGATCAGATGGAAACCGTTGGCACTGTCTGGATGGGACTCACGCTGCAATGTTGTCGTTGCCACGATCACAAGTTTGATCCGTTCACACGACGTGAGTATTACCAGTTCTTTGCTTTCTTCAATCAAACGCCCGTCAACGGCGGAGGGGGCGATCCTCAAACAGCCCCGGTTATCGAGGCTCCTACTGACGAACAACGAGCACAATTGGAAGAGTTGGCAACATCGATCGACGCATTGGCGAAGGGAGTCGAAACCACGGAAGGCTCGTTGTTCCCGCGTTCGGCGGGCGAGTCAGTTACCGCATCGGACCAGGCGGCACAGCTTCCTGAAGGCGTCAAGAAGGCCTTGAATCAGAAACCCGCCTCTCGAACTTCGGAGCAGTTGACGGAGATCGAGAAGCACTTCGAGAAGACGACGCCTGAATACGTGGCACAGTTGAAGCAACTCCGCGAGTCAAATGACCGTCGAAACAGCGTCCAAGGTTCGATCGCGCGCGTGATGATCATGCAGGATATGGAGAAGCCGCGGCAGACCTTCATGCTCGATAAGGGCTTGTATAACCAAGTCGGCGAAGAAGTGTCCGCCAATGTCCCCGCGATTTTCAGTTCCCTACCGACCGACGCACCCAGAAACCGTTTGGCGCTTGCACGATGGCTCGTCGACCCGTCTCATCCACTCACTGCCCGCGTTACGGTCAATCGTTACTGGCAGATGTTCTTCGGGACGGGCTTCGTGAAAACTGCCGAAGACTTCGGGGAACAAGGCGAACGGCCAACGCACCCGGAGTTGCTCGATTGGTTGGCTGCGGACTTTCTTAACAACGGCTGGGACGTAAAACGATTAAACAAGCTGATTGTTATGAGCGCAACCTATCAACAGTCTTCGAAAGTATCGCCCGAGTTACTCGAGGCCGATCCCGAGAACCGACTCCTTGCACGCGGCCCGCGTTCCCGCATGCCTGCCTGGATGATTCGTGATCATTCGCTTGCGGCAAGCGGCTTGTTGGTCGACAAGACCGGCGGCCCGTCGGTGAATCCCTATCAACCGTCCGGAGTGTGGGCGGAGGCGACGTTCGGCAAGAAGCAGTACGACCAAGGGCATGGCGACGACTTATACCGACGGAGTCTTTACACCTTTTGGCGCCGCATCGTGGGGCCGACCATGTTCTTCGACTCGGCAAAGCGTCAGACATGCTCCGTCAAAGACGCTCGCACTAACACGCCGCTGCATGCCTTGACCACGTTGAACGACATTACCTACGTCGAAGCAGCGCGTGCGATGGCCCAGCGAGTGTTGCAGGACGACGGGGTCGGGAGTCTTTTTCGACCGAACGCCTCACCACTGGAAACACCCCCCGCCGAAAAAGACTCCCGACCCCTTACGGCTCGACGAATCGAGACGGCTTTCCGACTAGCCACCTCGCGGACGCCATCGCCCGCGGAAACGGAACTGCTCGCTACTCGTTTGAAAACACTCGAACAGTACTACCGCCGGACTCCGGAAGATGCCACGAAATTACTTTCCATCGGCGAGTCGCCAAGAGACGAGAAGTTCGATGCCGCGGAACATGCCGCCCACACAGGTTTGTGTTCGTTGATCCTGAATTTGGATGAAGCCCTCACGAAGTAACACGCACATCATGAATCCCCACATCGAACAAAATGCAGCGATCACACGGCGACAGTTGTTCGGTCGGAGCGCCGTCGGGCTCGGAACGGCAGCCATAGCTTCGTTGCTGAATCGGGATACCAACGCGGCGAGTACCTATGCGGGCGCTGGACGAGTCGGCGGCTTGCCCGCGCTGCCGCACTTCGCGCCGCAGGCAAAGCGTGTCATTTATCTGTTCATGAACGGTGCTCCGACGCATGCCGATTTGTTCGACTACAAGCCCGCGTTAAAGGCGATGCACGGGCAACCTGTTCCTGAATCGTATCTGGCAGGGAAACGATTCAGCACGATGACCGGTAATGCGACTGGCAAGTTGATGCTGGCACCTGTCGAGCCTTTTCGGCAGTACGGCGAGAGCGGGGCATGGGTTAGCGATTTCATGCCGCACACGGCTGGTGTCGCTGATGATCTGTGCTTCATCAAGAGCATGCACACAGAAGCGGTGAATCACGCGCCCGCGATCACGTTCTTTCTCACTGGCTCGGAAATGCCGGGACGTCCGACGATGGGAGCTTGGTTGACCTACGGGCTGGGCAGTGAAACGGACGAGCTTCCGGCATTCACGGTGATGACATCGATCAGCAAAGACACGTCCTGCGGCCAGATTTTTTACGACTTCTATTGGGGCAGCGGCTTCCTGCCATCGCGATTTCAGGGTGTGAAGTTTCGTGGCGGCGGCGATCCGGTTCTCTATTTGTCGAGCCCGGACGGCATGAGTCGCGAAGTGCGTCGTGGCCTGCTCGACGACTTGGCAAAACTGAACGAGATGCAATACGAAGAGCTCGGCGATCCCGAAATTGCCACTCGCATCTCGCAGTACGAGATGGCTTACAAGATGCAAGCCAGCGTTCCCGAGTTGACCGACATCTCGCAAGAACCGGCCCACATTCTGGATATGTACGGCCCGAGCGTGAGAGAGCGCGGAACCTTTGCCTACAACTGCCTGATGGCGAGGCGACTGGCCGAACGAGGCGTGCCGTTTGTCCAACTGATGCACGCCGGTTGGGATCAGCACAACAGCATCACCACCGAGCTCTACAACCAATGTCGCGACACCGACCAGCCATCAGCCGCCTTGGTGCGTGATTTGAAGCAACGCGGCATGTTGGAGGATACGCTGGTCATCTGGGGCGGCGAATTTGGCAGGACGCCTTTCATTCAAGGCGACATTAACAATCGTCCGCGCTGGGGCCGCGATCATCATCCCTATGCCTTCACCATCTGGATGGCTGGGGGAGGCATCAAGAGTGGGATCACCTACGGCGAATCGGACGACTTGGCAATGAACGTCGCCAAAGATCCCGTCCACGTTCATGACTTTCAAGCCACGTTGCTATATCTGCTGGGTATTGATCACGAGCGTTTGACGTTCAAACATCAAGGCCGCAGATATCGGCTGACGGATGTGCATGGGAAGGTTGTGCGAGGCGTATTAGCATAAGGCACGGACGTAGGGTCCGCTGTGCGGACCACGCGGAGTACGGTCCGCACAGCGGATCCTACTCGGTGGCAACAACCCGCTCCCGACCAGCCGTCGATCGGCACTAGTCCCTGGAATCGGCATTGAATTAATATCACTTCCGTTGATTACTGATGTAAGGACTTGGCGGTAGATGCACTGGCCATTCTCAAAGTTCGCAGCTCTTCTCGACCCGCTTACAAGTTCCGAGTTCACGCGTACTCACATATTTCGCGCAGCTTGTTATCGGATTCGCAGACGATGGAGTGTTCGATCTTTGAGATTCTCGGACCAGAACTCGCGGGTAGAATTGCGGAAGTGTCGGACCCCGAAGAACGAGCGATTCTCGAGTACTTGTCCGCAGCTTACTATCAGGTTTACGAATACGGCATTAAAGGGGCGCCGGTGTCGCGTCATCGCGTGGACCGTGCCAAGCACGCAATTGCTCAGTACTACCAGTTTCTCGGCAGGGACGATGAAATGCTCGATGAACAAATGGAGTCGCACATAAGCTCGCTGCACAAACTCGCCACAGAAAGCGAATGAGATGAGCGCGTCTTACCAGCCGGACCGAGCACTATCTGAACTCAGCTTCGCCTCGCATCGAGTTCACGAAACATCGCGTGTGGTTTCGCAGTAATACAAGCGACAATCAATCCGCTGTCGGTCGCTTGGGGTTTGCCCAATGTCCGCTCGGATCGGCTCCGCACAGCACGACGCCTTTCCGATTCCAATCCAAGCCGGCTCGCACGTCGGCCGCACAGTAGCGGAGGGTCAGTCCGCAGCGGCGACTGTCCGAATCGTTCGCCTCGGAGCCATGCAAGAGAAGATCGGAGTGGATGGATATCTCGCCGGCAGCAAGTTCATCGTCGACCGGTGTCCCATACTGTTCTGCGTTCTCGACGGTTTGATCTAACACGTTATGTTCTTCGGGGCTGCTTGCCCGATACGTCAGGTGCCCGAATTCGTGCGAGCCGGCCAGGAATCGCATGCAGCCGTTCCCGACGTCGGCATCGTCAATCGCGAGCCACACGGTGACGGTCTTCGAACGATCGAGCGGCCAGTAGCTGGCATCTTGGTGCCAAGCCACACGCTTGCCGTCGCGCGGCATCTTGCAGAAGAAGTGTGAACCCCACCCGATCACGTTGTCGCCAAGAAGATCCTTGACGTAGGCGACGATCCGCGAGTCGGACAGAATGTCGTACACACGACCATGCTTCAGATGAGCGCTGCTGATCGAGTAGCTGTCCGCACCGTTGGCCAACGCTTCTGACAACAGACGATCAAAGTAGGCACGAATGTCGGTGATCTCGTTCGCCTCGAATACCCGCAGACTCTTTAAATATCCATTGCGGTTGAAGCTCGCGATTTCGTCCGGCGTCAATTTCTCAAGGTTCGTGGAAGAAGCTGGATGGAATCGCAGGTCGCGTTCGACTTGTGCCAACTCGTCCCCACCAGGGATGATTTTGAAATCGGACTTACCAGTCATTGCCGATGGCTCGCTCACAAGGGACGTTGATTGTCGATTGCCATCGCGGGCAATCAGGCAGCGTCGAGCTTACCTGAATGGAGCAGGGTCGCCAAGCGATAGGTGGCAGAAGGCAGGGCTTTCGTTTTGTTCGATCTGCACAATTTGTACGACGACTCTCCGAATCCGTCGAACTCGGTAAATCGTTACTCGACGGCTTCGGAGATCCGTCGTACGAATCCATTCAATATGAAGAACTGAGAAGCCCTGTGGCAGAAGGTGCGGCTAGTGACCACACGCTACGATGGAAGCAGCTCACGCGTCGAAGCTGATGCTGCCCATCGGCATGTCGGCATCGGGATAGGCGTCCATTGGTGCAATAATTTCTTGCGGGCTAGCGGCAACGTGCTCGACCGTGGGCGCAGGTGCGTGAGGCATCTCTTCGCAGAGCTGGTGCCACGTCTCGCGTTCGACTTCCAATACACCGATGGCTTCGTTAACCAGCTTCGGGTCACGCCGTAACTGAGCTTCGGTCAAATGCTGGAACACAAACAGATACAGGCTCGCCACTTGCTTCGTGAGTTCCGACTGTTCGACACGAATCGACGAGAGTAATTCTGAGATGATATTGCGACAACGAATGATCGCTTCAAGCGCCTCTTCGTTTTCACGAGCTTCCCAGTGGTGAATCGTCTTACGAGCGAACCGGATGGCTCCTTCGATCAGCATCAGCCGCAACTTCTGCGGCGTGGCGGTCATGATCTGTGCTTCGACGTACGATTCGCGGGCTTGCTGATTCATAACGAAATGTTGCGGTAAGTCATGTTGTTGGAAGTGCCTAGGTATGATCGGCCAGGAGCAGCTAGCCTCTCGAAGAAACACGCGCCCGCCGTTACCACCGCCAAATTCTTTGCTGTCACGATTCGGCCAGCCAGCAAACTCCGCCTAATCGCGAGACTTGCCTCGGAGAACGGTCGGATTGTCCGTTCGCACGTAAAGCACAGAAGTCACCGTCCTCCATGCACTTGATGTCCGCCATCGAACGAATTTCGAACGACGCTAGCAGCACAAATCTCCCTATCTGTAACCGACGGGAGCGGCTACACTCTCCGCGCTAATTCCTCAGAAGATCCGACTCGCTATCGCCGTGGAGAGTGAACGATGTCTCAACCTGCCAGATCCACTCGACTGACCGTTGCCATGATCGTCCGCGACGCGGCTGATTTGTTGCGCGAGTCGCTGGAATCGATCCGAACGATTGCAGACGAGATCGTGATCACGGATACGGGATCATCAGACACAACGCTTGACGTTGCCAAGAGCTTCGGCGCGACGGTCGTCGAGTGTGAATGGAAAGACGACTTCTCCGCGGCGCGCAACCACTGCCTCTCGCACGTAAAGGGCGACTGGGTGCTTTGGCTCGATGCTGGCGACCGCCTTTCGCCAGAGAATGCTGCTCGACTGCGGCAGCAGATCGATGGAGCGCCGACGATGGCAACGGCGTATGTGATGTTCGTCGAGATTCCGACCAAGGGCTCGCACGCAGCCGAACGCATAGCCCAGATCCGCCTGGCCCCTCATCATCCACTGATCCGATTCGACGGTCGCGTCCGCGAATCGATGATTGATTCGTTGACGACGGCACAAGTCGGAATCGAGCCGCTCGACGTATGCATCCGTCGCGATGCGTGCGAGCATCAACTGAGCGTTAAGACCACCAAGGCAAGACGAAACATTCGCTTGGCCGAGGCAGCGATTCGTGAGACGGCGATGAAGCCCGAGTTGCTCAACTGCTTGGGCGACGCGTTTCAGACGCTGGAAGACCATGATCGAGCGATTCAGTTCTTCCGACATGCGTTGCAAACCAGCCAACCAGGATCCCTTGAGATGCTCGAAGCCTATTACGGCATCGTCACCTCACTCGAAGGCAAGCCGGAGCAACGCGACGAGCAGCTGGCGACGTGCATGCGGGCTTTAGAGGCGTTTCCGATGGACGCCCAATTGTTGTGTGCGATGGGTGGTTACCTTCAAGCACAGGGGCAGACCGAACTTGCCATGAAGGCTTATCGGACGACGTGTGAGCACGGACAAGTGAATCCAGGTGTCTGGCACGTCAGCAACATCCATGAGATCGCGACGGTCTGTTGCAGTCTGACACTTCAATTGCTCGGTCGAAGCGAAGAAGCGATTCAAGTGCTTGTCGACGCGGCGGCCTTTGATCCCAACTCGCTTCGCATCCGCCGACATCTGCTGGAGGTTTACATCAAGACCGGGCAGCGCGATTTGGCGTTGAAGCTGCTTGATCAGTTCCCTAAAGACACTCCGAACCGCGAGGCATTGCGAAGCGCGGTTCGCGGAGCGTGTTTGGCCGCAGCGAACAATTGGATTCCGGCCAAGGCGTATTTGAAGACGGCCTACAACGCCGGTTCGCGCGACCCCATTTGTCTGCGTTGGTACGCCACGACGCTGATTGCCTCAGGCGAAGTCGAAGATGCACGTCCCATTGTCAAACAGTTGCTGGCGATTGAACCCGAGAATACAACGGCAGTGCAGTTGCAACTTCTGCTGGATCAGAACGTGGAAGAGCCAACCGCTGACGGCAAACAACGCCAAGTCCGCATCGATGCCAGCGAATCACAACAAAGCCACCTCACCAGTTCGCCGGCGCGTTCGCCGCTTCCACACGCATCACGCACAACGCGACTGCCTCATCAGCGATAGTGTGCATCGTCAATTCGAGACGGCTAACAACTCCTCGATCTTCGCTTCAAGATCATGAGCATTGGCTTCGCCACTGCCAACTCGAATCATCTGCACTTTACCATCGCGCCCGATCAGCACGGCTTGCGGAATGCCTGTCACGCCGTATTTCTTCGAGAACCTGCTGTCCTTAGGCATGACCATGAAGCGATGTTTCAGCTCGTGATATTGCGCAAAGCGACTCATCGCCGCGCGCTCGTCTTCGGTTGACAGATTTTCCACCTTCTTGATTCGATTCGTCGCGTCGTCCCAGTCGTAGCTGTAATAACGCGTCGCACCGATGATGACCAACCCCTTGTCGGAGTACTTGTCCTGCCACTCACGCAAATGCGGGAAGGTCGCGATGCAAGGACCGCACCACACAGCCCAGAAGTCGATGAGGACGACTTTGCCTTCCAACTCCTTGTCAGTCAGATCGTCGCCGTTGACCCACGCCTCAGCTTCGAGTGGGAAGGACGACTGACCGATCAGCGCTTGCTGAGCCTTGGCCGCCGCGATCCGAGATTCTAGCGAAGAGAGCCCGCGCTCGGAGGTCTTTATCAAGTTCTGGATCTGCTGATTCTCTTTATCTAGGGAAGCCAGGAATTCTCGCAGCGTTGCAAGTTCGGTGCCGGCCAGAGCCGCATCGGATCGCACCAAGTGCGATAGCGCGAGTGTCTTCGCGGCGAGATACGCAGAGACGATGGCTTGGCTTGCAGGATGCGTCTGAGCCTGTGTCGCCAAGTAATTAAGGTGCTCCTTACTTGCTGCTTCTCCTGCTTCGCCGCCTGCTTCGAGCTGTGCACGAATCGACAGGACTGTGGCAAGCGTCAAAATAGCTGACGTGTCGCTTCCGTTCATCGCAACTGCCGCTTCAGCTCGTTCCTGAATACTTTGAAGGAGCTCTCGTCCTGCATCGGTTCGTCCGGCGCTTGCGAGAAGCAAGGCTTTCCTGGCACGCAATTCGACGAGCAACGCGGTAACTTCGGCGGATTCCTTCGCGGCTAGTAACGCCTCAACCTTGTCGACAATCTCATCGAGCTTTTGAACAGCCAGTTCGTGCTGACCGAGTCGCACGTAGGCCGTGGTCACGCTATCAACCTGCCGCCAGATATTTGGTGCCATCTGCGGTGAGCGCGCCAAGTTGTCCAACCACATTTCGACATTTGCTTCGGCGTACCTAGCAGCATCTTGTGTGCGGCCAGCACGGTTGAGATAGAAGTAGAAGTGACTGTACAGCGTTTTCAGGCGAGCCGAATCCGGCGCGGCCTCGATCGCCAATGTAAATGCCTTCTCCGCCTCCTCGAGCTTTCCACTAGACAGTAACTGACGAATCTCGTTGTATTGTTCGGCGTCATCCGCCCGAACGAAAGCGTGGCCAACGAGCAACAACACCACCGAGAAGACGAGTGTGGAACGCATCGTGAATCTCCTGAATAGAAGCTTGGAAGAGAGTTCGCGAGAATCAGTATCTCGCCCCGCATCTTTCAACGCAAGCACGATTCTGAGGACAACGGTATACTGGCCCACGGTGATGTCTATTCGTTTGTCCTCCAAGCCGTGAGGGTCGTCGTAAGTGCAGCTTGATCGGATCGTGGCGTACTTTGAAAGCAGCCCCGCGATTCGGCTGTTTCGCTCGACACATGCGCCGTTCGTGCTGTGCTTTCTCAACGAGCAATTCAAGCAAGCCGGGTCGATTACGCGAACCCAATCGGAGCTGGTCGTTGCGCTGACGGCGTTTCAGCAATCGCTACGTGAAGCCGGCCACGAAGCACTCATCGATCGGCCAGAATCTTATCTCACCAACTGGGCCACTGGCGAGACGCGGTGGTTGAATCGATTCGTGGCGGCTGACCAGAGCGAGGCTTGCTACGAGCTGACAACGCACTCCGAAGCTGCCATCAAGTTCGTCAGCGATGCGATGGACCGCGACCTGCGTTTCGTGGGCACGGAATCGCGGCTGAAGCGAATCATCGAAACGCTGAACGATCTGGTCATCGGCTCGTCGGCTGATCCCGATACGCGACTGAAACATCTGCACGCGGAGAAGCAGCGGATCGAGGACGAGATCGCCGCGATCCACCGCGATGGAGTCGTGCCCGTCTACAGCCCGACTGCGATTCGCGAACGGTTTGCCGTCGCTGTCTCGGATTTGACGGAGTTGCAGAGCGATTTCCGGGCGGTCGAGGAAGCGTTCAAGGCGATCACCCGGGACGTCCAGCGGAAACAAAGTGAATCGCTCGGCACGCGGGGCGACATTTTGGGATATGCGCTTGATGCCGAAGATAGTTTGAAGCAAGAAGATCAAGGAGTCAGCTTCGACGAGTTCGTACGACTGATCCTGTCACCGCAACGTCGCGACGAGTTGCAACGGACGATCGAACAGCTCGACGACATTCACGAACTGGCCAGCCAGTTGGAAGGATTGCGGCGCGTGCATGGCATGATCCCGTCGTTAGTGGCCGAAGCCCAGAAAGTTCTCCGCACGACACAACGTTTGAGCGTCACGTTGCGTCGATTGCTCGACACCCGAGCCAGCGCAGGCCGGTTGCGATTAGCGAACCTGTTGGCGGAAGTTCGCTCGCTCGCGGTGAAGCTATCCGAGCATCCGCCGACCGAATCCGTGGCCTTAGAACTGGAAGAGAACTTGGCGATCGCAGCCGTACTCGAACGTCCGTTCTGGTCGCCGCCACAACGTTTCGAGTCCCAGCAGCTGCACGGTGATCGAGCCAACAAACAGGAACGATTGCAGGCGTTCCAGCAACTCGCTGCACTCCGTCGATTGGACTGGCGGACCATGCGCAATCGAGTCACTCGCCTGCTGCATGAAGAAGATGTCGTCGCTCTGCCCGATCTGTTGCGGAAACATCCGCCGCAGAGCGGGGCCGTGGAAGTGCTGGGCTACATTCAGATCGCTCACGACGAAGGACATGAAGTCGATGCCACGATCACCGAAGTCGTCACCATCCCGCGCGACGGCACGGTGGCGGGTTGCGATCTCGCGCTGGACGTGCCTCGGGTGCGGTTTCGCAAACGTTTCGATAAGATTAGCGACTCGATCACGGACCGCGACCCATGAATGATGACAACTTCAACTTGCCGCCCTTCCGCGAATGGAGCATTCCCGCCGTTCGTTTGTTGCAAGGCGTCGTCTATAGCGATGACACGCTGGCATGGAATGCGTTGTTGGACAGTCAGACACCACTGACTGAGTACTTCGCACGCATTGGACTGGTGCTGGTCGTTGACGAGTCGGATGGGATGGCGTTCATCCGTCAAATGGCCGACGACGAGCGGGACGCCGACTATCAACGCATCCCCAAGCTGCTGCGCCGCACGCCGCTGGGCTATGATCAGACGTTGCTATGTGTGCTACTGCGTGATGAATACCGCCGCTTTGAAGACGAAGACTTGGACAATCAGCTGTGCGTCGTCGAGACACAAGCATTGCTCGATGCCTGGAAAAACTTCTTTCCGATCGACGATGATGAAGTTAAGTTACTGAAGCGGCTGTCGGCAGCCATGAATAAACTGGCTGACATGAAATTCGTCCGCAAGTTCCAAGATGAGCCCGAAGCTTGGGAAGTCCGTCGCTTCCTCAAGGCCCGCGTCTCGATCGACCAGCTCGAAGGCTTGAAACATCAATTGGAGCTAGCAGTTCAAGAGCAGGGCGTCGACACACCGTCGCGGAAGACGTGAGGCTTCCCGTAGATAAACTTTCAGCGGCTCCGTAAGCTTTTACGCATGGATACACTCTTCGATCTTCGTCCCGAACGGCCCGGCTTCCGGCTCCAGCGACTGGAGCTATACAACTGGGGCACGTTCGACAGCAGCAACAACGAAGTGCATATCGTTCGCCCCGAAGGTCGGACATCGCTGCTGGTTGGTCAAAACGGTTCGGGCAAGTCGACGTTGGTCGATTCGATCCTCACGCTGCTCGTGCCCAGACGGATTCGCAACTACAACGTCGCCGCCGGAGCACAGAAGACCGAACGCGACGAACGCAGCTACATCTGCGGTGCCTGTGGCCAGACGGGCGATGACAGCACGGGCTCCAAGACGCAGTATCTGCGCGGCGACTCGCGAACCTACTCGGCGTTGCTGGCCGTCTTTCGCGACGAAGCCTTGGGTGAATCGTTCACGGTCTGTCAGGTGTTGTTTCTCACCGCCGACAATAGCTCCGATAAGGTGTTCGCCATGTCGGACGGCGAGCGGACGATTCAAGACGATCTGGGCGAGTTGCGGCAGGCGGAACGCATCATCACGCAGCTGAAGCAACGTGGCTTTCAAGCAACCAAGACATTCAGCGAGTATCACGGGTGGTTCGCGCGACGGACGGGCATCCGCGAGAAGGCCATGGACATGTTCAACCAGACGGTAGCCGTCAAGGACATTCAAAGCCTGAACCGATTCATCCGCGACCACATGCTCGAAGCACATGACTGGCGCGAGAAAGTCCAGCGACTGCTTGCTCACTTCAATGAATTGAGTACGGCTCATCGCGAGTTGGTGCGGGCGCGGCGGCAACAAGAGTTGCTCGAACCGATTGAAAAGATCGGCAAGCGGTATCGTCAGCGAGCCCAGTCGCTGGTCACGACTGAGGATCAACTCACGGCCAGCGACGCCTTCTTCAAGCAAGCGACCGTCCGGTTGTACGAACCCGAGTTGGAACGCTTTCGCCAGCGACTGGCCGCCGCGACCGAGACCAAGCTGCGGCTGAAGGCCGAGTTGGACGAGTTGCAAATCCAACGAGGTCGATTGCAAAGTGAGATCGATCAGGCGGGCGGCGATCGATTGCGCGAGCTTCCGCACCTGATCAAAATCGAGGAAGCCGCGTTCACGACAAAGCACGAGAAGCGATCGCAATTGCAGCGACGACTGGACGAGTGCGGCTGTCATACGACGATCGATTCGCCGGAAACGCTGGCCGAAACCATTCAGTGGTTGAACGAGCAAATCGAACATGCTCGGCAAGCCATCCACTCGTTGGGCGAACGTCGCGAACAACACATCATCGCGCGAGATGCCGCGCGACGGGAACTGCGCGAGGAAACGGAAGAGCTTGAGAATCTGATGAAACGCCGGTCGAACTTGCCGGGCTACCTTGCCGTGTTGCGAACGCGGCTGTGTGAAGACTTGGCTGTCGCCGAGAGCGAGTTGCCGTTCGCCGCCGAGTTGCTCGCGGTGCGGGGCGATCAACGCGAGTGGGAGGCGTCGGCGGAAATGGTCTTGCGGTCATTCGCACTGAGCTTGCTCGTGTCCGATCGGCTGTACCATCGCGTCTCGCAGTATGTCGAACAGACGCGGCTTGTCGATCAACAAGGGCGTGGCAGCCGGCTGGTCTATCTGCGTGTTGGTCGAGTCGCTGGGGAAGCAGAGTCTGGTGATCGCTTGCAGACACACTCGCTGATTCACAAGCTGGAGTACCGCGCGGGGCATGACCTCACGCCCTGGGTTCGCGATCAAGTCACGCGGCGTTTCGATTTCCAATGCTGCGAGACGATCGAGGAGTTTCGCGACGCCAAGCGGTTGGCCATGACGGTCAATCGCCACGTGAAGGTCGGCGACGATCGGCACGAGAAAGACGACCGCGAGCGTACCAGCGACCCGCGACACTTCGTCTTGGGCTGGGATAATCGCGAGAAGAAGCAACGACTGGCCCGACGGATTGAAGAACTCAACGCCTCGATAGCTGCTCTCGACGGCAAGCTGCAATCGCTCGACGGCGAGTTGCAAACTCACCGTTCGTTGCAACAGGCGGCTGCGGCGGCATTATCGTTGGAGGTGACTAGCTTCGACATGATCGACGCCGGTCGGCATCGTGATGTGATCACGCGGTTGAAGCGTGAGCAGGCGGAGTTGGAATCGTCGAACGAAGCGGTTCAAGTGTTGAAGACTCGTTTGCAGGAGACGGGGCGCGAGATCGCGCGACTGGAGAAAGACCGCGACGACGCCGTCGGTCAAGAACGAGTGACGGAAGACGAGATCCGCAAAGGGACCGCGTTACTGAACGAAGCTCGCGCGGCCCTCGCAGCTTATGAACGCGGCGATCGTTGGCAGCATCTCACGGAGGCGATGAGCCAGCTGGACGAGCGTTTTCGTGAAACGCCGCTCTCGATCGACAATCTGTTCCAGCGACAACGCGACTATCGCCAGCAAGCGGAAGTCGTGATCAAGGAGCTGAGAGATGTGTTGTCCAAGCTGCAAGAGCGGCTACTCTCGACGATGAGTAAGTTCTTGCAAGAGTTTACCGAGGAACAAACCGATCTGGATGCCAAGGTCGATTCCTTGCCGAGCTTTCTCGGATTACTCGAGAGCATTCGCCGCGAGGATCTGCCGAAGTACGAACGCCGCTTCAAGGAGATGCTGAACGATCGCGTCAGCCAGGAAGTGGCGATCTTCGATGCCGATTTGAAAGAAGCAAGCGTCCAGATCGAAAGCAAGATCTCGCAGTTGAACAAGGCGCTGGGCGAGTTGGAATACAACGCCGGCACGTTCATGCGACTCGACCCACGGCGAGTGCAAGATCGCGAGATTGTCGAGTTCCAACGTTCGCTGCGGCACTGTTTGGATGGTGCCTTTGAAGGAACGCCGGAAGCGAACGAAGCGAGATTCACGCGCATCGAGAGTCTGATCGATCGGCTGCGCGAGGAAAGTCGTTGGCGCGATAAGGTGATCGATGTGCGGCGTTGGTTCGATTTCGCGGCGATCGAAGTCGAACGCGAGACGGGTAACGTGCAAAGCCGCTACGAAGACAGTTCCGGACAGTCGGGTGGCGAGAAAGCGAAGCTGGCGTTCACGATCTTGGTTGCCGCGATCGGCTATCAATATGATCTCGATCCGACTGGACGAACGCCCGGTCGTTTACATTTCGTCGTCGTGGACGAGATGTTTTCCAAGGTCGATGATCGTTATGCGGAGTATGCCTTGAAGTTGTTTCAGCAATTCGGCTTGCAGTTGTTGATTGTCGCTCCGCTGGATGCGAAGGCCCGCGTCACGGAACCGTATGTGGACAGCTATCTGCATGTCGTCAAGAACGAAGAAACGAAGCAATCACGAATCTACAGCATGACCGCTCGCGAATATCAACAAGTGTTGGACACGATGGAAGATGAGGTAGCGATGAGCGGCTAGTTTGCAATTCTGGTTTCCAGGCTCCCGCCTGGGAACGAGTTGTTTGCTCACGCTTCCCAACTAATGCCATGCCCAAGGCAAGTCCGATCATCACTCCCGATCAAGTGCGGCAGAAGGCCGAGCGGTTGTATCCGCAGTTCGTGCGCGATTGGCTTGCCGGAACGACGCAGTTCCCACTCGTCGTCCGTGCGAGTTTGCCGACCACGGGCGATGACGTCCCCGCAATGATCGCCGCCGTCGAGCGGCTGCGTAGCGCGTCGAAAGAACAATGCGGCTTCGGCTACACGATCCACTGGAAAACGATCCGTTCCCGCACCTTTGGTGAAAACAGCTTCCCGCAACGGATCGAGATCGACTCGCCCGAAGATCTGTTACGGCTGATCGATCACGAGGCTGCATTCTCCCGCTTGCAACGGGTTGTCGAGAAGGTCCGCTCGACGCTGGGGAAAGTCGAAGAAATGGAGGCCTGGCTCACGATCAAAGCCAACTGGGAGAAGCTAGTGAGCGAAGAGTTGGATGTCGATGGGCTGCTGGCCGTGACGCAATACTTCCTGGCCCATCCGCAACCTGATTGTTTTGCCCGTGAGTTGCCTGTGCCAGTCGACACAAAATTCATCGAACGCAACGAAACGATTCTTCGCGGATGGCTCGATATGCTGCTGCCGCCAGCGGCAATCGATGTCAACGAAAAGAAGTTCTCCCGTCGTTTCGGCCTTCGCGACGGTGAGTTGCATTACCTCGTGCGGCTGCTCGATCCCTGTCTGACAACCGAGCTGGGCCTGCCATTCGACGAGTTATCGCTGCCGCTTCGGCACCTCAGTTCGCTCCGGGCATCCGACATCACGGTCATCATCGTCGAGAACAAAGTCAACCTGCTGACGCTGCCACAGCGTCCAAGAACGATGGCCTTGGGCGGTGTTGGCGACGGCGTCGTGCAACTCGCGAAACTGCCCTGGCTGGCAACTTCACGGCTTCTCTATTGGGGCGACATCGACGTGGATGGCTATCGGATTCTGTCGGGGTTTCGCCACCGCTTCCCACACGTGGAAAGCATCTTTATGAGCAGCGATGTTCTGGAGCGGTTTCGCGAGTTCGCCGTTCCGTATCGATCGCCGCTATCGCAGGCTCCCGTCAATCTAACCGTCGCCGAGCAACAGGCCTTCGATCGTTGCCTCAGCGACAGCCTGCGGCTGGAACAAGAGCGGCTACCGGGCCAGTTCGTGAATGTTGGTTTGTCGCGATAGGATGGGGCTGATCGGTGTCGTTGGGTGGGTCCTTCCTGCATGTGGGATGTTTGAGAAGCTATCGATTGTTGTAGTGACTCGGTCGTTCCTTGGCATCGTAACGCAGAAATCCTCTGAGCAAAAAGCCTGCCTTTCCACCTCCTCCCATATTTTCGGTTTTTGATACTAAGGATCGGGCGACGAGTAATTTCCGACCGTGAGCCGACGGAGCTGGCCGCGGCCTCTGCTCGGAATGTAACGTATCAGGCCGCGGCCAGCGCCGTCGGCTCACGAAAATCCACAAATACCGAAGTAACTGTTCCCGCATGCCTAACAATCTCGATAGTCTGCCGGTACAATGAAGGCAGCTCGGTCAGGTTTCTGCCCCACCTCGCCGAGATAGGCCCTGCCAGGATTCTGCCCCTCCTCGCTGGGCCGATTTTATTTCTTGGCGCGAGAATCAACCGTTATCGACTTATCACTGCGACACGTTCTCGGGTTTGACATTTCTCGTTGTCGCAATCACGCTGAAACATGTTGGTTAATCTGAGCATCGAACTTCAGCGAAGGGGGCTACGAAGTGTTGATACCTCAATGGGACGAACTCGATTCTGGCATCCGTGATTGGTGTCGAGGCTTGATCTTTGGATGCATTCTCGGCACAGTTGCGACATCGGCATTCTGGACCGCAGCGCTGTTGCTGGCACGATGAGCTACTTCAGCCGCTCGACAAAACGGTCGTCAACCCAGATCAGCCACTTACTGGCGTGAAACAAACACTCGCCGTATCGCGCCCGATTGTAGTTCTGAAACACCAATCGCTTGCGAGTCGAGTGCCAACGCCATCGATCGGACACATCGGCGCGGCAGACTTTGCAACGCGTGCCTTTTCCGATCACGTAGGGCATGAGAACAACTCCGAGTGAGTCGCGGCTCCCTGCCATGGGTGGAATTCCCAATGCCGTGATCTTAGACTGTCCGCTGGCTTCGTTCGAGGCTGAAACACGAAACTGGGATCACCGGTTTCCAGTCCAAGCTTTCACTCTGGTTGGCGAATAGACAGGTCGCCCCCTCGTTTTGCTAACAAAAGGTACGTCATGACGGAACAATCTATTGCAATCTTCCCGATTCTCTTCATGCTCATCTTCAGCTGTTTAGGATTGGTGGGTTGTGTCTTCTGGATTTGGATGCTCGTCGATTGCCTCACCAAGGAGCCATCTGAGGGCAACGACAAGATCATCTGGGTGCTGGTGATTGTGTTGCTAAACTGGCTGGGCGCGCTGATTTACTTTTGCGTTCGTCGACCGCAGCGGATTACTAAGTTTGGAAAATAGGTTTCGGGTAACACCGATCTCATGCGCATCCCACACACCAGCCTGTCGCCAGCCACGCTTCGGGCGGTTGTTCAGGAGTTCGTCACTCGCGATGGCACCGATCATTCCCTCGTCGAACGTCGCATCGAGAGCGTGCTGAGGCAACTTGAGACTGGTCGCGTCGAGTTGCACTTCGATGACGAAACCAAGACGTGCAACATCGTGCTCGTCGATGCGGGCATTGAATCAAACACTCGCGAAACACCCCGTGATTAGCCCTTCGTGCATACTGTGGATGTGATCCACGAACCAGCACATGCCAAATGCAATCATCAGTCGTAGCAACGACTCTTCGCGTGCACCGTGCATCTTCGTGAACTCTCCGCTTGACTCGCCAATACTTAGTGTTTATAATACACTAACAAGACGGCCGTGAAGGAGTGAAGATCGTGGCGAAGTTAATTGACATCTACCGAACGCCTTTAGCACTGCTAACAGACCTGTATCAACTGACAATGGCGTACGGCTATTGGAAAATGGGACGCGCGGAACGCGAGGCTATTTTCCACTTGTTCTTTCGGAAGAACCCGTTTGGAGGAGGCTATACAGTCGCCGCCGGGTTGCAGTACGTCCTTGATTACCTGGATGCGTTTCGTTTCTCGGCGGAAGACATCGAGTATCTAGCGGAACTAGAAGGCAACGACGGACAACCGCTGTTCGAGCCTGGGTTCCTCGACTATTTGGCACAACTCAAGTTGCGCTGCGACGTCGACGCAGTCCCTGAAGGAACTGTCGTCTTTCCGCATCAGCCACTTGTTCGGGTCAAAGGCCCAATCTTGCACTGTCAGATTCTGGAAACGGCACTGCTGAACTTTATCAACTTTCAATCGCTGATCGCAACCAAGGCGGCGCGGATTTCGACGGCGACCGGCGGCGAACCAGTATTAGAGTTCGGTCTGCGCCGCGCACAAGGAATTGATGGGGCTCTGGCGGCAAGTCGTGCGGCGTATATCGGCGGTTGCGATGCCACGTCCAATGTTTTGGCCGGAAAGCTCTTCGGGATTCCGGTCAAAGGGACGCATGCTCACAGTTGGGTGATGTCCTTTGACGATGAACTGTCGGCCTTCGAGAACTACGCCGCGGCGATGCCGAACAACTGTGTTTTTCTGGTGGATACCTACGACACGATCGATGGCATTCGGAATGCGGTTCACGTCGGTCGACGCCTTCGAGAGCAAGGGCATGAGATGGTGGGCGTGCGTCTCGATTCGGGAGACTTGGCATACCTGAGCATTGAGGCGCGACGACTGTTGGACGAGGCGGGGTTTCCAAGCGCGGTGATCGTAGCCAGCAATGATCTCGACGAAGGAATCATCGCCGGGTTGAAACAGCAAGGTGCCAAGGTCGCCGTCTGGGGAGTCGGCACCAAGCTCGTTACGGCCTATGACCAACCGGCACTCGGCGGCGTGTACAAACTGGGTGCGATGAAGAACGAGATGGGTGATTGGGAGCCAAAAGTAAAACTTTCAGAACAAGCGATCAAGACCTCGACGCCGGGCATGCTGCAAGTGCGCCGATTTCACAATGGGCAGAACGCAGTTGGCGACATGATTTACGACGAACTTGCTGGCGAGCCAGAGACTGCGGTCATTGTCGACCCTCTTGATACGACGCGGCGTCTGCTGTTGGGAGATGACTTGTCGAGTGCCAACTTACTGATGCCTGTGGTTCGTGATGGCACAGTCGTCCAGGTGCCGGAAGACTTGGCCACAATTCGGGCGAGAGCCAAGTATCAGCTCAGCTTGTTCCACACAGGGATTCGGCGTCACTTGAACCCGCACGAGTATCCTGTGGGCTTGGAACAATCGCTCCACAATCGAAAGACGCAATTGATTCTCAAAGCCAGGGGCGTTGCGATCTAATTGTTGCATCTCGCAGTTTGCGATGTCCGATCCCGGAAGCCTCTTTATTTCGCCGGTTGACATAGTGTACACACAACACTATTATTGGTGTGCACAGCACACTAAGGGAGCCGATATGAGTTATAGCTATGAATACCCGCGGGCGGCCCTGACGGTAGACTGCGTCGTGTTCGGGCTCGATGACGATGACCTGAAGGTTCTATTAATTCAACGCGATTTGCCACCGTTCGAGGGGCGTTGGGCTCTGCCGGGTGGCTTCGTTCGACTTGACGAGTCGCTCGAAGAATCCGCGCGTCGTGAGCTTCGGGAAGAAACAGGCATTGAAAATGTGTACTTAGAACAACTGTATACGATCGGGGAGATTGATCGCGACCCTCGCGAACGTGTTGTGACGGTCACGTATTACGCCCTCGTGAAACTCACGGACCATCAAGTCCAAGCAGCCACCGATGCACGCAATGCGGCGTGGTTCGCGGTGGACGATGTGCCGGCGCTCGCGTTTGACCACGCCAAGATTCTGGAAATGGCTCACGAACGACTGCGAGGCAAGGTGCGTTATCAGCCGATTGGCTTTGAGTTGTTGCCAGCGAAGTTTACGTTGCGGCAGATCCAACATCTGTACGAAGTCGTGCTGGACCGTCCGCTAGATAAGCGAAACTTTCGCAAGAAGATTCTCAGCATGGACATTCTAGTCGAGCTTGATGAAGTCGAGACGGATGTCGCACACCGAGCCGCACGGCTCTATAAGTTCGACCGCCGTAAGTACCAGCGGCTCACGAAACAAGGGTTTAACTTCGAGATTTGAGTAGGACGATGAAGGCACTCATTCTAGTCGATTTGCAGAATGACTTCATGCCAGGTGGCGCGTTGGCCGTCGCTGACGGCGACCAGGTCGTGCCTATAGCCAATCAATTGATGCCGCATTTCGATCTGGTTGTGGCAACGCAGGACTGGCACCCAGCAGATCATCTCAGCTTCGCCAGCCAGCACGCTGGATGCAGCGTCGGCGAAGTCATTGACTTGGGTGGACTGGAGCAAGTGCTCTGGCCAGACCACTGTGTTCAAGGAACGGCAGGAGCCGCGTTCCATGCGAATCTAAACACAGATTACATTCGACGCGTCTTTCCGAAAGGTACGGATCGAAAGATCGACAGTTACAGCGGCTTCTTTGACAACGGCCATCGTCAAGCGACCGGATTGGCGGAGTTTCTCCGTGAGCACGGCGTGACAGAGGTCGCCGTGATGGGACTGGCAACGGACTACTGCGTGAAATTCACGGCACTCGATGCCGCCGCACTTGGCCTGAGAACTTCGTTGATTGAAGACGGGTGCCGCGGAGTCGAATTGAAGCCGGGTGACGTGAGTCGTGCGGTTCAAGGAATGAGGGACGCAGGCGTGAGCCTCGTCACGGCAGAGCAGATACTTTAGTAGGGAAAACAAAAATTCATAAGGCAAGGCTGTTTGGGCCGCAGAAGATACAAGTGTAAGTGAAATGAACGAAAAAGAACGACGAAACAAAAGTAAATTTCTCAGCCTCGTTCTGCGGCATAAGCCGCGGACAGTAGGCATCGAACTCGACGAAGCTGGTTGGGTCAAAGTTGACGTGCTCCTCTCCGCATTGGCTCGGCATGGACACCCGATGTCGCGTGCGACGTTGGAGGAAGTCGTCAGCACCAACGACAAGCAAAGGTTCTCATTCAGCGAGGACGGTAAACGTATCCGAGCGAACCAAGGTCATTCGGTGGAAGTCGAGTTGGGATATCAGCGGGCGACGCCACCCGAGATCCTCTACCACGGCACACCACAGCAGTTCGTTGAGCCAATCGCACGGGAAGGGCTCAAGAAGATGGACCGTCACCACGTCCATTTGCATGTGGATGTGGCGACATCAACTGCCGTGGGTCGTCGACGCGGGAAGCCGGTGTTGCTCCAAGTGAGAGCATTAGAGATGCACCAGGCAGGCCATGAATTCTTTGTTACACCGAACGATGTCTGGCTCACGGATCACGTGCCAGTCGAGTATCTGGAGTTACCTCGCCACCATGCGATAGATGCGAGTCAACCTAACACGGAGCTTGGTCGCTCCGCCTCAGAATCCAGATCGCTTGATGCGGATCGGCGGAGATAACGGAGCACAGCTCCATTTGCACGAAGATAATTGACTCAAGAAGAGGAAAATAGAAGATGACGAATCGCAAAGAGCGTGCTCTGATCGCAGCGCACACGGTGGAGATTCTCGAACGGCGAGAGTATCCGTGTGGCGGCGACACCGTATCAATCGGTAAGGTTCTCGACGCAGCAATCGCAGGAACTCGGCACTACTCGCCCGAGGACTTTGCATCCGTGTTCGCCGAACGGGCAACTTGTCTAGAGACTCCACCGTGTCCGACCAAAACTCGTTTTCGCGTGGAAAATACAACAACCTTATCCGCAGCCAAGACGCTCGTCGAAGAAGACGCGTCGCGACGCGTCCTTTGCTTGAATTTTGCCTCAGCCAAAAGCCCGGGTGGCGGCTTTCTTACGGGAGCCCAAGCTCAGGAAGAGTGTTTGGCTCGGGCAACAGGGCTTTACGTGTGCATCAAAGATGTGAGTAGCTACTACGAGACGAATCGTTCGTGTGGCACGCCGCTATACACAGACCACATGATTTACTCTCCCAATGTGCCAGTGATCCGAGATGACGACGACCAATTGCTTCCAACGCCTTTTGCGGTTTCGATCATCACGGCTCCGGCCGTCAACGCGGGAGCAGTCGTAGATAACTATCCGCAGGATGTTCCGAGAATTGATGAGGTGATGCAAGCACGCATCGAAAGAGTGCTTTCGCTTGCCGTGATTCACGAGCATCGTCATCTAGTTCTCGGCGCGTGGGGGTGCGGAGTGTTCAAGAACGATATTGAGAAGGTGGCGCAGTGGTTCTATGTGCAACTTTGTGAACAATCGATCTTCTCACAAGCCTTCGAGACAGTCATCTTTGCGGTGCTAGATCATTCCGACACGGAGAAGTTCATTAGTCCGTTCAGAGCTTGCTTTGACCGTGCCTGAAATGCGGAGAAACGAATATGAATCGATCAGATGTACCGGCAGATGACGTGATCGCTCAGACAGCGCATCTCCGATTTGTGAAGCGAGATGGCTGGTCTTATGTCGAGCGTACAACGGCCAGTGGCGTGGTGTGCATCGTGGCCCGCACGCGGGAGGACCGCATTGTTCTGGTCGAGCAATATCGACCTCCGGTAGCCCGACGTGTGATCGAACTGCCAGCGGGTTTGTGTGGCGACCTCGCCGATCAAGCGGACGAAGCCCTTGAAATTGCAGCAATGCGTGAACTGCTCGAAGAAACGGGCTACCGCGCGACGAAAATGAGAAATGTCGCAACGGTCGCGTCTAGTGCGGGAATGACCAACGAGATGGTGACGATCTTTGTCGCTGACCAGATCGAGAAGGTCGAATCCGGCGGTGGTGACGAAAGTGAAGACATCACGGTCCACGAAATATCGCTCGCCGCAATCGATGATTGGCTGAAGCAATCGCAGCAATCTGGAAAGCTGGTCGACGCGCGAGTTTACAGCGGGCTTTATTTCTTACGGCGGGAAAGCGATGTCCATGTTGGCTAGCACGCCGTGCCGTCCGCTGGATCGCGCCGATGTGATCGGCGGCTGTTTGCTGGGAATGGCGATCGGTGATGCTTTGGGGTTACCTCGGGAAGGCTTGTCCGCGCGGCGTGCCGAGAAGCTATTCGGAGCGGGCGAGATTCGGCATCGGCTGGCACTCGGTCGCGGAATGATCAGCGATGATACCGAACACGCATGTATGACGGCGCAGGCGCTGTTGGCGGCAGGCACCGACGTCAAGCGATTTCAAAACTCGCTCGCGTGGCGATTGCGCTGGTGGCTGCTGGGTGTGCCAGTTGGCATCGGACTCGGGACGCTACGGGCAATACTCAGACTCTGGATAGGAGTTTCTCCTCGTCATAGTGGGGTGCGTTCGGCGGGGAATGGACCTGCGATGCGAGCTCCCATCATCGGGGTTCTGCTTGCCGACACTCCCGACTCGATGAAACTGATCGCTCAAGCCTCGACGCGCATCACACACCGTGATATTCGTGCCGACCAAGGTGCAATGGCGATTGCGATCGCCGCGGCGTACGCAGCACGCCCCGCGAATCTTCCATTCCAAGCGTGTAAGGCGCTAGAGCACGTTCGCAATGGAATCACGGAGCCGAAATTACTTAAACTTCTCGACAAGGTGCGAGAACATCTTGAGCAAGGAGCTTCGCCAGCGGCTCTCGCAGCGGACATGGAGCTAACCCGCGGCATCACAGGTTACATCTACCATACTGTTCCGATTGCTCTGTTTTGCTGGCTGCGATACTACGGTGACTTTCGAGAAAGCGTGACTCAAGCGATACGACTGGGTGGCGATACGGATACGGTGGCTGCGATCACCGGCGCACTGGCAGGAGCATCGGTCGGCCAATCGGGTATCCCGAAAGAGTGGCTAGACGGCTTGATTGAATGGCCCCGCAGCGTTTACTGGATGGAGAACCTGACTGCTCGACTGGCACAACAGTTTCCTGAACACGGGGACGCAGAAATCGTAGGCCCGCTGCCAATTTTCTGGCCCGGCCAACTATTACGAAATTTAGTCTTTGCAATACTTGTCCTTGGTCACGGATTCCGGCGAATATTTCCGCCGTACTAGTCGGCACTTCGCACGAACGCAGCGTTTGATTTATGGATCGAAAAAATGTGGGATTCTCGCAGCGACTTGCTCAACGATGGTCGCATCCAACACTTCACCTTGCTTCGCGACGACACGCCATTGGCATTTGCAGACGTTCTATCGCTGTGGCGCGATGATGCTTCGTTTCGATCGTACTTCTGCACATTGCTCGGCGCGTCGCCCTTTGAGGCGTACCGCTGGGAGGCGCCAAGCGTCACGTTGGCCACACTTTCCCGCCAATTTGAGTGTGTACTCTTACGCAGTGATGCACTTGCCCGCGCGGTGGACACGACTGCTTTCGCGACGCACTTCAACTCCGAGTCTGAAGTCGTCACGTTCCCTAATCTTGGCGGCGATGCCGTGATGGTTGTACCTTGTCCCATTGGCGACGCGTCGATTTACGGGCACCTCGCTTCATTCATTCGCCACGCACCTCAGTCACAGTTGCACCATCTGTGGCAATCTGTGGCCATTGCTATGGAGCACCGCGTTTGTGACCGTCCTGTGTGGCTCAGCACCGCAGGCATGGGCGTATCGTGGCTGCATGTTCGTTTGGATGATCGGCCCAAGTATTACGGTTACTTACCATACCGGCAGGTCGCATAACGGATTACGATTGTCATTGCGACTGAACTTACATCACTTTTCAACAAAAACAGTGCCGGTGAGAGACGCTACTTCGGCAAGCCTTCTGTGCTTCGGAAAATGCGAAATGGTGAAACACTCTGTCCGCGAGGAACTGCAGGGCATCCTAATCTTTGTCGGCGTCGTCTGGTTCGTTTTTTTGGCGGGCCTCCTTGCGCCAATAGACATCAAGTCGTTCGGAGTAACACCGCGTTCGTTGATCGGCCTGGGCGGCATTCTCCTGATGCCGTTTCTTCATGAAGACTTGAAACATCTGGTGAGCAATTCCGTCCCACTCACAATTCTGCTAACCCTACTGGCCGGCTCGAAAGCGAATTCTTGGGCGATTGTGATTTACATTGTCGTGATAGGCGGTACGTTGTTGTGGCTGTTTGGCCGACCAGCGACGCACATCGGTGCCAGTGGTTTGGTCTATGGCTTGATCGCATTCTTGCTTGTCTCTGGATTTCTAGAACGAAGAGCCTGGCCGCTCGCGATATCGATTCTTGTCGGATTCCTGTACGGTGGCACTCTTCTTTCGGGAATCATTCCCGATCTCGGGTCACATGTATCCTGGGAGGGGCACCTTTTCGGCGTTGTGGCTGGAGGCATGACCGCTGGATTGGTAACCAAGCGGAGCCGGCTGAAAGAAGCGAGTTCGTAATCGAATCGCTTAGTTCCACTCATTCAGGCAGGTCGAAGATGTGTACCGACTGGTCTTTCTCCGCAAAGCGAGAGGGCTGATTTTTCTTTCGGCGATCCGATACCGCGACAAGGCGGTTCAGGTTGATCCAGGCCACGCCTTCGACGTTGCCGTAAGCGATCTTCCCAGTCGTCGTGCGAGGAAACGGATATGCTTCTCCGCCATCACACCAATTCCACTTACTTTCTTCAAACGTACCAATCCACAGCATGGAGTTCTGTTGCGATACAACTGCAACTCGGTTTCCGTCGATCGTCATCCCGGAGAAGTCCTCGAAGAGTACCGACTTCGGTAGTTTTATCGTGTCGACGTGCGCCCAGCGTTTCTTTCTTTTCTCAAATAGTTGAATTCGTCCGCCACCCGGCTTGCGTCCCTTGCCGCCGCTCTGGCACTTATTACCTTCGCAGAGCGCCAATAGGTAGTCTCGGTTATCACGCCGTATATGGCAGACAGCCTCAAAGCCCTTGTTACCAGACTTAAAGTCGAACTCGACAGGGCGACTCTTGAGGTAACTTAGTCCATCGTCATACTCAAAAATTTCAGCACGAAAGCGACCGCCCTTGTGTCTTCGAGATTCGACCAACAGGTAGTAGCGATTCTTAACGGAGTTGTAGGTGATGCCCTCGTAGCCACCATCGACGGGAGCCATCCCGAAAAGACCGTTCATTACGCATGGAATCAAGTCTTCCGACAACTTTGCTACTGATGTGTGGTTGTCGAACACAACAAAAAACTGACGTTCTTTCACCAACACACCGCTGGCTTCATGTTCGACACCAGAAGGTGCGTCCGGCAATAGAGCGGCCAGCTTACTCTCGCGCACGAGTTTCAGTGTTTCTGCGCGGGCCATGAGGGCTCTCTCGATGACAGGTTCTTTCGGTTAGTGAAAGGCGATGGCGCTATCATGCCCAAATCCAAAAGCGAACGCAACTCAGTCGCGCGAATCGTTCCGTGGCAAAAGCTCCCTGGTCCGATTGCTCGAACCAGGGGCTACCAAGTGACGGGCTAAGCCAGCACTTTCGTGACGACGCCAGAGCCGACCGTCTTGCTGCCTTCGCGAATTGCGAAGCGAGCGCCGTCCGCTAGAGCGACCGGGCTCTGCAGCGAGACACCCAACTTCACGCCATCACCGGGCGTCGCCATGTCGACGTCGCCCAACACGCGTGCCGATCCAGTGACGTCCGCCGTACGGAAGAAAAACTGAGGCGTGTAACCGTCAAAGAACGGCGTGTGACGCCCCCCTTCCTCCTTGGTGAGGACGTAAACCTCCGCCTCGAAGTCGGTGATTGGTGTGATCGATCCGATCGCAGCCAACACCTGACCTCGCTGAACTTCGTCGCGTGCTACACCTCGCAGCAAGCAGCCAACATTATGACCGGCTTGGCCGACGTCGAGCACTTGGCCGAATGTTTCGACCTGAGTGACAACGACCGTCCGCGGTTCACCCGCCAGTCCAACGATGTCCACCGAGTCACCCGCGCGGACTGTTCCCTGCTCGATCTTGCCAGTAACAACCGTACCGCGTCCTTCGATCGTGAACACATTCTCGATCGGCATCAGCAGCGGCTTGTCAACATCTCGCATCGGATCAGGGATGTAGGTGTCCAACGCCGTGAGCAACTCGTCAATACAACGCGTTGCTTCGACATCAGTCGGGTTGTCATGCGCGAGCATAGCTGAGCCACGGACCACCGGCACTTCGTCGCCGGGGAATCCGTAGCGAGTCAGCAACTCACGCAGGTCCATCTCGACCAGATCGATCAACTCGGGATCGTCCACCAAGTCGCACTTGTTCAAGAACACGACTAGGTGAGGCACGCCGACCTGTCGTGCCAGCAGTACGTGCTCGCGAGTTTGTGGCATCGGGCCGTCAGCAGCCGAGACCAGCAACACCGCGCCATCCATTTGTGCCGCACCGGTAATCATGTTCTTGATGTAATCGGCGTGACCTGGACAGTCGATGTGTGCGTAGTCTCGACGCTCGCTCTCGTAGCGGACATGCGCGGCCAGGATCGTCACGGTCTTATTCTTATCCCGGACGATGCCACCCTTGGCGATCTGTTGGTACGACTTGTACTCAGCCAGCCCCTTCTCGGACTGCACGCGCAGGATCGCCGCGGTCAGTGTGGTCTTGCCGTGGTCAATGTGACCGACCGTACCCACGTTAACATTCAGTTTCTGATGACAAACAGCCTTCTGAAAAATCCCTTTGGCCATTGGTTCCTCCTTTCAATGAGGTTCTAAAGACAGGGACCGAAACTAAAACCACTTGCCCGTATGGGGTGAACTGCGGCTTGCCAAGCAGCAGCCCGAAGACGAGCAGCGGAACAACACCTGAAGAGAAGCGACTACAAAATCGCAACGCAGCTATCGCCGCGAGCGAATCTCATGTCGCGAAGGATCTTTGCTGCCGATCCGAACGAGCTACAGCGCATTCAGCGCCGCTCTAGACTGAGCAAAGAGATCAAGAAGAAGGAGCCTGACCCGACTGGGCCAGCACAGAGACTAGCCCCGAGGAGAACTCAGGCTCAAAGACTCGATGTAGCGATGCGACATTCGCATCAGGAGGCTCCTGCAATGAGGGAGGGTGAATTGGCTCTGGACGATGTTCAAGAACGACACGGCTTCCTTTACTATCCGGTGAGACACGGGAACTTCAAAAAGGTTCTGTACGCCATTCCTGGCTGCTGTGGTACAATCAACCTCTGGTATGGGCAGGTCGAGTAACTGAAACGGTCGAATCATGAGCAACACGATCAACTCAAGTGCTTCGTTCGTTTCGCACGACACGATTGATCGGTCCTTGTCTTATGAAGAAAAACTGTCACAGGATTTGAGTTGGGCCATGGACGAAGGCAGTCGTCACTTCGACGAGAAGAGCGCGGTACATGAGACTCTGCGTCGCATTTGCCAGCGTCTCAATGCGATGGAAGTCCCGTATGCTGTCGTCGGCGGGATGGCGCTTTTCAAGTATGGGTATCGTCGATTTACAGAAGATGTCGATATTCTCGTAACGCGAGATTCGCTCAAGAAGATCCACAAAGAGCTTGACGGCTTAGGCTATCGGCCGCCGTTTACGGGAAGCAAGCATTTGCGTGATACAGAGCATCAAGTCAAAATCGAGTTCTTGGTAACCGGTGATTTTCCGGGAGATGGCAAGCCCAAAGAAGTTTCTTTTCCTGACCCGAGTAGCGTGGTTGAGGAAGAAAACAGCATTCGATATTTGAACTTGCCGACATTGATCGAACTAAAGATTGCTTCAGGCATGACAGGCCAGGATCGATTGAAAGATCTTGTCGATGTCCAAGAGCTTATTCGGATTCTCGGCCTTCCAGCATCTTTCGCGGAGGAACTCGCCCCGTACGTACAGCCGAAGTACGAGGAGCTTTGGAAAGCAGTCCACAGTGGGACTCGGCGATACGTGACGCTGTGGCGAAATAGGTTCCTTACAATTGACGCAGTCAGCTTCGACGACATGATCAACCAATTAGGAGGTGCGGTTGAACTGCTCAAGCAAATGCGAGCTGATGGTGTGCAATTTGATCCGGAAGGTGGGACAGCCGATGATTATATTCAGTTGTTTACGACTGACCCTGATGTGGCGCGAAAGTACGACATGCACGACGAACGCGAGTTTTTCGGCGATGACTGGACAGATGGACTCGACGACTCTGCCGAATAACACACTTCGGAACGGACGAGGCGTCACGGTTCGCGAGCATCGGTTCACTTTTCAAGCTAATCTTCCGCCTTGCTGCCGTCATCACACATCTTGACGATCCGCGGATCGAAACGTGCGACGGTCTCGACTAGGTCGACTTGCTGCTTCATCACTTCGCGAATGTCCTTGTAGACGCCGGGCACTTCGTCCGCCCCGGCGGAGAGGACTCGTACTCCCTTCTTTTCGAGGTCGCTCTTCACCGCCTTCCAATTGAACTTGTCTTTGGCCTGCTTGCGCGACATCTGCCGGCCCGCGCCGTGCGACGCCGACGCAAGTGAGGCGGCATTGCCCTTGCCCCGAACGACGAACGCAGGGTCCGCCATCGAGCCGGGAATGACGCCTAGTTCTCCTGCCGCCGCTGGGGTTGCACCTTTGCGATGCACGATCACTTCCTTGCCGTCATGGACTTCCTTCCACGCAAAGTTGTGGTGATTCTCGACACCTGCGATGATCTGTGCGCCCAGCAGCTTCGTCACCAAGCGGTGAATGACATCGTGGTTGGCAGCCGCATCGTCTCCCATCAAGTTCATCGCGGCCCAGTATTCTTGACCTGCCTCGCTGTCGAGGTCGAGCCACGCCAACCGGCCGAGGTCTTCAAACTTCTTCGGCAACGTCGCCCGAGCGATGTCGCTGTAAGTAGAGCAGACTGCTGCTCCAGCGCCGCGACTGCCGCTGTGACTGAGTAGCGCGACGTATTCACCAGCGTCCAGGTTTAGTTCCTCGTCGCGCTGGTCCAGAGTTAGTAGACCGAACTCGACGAAGTGGTTACCGGAGCCGGATGTGCCGAGTTGTTTCCACGCCCGGTCTTTCCGCTCTCGGGTAATGCGAGTGATCGTCCAATCGCAATCCATCACGTCATGCGACTGCGAGTGCTCGTGTTCCGACCCAACGCCGAATCGAGTGCCGCCTTCCAAGGCAGTTTTGTAGCGATCGAATTGCGAGCCGAGCGTTACCGCAGGAATGTCAAGAACAGACAGTTTCATGCGGCACGCGATATCGACACCAACCGCGTAGGGAATCACAGCGTTTTCACAGGCCAGCACGCCGCCGATCGGCAGGCCATAACCAACATGGGCGTCGGGCATCAATGCGCCGGCGACCGCGACCGGCACGCTGCATGCCTGACGCATCTGCGAATGCGACTGCTCGTCGATCCCGGCTTCGCCCCAAGTCTGGTAGGAGACGGGTTCTGGTCGCACAAATTCGCGATCCTCGATCAATGCCTTGGCAAACGCGCCGAAGTGTTCGTCTTCGACAAACTCGTCAGGATTCTCCAACACCGATGCGATTTGCTTCTTGATGCCTTTGCTTTTGGTAGGTCTCGTTGATGTCACGAGTTGGATGGCCGTAATGGCCTCTCTGACGCAGGCTTGCGGAACGCCCAGTTTTTGAAGTTGTCGCCCGTTCATAATCCCGTCCATCTTCGAGAAAAGTGGCTTTGAATTTGATTTGCGGCATTCACGATTGTAATGCATCGCCCCGTCAACAAGGCCCCAGTGCTGATGCATGAAAAGTAGAAAGCCCCTAACCCGCTTGCGCAGGCCAGGGGCGTCTCGATTACAACTCAACCGACTCCACTTCTGCAACGAACCTCCCAGCATCGTTGCTCAGGTACGAGGAAACCACATTGAACACAGCGTCACTGAAGCCACCAATGTTCAGGATGTCGTTGCGCTCAGGAGCCTGTGCCGATCCGTAAGGCTGGATGTCGATGCAGACCAGCTTCGGCGACGCAACACCGAGTCGCTTTTGGTTCGTTACGAACTTCTGCCACTCGGTCATTACGCCGGTCGAACCGTGCCGACCATTTCCGACCCAGCTCTCGTTGTCGCTAACCAACACGCAGCCAGCGAACTTTCGCTTGCTGAACTTCGTGTTGGCCTCGTGCAACGGAAGCGAGCAGTTGGTTCCGCCGCCACCGTACTTCGCCAATCGCTCCGACAGACTCAAGATCGAATCGGACGGATCGATACGGACGCCGTACGCGCGGGTATCGAACGGAACAACCACGCTGTCTGGGTTGCGACGCAAGATCGCCGCAGCGAACAATGCCGCCACGTCGATGCAACGCATCTTGCTTGTTGCACCTCGACCACGTGAACCAGTAACCGCCATCGACATCGAACCAGACGTATCCAGACCGATGACGACCGGACCCGGCAACTCCGGCACGTTACCACACGTGATCTCGGCAGCCTGATGAAGTGCTGTCTTGATCTTTTGCGGAACTTCATCCGAAGCATTCAGGTACGCCGCCAGGAACTGGTACGGAAACTGGCGCGAGCGACGGATTTCGTCGGCATTGGTTAGCCGATCCGCCACGTAATCGATCATCTGTAGGTCGGTCACTCCGTGACCGACATCCCCGCCACGGAGTGTCGGGGCTACAGTGAAGACTTTGTGACGCAGCAACGTGTTGAGGTTCATCCGCAACGCCTGCGGACCCATCTGCCGGGCAATCGCCTTCCAGACGAGCGGACCCTTGGCCGCATCGGCCAACAAGTCCCAACGAACCTGCAAGTCACCGGCGATCAGCGTCTGTGCCTCGACCGTGTCCGCATTGCGGTACGCGATCAGGGTTTGTACCTGAGCTGGCAAGTCGGTCTCGGTTGCCGGAGCCCACTTGGCGGTCTCCTTGTCCGTCAGCCAACCGAACAGCGCACGGCGTGCGTTGTCCTTCGGCGTCGGGCGAGCCATCCGCAGCACGTCGCGCAGACTCGGATCGTTACCGATCGAAGCCGACAGCAACTTGCCGACCGAAGCCTCGTTCAACCAACGCTGAAACGCACGCTGCAACGAAGACGACAAGCTGGTACGACCGAACTGTCCCGAACGAATCATCTGGAACATAGTGCGCATTACGCGACCGTTGTCGATAACTCGATCGAACACGCGGTGCATCAGCTCCGTGTCACGCTTCGACAGCACAACCAACAACGCCGCTGGCATGTCCTTCATGTAGGCGCGCTCACGTGCGTAGACCGCGAGCTTGGCCAGGAAGACGTTGTCATCGACCTGGTCGATTAGCTTTTGCATCTCGGCGAGTTGGTTCTGTGCGGTCGCGTAGAACACGCCGTTGAAGCAACCGGTCGCAGCCATCTGGGCCAGCGCATGCTTCGGCGCGAACTTGTGTGCGCGACCACCGGCCTCGTTGAACGAGTCAGCGCGCGGCAGCTTGTTCTTAGTGCTTGAAAACAAAGTCTTGTTGGCCATGGAAAAAGTTTGACATGTGAAGGGTGAAGTTTGAAAGGAAGCCGCTTATTAGCTCTAATCTGGCAAGCGGAGGACGTTGCTATGAAGACCGATTTGCCCGAGCGAACGTTCGCGTTGGCGACTAGAATCGTGAAACTTTGTCAGGTTCTTGATGCAACTCCCGGTGTTGGGCGAACCTTGAGTCGCCAACTGCTGCGACCCGGCACGTCAATGGGTGCGAATGTCGAAGAGGGACAGGCAAGCCAGAGTCGAGCCGACTTCGTCGCGAAGTACAGCATCGCCTGCAAAGAAGCCCGTGAAACACACTATTGGCTTCGCCTGCTCGCTGAGACGGAAGTCATCCGCGCCGACCGACTGCGTCCGGTTACGGAGGAATGCAACGAGTTGATCGCGATACTTACGACGATCATCAAGAAGTCACGTGCGAATTCGTAACTGCTTTCACACTTCCTCGTTCACACTTCCAACTTCCCCCGTACTCCGCACCGGCAGTCACGTTGGGTATACTGACAGGCGAAAGCTATATCTGGTTCGCAACGGGTGAATTAATGGCGTCGATTGTCGAGCAGCATTATCAGTCACGCATGGATTCTTTGTCCGCGAAGGAACGCATGGAGCGATGCGCTGCGATGTTTCAATGGACGCGTCAGCTTCTCGGTCGGCAGATCGTGTCCAAGTCGGGGGCGATGTCACCGGAGCGGCTGAAGTGGGAAGTCGCGAAAAGGCTGTACAGCGCTGATCCGTCAGCAGTGGCAATCATCGACCGGAAGTTGGTCGATGTTTCCCGTTGAGGCGTTCCGCGACACGTTGGCCAAGGCAGTCGCCATCTTCAGGCAACATGCGATTCGATTTCATTTGACCGGTGAACTCACGTCCGTCGTTTATGGCGAGCCGCGGATGACGCAGGACATTGACATCGTCATCGACAATCAGGCGATCACCACGCAACTGAATTCGTTTATTTCGTCGCTAGATAAGTCCGACTTTCTATTCGATTCCCAAGCCATTCGCCAAGCGGTCGAGCAACGTGGAATGTTTCAGTTGTTCGATAATACGGAGGCACTTAAGCTCGATATTTACTCGCGAGAACTGATCGAAGGTGAATTGAATCGATCGCAAGTGATCGAGGTATTTGATGGAATGCACCTGCCGGTTGCGTCGCGTGCCGACGCCGCGGCGTCCAAGCTGGTTTGGATCAGTAAGGGGAGCCACAAGAGTCGACGCGACTTGCGGCATGTCTACCGCGGTGGGCTCGATACGGATCGCAATCTAGTTCGCGAACTCGCCGTTCACCTTGGGCTCGAATCGTTACTCGATGAAGTGCTCAGCGAGCCGGACGAGATTCGTGACTGAACGACCGAGATAAATTAACAAACTCTCGACGAAGTGGTGAATCAGAGACGTAACGGCGCTCTACCATTAAGCTACAGCGCGACGTGCATTGAAGTTGCGCTGGTGGGACTCGAACCCACAACATCCGGGTTATGAGCCATGTACTCCAACTCGGCAGTCGAGATGATCGTGTTGTTGTAAAGCGTGACCGACGAAGTGTTGACCAGAGACGTAGCGCTCTATCCGCTTGAGCTACGGCCCGTTCAGTGATGAGCCAGGCCGGTGGGACTCGAACCCACAACCTCTCGATTAGTAAAGTCGATGTACTCCGAATCGGCAGTCGGTCATCAGAAGTGTGAAGAGCGAAGTCAGAAGTTTGAAGCTCCTTCACACTTCGCCATTCCAACTTCGTTCGCCGGTCGCCCGGCATCGCTACCTTAGGACCGTCATGTACTCCAAGCAGGCAGTTGGACGGTTGTATTGTTATTCAAAAGGGCCCAACGAAGGATCGCCAAGACGTCGTGCCTTTCGGCACACTCTTGCAGAGTGGTGATGTAGTCCCGACAGGCAGTTGGGCTGTGAATTAGACCATCCAGCGAAGGATAGGTTCGGACACGTTTCAGCTCCCAAAGTTGATGTAGTCTGAACCGGCAGTTGGATGGTCAGAGACGCACGACTAGTCCGGCAATCGCACGCAATGCCATCCTTGTTCAAAAGTTCGTTGCTACAATGACAGGTCAACGTGCCAAACGGTTCACCGCTGATGTGGGATTCCCGTTGACTACAGAGGAGCCGGAGAATGGACGATCTACCTCGCAAATCGACCTGGAGGCCACTTGCTCCGCACCACGAGCGGAAGTCTTGGAACGTGCGGCTCGTGACTTGGATGCAAGTCATGTTGTGGCTTCTCGTCACACCGGCGTGGTGTTCGAGTTCGTCAGCAGATAGCGAATGGGGCGATTTGAAAGGGCGCTTCGTTTATGGCGGGACGGCAGAGTTGCCAACGCGGTTTCTCCGTCCTGCGAATATGCAACATTCGAGTTGACGACTGTGAAGAGACAAACGCCAGCCATTAAGAAGCGAGCCATTTTACCTGTACCCAAATCTAACCGTGTGGAAGTTCTCAAATAACTCTCTGAAGGCGCTGCCGAGCGCCGCCCGAACAACTACTCGCCCGCCCGATAAATTCATTTAGCCAATCGCTCCCTAGTTGGGGCGAGATTGAGCTACTTTGGACTACCGCGAACTACTAAGCGACTAGCCATGCTATGTCATTGCGAGGCCCCTTCCGTTTTGCCAAGTTGCAGAGTTTACCTGATTGGCGGATGCCGTTCACGATTTCGAGTTTCTGATTGTAAATAGTGAAAATGTCGTCAAGGCAAAGACGATCATGGGGTAGAGTTTTAGTATCAGCGACGAGTCAAGTCTTCAGAGATCGACAGAACATCAAACGGAGGAGCACATGCTTGATCCACCTAGTTGTTTTGGCGGCTAACTTCTGAGCCGCCACCACGGTCGTTTCTGCGTTCCTTTCTCAACTCGATTACAGTTTTTCAGTTAGCCAAACGATACTAACACTAGATTGGCTTAACACGGCATCAAAGACGATTCGCTCGGCGATGGATGATCGCATTACTTGAATGACGCGGGGGGCTACAATTGCCGCCTTGCCATTCGGCCCTGCTGGGTACACCTGATCACAATCGACAATTGCGTATCGTGTTGGCCCGCCAGTCTTCCATACTCATAAGAACCTCGCTGCCATTAGCAGCGAGGTTTTTTAATGCCCGTTAGAGAATCGCTCATGTTGATCGGCCATTCGGTCCGTCAGTCATGCGAGTTACTTGCCGGAATACTCTTTCCGGTCCAAAACGTTCCCATCCAGCCCTTTGATTTCGACAACCAGCTTCATCGGGTTCTTCGTAAACGTCATCAGAATGTAGCTGTCCTCGCCCTTTAGGAACTGTGAGTTCGGATCTGCATACTGATCGCCTTTTCCACTCAGCGAAGTGTTGTAGTACGTGAAGCCATCGACCTCGGCACGTTCGGCATAGTAGCCAAATCCGGTGATCGCGATGGTGCCCTTACGGAACATGTCGTGCCATGCCCCGCGTGCTTGAGCTCGCATCGAGGCATTCCGCTCGTTATAGAGAGTCACGACGAATTGTCGTGATTCGTCGGACATTAGCTTTTGATACCAGTCGAACTGTTGCGAGCCAGCGTGAAACGCATGATACGCCTGCCACGTTGTGCCAAAGTCGGAGATGTGATTGAGATCGAGGGCCACGAAGCGAACATCGAAACCAGGCACGTCAAAGTGCCACTTCCATTCATCATCCGGCAACTCAAAGAACCGACGAAAGGCAGTGGCATCGATGTCGTAGACGTGCTCGTCCGGTGGCTTGGTGCCTCGGGGTCGCATTTCCTTGTCGTGGTTGCCCAATACCGGCATGAAGGGCGTTGAACGGAACAAATCTGGATAGCGGTCAATCAGTTGAGCGTACGGCTTTACGCACTCTTTGTTTCCCTCGCCACAAAGTTGATGCGTATTGGAAATATTGTCACCAGCAGTGAGCAACAAATGCACGTCGTCGTTGATGATCGCTGTCAGATCCGGTTTGCCTTGCCAGTCGGCGACAACGGCGACCCTGAGTACATCAGTCGGATACGCCTTGAATGTGGCATCGTCTGAGGACTGACTTCCAGTGCTGACGGCGTAGTGATACACGCCGCCTGTCTCGGCGAGAGGAATCTCGACATGGTGCATCACCGTATCATTACTGACTCGAACTTCGTCGCTGTACTCGGATGTTCTGCCGAATCGGACGACAGAATCACCCGGTTCTGTCGTCATCCAGTTGACGACCAGCTTGCTCGGATCGTTAGTGCGATGACTTAACCAAACTCGCTCAACCTGGCCGAAGACCGATGCAGGCGAGAAGAAAGACTATCGCAAGTAGTCGAGTGCTGCTAATCATGCTTCCGATTGTACTCGCTCACACGCAGCCAGCATCGACTTTAGTGGCTCTTCATCGGCGAGTCGGTGGTCTTGCCCGACTTCAACCAACGCACCCGTAGGAAGTCCGCTGCTGAGAATCAGTTCCTCAGAGTCGGCAAACGGGATCACATCGTCTTGGCGTGAATGCAAGATGATCGTGTTCGGCTTTACCGCCGAGGCCAATCCCCAGTTCCGCCACGCGGGGCACAGCAATACCAGTTCCGACAAAGCGATTTGACGGCGACAGTGATTCCGCCGAGGTCGCCCTGCCCCTGGCAGTTGCGTAGTCACCTTCGATATCGTTGAGTAGAATGTCGTAATCGCCGATTTCAAATGTGGCGAGCGACACTTCGAATCGAGTTTCCGCAGGTTGTGCTGGACTGAATCTCACACTTTGCTTCCAACTAGAGAGAGAACGCACCATGAAGAATTGGATCTACGTACTAATCGCTGCAACGTTTGTTTGTCATTGCGCGAGTAACGCAGTATGGGCTGCAGACACGATCCCAGGCATCGGACCAAAGAGCGACGTGCGGAAATTGCACGGAGAACTACAGTTCACAGAAGGGCCGACGTGGGATGGTCAGGGAAATCTCTACTTCAGCGACATTCCAGCAAACCGCATTTACAAAGTCGACGCGACCGGCACTTTATCCGTCTTTCTCGAACCATCAAATCACACGAACGGTTTGATGGTAAACCGCGGTCGGCTCCTAGCGTGTGAAATGGATGGCAGGCTTGTAGCAATCGACTTAGCGAACAAAGAAACCACGGCGATCGCATCCCAATATCAGGGCGAGCGTTTCAACGCGCCCAACGATCTCGTGATCGACCGCGCGGGAGGCATCTATTTCACCGACCCGCATTTCCGTGCCCCCATCCGTTGCCGCAGGAGGTCGTTGCGGTTTACTACGCCACAAGAGACGGGCAGGTCACGCGGCTGATCGATGATCTCAAAGCCCCGAACGGTGTGATCTTGTCGCCGGACGAGAAGACGCTGTACGTCATTCCGTCCTTACAGAAGCAGATGATGGCCTATCCGGTCGTCAGCCCCGGAAAGCTCGGGGCGGGGAAGGTCTTTTGCGAGTTACAGCAGCCTGAAGGAAAGGACGATACCGGTGGCGACGGCTTGACGATCGACACACAGGGCAATTTGTACATTACCTCGGGCCTGGGTATTCAGGTCTACAATCGCGATGGCAAGTTACTCGGCATTTTGAGTTTCCCCGAACAGCCAGCGAACTGTTCCTTCGGCGGTCCTGATAACCAGACGTTGTTTGTCACTGCCCGGACTTCGCTCTACGCTGTCGAGATGGGCGCCACAGGACATGTGTTCCCCGGCAAAGCGGAGTGAGAATGCCCAGACCTGACGCTGCTTCTGTGGTTAGATATCACTTCGCTGAACTCTTCGGCTTCAAGTGTTGATCGAAGAAACTCCACATGGCAGTTGCCGATTTTATGGCGTGTTCGCCGCCGAAACCGTGTCCTTGCCCCTCAAAGATCATTAGCGTGTGACGTGCGCCTGACGACTTCATTTTCTCGTTCAATGTTGTGGCCTGAGCGATTGGAACTAACGCATCTCGGTCCCCGTGTAACGTCAGAATCGGTGGGTCATCGGCGCTGGCATACGTGATCGGGCTTGCCGCTTTGTAGGTCTCGCCGATTTCGTCCGGCGTCCCGCCCATAAACAGTCGGAAGATCCACGCCACGGAACTTGTTTCATAGCACGCCGCCATGTCTGTTGGGCCGAAGACGTTCACGACTGCCTGCACTCGGCTGGATTGATCGGGATTTCCACCGTCACCTTCCAAGTCCGAGTTGGCGTCCGTTAAACCGACGAGCAGCGAGAGATGACCGCCGGCTGAGCCGCCCGTCACACCGATTCGGTCAGGATCCACGTGGTATTTGTCGGCATTGGCTCGCAACCAACGGATCGACGCCTTGGCATCGTGGATTTGCGCTGGGAAGTTCGGCGTGGCAGTCGTGGTTTCCTTCTTCGCTTCATCGAATTTCATCAGCCGGTAGCTGATGGTTGCCGCCACGTACCCTCGCTTGGCCGCTTCGACGATTTGTCCCCGGTATCCCTGGCGATTTCCCTGATACCAGCCACCACCATGAATGAACACAATCGCCGGGAACGGACCGTCTCCGTCTGGCCGAGCAATGTCGAGTTTCAATTCCGTGTCCCCGCCCTTGCCGTAGGTTATATTCTCTTCGACGGTGACATCGGCTTGGACTGCACTGCTGACGAGACTCACGGCAAGAAAGGCGATGAGGACGTTATTGTATTTGTTCCAGCGCATGATGGCCTCTCGAATAGCGGTGCAGTGTTTGGGACAGGTGCAATTCTACCGAGGCGAAATCGTCGTCGATAGAATGTATCCGCTGACCTTTGGATTCATATCTAGAATGCCATGCATTTTCCTCCACTCGAAAGAAATGCCATGCTCGATTCCACAAGAGACTTTTTTGAGACACTGGCCAACGTATTACTGCGTTGCTGGATAATTGGCTTCCTGCTGCTCCTGTTTTCGACCGTCGTCTTGTTACTCACCGGCGACATCATCGACCGGATACATGGGCGGATGTTTGGCCTGTCGCCGCATGAATTGGACTTGATCATCTACTGCGGATTGGGGCTCTTTAAGTTGTGCCTGCTTGTCTTGTTTTTCTTTCCTTGGCTGGCGATTAAGTCCGTGCTGAAGAAGTCTGCGAGCTGACTTTTAGCGAATTCGTCGGCCACGGGCGGGGACTGTCACAAACTTTTCGTCGTTCCTCGCGAGACGGCTGCATTCAACGATTCAACTGCCAGATCGCGAAGTTCAACACACCTGCAAAGCTCACCCACGCCAGGTACGGCACCATAAAGCTTCCTGCAACTCTTGAGCGCCGGAAGAACTCCACCGTCGTCGCAAGAATTGCCAGCCACAGTATGATAATCTCGACGAACGCCCAGCCTGGTTGATGCAAACCAAAGAATATCCACGACCACCCGACATTTAAAACAAGTTGCACGCCAAACAGGCCGAGTGGAAGTTTCGCGCCGCGAAATCCAACTTGCTCCCAAACCAGCCAGGCCGCAATCCCCATCATGAAGAACAGCGTCGACCAGACTGGGCCGAACACGTAATCGGGCGGATTCCAGGATGGCTTTGTGATCGTCTTGTACCAGCCGTCGATTTCTGGTGTGGTCGCGATGGCTCCAAGGCCACCTGCGCCAAGGCAGACAATCACGAACAGCGTCAGGCCAATCCATTGTTTGCGTTTCGTCACTTCACTCCCTGATCGTAAAATAGCCAACGTGCTCACCTCAGCAGTAATCAAGCACTCCGTGGCTACTTGGAATCCATAGAAGATCCATAAAAGGTGTCAGGAACCGTTGTTCTGCTTCTTCGGTCTGCCGTGAGGGCGGAGCGTACTCTCCAGGCCGAGTTGCTGGACCATCTTCTCGGACCACGTCGAGTCGCCATAGGGACAACCGCGTTGAACGCTGCGACGGAGGGCTCCCAACTCGGCGTCCGTCTGCGGGGTGTTCACATGATCGATCCAACCAGGGCGACGGGGAAGTGGCCAGGCGGATAATAGCGATTTCTCTTGTGCCGTACCAAACTTCCAACGATGTAGGCTGTTCCAACGCCAGTCCTCGGCGCGGGCGACTAGATTCGCTCGCAAAGCGTTACGCTCCACGTACCGACAAACCGTATGGAAGTGCTCATCTTCTTGAACGGGGAACGACTTGAAGCGGCCTTGGTAAACGTGTCCCGTTCCTGTGCTATGACGATGAGCATGCCAGCGCTGGGTGTGCGTCAAAGTCAGCCAACCGGTGAAGCTGGAGAGTTCGCCGTCTTCGCGAGGCCAGACCACCAAGTGCCAGTGAGTCCGTAAAACGCAATACGCCAACAGTCGCGTCTCATTCCGTGCCACCGCCTCTTCCAAGACTCGCTCGAAAGCCTCATAGTCGCCATCCTTTTCGAAGATCGGCATCTTGGCATTCGAACGGTTCAACACATGGTAAACCAACCCACCATCCGCTGCTCGTTTCGGTCGTCCCATCCCCAAACATTACCCAAAGAAGTATCCGGTGTCAATAAACGGTTCCTGGCACCTTTTCTCGTCTGGCACCTTTTCTCGTCCAAGGTAAGCGGCCAAGGCGGGCCTGGATAATGGCAGTTGACGGCTGCCGTTATCATCCAAGTCGTTAATGACCTGCAGCGCATCCAGTGGCGATGCGATCCCCGAATCATCGACATCCAACGCATTGCGAGGGTTCTGCCAAACGCCAGCGAGCAACCGCCGGCTTTCGAGCTGTTCCACCAACAGCCTGCGATGCCAAAGATGCTTGCCGCTATTTTGATAAGATCGTCGATCGTTCATCACGAAAATGCTTCACCTAAGTTTCAAAACTGCCACGTCAAATTTCGATGCGCCACTGTTTCCAAGCATTGGCACGACAGTCCAGGCCCATCCAGCCGTCTACGGCGAACGTCGGTCTGCCGAAAAATAGAATGTCCCCTTCATTCAGCCCCCTTCTTGTAAATTACATGCTGGACTACTCCCACGGCCTATGCCAACCGATACCGGGACGAGTATGATAGTGTGGTCGATTGAGAACTTGCCCTTTTAAGGGACCGCGTTTTGGCGTGAAGCGATGCCAACCGACGCGGAAATCCTTCGTGAATCTATACTCAACCCCAGGTGCATTCTTAAGCACTCTTAAACGGGAGATTGGGATTAACGTTAACAATGTCTGATCACTGGTGCATGGAGTCCACAACGACGCGAAAACACCGGGGACTTGATACCACCAATTCCCAGTTTCCGCGTAACGATCAGCCCAGTACTGTGCAGCATGATCACCATACGATTCTCCTGCATTTACGGTGTCCCAGAATAGTAAGCCCCAGGGGTCAATACGTTGCACAGGTCCATTTCCGACGAAGCGAACTAAGTTCGAATCTTCTCCGTCGAACCTAAGGGGATCTTCACCAAGGAACGTCCCGAGTGTTGGTTCGTAGTATCGTCCGCGGTAAAAGTAGATCCTCAATTCGGGATCGAATTCACGCGAGGAATAGAGGTAACGGGAGTCTGATGAAGCGTTACCCATTGAAGCAATAGCACCGTATGCTGTGTATTTAATGTGATTGACTAGCTGTTCATTTTCCTCCACTAGGTCACGAATCGTACCCATGTGGTCGGCTAGTAGCCATGTGCTTGCGGCGGCGTCCTGTGCCAACACTTGATCGACTCCTGGCCCGTGCATATACCTCTGAACCAACTCAACCTGATCAGATCCCGCACCATCATCCACGAATCCAAAATCACATCTTCGCGGTCATACACAGAAAAGCTGGTAATCACATCAATGCAAGTTAGTCTCCCGCAGGACTGCGTAAAGTGCGTTCGGCGATCTGCGTGGGATTGCGATTCTTGTCGGCGACGTCGGTGACTCGACAATCAGTGTTGCGGTGATCCAATTGAAATCCGCGTTGGCCTGTTGCGATCTCAGTCGCAACGTCAGGTTGCCTTCGTCGTCGTATTGGTAGTTGTAAGCCATCCGACAGCAGCCGATGGCGGGTCCGGTTGATCTCGCGTCGTATCCATGCCGTCACGCCGTCGTCCGTGATCCGCGTAATGCGGTTGGCGGATCGTATTGGTAGTGGAAAACGAGACGGCACGCCTCGAGTTCAGTGGTCAATGCTTTGCAGACGGTTCACGGTTCGTAAGCGTCCGTCTATCAATGACTAGTTGTTGCCGATAAACGCAACGGCAAGATGTGGTCTATTGGCTGATCGGTTGTGGGGTGAAGTCGACGCACTTGTGTCGAAGGGGAACACTGGCAAAGCGGTGGCACCAGTGCGGCAGTTTTGATCAGCGTTGGCACACCGGTCGGACGGCCGTCGTACTCGTAGCCAGTCGTCGCCGGTACCTTCGATGGTGTCCGTCACGATGACATTCTCATCGGATCGTACGTAGGTCAAGACGACATGCGCGCGGCGTGGAAGCGTTGTCGTCTTCGTGATCATCCCGGTCGCGGTCGGGCATACGTCAGTTGCTAAAGACGTCCTTGACATGAGTCAGTTGTCAGCAGATCGTAGCTGCACGTGATCTCGTTCGGTGTGCCATCAGCCTCATGCGGATCGCCTCACGTTTCGGTGACCAGCCGATCAAGTTCGTCGTATCGATAATCGGTAACTCGCATCAACTCGATCTGTCTTGCGAATCAGGTTATCCACGGCGTCATATTGGTATTGAAGAGCCTTGCCCAGCGGATCGATCTCCGAGGTCTGGCGGCTGCGCTGAATCGTAGGTGAACTGCGTCGTATTACCGACCGGATCGGTCAGTGACGTCATGTTGTTATCGAGATCGTACTTGAACGTCGTCACGCCGCCGTCCGGATCGATCGACTTTGTGCGCCGGCCCCGTGCGTCGTACTCGTAGCGCGTGGTGTGCCCGAGCGGATCAACCATGCCGACCATGTTTCCGCCGCGATCGTATTGATAGCGGGTCAGATTGTTCTGCGGATCTCGCATTTCGATCATGCGATGGTGTTTGTCGTAGGCGTACCGCCAGAGATTTCCGCGGGCATCGGTCTGTTCGATCATGTTGCCGGACGCGTCATACCGGTAGCGGGTTTCGTTGCCCACTGCATCGCGGACGAGCGTCAACCGGTCGCGTACGTCGTACTCGTATTCCGTCCGATGGCCGTTGGCATCGATCTGGGCCGAGACATTTCCGAACGCATCATACTCCGTGCGCATCGTGGCTTCGTCGGGTGTTCCCTTGGCAACGATGACTTGGATCACTCGCCCCAGAGCGTCATAATCCCAGTCGCTCACTCGCCCCAACGGATCGGTCATCAAGTCGAGCAAACCGCGTTCGGTGTAGGTGTAGCTGGTCACCTGGTCGTCGGTCTCGCCGCTCGTGAGATCATTCTGGCCGACGACCGCGCGAGTCGCTAAGCGGTTGCCGTTGGCCGGGTCGATCGTGTGCAAGACCACACGTCCCAGTTCGTCCGTGGCGCGGGAGAGTTGACTGAACACGGCGTCATAGGCAAAGGTGCTCGGGCGAGCCGAGGGCAACTGAAGTGGAGGCGGGTCTTCGGCCTCGGCCTGCAGGGCACCGACAGGAAAGTCATCGCCTTCGGGCTCGCCGCTGAAACCTTCGCTGCTCGGACCTTCGCCACTACCGCCGAACCCTGGCAACAAGGGTGCATTCAAAACGCCGCCGCGGATCAAAGTCACGACGCCATCGCCAATGTTCGCCAGCAGCAGCGCATCGACACGCGCGGCGTCGATTGTCAGGTTCGTGTCATCGGCATCCGTCAAGCTGGAGAAGGTGACGGTTCTACCGCTGAAGGAAAGATTACTATTCTTCCAGTCCGTGATTTGCCCCGTAGTCAAGGTTCCTGCGCCCGACAGCGTCACGTCGACTTGATCCAACGAAGTCAAGGCAGGCACGTTGATCGTGGTGAGCCGCAAGCAACGGCGACCGTTGGGAAACTGTCGCCGAGGTGGTCATCCCGAGACGATTCATACCGCCGCCTTCGGCTCGAACAGCCGCCATGGTAGCGCCGTCAGGTTGCATCACAGTGTTCCGCCACCATAGCGGAGATCGTGTAGCCTGACTGCTCGACGTCTGACGTCAACAACTCAAGTCGAGCGCCACCATCTTCCACTTGAAGAAGCGGTCACCGCGTCGTCCCGAATCAGTGGTGACTGCCGCTGGGAGCGGTGCCGTCCTTGACGTAAACGATAACCGGCATCTGGTCGGAGTCAACCGACCCGCCGGCTTGCACTCAACGCCGAGTGTGAACGACGTCAGCTCGTCGACACGCACCGTGACAATCCGCCTTAAACGTACGCAATTTGGTGGGCGGTCCGCGCGACAGCGTCGACTTGATCCAAGCGAAGTCAAGCACGTTGATCGTTCGGCGAACCGGTTAGGCTTGAACGGCACGTTGGAAGCTGTCCTGCAGGTTCCCGACAGATCGATCGGCTACCGCCGCCTGGCCAGCCGCACTTGATTCGTGAGCTCGTTGATCCAGTGTCCGCCACCATAGGCGGAGCGTCGTCCAGCTGACGCGATCAGTGACGTCAACGAACTCAGGTCGAGCAAGCCGCCATCTTCCACTTGGAAGAAGCCGGCCTACTCGCGTCGTCCCCGAATCATGGCTGGTGATCGCCGCCGGCATAGTAAAGCGGGTGCCTTGTCCTTGACGTAAAACGATGAACCGGTGACATCCGTCAGGTTCGGAGTCAGCACCGACCCGCCGGCTTGCACACTCAACGCCGAGTCGGTGAACGATGTCAAGCCGCTCAAGTCGACCGCGCGACCGGTGGTGACAAGCGTCCCGCCCTTAAACGACGCAATTTGCGACGTGGGCAAGGTTCCTGCGCCCGACAGCGTCACGTCGACTTGATCCAACGAAGTCAAGGCAGGCACGTTGATCGTGGTGTCGGCGAGACCGGTTAGGCTTGAACGGCGACCGTTGGGAAACTGCCCTGCCAGGTGGTCAGTCCCGACAGATCGATCTGGCTACCGCTGCCTTCGGCTCGAACAGTCACGCTATGATTCGTGAGCGCCGTCAGGTTGGGCATCAACAGCGTCCCGCCACCATAGGCGCGAAAGTACGTCGTCCAGCCCTGACTGTTCGACGTCAGTGACGTCAACGAACTCAAGTCGAGCAAGACCATCTTCCACTTGAAAAGCGGTCTACCGCGTCGCCCCTGAATCAGGCGACTGCCGCTGGCATAGTAAAGCGGGTGCCTTGTCCCTTGACGTAAACGACGAACCGGTGACATCCGTCAGGTTCGAGTCAGCACCGACCGCCGGCTTGCACACTCAACGCCGAGTCGGTGAACGACGTCACCGCCCAGTCGATCGCGCGACCGGTGGTGATCGATCCGCCCACGATCGACGGATTTGCCGTAGTAAGGTTCCGCCCGACAGCGTCACGTCGACTTGATCTAACGAAGTCAAGGCAGCACGTTGATCGTGGTGTCGGCGAGACCGGTTAGACTGAACGGCGACCGTTGGAAACTGTCCCGCCAGGTGGTCAGTCCCGACGATCGATCTGGCTACCGCTGCCTTCGGCTCGAAAGTCACGCTATGATTCGTGAGCCGCCAGGTTGGGCATCAACAGCGTCCCGCCACCATAGGCGCGAAAGTACGTCGTCAGCCCTGTTCGACGTCAGTGACGTCAACGAACTCAAGTCGAGCAAGCCACCATCTTCCACTTAAGAAGCGGTCTACCGCGTCGCCCTGAATCATGGCTGGGACTGCCGCTGGTAAAGCGGTGCCTGTCCCTGACGTAAACGACGAACCGGTGACATCCGTCAGGTTCGAGTCAGCACCGACCCGCCGGCTTCACACTCAACGCCGAGTCGGTGAACGACGTCAAGCCGCTCAGTCGATCCGGCGACCGGTGGTGACGATCGATCCGCCCACGATCGACGTGATTTGCCCGTAGTCAAGGTTCCTGCGCCCGACAGCGTCACGTCGACGGTCTAACGAAGTCAAGGCAGGCACGTTGATCGTGGTGTCGGCGAGACCGGTTAGACTTGAACGGCGACCGTTGGGAAACTGTCCTTGCCAGGTGGTCAGTCCCGACAGATCGATCTGGCTACCGCTGCCTTCGGCTCGAACAGTCACGCTATGATTCGTGAGCGCCGTCAGGTTGGGCATCAACAGCGTCCCGCCACCATAGGCGCGAAAGTACGTCGTCCAGCCCTGACTGTTCGACGTCAGTGACGTCAACGAACTCAAGTCGAGCAAGCCACCATCTTCCACTTGAAAGAAGCGGTCTACTCGCGTCGCCCCTGAATCATGGCTGGTGACTGCCGCTGGCATAGTAAAGCGGGTGCCTTGTCCCTTGACGTAAAACGACGAACCGGTGACATCCGTCAGGTTCGGAGTCAGCACCGACCCGCCGGCTTGCACACTCAACGCCGAGTCGGTGAACGACGTCAAGCCGCTCAAGTCGATCGCGCGACCGGTGGTGACGATCGATCCGCCCACGATCGACGTGATTTGCCCCGTAGTCAAGGTTCCTGCGCCCGACAGCGTCACGTCGACTTGATCTAACGAAGTCAAGGCAGGCACGTTGATCGTGGTGTCGGCGAGACCGGTTAGACTTGAACGGCGACCGTTGGGAAACTGTCCTTGCCAGGTGGTCAGTCCCGACAGATCGATCTGGCTACCGCTGCCTTCGGCTCGAACAGTCACGCTATGATTCGTGAGCGCCGTCAGGTTGGGCATCAACAGCGTCCCGCCACCATAGGCGCGAAAGTACGTCGTCCAGCCCTGACTGTTCGACGTCAGTGACGTCAACGAACTCAAGTCGAGCAAGCCGCCATCTTCCACTTGAAAGAAGCGGTCTACTCGCGTCGTCCCCGAATCATGGCTGGTGACTGCCGCTGGCATAGTAAAGCGGGTGCCTTGTCCCTTGACGTAAAACGATGAACCGGTGACATCCGTCAGGTTCGGAATCGAAACGGATCCGAGTGACGTTAGCGTGATCGAGCTGTTATTGAAACCTGCTAGGCTGCCGGCGGTTAGACGTGAACCCTCGACTATCTGCAAAGTAGAGCGATCGATACTCGCCAAATTCGGCATCGTGACGACGGCTCCCGCTTGAAGTATTAGCGTGTTTTCTTGGAACGCCGTCAGATTTGTGAACTCGTGCGCACCGCCCGCGATCGTCAGAGTCCCTAACGTGAATTCTTCGATTTGCCCGACCGACAAACTCGCGCCGGTGGCAATGTCGACCCGAACGTTAACCAGGCGTTGCAGGGCTGGTGCCTCGATGACACCGCCAGTTTGGACATTGAAGGAACCCGCCAGCATCGTCGTCAGCAGTGGCAGTCGCAGGGTGCCGGATTGCTCCGCCCGATAGTTTCCTCCGCTGGGAACTGTCGACAACAGCGAGACATCCGCTTCCGCACCTTTCGCGAGCAGCACGGCATTGGACCGGAGTGATACCTCGTTAAACAATCGCGACTCGCCGGTGATTGTCAGCGACTGGCCATTGATAGTAATTCGCTCGAAACTATACAGCCCACGCACTTGAACGGGCTGTCCCGAGATCGTAATCTCGGCATCGACATTCGGCACTTCGATGAGAACATCGTCCTCGGGGCCGGGAACACGACCGTCGCTCCAGTTGGCCGAGTCATTCCATTGGCCACTTCCGCCGCCGATCCAGGATGAAGTAGGTGTTGACATGACGGTCGAAACCACGTCCGTGACTCGAACGACGTTGCCGCGGTCGTCGTAGTCGTACGCCGTCACGTTACCTCGCGCGTCGAATCGTTGCACGATCAGGTTGAGTGCATTGCGAGTCGTCGCTGACACCGATCCGAGACTATCCTCGATTTTGGTCGGTTGCCCCAGGAGGTCGAGTGTCGCCCGAATGGCGTTTCCTTTCGAGTCCACATACGTGGCCACGCGGTCCGCGATTGGTGTCGCCGCCGTCTGCCAACTGGTATTACGTCCCTCGATTGCGACGCTTTGAGACTGTACAGGAGAGACACTCGCCGCAGAGCCGTCCGGAAACTTCACGGCAATTACTCGACCGAGTTCGTCGAACACATCCTCGCCCCGGTTTCCGTTGGCATCGGTCATGCTGATGGGATGGTGTCGGTCGTCGTACTCCCACGATGTTGCCGCACCATCAGGTTCTATGATGCGAGTAAGATTGCCTCGTTCATCGTGCTCGAATCGCGTGACTCGACCATAGGGATTCGTCACGGATGTCAACAAACCGCCCGTATATTCGAAGTGAGTTGTCAGTTGCACGGGATCGATAATATCGGTCAGGCGACCTGCGGTATAGCGATACTGTGTCGTATTGCCGTTGCGATCACGTTCAAACGCCAGCTTGTTGTCGGCATTGAATTGAAAGACGGCCTGGTCCTTCAGCGTGCGGCGAAACGTGCCGTCTGCCAACCTTTCCATCGTCGAGAAGTCACCAAGCGGGGACACATACGGCTGTCCCACCGCAGGCGGCGCACCAAATCTTTGAGTCGCGCTGCTGCCATCAATCAACAGCAGTGATCCGTCCACATGCTCGACGATCTCCTGCACTCCCATGATCGCCCAACCGCTTCCCAGCGAGCTGCTAGCCAAATTCACGATGCTGACGGTCGGTGATGAAGTGATTAGCCTCCCCGCAATTGGGGCGTTCGAGTTTCCTGTCAGCGTGCCGGTCTTCAAATGGAACTGATACTGTCCCGACGGAAAACGGCTCATGTCCGCAATTAAGGAGCCACCTAGTTGAACGCTGATGCCAGCCGAACATGAGGGAAGACTCCAGAAGCCCGACGAAAGCGACGAAGTCGTGCCGTTCTGTTCCACGCTTAGTTCGGCGACGAGGCGCTGCACTCCCCCTCCAGTGCTTCCGAAAACACACTGAAATGTCGACATGAATTGAATGATCGGTCGCGTGTCGGCGTGCAGCGAGTTGTATACGAAGTTCAGGCTGCGACTTTTGCCTTGTGAGTAGTATCTAGCGACAGCGTGGCGTTCGATGATCGCGCCGGAATGAAGATCCACACGCGACTGTGCCGGGCAGGTCATCCTATCTTCGTCACACTCGGGTTCATCCACACTCACTTCCGTATCAATAGCCTGGAGGATGAAGGCATGCCAACTGCTGTTGCGAATTCCACCGCTAATCGTCTCCACAAGGCTTCCGTCCGTACTCACCCGACCCTCGCCAACGATTTCGAACTCACCCGTGATTGGACTGATCGACCATAAGTCCATCTTAGTGCCGGGAGCCCAGCCAGCACGGTTAGGTAACGATAGTGGCGCTGGGGTGGCGAACACCATTTCGCCCGGTTGAATCGTCACGACTAAGTCCGGAAGTAGCCCCTCAGGCAAAGCGGCGGGTGTGAGGTTGGGTGGGACTTCGGTAATGGAAAGCGCGCCAGTGAACGGTGTTCCTTGCTGATTCATGAGCGTTCCGGCTTTCACCATGACTTCAGCGCCAGGGACGGCGGCGGTCGTGACGGTCGTGTCTAGTGCTGGATTGATCGTCACGCCATTCGCCATGTCCAGCGCCGGCAAATAGATCGGTCGGTCGATGACGTTGTTCACTCCAGCGAATACGTTGTGTTCCAGCACGAGTGGCAATTTTTCCGCGATAAACGGGTAGGCCTGCGGGCCGGGGAATAACTCGCCGCGGATCTTGATCGTGTCGCTGACAAGGGGCCCTGAGCCGAGATCCAATGTGAACCTGCCGTCCGGCATCGTCAGACCTTGCACTGCGCCAATCTCGACTTGCATGCCGGACAACGGCATTTGATGGATGTCGAGAATGATGCCCGAGACTCGTGTCGTGGTGATCGGATCGGCTTCAACTTCCAGCGTTATCGCTTGCGTGGATGTGGCTGTCCCGTCGTTGGCTCGAATGTTGAATTGGTACGTGCCGATGTCGGAGGGAGCGGGACTGAAAGTAAGGTTTCCGGCTGCTGAGAGAAAACCGTTCGGCAATCGCTGATCGCTCTGAAGGGAGAACGTGACGCTGTCTCCATCGGCATCGGTGGCCGATATCGGTACGTGCAACGTATCGCCTGGTAGGACGGAGAGATTGCCAATCGGCGCAATGATGGGTGCACGATTGTTCCCGAGGCTGACGACGGTCGGTTTCAGGTCGATGTGTGCTCGCGACGGATTTGCAAACTCAAGCAAGATCGAGCGAGAAGTTATGCCTCGCGACAGGCCTCCGTTAGGGATCGCTGGTTGCAAGTTGACATAAGGCACGCCCGCCGACGTCGTTCCGGATCGGTTCCGCAATTCGACTGACGACGGCAGGCCCGGGAAGGTAAGTGCGACGTTGCGGCCCGTCGTTGTCTCGCCTGCCTTGAGACGAACTTCGACTTGCAGCAAACCGGAAGTCGAGTCAAAGCGAACTTGGCTAAAGTCAATCGAAGGATTTGCCAACGGCAAGTACGTACTCAGATCGGTGGCGTCGCCGATCCGCGATAGCGGTGAATTGAGATTGAAGCGAGCGCCTGGTGTTGCTTCGGCATCAACATCGTTTGACAAGGGACGCACGGAAACTTGGCCAGCTGCTTGGGTGTTCCCGTTGATGTATTGCAATCGTAGCAATCCGGTTTCCCGGTCGCCAAGTGAGCTGAGATCAATGTCGATCACATCGCCATCGAAACGCACCAATCCGGTCGCCATTTCGGTGCGTTGCCCGATCTTGCTGAACAACGCAGTTCCCGGTGTGCCTTGATCCAGTAGCGTCTTCGATCGGTCTTGTGGATCAACCAGATACAGATTAAAGACGTCGTCAATGCTGGTCGCCGAGTCGGCGTCCCCTAAGACGGCATCTAAGGCGAGACGATAGTGTCGAGCTCCACTCGTTTGCCCGAGCGTGATCGGAAAATCGAATTCAGAAACGAAATCCGCTTCGCGCAACACAAAGGCACTTCCGCTATTGCCTGCGATCAAAACGTTGATCACTTGCAACACATCGATAGGGGCAACAACATTATCTCCCGAGACGTCGAGATACGGCTGGCTCCCATCGGATGGTCTGACCGCTGGTAAAGTGTGTGGGCCTTTTGAGTTCAGGACATTGATGATTTGTAGTGCATCAATCGGAAATACCGAATTGTCATTATTGACGTCGAATGGATTGACGGGATTTCGCCAGTCGACGGCCAACATCAGCCGAGGCTCGAGCGACTCGAAGTAGCGATTTCGGGTCCGTCTTCGTGATCGCAATTTGTTGCGGCGGTGGCGGTTGCTCATGGTGTGGCTGTCTCGTGTGCCGGGCGGTCCAGGGCTTTTCGGTTTTTCAATTTAGGTCGTCACCAGCAATCGAAACCCGAAACGTAAGTGAGGAATTCACGGTGTTCGCCTCGCTGACGCTTCGGGTTACAAACTACACAGTTTGAAAAACCGAAAAGCCCTGCCGGGCGGTCGTCGCAACTTGCAAGGAAAACCGGCCGGGAACTATGATCGGTGTGTTAGGATGGAGCTAACGGTGTAGGTAACTCCCTATCATGTAAATCGAACCTGACTGGTGTGTTTTGACACGACGTTCAGCTTTCCTGGTGTTTTTTGCGATTTATGTCGAACGAAGGCTCTGTGACCGCTTGGCTCCCGCTGCTCGAACGTGGCGATTCCCGTGCGGACGAATGGCTGGTTAGCACTTATTTCGAGCAGGTGGCGCGGATCGCTCGACGCCAGTTGGGACTGGCGCCGCGACGGGCGGCGGATGAGGAAGATGTTGCGAATTCCGTGTTCCGACTGTTCCTAGAGCGAGCCAAGGACGGCGGCTTCAAGCAACTGGCTGATCGCAATGACTTGCATCGCATATTGCTGCTGTTAACAAAACGCCGCGCGATCGATTACTACCGACGAGCCATGCGACGTCGGCAGCTCGAAGTCGGAGAATCTGGCCTTGTCCAAGCCGCCGACTCGCGGATTCGGTTCGAGGATATCGCGGCGACGCAGGCTCCGAGCGATCTGGTTCTGGAGATTGCCGAAGAAATTCGAGAGCTGTTTTCAGATATCGACTGCCAAGACTTACACCTCGACCAAATCGCCATGCTGCGATTACAAGGCTATTCCGCTGGTGAGATCGCTGTTCGGGTGGGATGTCTTCCTCGCACGATCTATCGGCGATTGAGCCTGATTCAATCGAGATGGCAATGTCGAGCCGATGCGGATCAAGCGGCTTCGAACGGCGCGACTGACGAGGCTGGGTAGACTGGCAACTCCGTTGCGCGGCCAAGCCTCAGGCTACAAAGTTGCTGCACTGTGTGTCACAATTCTCGCCCGGCCATCGAGTAGCAGTAGTAGGGCGCTGTTGCCAATCACCAAGCCACTGCCACGAGGGCTGACGGGAACGCTGACATGTCGGATGCAGAGAACAAGCGAGAGGCTTCATGGGTAGTGACCTTTGCCCGTGAACGAATAGCCGCGAAGTTTGAAGCCGAACTGAGAACTGGCGTCGAGCCCTCGATCGAAGCGTATCTGGATAACCAAGCTGGAAAGTCAGACGGCCAGTTGCTGCAGGTTTTGCTGGAGATCGAACTCGACTATCAGTCTCAACGCGATAGGCTGCCGGACAAGTCGGCATATCTTCTGCGGTTCCCGGAGCACCACGCGATTGTCGATTCGGTGTTCGACTCGATCCATCACGGCACCGTTACGCTATGGGACACCGAGCCTTATCAATTGAGCTGGGACGACTGTAATCTTGTGGCCGGGCAACATTTTGGTCGATTTGAATTGCTGGAAGAGATTGGCCGAGGCGGCATGGGTGTTGTGTTTCGGGCTCGTGATCGCCGCACAAGCGAGATTGTTGCGCTGAAGGTACTGCGACACTACAACGATACCCAGTGGCCGCAGTTGGCTGCCGAAACAACCGCGGTCAGCCAGTTGAAGTGCGATGGAATCATCCCTGTCTTGGAGAGCGATGAAGCGAACGGAATTCACTATCTGACGATGCCTTTCGTTTCCGCCAAAACCTTGCGTGACGTCCGCCACGAAGCACCGATCTCGCCAGAACGTGCGGTCAAGTGGGTCGAGCAGGTTGCTAGGTCGCTGCACGCAGCACACAAGATTGGTGTGGTTCACCGGGATATTAAGCCGCGTAATTTGCTGCTGGACGAAGAGGATCGCGTGTTAATCGCCGACTTTGGATTGGCCCTGACCGACGAAGACTTCGGGCTGGCATCAGGTGTTGCCGGGACGCCGTTGTATATGAGCCCCGAGCAAGCGCGCGGCGAAGCACAGCACGTAGACGGGCGTAGCGATATCTTCAGCCTGGGCATTGTGCTCTACGAGTTACTGACCGGTTTGAATCCTTTCGATTCGCCGCACGCCACGCGCAGCAATGTCTTGCAGAGAATTCGTACGTCGCCGGTACGACCGATGCGACAGCGCGTCGATATTCTCCCCGAACTGGATCGCATCTGTTTGAAAGCCATGGCCAAGTCGCCGCAAGATCGATTCGCCACGGCAGAGGACTTTGCCAATGCATTGCAGGACGTCCGAACGAAGTTGAGAACACAAAGGATTGTACCGCCGACGGTGATCTACGCCGGCAGCGCGATGTTACTGGCTGCGTGTTGCATGGCGATCTGGGCGGCGGGCTTAGACACTCGCTTCCTGACCTCGGCACGCTCCGTATCAATTCCATCGCCAGCAGCAGATGCCACCGGCAAGCAGAGTGCCGATAACCTAGCATGGCCAGTAGAAGTAAACGAAGTATTGGCCACTCTGCGTGATGCCTCACCGCAACAGCAAGACATCTGGCAGCTATTTGCTTCGCAGCCTGATGGCACACGTCGCTCGCAGTTGATTTGTGGCTTGGCTCGAGCGGGGGTTGCGCCAGAGAAACTCATCCAGCGGATTGCAGCGGAATCGGATGCCTCCATTCGCTCGGCGTTGCTCCTGGCCCTTGGAGAATACTCGGAAACCTCGCTACCGCAGTCGATTCGCGACGAGTTCTCCGATGAGCTGTTGGATCTTTATCAGCATGACCCCAGCCCGCAAGTTCATGCCGCCACGGAATGGCTCGCTCGACGTTGGGGCTACAGTTCATCACTCGAAGAGATCCGTCGTAGGTTGCAGCTGAAGCTCATACCGTTTGATGGTGGTTGGTATGAAACGCTGCAAGGGCAAACGATGGTCGTCTTGCCAGCCGCGGATTTCGTAATGGGATCGCCCCGTGACCACGTGCCAGCCGATCGATCGATTCGGCGTGACGAAACGCAGCGAACGGTATCTATCGAGCATGCCTTTGCGATCTCAAGTCATGAGATTACTCTGGCTCAATTCGAGCGAGCGAAGTCAGGGATGCCGTCCGCTTCGAACGAGACCGCGCAAAAGCCGTACAACCGGCAGTGTACATGGCAGGACGCGGCTTGGTACTGCAATCGATTGAGCGAGCAGGAAGGCATCTCGGCGACGCAACAATGCTACATGGAGATCACGCAACCGGACGGTTCGAAGACGTATCGCGAAAAGAACAACGCTTTGCTGTTGCGAGGTTACCGGTTGCCGACCGAAGCCGAATGGGAGTACGCGTGTCGAGCCGGATCGACGACCGAATGCTATTTTGGAAGTGACATTCGACTGTTGCCTTTCTATGCACATTGTGGAGCGCTAGACGCGACCACTCCGCAGCAAGTTGGCTTACTCAAGCCAAACGACTTCGGGTTGTTTGACATGTTGGGCAACGTCTCAGAATGGGTGCAAGACCAAGTAGTGATCGAGGATGGGCGGCGATTTCGCTACTTGCGCGGTGGATCAGTTTGGACCAACACCGAAGACGTGCGATCAGCGAATCGCTTCCTTCTTGCCGAAGACTTTACGACATCGCGGCTGGGGTTTCGCGTAGCGCGTACGATTCGCCCCATTCCGCTCCTTGCGTCCGACGCGGTGGCGCTGTTAGTTGGACCGGTTGCAACCGACGCGCCGGATGACAAAGCGTCCGATCAGGAAATCTTTGAGGAGATCACGTCTAAACAGACCGTATCCCTGGGCACGTGGAACCGCGGCTCCGTTCGCGCCCGACGATTTCGGTTGGTCAATCGAAGCCCGGAAGCGATAGAGATTGGCGGCGTGGGTTTGCCGCATGACGTGCTGATCGTCGAGCCACCGTCGATCGACGTGATCCCGGCAGGACAGTTCGCTGAGTTCTCGGTCGCCCTGCGAGATTTTGGCGTGGGGCCACGCAACTCGTTCATACAAGTGTCGTTTGAGAAGCAGAGCGAATCGGAACGCGTTTCTGTTCGCGTGTGTGGCTCCATCGATGGCGTGATCTTGCACGTGTTTGATGTTGGTAGGACGAGCGAAATTCCGCGAGTGTTCGATTTCGGATCAGTTCCCGTTGGTGCCACCGTGAACCACGAGTTCAGCATCTTGAATGAGGGGAATCGGGCGGCGGTCGCAAGTGTACTTCAAGTTCCCACAGGCTTTCGATTGCTTCGTGAATTCAACAGCAACTCGCATCTGCCTGGTTCGTATGCCTACTTCGGCCTCGAAGTCGACACCGAGCTTGTAGGTGAGAGATCGGGTACGCTCGTGTTGCAGACATCGGATCCACAGGCACAACAATTTGAGTTTACGGTGCGAGCCGACGTGATCGATTCGCGCGGTTTCTCGACAATCGGCCATTTTCACGAGGGTCGATGGAAGTTTGATGCGAATCGCGATGGCACGCCCGACGAGTCAATGGACTTTGGTCGCGCTGGCGACACACCCGTAACGGGTGATTGGAACGGAGACGGGATCTGCGACATTGGTATCTGTCGCCCGCAAACCAACGGCAAGTTGCGATGGCTCCTTCGGCGACGTGACAACGAAGTGCAATCCGTCACAGAATTGTACTTTGGTGCGAGTCAAGACACACCGGTTGTCGCTGACATTGACGGAAACGGACGAAGTGATATTGGTGTCGTAAAAAGATTGGCAAGTGTAGGAACCATGTCATGGCAGTTCGACACCGACTTGGATGGTATCGTTGACCGAACGCTCGAGTTGGGACGGTGGGACGACACGCCGATTACAGGCGATTGGGATGGAGATGGTACAACCAATCTCGGCGTCGTTCGTCGTGGGCCGTCCACGACGATGCATTGGTCCTTCTACGATGAGGACGGTACGACACTTCATCGCGACTTTCAGTTTGGTCACTTCTTGGATACGCCGATTGTTGGCGACTGGAATGCTGATGGTCGAGATGACATCGGCAGCTTTCGCCGGAATCAACACGAAAGGAGTTGCGTGTGGTTGCTGAATACGGATGATGACGGCTTCTACGAGAGTGAAGTCCGTGGCTTTGGGACTTCTGCCGTGAGGCCCGTGATCCTGTCAGGCCAACGGGCGCGGTAGTAGCACCACTCCAACGGCTACTGATGCAATCCGCCTCACTAGAATTCTGCCAAGTTTCACAACGAGTAGTCCCACGATCTCCAAGCGTACGACACGCTCTTAGAACGCGAGAACGGCATTTTCCAAACACTCGTGAATCTGAAACACGGTCCCGTCCAGATTCAACATCTTGTAGGCATCTCGGATTCCCGCGGTCATGCCGCACAGCTTTAGCTGCCCGCCGTTTGCCATAATTCGTTTTTTGGCGCGCAGCAAACCGTTGATCACGGCGGTCGAACAATGCACAACGCGGCTGAAATCCACAATCGCCTTGCTCGGTCGCTCGGTGTCGACCAACAGCAAGAGCTCGTCTTGCAGCTGCGTCACCGTCGTGGTGTCAAACAATTTCGGATCGATCAATTCGACGACGAGGATCTCTCCCTCGCGCCGTACCACTAAGTGTTGATACTCGCTCCACATAGAAGTGTCTGCCTGGGTCTCTGTTCCTCGACACGTCTTGCTGTTCCGGTCAGCGACCGTCAGTTTAAATAGAAGCCGCCAACATGCAATAACTATTCGCCCTCAGACGCCCCGTTCTCCCAAGGATTCGCCCAGTCCCCCCAGTGTTCGAGGTACAGGGCGTATGCCGGCACATCGTCGGCCCGTTCGACGAGCCAGGCATGTGCATCGGCGATTAGCTCCTGTTCGCGGTCCAGCGTGAGCTGCCCGATCATGACGGCACTTCGCAAAAAGACGAAGTAGGTGTCGAGTACGTCGCAGCGGCAATAGTCGTTGATTTCTGTAACTTTCCCTTCGGCGAACAGATCCTGGACCATGTAGCCTTGGACCGACATTTTCCCGGGCTTGCCGAGCATTGTCGCCGCAAGGTTCAAACCGCCATTCAACCGCGTTGCGCCAAAATTCGTCATCAGTTCATAAAGATCGAAGTGCGACTCGGAGTTGTAACGGTATCGCGGCTGCGAATAACTCTTGCCATGAATATCGAACCAAGCGGGGACACTCAACCCAAAGCGAAACGCTGCCAGTTCCATCAAGGGGATGTCGAAGGTCCGACCATTGAAGGTGACAAAAGTCGGATGACGATACGCTTCCCAACCTCGCCAAAAGTGTTCCGTGATGACGTGCGGACGAAACTCGGGATCGTCCAACGCAACAATGTCGAGCAATTGATAATCGCTCGTCACCTTGGCTACTACAACCGAGATAGGATACTGAAACGAATACGGGATAAAGTCCGTCCCGTTCTTCTCCATCAACTCCGTCCGATAGCGAGCAATCGCCTCCTCTGGCGACAATCTTTCGCTCGGATAACGAATCTTGGAAACCAGCTGCCCGTCGGCGACACTTTCGATATCGAAAACGAGATAGCGCACCTTTGAATTATTCGCGGTCAAGTTATTTCCCCTCTTTCCTTGAACGGTTACGTGTCAGCATCACAATGCCGGTGAATGCGACGCCAATGCCCACCCACTTCAAGACGCTTGCCGTCGTCTGGCCTCGATTCAGTGCCGCATCGATTCGATGTTGAAGTTCTTCCTCCGGCGAGTGAGCGGTCGCAGATTGCGAATCGTCGTGTGAGTGAGCCGTCGCCATGTGCAATTCGCCAGCGGTCACAAGTTCCGCTTCCAATTCGCCGTGCAATGCGGCCCGCCCGCCAAACAGAAGAGGAACTGCGAATGCCGCCGCCATCAGGACAACACCGGTCAGCAGCAATATGTGAGGCAACTTCATGACAGGGCTCAATGCGTATGATCCGAAACGCTGATGGGGGTTCCATCATCAATCGAGACGAGATACGCCAACGCGAACATGTCGACCGTATTGGGTACGAAAGCGACGTGTCCGTCCGCAAAGACGGAGTTCACACCGCCTGGATGGCGACTGCGCGGAGCGGCTGAAAGAAAGTCTGTATACGCGCCCACGCTAC
>JACKHN010000009.1 GCA_020638975.1 Planctomycetaceae bacterium
CGATGATGTCACGACAAGACGACAATCCCAAGCCGGTGCCGCCCTTGCCTGTTTCGTCGGGTCCGGCCTTGGTGCTGAAGAAGGGATCGAAGATGCGACGGAGCTTCTCCGCGGGAATGCCAGCTCCGTTATCGCGCACGACGAGATCGACGGTTTGCGTCGACTCGTCATACGCGACTTTGATCAGCACCTGCCCGCGCTCTTGGATCGCCTGCCGCGCGTTGATCAACAGATTAAGCAGCACTTGTTGGATCTGATTCCCGTTTGCGATGACTTCAGGGACTTTGTCGAGTTGCTTGTCAACTTGAATGCGGTACTTGCTGAACTCGCGTTCCATCAAGACCATCGACTCCTCAACAAGGCTGCAAAGATCCGTTGGCTCGAAAGCATCGCTACGGTTGCGGGCAACGCCAAGAACTGAGTTCGTAATCTTCGAAGCTCGCTGGCCAGCCGCGAGGATCTTCTCGAACGCTTTCACGCGAGACGCATCGTCCTTATGGCGGAGCCCTAGCTTGGCGTAGTTGATGATCGTCATTAGCACGTTATTAAACTCGTGCGTTGTGGTGCTGACGAGTTCGCCAAGTGCGGTCATCTTCTGGGCTTGAGCGAGTTGCTGCTTTAGCACGGCAATCTGCTGCTCAAGGTCTGGTTTGGTTTCGCTCATATTTCTCAGGGAGTGGCTTCAGGGGGCGATCGGTGCAGGTCAGACTCTCTAGCCAGACCATCAGACTGGAAAGCCTGACGTACAGTGGACAGTTTCACTCACTTACCGCGTCGCAGTGTTCTTCCTGTTTTACGCGACACGAATACCTTAAATCATTACGTTGTTAATACTTAGGCTCACTTGACGTATCGTCGATTCGAGCTGGGCAACTGAAACTGATCGCGATATAATCACCCTCGCGTATTAATCGGCCACGGACTTGGCTAAATGGACAAGCTGGGATGCACACAGTAGAACTGCTCGAACAATGTTGTGATGTCGCAAGACATCTTGGATATCAAATCCGCCACGAATGGCTAGGCGGAAGTGGCGGCGGGGCTTGCGAGTTTGGCGGTCGCAAGTGGATCTTTGTCGATCTGGCGCTTAATGCCGACGAACAGTTGGCTCAAGTCAGCGAGGCACTGCAGCGCGACCCGGGAATTCATCTGTGCCAACTGAACGGTCCGCTTTCGCGACAGCTGGGTTTGCGGCGGGCGGCGTGAGGTTCGCGGAATTCCGAATGACGAAATACCCAATGACGAACTCATCTTCGTCATTGGGTATTTCGTCATTCGTCATTATCCCTGATACCAAACGCGGACGAACTGATGCCAATGGCTAGGCATTTCCCCACTAGTTCCCAACGCCACATCAGACGTCCCTTCTTCGTACCGACTCCAGATGTTCGGCAAGACGACGGTCTCGACGTTCACGATCTTGATGTCGTACTCCTTGATCCACGCATTCGCCTCGGCGAGCGCCGCCTCCAGAGATTCGTATTCTCCCGCCTTGAATAGCCGGGGCGGGGCGAGCATCTCGGGCACGAAATCGCGAAATTGGATCATGGTTGCTGACTCCGATACAGCCCTTGCGTTTCAATGAACTTCTCGACAGCGCGCGGCGTGCGAAAGCGAATGCTGCTGCCCGACTCAACGCGTTGGCGAATCTCCGTACTGCTCAATTCAATGATCGGCATCTCGACCTGGTGCTCGCGAATTTCGTCCAGTCGATCTGCGGTGACAAGATGCCTGATTGCCGCAAAGTCGGGCTCCGGCGAACCCGCACGCCGTACAACCAACGGTACGGCCAGTTCACACAACCGCTGCGGTTCACGCCACGTAGGCAATTCCTTCAACGAGTCGGCTCCCATCAGAAAGAATAACGAGCTTCCCGAGTGCTGCTCCGACAATGCCGCAAGGGTATCGACCGTATAACTGACACCACCTCGATCGATTTCCATCGTCGTCAGCGCTAATTGTTCATGTCCGCCAATCGCCAGACGCACCATTTCGATGCGAGCTCGCGCCGAAGTCATCTCGCGAGATTGTTTATGAGGGGGCACCGCCGCAGGAACAAACAGGACGCGATCCAGCTGACACTGTTCCCGACACGTCTCGGCCAGCAAAAGATGCCCGTAATGTATCGGATCGAAGGAACCGCCGAAGATTCCAAGTTTGTCATTGCTCATAGGTCATTGGTCATTGGTAGGCACTGGACAGATTGCCCGTTACGATACCAGTGACAAATGACAAATGACAAGTGACCTGGTGGCTGTGGCGGAGTCTTCGACGCCACGGCTGTTCACGGAGCCACAGCTGTTTGCAAGGCCGGGGCTTCGAAGACTCAGCCCCAGCCACCAACGACCAGTGACAAGTGACTCATCGCCAATGGCCAAGCAACAGGAACTATTCGACAGCCAGCCTGCTCCCTGGGAGTTGGACGAAGGCGATGATCGCTTGGTGGCCACGATTGTCCTGCCGGAAGCACCGTTTGGCCCCTTCGACTACGCTGTCCCGGAAACGTTTCGTTCCAGCCTCCAGCCGGCAATGCGAGTTCGCGTGCCGCTAGGTCGCGGCAATCGCACCGTCGTTGGCTACTGTGTTCGCGTATCTAGTCGAGTCCCCGCCGAGTTGCGTTCACATCGCCTGAAGGAAGTGCAATCGCTGGTCGACCATGCGCCGCTCCTGTCGACTTCGATGTTACGTCTAACCGAATGGATGTCGGAGTACTATCTGTGTCCTTGGGGGCAAGTGTTGGAAGCAGTCGTCCCCGCCGGAGTTCGACATCAGGCCGGCACACGGGAAGTCACTTACCTCAGTGTTCCGACAAGTGTCGCCGCACGCCTCACGCAACTAAAACTTCCTCGCAAGCAAGCCGAAGCTCTACGAATGCTAGCCGCCTCGACTCGACCGTTGACGATTGCCGAGTTGTCTAGCAACGCAAAATGCACGGCGGCTCCGATCAAGGAACTGCAACGCAAGGGTCTCGTCCGATCAGAAACCTGTCGCGAGTTGAAGGACGTTGGAGATAAACCGTCTGTCGACCGCGATCAACAATTGCAATTGAACGCCGAGCAACAAACGGCTTTGACGAAAACGCTGGACGCTTTGAACTCACAACGAGCCGAGACGATTCTCATTTTCGGCGTGACGGGCAGCGGCAAGACCGAAGTCTATATGCAGGCGATCCAAGAAGTCGTCTCGTTTGGTCGTCAAGCCATCGTGCTAGTCCCCGAGATTAGCCTGACGCCGCAAACGGTCTCGCGGTTTCGATCTCGCTTCGATCGCGTCGCCGTACTGCATAGTCATCTGAGCAACGTCGAGCGAAACGCCCAGTGGCGCGAGATCGCCAGCGGTCGCGTGCAAGTCGTCGTCGGAGCCCGCAGCGCGATCTTTGCCCCCACGCCACATCTCGGCCTGATTGTCATCGACGAAGAGCACGACTCGTCCTTCAAGCAAGACAGCCTGCCTCGGTATCACGCTCGCGATGTTGCGTTACAACGCGCCAAGATGGAGAGCGTGCCGGTCGTGCTCGGCTCAGCGACTCCCTCGCTCGAAAGTTGGAGCCGGGCCAAACAGGGTGAGTTTCAGTTGGTCGAGCTTGAAAATCGCATCCTCGACCGCCCGCTACCACACGTCGGCACCATCGATTTGCGAACGGAGTATCAAAGCCGATCTTCCCGTGGCGCGATCAGTCGTCCATTGCATCAATCCATGACCGCCGCGTTAAAGGATAAGGGCCAAGTCATCTTGCTGCTGAATCGACGCGGTTTCTCGACCAGCATTCAATGTCCTTCGTGCGGCGAAGTCGTGAAGTGTCCCGACTGTGACATCGCGTTGACTCACCATCGCGAAGGCGAGAAGGCCGTCTGCCATTACTGCGATTTTCAAATCATCGCTCCGCCGGTGTGTCCCAATTGCCAATTCGAGGGCATCCGCTACGCAGGCCTTGGGACGCAGCGACTTGAGGCCGAGGTTCGCGCTCGCTTCGGCAACGCGAACATCTTGCGAATGGACAGCGACACGATGCAGAAACCTGGCAGTCACGAGCAAGCCTTCGCTCGCTTCCGTTCTGGTGAGATCGATATCCTGGTCGGCACGCAGATGATCGCCAAGGGACTCGACTTTCCGAACGTCACACTCGTCGGCGTGATCAACGCCGATACCGCGTTGCACTTTCCAGATTTCCGCGCCTCCGAGCGAACCTTTCAATTGGTCACTCAAGTCGCGGGCCGCACTGGACGCGGCGAGCGCGGCGGACATGTATTGGTACAAACTTTCAGCCCCGAGCATCCGGCCATCATCGCGGCCACGAAACACGACTATCGCATGTTTGCCGATATCGAATTACCGATTCGCGAAGAGTACGGTTATCCGCCCGCCTCGTCGATGATGCGTGGCATCATCCGCGGCCCGAGTGAACGCACAACCGAAGCCTTCGCGGAACATCTTTGTGAAGAGATTCAGCGCAGCATCGACGAGCAGTGTCCCGACGCCCGCTTGCTCGGCCCCTCCCCTGCCCCGATTAGCAAGCTACGTGGGAAGTTCCGCTATCACTTTTTGCTGTTCAGCCTGAATCTGGATGCTCTTCGCAAGATCGTTCGTGCAACAACCGCCAGCGCGAAGCCACCCGAGGATGTGCAATGGGTGATTGATGTCGACTCTTTGGACATGCTGTAGTGCTCCGTAGGTTAGGCTTCAGCCTAACATGGCGCGTCGCGTTAGGCTGAAGCCTAACCTACGGGCCCGAAACCTAAATGCCCTGGTTCGAGCCACTTAAACTACGTAGAATGCCATCGCAAGTCGTATTCTCTCACGTAGCTCCCACATGCCAGGCTCATGGGTTATCGCAGCATCAAACGCGCGCTCGGCGAAACGAACCTCGAACGGAAATGCCGGGTTCTGTTTGGGTTGTGCTTGGGGCTGCTCATTGGACTTACGTTCTGGCGTGTTGACGTTATTGGCGAAGGCCTCGTCAAACAGACGATCCATCAGATGGGACGCGACTGGGCTAATATCTCTTTATACCGTCTCCACTGGCATGCGATGGAGAACAACGAAGATTTCCGCGAGAGCTATATAGTTCCGTTTGAACGCGACTCTTCTTGCATGACGGAAGATTATCGTGGGGAAGTACTAGGTTCAGACAGACGACCAACCGTCGGATGGATTACGCTGCTGTGTCAAACCGATGGAGAACCCGGTCGCGAAACCGCGTTGGTCGAAGGACTCGGCGACGATGGGTTCAACAACGCTGGAGCAACGCTTCGAGCACAGCTAGAGGGTATCGTCGGCATCGGAAAAGAGAACTGGAGCCCGCCCACAAGGAGTTTGCGCCGGCGTGAGACAAAGAGTACTACTACTATCAACCAGTGTATTGGAAAGAAAGTTGTTTGCCACAATACTCAACATACCGTCCTAGCGGCTTCCGATATCGCTTCGGCTGCCGCAGGCAGTCAAGTACCGTTTCGAGTTGTTAAAGTGGTCATGCCACACGCCGCAACGAGTAGCGCCATCACGCGGACTCGGTCACTACTCATCGGCGTCGGCATTCTGACGGTCTTCGTGGCTATGGTCGGTCTTTACGTCATTGTCCGTTACGTGATCGTCAAACCATTGAAACATCTTCGGGACGTGAGCGAGGAGATTAGTCAGGGCAATACAACACTTCGTGCCGAAATCAACACGAAGGATGAGTTTGAAGAATTAGCTCATTCGTTTAATCGCATGCTGCGTCACATGACCGAAGCGCAGGACGAGCTGCGTGATGTCAACGCAAACCTCGACGCCAAGGTCGACGAGTTGGCTCAGCTGAATATGCGGTTGTATGACATGAACCGCTTGAAGAGCGATTTTTTGGCCAACATGAGCCACGAGTTGCGGACACCGTTGAACAGCATCATCGGCTTCTCCGACGTACTACAAGGAATCGACTCGCTGAACGACAAACAGCGGCGATACGCTCAGAACATCCAGAAGTCGGGGCGAGTTCTGCTGGAAATGATTAACGACATTCTCGACCTTGCCAAACTCGAAGCCGGCAAGATGGAAGTCAAGCCGAGTGAATTTCGATTGGATTTCGTGTTGAGCGCTCAATGCGACATGGTCCGATCGTTGACTGAAGAAAAGAACATCGATCTGGACCTAGTGATCAGCGATGATGATCCGCCGGTCTACCAAGATCAAAGCAAAATCCAACAGATCGTCACGAACCTGTTGTCCAACGCTATCAAGTTCACTCCCGAAGGAGGCCGCATCACGGTAACCGCTCGGCACTTGCATGGCGATAAACTGGAGCTAACGGTCGCCGACACGGGGATCGGCATCGCAAAAGAAGATCGCGACGTAATCTTCGAGAAGTTCCGTCAGAGTAGCACGGTGTTGAACAATGATGGCCTGACTCGCGAGCATTCAGGAACGGGCCTCGGTCTGTCGATCGTCCGTGAACTGTGTAAACTTCTGGGTGGCGATATCACGTTCGAAAGTGAACTCGGGCAAGGCAGCACGTTCAAAACGATCCTGCCTTGGAGCTTATCGGACAAGCCGGCATTTAGCTCCGGAATCTCAGAAAAACTGGGCGAGATGGCCAAGCCAAACTCTGCGGAACTTCGGGCGAAGGCGCCCCGACCGGTCGCATGAGTTCCCTGAGGAGAATTTCCAATATCCAACAAGGAATGTCCAACGCCTGAGGTATTCGCATCGAACTTCCGCCTTCGACATTCCTTGTTGGATATTCGATATTCCGTTCCCTCTTCCCTATGGGACATTATTCCACGCATGACAAAACCACTCCCCCGTGTCCACCTTTACACCGATGGCGGTTGCAGTGGCAACCCTGGGCCGGGTGGCTGGGCATTCATCTTGCGGCACCTCGCTTCCGACAAAGAAATGGAGAAGTCCGGTGCCGAAGAAGTATCCACGAATAACGCAATGGAGTTGACCGCAGTGGTTCGCGGTCTGGAAGCTCTCAAGACCCGCTGTCACGTCGAACTATTCACCGACAGCGTCTATGTTGGCAAAGGGCTCACCGAGTGGATGCCAAAATGGAAAGCCAACGGGTGGCGTCGACGAGAAGGCAAGTCCTGGAAGCCCGTCAAGAACGAAGAACTCTGGCGAGAGCTTGATCAATTGGCTGCCAAACACGAATTGATCTACACTCGAGTCGCCGGTCACAGCGGCCATCCAGAGAACGATCGCTGTGATGAACTCGCCGTGGCGGCGTATCAGAAGTATCTTTGAGGAAGCAGAAATCCAAATGACCAAATACCCAATGACGAAGGAACGACGAGTTCCGAAAATGACGTAAACCGCGCGACTCCGCACGTAAGTTCAACATTCGTCATTCAGTTTTCCTTCGTCATTGGGTATTTCGACATTCGTCATTTACAATACGGGCCATGAACACCAGCGCCGACAAGTCGCCCGTCGAGCAACTACTCACACCGGTGCAATACCTCAAGGGTGTCGGACCGCAACGCGCCGAACTGCTCGAGCGACTTGGGCTACGACGCGCCGTCGACCTGCTCTTTTTCTTCCCTCGCGGGTACCAAGACATGAGCGAACTGCGCGAGGTTCAGCAACTGGAAGAGAATGTGCCAGTCAGCGTTTGTGGCGTTGTCGAGGAGATTGACGAACGGAACACGGGGCCGGGGCGGTCAATGTTGGGAGTGCTGATCCGCCAAGAAACCCAGTTCCTCCGTTCGCTCTGGTTCAACCAGCCACACATGCGACAGAAATTCACCGTGGGACAACGCGTCCTGCTGTCGGGCAAGCCCCGATTGAATGGGTTGCGATGGGAGATGACGCATCCGCGCGTCGAAGTTCTTGCCGCAGGCGAAGATCCGCCCAGCGGTCGCATTCTGCCGACGTACGCACTCACCGAAGGACTCACACAACCCGCCATGCGGCGCATTGTCGGTGGCATCGCAGAATTGTATTCGGACTTCGTCGAAGAAGTGTTTCCGGCGTCGTTCCTCGCCGAGAAGAATTTGCTTCCAATTGGCGAGGCGTTACGACAGATCCATGCGCCCGTCGGCAACAACCAACTAGAACTGGCTCGACGGCGGTTTATCTATCAAGAGCTCTTCTTCATGCAATTGGCTCTTCGCATGCGCCGTCACAAGCTACAACTTGAGCAGCGATCCTCGTCGCTGCCCGCAACCGCCAAGATCGATGCCCGCATTCGTCGCTTGTTTCCGTTCGAGCTGACAGGAGATCAACAGCAGGCAATTGCTGAGATCTCGCGAGACATGCAGTGCGAACATCCCATGAACCGCCTCCTGCAAGGCGATGTCGGCAGCGGCAAGACGGTCGTCGCCGAATACGCGATGCTATTGGCCGTCGCTCATCAACATCAGGCGGCTTTGATGGCTCCGACGGAGTTGCTCGCGCGCCAGCACGTCCGCACGCTGTCGAGAGATCTGCGAGAAAGCCGTGTTCGTATCGCTTTGCTAACCGGATCGCTATCAGCCGCCGAACGGCGAACCACTTTGGAACAAATCGCGGCGGGCGAGATCGACTTAATCATTGGTACCCATGCCATCGTCCAAGCCGACGTGCAATTCCAACGCCTCGGCCTCGTCATCATTGACGAGCAACATCGCTTTGGCGTGAACCAACGAGCCGCCTTGCGGCAGGCCGGTCTTGATCCGCATTACTTGGTAATGACGGCGACTCCCATTCCACGAACAATTTCAATGACCTTGTTCGGAGACCTCGACGTATCAACGCTTAAGCAAACGCCGCCGGGACGCCAAGCCGTTCACACGTACTTGGGCGAAGAAGGCCAACGTGCGAAGTGGTGGGAGTTCTTTCGCAAGAAGCTCCGCGAAGGTCGACAAGGTTACGTCATCGCGCCGCTGGTCGATGACTCAGCGGACCTCGAAGTGCAAAGTGTCGAGTCGGCCTACGAGAATCTTGCCAACGGTGAGTTGGAAGCGTTTCGTCTCGGTGTGCTTCACGGGCGTCAGAGTACGGAAGAAAAGGAAGCCATCATGCTGGCTTTCAATTCGGGTGAGATTCAAGTCTTGGTCGCCACTTCGGTTGTCGAAGTCGGCATCGACGTGCCCAACGCCACGCTGATGACGATTGAAGGCGGCCAACGGTTTGGGCTCGCGCAGCTCCATCAACTCCGCGGACGTGTCAGTCGCGGATCGCATCCGGGGTACGTGTGCGTTTACGCGACCGCGAACTCCGACGAGGCGCAGCAGCGACTGCAAGCCTTCGTCCGCACGACCGACGGCTTTGAACTTGCCGAGTCCGATTTTCAGATGCGTGGCCCCGGCGACTTATTCAGCTTGAAGCAACACGGTCTGCCACCCTTCCGCATCGCCGATCTCACTCGCGACAGCGAGGTGCTGGACGAGGCCCGAACCGACGCCCGACAGATGCTCGACGCGTCCCCGAACTTGGAAGCGGAGGAATTGCAACTGCTCAAGCAACGTGTGCTGTTGCGTTACGGCGGGGCAATGGAGTTGGGTGACGTCGGCTGATCGTCGAGCGGAGTTACGTGATCGTCGATTTCGCAGAGAACGACAAGGAAGATACCAACCTGATCGAACTGTTTCTCGTCATGCACAACCGCTTCCTGACGCCCCATTGGCGTCGCCTTTGCAAATGACTTGACGACTCGTTCAGCACAACGCTCTCGCGTGGTCTTCGAACCATTGATGATGAACCAAGCAGAGCCAGACGCCTCCACCAGTTCGACATCTTTCGTCGTCAGTGTGCCCGCGTCTCGCGTCGTCAGGGGCCGAATCTCGCCCGCAGGCCGGTCGACTCGATAGATGGTTGCGACCGGCGAGGCACAATACGCTCGGAGCAACTCGCTACTGTCCGATCCAAGCCGATCAGCTTCAAGCAGGCCGCTACGCACGAAGACTGGCGAATCCCAGGTTCGATTGTCGCTCACGTAACGGACCGCATCACACCAATTCTCAGCACGATCGACAAACAATCGGCCATCGTATCGTAACTGCTGGATCATGCCGCTTGAGTAGACTGCATAGCCAACGATGATGCCTGCGGCGATGGCTTGTCGTTTTCGGCCTCGGCAAACAGCAACACAAATGCCCGCCAACAGGATTGGAGCCAACGCCGCGCCGATCACGTACCGTCCGAGGTAAAGCCTCGCGACATCGGTGACAGTCAGTAGCCATACGATCGCAAGTGGCGTTACGAACCAGCAGGCGAGCAGAACTGTCACCGTCACGCTCCGTCGTGACGCGTCTGATTCGCGGACGTTGGCACAATTTTCGGACATCGTCTTGAGGACGGACCCGGACTTGCCAGGCTCATCACGGCGGAGCGTGATGGCGACATTGAAGGCACTCACTAGCAAACACACGATCAAGGGCACGGCAATATAGCTGCCCAAGGAAAACCAATAGACAGGAAGCCACAGCGCCGTATCGTTAATGAACGACGCCCACGCCGTGCGTCGCGAACCGACATCCAGAACATGAAGGGCAACGGGGAGCGTCATTGCCGCTACACACAACAGATCAACGGCCATCGCTCGCCATTTGTACGCACACTCGTTCTTACGATACGCCCCTCGAACCAACAAATAGACGACTTCCCCGGCCACCAGCAAGATCGCCGTGTAGTGCAAATAGAAGAGCAAGGCCGTTGAAGCTACAAAGATCACTCGTCGCTTAACCGATACTCCTGCCTGAAGTCGCCAGAAATCCAGAAGTTGAATCGCGGCAACCAGCTGAACGCACGCGTAGGGTCTCGCCTCGGTTGAATAGAACAAAAAGTTGTGATCCAGCGCCGCCAGCGCCGCACAAGCCATCGCGGCGACGCGTGAGCGAGTGAACTCGACCGCTACTCCATAGGCAAGCACTACCAGCCCGACACCAGCCATCAGCGAAGGCAACCGCAACGCCCATTCACTCATCCCGAACAGTGATGTCGTTGCCCAAGGCAGATAGAAGTACAACGGGCTTTGATTGCCGATCTGGGCTCGTTCCACAATCTCGCCAATTCCGCCCGACACCACCCACGCCGAATGCAGTTCATCGAGCCAGAGCGATTCGTTGATCTGCCATAAGCGGAGAAGGGTCGCCACGACAATGATCGGCAGTATTGGCCAATGATCGCGCAACGAGATGGGGCGAGCGGTCGGAAGCTCATCCATCGAACCGTGCCTAACTCTGCGGCGGCACAGGCCAGTGCCGGCCACGCTGCAGCGAAAGCGTCCGATCCGGGGGGCCGGTGTCGGAGTCTTGGGGCAATCCTGCCAAGCATCCGTCGTTCAACCAAGCCGAATCGTCTCCATACAGTTCGGCAACAAGTAACTTAGTCAGTCGCTCGCGAACTTCAGCGAACTGCGTTGACTCGCTGAGATCCGTTTGCTCGTGAGGATCGGCAACAAGGTCAAACAACTGCATTCGATTGCCATAGGCGTAGTAAATCAATTTATACTGTCCGGCATGAATCATGCGAGTTGCTTCCGCTCGTTCGCCATACTCGCCATAGAGATACTCGCGTTGTCGATCACCAACCATCGACAAGCCGTCCATCGATTCGGGTCGCCCGACACCAGCCAGATCAAGCAGCGTCGGCATGACGTCTTGCAAGCCAACCAACCGATTGTCGGTTCGCTGGTAGCCGACTCGATCATCGTCATCGCATCCCACCAGCAACATCGGAATGTTGGCAGAACCTTCGTAGAACAATCGCTTCGCCCACATACCGTGATCGCCCAGCATGTCGCCGTGGTCGGCAGTAAAGAGAATGATCGTGTTGTCGAGCACTCCCTCTTCGCGGAGCGTTCCGATGACCACTCGCAACTGATGGTCGATATGTGTGCAGAGAGCATAGAACGCCCGGCGAGCCGTCTGGATAAAACGAGCATCGTAGCGATCGCTGTCGATCAACCGATTATTCATCCGGGCCGGCATCTCGTGCGGTTGGCACTTCCAATTGCCGACTACAGGATCACCAGGATCGACATCGCGGTACATGTCGAGATAACACTGCAACGGTGCGATGGGCGGATGCGGATGCGTATAAGAGAGATACCAGAATCCAGGCCGTGTCGGATCACGACGTTGAATCATGCGGGCCATCTCACGCGTGGTCCAATTCGTGACGTGATGCTCTTCGGCGAGGTGCCACGGTCGCGACACATAGTCGTTGTTGCTCATGCCGTGCAGGAACTGCTGGCCGACGAGACCTTGTTCGCCGAGATAGATCTCGTAGTCGTCAGTCGGGCCGTATTGCGGTCGTCCTTCCTCACACAGAATTACATCATCGAACCCAATTCGCGCCCTAGGCGGATAGACATGCAGCTTTCCGACAGCGTACGTTTGATATCCCGCGCCGCGGAATGTCTCGGCAATCGTGGGAATGCTTGGCATACGCAGTTCGGTTTGAAAGCTGCGATCGCCGTGAGTTCGCGGCGCAGTCCCGGTCAGAAGCGACCTGCGAGCGGGGATACAGACTGGGCATTCCGAATAAGCATTTGTAAATCGTGTACCGCTACGAGCGAGCTGATCCAAGGTCGGCGTTTGAATCGACGGATGCCCCGCCACGCCAAGCAGCGAAGCCGGCCAATGGTCGGTCGTAATCAGCAACACATTCGGCTGGTTCGTCGGATTCGCAGCACGAGGCGATTGTGCCTTGATCGGATCGTGAATCATGATGGTTCATAACCAAGATTCGGCGATAGCCAGCGTTCGATTTCTTCGAGCGACATGCCCTTGCGCTGAGCGTAGCTCTCCACCTGATCCTTTGTGAGGCGATCCACCGCAAAGTATCTTGCCTCGGGATGCGCGAAGTACAAGCCGCTGACGCTGGCTGCTGGCAACATGGCGAAGTGTTCGGTTAATGCCATGCCGGTCGTGGCTTCGGCGTCGAGCAGGTCGAAGATCGTACGCTTCTCCGTGTGGTCCGGACATGCCGGATAACCGGGGGCCGGGCGGATGCCTCGGTACTTTTCGGCGATGAGGTCGTCGCTGGACAACGACTCGCTCGCGCCAAAGCCCCAATCGTTGCGAGCCTGTTTGTGCAGAAGTTCGGCGAATGCCTCCGCCAATCGATCGGCGAGGGCTTTCACCATGATCGAGTTGTAATCATCGTGATCGGCGTCGTACTTCGCACACAGTTCAGCCGTACCCAGGCCAGTCGTCACGCAAAACGCGCCGATATAGTCCTGACGTCCCGAATCAACCGGGGCGATGTAATCCGCTAAGCAACGATAGTCTCGCTGCCCTTTGCGTTCCCACTGCTGCCGCAACATGTGTATGCGAGTTAACTCCTCGCCGCGTTGCTCGTCTTTGTAGAGCACAATGTCGTCGCCCTCCGACGCGGCTGGCCAGAAGCCATACACGGCATTCGCCTTGAGCAGCTTCTTTTCGATGATCTCGTTCAGTAGCGACTTGGCATTATCAAACAACTCGCGGGCCACTTCCCCCACCGTCGCATCTTCTAAGATCTGCGGATATTTGCCTTTCAGCTCCCATGTCATGAAGAACGGCGACCAATCGATGTACTTGGCGATCTCGGCGAGCGAGTAATCGGACAAGACGCGTGTTCCAGTGAACGAGGGTTTATCAATTTCTACCGTAGCCCAATCGGTCTGAAAGCGATTCTCGCAAGCTTCGGCGTACGGCACCAGCTTCGCTTGTCGCTTCTCGTACGATTCGACGAGTTGCTGATGTCGCGTAGTGTTCTCCGCAATGAATGCATCGCGCCGATCCTGGCTAAGCAAACTTTCTACAACGCCGACACAGCGAGACGCGTCCAGCACATGGACCGTGGGAGACTTATACTGGGGAGCAATCCGTACCGCCGTATGCTTCGCACTGGTTGTCGCACCACCGACCAACAAGGGAATCGTAAAACCTTGCCTTTGCATCTCGCGGGCGTTGTGAACCATCTCGTCAAGGCTGGGTGTAATCAACCCGGACAGCCCAATCATGTCGACTCCCTGCTCGACGGCTGTCTTCAAGATCTTCTCGCAAGACACCATCACGCCGAGATCAATCACTTCGTAGTTATTACAGCCCAACACGACGCCGACGATGTTCTTGCCGATATCGTGAACGTCACCTTTCACGGTCGCCATCAGGATCTTGCCGCGAGCCGACTGGGCCTGCGTTCCGGCTTCGATCTTCTCTTGCTCCATGAACGGCAACAGGTAAGCCACCGCCTTCTTCATGACGCGTGCGGATTTGACGACTTGCGGTAGAAACATCTTTCCGGCACCAAACAAATCGCCCACCACCGACATGCCCGCCATCAACGGACCTTCGATGATTTGCAAGCAACGATCGTAGTGCTGACGAGCCTCTTCGGTATCCGCTTCGATGTACTTGTCGATCCCTTTTACCAAGGCGTGTTTGAGCCGCTCCTGAAACGAAGTCTCGCGCCAACTGAGATCTTCTTCTTTCGCCTTCTTGCCACTCTTGCCCTTGAGACCCTCGGCGAAGTCGACCAAACGTTCGGTTGCGTCATCTCGGCGATTGAGCAAGACATCTTCGACCCGCTCCAGCAACTCTTTGTTAATCTCTTCGTAGACTTCTAGCTGACCGGCGTTGACGATGCCCATGTCCATGCCCGCATGAATCGCGTGGTACAGGAATGCGGAATGCATCGCTTCGCGGACGATATCGTTGCCGCGGAACGAGAACGAAATGTTACTCACACCGCCGGACACCTTAGCACCGGGGCACTCTCGCTTGATCAGTGCCGTTGCCTCGATGAAGTTCACGGCGTAGTTATTGTGTTCGTCAATTCCCGTGGCGACCGTCAAGATGTTGGGATCGAAGATAATGTCTTCCGGTGGAAAGCCAACTTCGTTGGTCAACAAATCGAACGCACGTTTGCAAATCCGTACTTTTTCATCGGTCTCCGTCGCCTGGCCTTGTTCATCGAACGCCATCACGACGGTTGCGGCACCATAGCGGCGGACGAGCTTTGCGCGGCGCAGGAACTCTGCCTCGCCGTCCTTCAAGCTGATCGAGTTGACGATCGCTTTGCCTTGCACGCACTTTAAGCCCGCCTCGATGATCTCCCACTTGGAACTGTCGATCATGATCGGTACACGACAGATATCCGGCTCGGCGGCAATCAAGTTCAGGAATCGCGTCATGGCCTCGATGCCGTCGAGCAAGTCCGCATCCATATTGATGTCGATAATGCTGGCACCGCCGATGACTTGATCACGAGCGACATCGAGTGCTTCGTCGTACTTGTCCTCATTGATCAGCCGTTCGAACCGCTTCGATCCGGTCACATTCGTCCGCTCGCCGATCATGATGAAGTTGGTTTCGGGGCGAAGTGTCAGTGCTTCCTGGCCGCTCAACCGCGTGCGACCTTCGATCTTGGGTCGCTGGCGCGGCGTAACGCCTTCGACCATCTTGGCGAAGGCACGGATGTGGTCGGGTGTCGTACCACAGCATCCGCCCAGCACGTTCAGCCAGCCGTTCTCGACGAATTCGCGAAGCGTCTCGGCCATCATCTCGGGAGTCTGATCAAAGCCCCCCATCTCGTTCGGCAAACCGGCATTGGGATGGCACGTAATATAGACGGGAGCGATTCGCGACAGCTCTTCGACATAGGCACGCATCTTTTCAGGGCCGAGCGCACAATTAATTCCGACTCCGGTCAAATCAAAGTGCGAAACCGAATTCCAAAACGCCTCGATCGTTTGTCCTGACAGCGTTCGCCCGGCGTCGTCGGTGATCGTCACCGAGGCAATTACCGGCAACTCGACACCGTGATCGTCAAAGTACTTTGAGATTGCAAATAGACAGGCTTTGAGGTTGAGCGTGTCGAAAGTCGTCTCAGGAAACAGGATGTCGACGCCGCCTTCGACCAAAGCTGCAACTTGCTGGTAGTAGGAGTCAACGTGCTGGTCAAAGGTAACGGCTCGGAAGCCGGGGTCTTCGACCTTAGGCGACATTGACGTTGTTTTGGCTGTCGGGCCGATCGATCCAGCGACGAGTCTTGGCTTGTCCGGCGTGAGGGCTGTGAACTCGTCCGCCGCCTGTCGAGCGCAGGCACAGGCAGCCAGATTGATCTCGCGGACCAACTCCAAAGGCAAGCCGAACTCTTCCATGCCGATCGGGCTGGCACCAAAGGTATTCGTCTCGATGATGTCGGCTCCCGCCTCCAGATACATCCGATGGACTTCGGTCAGTTTGTCTGGGTGGGTCAACGCGACAATATCGACAAAGTTCTTTAGATCCTTGTGATGGTTGGCGAACCGCTCGCCACGCATCGTGACTTCGTCGATCCCCAGTGAAAAGATCATTGTCCCCATCGCCCCGTCGAGAATGAGAATCCGTTGGGCGAGAAGTTCCTCGAGTTGTTGGCGAGTGTTCACAGGCGTTGCTAGCGACATGACTTTCCTTAAATGAGGATTCAGCGATCGACGGTCAGCGGTCAGCTTTTTTTAGAGATACGAAAGCTGACAGCTAATCCCTGACAGCCGACCACTCAACCACGAGCTGGAATATCCCAAATAGCCGAATTTGCCGCAATATCACGGCCCGCACAGATGGAGACCTTGGGGTCTCATTACGTTCACAGCTTTCTGGATTATCTAACCGTTAAAGTTTACCTGAGACTAAAGATCGCTACGACCGGTACCGATAACGGAGGTACTTCCTTTACTACAGTCACATGGGATTTTGCCATGAGTACCGCTGCGCATGAACCACGCCGAGTTGGCCCACGTCGAGCCGACTCGCCATCCGGAAGCAAAGTCACGCCACGTCGCAACGCCGCGGATGTTAACGAACCGGGTGGGGTTCAATACGACAGCGATGAGATCCCCGTGCTGATTCGGCTGCCCGATCTGCGGACCGTGGGTGCTGCCGAGTCTCCCAGCACCACAGCCGCGCAGCAGAAAAAGCATCGGATCGATCGTCCAAGTGCGAATAAGCAAACGCAGTCCCTGCATAAGAGCGAGAAGGTCAGCAAGAAGCCCCTGCCACAACAAGCTGGTCACAACAAGCTAGTAATTGCAGGTGTGATCGGCGGTCTCTTGGTCCTCGCCTTGTTGTTCTTATTCAACAGTGGCTCCAAGCAACCCATCGAGCAGGACGGATGGGCCAACCAGGATATAGAAATATCGATTGAAGAGCCCGAACTCGCCGTTTCGTCCGGCGTGGAAACGCCTAAGCTCTCTCCGCCACCTCCGGCGCCAACGACCTTCGAATATGGAACTCCTGATAACAGCCAAGAGCAGTTCGCTAGCAGCGAGTCCGAACAACTACCGCTAAAGAGTCCCTACTACGAAGCTGCCCAAAAGCCCCTGCAAACGCAACTACTCGCACCGCAAAGCGATCAATCAAGCATCGCAGCGTGGCCTTCCGAAGAGACGATGGGAGCGTCAGTGCCAGCTCAGCCAGCACCAGCAGATCTCTGGCCCGGAGAAAGACTGACCGCGGAACAAGGTGGATACCAATACCCACCCACAAACTCGCCTAGCGAAAGAGACTACCAATCGAGTAGATATCCATCTCAGACAGACACCTACCGAATGGGCAAGCTAGATACCGATCGTCCGCAAGCAGTCCAGCGAGATCGCAACGGCATCTTGGATGGAAACATCGCTATCCCCGACACCAAACTCCAATGATGAGCGAGTCTTCGATGAGCGCACGAGACAACACCTTTATCGACGCCTATGGCCTCGAACTGACCAACGACCTGGAGGCGACCTATGCCGAACCAGTTCAGCAGGAGTCCGTGGCACAAGGACCCGTGCAGCCTGACGAGTCGGAACGCCATCGGCGATCCCACCGATTCGATGCCGCCGCACAACGTCGAAATCTGCGTGGTCCTCACTTCGATATGCGACGAGTTATTTCGCAAACGAACGAGGAGGCATTGGCTCTAGGCGCATTTGATACCAGCGTTATCGACGTCGGAGCAGGTTGGTCGCCGCCGCCTGCCGCGACACAGCCGACAATCGAAGAAGCCGTCGCTAGCGAAGAGTATGAGGAAGCCGTCGAACCGCTTGCGGACGTCGTCACCAAAGTTGTCAGGCAAACGGAAACGCCTGCGACGACCGAGGAAGAAGTTACCGTTTCGACACCGCCAGCCGTTGCTGAACTCGAGCCACCGACAGCACCGCCCGCCGCCACGATCGAGCCAGATGAGCGTTTCGCACCGGTCTGGGAAGTCGATCGTTTCCAGTGGCCCGACGAGATCGAACAACTATTTAAGGCACAAACCGAATACTTTGACTATGCCGGCAAAAAACTAGTCGCCGCAAGCCGTGAGGGCTTGAACATCTTGGCCGTCACCTCGGCGCATCGTGGTGAAGGAAGCACGACACTAGCATTGTGCCTCGCTCGCGCTGCTGCTGGTGCAGGTGCAAAGGTCGGCCTGTTGGACGGCAATCTGAATCGTTCGGAACTCGGCGAAAAGCTAGGCGTGGACTTCGGCAGCGGCTGGCAAAGCGCTGCCGCCTTCGAAGAACCACTGGCCGAAGCCGCTATCACCGGACTGGAAGAAGGCATCACGCTGTTCCCTTCTGCAGCGGGACCGGTCTCGGATATCAAATCGCTTGGCGATGAACGCGTCGGGCAAGTCTTTCGAGCCGCAGCAGCAAGTTTCGATCTATTGATCGTTGACGTCGGCACCGCCGATCTAGGAAGGAACGTCGAGACGCTGGACGCAGCAATCGTCGCCCGCGACGTGCGGCGCACATCGGAAGAAGAAACTCTGGCTGTCGCGGCGGCACTTCGCAAGTGTGGCGTGAAAGCCGTGGGGATCGCCGAGAACTTCAGCAGTTCGCAAGCGAATCGTGCGGCAGCCTAAAACGGCGCACGCGGCAATACGGTTCCGCAGTACAAGCATCTCCCGCGTTTGGCATTGTTGGTGCGTCCACAACCAGAGCACGCTTGTTTCACGGTGGCAATCTTTCCATCCAGCTTGCCGTCTCGCAAATCAATCTCTTCGATCTTCGCAATCAGTTCTTCCTCTGTCACACCAAGCTTTTCGCTCAGCAGTTCCCACATGGCCGCGCAGGAAAGCGACAGGGCATCAATCGTTGATTGAGTACGAGCAATATCATGCCGAACCTGATCAGTGCGACGGTTAGCATCCTCGGCAGTAGACCGTGCGTCGTGAATCTGCGATTGCTGAATCAAGTCCCACAGCATGGGTGAACCTCCTAAACTCTTCGGCGAAGTGAGCCATCATGGTAAGCGATTCGAGGTTAGGCAGCCAATCTTGGCTAACCGACAGAAAACTCACTTGACATCCACTTGCCTGCTTCAAGCGTGGTAGCTTCGATACCAATCGACAAACTTCCGAACACCTTCTTCGATAGGTGTCTTCGGCTGGAAGCCAACATCTCGGATCAAATCATCGACATCGGCGTAAGTTGCGGGAACATCGCCGGGTTGAATTGGGAGCATGTTCTTCTCAGCCTTGCAACCAAGCGATTGTTCGATCACTTCGATCAAGGTGAGCAGTTCGACGGGCTGGTTGTTGCCAATGTTATAGAGTCGATATGGCGCGAGACTCGTGCCAGGGTCGGGTTGGTCGCCGCTCCACACAGAGTTTGGTTCGGCGATGTGATCGGCCGTGCGGATGACACCTTCCACAATGTCGTCGATATACGTGAAATCTCGCTGCATCTGACCGTGGTTATAAACGTCGATCGGTCGCCCTGCGACAATCGCCTCGGTGAACTTGAAGAGTGCCATATCAGGACGTCCCCAAGGTCCGTACACGGTAAAAAACCGCAGTCCCGTCGTCGGCAGCCGGTACAAGTGGCTGTACGTGTGGGCCATTAACTCGTTGGCCTTCTTCGAAGCCGCATACAAGCTGACGGGATGGTCGACGTTATCATGCACCGAAAACGGCATCTTTGTATTTGCGCCGTAAACGGAACTCGAGGAAGCATAGACCAAGTGCTTCACGTCGTGATGCCGACAGCCCTCGAGGATGTTCGCAAAGCCAACGAGGTTGCTTTGGACATACGCACCTGGATTCTCAAGCGAATACCGAACTCCCGCTTGTGCAGCCAGATGAATCACCACTTCCGGATGGGCCTCGGAGAACAGTCGCTGGAGACTGGTGTCGTCTGCAATGTCTAGCTGTTGAAACTCGAATCCCTTCCGGCCTTCGAGCTGCCTAAGCCGATCGCGTTTCAATTGCACACTGTAATAGTCGTTTAGGTTATCAATCCCAACGACTCGATCCCCACGATCAAGTAGCTTCGCGGCGACATGATAGCCGATGAAGCCAGCGGCACCTGTAACGAGAAAGTGTGTCATTCCCTGCTTCTAAGCAGCCTTTCGCTTCGACGATGAATTCTTGCGCGCCGATGTCATGGGGACAATCTGCATAACATCGACCTTGCCGCGTTCGAGTTGTTCAACGCGTTCGGTTAAACGATCGAGGAAATCCGTAATCTCGGCGGCAGCCGCTTCGCCGAGGTGTACCGACAAAGCCTTACGGCTTCTGTAGCTTAGTTCAAGTTCCTTCATCTCATCTACTCCCAATCCGCGTTGGACGACAACTTGGGAACGTTTCACTTTTGTAGGAGGCTACTTTCAACCCAGATTACTGGGTATTCCGGCGCAGCAGCTAGCCGATATTAGGCCCGTGCTTTAGCACGGGTTTGCATCGGCAAACCAACACCTCCCGCGCTCTCCAGCCTGCGGTCGCAAAGCGACCGCAGGCTGGAGAGCTGCGCGGGAGAACGGACGGTCGTCCACCTAACCCGACGTGAACGTCGGGCCTAGTATCGGCTCCGCCGTAATCGTCCCAGATCTTGCTCCCACGTAATGGCAACGCTCATCAAAACTTATTCCACGGTCACACTTTTGGCCAGATTGCGAGGCTTGTCGACATCGCAGCCTCGCATCAAAGCAATATGATACGACAGCAGCTGCAACGGAATCGTGCTGACGATCGGCTGCAAAAACTCTTCGACGCTGGGGACGGAAATCACATCGTCCGCCAAGTCCGCAACTCGCGTATCGCCATGATCAACAATCGCAATCACCGGCCCGCCGCGAGCCTTCACTTCTTCGATGTTCGACATCACTTTTTCGTAAACGAAACCCTGCGGCACGATAAACACGCTGGGCGTCGATTCGTCGACCAAGGCAATTGGCCCGTGCTTCATTTCGGCGGCCGGATAGCCCTCGGCGTGGATATAGCTGATTTCCTTCAGCTTTAGAGCACCTTCCAATGCGGTTGGGAAATTGTACTGTCGACCGAGGTAAAGGAAGTTGTTGGCGTTACAGTACTTCGCCGCAATTCGCTTGCATTCCTCATCCGTTTGCAAGGCAGCTCGCACTTTACTGGGCAAGGCGTGAAACGCATCAATGATACGAATCCCTGCATCGAAACTGAGATGCCGCATTCGTCCAAAGTAGAGTGCCAACAACGCGAGGACCATACATTGCGACGTGTAAGCCTTCGTCGATGCAACGCCGATCTCCGGGCCAGCGTGCAGGTAGACGCCGCCGTCCGCCTCTTGAGCAATGCTGCTTCCCACGACGTTACAGATCGCTAATGTCCGATGACCTTTGCGCTTCATCTCGCGAATCGCGCCGAGCGTATCAGCAGTTTCGCCACTCTGCGAAATCGCAAAGACAAGCGTGCCAGGATCAACAGGCGGGTTGCGATAGCGAAGTTCGCTGGCATACTCGACTTCAACTGGAATCCGCGCAAACTCTTCGATCAGGTACTCGCCGAGCAACGCTGCGTGCCAGCTCGTCCCGCAGGCAGTCAGAATGATTCGGTTGACGCCGCCCAGTTGCTGTGGTGTCAGATTCAAACCGCCGAACTTGGCGGTGGCATCGTCCTCGCACAACCGACCTCGCATCGCGTTCTTCAGCGACTCGGGCTGCTCGAAAATCTCCTTGAGCATGTAATGCGAAAATCCGCCGAGGTCGACGTCCATCGAACCGATTTGCAGCGACTCGACACTATGGCGAACTTCGCCAAGGTCACGATGTGTGACTTGAACCGAGTCCGCCATAACGACCGCAATCTGATGGTCGCTCAGATAGACGATCTTGTCCGTGAAACCCGCCAAAGCCGATGCATCACTCGCGATGAAGTGCTCGTCGTCAGAAATGCCGAGCACCAGTGGGCTGCCTAGACGAGCGGCGATAATCACACCCGGATAGTCGCGGAACATCAGGACCAACCCGTACGTTCCACGCAACTGACTCAATGCCGCCTTCACGGCGACGACGAGAGAGGCCGGAGCTTCACCGGGGTTACTCGCCTCGTCACCGACATGCCCTTTCTCCAGGCATTCCGTGACCAAATGGGCGATCACTTCGGTATCAGTAGCCGATTGAAAGACATAGCCTTCGCTTTCCAATCGCGACTTCAACTCTTGAAAGTTCTCGATAACACCATTGTGGCAGATGGTCACGACGCGATCACCGCCAACGTGCGGATGCGCATTCCCTTCGGTCGGTGGCCCATGCGTCGCCCAACGCGTGTGGCCGATGCCAACTGTCCCGGGCAGCGGGGTGCTCGCCAGCGCCGATGCCAACCGCTCGATGCGACCGGTTGTCTTGCAGATTGAAACGTGCCCGGTTTGATCGGCAACTGCGACCCCAGCGCTATCGTAGCCGCGATACTCTAACCGTCGCAGGCCCTCTAACAAGAAATCACTCGCTTCACGATGCCCAACGTAACCAACGATTCCACACATTTCCGTGTTGCTCCAACGAGTCCGAATGGACAAGATTTTGGTTCGAGATCAGACAAGGGGGCGGATAGTAGCAAAACCGGGTGGTTGCTCGAAGACCAGTCTGTCGCACGAATGTACTGCGGTGTGAGCCCGCTAGCAGGGCTTTTCATTTGTTGAAGTTGCACAAGATGTACGACGGGCCTCCGGGCCCGTCGAATAACGACTTAGATTCATCGACGGGCTCGGAGGCCCGTCGTACAAACCTCTCAGTTTGAAAAACTGAAAGGCCCTGAGCCCGCTAGCTGCCGACTGTCATAAGCGACACCGTCTGTGTAGTCTGGTAGTTTCCCTGATGAAATACACATGAGCTTGAGGATTTGATGCCCACACACGAGCAATCGCTAGCAACTGCGATCGCGGAAAAATCCGCGAGCATTGGGATCGTTGGCTTAGGCTACGTCGGCTTGCCGTTAGTTCGAGCCTTTATTGAAGTCGGTTTCACGACGTACGGCTTCGATCTGGATTCGCGCAAAGTGAATCGACTGCTCGCTGGGGAAAGTTATATCAAGCATCTTCCGAGCGAGTGGATCGCATCGAGCGTTCAAGACAAGAAGTTCGTGCCGACATCCGACATGCAACGTTTGAGCGAACCGGACACCATCTTAATCTGCGTGCCGACGCCCCTAACCGACAGCCGCGATCCCGATTTGAGCTACGTCGAATCGACCGCCCGCCAGATCGCCGCGACCTTGCGACCGGGGCAGCTGATCGTCCTTGAAAGCACAACGTACCCGGGGACGACTCGTGACGTGATGTTGCCGATTCTAGAAGAGTCTGGCCTGATCGCCGGTCAAGATTTCTTTGTGGCTTACAGCCCAGAGCGAGAAGATCCAGGCAACCCCGATCACTCTGCACAGCGGATCCCCAAGGTTGTCGGCGGTATGGATCCGGCAAGCCTGCAACTCGCTCTCGCTCTTTATTCACACGCCGTTGTCGAAACAGTTCCCGTATCGAGTTGCGAAGTCGCCGAAGCGTGCAAGATTTTGGAGAACACTTATCGCTCGGTGAACATCGCAATGGTGAACGAACTAAAAGTACTGTTTCACCGAATGGGGCTCGATATTTGGGAAGTCATCGACGCCGCCAAAACAAAACCGTTCGGCTTCCAAGCTTTTTATCCGGGCCCCGGACTCGGCGGGCACTGCATCCCGATCGATCCGTTCTATTTGAGTTGGGTCGCGCGGCAACACGATCTTTCGACGCGTTTCATTGAACTCGCCGGCGAGATCAATACCAGCATGCCGGAGTATGTGATCGACCGCGTTACCGAAGCACTCAACAACGTCACGAAACCCGTGCGAGGTAGCAACATCGCGATCCTCGGTGTCGCCTACAAGAAAGACGTCGATGATCCTCGCGAGAGCCCCTCGTTTAAGCTACTGGAGTTGCTTCAAGCTCGCGGTGCGAATCTAAGCTACAACGATCCCCACATTCCCACCTTGCCCTCGATGCGACATTTCACAGTGCCCGATCTGACGAGCGAAGAGCTCACGAGCGAATACCTGTCATCGCAGGACTGCGTCGTTATCGCGACGGATCATTCTTCGTACGATTGGGATTTTATCGTCGAACATGCGAGCCTCGTCATCGACACTCGTAATGCAACCCAGCACGTGACTCAGCGCCGCGAGCGCATTTACAAGGCGTAGTGAAATGTGGAGTGCTGAGACTTGTCACAGCTTTCCCATTCTGGACGCAGCCTTTTTGTTCGAGCGTCGCGGTATGCCGGAAAATGCCAAAGCGGTGACAAGTCCCCGCAGTCCAAAGTGCATACTTTCAGGAAAATCTTGACGTTGCCGAGATCACGCATTAACTTGATCGGCGGGCTGAAACTCATCCTTCCATCGCGAGGCAGGCTCTCTCATGTCGGCAGCATCATCGAAGCAGAAGACAAACGTCGCGACACTTAAAGATGCTCTTCGTCAATATTGGGGGTACAACGACTTTCTACCCTTACAAGAAGAGGCCATGTCCTGCGTGATGGCAGGGCAAGACAGCGTCGTCGTGCTGCCAACCGGCGGCGGCAAGTCGCTGTGCTTCCAAACTCCTGCCGTCTGCCTGGACGGGCTGGCATTGGTCGTGTCACCGCTGATCTCGTTGATGAAAGATCAGGTCGATACGTTACGTTCATGCGGCGTACCAGCCGCTTTTATCAACAGCACGTTGTCTGAGCCAGAGAAACGTGAGATCGCCGATCAGATCCGTCGCCGCGAGTTAAAGCTCGTGTACGTCGCCCCCGAGCGATTGCTGTCCGAGCAAACACTCAACTTTTTCGGCACGGCTGGTATCTCGCTAATCGCCATCGACGAGGCTCATTGCATTAGTGCTTGGGGCCATGACTTTCGACCCGAGTACCGTGGCTTGCGTGTGTTGAAGCAACGGTTCCCTGGCGTCGGCATTCACGCCTACACAGCCACCGCATCAGAGCAAGTGCGACAAGACATCGCCGAGCAACTCGGTTTGAACCAACCAAGGATGCTGGTCGGCGGATTTGATCGACCCAACTTGTCGTACCGCATCCGTCGTGCGAGCGGCAAGTTCCAACAGATCTGTGAAGTCTTAGAACGGCATCGCGGCGAATCGGGAATTGTCTATTGCATCAGCCGCAAGGAAGTCGACAAGACTGCTGCGGGACTCGCGGGGCTAGGTTTTCGAACCGCTCCCTACCATGCCGGCATGACCGATGTTGATCGTCGCAAGAATCAAGACGCCTTCATCGGCGACCAAGTCGATGTGATCGTCGCGACGGTCGCCTTCGGCATGGGAATCGACAAGCCGAATGTCCGCTTTGTGGTCCACGCCGGAATGCCCAAGTCGCTGGAGCATTACCAGCAAGAGAGTGGTCGTGCGGGACGTGATGGTTTGGAAGCCGAATGCACGCTGCTGTTTGGTGCCGGCGATATCGTGACCTGGCGCAGGATGCTCGACGACTCCGAACCGTCGGCTCGCGAGGGAGCACTCCGCTCGTTGGAAGCCATGCACGACTTCTGCACCAGCGTCGCCTGCCGTCACCGCGCCATCGTCGAATACTTCGGCCAGGAGTTGGACGGAGACAATTGCGGCGCGTGTGATGTCTGTCTCGGCGAGTTGGACTTGGTCGATGATCCGATCACCATCGGACAGAAGATTCTGTCGTGCGTGTTACGGTTGGAGCAGCGGTTTGGAGCGGACTATACGGCCAAGGTACTCACCGGTTCACAGGAGCAGCGAATCGTTCAAGCGGGTCACGATCAACTGAGCACCTACGGACTGCTTCGCGAAGACGGCTTGCGAACCGTGCGTGACTGGATCGAGCAATTGGTTGGCCAAGGCTTTCTCGAGAAGTCCGGCGAGTTCAACGTCTTGCAAGTCACCGATGCAGGCCAAAAACTATTAAAACGCGAGGCGGAACCACAGTTGCTGCGACCTGCCGAAAAGCAAAAGGAATCGCGAACCGTGGCGGCAGACTCTTGGGAAGGCGTCGACCGCGGATTGTTCGATCTACTGCGAACCATGCGGAGCGAGAAGGCAACCCAACAGAACGTACCGGCATATGTCGTCTTCGGCGACGCGGCACTTCGCGATATGGCTCGGCTTCGTCCATCGACGCTGGACCGCTTTCGCAACGTCAAAGGCGTCGGCGAGAAGAAACTGGCCGACTATGGTCAAGAGTTCCTCGAGGCGATCAACAGCTACTGCCAACAGCAACAAGTGACTCAAGATGTCGCTCCGACCATCGTGGCCGCCAAACCCAAACCATCACGCAGCGGTGTCAACGCATCTTCCATCGCAGCGTTCGAACTCTTTCGGCAAGGCGCAACGATCGAAGACGTCGCCGAACGTATGAACCGAGCACACTCTACGGTCGCGGGCTATCTGAGCGACTTCTTACGGTACGACAACATTGTGGACCCGTCGCCGTGGGTAGCAGCCGGTGTCGTTTCTCGCATCGAAGAGGCTATTGGTCAGGTGGGAAGTGAGCGATTGCAACCCATCCATGAATGCCTGGGAGGGGAGATCGGATACAACGAGATTCGTATCGTCGCGACCTGTCTCAACAATCGCGAGCAATGACCAATGGGCTGAACTAAGCGATTCCGAGGACACCGCGCAGCTTGACGATCGCCTTGTACTTCTCGTCGCTGACTCGAGCTTGGGGGATTTGAAGCTCTTCAGCAATTTCACCGACGCGCCAACCCTCTCGCATCATCGAGAGAATCTGTTGCTGCCGCTCGCTCAAGCAGGACTCGCTCGCCGATACAATCTGTTCCCAAGCGTTTTCCGTTTCATCACTACAAGCGACATCACGCTGTTCGCTTCCAAACGTTTCATCAAACGTTTGGGGGCGCGGGCGGCGGCGCCAACGTTGTACGGTTCGCCAGACGGTTCGATTCAGCTCACGCCGCTCGTGCGATTCGACGTTCCCAATTGCTTCTCGCAAGCCGTCGCGAGACATCCGATCCAACAGTTCGACGAGTGCTTGCTGGGTACAATCGTCCCACTCCTGCTGCGAGATGCCAGCATTGCGCCAACTGACGGTGCAATATCGCTCGATCTTGTCGATCGTCTCTAACTCACCCGCCGTCGCTCGACTCGAGCCGCCAACCGCGGCGGCGAACGCGACCGCACAAGCGGCGAGTCTCAAGTTTCGATTCGTAGGTGACTGTCTCGTCATCGTGTATCTCCTGAGTTCACTCTCCATCGTTTTCCGCTTGTTCGATGCGGACATCTTTCACATCAATCGTGTGCTGGATCGATGGACGGACAAGCCTGTCGAGTTCGCCAAACACCGAGCCCCCTCCACCACGAGGCTGTTCGCGATAGTAAATGTATCCGGCCTCTTCGAGTCGAATCGCAAAGCGATGCAGTAGCCAAATGACGCCAGTCAACAATATCGCACCGATCCCGATGATCGCAATCCACATCAGCACCTGCATTGGTTCTCCACTCGTCGAAGCCTCACTTTGGACACCTCGGGGACAACAGACGCAGCATCCTGCGAATCTCGCTGCCAATTTGGCGGATCGACGTGCAAGTTTTGGATGGAAGAAGCAATTCGCGGGCCAGCACATGCTGACAAGCGTGGCGGATCAGCAATAAGTCCCACGAAGAGCACAGGTTGCGAGTGCGAGCGTACTGCCGAAGCCTTGACTACTTGCCGCCGGGAGCATGGCGGTTTGACAGAAGTTTCTTGCGAATTTCGTCCTTCAACCGATCAAGCACCGACTGTTTGTCCGTCTCGTCAAGAATCCGCCGGACAACTTGCTTCGGGCCCTCGTTCCCCCAGGATGAACCGTGCTCGAAATAGTACTTGGCCGCCTGTCCAACGATATACGAGCCGTAGCCGGCTGCGGCTCCTTGCGGCACGGCGGTGACGATCGTTCCGTATCCGAGCGTCAGCCACTTGAAGGTCATGGAGGCGACGTTCGTGGATACTTCCGCGAGCAAGATCCAGCCAGCCGCTTTCAGGATCGAGGCGACAAGTTGCCGCGCATGCGTCCAAGACATCTGTAAGCCGTAGATGTGGGCCATCGTGCAGACCATCGTCGCATCGACGGCCGTGCCACCCAAGGTGTCAACACCTCCGACCGGATTCAACGCCACGACCGCTGCCTTGATCACCGCGTAGGTCCAAATGGTTTGACTCGCCTTCTTGTCGCGAAGTTGAACACGCAAGGAGGCAATGCGATCCGACTTGTCCGCAGCGTACATGGCGGCGTTCAACGTCACCAACGCTAAACCATCTCGTTCAAGCAATTCCAAGATGCGGGCTTTCAGATCGGCCACGTCGGGAGCGGGACGTCGCCACTCGCTGCGTGTATTGCCTTTGGCATCTTCGATGATGTACTCGACCTCGCGAGGATCGGCTGCCGTCATGATGATGTCTTCCTCCGAGATCACGTTCGACAGTCGGTCGTCTCGCAAGACCTCCAGCAACCGCCCTCGCTGCTCGGTTGAATACAGATCCTTCTTGGTGATGACCACAATCAAGGGCTTGCTCACGCCGGCCAATGTCAACAACGCAGAGAACTCGGTGTCGTTCAGATCAGAGTCCGTCGCGAAGAGGATCAGATCGGCACGTTGTGCCGCCTCGCGAGCCATCTCGGCGCGGGCAGCACCGCCGACTTCGTTGAGCCCCGGCGTATCAACCAAGACCACCTGCGAGTCAGCGAGCCCCGGAATGCAGTAGCCGGAGCCCTCCCAATCAACTTTCCAGATCTCTTTGGTCCAGCCGCCCTGAACATCGACCGCTGCGACTTCCTTTCCTACCAGCGCATTGATCAATGCCGACTTGCCGGTACTAATTTCACCAAAGACGACGATCTCGACACGACCGCTGGTCAACTTGTTGCTCATGTCTTGCAGTTGTCGCAGATCGTGCTGCAAAACTTTTCGTTCCTCCTCTGAGCAACTGCGCAGCTTCTCCAACGTCTGACTCAACGAGTGAATCGCCCGCTGATAGTGGTCTTCCTTTTGAAGCGTCGGCTCAGCCATAGAACTTAATCTTCGTCGTTGTTAGAAAAATGGGTTCGCGCGGAACGCACGAGCTTTCTCAATTCGTCCATCGTGGTTAGCTTCTCCCACTCTTTGCGAGCCAGTGCCGCCAGCCCGCCCTCGGGCTGCTTCATCTCGTTCTTGAAGTAATGAATGAACACAGCACCAATCCACCGCGTTATGAGAGCTTGAACAATGCCTTGCAACAGTTGCCCCGCCAGCGTACCGACGCCGGGGACAGTTTTGAGGAGCGATGCCACGGCGGGAGCAATGATCGGCGTCGCCGCACTCACGCCAAGGATCGAAATCAAATTCTTGCCAAGTTGCCCCACCAACGTGACAGCGGCGTTGAGATCGATGTCTTGACGATAGACTCGTCCTAAATCCACGACCATCTTCGTCGATATCGCACAACCGGCGATCAGATCAACGAGCGGAAATGGATTCAATGCGGCAGCCCCGCCCGCTCCCCACATGTATTTGTCGACCGTCTCCCACGCTCGCCGGTCCAATGCGTCTTCGACTCGACGGCGAGCCTCGTCGACCAATCCGCGTGATTGCAACAACAGGTTACCGAGCAACAAATCACGACCGTCACGTTTCACGATCTTCATCATGCGATCAGCCAACGGGCTGATGTCGATCGGGACATCGACCATCTCCTCGGACTCCGTGCCATCGCTCATAACTCGCACTCTTGGTCGCTGCGTCATCTGCGAGCGGACGGTAACGATATCGTCGGCTTCTACCAAGCCAGTGACCTGCTTCTGAATCTGGCCGATCAACGACTTGCGTTCGTCCGCATCGTACCAATCTTCCTTGTTCAGGCAGATCAGCACTCGCTTCTCCATGTCGCCCAACTGCTTCAGCAATTCGAACTCCCATTCGCGCAGCGGTCCGTCCACCACAAGCAACACGAGATCCGCGTCTTTCGCAGCACCAGCCGACATCGATCCCCGCGAGGCGCCATCCACCTCGCCCAGGCCCGGCGTATCCACGAGCATCACGCTATCGATCCCCGGCCAAGGGATCTCGTTCCGCTGAGCGGTTGTCCCTCCTTTGAGATCCGTAACGAAGACGTCACCACCCGCAAGTGCGTTCAACAGCGAGGACTTACCGCTAGAGATCGCGCCGAATGCGACGATCTCCAATTGCTTCGATTCCCGTTTCGCGGCGATCTTGTGGGCCAGCGGATCTAGCTCACGGCGGAAGGCGTTATCGGCTTCGAGTTCCGCTTGCAGATCATCGACAGCATTCAAGTTCTCTTCGACCTCGAACTCACGTTGTTCTCGTGTCAGCTCACTTGGGTTCTTCACCCGTCGCGCATGCCGTTCGCGTTTCTTTCTCGTACGACTCCACAGCCGCCACAAAATCGTGACCGTACATCCCAACAGCAGCAGCGCCCCGGTACCCACTAGGCCAGCATAAACATAAACCAGCCACTGAGGTGTATCTTTCGGGAGCGAGTTGAAGATGGCGGCAATCTTTGGCGGAATCACCAACAGTGCCACGCCGAGACATGCGAGCACGACAATCAGCAGCAAGCCGGTTGTCGTGCGATTGGATTTCATTTGGGAAACTCGCTGAGGATTCACGCCGCTACGAACTCGTGCGTTACAGATAGATATCAGCTATTCGCCGGTCAGGCCACAGGATTCGAACGACCTTCGCAGAATGGTCCTTCGAAACACTACCCTTTATCGTAATTGAAGGGAACGAATGGCCCCAGGGAAGGTGAGACGAACCAATCGTTATGCTCAAATCATTGTGCACAAACGCAAAAATCCCCGGCATCACCGAGACACCGGGGATTCTCGATTAGTTCTAACTGACTAGGTCCTATGGCCTACTGGTCGTTCTTCTTCTTTTTCTTGCCATCACCCCTGCCAGCGGCAACGCCAGCAGCCTTGGCTTGTTCCGGAGTCAGCAACGCAGCTACAGCGGCGTTGAACTTCTTTTGGAGTTCTTGCGAACTGGCCAAAGCGGCCTTTTGCTCGTCGGTCAACTTCACAGCAGCTTCCACCGCGGCTTGCAACTCTTTGCCCTTCTTGCCGTCAGCTGCGGCAGCCTTGCGAGCCTCTGCCATTTCCTTCTGGGCATCGCCAAGACCCTTGCGGGCTTCTGCCAACTTCGGTCCGTACTCTTTCGCAAGAGCTTCAACCTTTTCGACAGTGGCTTCCTCTGCGCCAGCGTCCTTCACCTTCTTCACAACTGCGGCCAGCGGGTTGCCACCCTTTTCGCCCTTCTTCTTTTTCTTCTCTTGGGCCGACATAGGAGCGGCGATTGCGACGGCCAATGCCAACAGTGTCATGGACTTCAAAACATTCTTCATCGATGGGTCTCCGAGAATCGAAAAGGTGTAATCATCCGAGGTGTAATCCATTCGTACCCGGAATCGGGTTACATACAGCTTGGGCCCACAATCCTGCGCGCCCGAGAAAGCAGTGGTAGTGGAACAGTTTGCCGTAAGTCAGGCACTGCTGCCCGACAAAAGACGGCCAAGAGTGGCCGTCCTACTTTCAGGAATTTCAAACTGTATCACTACCAAAGCAGTAGAGGAAGAACAACCTTCCGGCAGATTAAACCCGCCGGAAGATTGTTTGTTTCGTCTTATGCGAACATCTTTTTGATCACGCTGCCGTCACGAACGACCATAATCGGTCGACCCGTGTTCGTCTGGTACTCTTTCGTGTGATCAATACCAACATTGTGATAGAACGATGCCGCAGCATCATCGGGGGTGAAGCCTTCATTCGCGGGCATCGATGCGTTCTCGTCGCTTTCGCCGAGAGCCTGTCCGCCACGGATCGAACCACCTGCCTGCAACATAAACATACAGCGAGGATAGTGATCGCGACCACCTTCCGCACTGCGACTGTTGATCTTGGGCGTGCGACCAAACTCACCGGTGACGAAGATCGCCGTCGATTCGAGCAGACCTTTCTGCTCCAAACCGTTCAGCAAGGCCGACAAGCCGGTATCAAGCTGTGGAAGTAAGCCTGGTGAGCGGCCATTGCCCTTGCTCAACCGCGTCCAGTTATCCTGATGTGTGTCCCAGCCGCCGAGTTGTAGCGTGACGAATCGCACGCCGGACTCAACCAACCGAGTGGCCAGCAAGCAGCTTGCACCAAAGGGATCTTCGCCAAACGGTTCAGCGAACGCTGGTGATTCCTTGCTGATATCGAACGCATCACGCGACGTCTTGGACGTAATGATGGAATGAGCCTGCTCGCTGAAGCGATCCAGACCATCCAGCAACTGGCTGTCCGATTCGACCGCACGGAACGTCGCATCAAGGTCACTCAACAGGCTTTGTCGCTTTTCGACTTGCTCGATCGTCAAACCGCCTTGCAGCGAGATACCACGAACGCTGAACGTTCTTCCAACGGTTGGAGTCGCACCGGTGTTCAACGGAGCATACTTTACGCCGAGGAAACCGGGGCGTTGCTGCGGATTGTTCGGAACGGCCACGAACGACGGCAAGTCGGTCGGGTTCTTCAGTTCCGTCTCCTTGGCGATCACGGCACCGTAGCCAGGATATTCCAACGAGGGCAACGGACGACTGCCAGTGTTGACGTATTCTTGGCCTAAGGCGTGAGCGCCCAACGTGTGGCTGACGCCTCGCAGGATGACGAACTTGTCCATGCACTTGGCCAGTTTGGGCAGATGCTCGCTGATCTGAATGCCGGGGACGTTCGTGTCGATCGGATTGAACTTACCGCGATACTCGCTGGCCGCGTTCGGCTTGAGATCGAACGTGTCCATGTGGGACGGACCGCCGGGCAGGTTCACGAAGATGGCGGACATACCGCGAGCACTCTCCGCAATTTCACCGGCTTCCGCGAGTCGTAGATAGTTCGCCAACGTCAAACCAGCACTGCCGAGCACGCCGACTTTCAGGAAATCACGTCGCTTCACTCCGTCACATGTCTGATGAATTCTCATTATTTGTCCTTTTCCGAGAGAGCACACTCACTGCGTGCTTGTTATCTAGTAGGTGACTGTGGGGTGGGCCGAGCCCACCATCGATCTAACAGAGCTTGTGGGCACCGCCCACTCTACGGCTGAATTAAACTCAACGATCAATGGTTAACAATGAACTCCTTTGTGTTAATGAGGGCCCAAAGGACGTCGCCCAGTCCTTCGACGGGATCTGTCGCTTCGTGAACATAGGCCACCGAACGAGTCAACTCGTTCTGGTTCGGATAACGGCTGAGCGTGCGGAGGTAGGCATCGACGATATAGCTGTTGATCTTTTCGTCCACCGTCTCGTCCGTCTTCGCCGTCGCCTTCGCAATGCTCGCGTTCAACTGGTCAAGTTGTTTTTCGATTTGCGACAATCGTGCATTGGCTTTCGCGATCTGCTGCTCGTTCTTCGACTTTTCCACTCGCTCCAATTGCTTTTCCGCAGCCGTAAGCTGACTCTCCAGCGAAGCAATTTTTCGCTCCGTGCCTGCGTCGTCGGATTGCTGTGCCTTGAGGTCACGAGCAACACCGTCCAGCCACGTATTTTTATTCGCGTCAACCAAACCAAGCACTTCACGATCGTTTTGCATAAAGACCGTCTGAAGCAAGCTCGGCTCCGAAGATCGGTCACAATCGCAATTGCTCTCGCGAGTCGATTTCCCAAACACGGACAAGGCGAAGCTCGCACCATTACCAGTCGCGGTACGTGCACCGGCCGTGGCGATCGCGATCGCTCGGCCATCGATGTTCTCGTTTAGCCACTTGGCCTTTTCGTTGGATGCCGTGGCTTGCTGGATCGCATCGTAAGCGACTTCTGCGGGCAAGCGACGAGCCACAGCGCGACTGAAGTTACGTTCATCGAGCTTGTTCGTGTCGTTCGGCTGCCAACTACGTTGATAGGTATCACTGTTAGCAATCGTACGATGCACCCACTTCATGTCGAAGCCGCTTTCAATAAAGCCTTTCGACAGGTAGTCCAACAACGCTTTGTTACTGGGAGGATTGGCAAGGTTCAAGTCGTCTGGCGGATTAACGATACCGGCATTGAAGTAAGCAGCCCAGGCTCGGTTCACGAACGCCTTCGCAAAGAAGGGATTGTCCGCACTGCGCAGCCAATCTACGACAACTTGACGTGGATCATCGACTTTCATCACATCAACAACATCGCCACCCAGCAGCTTGCCGTTGTCGAACTCCGGGTACTCCTCATCAGGAGCTCGCGTGCGAAGCAATCGGTTTGATGTTGTCACCGCTCCGAACGGAATTGTCTTTCCTTCTTTCAGCAACGCTGGCAACTCTCGGCGCAGATCGTTACCCCTTTTTCCTTCGACTCCAAGCTCTTCGACCAGTTTGTTGTATTCCTTACGATAATCTCCCGGGGCATTTTGGCTTGCCGGCTGAATCCGAGCGAAGAAATTCTTAAACTGATGGAAGTCATCCTTGGACCAGACATCAAACGGATGCTTGTGACACTGAGCACATTGAATCCGTAGGCCCATGAAGGAATAGGCGAAACCAATCGCCCGGGCCTCCATGTTGTTAGTGAAGTCGCGACGCGACCAGTAGTACTCCAACGCGGGCAGGTCCGCATACGACTTGTCTTTGTCGCGATAGGTATCGCTCATCATCTTGCAGTACTCGGTATACGACTGGTCGGGCTGCATATTCTGGCCCGCGACAATTCCCTCGACGATCTTGTCGTATGTCACGTTCTGCTCGACACGTCGATAAACCCAGTCGTACCAATCCTGCGAGGGCGTATTACGGCCAATCGGAGAAGTATTATTTAGGTTCTGCGCGTTGTTGCCCGTGAAGTCACAAAGCTTGGTCGTCCACCATGCCGTGTAAGCGGGGGTCTCTAAGAGTTCGTCAACCTTTTTGGCTCGCTTTTCCGATGATTCATCGGCGAGGAACGCTTCAACTTCTTTCGCGGTGGGAAGCGTGCCAGTCAGATCCAAACGAACGCGGCGGAGAAACTCAGCATCCGTACAGACTTCCGAGGGCACGACGCCCAGCTTTCGCAACTTCTCGATCACCAATTCGTCAACCTTCGTCCTGCCAGCAACTTGTGGATACTTGTCGCCGACGAGATCCGTGACGGGCCGAATGACGGGAACGGGCACCACGGCCTTGTCGTAGGAAATCACGAGATGCGTATCACCACGATTCGTGGCCGTCAGCAATCCGTTCTGGTCGATCGTCGCGACTTGGTCATCATTCGACTGGAAGCGGCACAACTGTGTCACGTCTTCTTGGCTGCCATCCGCCCAAATGGCAATGGCTTTCAACTGAACCGTCTCGCCCGTCTCGCGCAGCAGCAACTCATTCGGAACGATCTTCAACTCGGTAAGCTTCTGCACTTGCTCCTTGTCAAACTCGGCACCCGCTTCGATCCAACGGCGGATAACGTTGTATTGCCACGAATCCTTTTCGTACCGCATGCCACCTTCGTGAATATCCTTATCGATTGGCTTGGCAATGATCAGGCTCTCCAGCGGATTCTCGAGATCGACGCGTGGGCTGTCTTTATCAAACAGAGCGTCATGATCAAGCTGGAAGTCATAGCCGAAGAGCGAGAGGCGGAAACCGCCCTGCCCTTGGAACGAACCGTGACAAGCGCGACCATTGCAGCCAAGCCGGCCGAACAAAGGAACGACGTGCTTCTGAAAGCTTGGCGTTTCCTCAACGTTCGCCTTGGCGAAGCGTTGATGGATCGGTGCAATAACGTCGTCTGCGGCAACCGCTTGCGCCGATGCTCCGACCAGCGTCAAGCAGACAACCAGCGAGTAAAAGAGTCTGATTCGCATTCGTTCCCTCCGGGAAATTGGCGTGTTGGACTTTGGAGTGCAGTGACTTGCCACCGCTTTCTCATTGTCAGGAGTTCGCGACCATTCTCGCTTCCACATCAAAGTGCTAGGCACAAAATGAGAAAGCTGCGACGAGTCACAGCACTCCATATCTAGGTAGGATCTTTCGTATTCTTGCGTACGGCGGGTTTTTTGTTTTTGCTATTGACGTTTCGTTCTGAGTTCTTCGCGGCTCTTGTCAAAGTCGTAAACTTTCGCTCAACAGCAGCATCGACACTCTTCTCTTGTTCCGCAATCTGTTCGTCGATCTTTGCCAGACGACCCGCAAGCCGCTCTCGCTCATGTCGCAAGAGAGCGAGGTCTAAACGATGTTCTTCCTTCAGGACTTCTCGCAATTCTTTCAGCAGCGATTCATCAAACCCCATCTGCAAGCGGGCGGTCAAAAGCTGGCGACGCGACTCGGCCTGCCACAATTGAAGTTCCAGACGATAACGCGCAGGATCTCGCTTCTCATACAGAGCGAGCCGATCACTTGCTCGCGACAGATCGCGAATCGCTTGCTCGTACTCTTGAGGCAAACCTTCCTTGAGGTAAATCAAAAGCTCGAACAAGTCCTTGTGATGCTTCTGCACCAGTGCTACTGCAGCCGCTTCTTGCTCTGCGGAAATCTCTGGCAGCGGTTTGACGCTGCCCGCTTTGTCACGAGCAGACTTGTCCGCTTCCGACTGCTTCGCAGTCGTTGTTCCAACTCGCGTTACGTCCGCCTTCGGTGCATCGTTATCGGCCGAGGCCAACAACGGTAAAACCATCAGCACGGCGAACATGATTGAAATAAAACAACGCACGAAGCAATTACTCCTGAATCTCGAATTCCAACTCGATACCGCTATCCTTCTTTGCAAGAGCAGCAAGCATCCAGTTCGGTGCGACCAGCGACTGCTCCGACTCCGAATCCCTCAGAGCGATTGCGATCGGGTCCATAGCATCGGCCATTACGGCATTTGCCGCTGGCTGAAACTCAGCCAACTGATAGCGAACCTCTGCCCATGCAAAGGCAAGTTCTGCACGCGAATCAATTGGTTCGTTCACGCTCGACTGGGAAGCAATCCCGGTTGGCGACACCGACGGGCGAAGAAGAGCTACGGCGAGGAGCAATGTGAGGCACGACCCCATCGCAACAATTGCGAAGCGTGTAGACTTCTGCCCCCAACTCGTTCGCTGCGAAGCGGCAGCAACGACTGCCGCATCACCCAAAGCCACGCGAATCCGAGTGGTCTCTCCAACCGCAACAGCGATGGCTTCGCGTGCCGTCTGGTCGGTCATCAGCCGCAACTCGAATTCACTCGCTTCGATCGCATCCAACTCATTGGCGACATAGCGAAATGCCAGCCAGTTCAGTTTTTCTTGTGTTTCGCTCATCTCTGTCGCCCGGCCCCGCGTGATAGTTTTCTGTTCTCGCCTTGCGTCTCAGTCAGACTCTAAATTCACTCGTAACTTCGCCATTGCGGCTCGCATTCTCCCCAGGGCAGTGCCGAGCGGAATCTTCAACTCGTCAGCGATCACCGCAAATGTCTTCTCCTCGTAGATCCTCATGCGGACGATGCGTTGCTGTTCCAGTGGCAGCTGGTCAATCGCCGCTCGAACTTGTTCAATATTTTCGTTCTGAACCAGCGGATCGTCCGTGCGGTAAAGCTCAGCACTCCACGCCACTCGCTCGAGAACATTCTTCCCAGTCTTTTGCCGTCGTCGAACCGCCAACGCTTCGTTGTAGGCAACTCGGAACAACCACGCTTTTCTCGACTCCTCGCTCGTTTCATGGCCTCGTTCAACCATTTTAGTGAACGCCGCCTGGAGGGCATCGCTCGCCAACTGATGGTCACGAAGAACACCGACTAGAAATCGCAACAACTCTTGCGAGTGCTGCTCGAAGAGAGCCGCGACGACTGCGGAATCCAGTTTGCCTTCGTCAGCGGCGCTCAAAGTGGTGTTCCTGCTGTTTCCAGCCTTCGACGCCTTCCGTATGGGATGCGCCGACCCGTCCCATTATTGGGCGGCTGGCCGAACTTTTTCCAAGAATGGCCGTAAGGTGTGTAATTGCAGCCATTTTGCCAAACTGGCGTTGTGTTGCCAGCGGCCGGTAGGCTCCTCGGCAAGCAACTAAGCGGCTGACTATAATGGCACTTCGTCAATCACTCGACGAGCCCCCTGGGCCGTTGTAGTTATACAGTTTGCCGAAATCGCAGTTATGAAGTTTGCCGTAAGTCGGGCACTCCTGCCCGACAAAAGACGGCCAAGAGTGGCCGTCCTACCTTTTGAGAATCGCAAAATTGTACCGCTACCCCTGGCCGAGCTAACTTTCCTCAGGAGCTACAGATTGTTTGTCGGGCCAGTCTTCTATCGCGAGGCGGAAACAACTCCGCGTCGACCTCGCCACTACATGTATCGCACGATTTATGTGCTGGCCTTACTCGTGCTGATCTGCACCGCTTGGTTTGTGTTGGCAGGCGTTCAGATCATTCGAACCGTTGGTGACATGGCTCGATTCGGGGCCTTACTCTTCCAAATCCTCGCACCTGTCCAGTTGGCCCTGATCACGTTTCTGGCAGCCTTCGGCACTGCGAGTGCTGTGTCGCAGGAAAAAGATCGCCGCACACTGATCCTGTTACTGATGACTCGGCTGAGCAACAGCGAACTTGTCATCGGCAAGTTGTTGGCAAGCCTGCTCGATATCTTCGTAATGATCCTGGCCGCACTGCCCGTGTTCCTGCTCGTCACCCTGCTCGGCGGCGTGTCGAACGGCCAAGTCGCCCGCGTTTTCCTCATTACGCTAACTACGGGGCTAGCCGCCGGCAGCCTCGGCAGCATGTTCGGACTGTGGCGAGAAAAGACGTTTCAAACGCTCGCCTTGACGGCATTGACGATCGTTCTCTGGTCGGCGATTTGGGAGGCCGTATACGCCGGATTATTCTTTGAAGCCTTGGGCGGCTTGTCCTGTGAAACGCTTGCGACTGGCTTCAGCCCGTTCCGCGCGATCCTGGCAGGTGCCCAACCGCGCCTGGCTCAGACCAGTTGGATCAGCTTCGCGTTAGATGGCGTCAGCCTTTACCTCGTCATCTCCCTCGGAATCGCCGCCACACTAAACGCGTGGGCCATCTTGCGAGTTCGCGTCTGGAATCCCTCGCGAGAATTGCGACCGGGGCAAGCCGACGAAATGGAGCAAGCGAGCATTTGGGGCACGGAACACGACATCAAACAGCTGACCAAGGCGGACCCCGAGAAGCAGAAAGTTGCCGAAGCTGCGAGGTCGGGGCACGTCGACGCGCAGAACAAAGTCGCGTCTTCGAAGTCTCGCGAAGTCTGGGACAATCCGATCTTGTGGCGAGAAATGTGTACGTGGGCGTACGGGCGCAAGGTGCTGATCATCCGAGTGGCCTATCTCGTGTTCTTCGCCATGGCGGCAGGCGCTCTGTATTGGGCGATTTCCAGCGGAACTGCCACGACGCGGGCCTCGGCGGGGATCATTCCGGCTGTCGCTAGTTTCCTCTCGCCATTTTTCTTAGTAAGCCTCGTCATCATCAACGCCCTGGCAGTGAACTCGGTCACGAACGAACGGGATGGCCAAGCCTTGGACATCTTGCTGGCCACTGACATCTCGCCGAAGGAGTTCGTCTTTGGCAAGCTGTGGGGGGTGTTGTGGGTGACGAAGGAAATGGTCGTGCTGCCAATGGCACTGTGTGTCGCCTTGTGGTGGCAGAAAGGAGTCAGCGGCGAGAACCTTGTGTTCTTACTTGGCGGCCTCGCGATCATGAATATCTTTGTAACAATGCTCGGCCTGCACTGCGGAATGACCTATTCCAATTCGCGAACTGCCATCGGCGTCAGTTTGGGTTCCGTGTTCTTCTTGTTTGTCGGCGTGGTGACTTGCCTGGCGATCATGATTTCGTTCAGCGGTTCGTTCCAAGGCCAATACGCCCCGTTCTTAGCTTTTATCGGTGGCGGAAGCGTCGGCTTGTACGTCGCGCTCGGCAGCCGCAACCCTTCTGCGGCGATCTTCTGGGCCTCCTTGCTCCTGCCGATGGCAACGTTCTTTGCGATCGTCAGCTTCGTACTTGGCAATCGCGAGCTGACGATCTTCCTGGTGCTATCAGGAACTTACGGGTTCACGACCACGGCGATGTTGGTTCCGGCAATCAGCGAATTCGATTTCGCGATGGGGCGGACGCGAACTGGCGGAGACGATGGATAACACGTCCGCTTGCTTAATGTCCAGCCGCAGGCGCCGGCAGGGAAATCAAGCCGGCACCTGCGGCTGGGCGTTAAACGAACCGTGGCCGACCGGAATATCGATTCATGCAGATCTTGCTTGAACTTCTCCCGTGGCTGATCGCCATGGTCGTCTTAATCGGCTGCTCGGGCTTTTTTTCGGCCAGCGAAGCGGCTCTTTTCTCACTACGATTGCGTGATCGCGAGCTCCTTGCCAACGGCGGTTCATCGCAACAAATGGCGGCCAAGCTACTCAACGATCCAGATCGACTGCTAAGCGCGATTCTGTTCTGGAATCTCGTTGTCAACATGATCTACTTCGCGATCGTTTCGGTCGTTAGCTTGCAATTGGAAAAAGAGCCCGAGGTCGGCCACACCTATCCGGCAGTATTCGCCGCGGTTTCGCTGCTGACGATCATCTTCTTTAGCGAGATGTTGCCAAAGAGTGTCGGAGTGCTCATCAATCGAAAGCTCGCTGGACTGATGGGAGCCCCGCTGATGATCGCTGTGCGAGTTCTCGACCCGCTCATGCCAACGCTCCGTGTCATCAACCTGTTGTCGCGCCGGCTGATCTGGCCGGGATTCAAGAGTGAACCTTATCTGGAGGTGTCTGATCTGGAACGAGCCATCTCGCTGTCAACGACTGATGCGAAATTGGTCGCGCAAGAACAAGCGGCCCTACGCAACATCGTCCTGCTGTCCGATATTCGAGCCGATGAATGGATGCGTCCACGGACGCAGTTTCTGACGTTCAAGCCACCCGTCTCGCTCGACCAGTTGAATGGCCAGATGACACCCAGCGGCTATATGCTGATCACCGAACCAGACAGTGAAGAAGTCGAATTGGCAATTCACTTGAAGGAACTGTTTGACGTCCCGCGAGTACGGCTTGAGCACTATGCCGAACCGGTCATCTATGTGCCATGGTGCAGCACGGTGGCGGATGCGTTGCAGGAAATGCAACGCCGCAACCGCCAAGTCGCCGCGGTCGTCAACGAGTATGGCGAGACATGCGGTATTCTCACTTTTGAAGACATCCTCGACACGGTCTTTAACTACAGCCCCAGCCGTAGCCGACTGTTGTTGGACCAGAAACCGATTCACGATCTCGGGCCAGGCATGTGGCTGGTCGCCGGTGTAACACCCTTACGCCGCCTCTCTCGTTACCTCAACCTTGAACTCCCGCCCAGCAAGAACGTCACCGTCGGCGGCGTGATTCAAGAACGACTCGGCAAGCTGGCTGAAGAGAATGACGCATGCGATTGGGGCCCATTTCGGATGAAAGTCCTCGAAGCTCCGCAACGCGGTCACATGCTAATCGAGCTAAAGCTCCACCATCGCGGAGAGCGAGCATGACGATCGGAATCTGCTTGTTCTTCCTCGGCTTAACGCTGAGCGCATTTTTTAGCGGCTCGGAGACGGGCTTCTATCGCGCAACGCGAGTGCGATTAGTGCTTGACGGCTTGGCGGGCGATCCGGTGGCGCGGGGCCTGTTGTGGCTGACCAATAACCCTGCCCTCTTCGTGGCAACAACATTGGTCGGCAACAACTTGGCGAACTATCTCACGTCGTTTGCGATCGTCCTGCTGGCCCAACAAGTCACCACAACACCCAGCGTTTTCGTGGAACTCGTCACGCCTGTGCTGTTCACGCCGATCGTGTTTATTTACGGCGAATTACTGCCGAAGAATCTCTTTTACTACTCGCCCAACTTATTGCTGCGACGCTGCGGCCCCGTGTTCTTGTTCTTCGTCGCCATCTTCGCGCCGATCTCAGCAATCCTGTGGGGCTTGGGCAGATTGCTACAGTCGCTGCTCGGTGAAGCCCCGCTTCGCGTGCGTCTCGCCCTGGCCCGAAAGGAACTTCAACAAGTCCTAGCCGAAGGGCAAGATGCTGGCATTCTACAACCCGCTCAACGCAAGCTGGCTCAGAACTTGTTCTCCATCGCATCACGCCGCGTGCAAGATCTTTGCACGCCCCTTGGACGCATGGCCTCGATTCGTCTTGGTGCCGACAAGAAGGAGGTGATACGCATCGCCAGACGACACCGCGCTACGGTCTCGCCCGTTGTTGACGCCAGCGGCCGCGAATTACTTGGCTATGTCAGAACCGTCGATCTGCATCTTGATCCCAGCGAACGTGTCGAGACGTACCGCCGTCTTCCCAGCATTGATGCGAACGAATCGCATATCGCTGCACTGATTCAGATGCAGACCAGTAAAGAAGAACTCGCGCGCGTCGTCGATGCCGACGGCGTCACGCTTGGCCTGCTGTACGCCAGCGAACTCACGGACCCACTCTTTCGAGAGACATGAATGATTGCTGACGGCTGACGCTGACCGCTCGATCTAAGCCTTGGCGTAGCCCAATGACTCAATCACCGACAGCATCTCTTCAAACGTGATGAAGCGGCGACGATGTCGAAGCTTGTACTCGTCGATGGCGACAGCCAGCTCACGAGCGTTGGGAGTGAGGCCATCGTGGCTATTGGAAAACTGACGACGTTCGCGGACGGGGACGTCTTGTCCAACGTCATAATTACGGCGGTCAACGAACTGATCGACAGGCGTCTCGGTGGCTTGCAACATGATAAATCTCAACCTTGTGCTGTTAGCTTGGAAGCTCGACAAGTTTCCGAAGAAACACTAGGTCGCAAGATGCAGCAAGTCAAAAGATGGAGGTGCATCGCAACCGGTTGACGCGAGGCCGATTGTAACGACTTTGCCAATTCAGCGACTCGCAACCGGTCTAATAGCCACGGCTTTTCATTTGTTGAAGTTGCACAAGATGTACCACGGGCCTCCGAGCCCGTCGATGAATCTAAGTCGTCATTCGACGGGCTCGGAGGCCCGTCGTACAAACCTCTCAGTTTGAAAAACTGAAAGGCCCTGGTCTAATAGCGTCCCACAGCAGCCGTCATGCGTTGTTGCTGCTCGTCGATTTTCCCCTTGAGCTGATTGCTGGGTCCATGCGTTGGCTCCTGAGCAAGCGCGGCGACTAATGCGAGCCTCGCGTTCGTCGTGTCGCCCGACAGCAACTGAGCCTCGGCCAAATGAAACAGCAGTTCGGTCGAAGGCTCGCCACGCTGAGTCGCCTGAGCCAACAACGTGGCGGCGTTCTCGTGACGTCCGAGCGCTTTCAACGCGAGCCCCTGTTCCAACAACAAATCCTGAGGCATCTCGTCAGGCGGATAGTGCGAGGCTAAAGCATCGAGCGTCGACAATGCTCGCCGCGGGCGATTCTGCTCGCGATAGATCGCGGCAAGTGCGAGTTGCACGTGAGGACAGTGACCTTCGAAAGAGAGGCTGCGATGATACTCAGCCAGGGCTTCTTGAAGGTTCCCCTCGAAACGGCGGACATCACCACGTAGAGCCCAGGCACACGGCAATTGGCGATTTGCTTCGATCGCTCGTTCGGCTTGTTGCCAGGCACGCACGGCGTCACCTTGTGCGAGGTACATCTCGCCCAGTCGTACGACCAAGTTCGGATCGCCACCAGACAGTTTCACCGACTGCTCTAAGTGTTTGATCGCATCATCGCGAAGATCGCGTCGCCAGAGCAATTCGGCATATTGCACATGAGCCCGCTCGTCGACCGGATTCGTCTCAATGGCGTTGGCAAACCACGCTTCCGCGTCTTCCATGTTGCCGTGCTCAAGCGAGTCAAAGCCGCGCAATGACATTTGCCTGGCCATGATGACATCTTCCGAGATGGTGTCCTTATGAAGCGATGCACAGCCGCCGACGTGGGCAACGCCGCACATAAACATCAACATCGCCGTAGCACGAACGAAGCCGCGCGAACTGGGAGAAGTGATGTGTAACAAACGAACCATCTTGACGAGGTCTTCCTGACCTAAAAGCATTCCTCACAGCAGTACAACTCGACGGACAATCCCGCATCTGGACTATCGGCAGATCGCCATGCGCGCGACGAGACAATCCGCATGCCGGGAAGGGGTCGGAGTTTCGGGAAAGTATCACAACCGGTCTACCCGGACAATGGAAACAACTTGCCGAAACCTTACCGCTTTCCGCTCCCCGTTTTTCGATGACCGGTCAGCTGCTAGCATGTTTGGCACACTCTCTCACGAACGATGGCGAAGCAATTGCATGACTATTACCTACGACAAACTCGGCGTACGGCTGATCTACGCCGAAGGCTGGAAAATCACCGAAGACGAACTCGACACCGAGCCGCGGACGCTATCGTTCGAGAGCCCGCAGGGTGGCATCTGGGAATTAATGCTCTACCGCGATCTCCGTGACATCGATGAATTGGCAAGCGAAGCTTTGGCGATCCTCGGCGAAGAGTACGAAAATCTCGAGACAGCGCCCTACACAACTGCGTTCGGAGACGTACAAGCGACCGGCCACGAGATCTATTTCTATCACCTCGACCTGCTGGTACACATTCGAATCATCGGTGCTCGATTTGGCGAACAGACGGCGCTGTTGCTATGGCAAGCGGAAGATCGGGAGTTCGACGAACTGGAGCCCGTCTTTCGTGCGATGGCGACAACTCTACTTAACCCGCATAAGTTCCCGGCACCGGCGACGGATGATTGAAGCATTTGCAATTCTTACAAACAGGGTGACAGCGTCGGCCCCTTGACCTTCGCAAACATTCTTAGCTTTTTCGTGGATTTGAATCACTTCTCCTAAAGTTCTTCGTCACTCGCGCCGAATGGCACGCCACCTGCTTTGTATTCGTGCCGCAACAAGTACATGGATGTCCGTGAATCTTAGTGCCGTGTCGCCGAGGTATGGCGACCTTTGAAACACGTTACGTGGTGGCCTTTTTCACGGTACTCAGGGCTCGTCTGGATCACCCAATTCAGGCGAGCCCTTTGGTTTGCGCAACGCCTACTGCCCAACGGCACTCAGCTTGTGAGCCGATGGCGCTAGCCACGGGCCTTTCTTCCGTGTTTGCGGCAGGAAAAGCCCCACGCTAGCGCGTACGGATCACTTGTCGAACGGCAGAGTGAGCGACATGGGACTACCGCCCGGTCTCGTCGTACAGCGGCAAATGCCGGTAGTGAACTTCTAACGACAGAAGGTTTAGTGCGGTGACATAAAGCCTTCCCGCGTGTGGAGCCCATCGGTCAGCAACAGGAAAACGTGGATTCCAACTGCCCGCGTCGGCACCCGTTTGAATCTGAGCGTCCACCAGAACTGGTCGCAGCTTCTCGTTCCACTTTTGCCAGTACTCGCCGCCCATGTGGAACATCACCTGCGTTGCGTAGTACCAATAGTAAGTATCTCGCTTGGGATCGCGGGCCGTTCCGATCTCCGGAGGCGACTCTAGCAGGAACTCCGCGCCACGCGCCATGTTTTCGTTGTCACGGTGCCAGCCGGTATAAAACCGCATCAACAAGCCGACCGCCGTCATCGTCTCGCTGGCGTCGCGGCCATGTGCCTGCGACTCGGTATCGGGTGCATATGGGTTGTAGCGGTACTTGTGACGTTCGCTTCGAGAGCCTTGTGCCACATCCAACCATCGCTCGATGCGAGCATAGGTCTCGGTCGGCACTTCCAAGTTCGCCAAGTCGCCACTCTTGAGCGCCATCATCATCCAACCGGTCACCGAAGTATCCGATTCGAGATTCGGGGCATACCGCCACCCGCCATACTCTTTGTGCTGGCTGGCGACGATGAAGTCGATGGCCTTTTGAGCGGGCTCTTTCAACGCCGGATCCTGTGTCATGCCATACGCCTCGGACATCGCAAGGGCCGCGATGCCGTGACTGTACAGCCAGACGCTGCGGTTCGACTCGTCATCCAGCGGAATGAACAAGTCGCCGTTGTCTTGCTGATGCTGGACGAGGTAATCGATCGCTCGCTTCACAACCGCTGCGTACTGGTTATCGATGTGCGTATAGCCATAGCCCTGAAATGCGAGCAATGCTAAGCCGGTAGCCGCCGTATCAGAAACCAACTGCGCACGATGATCAACGGCTTGCAAGTTCCAGCTCCCGTCCGCCAGTTGCTGACGAGCCAGATAAGCCAAACCAAGCTCAATCGCCTTGTCCGATTGCTGGCCAGCGGAGGAGCCCATCGAACCGGGCGAATCGCCGGGCTTGCTTCTGCCGCGGAAGGCATCCGCTGCCACCACGGCCGCCGTATTAATACTCGGCAAACCGCCGACGTCTTGCCGAACGAAGCGAGTCGCTCGCGATTGAATTTGCAAACTGTCTTCGCGAGCACGACGGCTGTTCATTCCTACATCAGCCGCCGGTCGATCGCCAAGTCCGCCGGGCCCGTCTAACGCATCGATTTCGACGGGAACCGAGCTAGACGATTGTCGCGACATCGGGCCCAAGTCGCTTCCCAGCGCCGACTCGCCGAGCGAAGCCGTGGCAACTGCCATCGCCGAAGGAGCCGATGGAACGTCGATCGTCGTCGCCAACGAACCGGCAACACCAATCGGGCCAGCAGTGGATCGTCGCATCGGGGAAGCACTCGACGATTCTTCTCCTACGGATGGTCCATCCGAACCCGCGGTCGAGCGAGACTGACTCGCGGTTCCAGCAATCGCACCGGAATCGGCGACACCATCGACCATCTGCCGCCCCGCAGCTGCACCTACGGTTGCGGCAACGGGAGTCCCGCTGCGACCACCCGTTAACTCAGCTGCTTTAGGACCAGCGGTATCGACGGGCGAGCCCGATGGCGAACCGCCGGAGTCAGGCGCACCAGCGACCGTCGCAACCGTTGCGGCGATGTTCGCGGTAAAGCTACGCGACGGAGAGGCTTTGCCAGGCGAACTCGTACCACCGCCAGGCTCGGGCGATCCCGTGAATCCATCGGTCGATTCGGCACGTCGGACAACAACGGCACCGGCCAACTCACCGCCTCCACCAGGAGCCGCCATACTCTCGCTTGGTCCAGCCTCACCGCCAGCCGCGGGAGAACCACCTGCTGGTTCGGCACGAGCCAACTGACCGCCAGCCGCCTCAGCACCGGACGCCGGTTCGGCAGCCGATGGTTGGCCAGCGGAGCCAGCCGCCATTCCCGGCGCGAGTTCGGCACGGACCGCAACTTGTGGAGCGCCGCCCATCGCCTGGCGTGCGAGTCGTCGGGCTCGTTCTTCTTCATCTTCACTCTCATCGCCGCCGGATGCTCCGCCAGCAGCCGCAATCTCGGGCATCTGTGGGCCGCCATCCGCACGCGCCGGTGTGCCGCCCGCCAACGCCGAGGCAGCTGGTGCGTCGGCCGGTTCAGACTGGGCAGAAGGAGCAGCACCGGAACCAATTTCCGTTGGTGATGGCTCGCCGCGTCCAACATCTGCCAACGTAGGCGCGATGCCCTGTGGTGACGGTTGCCCGCCACCAGTGCCTGCCGGAGCAGCGGCTTCCGCAGCGACCGTACTACTCGCTAAAGTTGGCTGAGGCGTCCCGCCTGAACTACTGCGCGCCAACTGTTGTGCTTGAGCGGACGGATTTAAATCGGGTTGCCCGCCGCCGGCCGCGCGACTCGCACCGCCGCCGCTGACGACGCGTGTCGGGCCGAGATCAACTTGAACTTGCCCGGCAGCAGCGGTCACAGCCCCCGGCGCGGCGTTGGCATTCGCGCGCGTGAGTGCTCCGCTCGAACTAGCCGTCAGTTCAGCCGGTTGTTGCGACCCCGCAACGGTCGCCGCTTCCGCCGTCGTCGCGAGAATTGAAGCACTCGGTCGTTCGGCACCGGCCAAGGAATGTCGTACCAGCGCCGGTGCGCTCGGGGCGAGAGCAGCTCCTTCCGGTGTATTCTGTGTCGCTTCCGCTCGTGTCGCGGAACCCGATGCCACCAGCGACGGGCTATCCGCGGCTTCCAGCGCTCTGTCCAAATTCGCAGCCTGCCCGACGCCTGAGACTCCGTTCAACGATCGGGTCATCGCCGTGCGGGATGCTTCTGGCGTTGGAGCCGCTTCACCCGAATTTGCTTGAGCGGTCGCAGGGCTATCGATGTTGGCGGGCGAAGCTGCGAGTTCCGCGGTTCGCGCACTGCGAGCCGGACTGCTCGACGGCGCGGCTGCCGAGTTAATCGTCGGGGCATTCGAAGCAGAAGCCCGTGAGGAGGCAACAACTTGCGCTGCTGCCGATAACTGAGGGCCACCAGAAGCCGGTGTGGTTCCTGCCGCCGATGCTCCCGAAGTTGCCTGGCGACTCACGCTGCCCGATGCCGCAGCCACGGCAGTGGCACTTCCCGCCGACGAGCCAGCAGCCGTTTGTGCAACATTACTCGCGGCAGTCGCCACATTGGGCGTCGCCTGCGAAGCACTCCGGCCCGCCGTCGCGGCGGCGTTAGAAGTAGCCACGGCCGGCGCTGACATCGTCGATCGTTGCATGCTCGCCGAAGCACTCGTTAGTGCGGGAACGCTGGTCGATGCACTCGGCACGCTGAAACTGCCTTCACTCGCTGCGACTTGAGGACTCGTCACCGCTTGGCGTCGGACGGCGGATGCGGCGGCCGCGAGGGTCGTTGACTGAGTCGCGGAAGCCGCTGCTGCTGCCTGCTCCGCCGCGGCGGAAGTTGACGGCGAGTTGTTGCTTGTGGTGCTACTTCGTGCGACTTGCGATTCGCTTGGCGCCGCGGCCGTCGTGGGCGCTGCGGTGGAAGGTGTTCGGGAGCTTCTTGTGACGGTCGGCGTCGCCGAAGTTGTGGGCGTGGTCGGTGCTGCCATGCTGGCTTGGGCCGTCGCTTGCGTCGAGGGTTGCGTTCGTGCAACGGCACTCGACGCGGCCTCGACCGTTGGGTTCGCTTGAGCACTTGGCGACGGCGACGGAGCAACTTCGGCTGCCATTGTCGCCGCATCGGGCCGCGACGTCGCACGCGTCCGCTGATTGGCGACCGGAGTCGGAGTTTGAGCCAATGTAGGCTGAGGTGCCGACTGCTGCTCGCGTCGTTGCGACGTTGTTGGAACATCGGCGGCGGGAGTCGGTGTGGGCTGCGTTGCAACACGATCCGATTGTGGACTGGCGGTCGTCTGCTGCCGCGCGATCGTGCTACTCGGAGTCACCTCTTGAGGCTGAGTTTGCTTGGCGGCGCTGGGCGTTGCAGCAGAATCGACTTGCGTGCGTGGTACGGTTTGAGGCGTGGCGAGGCTGCGTGTCATCGTCGGAACCGCTGCCGCAGTTGTTTCCGGAGTCGGCTGATTCGTACTACGAGCACGTTCGATTCGAGGCTGATCGGCTTGCGCGGTTGTATCGGGCGTCGTCATGGCTCGGGTCGGTTGCGACTCGGTGGCCTGGCGTTGCATTTGAGAGCTTTGTGCAGCGACGGCGGACGGTTGCGGAGTCTGTTGTGCCGCAGGTTGCGGTTGCTCGACGCGTTGGTTCGGTTGCGGTTGCGCCTGTGCCGTCTGCCGGCTGAGTTGCGACATCTGCTCGGCCTGCCGCGGGACAGTCTCCGCAGGGGTTGGTCGCTGGATCTCATTCGGCTTAACAGCAACTTCACGTTCCGGCGTGGGAGTCGGCTGCCGCTCAGTAGGCGGTTCCGGCTCGCGCTGCTCTTGTTGCAGCTCTTCCATCTCCGTCTCGGGCACCTCAGTCTCGACCGGACGCAGGAGGTCTTGTTGCTGATCTGGTTGCGATTCAAGTTGAACGGGATCGTAATCCGGTTCGATTAATGGTTCACGTTCAGCTCGTGTATCGGCGACCTCCGTAAACTGCGCCCAGATGCGTCCAAAGATGTTCGTCTCAATCGAAATAATGAATAGGACGAGATGGACGATTATGCAAAGCACGGCAGAAAACTGCACACCGCGTCGCAGCGAGCGGCTCTCGACTTTGCGCAGCACCCAAATCAGCGAGCAAATTACGACCGGAATCGCGAACAGCCAAGTCCAGGCGTTGGCATACCAGATGCGTTCATTGAAGCGAAGGTACGCCAGCACCGTTCCTACGAGAAAACCACCCAGAATGAACAACGCCAGCATGACGGGCCAGAACTGCTCGTCGAACGCAGCCTCGGTGGGCTGCTTCGTCTTTCGGATGATGCGACGGATCTTCGCCATGTTAGGGTCTCGTGAAGGCCGTTAGCCTCCCTCACCGATCGTGTTCATCATGTAATCGCGAATGCCGGCTCGTTTGCAGAGGTTGATGGCGGTGACCGTGTATTCCACGGCGGCACGCTTATGAGATCGAATGACGACCGATTGATTCACGGGGTTGTTCGTGACCGCACGCACGAGTACTTCTTCCAATTCGTCGGCCTCCAGCGTCTGGCCGTTGACCAGAAACTTGCCGTCTTGATCGATGTTGATGAACAACTCTTTGGGGGCAATCGTCAGCGGCATCGCCTCGCTGGCGTCGGGCAGCGGAACATCAATCTCTCGATCTTCCTGGGCGAAGCGCGTCGCCACTAAGAAGAAGATCAATAGCAGAAACACGACGTCGATCAGCGGTGTTAAGCTGAGCGTCGAGATCGCTGTGCCTTTGTTGATTTTGACTGCCATAAGGCGAACCTATTACTTCGAGGCGATTACTTCGAGGCGGGTGCGGGTGGTGCGACAGGGGGCGAAGGCACACTTTCCTTTGCATCGGTCAAGTCACCTTCACTGCCTTGTCGTCCAAAACGAACTCGCCCTTCGAATCGTTCGACCTGCGGCATGAGGTTAAACAACATCTCGTCTATCTGATGAAAAAGCGTCTGGACGCGGCCTTCAAAGTAGTGTGCAAAGATCGCAGCAGGTATCGCCACACACAATCCGCCCAGTGTCGTGACGAGCGCGACGTAAATACCTTCCGCCAAGTAGTCGGCCTTGTTCACGTCGGGCGTCAGCTGCGTCGTATCGTGGAACGCTCGAATCATTCCCCACACGGTGCCAAGTAGACCAAGCAGTGGCGCGACGGCAGCCGCCAGGATCAGCCAGCGGACGTTGGCATACAACCGGTTCGCTTCTCGCTCGCCAGCTTCCGCAACAGCGTGTTCCAACTCGCTGTGAGGTCGGCCAACCTTCAACAGCATAGCTCGCACAACCGTCGCCGCAGCGGACGGATATTGCTGGCAGAGCTTGTAGGCTTTGCGAGGATCGAAGCCGCCTTGGGGTCCGCCGAGCTGACCGAGACCTTCGACCAAGGCTTCGGGTAGCACGCGATCGCGTCGCAGGCCGATAAATCGCTCGATCGCGAACGTTACTACCAACAGCGACATCAACAGAATCGGGATCATGAACGCCCCACCCTGCACGAGCAGCGTGAAGATGTTAATGCTTTCAATTTCCGGACGAGGGGCCGGGCTGGTGCCGTCTTGACCGAGGGCTAGTGATGGCGAGACGACGCTGGCCGCTGCCACGAGCAACGCGATCGAAAAAGCGGAGTACAGGGCGAGGTTTCGCTCGTCGGCGACGCGATTCAGCATTCAGGGCCTCTCTTCTCTGCGAACTGTCAGGTGCTTGTATGAGCCTCGTTCCGGCCTACTAGTGCTGCGTTTCAACTTGATTTTAGGATTAGCCGTTTTGGCGTTAGCCACCGTTCCTTCGTAACGACCAGGGCTAACGCCCCAATAACCAATGTCTACAACCCTAGTTCTTAGCAGGCACAAAGCACTAGTATGCTTAAAGCTTGTCCAACTTGCTCAACTGTTCTTTGGCTTGCTGGACTTTGTCGTGTTTTGGATGACGTTGGACAACGTAGCTAAAGCTGGACTTTGCATCGGCGATCAATTTCGCTTTCGCGCTCGCGTCGCTGGCACTTTTGATCTGAACCTCGGCACATCGACCGGCCTCATAACCGGCAACCGCCTGCCATTGCTTAACGTCATCCGGTGCCTGCTCGCCACCATAGCCATACATCACTCGCTTGAAGGCGCGAATCGCGGCGTCGAACTTCTTCTGTTCAAACAACACCTCGCCAACCATGAACTGACCGCGGGCACCGACCTCGCCGCGCGACAACTCGGCGGCTTGCTCGTAATCCTTGACGGCCTCGTCCAACTTCTTCAGGTTCTGCTTAGCAAAGCCTCGCTCGTAGATGGCTTCCGCCAAGTAGGGAGTATCCGGGAACTTGGTGGCTATTTGTTCGAGCATTTCCAGACTGGTCTGCCAATTTCCATCCAGTCCAGCACTTTGCCCACCATGCAGGAGCGTGAGCACCTGCTTTTGCGGATCGGCGGAAGGTTTCTTGGTTGCTGCGGTGAAGGCTTCTAGCGCGTCGCCATATCGCTTGAGCTTGTACAAGCATTCGCCCTTCATGAATAAACCGTCCGGTGCCAAACTACCATCGGCGTAGGCCTTGAGCTGCGCATCAAATTCCGCCAACGCGGCATCGTACTTCTCTTGACGAAACAGAGCCCAGCCGAGTTTGTGGGCAGCCCGCTCGGCGACCTCTCCCGGTTCGGCCTTGCTTTTGGCGGCCTCGTAAGACTTGACCGCGTTGGCCAACTCGCCCTTGGCATACTGTGCTTCTGCCACGTGCAAGTTCGCTTCCGCAGCCAGCGAACTCCCCGGATGGTCCGTCGCAAGTTTAGCGAACGTCGCAACCGCGTTGTCGGGTTGATTGCGGTTCGTATAGGCCCAGCCTAGTTCATAGAGCACGTTTGCCGCACTCGCGTACTCTTTATTTTCCGCCAGTAGTGACTCCAACGTCGCTGTCGCTTGATCAAACTTCTTCAAGGCAACTTCTGCCAGCCCGCGTTCGTATAACGCGTCGGACTTTTGCGGTTGCGACGGATTCGTCTTGAGAAACGCGTCGAAATCCTTAATGGCGTTCTCCAAATCCGCCGTTTGACGGCGGCACATGCCTCGAGCTAGGTACGCTTCCGGTATGAGTGTGTGATCTGCGAAGTTGTCGATCAGCGACGTGAAACTTTCGATCCCCACAGGAAACTGCTTCCCCTTCAACGACGACCAGCCTTTGCCGAAGTAGGCGTAGGGCGCAAATATCGAGTCGCTCCAGTTGGAGATTACCGTATCGTAAGCAGCCGTCGCCGCCGGGTAGTCACCGGAGGCGTAGTTGTATTCACCGAGGCGGAAGTTCGCCTGATCGAGCAACGCACTTTCGGGAAAGTCGGTGATCAACTTGCTGACAGTTTTCTTCGCGACGTCCAGTTGATTCAGTCCACGTTGGGCTCGCGATAAATAGAGCAGTGTCTCATCCGCCTGACGCCATTTCGGCTCGGCGGCGATCGCAGCAATCAACGACTGAGCAGCGGCCTCGAATTGCTCGAGCTGGAACTGACTGGCACCGAGCAAGAACTGACCTTCGGCGATTTGCCCCGGCTGCTTTAGTTCTTTGACCGTCTCTTGTAACACAGCGATCGCGTCCTCGTATTTCTTTTGCAGATAGAGAACTAACCCTAAACGAACTCGCCACGAATCGTATTCGGCATGCTCTTTATGGTTCGCCAGCAAGTCGCGGTACCCCGCCTCGGCCGCCTCGTGCTTGCCAAGCTTCAAGTTACAGTCAGCCGCCACATACTTCGTATCGGGCAGGAAGCGATCTTCCGAATACTTGGTGATGAACGCCGCCGCATGCTTGAGGCCGTCGTCATACTTGCCGATTTCGAGTGCCGTGAATGCGGCATTATAAAGAGCTTGTGCGGCCAATTCGTGATCGCCATGCTTACTGACGATCTTTAAGTATCCGGCCAGCGAATCTTCGCGGCGATCGGGTATGGCATACAAGCCGTCCGCCTCATCCAACTCCAAATTGACCAGAAAGGTACTCTCTCCCGCTTTTGGGATTTGTTGCTGCGCGAGCGTGATGGCCTTTGCCGGCTCGTTGTTTTGCAAGTAGATGCGACACTGCCAATGGGCGGCCTCGGAGGCGTCGGATCGACCGGCGTCAATCGTCTTCTGGAACCAGGTCGTCGCGTTAGCAAAGTCGTTCGCGCGATAGAATGATCGCCCGGCTGAGATAATCGCGTCGGAAAGGTACGTTGACTCTGGGAAATCGGTTGCCAATTTGGCGTACAATTTCCCGGCTTCATCAAGTTTTTCGAGTTTCGCCGCACAGTAGGCTTGGCGAAAGACCGCATGATCGGCAGACACAAAGCCATCAACTCCGGCCACCTCGCCAAACATCTTTTCCGCCGCTTCGACGTCCCCGGCCTGTAATACCGTCTCGGCCTTTCGCATGCGAACTTCCGTGTACAAAGCACTGTCCGCGAACTCTTTCAGGAACAAGTCGTAGATCGCTCCGGCTTCGGCATACTCCTGTTCTTCCTCGTACGTGACGCCCAACGCGTACAACGCATCGCTGCGCAGTGACGACTTCGGATGATCATCGACGAGCTTGCGGTAAGCGCCGATCGCCTCGGGCTTCTTCTTTAGTGCGTACAAAGCTTCGCCAAGATAGAAGAGTGCCTGATCGGTGTACTTGCCTTTAGGGAACTGTCGAACCAAGGCAGCGAACGCTTCGCCAGCCTTGGTCAGTGTTTCGGTGCGATCCTCCGCCTGAATCGAGTAACGGCACCACCCCAAATTGAGGAACGCGTCCTCAGCCAATTCGAACTTGGGGTCGGCTTTGAGAACAGTCTCGAAGTGATCCGCAGCTTTGTCGTAGGCTTTCAACTGGAGATAGCAAACGCCCGCGTAATGCCGAGCCTTTGGTGCCAGCGGATCCTTGGGAAACTCCTTCAGGAACTTCTCCCATTCTTCAGCGGACAAAGCGAACTCGCCGTTATTCTGAAAACTAGCGGCGTCGGAATAGACAGTCAGTGCCTCGGGCGAGGATTTCGGCGTTTCGTTATCCTGAGCGGGACAGTCGGTCAACGAAACAGCACCCGCCAAAAGGAGGAAAGCCGCAAAAGCGAACAGCGATCTCATGGAAATGGTCCTCATTTACCTGATCGATTCCCTGAAGTTAGACAATCCGATTCGTGGCCGCGTAGAGCGTGCGCGCGGAATAGATCTCGCGATTCTGGCCATCGTCGGGTGGGAGTAATAGATTGCGTCTCTGCTTTCGTAATGCCTGGCCGGCCTTACCGCATATCTTGAATAACAATTTACCGCTCTTCGTTCCAAAAGGAAAGACGCAGACCAGACATGAGACGGGATGAGGTCGGGAGTCTTTTCCGGAGAACAAGTTTTCGAATGGAGACCGTTTGCGATTCCAGAGAGTAGGACGGCCACTCTTGGCCGTCTTTTGTCGGGCAGGAGTGCCCGACTTACGGCAAAATGTACCACTACCCTTCTAGCCGCTGGCTGTTGATCCCGGCGCACAGCGACTATAGTGGTCAGTTCGGCAATTTCATCGCCTTCTTCTCCTATTGTCTTGGAAACAGACTGATCGTGAAACAGGTTCTCGTCACCGGTGGTTCAGGATTTATCGGGTCGCATTTAACCGAGGCACTTCTCGCGCGAGGCGACCGAGTCACGGTGGTGGATGACGAGTCGACGGGCAGCGCCACAAACCTTACTGCCGCCCGCAAGAACGATCGTTTGACTTACATCCAGGGCTCCGTTGGCGAGAAGAGTCTCGTCCAAGAAGTGACCGCCAAGGCCGACGAAGTCTATCACCTCGCTGCCGCTGTCGGTGTCGCCTTGATCGCTCGTGCTCCGATGGAGACGATCGAACGAAACATCTACCCGACGGAACTGATCCTATCGTGCCTCCGAGAGCGGATTCAGCGTGGCGAGACCGTGAAGTGCTTTCTCGCGAGCACCAGCGAAGTTTACGGTAAGAATCCGAAGGACACTTGGTCTGAAGAAGATGATCTTGTCTTCGGATCGACCACGCGACCTCGCTGGTCGTACGGTGCGTCGAAAGCCATCGACGAATTCATGGGATTGGCCAGCCACCGCGAGTACGGGCTGCCGGTCGTCATCGGTCGCTTTTTCAATGTCGTTGGACCTCGGCAGACAGGCGCCTACGGCATGGTGTTGCCTCGTTTTGTGGACGCCGCATTGGCTGGCAAGCCGCTGATCGTTCATGACGATGGAAAACAAACGCGTTGCTTCGCACATGTCGATGATGTGGTGCGAGCCGTCGTGACGCTGATGGAAACCGACGCGGCTGTTGGCCGAGTTTTTAACATTGGCAGCGATCAACCGATTTCGATTCTTGAACTCGCGCAGCGTGTCATCAAGCTGGCAGGCTCAAGCTCGACCATCGATTTCCAAACCTATTCCGACGCTTACGACGAGGACTTTGAAGACATCCGCCGCCGGGTTCCGGATCTAACACGGCTTCGAACAACCATCGGCCACGTCGCGAGTCACGACTTGGACGGCATCGTCCAGCGTGTGATCGATGCAAAGCGAACTTGCGATGCATGAACAACGCATCTAGGAGGAAGGCAAGTTGCCTGAGAACCGAAAGAGCCCCGCGAGTACATCGCACGTCATTAGGCTGCACGGGCCTTGGCAGTGCGAAGTTTGCTCGTCAACAAGCGCGAACCTGCAAGACGAATCGCCACCATTAAAGACGACTGAAGTCCTCACGGTCAAGTTGCCTGTCGATTGGATTATTTTTTTTCGTGAGCGACACTACGATTCAATGAAATGGACAAGAGGTTTTGGCCGCCCAACGAACCTCCAGGAAGCGGAACAAGTGGAACTCGTGATTTCACCGCTGCGTACAGACGTCAGTGTGCGGCTCAATGAGATTGAGCTAACAGCTGATCCCCGCAACGCAACAAACGCCAGATTCAACGTGACAAATCGGCTCGATGCCCGCAATCGACTCGTTCTGGAAGTTGATTCGCCTCGGCAAACCACTGGAGTTGAGAATTACCCAGCAGAACAAGTTGGGCAACCGACCGCGGCGCCGTTCGGCGAAATTCATCTTGAGATACGTACGGCCAGTTGCCCGTCACAGTAGCGTGAAAATGCTAGCCAACCGCTTTCCAAGAAAGGTGCAACAGGATCTTTACAGGCTCACGCGAACGGACCTCGATTTCCGCAGATGGACGCGAGTTGGACGCAATGAACATTTCTTAATTCGTTCCGGCGGGATAGTTCGTTCCGGCGTAGCATTTTGATGACAAAGCAATGCCTGCCGGAACATGCGATTGCGGACGAAGTCCATGTACTGCTCCATGCGGACCGTGTCATCGGAGACTTCGTGGAGCATCCGTTCCACGTGTGGCGGGAAATCGCTGGTGGACATGCTACTGACTTCGGCCTCATCCAAATACTGTAGTCCATGCCGTTTCGCACGTTCGGCAAATTGATTGAAATACAACGGTTCGTTGACGTCTTCCAAGTACTCGTGGAACAGGTACTACCCCTGTTTGTCGCAAAGGAGCTCAAGTTCGCGTGACAGCAACATCCCATACGGATTATTTTCGATCGGTCTCGACTTGGAGAGTAAGTCAACCAACGCGCGAGCTTCATGGAGCTGTCGCTTCGGCGTCTCGAAGAACTGGGCGTGATACGACATGACGTCGTGGATCATGCCACGAAAGTGCCAGCCCGGATACGTGTTGTAACTGACACAGGCGACTCCGTTGGGCGCAAGGTGCCGCGTGCAGATGTCGAGTATTTTTTACTGGACAACTTCAGGAACCCCGGGAAAACACTCCATGCGTAATGACGTAGTCGAAGTCGCCGAGAGATTCGTCCAACTCCAAGATGTTCACGTGACGCAGTTCGACATTGTGCGTTTTCCGCGGGGTCGGGTCTCTTTTCTGTCAACTTCAGCCTAGCACTCTGCCTCGCAATCCAATTGCATTATCCGCGGACGGCTCGCCGCTTAAAGAAAAGCGACCCGACCCCCTCACGCTTAGATTTAACGAGAACTCCTCGGCCGCCCCCTAGGCCGCAAAGTCGATTCGAGACCCAGCCGCTCCGCAGTTCGTATGGCCCACGTCTCCGAACCGAATGGACAACCTCGCTTGATCGCGTGTTGAACGGATTCGATCTCTTTCGCGGTTTGTGGTTGATTGACGAGTTCGTTCCAGTCGGACGGTCGAGCCAGCGGCCATTTGGCTAACGTGACGTCTGCGGTATCGTTCTCGCGGATCCATAAACTGCTCCACCGCCAGTTCTCCGCGCGGCGAACGAGTTTGCCAGTCAACGCATTGCGTTCGACGTACCGGGCGACGGTATAGAAGTGATCGTCGCTTTGAATGGGAAACGACTTGAATCGGCCTTGATAGATGGGACCAGTACCTGCCGTGCCATGAGCTTTGTGCCAACGAGCGGTGTGCGTCACGGTTAGCAACCGCATGTATTCCGACAAATCACCATTCTCCTTCGGCCACAAAATGAGATGCCAGTGGTTGGGCATCAAACAGAAGGATAGGAGCCTGACAGGAACTTGTTCTCTGGTGTCTTCCACAACACGCAGGAACGCCGCGTAATCGGATTCCTTCTCAAAGATCGTCGCTCGACCAACAGCCCGATTGAGCACGTGGTAAAGATAGTTGCCGGTCGCGAATCGTGGTCGTCTTGGCATGTCGTGCCTGACGGGGTCGGGTCTCTTTTCTCAAAACTTCCAACACAACTCAGCATTGAAAGCAATCTCCCAAAACCTACTGTTCCTGAATCACAAAGAAAAGAGACCCGACCCCTTTTCCGCGCCCTGCCCTAGCACACATGCTCCCAACATTCGGGATCAAACTCGAATCCAGCACTTTCACTTGGGCAATCACTCTTGCAAAGCCGTGATAGCAGTTGTTCCATCTTGTCCTTTGAAAGTAGACACCGCTTCGGAATGGAAGCACCTTCCACGGCTGGCCAATCGGTGCGCGTTCCGTCGGTCCCTGATGCATACATATAGACCGAACCGTGTCCGTGTTGGAATCCATGCGTCGGCACAATACATATGAACTGAAACATGAACGTCTTGCCCACCTTTTCGATCGCCCAACCATTCTCAGAGCCGATGTTGTCGTCTATGCCAACACTAAAATCAAAAGCTGCATCCTTCAACAGATCGAATAGCATCTCCATCGCCGCAATACCCGCTCTTGCCGATGCTACCTCAACAAGATAGCAGCGAACATCACGAACTTTCATGTCAAGAATCATCGTCTTGCCTTGATTTCTCTTGTTGTGTAGCCGCCCTTTCCGTCGGGGAACCTCACGTTAAGCACGCCTCCCTCTGGAAGCAATGATCGTACGTTCCCTGCGCAAGGACGACAGACGCCTTCTGGATTATTAATGGTAAGGGTAGCACTTTTGACGTTTGCTTGTCGCATCAACGACGCGGAGTGACCTTCGACATGATTCCAGGATCTAGCGTTCGTGGGAATGCTCGGGTCCACTGCCAGTGCTGTTCCAGGCAGGCCCTCCCCACTCTTGATGTAGAACACCTGGCCATCTAGCTCCAACCTACCGTACGTCGGCCCTGTGTAAGGAGGCAGTCCGTCGGGTGAGCCCGGGACAGCGTCGAATAGGAGCTTACGATCGATTGCCACGCTCGTTCCGTTGATATGGTAAACCTGTAGCTTCGGGCTGCCTTTCAGAGAATCGAGTACTTTTAAGGTGTCGTTGTATGACTGCGTGAGGCTCTTGGCTTCCACCTCCGTAAAAAGTCCGTCGACTGAACGTTTTGTACCATCGGTAAGGTCTTCATAGATAACGTATTTATCCGTAATCAGCGGATGGGGTTCATATTTGTACGTATTATGCACCCAAACCGTGAATCCCCAGTCTTCGTGTCCGACGAAGTAGGTGTGGTCGTCGGAGATGCGCATGTTGTAGACGGTTTCCTTCCGTTCCGTGAGGACGACCTTGTCAACCGCCGTGCGTTGTAAATCGTGACCGATGAGCCCGTCGCCAGCCCCCAACTCGCAGGCCGGTCGCCAACCGACGCCGTCAACGAACATGGGATGCTTGGCGGTCGTTTCGATCACCTTCCCGCCGACATGCACTTCGACCACCGGCGCGGACAACTCGAACACGGCTTCGACGATTCGTCGCCGCAGAGGAGCTTCAACATCATTCTCGGCCCGCGCCCAAACTTCGTCGCCGATTCTGAAGCTCTCAATCGGTCGCGACCCGGTGGGTGTCAGAATAGGCGTGCCCGCAACGAAGCAGGTGTCTTGGATAACGGCCAGAACAGTCTTCTCTACGGCGTTGGCGCGGGTTACCAGTTGTTGTTGCTCAACCTGTTTCAGTTTCGGTGTGTCCGTAATGTCTGTTAGATGTTTCGCCTTATTGACCTCAAATGACGCGTCATTGGCTAAACACTTGATGCCCGCAAGCACAAAGAGGGCATCTAACAGCTCAAAGTGAAAACGCTATCACATTCACAATTCGATCAGCTCCTTAAGTTTCTTTCCAACTCTTCGGCTTCGGGTTCCCTTTTCAAGGCTGTTGATGATGTCGTCCCAGAGCTTGCTCCGCGGTAGCGATTGCAGTTGCGGCACGCTGGGAAGGTCAAGCGGTTTCGTTTTGTCCGGTTCGGCTTGTGCACCGCAGGCGGTTACGCCTAGGTGGGTCAGCAGGAGATGGGCGATCAGCACGAGGCACAGGTAGCATTCGATGCCTCGGTACCGTAACACTTGGTAGTCGCCCAGTCCCCAATACTGCTTCGACTCTTTGAACAACACTTCGATCGGCCAACGTTTCAAATACTCACTCAACACACGCACCAGCGAGTTTCGTTGGTCGCCGTCGTAGTCCGCTCGTTGCGTCTGTTCAGCAAACGACTTGGGCACCCACAACCGCACGGCAAACGGAATCACCGTGTCGCGATAGACGATCGCGCAGCCCAAGATCGTGTGCCCTTGTGCATAGACTTTCTCGGCGTGCAGGAAGATTTTGGAGAGCGCGTCCATTTGCTTGCCGCGTTTCTTCTTCTTCTTCTTCTTCTTCTTCTTCTTCTTCTGCTGCTGCTGCTGCTGCTGCTGCTGCTGCTGGGTGTCGTCGAAGATCACGTTGACGGCTTGTCCTGATTTCCAACCCAACGTCTTGAGCGTGTCGATCGCCGTATAGGCCAACAGTTATGGGCGCATCCCAGTGAGCTTTGGTGAGAAAGAAGCGGCTGGATTGTCGCGAGGTATGGTTGCGGCACACGTCTTCCAGCTTTTCGAGACTGCGTCGTCCTTGCATGGAAGCGATGGCAACCACGGCCCGCCAGAAGTGACCAAAGTGGCAGGAACCGACAATTCTTCGGGCTCGTTTGAAGAACCGCTTGCCAAACGGTGGAAATCTTCCGATCCTGGGCATCTGATCTTCCCTCCTTGGCTTCGTCCTGGCTCGCTCCAAGAAGGCGTCCTAACGGACACGCAACAAAGAAGGGAAGATCACTGTTCATCACACAATATCGCTTGCTAGCGTACCAGCGTTTTCACATTGAGTACCTAAGATCCGCTGAACGGAGACATCCTCCTCCGACACACTTTCTCACATACGACTATCACAATCTTCTGGCGTCGCATTATGGACGTATTACGCAGCTATATCCCTCGGACAGTAAATCAAGGCCCCTGGCTGACCGCCTACTCGCTGTACGAACTTAAAACGCGAACTGCGCGTCAACGGATCGTACTACCGATTTGCTCGCTCGGCACTCCGTTCGGTGAACTCGCGAACCTGGGTGAGTTTGTCTTGCCGCCGCTTTATCACGACGCTCTCGATGAAGACCTGAAGGGACAGTTGATCGAACAGGTGTTCCGCTGCTTTCCTTACCTTGCGGGAACGCGTCACGCAAACGACTGCGCCACATCGATCGAAGTTGTGGAACTGCCGCCTGCCAGGCATGCCGCGCCGTCCAAGCCACGAATCCTCAGCTTCAGTGCCGACACGGCGGTTGAACAACACGGACCACACCTGCCCCTCGCAACAGATACGATTCAAAGCTACTTAGTCCTCAGTCGCCTGGCGGAAGAAGTCGATGGCTTTGTCGTCGGCCCGCCCGTTGAATATGGCCATCTCACGTGGGGACTGCCGTTCGGGATGAGCATCGATATCACGCCCAATCTGCTCCCACGCTATGTAACCGGCTTTACGAATGCGATGCAAGACTGGCTGCAACCAGAGGCCATGTACGTCGTGGATGTTCATGGATCTATCGTCCACCGCACGGCAATCCTGGACGGACTGAAGGCCAGTTCCGTCGAGCGCTATGCGTTTCGTTGGCTGTACGATCCGATCGTCGAGTTCGCCAGTGACCGAGGCGACCAACATGCCGGCGGCGTCGAGACGGCGATGGTCGAGTTGGCCAATCCGAGCCTGATCGATCATCGCTGGTGGCCCGCGCGGATCGATAAACTCGCGGCCCAGCAAATGGATCTTGCCACAGCGATTGACTTGACGCCCGACCTGACGCGATTCGTCGAACACGTGGAAGCCCACTCGTTCAACGGGATTGTCGGAGACGTTCGCAACTACTACAACGTCGATGCACCAACAATGCTGGCTCGCATGTTGGAAGTTGCGCGAGCCGACTTGAAACAACTCACGGGAGCTTAATGCAATGCGTAATCGGATCCCTGACTTGATTGCTTGCTCTGTTCAGGCGATCATTCTTTCGTTGGTCGGATGTGGTGCACCATCTGCTCCAACGCCCCAAAGCACACCCGCGACATCGGTATCGCCGCCAGTCTCAGCAGCGCCAAGCGATGTTGTGGAAGTCGCGAAGACGCCGGTCACCGCCATACCGAACCCGCTCGCCGATATTGAACTGGCTCAGGGCTGGATTTCGCTTTTTGACGGTGAGACTTTGTTTGGCTGGACGGCTGCGAACGAGGCCAACTGGCGTGTCGAAGATAGCACGATCGTTGTGGACCAAGGCGAGCAGGGATTGCTTTGCACGACAACGCAGTTTAGTGACTACGTATTTCACGTCGAGTTTCGCAGCGCTGCGGGAACCAATAGCGGCATCTTCCTGCATACTCCACTGAAGCCGCAAGACCCCGGTAGCGATTGCTACGAACTGAATATCGCGGACAGCGATAATCCGTTTCCCACCTGCAGTCTGGTCAAGCGTGCCAAGGCGGAAGGCAACTTTGATAGCAACGACTGGCAGGCATACGATGTTACTGTCTCAGGAGACAAAGTGACCGTGAATCTCGACGGTACGCAGGTCTTGGAATACACCGACCCCAAGCCGCTCCGCCGTGGACATATCGGCTTGCAGTTGAATCAAGGCAAGATCGAGTTTCGCAACATCAAACTAAAGCCACTCAACACGACAAGCCTGTTCAACGGTAAAGACCTGACAGGATGGACAAGTTATCCAGAGTTGCCGAGTAAGTTCACGGTGACGGACGACGGCGTGCTCAATGTAAAAGACGGGCGTGGTCAATTGGAGACGGAGGGATCGTACGGCGACTTCGTGCTACAACTTGAATGCATCACGCACGCGGAGCAGCTCAATTCGGGATTCTTCTTCCGTTGCATTCCCGGCAGCCCGATGAATGGCTATGAAAGTCAGATCCATAACGGGTTCAAAGATGGAGATCGAAGTAAACCTGTTGATTGCGGAACGGGCGGGATCTTTCGAAGAATCGACGCACGTGTCGTCGCTGCCAACGACAAGGAGTGGTTTTACATGACGGTGATCGCCGACGGGCCCCATGTCTCAAGTTGGGTGAACGGCTATCAAGTGGTTGATTGGGTTGACGATCGCCCACCGCATGAAAACCCTCGCAATGGACTGCGGCTCGATCCGGGAACCATCATGATCCAGGGGCACGATCCAACGACGGACATCTCGTTTCGCAATATCCGAATCGCAGAGCTCGCTGGTCGCAGTGAACCGAATGCCAGTGAACCGAATGCCAGTGAACCGAATGCCAGTGAATAACGGTTGCGGTTACCAGTTAGCAGCGTCGCCTGAAGTAACAACCAAAGTCCTGGAATAATAAGATCACAAACATCGTGAAGTATTTCACGAGACGGGGCAGTGGCACGGGTTGCAGTAAGTCGGGCACTCCTGCCCGACAAAAAGGGCCAAGAGTGGCCGACAAAAGACGTCCAGGAGTGGCCGTCCTACTTTCAGGAATCGCAAACTGCGCCCCTTACCGAGACGGCAGATCGTTGACTTTTGCCTGCGCGTCAGGCTATGTTGATGAGCTAAGAGGAATGCAGCTGTTCAGTTGCAATACGCGAAACAGAGAAGGCGGTGTAGTCCCAACATCAACTCCATCTCATTCGAGAAAGGACTTACCGATGCTATTGAAAGACATCCTCGCCACCAAGGGGACCCAAATCCTCTCCATTGAACCCCACGCCACAATGGCAGACGCGGTTGACAAAATGGTGGCACATCGTTGCGGTTGCCTCGTCGTTACCCAAGGAGAATCGATGGTTGGCATCATCTCCGAGCGAGACGTTCTGCGGGCGATCTCAGGTGCTTCGGAGACACTCGACAAAATCTCGGTCGAACAACGGATGACCAAGGACGTCATCACCGGTACACCTGACCAAAACATCAACGATACGATGGGACTGATGACGGCGAATCACGTCCGTCATTTGCCAGTCCTGGAACATGGAAAGCTATCGGGCCTCATCTCGATTGGCGACGTGGTGAAAGCCCAACACCAGAAGCTCGCCATGGAGAACCATCTCTTGATGAGCTACATCCAAAGCTGATCGACGCGCGAAGCGTGCTTCGTTTAACGCCCAGCCGACAGCGCCGGTAGACACCACAACAAAGCCGGCCTGTTCGGCTGGGCGTTAAACATCGCTATGTAGCCAAGGACCTCAGTTCCTTAGGCAACGCAAAGTGGACTTCTTCCTTCCGCAGTTCCCGGATCTCCACGCGTGCATCAAATCGCTCCTTAAGGAATTCAATGCATTCCTGGACAACGGACTCGGGCGCGCTTGCACCAGCCGTCACGACGACTTTGTCGCTTTCTTGGAACCAATCCGGATCGATATCCGCCGCCCCATCGATCAAATAGCCGCGCACTCCTTGTTCGGCCGCCAGTTCTTTCAACCGCTGACTGTTAGAGCTGTTCTGGCTGCCCAGCACTAACACGACATCCGCTTCATCGGAAAGGACCCGAACCGCCTCTTGGCGGTTCTGTGTCGCGTAGCAAATATCGTCTTTCGGCGGCGAGGCAATCTTCGGAAAGCGAGAGCGCAACCGCATGATAATTCGATTTGCATCGTCCACCGATAATGTCGTTTGAGTCAGATAAGCCAACTTGGTGCCTTCTGGTATCTCCAACTTGTCAACATCTTCCGGCGACTCGACGAGCAGCATCGCCTCGGGAGCTTCTCCCATCGTGCCGAGAACTTCATCGTGTCCCTCGTGCCCAATTAAAATGATGCGATACCCCTCCTTCGCATAGCGCACGGCTTCCAAGTGCACCTTCGTCACAAGAGGGCACGTCGCATCGATGGCGTATAGCTTCCGCTCACGCGCAACCCGCCGGATCTCAGGCGAAACACCGTGGGCTGAAAAGAGCAAGTTCGAGCCCTCGGGAACTTCGCTCAAATGGTCAACAAAGATCGCACCTTTGGCGCGAAACGTCTCGACCACGTATTTGTTATGGACGATCTCATGATAGACGTAGACGGGGGCACCAAAAGCGTTAAGGGCGAGATCTAGACTCTCGATCGCCATATTAACGCCGGCACAAAAACCTCGCGGGCTTGCCAGAATGATTTCCATCTTCAATTGCCTCATTTTTCTGTGCCCAGCATAATGCAAATCTCACGGAGCGACTAGATTGACAACCGCGACTTCCACTCCGCAATTAACGGCGTGCTATGCCTGACAATAACTTTGAAGCTGATCTTCGCTGTTACGGCCCCCATGCCAGCAACATCCGCGTTTCTGTCGACGAGGCTCATGCGTACTGTCGCCAACTCGCCGCGTCCCACTACGAAAACTTCTCGGTCGTCAGTTGGCTCCTGCCTCGGCACCTTCGACAGCACTTTTGCAATGTATACGCCTATTGTCGCTGGGCGGATGACCTGGCAGATGAGCTTGGTACACCCAACGAACGGCTCGCGCTACTGGATTGGTGGCGACGTGAATTGCGTGACTGCTTTGCCGGACAAACTCGACATCCTGTCTTTGTCGCGTTACAACCAACGATCGAGCAGTTCTCCATCCCCGAAATGCCGTTCCTGGCCTTACTCGACGCCTTCGAGCGCGACCAGCACCAGGTCCGCTACGCAACGCGCGAGGAAATCGGTGACTATTGCCGATACTCGGCTAACCCAGTTGGACATCTGGTCCTTTATCTCGGACGCTGCCACGATGCAGCCAATGCTTCGTTGTCCGATTCTGTCTGCACCGGTCTGCAACTGGCAAACTTCTTACAGGACGTGGCCGAGGACTTCGAACGAGGAAGGATTTATTTGCCGCGAGAGGCGTGCGTCGCGTTTGGTTACACCGAGGAGTGTTTTCAGCAGAGGATCGTCGACGACCGCTGGCGGTCCTTGATGAAGGCAGAAGTAGATCGAGCATCGACCTATCTACATGAGGGCTGGCCTCTGGTCAGTCAACTCCCAAGGGATCTTCGATTTCAAGTCGATTTATTCGTCCGTGGAGGTCTTGCGATTTTGCAGGCGATTCGCGACGTCGACTACGACGTCTGGACAGCACGACCGAGGATTGGGAAACTAACGCAGTTGAAGCTTGCAACCAGCAGTTGGCTGCGACAACGCGTCACTGGCCGACGCTTCGCACGGAATCACGGATGACACACGAACTCAAGGACGCATATCGTCACTGCGAACAGCTCGCGAGCGCATCTGCTTCCAGCTTCTTCTGGTCCTTCCGCTTATTGCCGCGTGAGCAACGTCAGGCGATGTGTGCGCTCTATGCGTTCTCGCGACATACTGACGATCTTGCGGATGGCGATCTTGCGGATGGCGATCTTGCGGATGGCGATCTTGCGGATGGCGATCTTGCGGATGGCGATCTTGCGACAGACGTTCGACGAGCACATCTCGACGCGTGGCGATGCGAGCTGCGCGATGCCTTGAACGGCAATTGCCACTCGCCGCTATGGCGAGCCTTGCACGACACAACTGTCCGCTTCGCGATCCCCCACGAGTATCTCGTGGCAATTGTGGACGGCGTCGCGATGGATCTATCGCCTCCATGCTACGACACTTTCGACGACCTGAATGACTACTGCTACCACGTCGCCTCCGCCGTTGGCTTGGCCTGCATTCACATCTTCGGATTCGAAGATGACCGTGCCGAGAAGCTGGCCGAGACGTGCGGGGTGGCATTCCAATTGACGAACATTCTACGAGACCTTTGCGAAGACGCCGCACAAGGGCGAGTCTATCTGCCACGCAAAGAGCTTGCCGATTTTGATTGCCATCCGAATGACTTTCGGCAGGGTGAAATGAACGCTCAGGTTCGCGAACTCATGCATTTCCAAATCGCTCGTGCCGAGCGACTCTATGACGAAGCTGCTTCCCTCGCAACTCTACTGCATCCACGCGGGCGTCGTGCGTTCGTGCTGATGTTCTCCACCTATCGGACACTGCTCGCGGAGATCAAACGCCGTGATGGCGATGTCTTCACGCGCCGCGTTCGGCTCGGTTCTCGTGGGAAGCTCAAGGCGGTGATGGCCGCCCTACAGTTCCGTGCCCCTAGTCCAGCGCACACAGATGACGAGTCCAAGGTTCACTCGCGCACGCGAAAAAGTCGCGACTCGCGTCGCGTCGCCGTTCGACAGTCGGGAAACTAGCGGTGAGCGCGCTCGTCAACTCGGCGTCGTCTCGCGAGCCCTCGCGCATTGGAATCGTCGGCGGCGGCTTAGCGGGTCTCGCGGCGGCAGTCGCCCTTGCCGAGTCCGGTCAGTCAGTGGAACTGTTTGAGACGAAGCGACGCCTCGGCGGGAGGGCAACATCCTACGAAGATCCGCAAACCAACGTGTTGATTGACAATTGCCAGCATGTCGCGATGGGGTGCTGCACCAATTTCCTTGACTTCTGCAATCGAGCGAAGATTCAACACCTCCTGCGCCGCGATTCGAGACTTCATTTCATTGCGCACGGCGGAAGGCGCAACGACTTTCGGGGCGTCAATTGGTTACCGGCACCGCTGCATCTTGCTCCGTCCTTCCTGCAACTGACTTATCTCACGCTAAAGGAGCGGGTTCAAATTTGTCGCGGCCTCCTGCGATTATCTCGAGTGTCACTCACCTCTGATCCGGGGCAATCGACTATTGGTGAATGGCTTCGCAAGGATGGCCAAACCGAACGGGCGATCCGCTGCTTTTGGGAAGTCGTACTCGTCAGCGCATTGGCCGAATCGTTGGACCGAGCCTCACTCGCTGCCGCTCGCAAAGTATTCGTCGATGGATTCCTTAACGCAAACGCGGCCTATGAAGTTTACGTTCCCACCGTTCCCTTACAACAACTCTATGACCAAGTGGCATCTCACTTGTCGACACAGCATACGAGTATCCATCTCAGCAAGCCGGCAACGAGTCTCCGACCAGCGACGAACGAAGTCCAACTCGTTTTCGACGACGGATCCTCACGTGCCTTCGACTTTGTGATTGTTGCAGTTCCGTGGCGACGAGTCGCTGACATACTGCCGCCCGAGCTTTCTAAAGTCAGCAACGCCGCCACCTCGATTACTTCCTCGCCCATCACTTCGTTACACTTATGGTTCGATCGGTCGATCATGTCGCTGCCGCACGCGGTGCTTATCGATCGTCTTAGCCAATGGATCTTCGCTGCCCCTGCGACCGGAGTGTACTACTATCAAGTCGTGATCAGCGCTTCACGCGACTTAGCCGGTCGCAACCGCGAGTCGGTGCTGGACGAGGTATTGCAGGACTTGTGCGAGACATGGCCCGATGCCAAACAAGCAGAACTCATCGAGTGGCGAATGATCACTGAACAGCACGCCGTGTTCTCGGTCACGCCCGAGACCGAGCGTCAACGCCCGCCGCAACAAACCGATTGTCCTCGGATCTTGTTGGCTGGTGACTGGACTCAGACCGATTGGCCAGCCACGATGGAAGGTGCCGTCCGAAGTGGCTACCTCGCTGCAGAAGCGATCCTTTCACAACTCGGCATCGACAAGCCCCAAGTCGTGCCGGCCCTCGAACCAAGTTGGCTCGCCCGTTGGTTGCGACTGACGTAACATGAGAGTCGCTCGCGCGAACGGCGGGCGTATCCTTCAAGACTGAACAGACAATTCTTTGACTCGCACTCGCCTTTTCATCGTCGCCACCATCGCCGTCGCGTTCCTGTGGTGCTTCGGGTCGGTACTGTTTCGAGACCGGAGCTTCGGGTTTCGCGATGCGGCAAACTACTACTACCCACTCTTTGAATGGGAATGCGGCGAGTGGCGGTCCGGACGATTGCCGTTGTGGAACCCACTCGACAACGGCGGGACACCGGTGCTTGCGGATACGACGTCGAGCGTTCTCTATCCAGGCAAGATCTTGTTTGTACTGCCGGTCAGCTATCGCCTACGTTTTCACCTTTACGTTACCGCACACATTCTGCTTGCTGCGGGAATGGCTTATCGACTAGCGAGGCATTGGCGGTACAGCCTCGAGGGATCTGGGCTTGCGGCAATTTCCTATGCATTCGGCGGCAGTGTCCTATTTCAATATTGCAATGTCGTTTTTCTGGTAGGAGCAGCTTGGTTGCCCTTTGGCTTGATCGCCGCCGATCGGATGCTACGTGAGCGCCGCGTTGGGTGGGCCCTCGCGCTAGGTGCGACGCTGGCGTTGATGGTATTGGGCGGCGACCCTCAAGCCGCCTATCACACCGGCATGATATCAGCGTTGTACGCCGTCTTGCTTCGATACGATCGTGCAGCCAGTTCGATCACGATACCGAAGACATGGAGGAACAGCCGCCCTGCCCTGCTCGCGGCAGCTGCTTCTGCTGGGGTCTGCCTTTCGCTCGTGCAAATCCTGCCCGCGACCGAGTGGACGCGTCAGAGTAGCCGCGACGCATCGGATACTCCGCGCAACGCGTACGAAACTGTGGCTGCGTTCTGGTCCGGCCAACCATCTAGCCAGCAAGAACACGGGAGCGGAATACTTTCGAATCCCAAGCCTGGCACGCATTTGAGTCATGTGTACGAGTTCTCCGTCGGCCCTTGGCATCTTGCCGAATTCGTCTGGCCTAACTTTTTTGGTCGATTGTTTCCGAGGAACGAGCGTTGGAGTACCGCGTTTCCTGGCGAAGGCCGCACCTGGACGCCGTCGCTGTACGTCGGGTTGCTCCCGTTTTTTCTGGCAATTTGCAGCTGGCGAGTGCGCCGTTGCGATACGCGTGTTCGGTTTCTTTCGTTGGTAACGCTCATCGCGTTGCTGGCGAGTTTCGGTTGGTACGGAGTCGGCTGGCTTCTCCTTGAGCTACGTGCGAGCCTGCTGAACGAGCCATCAGAGACATCCGGGATCGGGGCCCCCGTGGGCGGTGTGTATTGGTTGTTCGTCACGTTGCTGCCGGGTTACGTGTATTTCCGCTATCCCGCCAAGCTGCTTGTCATCGCGTCGCTGGGTATTAGCATGTTGGCCGCTCGCGGCTGGGACAAGTTGCTAGTTAAGCGGACGCGACACATCGCGTTGTTGTTCGTGATTCTCTCCGCGACGAGCTTGTTCGCAGCAGCGATGTTTGGTGTGTTACAAACGCCATGGAAGTCGTGGCTGAGCGCTGCATCGGCAGACACGATCTTCGGCCCGCTCGACATAGCTGCTGCCACGAACGGTGTCTTAGCTGCATTCTTGCACACCGCAATTCTCGGCCTTGCCTATTGGTGCCTACTTCGCTCTCCGAACGCGACTCTCTCTCGTAGTCGTGGCGTACTGCTGCTCGGAATCACCGCGTTGGAGCTCTGCTGGGCGAACGGTTGGATGACGCATTCGATTCCAGGACACATCTGGTCGGCGCGGCAACCTCTGGCCGAAGCGATCTGCGCCGAGTCAACGACTTTGACACCGCCGCGATTGTATCGCGACTCGTCGGCGGCACTGTTGCCGAAAGCGTGGAGTCAGACTGGTGATGACGATCGCCTCGCAGACGTCGTCGCCTGGGAGCGAGCAACTCTGCTGCCGAAACATCATCTCCCGTCTGGGATCGCGATCATCGGCAGCCACACCACATTAACATCTGCCGACTGGCAATCTTTTTTACGTGTTGCACGTCAGTGGGACCGCGCACACGTCCCGGAGCAACACGGTTCGCTGCTGGACTCAATGTCTGCGGTACGGATTGCGACCGGTACCGCAAGCACGCCGAAAGACGCTGATATCGACGTAGTCTTAAACCCGCGTGCGTTTCCACGCGCGTGGATCACGCACGAAATCGAAGTTCTGCAACCACTGCGAGATCATACTCTGGCCGCAATCGAACAACGTACGCGCGAAGTGTTCATAGACAACCGTCGACTTCGTGATCTTCGCACAGTATCAATCCTGGAAACTGCAGTGGCCCAAAGACTCCCTGTGTTCGAGAAGGCCTCAAAGGCGAAACGCTCCGATTTATGCGAAATCTCGTACTACTCAACCCAACATATAGAGATCGACGTGAATCTCTCAGAACCCGGCTGCTTGATGTTGTGCGATTCGTTCGATCAAGGCTGGCAAGCCGAGCGAATCACGGGTGGCATTTCGACGGACCTAGCAATCTATCGCGCCAATCGCCTCATGCGCGCGGTGATACTTCCAGCGGGTACACACCGAGTCGTCTACCGCTATCGTCCACCCACATTCGTACTCGGAGCGTGGATCAGCGGAATCGCCTGGATGCTGGTAATCGTCGGCGCAATTCTTCGCCTACTGCGCGCGAAAGACACCACCAACGCGACCTAAATCTGATAGTTCGCTTCCGGATTCAATTCGTCTGGAACTTCCGCGCGAATCCGCAGCTTAGGCGATTCGATTGTGACGGTCGTGTGCGGCGCGACACTCTTCGTCAGCCACACGCTCGAACCAATGACACTATCGTGGCCAATGACTGTCTTGCCGCCGAGCACGGTCGCGCTGGCATAGATCACCACACGATCCTCTAACGTTGGATGCCGCTTCATGTTGCGGATGATGTTGCCGTCTGCGTCCGTCGGAAAGCTTAGCGCCCCGAGCGTCACGCCTTGATAGAGCTTCACGTGGTTGCCAATGTCACAAGTCTCGCCGATCACGACACCTGTACCATGATCGATGAAGAAGTGATGCCCGATCTTCGCTCCAGGATGGATATCGATTCCGGTTTCCTTATGCGCCCACTCGGCCATCATCCTCGGAATGAACGGGACTCCGATCTTGTGCAATTCGTGAGCCAGCCGATAGACGGTGACGGCTTCGAGACCAGGGTAGCAGAAAATTACTTCGTCTAGACTCTTACAAGCCGGATCGCCGACAAATGCAGCTTCGACATCCGTTGCCAGGATACTGCGCAAATCTGGTACTCGCTCCAAAAAGTCGATAGCCATCGCCTGCCCCTTGGCTTCGTAGTCGACCTGCTCTTCACAATCTTCGACGTTCTTCGTGACGCGGTCTTCATGGTGCAGCGCGCGACCGATCTGGATTGTCAGCGTATCATGCAAGCGGTCAATTAAATCTCCAACGTGATAGGTAACATTGCCGATGTGCAAACCTTCTCGCCGTCGGTAACCGGGGTAAATAATCTCCTTCAAGTCTTCCAACGCGCCGATGATTTCTTCGTACTTCGGGAGCGGGCAATGGCCCAAGTGATTGATCTTACCGACTTCGGTGTACGTGCGAACGATTCGATCCGTCAGACGAGGCAGTTGTTCTTTGAGGCGGAAGTCCGAAGACATGACAGAACTCCAGGGCGCGAGCAACCGTTCGAGGCCGTCCGCAATGAAGGGAGCAAAAAAAGGAAACGCGATCAACGCTATGTAGGCGGGGGCTTGGTTCCGGGTCACCCCGGACAATGACAGAGACAACAGCAGCAGATGCTGGGAGGAGTGAGATTAAGCTGTCTCTGAGTATCTGGCATTTTCGCGCATTCCCTTAAGTGGGAATCGTAGGTTCTACAACCGGCACAATCAAGGTATCAGAATTATCTTCGGGCGTGCCGCAGGGCAAAGTTTAGGCGATTCCCTGGCGGACAATGCAACCGGCTCCGCCGGTGAATGCGAGTCGGAGCCACAATGGCAGTGCGTTCCCAGGCGGGAGCCTGGGAACGAATCAATAGTTCACCCGACCCAACACCACTACTCGTCGTCTTCGTCCTCAACTTTGAATTTGGCCATAACCTCTTGCTGGACGTTGCCGGGCATCACGTCGTAATGGCTGAACTCCATGTGGTAGCTGCCTTGCCCTCCCGTCATGCTGGACAGGGTTCGGGCGTAGGTCATGACCTCGCGGAGAGGAATCTCGGCATTCACCGTCTGCATGCCACCACCAGCTGCGTCGGCTCCTTGCACGCGACCACCGCGAGACGACATGTCACTGTACACGTCGCCGACATTCGCTTCCGGAACCGTGATGGCGATCTTGACGATCGGCTCAAGGAGACAAGGTTTCGCCTTCTCGAACACTTCGCGAAACGCCATTCGTCCCGCCGTCTTGAAGGCTGCTTCCGAGCTATCCACAGGATGATGCTTGCCGTAGTGAACTTCGATGCACAAGTCCTGGACCATCTGTCCGGCGATGACGCCACCGTCCAAACGTTCCTTGAAACCCTTTTCGATGGCTGGCATAAAGTTACCAGGGATCACGCCGCCCACGACCGAATCGACCCAGAGGAAATTATGCTTCTCGTCGTAGTGGTGTTCTTTCATACTCGGGAAGTTTGCTTTCGTGCAAAACTCTTCCAAGTTGGTACCGCGCGGCAATGGCCGCATCCGAATGTGAACTTCGCCAAACTGGCCACGACCACCGGATTGCTTCTTGTGGCGATAGCTGCCTTCGGCCGAAGTTTGAATCGTCTCGCGGTACGAAATTTTGGGTTCGTGCGTATCGATTTCTAGCTTGTCGCGACGAGCGAGACGCTGCTGAATGACCGTCAAATGCAGTTCGCTCATCCCCGTCATGACCAGCTCTTTAGTTTGGGCATTCAGTTCGAGATGAAAGGTTGGATCCTCTTCGACAAGCTTGTGCAGTGCGGTCGACATTTTCGTTTCATCACCGCGACTCTTCGGCATCACAGCCAGCCCCACCATCGGAGTTGGGAAATCAATCGGCGGCATCACGATGTCACCCAAACTGCTGCCTGTGTGCAGGTCTTCCATCTTGGCGATCGCAACAATGTCGCCAGCCTCGGCGTGATCAACGGGTGTTGTCGTTTCGCCCATCACTTCCAAGATCGGACCTAGCTTGATGTCCTTCCGCGCGGTCGACGCATGCAAGTGATCGTCCTTCTTGAGTTGCCCCGAATACACGCGAATGAAACTGAGCTTCTGAACAAACGGGTCGATTCGCGTCTTGAAGACTTGCGCGACGAGTGGTCCCTTCGGGTCCGGCTTTACTTCGACTTCAGCACCATCCTTGGTTGCGGTTCGCGGAACGTCGCCAGGGGCCAGGCCGCAGATGGCGATTGCATCGAGCAACTCCGTGACTCCAATGTCCTTTTGACCCGAGCAGCAAACAATCGGAATAAAGGTTCCCGACGCAACCGCCTTGACGATTAAACCGGAGAGTTCTTCCATGGTCGGCGACGTGCCTTCAAAATACTTCTCCAGCATCGCTTCGTCCGACTCGATGATCGACTCGACGAGCGCGTCGTGAATCTCGTTCGGGTCGACAAGCGCGCCGCTGGTATCCGCTGGCAAGTTCAGCGTGCTGGCGACGCCCCGGAAATCAGTTCCCGATCCCAAAGGAACGTTCAGCAACACGCACGCCCCACCCCATAGTTCGCGAATGTCGTTGACCAACCCTTCGAAATCGATGTTATCGGTGTCCATACGATTGATGACGATCATTCGCCCAATGCCAGCCTTCTCGGCTTCCTTGAACATCCGGCGAGTGTTAACCGAGATTCCTGAATGGGCATCGATCACGATGGCAGCGGTTTCAACGGCGCGAAGCGCCCCGATCGCTTGGCCGACGAAGTCCGGATAGCCCGGCGTATCGATCAGATTGAATCGCTTGCCCGCATGGTCGCAATGAACGACGCTCGCTTCAATCGAGTACTTGTGATCCTTCTCTTCCTGGTCGAAGTCACAAATGCTCGTGCCATCATCGACGCTGGGATTGCTGTGAACCGCTCCGGTTTTGACCAAGATCTTGTCGACCAGCGTTGTCTTGCCAGCCGAACCGTGACCACAAAACGCAACGTTGCGGATGTCTGCGACTTTCACCTTCGCCATGCGGAGATTTCCTTATGCAGTCGTTTCCTCGGCATAATCTAGCGTTGCCAGTCGAGCTATACCAATCCGTAGCAGGTTAACCCTTCATGCCGATTTCTCGTTTGTTTGAACGATCATCTTCTGAAACCGCCAATCTTCGCCGCCGACACGGCGTCTGCGATTTTCAGCGTCCCCTCGTACAGGGCTCGACCGATGATACAGCCAGCCATATCCATGCGAGCCAATTGTCGGACATCTTCCACATTCGTCACACCTCCGGATGCAATCACCGGGACGTCCACGGCCTGTTTCATTTCGAGCATGGCAGGCAGGTTCGTGCCTGCCATCATGCCGTCTTTCGCGATGTCGGTATAAACAATCGCGGCCAACGGTTCGGCAGCGTACTGTTTCGCCATTTCTGTGGCCGAGACGTCGCTCACGTCCAGCCATCCATCCGTGGCAACGCGTCCATTGCTGGCATCGATTCCCAGCACCAGTTTCTGAGGATAACGGCGGCACATCTCGCGGAACCAATCTGGCTCCTTCAAAGCCTTGGTGCCGATCACCAATCGATGCAGCCCCGCATCTAGCCACGACTTGATCGTCGCTTCGTCGCGGACTCCACCGCCCAGTTCGCAGGGGATATCGACTGCGGCGAGAATGGCGGCGACGGCTTCTTTGTTGGCAGACGTTCCGTCCCGGGCTCCATCGAGATCAACGAGATGCAGAAACTCCGCACCCTCGTCGACCCACCGCCGCGCCATCGCTGCGGGGTCGTCGCCGAACACGGTTTCTCGATTGTAGTCGCCCTGCTGAAGGCGAACGCACTTCCCACCACGCAGGTCGATTGCAGGCCAGATTTGCATCCTTCTTGCTACACTCTCTTTGGGGCCCAGGAAAGGTCGCAATATGCCACAGCGCCGATACATACGCAAGTATACGGGCGGACGCAGAGACCGAAGGCAAGAGGAACGGGAAGGAGGCGAGCGAAGAGAAACTCGCCCGACTTTGTCAGCTGCGAAGTCTAAGACAATTCGGCGAAGTTCTTCAACAATCTCAACCCGTTTGCTTGACTCTTTTCGGGGTGGAACTGCGTGGCGTACAAATTGTCGCACCAGATCATCGCGCAGAATGGGTCAGGGTACTCGGCTTCGATCGCTACGACACGCTTGTCAGTGGGAACAACATAGTACGAGTGAACAAAATAGAAGTGCGATCCTTCCTCGATGCCGTCGAGGATCGGTGCTCGCCGAGCGATCTTCGCTTGGTTCCAACCCATGTGCGGAACCTTGAACTCTGGCGGGACGCTGAAACGAACAACCTGGCCACTGACAATGCCGAGCCCCTCATATTCGCCTTCCTCGTAGCTGACATCGAATAACAACTGCAGGCCGAGACAGATACCAAGGAACGGTTTACCAGCTTCAATCGCATCTTTGATTGGACGGACGAGTTCACGGTTTCGTATTTCGGCAATCGCATCCCGGAAGGCTCCAACCCCCGGCAAGATAATCTTATCGGCACGGCCAAGGACTTGCGGATCGCTCGTGATCTCGGCAGCATGCCCAACCTTCTCCAGTGCCTTTTGGACACTACGCAGGTTCCCCATCTGATAGTCAACGATCGCGATCATGCTGAAAAGTCCCGAGAGAATGCCAATCAAACGCTCTGTCGTCAGTCAGGTCGAGCGTCAGCGACGTCGACAAGTTTGTTCCAGTCTAGTCCGAGGTCGCAGAAAACGGGAGGGCGTCAGGGGAGAAGCCGGTCGCCGAAGCCTACTGCGCCGTCTCGGGATAGACGACGAATTCGATGCGACGATTCTTGGCTCGACCGGCTGGTGTAGCGTTCGAGGCGCGAGGGTGATTGGCGCCCTGGCCCACGACAAGCAGTTGGCTTTCCGGAAACTGGTTTCGACGAATCAGATGGTCGAGAACGGCAGAGGCCTGAACGGTGGTGAGTTGATGGCTGCTACCAGCAATTACCGAAGCATTGTCCGTGTATCCTTCGATCCCAATCATGTGCCCACGATAAGACTGATTGAGTGAGGTCGCGACTTGATCCAGGAGGTTCGAGCCCGCAGGCAAAAGTTGCCCTGTGCCGGACTGAAACAACTGGTCGGCTGGAACTTCGATACGAATGACGTCTCCATCTTGCCGCACGTCGAGGCCAGCAATCTTGATCAGCTGCAACGAATCTTTCAGGCTGTTGTTGGCCTTCAAGATGGCACCGCCGCCGCGCGTGACCGATGCTTGCAGGGCTTCGACTTGCTTGTCTGCTTCTTGCTTTGCCAACTCCGTCTCGCGGGCTTGGCTGGTTAACTTCGCCAGTTGCTCGCGGACGAGTGTGAGTTCCTGTTTCAACAACTGATTTTGTTGGTCGGTGCGGGCGAGTTCGGTATGCAGGTCGCGATTGTCGGCGTCCAAAGCACTCGCACGGCGACCAAGATCATCCAGTTGGGCCGTTTGCGGAGCCACAGCGCCAGGCTGCGTCCAACCACTGGTAGCCGTACCGGGAGTCGTCAGCGCACGGCTTTGGTTACATCCGCTCGCGAACAAGCCGACGATGGCCATCGTGATAATGATCTGAGACCGGGCGCACATTGCGCAACTCCTGCTTCTGCATTGTCGACGCTAAGTTCTTTAGGATGCCACTGCAGGTTTTCCCAGCAGTGCTCCCCACACGAACTCGGCACTGCTGGACAAGCCAACAGCGGCACCACGCGCACAGAGACTAGCGGCGGAATAGTAGCAACGGCCCAGAGCCATCACAAGGTCATTTGCTATCTTCGCCCGAGGGAGACTCCTCAACTGCTTCATAGCCACCCAGAAAAGTCTCGCGCAACCATCGCATGCCCATCAGCAAGATCCCCATCAGCGCCAAGCCAACCGCTAGCACTCCTGGCACGAACAACCCTAGCTCGAAGATCGGTCGCGCTCGATTCCACATATTGTCCCAATCGACGACCAGATAACACGCGCCGGCACACAGATACGGTCCGAACGCGATATCACGACGCCGTGTCAGCAACCACTGGGAAACCGAGATGAGCAACGCAGCAAATGGGGCGAGGAAGAAGATGATCAACGTCGACTGCCAGCCCAAGAACGCACCAATCATCGCCATCAGCGTTACATCACCAAAACCCATCGCCTCTTGTCCCAACGCATGGCTGCCGACAATCCGCACAGCCCAAATCAGCCCGCCACCTGCCGCCATGCCGACTAAGGCTGTAAACAAACTCTCCCAACGGTTCCCTGGACCGACAACGGCGGGGTTGCCGAATCTCCACACCAAGACAATCGTCATCGATCCAACGATCGCCGTCAGCACCATGCCAATCGAAAGGCGTCGACGGAAGCTAGCCGCAAAGTACAGAAAGGCCTTGCCAAGCCCGCGACGCGTCGTCCACAGCCACGGAACGACCGCGATGCACCAGCCAACAAAGCAGGCCAAACCAATTAGCAGGCTCGTTTCAGTAGCGAGGAATGCGTTCCAGGGCCGGTCACGCATCACCCCTGAGACGACCGACAAAAACTCAGCAGCCGGAGGCCGTCCAACGACAACGATCTCGCGAGTCGTCGGTAAGGCGGCGGCCAGTGTCAGACCAATGATCGTCCCAGGAACGGTGATCGCATCGGGAATCGTTTGCTCGTCAAAGTCGATGAAGGTTGCGACCAACATTAACGAGAACAAGATAATATGACTCAAGTAAGCCGCCTGCAGAATCGAAATCGTTGCCAGCGGCGGCAGCGGTTGCCCCGCGACGTACCGCCCGACTTCATGCCAATACAACGCGGCGAAACAGATACCCGTTGCCACTTCCAGCAGCATCGGACGAATCCAAAAGCCGCGTCCATGGATCGACGACTCGCGACGCAGCCCAAACCAGCCAAGGATTGGAATCCGATCCGACCAGTTCCTTGACAATGCTTCTTCGTGAGGAGCGGACCAGGGTCCAATCGGTCTTGCAAACCAAGCCAATCGGTAGATGCCGCGATTCAGTTGCGTAGCGACAGCGACGCCGAGCAAGAAGAGAAAGATATAGATCACGCGTGAGTTACCAAAAGAGTCGCCACCACGCTCCGCCGTGATGTGCCTTGCATGCCGAGCTGTCTTGAAAATCAGCCTCGACGACTGTCTCAACTTCACCTACACAGGATCGTCACGACGGAGCGTGACGGCTACTTTACCAAGCATACAATCTCTTGAGCCACTTGTTCAGCTGACTTGGCGTCCGTTTCGACGATGACATCCGCACAAGCCCGATAGACCGGCTCTCGCTGAGTCAACAGCAAGGTAATCTCAGCTAACCCGCCGCTCGTTGTCAGATTCGGGCGTTGTTCCGAGGTCTTGGTGTCGGAGATCATTCTTGCGTGAATCGTTTCGGGCTTAGCCGTCAGCCAGATTACCGTTCCCGGCGCAATCGCAAGGCGAGTCTCTTCACGCATGATGGCTCCTCCGCCAAGGCTGAGTACTGCATCAGGCCGTTGAACCAAGTCGCCGATGACTTGAACTTCAAGATCGCGAAAAGCTTGTTCGCCGTCATCGGCAAAGATCTGCTTGATGGACTTACCAGCAAGCCGCTCGAGTTCGACATCCGCGTCAAAGCACTCAAGCTCTAGCAATTCCGCAACTCGCCGCGCCACGGTCGTCTTGCCCGTGCCTCGATAGCCGATCAGGATGAGTCGCATGCGGTGATCGCTTTCAGCAGTCAGCCTTTAGCCCTCGCCAGCATCAGTGACAATGGCCTTCACGGCTCCGGTCGCCTTCTTGATCGCTTCACGCATCACATCCTCGGGGGCATCTTGATCCGTGAACAGCTTGAATTGAAGTGCCGCTTGACGGACGAACATATCAACACCCGTGACGACGTTGGCGTTGACATCGCGAGCTTGTTTGATGAGCAGCGTTCGCTCTGGGTTGTAGACCGTGTCGAACACAATTGTCGACCGACGCAGATGGCGGCCCTCGTACGGTGTTTCGTTAACGTGAGGGTGCATCCCGATCGGCGTGCAGTTAATCACCATGTCGCATTTGACGTTGTGACGATTCTTCCACTCGGTTGCCTTGCATCCAAACTTCTCCGCCACTGCCTCCGCCTTCGCAAAAGTCCGGGACGCAATCGTGACATCCACGTTTCGCAACTTCAAAGCGTGGAGAATGGCCTTCGCCACACCACCGGCTCCCAGCACAATGGCCGCGCGACCTGCCAACACATCGACGCTGCCGCCACGTCCAAGCGTGGCGTCGATCGAATCTAATGCCGCACGAAAATCGGTGTTGTAAGCCATCTTGTCGAAGCCATCCATCACGACGGTATTCGCCGCGCCGATATTATCGACCGCACGATCCACGCTATCGACATGCTCGATAATCGCTTCCTTGTGAGGAATCGTCACACTTAGACCGCGCAACCCGAACCCACGGCAATAGGTCATAAATTCGCCGAGGTCTTCGCGCGGAACGCGAATCGGGATGTAAACCTTGTCCATCTTGAGATGCCGAAACGCCGCATTGTGAACAGCCGGGCTCATGCTGTGGCCGATCGGATCGGCGATGACACCATAGACTTCCGTACTCGGCGTGATGTCGTCGTAATGATAGTTCTCACGCATCTGCTGGAAGCTCAATTGCCCCGGCGCGAGCGCCCGCTCTTGATGGAAGGTTGCGTAGGTAAAAGGCGCGCCAAATCTCGCGGCGAGGATCCGCGACGGCGTTCCCATGTCGCCCATACAGAACGCAACCGTCGGTGTCTCGCTTTCGGCAATCAATTCCAGCATCCGCACATTGTCGTGAGGATTGTGAGCCATGGTGGCCAGCTTGATAATGTCGGGATCGAGGCCCTTCAGCCGTTCGTGGATCTCACGAATGTCTTTGGGAGTCTCATGAAAATTATGGTAGCTGACGATCCGCTTCGTCTTTCCGAATCGCGGAATCGAGCCAGCGATATCTTCTTCCAGATCGACGTAATCGACTCCGTCGACGATCGCCGTACGGAGTAACATCAGCCGTTCTTCCTCGCTTTTGTCCCACTTCCCGCCATCTTGTTCTCGGCGACAGGTGATGATCACGGGACAAGGGCGATCAGCGACAAGCCGCTTGAGATTTACGGCCCGCATGATGTAATCAACGCGGAGTTCCACGAGTTCCGCGCCTTGCTCCGCCAAATGCTTATGCTCGGCGATCATCATCTTGTGGCGGCCACGGCCAATACTAACTGCAATCATGGTAGAGAGAATCAACAGGAGTTTTGTAGAAAACGGGGCAACATGGTTCCCGACGACAAGTCACGCCTCCATTTTGGCAGCGCTGGGGCGACGAATCAATCGGTCGCTAATCTGGCCGAACGATACTATGATTAAGAACCACGCATTTATTGTTTAACCGGTAGCCGTAGGCGTCGCCTGTAGTGCGGTTCGCGACGCCTGCGGCGACTGGTTAAATGTGGAAGTCGATGGACTCGGCGAGTGTGCGGAGGAACTGGTTCGTGACCTAGTAACGTAGGAAGATGCATAAACCCGATGCCCCCCGACCAACTAACGACAACTGTGCTAGTGAGTGCTTGCAAAGTCTTTGACGAGTGCATGACAAAGATCGAACACTGCCTCGATCAATTGTCCGAGGAGCAAGTGTGGTGGCGACCTCGCGAAGAAATGAACTCGATTGGAAACCTGTTGCTGCACCTGAGTGGAAACGTGAAGCAATGGGTCGTTTGCGGACTGGGAACGGCTGAGGACAACCGCAATCGCCCCGCAGAATTCTCGCAGCGCGGTTCGATCTCGAAAGCCGACTTACTGACGCAGTTGGCACACGTCGTCGACGAAGCAAAGTCAGTCCTCGCACAGCGGACTGCCGACGAAATGCTCGCCGGTCGTCGTATTCAGGGATTCGAAGTCACCGGTTGGGAAGCACTCTTCGACTCCATTCCCCACTTCAAAGGCCACACGCAGGAAATCATCTCGCTCACGCGACAGCAACTCGGCGATGCGTACCGGGTCCACTGGCAACCACAGACTCCGGAAGAGGGCGCTGGACCATAACCCAGCAAAGCCGCCTTCCGACGCTACACCTACAACAAATCAAATCCGCTTGAATCGTTTATCCAACTCTTCGCGTGTGAACACCAGTGCCGTCGGGCGACCGTGAGGACAGTGATGCGTGTCGTGGAAGAGATGCCGTTGCTCGAGGAGCGCATCAACTTCTTCGACAGAGAGCCGGTCACCGGCTTTAATGGCCGCTTTGCAAGAGATCATGTGTAGCAACTCGTCGAGAACGTCGCGACGATCGGGCTTCTTCTCACCGCCAAGCAGCACATCGACCACTTGCCGCAACACCTCCGCCGGACTGATATTTGCCAGCATGGCGGGATAAGCCGAGATAACCACGGTGTCGCCACCGAACGCTTCGATCTCAATCCCGATCTCTGCCAAAGTTTCTTTGACCTCTAAGGCTGCACCCGCTTCGCCAGCTGTCAGCGCGACCGGTTCGGGAACGAGCAAGCGTTGCGACTCGACTTTGCCTGCCAACACCTTCTCGCGAATCTGCTCGTACAACACTCGTTCGTGTAACGCATGCTGGTCGATGACCACCATCCCCGTCTCGTTCTCGGTGACAATGTAGCGATTGTGAAGTTGCAGTCCAATTGACGACCGGTCTTCTCGCGGCAGCGGCGAACGCGGCGTGGGCGGGACGGAAACGGCAGCAGCCTCAGTGGATTCGGGACGCTTCTCCGAATCGTTTCGCAACGGCGGTAACGATGGAGGCTCAACGTGTCGTCGATCGAACGGCTGAAACTCCGGCAACCGCCCCAACGCACGATCGTAAGAAAGCGGAATGCTCTGCTGGGCACTCGTCACTTTCTCTGGCTGACCGCTGATCGCAGACCGCTGATCACTCCCAACTCCTTTTGCCCAATCTGTCATCTCACGACGAAGCTGCTGCGCATGACTGGGGTCAACCGCCGGTTCCTTATCACCCTTCTTATCAGCAGCCAACGACTCCTTCGCCGTCAAATCGCTCGTCAGGAACTTACTGCGAAGTGTTCCTAGCAATTGACTGTAGACGCGGCCCCCATCCTGAAAACGAACTTCCAGCTTCGTTGGATGGACGTTGACATCGACCATCTCGGCGGGCATATCCAGCCGCAGAAAAGCTATCGGAAAACGGCCCGTCATCAACAAGCCACGGTAAGCTTCGCCAAGGGCGTGCTGCAACGAACGATCGCGAATGAAGCGTTGGTTCAAAAACAGGTATTGCATCCGATTGTTCGACCGACTGTGACTGGGGTTCGCGACATAGCCACTCAAGCGAACAGACGTCTCGTCATCGCGGTTGTCGACCCAGATCATCGCGTCGCCGATCTCTTGGCCGAAGAACGTGGTGATTCGTTCGCGCCAATTGTCGTCGGCGGGCAGGTCAAACAGTGTACGGTCGTTATGTTTCAACGTGAAATGAATCGCCGGATGAGCGAGTGCGATGCGCGTAAACGCTTCGCTAATGTGCCCCATCTCGGTCTGCGTTGTACGCAGGAACTTGCGACGGACCGGCGTGCTGCAAAACAGGTTCCGGACTTCGATGCTAGTGCCAACCGGACAACCGCATGGAGCAATCTCGCCGATCGTACCCGCAGTGACTGACATCTCTGAACCAGCGGAACGATCGTGCGTCCGGCTGCGCATCAGGAAGTGGCTGATTTCTGAGATCGAAGCCAACGCCTCACCCCGAAAGCCAAGCGACCGGACGTGAAACAGATCGTCGGCGTCGCGAATCTTGCTAGTCGCGTGGCTCGCCACCGCCAACTTCATTTGCTCGGGATTGATCCCGCAGCCATCATCGGCAATCCGAATTAACTCCGAGCCGCCCTTCTCGATCGACACGTCGATCCGAGTGGCGCCAGCGTCCACGGAGTTTTCGAGCAACTCTTTGATCACGCTGGCCGGACGTTCGATGACTTCGCCCGCTGCGATCTTGTTGATGACACTGGTTGGTAGCTGTGTGATATCAGGCATAAGAGAATTTAAGATTATCGATTTATGATTTTCGATTTGAGACTTTCCGACAATCGAAAATCTGAAATCCAAAATCTAAAATAACTTCAGCCCAATCCGTATTTATCAAGCTTGCGATACAACGTCCGGGCCCCGATCTCCAGAATTTTTGCCGCTTCCTCGCGATTGCCACTGGTCAACTGAAGTGTCTGCTCGATGGCGTATCGTTCAAACGCATCCATCGGCTGCCCAATCAATTGCGTTGGCCCCTCGCCGGCAACTGGTGCCAAGTCTTCCAAGTCGGCGAACTCAGTCGGCAAGTCATCCACATCTAACGTGCCATCATCGTCATAAATGACCATCGATTCGACGGCATTCCGCAACTGCCTCACATTACCCGGCCAGTCGTAAGCCATTAGTTTTCGAGTGACCGCAGGCGAAACGCTCTTCACCGCCTTAGCGTGCTGCTTCGCCACGAGTTTTCGGAAGTGATCCGTCAGAGGGACGATGTCTTCGCGGCGATCACGCAACGCCGGCATCTGCACCGTGACCACTTTTAAGCGGTAATACAAATCCTCGCGGAACGTGCCAGCCTGAATTGCCTTTTCCAGGTCTCGATTCGTAGCCGAAATGACGCGAACGTTGACCTTGATCGGTTTGTTGTCGCCCACGCGAGTGATCGTGTGATTCTCCAAGACTCGCAGCAGTTTGATCTGCGTCGCAGGAGGCATATCGCCGATCTCATCCAGGAACAACGTGCCGCCATTGGCATACTCGAACGCTCCTTCGCGATCCGTCACGGCATCAGTAAAGGCACCTTTGACGTGCCCGAATAGCTCGCTCTCGACCAGGTTTTCCGCGACCGCTCCCGCGTTCAACGCGACGAAACGCTTGCTCTTGCGGGGACTGTTTTGATGAATCGCTTGGGCGACCAGATCCTTGCCGGTGCCATTTTCTCCCGTGATCAAAACGGTGGCGTCGGTGGGAGCAACACGCTTGAGCCGATCGATCATGGCCTGCATCTTCTTGCTGGTGAAGACGATGCCTTCGAAGCCGAACTTCTCGTCCAGTCGCTGCGACAACTCCAGGTTCTGCCGCTTGAGCCGAACTTTGTCGACAGCCTTCTCGGCAACCGCTCGTAACTTGTCAGGCGTGACGGGCTTCTCCAGAAAGTTGAATGCCCCCTTCTGCATCGCCTGGACCGCCGTCGGCACCGACGCGTGGCCGGTCACAACGATGACTTCACTGTCGGGCAACGCCTTCTTCGCCCGAGCCAGCACCTCCATGCCATCCACGTCGCTCATCACCAGATCGGTAAAGATGACGTCGAACGTATCCTGCTCAACGGCCTTCACGCCCTCTTTGCCGGAGTAAGCCGTCGTACAAGGATATCCAACTCTTTCGAGGCTTTCCGTCATCGCGTGGGCGAGTGCTTTGTCATTATCGACAATCAGCACACGCACATCGCTCGGGGTCATAGGGATATCCTTATCATTCGCATCGGCCATGCCTGCGATGATACTGAATTGTCAGAAGAACGGCTAGACACGGAGAACGGCGCTCGACGTGTCCTCGGCGAGTTCGTCGAGCAGCGATTCCCATGACTGCGTCCGTTCGTTGTCTTCCTCCGTCATCTGCCGAGATCGTGCGGGTAGCTGGGAAGACACAACATCGACTTTTGCTCGTCGAAAGGCCGTGCGGTCGCGGCGCAAACGATGGGAATCCCGCCATGAACCTTTGAGTGGCGAGGCACTCGCCGCCGGCTCGCGTCGAATCATCGCATGGTTGAAGAGCCGGTGGCTAGTTCCAAAACCGCTCACGGCAATTTCTTCGCCTTCGGCTTGCACAGCGATTTGCCAGTTGAGATAGTTGACAATGATCAAGACATCCAGTGCCGAGGCAACCCAGTCGCCATTCACATCCACGTACAACTTGACCGGACTCGAGCTTGGCCCTTCCGAATGAACACCGGCTGCTGCGCCGTTGAGGTAGTTGACGACAGCCAAGGCGTCGATCGGCGTTACGGAACCGTCATCGTTCACGTCAAGCTGATTCGCACTATTCTGCTGCGGTGCGTTTTCGCCCTCGGACGGTTGGCACTTCGATCCGGGACAAACGTGCCGGATTCCTAAGGGCGGGGGATCGGTCAACACGACGTTGTCGATCAGCGGTCGGTCGTTTTGCAGAAACAGTCCCATGCCGCCAACGGTTCCTTGAATCGTATTGACACTCGTGAGGAACGGTTCCTCGTGGGTTACTTCGCCGGCAAATAGGAGCGCCGTCCCGACTGATGAGCCGGAGACGAGCGTTAGCGTACGTGCGCGGACGGCAATCTCACCGCTACAGCCAAGAATCCCACCGCTCCCGCCGTTCAACGACACATCGCCGGTAGTTTGGACTCGCACATTGGCGATGCCCGTACCGGAAACCAATCGCACATCCGCGTTCCCGGCTTGGATCAGCGAGCAGTTTCCGAAAATGTCCCGTCCAGCGGTCAATTGAACCGTGCCCGTCGCGATGCTGATGTCGGCATTAACTTCCAGCGACTGAACCGCGTGGAGAATTATCCTTCCGTCTTGGATCGCGATCGCGGCGTTGACGAAGACATCTTCGACTTCGCCGCTTGTTCGGAATCCTCCCGCATCCAGCAGCATCGGGCCGGAAAACGTGAGTGTATCGTGACCGCCGCCACCGTTGACGATCACCGACAGGTTCAAGCCCGGTGGCGCGCCGGTGAAGTCGATCGACAACTGATCATCACCCTCCAAGAGAGCTATCTCGACGCTGACGATCGAAGCCAGCGGCACATCTACGACGGTGCCTGTTGTGTTGTCAGAAAAGTCGCCGAGGATGTTGTTTCGATCCGTGATTAACAGCCTGTCACCGACGATTATCAGTTCGAGTTGATCGTCCTTGCCGCCGGGAACGACGTCTCGAATTCTCATGACCGACGAATTATTTAAGTCCACGGCAGTGCGAACTCTCTGCAACGTGTCGTCTACGATCGTGTACTCCCTGTACCGTGCCATCGCCATTGGCATCGCCGACTTGAATCTGGCTTCCAGTCAGCGAGCCCAACTCGAACGTCTCGTCTTGCACTTCGATGAGCGAATCAGGGACGATCGACCAGCCGGTGATGGCAAAAGCGCTGCCGTTATACGTGCCAGCAGGAATGGTCACGGTTGTTGGGACGGTATAGTCATCGCCCCCTCAGTCGCAGTGCCACCGACCACCGCCACATCGATCGTCACGCTATGCCCCAGCTGAATCGTGCCCGTTACCAACAACTGCGGCAAGTCCCCGCCGGATGATTCCGCGTCTGTGCCCGATGGCTGGCTGAACTCGACCAACAGAGAATCGTCGTTGAAGATTGTACCCGCGAATACATTCTGCAGCCGGTACACGCGTGTCTGACCGACATGTTGGCTTCCACCGTGGTAAGGGATGCCGATCACCACCGTGTTGCCGTCGAGGCTTACGGACACCGAAAATCCAAGTCCTTCAAAGCGGGCTTCACCAGTGATTTCCTGACCAAGTTGAATCCAATCCGTACCGTCATAGCGATAGATGCGGACGTAACCGGCGCTAGGGATTGTGACAGGCACGCCGATCACCACCGTGTTGCCATCACCACTCAACGACACGGGATTGCCGTCTGCGTTGATCGGCAGCCCAAATCCGATGTCATCACCGACCTGAATCCAATCGCTTCCGTCAAAACGGTAGACATGCGCCGTGCCGTCCCCGTCGGGCGCTCCGATGGCTAAGGCGGTGCCGTCGCCGCTGATCGCTACCGACCAGCCGGCACGATCGCCCATTCGAAAACTGTCGAGATCCCGACCGACTTGAATCCAACCGGTGCCATCGAACTGGAACACGCGAGCTTGGCCGGTACGACTGTTGTGGTAAGGTGCTCCAATTGCCAGCGTGTTGCCGTTGTCGCTCAGTGACACAGACCAGCCGGACAAATCGCCATTGCGAGTGCCATCAATATCCTGTCCACGTTGAATCCAATGGTCACCGTCGTAGCTGTACACACGCGCCTGACCGGAGGCATTTTCACCGCCACCGGGCGTTCCGATCGCCAGAACGGTACCGTCGCCGCTCAGCGAAACCGAGAAACCAGAGTGACCGCGGTCGACTTCGCCATCGATGTCCTCGCCGACCTGAATCCAACTTGAGCCATCGAACCGGAACACGCGGGTCTGGCCAGTTTCGGATCCCTTGCCGTCAGTGAAACTGCTCCCAATCGCTACGGCATCGCCGCCTCGGCTTAGCGATACGGACCAACCGGATTCATCGCCGCCGGCTTCGCCATTGATGTCCTGGCCAAGCTGAATCCAGTTGGTTCCGACGAGGCGGAAGAGGCGAGTCTTCCCGGCGTTGTTGCCGTTGCTGTCGTTAAATGGTGACCCGATCGCAACGGTGCTGCCATCGCCGCTCACCGACACGGAGTGACCAGATAGATCGAATGCGGCTTCGCCATCGATGCTCGATCCTAGTTGCGCCCACTCAAACGTCGCATCGCGACCCCCAGCTTGAAAGTTGCTAAAGAGCAAGTTCAGCGTCTCGTCCGATTCAATGATTGAATCGTCATTGACCACAATATTGATGGTGGCAGACGTTTCGCCGGCGACAATGCTCAGCTTGGCGGGCGTGTTCACGGGCACGTAATCGCCGTCGGTCGCGTTGGCGGTGCCGTCCTGCGTGATCGTCCTGCGTGATCGTCCTGCGTGATGTAGTCGACCGAGATGTCGATATCCACCGCCATATCCAGCGTGACTGGGAAGCTGAGCAGCGTTGTGCCCACGTTTCCTTCCGTCACGCTCGCATCGCCCACGCTAAACGTGGCGCGGTCGTCGTTCGTGATGGTGCCTGTTGCCCTAGCTTGCAGCGGCGCAAACGGATCCGGCTCGGCAAACGTGACCCCCGCCCGATTGGACCGCAAGTTGCTCAACATCAAACGCAATGTCTCGTCCGCCTCAACGATCGTGTCGCCGGTCACAGCGATGTCGATCATGCCCCGCGTCGCGCCGGCGGAAAGCGTGAGCGTGGCGGGGGTTGTCACGGCCAAGTAGTCGCCCTCTCCCGCAGTAGCCGTGCCGTCTTGGGTCGTGTAGTCCACCGAGACGGCCATATCGACAGTCGCGCTCAGCGAGACCGGGAAGCTGAGCATCGTTATCCCCGCGTGGCCTTCGGTGACCGTCGCGCGTCCCACGCTCAATGTTGAGTCGTCGTTGTCGATGATCGTGCCCGTACCCGTGTCGCTATAGTCGATCAACGTGATGGCGTCGGGCACGTAGCCTCTCGGTAGCAGGCGGACAGTGAAAGTTTCCGCGCCTTCCACGATTGCATCGTCCACTGTGTCGACCGTGAACTGTTGTGTCTCGCCGGCATCGCCGTTGAAGTACAGCCGGGCTACCGGTTTGTTGTAGTCGTACGGATAGAGAGAGGATGGTCCAGCATAACCGCCAACGGCCGTTACGTCGGCCAACGTCACCCCCACGCTAAATCCAAGTTGCACTGCGTTCGACGAGACCACGCTAAACGTCACACCGCCACCTTCGGTTACAGTCACATCGTCAACGGTCAAGATGGATCGGTCGTCATTGAGGATCTTGCCCGTGGCTGCTGGTCCGAGTTGATAGGCGCGGACATTACCAGCAACGTTCCCAGTGCCCTCGTTGCGAGGTGCTCCAATCACAGCCGTCATGCCGTCGCCGCTCAAAGACACCGACGTGCCGGAATAATCTGACGCAGTTTCTCCCAAAATGTCCTGGCCGAGTTGTTTCCAAACGTTTCCGTCAAAGCGGTACGCACGTGCCAGGCCCGAAGTGTCGGCACTGCCGCTGTCATGCGGAGCGCCGGACAGGAGGGTGGTGCCATCATCGCTCACCGACACCGAGAATCCGAATTCGACGCTGCTACGTGTACTCTTGATGGTTTGGCCGATCTGAACCCAACCCGTGCCGTCAAAGCGGTATGCCTGGACTTCACCACCATCGTAAATCGCATCGGTGCGCCCGCCGATTACTATCGTGTCCCCGTCGTCGCTCAGCGACACCGTCCTGCCAGAGCCAGCGCCCGAGCGATCGCCATCGATATCCTGGCCAAGTTGATTCCACCTTGTGCCATCGAAGCGATAAATCCGGCATTGGCCAGCGTTGTCGCCATTGTCGTCATTCGCCGGCGCGCCGATGGCCACCGTGCTTCCATCGCTGCTAATCGACACCGCACTCCCCGAGTAATCGCCTGCAGCTTCACCGTCGATGTCCTCGCCAAGCTGTTTCCAACTTGTATCATCGAAGCGGTAAATGCGGGCATGACCGGCGCGTTCGCCATTTTCGTCGTTCCCCCAGGCACCGATTATGACCGTGTTCCCGTCATCGCTAAGTCCTACTGCAAAGCCCGAAAAGTCACCGGCGGCTTCGCCCACGATATTCTGGCCGAGCTGATTCCAGGCCGTACCGTCAAAGCGATAGACCCGCGTGCGGCCCGACACGGGAAGGTTGTCGTTGCTCCTTTGAGCGCCGATCGCGACGGTACGACCGTCGCCGCTCAGCGAAATCGAAGCGCTGGGGGAGTAACCATCCTCGGCGTCGCCAGCAAGGTCCAGCCCCAGTTGTTTCCAATCAGTGCCGTCGAATCGGTACACCCGCCCCTTGTCGCGGTTATAGCCGGCTCCAATCGCTACCGTGTGGCCGTCGTCACTCAGCGAAACCACCTCGCCTAAGCGCTCTCCAGCGACTTGTCCTTCGATTTCGTTGCCGAGCGGTACCCATTCCGTCGAAGCCAGCGTCACGTTGCGGTCGAAAGCCCGCAGGTTGCTTAACAAGACGAGCAGCGTTTCATTCGACTCGACCGTCGCGTCACCATTGACCGTGATGTTAATCGTCCCCGAAGTCTCGCCGGCGTTAATGTTCAGCGCGGTGGGAGTCGTTATGGCCACGTAGTCGCCGTCGGACGCGCTGGCCGTGACGTCCTGAGTTGTGTAGTCAACCGATACGTCCAAATCGACGGCTGCACTCAGCGTGACGGGGAAGCTGAGCATCGTCGTGCCCTCGTCGCCTTCCACCGCCGTCGCGTTTCCTACGCTCAACGTGGCGTGGTCATTGTCCGTGATCGTGCCCGTGAACGTGTCACTGTCATCGATTAGCGCGTCCGAGGCGGTCAGACTGACCGTGAACGTCTCCGCCAGTTCCACCACGCTGTCGTCCAGCGTGGCGACCGTGAACTCGTGCATCTCGCCCGCCTTGCCATCGAAGCTCAATTGCGCCACGACGTTGTCGTAGTCGCGAGGATAAGCCAACGGAGCGGCTCCACCCGTGGCTGTTACTTCGTTCAGTGTCACGTCAACCGTGAACGGAGCCGATACCGCGTCGTCCAACGTCACCGCAAACGTCAGTTCGCGACCTTCGGTCACGCTCGTAATCCCGCCCGACACGGAGAGGGTCAGGCTCGCCAGGAGTGCGCGCTCTTCGAGTGATTCGAACCGCAATCCGTTACACTGCTCTCGATTACGGCCAACTCGACGCAATCGGCGATTTCTGGCACCACGGGCGCGGAATTGCTTCCTTGTCAAATGTTTTATTAGTTTGCTAAGCATCGACTGAACTGCCCGCGATAAATGAGGCCGTTGTCTTCCATAGCGACCTGGGAACACCAAGCACGACGTTCCGGTCCAGGTATTGCCCCGAGAGTTAACGGAGATCGCTGCATTCCTCCCAGGACACCTCGACCAGCGGATCGCCACAACAATAATGCTGGTGAGTTGGGGTTAGTTAGGTAGCTCATCTACTCAGCGTTCGGGAACAACTCCGCAACCGCGATGCTACCGACAGTTCGCCCCAGGATCTCGACAGGCACTTTATCATCTACGCCATAGCTGGTTTCATCAGCGTATCTCGGCTCGCCATCGGAACCGATTGGATTGCTATAAACTTCAACTCGGCGGTCGATGAGATTCACGATCCAATACATCGCGATTCCGGTTCGGGCGTAGAGCCGACGCTTGTGCCGGTCGCGGTCGAGAGAAGACTCGGCGACTTCAATCACAATCGCGATGTCAGCTGCCTCGGGATGCCTGCCCAAGTATCGCCCGGCGGGGCCACGTACGATTGCCAAGTCCGGTTCCGGCTCACTATCCGCAGTCGTGATCACGGATTGAATTCTGATTCGCCAACTATTGGGTAATAGAGCGCGAAGCAATTCGTCCATTAGTTCGATCGTGCCATCGTGAGCTGGGTTGTGAATCATTTTCGGGACGACCCATCCTTCCAGCAACTCGACACGATCGTTCTCCGCCAGTACTCCCATCTCCGCCAGGCGATGATACTCGTTCACCGTGAACCGACGAATCGGGAAGGGTGAGAAATCCGCTGCTGTATTGGTTGTTGCAATCGACATGGCTCATCCATTCTAGGCGAGATGCTCACGCATGTCACCCAATTCGCTTCGGCGTGGGGAATTCCAGGGTGAACTTCGTGCCCCGGTTCAAAGCACTCTGAACATCGATGCGGCCTCCGTGGGCCTCGATAATCTTACGGGCGGTTGGCAAGCCGAGCCCCGAGCCGCCGTTCTTGGTCGAATAGAACGCGTCAAACATGTTCATCGCCGTTTTCTCGTCCATGCCACAACCTGTGTCGATCAAATCGAGTGCGATGCCAAAGCGCGTAGCGCGGGTGCGCACGGTTAAGGTTCCCCCGTCCGGCATAGCCTCCAGAGAATTCTTCACGAGGTTTACCAACGCCGCTTGCATCGTTTGCGGCTCGAGCAGAATGCTCGGCAAGTCGGCGTCGACTAAACGTATGATCTCGACGCCTAACTCGTCTGCCTGCGGTTCGAACAGGTCCAGCACTCGCTCGACTTGATCATTCAAATTACCGGCATGCAGATCCAGGTTCCGCAAGCGTGCGAATCGCAGAAAGTCATTGAGAAGATTCTCAAGCCGAACGCACTGCTGTTGGACGAGATTGACTTTGCTGACGGCTCGCCGCTCGCGTTGCGTTTCGGGCTGGGCAAGATCTTCGGCCAGCAGGTCCATATTCATGCGGATCACGGACAGTGGGTTCTTAATCTCATGCGCAAGCGAACCCGCCAACTCGGCCAACTCATTGTAGCTGGCCAGAAGTTGTTGATTCAGTTCTTCGACTTTCGAGGAATCGTCAGGCATCGATCATCACACAGCTTGCATCCACAAAAAAAGGGACGAAGGAAATTGACTCCTTCGTCCCTTTGTAATCCGATTGACCGTCAGACACTAGCGGCGTCCGCGACCTCCGCCGCCACCGCTGCGACCACCACCGCCACTGCGACGCGAGCCACGGTCGCCACCGCCGTCACGGTCGCCGCCGTCACGGTCGCCGCCAGCAGGTCGCTCGCTTGGCACGAAGGTGTCTTCGATACCAAGCTGCTCGAACGCCTTGCGGCGGCTCAACTTGACGCGATCGTGATCATCGACGTCGATCACCAGGACTTTCATCTCGTCGCCAACGTTGCAGACATCCGTAACGCTGCCGACGTATCCATTGGCCAATTCGCTGATGTGGCACAAGCCATCGCGACCGGGCAGAATCTCGACGAATGCTCCGAAGTCCTTGATGCTGGCGACCTTGCCGTCATAGATCTTGCCGATCGTGACATTCGCCGTTAAAGCATCGATCTTGTTGATCGCGGCTTGAGCCCATTCGCCGTTTGAACTTGCCACGGTGACCGTGCCGTCCTCTTCGATCTCGATGACCGTGCCTGTTTCTTCTTGGATGGCACGAATCATCTTACCGCCAGGGCCGATGACCAAACCTATCTTTTCGGGATTGATTTTGATCTGCAACAGTCGCGGAGCGTTGATCGAAATGTCGGCACGGGGCTCGCGAATCGTCATGAGAATCTTCTTCAAGATCTCAATGCGTGTGTCGCGAGCTTGAGCCAAGGCACCACGAATGATCGCTTCGCTGATACCGTTGATCTTTAGGTCAAGTTGGATTCCGGTGATACCGTCCTGCGTACCGGCAACTTTAAAGTCCATGTCCCCGAAGTGATCTTCGTCGCCGAGGATGTCAGTCAGCAGGACGAAGTTATCTTCCGATTCCTTGACCAATCCGATCGAGATGCCAGCCACGGGATTCGTAATCGGCACACCAGCCGCCATCAGACCCAGTGTCGCAGCACAAACGGAGGCCATCGAAGACGATCCATTCGATTCGAGAATGTCGGAGATGACGCGAATCGTGTAAGGAAAGTCTTCCGGACTTGGAATCACTGGCTTCACACTGCGTTCGGCCAGAGCACCGTGTCCGATTTCGCGGCGACCAGGGCCACGAATCGGGCGGCATTCGCCGACCGAAAACGAAGGGAAGTTGTAGTCGAGCATGAACTTCTTCGAGTATTCCTCGAACAGTCCGTCCACACGTTGTTCGTCCTTGCCAGTTCCCAACGTGATCGTTACCAATGCCTGCGTCTCGCCGCGTTGGAACACGGCCGAGCCATGAACTTGCGGCAGCAAGTCGACCATGCACTCAATGTTCCGCAACGTTTTACTATCGCGGCCATCGGGACGCGTGCCCGCGAGAATCAGGTCACGAACAACCTTCTCCTCGAGGTCGTGCCAAACGTGAGAGAACCGGTCGCCACAAATCGCACCTTCGGCCTTGGGATCGGGAATAAACTCGGCGACGGCCTTGGCTTTCACCGCCGAACAAGCTTCGCCACGTGCCTGCTTGCCGGGCGTTTGCTTAGCAGCTTTGTACTCGTCGTAGTAACGATCCTTAATGCGACCAAACAAGCCATCATCTTCAGCCACCGCGACGGGATCTTTCTGAACATTGACCTTTTGGGCCAACTCGCGTTGCATATCGCAGACTTGGCGAATCACGTCGTGAGCGAACAAAATCGCGTTCACCATGTCGTCTTCGGGCATCTCGCGAGCGAAACCTTCAATCATCAGCACCGCGTCGGTCGAACCCGAGACGATCAAGTCGAGATCGCTCTCTTCGAGATCCTCCTGTGTCGGGAATGGCACAAACTCGCCATTGATGCGACCAACTCGCACGGAAGCTATCGGACCTTCGAAGGGCAACGGTGAAACGTGCAAAGCTGCGGACGCTCCGTTCATCGCGATGACGTCCGAATCGTTCTGCTTGTCGCTCGAGACGACGAATGCCTGAACTTGAACCTCGTTGAAATATCCCTTGGGGAACAACGGGCGGATTGGACGGTCCATTAACCGAGCTGTCAGCGTTTCTTTGGTCGTCGGACGACCTTCACGCTTGATGAAGCCACCGGGAAATTTACCCGCAGCAGCGGTTCGCTCACGATAATCGCAAGTGAGCGGGAAGAAATCTTGATTGCCCCGAGGCGGGCCCGATGCCGCCGCAACGAGAACGACGGTTTCGCCGTATTGTGCGACTACCGCACCTGCGGCTTGCTTTGCTAGAACACCAGTTTCGAACGAAAGAGTACTTTTTCCAATTTGCTTTTCAACGCGAACCTTCACTTCTTTTCCTGTCCTTTACATGCGTCCTGGCACGAGAGACAGGCAGCGACGGACATTCAGAGGTGAATGAGTCGCTTCGTCCGAATCCGGCTTTACTTCCGAATTCCGAGTCGACCGATGATGTCGAGATACCGCTGTGCATCCACCTTGCGTAGGTAGTCCAACAAGCGACGACGTCGGCTGACCATCGCCAAAAGACCACGACGACTGGCGTAGTCCTTCTTGTGCGTACGAAGGTGTTCGGTCAGGCTGTTGACCCGGGTCGTCAGGATCGCGATTTGCACTTCAGGCGAACCTGTGTCGTTGTCGGCCTGCTTATAACCCTGGATGACTTCCTGTTTCCGTTCTTTCGTGATCGTCATTGGATACTCTGTCTCGCGAGCTAGAACGCCAATACTGGCACTACAATTGTGGCACTGCGGCGGAGTCTGTTGTCTCTGCTTCCGCCAGGACTATTTTCCATCTTACTTACAACATTTGTAACAACTTAAGCACAACAATTTACCAGCGATCAGCGGATTTGCAATGGCATATCAGGCCTCAAAGTATCACCCCGACCAAAACCCCATAATCCCGTTAACCGTTGGTACGATTAAACTTAGGCGAGATCGAGAGCTCGCCAGCATCCGCGTTGGAGAAATCGAAGGTGCTGCGGGCATCGGTACAGCGGGAAACGCGACGATGCTTAGTCGAATCGTGAGTCGTCCGATTCCTCGCGCAAACTCCGGCTTGCAAGCGTTGTCACGATCGGCAACTGAATGATCACGCTTGTCCCCTTGCCGGGCTCGCTTTCGATCTGAACGGTGCCGCCTACTAATCGTGCTCTCTCCCGGATGCTGCGTAGTCCGAATCGACGACGCGACACTTTGGCTGGATTGAACCCCTTGCCATCGTCACGGACCACGATTTTCAATTGGCCACCATCTTGTGTGATCCGAACGGACGCGTACTTTGCCTTGGCATGCTTTTCGACATTATTCAGCGACTCCTGGACCATCCGGAATATCATGCCTTCGAGCCGTGCTTCGAGTCGTTCGAACTTGACGTCATGATCGAAGGCAATCACCAGTTCGGCATGTTCTTCGAAGTCCGCAATCAGATGCTGAATCGCTTCAATCACGCCCTGTTCGTCGAGTACCATCGGGCGCATTTCGCGGATCAGACGACGGCCTTCATTGATCGCTTTCTGTAACAATCCCGCGATTCGATTCACCCGGGAGTCTTCCGTAGCGGCATCCGACGCGATCGGCACGCTTTGCACTAGCATATGTGCTCCGACGAGATCCTGCATGAGACCATCGTGTATGTCGTGAGCGACCATACGGCGATCCTGCTCCTGCAATTCAATAAGTTGTCGAAGCAGTTCTTGGTCGTAGCGTAGCTGTTTCTCGTCGCGACGTTGCTGCGCCCGAAGCGCCGCGAGTAACAGGATTGTTCCCGCAATCAAACCAAACGACGACTGAGCCGCCAGCAAAGAACTGTTCGCGTCATTCGCAGCAAGCGGGCCTAAACCATTTGCAGTGCCCCACACTCCCACCAGCGACACGACCAAAACCGCGCTCGACAACCCCAGTTTCGAGAAGTGAAACGCCGCCCAAGCCAATGCCGGCATCAGCAACAGGGTCTGCGAAAAACCTCTGAATTCGGTCGCCTTCGGGTCCAAGAAAACGAAGTAGCAGATCAAAGCCAGCGTCAGAGCCACAATCACGCCTTCCACGACCTTGGCGCGTGGCGGCCAACGGAAATCGCTGGTAAACACAGCCACGACAAACGGTGTGACGAGCAGCGCCCCGGTCGCATCACCGAGCCACCACGTCCACCACAACTGCCTCGAAGTTTCCCAACTAGCCGCGCCGGCAACACACAAGCTTGCAACACCGATCGTGGCGCTAATCGTGGTGCATACAAACACGCCCGCACCGAGAAACCACAAGAAAGTCTTGGCGTCGAAGAGCGGATTCGACTGTCCCGAGAAGGTGCGAATGCACCATGCACCTGCGATGGCTTCCATCGCGTTACCAAAAGCGATCGCCAACATGGCAGGCCAAGGCAACGCAGACACCCCCGACATCGTGAGAGCAAACAAGCCCAATACGATTGCGGGCCAAACGCGATATCCGAATACCAGGATCGCGCCCATCGCGAGCCCTGTCGGCGGCCAAACGGGTGAGACATGCGAGTGCATGAATGCCAGCTCGAGGCCTAGCTTGCCGGTCCAAAAATACGCCAACGCGAGCCCGCCTTGCAGGATCGTCCACCGCAACAAGTGAGTGCGTTCAGCGAATTTCATGCAGGAATTGCGAGTTGTTTGGTAGCGGAGAAGACGCAACAATGAGAATCTTGAACGAATTTTCACCGCTAGGGAACCCGCTACTCCAAAAATCGGACGGTGCCAGTCACGGCAAAGAGATTCTTGAGGAAACGTGGCCGCTCGGGACGCAGTATCGTGGCGGGATGTTTCGAGACGACGACCACGCCAAAGGACTTCTGCTACCGTCCTGGCCACAAAACGTTTCCTGTTCACAAGTAACCTGATTGAACCAAGTCAACGCGAACGCCTCTCGCTGGCTCGGCAGAAATGAGTAACTGTAGATGCGTATTTGCATTCCGGCAGTTTCGATCCTATTCCTGGTCGCGACTGCATTCGCAGGCAGCGATCATCCCAACATTCTGTTGATTCTCGCCGACGACTTGGGGTACGGCGATGTTGGCTGCTACAATGAACAGTCAAAAGTCGCCACTCCCAATCTCGATCGCCTCGCCAGTCAAGGAATTCGGTTTACCGACGCACACAGTCCTTCGACCGTCTGCACACCCACTCGTTACAGCTTACTGACGGGTCGCATGGCCTTTCGCACAGGCTTCCGAGGAGTGTTCGACGGTGCGGGCGGCCCCTGCTTGATCGAAGCGTCACGACTCACGCTGCCGGGGATGCTGCAACAAACTGGCTATGCGACCGCGTGTTTCGGCAAGTGGCACGTCGGCCTGACGTTTTTCGATAACCAAGGCGAGCCCATCCAGAAGAACGGATTGGAAGCTGTCAAACGTATCGATTACGGCCGCAGCATCCCGGACGCGCCCATCCATCGCGGCTTCGATCAGTTCTTTGGGACAGCGTGTTGCCCGACGACAGACTGGCTGTACGCTTGGATCGAGGGTGACCGAGTGCCGGTGCCACCGACGCAGATCATCGACCGATCGGCACTCCCCCAACATCCTTATTCACGCGACAATCGTCCCGGCATGATCGCCCCGGATTTTGATTTGGAAGAAGTCGATCTCGTGTTATTGGATCGCAGCAAACAGTTTCTGCGAGACCATGTCGCGCAGACGCCGGATAAACCGTTCTTTCTGTTCCACTCGGCTCAAGGCGTTCACTTGCCGTCGTTTCCGGCGAATCGCTTCAAAGGCAAGACGAATGCGGGACCACACGGCGACTTTATCTTTGAGTTGGACTACGTTGTTGGCGAGTTGCTGAAGACGCTCGACGAACTTGACGTCACCGACGACACGCTCGTCCTATTCACGAGCGACAACGGCCCGGAAGTAACTTCGGTCATCAATATGCGTGGCGATTATCAACACGACGGCGCACGACCTTGGCGAGGAATGAAGCGAGACAACTGGGAAGGCGGCCATCGAGTGCCGATGCTTGCCCGTTGGCCCAAACAGATTTCTCCTGGCAGCACAACCAGTCAAACGTTCTGCCTGACCGACATCATGGCCACCTGTGCCGCCATCGTCGACGCCGATTTACCAAATGATGCCGCTGAAGACAGTTTTAACTTTTTGCCAGTCTTGAATGGAAGCCAGCCGCATGACCAGTCCGTTCGTGACTTTACGCTACATCAAACCATCAGCCTGGCGTTAGCAATCCGCCAAGGCCCCTGGAAGTACCTCGACCATCAAGGCAGTGGCGGCAACAACTACGACCAGCCACAGCTCAGACCGTTCGCACTTGAGGACACCGCGACTAACGCGTTGGGGCAACTCTACAACCTATCCTCCGATCCGGGCGAGACGACCAACCTTCACTTCGAGCATCCCGAAGTCGCCAAACGACTAAAATCGAAGTTAGCCGAGCTTCGAGAAAGTGGTCGCAGCGTGCCAACGCGTTGAATCGGTTGAGAGGCCGCAGGCTAACTTCATTATTGTGAGAGCGTGCGACTATGGGTCAAACGGATTACTCGCCTCCGTGCGACTCAGCTCAATGAACTTTTGATCGGCAGCGCTGAGTCGAGATAGCGGCAAACTGATCTCTTTTTTGTCTTTGCGAATGAGACGCACCACCTCGTTCTCGACGGATACCAGAGTCGCTTCAATCTCGAACTTGCCCGTACTGTCTTTCCAGATACGAAACCTAGGCTCGGAACTAGCCGCCGGGCTGCCTGCCGACGGTGCGGAACTTGGCGTCGTCGTAGCAGCAACCGCAGCCGCTACTTTTGGTGCTTCCGGGTCGAGGTACAGATTGATTAGTTCGACGCGAGACTCCTTGCCGCCTTTCGGACTGCGCACGGTGACAACACCGTTCTCGGCTGCACCAGCCGCTTGCAAGGCGGTAATGTTGCCGAGCGAAAACATCAACAACCCCTGCCCCACGCTAATGGTCTCGGCCGTGGCCGCTTTCAATCGCTGCGGAGCGCCGAGGTTCATCGACGTTAGCTGCTGCTGACGGCTGCGGAGTCGCTCGGCGAACTGACCCGCGTTTTCGCGAATTGCTTGGAGTACATCGGGCTCGATCCGAACTGCGCTTCGATCCGCGTCGGCGATCCAAGGCTTGTACAATCCACCGGGTCGAGCCAAGAAGACTTGCACGATCAAATCACCAGTCGTCCCGGCGGCTTCATAAACCATCGCCGGAGTCCAGCGACCGCCAATCTGAAACTGTATGGGTGTGCCGATCGGCAGCGCGGTGTTAGCTGGCAGATTTACCATTTCGACATTAGGACTCTGGCCAGGTTCAAGCGTTGGCGGTGGCCCTTTCTTCACCGCAGCTGCTAACTGGTCGCTCGTTCCGATCCAATACACTTTCGAGATCCGCACGGGAGCCGGACGATCGTTGGGCGTCGCACGACGCATCTCCAAGTAGGCGCGCGCGCCGCCGGGAATCTCGCCCCGGTAATTGAGCAGCGACTCGGTAATCGCTCCGAAACGCTCCGACTTCTGAGGCCCCATCGTCATCCCGCGCGGAGCATAGTGTGCGGATCGTCCGCCGCGCGACGGCAAGATCACCAACTTCACTTCATCCGGGATCGTCGTGATCTGCCATACGCGACGGCACTCCGCCGTGAGTATTTCCTGATCGCAATGATTACGTTCGAACTTGACGCCCGTGATTTCGTGAGGCGGTTCCTTGGCAGGATCGATCAACGGTGGTAGCCCCAACTCAAGCCACACCTGAGTGTTCTTGTCCTGGGCGAAAGCTGCCTGCCCCACGAGACAAGCCACCAAAAGGACCGTTGCGAAGGATACTCTGCGGCGTTGCATCGATCATTCTCCTCATCGCGAAATCGTCGGTTCAGACAAAGGTTCAATTATGGCAGAAAATTTCTTGGCTGAATATCGGACGAATCGCGGGGTAGTGGTACAGTTTGCCGTAAGTCGGGCACTCCTGCCCGACTAGAGAACGGGCAAAAGTGGCCATCCTAAGTTCAGGAATTTCACGACCAATCGTGGCACCGAATCTGATCGAACCCGCCGATCTCGCCTGGGTGCGGCAGCGAGAATGGCAGCCGCACGACGGGATGGTAGTTCATCGTCGCGATCCGATGTCCCGGAGCCGCGTTGATTCTATGCTCCGCGATACCAAATCTGTGAAGAAAACATTCTTGCTTTGGTTGAGCGTTCCAAGTCGGCATGGCACAAAGATGCCTCTCGACGCACACCCGACAACTCCCAAGAAATTGAGGACGCACGACTGATAAGGCGCGGCAAGCGCAAGCGACTGATTGTCGAATTCGGAATCGAACTCGGCGATGCGATTCCGATTACGGCACAGCGTGCCAAGGTCGGTCACGGCATCGAGCGTCATGGTAGCCAACTTCTACAACCCACTGATGCATTGGCTTTTGCAGCGAGTAATCGTGTATCAAGACCTAGTTGCGGACGAACTTACGGCAGCGGCCATTTGACATAAGAGCTACTTGAAATCGCTTTCGAAACTGGCGCTTCGGCAAGACGATCAACTCAACGGCAACGGATGCCCTGAGTTGCTTCCGGTGTTTTCCGGTCACTTAATGGGGAGACTTCAAATGCTGAGATCCAAGGAGGGACGCATTCCCGCCTCTCGTAGGCGGGCAAGGCCAGCCACTTTCTTTGTGGCGGCGATCGCGATCGCCACGCTATGGATTGGCTCAACAACAACTTCTTCTTCTCTTGCGTAGGGTCCGCTGTGCGGACCACAAGGGATACTGGTCCGCACAGCGGACCCTACTCTTGAAATGCCGAAGTTATTTCTGAGTTGTTCTTAAGTGTTGCAGCTGTCACAGTTCATGCACTCGCGGAGCCACCGACACCAGCGACGATTACTCCGCCAAGCAAACAGGCCAGTGATCGAGTTACTCTAGCCACGTCGCGTCCGTCAGAAACGACATCGCCAAGCGAACTGTTCTCTCGAACTCCGCTACCAACCTCGATGGTCGCCCCTAACAATACTGGCATGATTGTCGTCCGTGTTGGAGAGTTACTCGGGTTACCGCACTTAAAGCCCTATGTCGAAATTCTAACAACGCCCGACCATGCGTCGCTTGGCATCCGTATCCGACTCTCTCACTCAGCTCGCGGTCCAGCTACGAGGTCGGTGCGTGAGGTTGGCGAACTGGTCCAGCTGACTAAGGCGACACCAGGGGACGAGCCTAGATTGTCCGATTCTGATCGTGATTGGCTAAGGATGTATGGTTTCGCACTAGAGGATCTAGACCTCGCGACAGAATCGCTTAACGATGGCACAGCCGACGTCGTCTTAACTAGCACCTTGCCGTTCGATCAACCTGTTCGGCTGTTCGCTGCCGCAATCGCAGATGAAGTCGCAGCCGAGTGATGCAACTGAGCTCAGGGTAACGAATGGCTGCCGTATAAATTGTGAGCGACCTTCATTTCTCCGTAGCGGGAGGTAGTCCGCCCAGCCCCGTGACTGGTCCCAGGACAGTGCCTCCGTCGAGTGCCGTGTTGGTCCCTGAGCTAACCTCGATGCCCAACCCTAGCACGCGATAGACGATCGCTGACTTCAAAGACGCCAAGTGCTGTTTAGCCTGTTGTAACTGAACGTACTGATCGGCGCTCAATTGCGTCTTGCCGAGACTTTCCACCGCATCGACAAATTGCGACGCGAGTACGGTCCGACGTGCATAGGCGATGGCTTGCCGTTCTGTGAGGACTTGAGCATCGGTCGGCATCCGCCCTGGTTTTATGGGAGCTTGGTTCCATCTGGCGTACAGATGAGCATTGGGGTCGTTGCCTAAGGCCAAGTAGTGAGTCCGCGCCGAGTCCACCATGATCTCGACGTACTCTGCGAATTCATACCGGCTGGGTGGGACAAGCTCAAACGGATTTCTAACGTCGGTAAAACCAGCCCGCATCGCCCCCAGTTCGACACGAGCCAAGGCCATAACCCACGCCAGACCTCGCCGAATGTTGTTGCTTTGTGGAGTGCGCAGGAGTTCACTTTCGTATTGGCTTGCCAGGTTCGTCATGACGACAAACTCATCTCGGTCTTTCACGATTTCGTCGATTACCGCCAACTCCTTTTCTGAAGCGGTTGCGACTAAACGATCCAAGCTCTGCAATGCCATCCCATACTCTAAGAATCCAACGATGCGCGCTGCGAGTTGCTCGGGAATCGCCTCCACCTTGGACAGTCTGAATGTGGTTTTCGTCGAAGTCACTGTGTCTTGCCCGCGGACCGCGAGCGTAAGTGTCTGCCAAGCGCCTCACATAAAGTAACGGCCCGTTCGGTAGCTGATGCTGTTAGGATCACCGGCTTGTCGATTGGTCTGTACGGAAGACGTAGTCGTCCGCTGAACGCGGCGATCTTCCCAGGCCCACCAATAGTGATGACGGCGGTCGTAACATGGGGATTGTTGCTGCTGTGAGTAGGATGGCTGCTGTTGTGAATCATTTTGTTGGCGATCGTTCGGCCTGGGAAGCTGTTGCGGCATGTACAACGCCATCTGAGCTTGCATGCTGTGCATCGCGGCGGGACTTTTGGCTAACCCGAAGACCTCACTGCCAACTCCATAACGCCCACGCAGCCACCAATTCAGTCCAACGAACAACCGTTGTGATTTCTCGGTTAGATCCCCGGCCAATTGACGAGCAGTCTCGCGATCGGCGGCGACCTGTTGAATGAGTTGGGAGTTCATCAACGTTTGACGCTTGAACACACGCTGATGCTCCTTGGCAGCGGACAAATAGCTCGTCAACGACTCGGCGTCGAGCGGAGCCGTGTAGGCAGCTCGGATTTTTTCGGCGTTCAACATCGGGTCCTGCAACCTGCGGAGTGCTAGTGCGAGACGCTTCAGTCGGACTTCCGCCTGTCGCTCTCCCAGTTCGTCCAGCAGTTCTTCCACATCGCCCAAGATTTCGTCCGTCTCTTCAAGCAGCGTCTTGCCCGATTCGTCGAGCTTGGCCAGTTGCGTCTTGGACAACTTGCTTGCCAAGAGCTGCATGTGCCGAACAATCTGAGCAGCGTCGCGAGCCTTGCTTTCCAGCATCTGCGACTCCCAGACCACATCGTCGTACTCTCGCAGGGTAGCAGGGTCGGGCAATGGGTCTTTCATCAAGTCGTTCTGATAGACCATGCGGACCAACGTGGAAACGTGCGAACCTAACTGTTCCACAACGACCAAGACTTCGCGCGAACTTGGCGAAGGCAAGTCAGAAGTGAGGCCATTGTGAACGGCATGCAGGTGCGCTTCGGTCATTAACTCACCGGTGGTTGGAACCGACACTGCTGTCAACGCCGCATCGAAGTTCGCCAGCCGCGCATCGTTTGATTTTCGTAGCCAACCGGATACCAACTCGGCGTAGAGCAGCGAGTTCCCGGCGAAGTAAGCTCTCGCAACCTGGTCGGCAGCTCGCTGATCTTCCCGAGAAAGCCGTGGCCCCTCACTCTGCGCGACGCCGGACAGCGAGACAACGAACAGTAAACAGACGACAGAAGCGAATCGATTTGACATCGCCTTCTCCTCGTAACAGAGGTACTAAGCGGCCAGCCAGAATGGCTCTACCTACCTATTACGAGTTTGCGAAAACAAGTCACAAGAAAAAATTGGCCTCGCAAATCAATTCGATTGGATCGGCGAGTTGGTAACGGCGGCCCGTGTGGAGGTGTAGTACAAGCCAGCACCTCCAGGATCACAGCCACCGCATCCTTCGCATGGCCACCAACAGTCCGGTCACAATACCGCCCACCAACAGCCAGAACCCTAGGTAGCCCCACTTCCAATGCAACTCGGGAAGATGATCAAAGTTCATGCCGTACACGCCGCATAAGAAAGTCAGCGGCAGGAAGATCATGCTGACTAACGTGAGTCGTCGTACAAGTTCATTCGTGCGTTGGCTGACGATTCCGATGTAGAGATTCAAACTCTCTGCCAGAATCTCGCGTTCAACGGCCAGATCCGAACTAAGCCGTTCCAGCGTTCCCACCAGATTGTGCAGATACGGCTGAGTTGACTCGCTCACAAATGGCGATCGGCGTACCGCCAACTCGTGCAGCACTTCGCGGGCCTCGAGCACCAACTTGCGGAACGAGAGCAGTTCGCGCGTGACGGTCGCTCCGTGGCAGAATATTCGCTCATCCGCATCGTGAAAGACGCGCTGCTGCACTTCTTCCACTTGACTCTCAATCTGGCGCTGCACTTTCGTATAGCTATCGATCAAGTGATCCGAGAACTCATAGAGCAGAAAGCTGAGCGTCTTCGCGAACTCGACAAAGTCTCGACGATAAGTACGGCGAATCTGGCTCAGAAATTCAACATCACCGTGTCGCAGCGTGACAATAAATCGCTCGCCAAGAATCAGACTCACGTGTGTCGTTACAACCCGACCGTCCTTCAAGGTTGTCGCCGATATCCCAACGTGCAAACAGTCCTCATAAACATCGTGCCGCGCATCGACCGCAGGGCCGAGAGCCTCCTCAATCACGACCGGGTTGACTCCCAGTTGCCGCAGTAGATCCTCCGCCGCACTTTGATCGGTCAAATCCAGATCAATCCAGCAGTGCAGCCCTTTGTCACACGCCGACCGCGTTGTGTGTGCAGGAATCTCCCGCTCCTGCTTCGTCTCAAAATCGAACTCAACCACACTCACCATGCGACTACCCCGTTGGTCCGATTTGCTTCCCGTGCGTGATGTGCCTAGTTTTTTATCTGAACCAACTCCTGAGAGGGCGCGCTCGCAGCACCTCTTGTATCCTTCCATTGGGCCGCATCAAAATTCTTCGTGTAGACGCCGTACTCATGAAAGGCGATTTTCTTGGCGATGCGATAGGCCCAACTCTTTTCTGGGATCTCGCTGCCAGGGTTGTATTGCGAAGGGCGAGTCGTCATCGCATCTAGTTCCGCTACAGCTGTACCTCGCGCGGTGGAGTCTTTGGCCGAGTGCTTCTCGACAAGCTCCTTCATGATATCGGGGCGTTCGAGCGCGATGCAGCCGCGTGTGTGCGTGGCGGCGGCGGTGCGGAAATCGCGAAGGAACTCAGAATCGTTAAAGACTTCTCGCAAAGGCCGTTCGTCGTGGATCGAGTCTTTCGAGAATTGAATGATCGGGCACGGTTCGATATCACCCCAGGGGCTGATGTGATGCGTAAAACCCGTCGCCATGGGGCAAAGTGCTTCGCCATCGGCGTCGTAATACGCGTCGATGAAGATGATCGGCTTCTTCACTCGCATGTCGACGACGAATTGCCGAGCTTGCTTTTGCTGGGCAGGCGTGAGCGATAAGGCCTCCGACGGGTCGGGACCGACCGGACGGTAGATGTGGAACCAGGTGTAAAGCACTCCCATCTCGATCAGTCGATCAAGCCATGCCTCTTGCAACAAATCCTCGTAGTTCGATTGGCAGAGACTGGTGCAGACGCCGGTCATCACTTTGTTATTCAAACAGTTTTGAATGCCTTCCATCGACTTGCTGTAAACGCCAGCCTTGCCGCGTCGCTCGTCGCTGATGACCTCGCTGCCTTCGATGCTGACCAACACCGTCACGTTGCCACACTTGCGCAGCCGCTTGGCGACTTCGTCCGTGATGAAGTGACCATTGGTGAAAACTTGAAAGTAAACTTCGGGGTGAGCTTCCAAGATTTCGAACAACTCACCGTGCATGAACGGCTCGCCGCCCAACAAGCCAAAGAACGAATTGCCCATCGCCTTGGCTTCGTTAATCATCCGGTTCATCGCCGGGACATCGATCTTCTGCTGCTTCGCGGCCACGTCCACCCAACAACCCTGGCAGCGCAAGTTGCAACTATTGATGATCGAGATGTAGAGATAGGGAGGAAAGAATTCACCCCGTTTCAGCCGAGCCTTGTGCTTCTGGACCGACCGCAGTCCCTTTACTCCCATATTCCAACACAGCTTCCAGAGCAGACGTTTGTCTGTCTCTAGGAGCATTCGTTTCGCCATGCGCACGTACATCGGGTGCCTCGCAAAGACTCTATCGTAGCCGCGACACTTCGTGACGCGGAATTACCTTCGCCAACTCAGAACCTGTTTTGAAATGGAAGTAACACTCGTTTGTGAGCCGACGGCGCTAGCCGCGGGCCTCCCATCCTTTGCGTTCTCCGCGTCAGGCCAGCGACTCGCGCCAACGGCTGACATTTCAAAACGCGTTCTCAGTATAACACCGCTGCCAAGTGGAGAAACGGGAACGAGCAAGTTATGATCGGCGGAATTCAATTTCCGGTAGTGGTACAGTTTGCGATTCCTGAAAGTAGGATGGCCACTCTTGACCGTCATTTGTCGGGCAGGAGTGCCCGACTTACGGCAAACTGCACCACTACCCAATTGCCTATAATCTTGGAGTTCCCATGAATTCTCGTTATTCGCGGCGAATCGTGATTTCGATCGCAACTTTATCGCTAATCGGCTTAACTACATCCACCCAAGCTGGCGACAGCATCACGAAGCGAATGCAAGAGTTCGCGGATGCAAAACAGTTTTCCGGAGCGGTCACGTTGGTCGCGAATCGAGGCAAAGTTGTCCATCTCGAAGCGGTGGGAGTGGCGGATGTTTCATCTGGACAAGCGATGAAGAAGGATTCCATCTTCGCGATCGCTTCGATGACCAAGCCGATCACAGCCACCGCATTGCTAATCCTGCAAGACGAGGGCAAGCTGTCAGTTGACGATCCAGTCGCGAAGTACGTGCCACAGTTCAAGGACGTGTCGCTCAAAGACGGACTTGCCAAGACCGAGATCACCATCCGCCATCTGATGACTCACACGTCCGGACTTGGTGGCGATCAACAATGTATCGGGTCGTTGAAGGCTACCGCTGAAGAACTCGCGACGCGCAAGTTAAGCTTCGAACCAGGAACCCAATGGCAATACAGCCCAGGACTGAACGTGTGCGGTCGAATCATCGAAGTGGTCAGCGGCCAACCGTACGAAGATTTCTTAGCCAAACGCATCTTCGGCCCCCTGAAGATGGTTGATACGACGTTCACGCCGAATGAATCGCAACGTAAGCGGATTGCGAAGCTGTACCAACCGGGCGAAGACGATGAGTCGCTGGCCGTGGCCTCGCACTGGATCACGGATCTATCCGGCGACGTCGTGCCGACGCCGTCGGGAGGACTCTTCTCGACGGCCAGCGATTTGGCAGCCTTCTATCAAATGGTTCTCAACGGCGGAGAACTCGACGGCAAACGCATCGTTTCGCACGCTGCCGTCGAACAAATGACAACCATTCAAACTGGCGATCTAGTGACTGGATTCACGCCCGGCAATGGCTGGGGGCTGGGCTGGTGTGTCGTTCGCGAACCGCAAGGCGTGACAAAGGATGTGTCACCGGGCACGTTCGGCCACGGCGGGGCGTTCGGGACGCAAGGCTGGGTCGATCCCAAAACACAGACGATCTATGTGTTGATGATCCAGCGCACGAAGTTCGGCAACAGCGATGGATCGAGTATCCGCGGCGAGTTTCACCAGTTGGCAGCGGGTCTGTTAGCAAATTGACGATAAGGCGAGCGGCAGAGAGGTTCTTGCCTGCCGTAGGACGGACGCCTCGTCCGTCCGATAGATGTGGACGGACGAGGCGTCCGTCCTACAGTGCGTACCAGCAAAACTTTAGAGGCTCTACCATGAGACTGCACTATCCCGCGAGCGTTCTATTACTTTTCATTTTGAGCCCCATCCTGACGAATGGTGCCGACGAGAAGGATCCGGCTGAACAAGCCGAATTGGTGCAACAACTCTTCACGGCCAGCACTCGGGGCGACCTGACGAAAGTCCAATCGCTTCAAACCAAGGGCGTCGATATCGACGCGACGAACAGCTACGGATTGACTGCCTACCAAGGAGCAAAAGTTCGTGGCCAAGAGGCAGTCGCGAAGTGGCTGGCCGAACACGGGGCCGACACCGAGCGATCTTTTGCAGATCCCAGAGTCTACGTCGATGCGATATTGAAGGAAGAGTCGCGACCGGATCAACCGGGCGTCGCTGTACTGGTTTCTCGCGATGGCAAGGTTCTCTATAGCAGTGGCTTCGGCAGCGCCAATGTCGAAGAGAAAGTGCCGATCACGAGCGAAACGAAGTTTCGTATTGGATCGGTCACGAAACAGTTTACCGCCGCAGCGATCTTGAAGTTGCAAGAAGCCGGCAAGCTCAGCGTGCAAGATACGCTCGACAAGTTCATCCCCGATTACCCTCGCGGCGACGAAGTGACGTTGCATCACCTGCTGACGCACACTTCGGGGATCAAGAGCTACACGTCTAAACCGGCGTTCTATCAAGACGTAACTAATCCGATTGAGCCGGAGGCGCTGATCGACTCGTTCAAACAGGACGCTTTCGATTTTGATCCTGGCCAGAAATGGTCGTACTGCAATTCTGGCTACTTCCTGTTGGGCTACATCGTGGGGCAAGTATCCGGCAAGCCATACGATCAGTACTTGCAAGAAACTTTCTTTGCTCCGCTGGGTATGAAGGACACAGGTGTCCACACGCCAAACCTGAATCTGACGAATGAAGCACATGGCTATTCATTCAGCGATGGCAGGTTTGTGGACGCATTGAACTGGCACATGTCGCGTGCTGGAGGAGCGGGGGCAATCTATTCAACGGTCGAAGATTTGAATCGTTGGAACGAAGGCATCTTTGGCGGCAGGGTGCTGACGTCCGAATCGCTGAAGTCGGCGTTTACTAAAGTGAAGACCAAAGAAGGCAACAACAACTACGGATACGGATGGTTCATGGGCGGTCAGCGGGGACTACGTACGATCAGCCACGGTGGCGGGCTGCAGGGATTCAGCAGCTATCTAACGCGATTCCCAGATCAGAACTTGACGATCGCTATTTTGCACAACGCCCTACCTGGTTCCGGTGACCTCGAACCAAGCGGCCTCGCTTCCATCATCGCCGAAGCCTACCTCTGGCGGGACATGAAGTCTCGACCGGCACAACCCACGACCGCAGATATAGATCCCAAGACATTTGGTGCGTTCGTCGGACGCTACGATTACGGTGGGCCGATCCTCATCGTGACCAACGAAGACAATCGCCTGTTTGCCCAATTGACCGGTCAAGAGAAGTTGGAGATCTTTCCTTCGAGTGAAACGAAGTTCTTCTGGAAGATCGTCGACGCCCAAGTCGAATTCCTGCGAGACAAAGATAACAACGTCATCGCCGCACAGCACACGCAAGGCGGACAGTCGTTCAAGGCGCCTCGCATCAAGGACGAAGAGACCGTCAAACTGCCCGACGAGGTTCTCGACAGTTACCTCGGGACGTACGACTTCGGAGCGTTGGGGGAGCTTGTTGTCACTCGCCAAGGCGACCACCTGGCTGCCAAGTTAGCGTCGCAGCCAGCCTTCGAAGTCTTCCCCACATCGGAAACGGAGTTCTTCTTCGAATTCATCCAAGCGGAACTGGAGTTTACGAAGGGCGACGATGGCAAGGTCGAGAAGGTTACGCTTCGGCAGGGCGGCGCCACGTTGGACGGCAAGCGAACCGACTGAAAGCACGATACCGCGAAGTGCTCACGGATATTGCCATCTGGACGTCCTGCACCGAGCAACAATTGTTCGTCCCCAAGGACATCCACCTATTGGCGAAGGTTGTCGAGAATCTTCTTACAGAACTCGGCCTTAGGCGGCGGGGTCCTATACAGTGCGCCCATCATCAAGCTGTTGTGGCTCGTAGCGACAACGCGGTCCAACTTCAGCTGGAAACGTCCCGCTCTGTCCGTTTCACCCTCGGCGTAGTCGTAGAGCATGAACACAATGTTGCCCTGAGTCGGCAGCAGCTCGTCGAACTCGATGTACTTGCGAAATTCGTCGTAAACTACGGTTTGCAACACGGCGACCATCCGAGTGCCCCAGTGATGGTGATAGAAGCCTTTGCTAATCAACTAGGTGATGTACCGTTTGCGAACGTTTGCCCAATTAAATCCATGACTTGGGCGAGCATCGAGTGCTTGGCGGTTGATTGCCGCCTGATAAGCAGGCTCGACCGACCCAGTAATGTCTACGGCCTGCAACTCGATGCTTATGAACTCTCGGACTGTGCCCAATTCTGTGTCGATGTCAGCGATGACAAAATCAACTTGGCCGAATCCCGCCATCTGTACTTCGTGTGCGACTTGCGGATTGGATGGTCGGTCACCTCCCCAACAGTTCGCAATAACGTCATCGAGAAAGTTCACCTGAAAGAATCGCTTTGGGCACAGGCAAACGAGTTTCGACTCGCTACGACCACGCCGAACGCTGCAAACCGGATATGGCCCAGACAATTTCTGACTGCGTTTCGAGCACTGGGAATCGATGAAAAGACATCGGTAATCGGCAATTGCAGGGTTCGACGCTTGCCCGGCTGGAGCACCAAGGATTTCTCCGATGATCAAAGTTGGGTCAATGGGCACCAGCCAGTTCCTTCACTTGCTTCCTGGTCTTTCTCAACATCCGCGCGACGGAACTAGCCACTGCTTTCGCCAGAAGCGGAGGCACTGCATTACCGACCTGCCGAAACTGCTCAACCCGAGATCCCGTGAATCGAAACCGATCAGGAAACGATTGAAAGCGAGCTGCCTCTCGAACCGTGAGCGATCTTTCCTGAGTCGGGTGAATGAACGCTCCCCAATGCAGATCGCATTTTGTCAAAATGGTACTTGCAAGCCCCTTTGGATGAAGGCGGCCATACCGCTTCGTATGATCGCTTCTCTTGGCTCGCTTCATACCAGCAGGAAGTAGCTCAACAGGGATATCTCGCCAACTCCCACCCTGAGGAATGTGCTTCAGTCGCTGCAGATTGATGTCGGCAAGATGCGGCGCGACATGGTTGTACAACACCTTGCTTCGCCGACGCATTAGTTCCTGATACTCGGATTCCGGTTCCGCATCGTATTCTGCTTCTTCAACGCCATCCTTGATATTGAGTTCTGGAAGATCAGAGATAGCATCCGCAACGGTGACAAAGAGTTTATGTTCGGATTGCAGGGAGAAAAGGTCCCTCTCCAGAAAGTGGGTTGGCTCTGGCCACTCCAACCTTTTGCCATCGCGCACACCGATGAAGAAGATCCGTCGCCGCTCTTGTGGAACACCAAACTCTTCCGCGCGAAGCACGCGATGCTCGACATGGAAACCAAGCTTCTCCATGGAACGGTAGATTTCATCCACCGCACGGCCTTCTGCGACGCTCGTGATACCAGTCACGTTCTCCATCACCACCATGCGAGGCATCAAGCCTTCGACCATCCGCAGGTACTCACGAAACAACCCCGATCGTTTGTCGTGCATACCTCGTCGATGGTTATAGACGCTGAATGCCTGACACGGCGGTCCGCCAATTAATACGTCCAATTCTCCCGAACTCAATCCCGCTGCTTCCAGCATGGCGTCGGTACTGATGTCTTGAATCGGGCCGTCATAAAACCGTGAGCTGGGGTGATTGAGCTTGAATGTTTTAGCGGCGTTCGAATCGAAATCGTTTGCCGCAAGAATCTCAAACCCTGCCTCCATGAACCCCTGGGACAATCCGCCAGCACCACAGAACAGGTCAATCGCTGTCAACTTCCTACGTTCCACGTCCGACTGCCTCCATGTCCATGCGGGCACCACATTATGACGAAAGTGCTGCCAATATCCTACCTAGTTGGACTAGATGAAGGAAGCCAACGAGAATTCCAGTGGGAGTGTGCAGTAACCGACATCAGTTGTCAATGAAAGTCTTGTTACTTCAGCAAGTTTCCAGCGACCAACAGAAGCGGGCTATTTCGAACCGAGCGACAGCTCGCATTGGCTGCGGCCCTGCCGTCGTACGACGGCAACAGTATGCAGCTTGCAAAAGGGGCCGGAAATTTCGCGGCGCTCGCGCACGTCCCGACCGTCACCTCAGTTGTACGCAATTGTTTACGGCGGAAATATCGAGGGAACCATCCGGCCCTGCCCTGAATAGTAATACTGAATGATCGGTAGCTGTCGAACATAACGCCAGTTACTGGTGTACCCCGGTTCCTTCTTGCCGCCGAAGGCTGCGGGTATCTGCAAGAAGTATTCGAGCAAAGGGGCGTCCATGCCCTGGGTATCAACATATCGTGAACGAAGGCCCAACGCATTTACTTCCGGCAACAAGTGTTCGACGGTGGATAGCGCCGCCCGCCCTTTCCGGTCCTCGAAGAACAGGTATCGCAACTTCCCATCGAATGAATCAAACACTCGTCCGGTGAGTTCTCCCTGCCCAGCATTCACCTCGGCATAGGCGACACTCGTGAAACGGAACGAATCGACTTCCTTTTGCAAATTCGGAAGATGCTCGCGGGCCGGAAGCTTCACCTCACGAGGATCAGCTACAAGCCCCGAGCTGGCCGTGGTCAACCGCTTGCCCACCAGAGAGAACACCATTGGCTGGGATGGAATAAGGGCAGCATACTCGCGACTGTAGTAATGCCCGTCCGCTTGGCTAATACACTGCTGCGAACGACGATCGATTGTTAATCCCTGCAGCAAAAATTTAGCTAAGTCGGACTGCGATCTCGATGCATCGTTATCAAAACTCTGAACTGTCTGAGGCTCGTCGTACATCTTCAACAACGCGACCGTTACGGGAATGGGAACTTGCTTATCAAACTCGTGAAACCCCTTGCCAAGATGACCGCCGTCAGTCGCGTCGCACATTCGCCAACTAAACTGTGAGTTGCTGCGATACAACACCCGTGCGTGGACTTCGTCATCAACTTCAACAAACGCCAAGGCGATCTGGCGCCCGCCGTAAAAAGCAAACGGACCAGAGAGATGAAACACCGCATTGTCAACGACCAGTGAATACTGCGGGAGTGCATTCATTGTTCGCAGCGTGGCCGCGTCGATTTGTGGACGGTCAGGCGAGTCTTGCTTCAGGAACCGAGCGTGCTCAAGAATCTTGTTGGCGACCGCTGGCTGAGTTTTTTGCGTGGCAAACTGATTTGGCAAGGTGGCTTCGTCAGCCAATGCAAACGAAGTCGCACACCCCAGTACAAGCAGAACACAGAACGGACTTCGAAGTGCAAACAAGGAGAGCTATCCCTTCACTGAAGGCCACCTACGGTCGAGCGTAACGCAATCGCCACATTCTTCACAATCGGCATGTTCCGCACAACCGCGACAATTAGACGAGCGATTTCCACACCGCTCCTGTCGTGTAACGCCATCGACTGCATAGGCCGAAAATCGAAACTACACTTCCAGAAGGGTCGCGGGCGTATCTTCCGACCCCGACTTTGTCGCAGGGACGCTGATTGAAATGTGAGCCGACCGCGCTAGCCGCGGGCCGTTGCGTGAAATTTGTTCGATTGAAGGCCCGCGGCTAGCGCCGTCGGCTCAGAAGAGCATCCCTTCAGTCGCTTCAATAAAACTTATCGACAATTCGTACAACATGGGGTGCCGCCACAATGTCTACTTCGACCGCCACAGAGTTTGAGTTCCGTTGCCAGCTATGTTCGCACACTCAAATCGCCTCCATCGACGATGCCGGCAGCGTCGTAACTTGCGGCGGTTGCGGGAGATCCTGCATCGTGCCGGAACCGGAATCGGGCAGGCAGGACGATGAAGTAGAGCAGGAGTCGTCGTGCGCATCGGGGTTCTCCTACGAAGCCTACAAAGCGGCGCTGCTTCAAGAAGATAACACCATGAGCATCCGCGATGCCGAGCAACAACTTAAGCAAGATCTCGACGTTCCACTGAGCGAAATACGCGACATGTCGGTGGTGGCGGCATCTCGCACCAAACGATTCTTGGGTTCGCTCATCGATAGCATGCTCATGGCGGTTGCAGTGACGATTGGTTTCGTCATCTTCTTCGCCTTGACGCAGGCTGGAATCCTGAAGATCGACCACAACAACCCCTCCGCATTCGCCAGCATCAACGCCGTCTGCGTGATGTATTTCCCAGTCTTCGCACTCATTTTGTTTCAATGGAACATGACTGCCGTCGATGGCCAGACTCTCGCCAAGAAGCTCTTGGGAATGAAGATCGTGACGCGAAGCGGAGAGGCACCAGGCTTCGTGCGAGGAGTCGCACTCCGGTGGTGGGTCACGGGTTTGCTGGGAATCGTTCCTTTCTTCGGGCTCCTTAACGCACTTGCCATCTTCGGCGAACAGCGTCGGTGCCTCCACGACTATATCGCCGGAACCTACGTGATTGACGTCTAAGCGAGTTGCCGTCGGCGAGCGGATCGGTCAGACTGAGAGGCGAGGAGAGGCTCGTCTCGCACATGGCTGAATCAAGCTTTCGTTCTTTCGGATCGTCCAGTTCCACATCGCTCAGTTTGTTGTCGCGTGTGCGCGCGGCGGAACCAGCCGCATGGGAACGTCTGACGCGACTGTACGGACCGGTCGTCTATCGCTGGGCACGACAAGCGGGTCTCCAACCACAAGATGCCTCTGACGTCATGCAGGATGTTTTCCATTCGGTGACGACGAATATCGGCAAATTCGAACATCAATCCGACGGGGGCGGCTTTCGTGGTTGGCTGTGGACCATCTCGCGGAACAAGATCCGCGATCATTACCGAAGTCTGAAAGGTACTGCCCAAGCCACAGGCGGTACCGCGGGCCTCGACCAGATCCAACAGCTTCCGGAACTGCCGCCCGCGACATCCACGAAGTCAGGTAGTATCGAAATCAGCAACCTGCGACGGCGTGCGATGGAGTTGGTGCGAGGCGACTTCGAAGAACGTACGTGGCAAGCGTTCTGGCGTTCCGCCGTTGAAGGCGACACGCCTGCCGATGTAGCAAGTGACCTGGGCATCTCGGTGTGGGCCGTCTACAAAGCGAGATCGCGAGTCCTCAGTCGTTTGCGGCAAGAACTCGATGGATTGAACGATGGTTAAACTTTGCCGGTTGGGGAAGTGGTCGCAGTTGTGCCCGTCTCGGTCAACTTTGCGGATCAGCCGGTTTCGCAGATGCTGACGCTAGTAACGACATGCGGGATGACGAGAACAACTACAGACACTCACCGTTGTTCTCGCCGAGGAGACTTGCGTTGCACCAAATCATTTCGACTACCACGCTCGTGGTTTTAGCCGTGATTGCAGTTGCACCAACGCGTGCCGAAGATCTTTCCCGTTGGGTGTGGGTAGCTCGAATTCAGGAAACAGAGCCCGCGAACGAAACAATTCCGCCACCTCAAGTCGCCGTTGAATGCCCAACACTTGAAGAGTTGGGATATCATACGAAGCCAATCGCCGACCTTAACCTGGATGTCGGCATCCGTGACGAGCGGCTTCCTGCGGACTGCTCCCACGGCGTGTTTCAAGAAACGGTAGCGGGGCACGATGGCAGAAGTTGGTATGACACCGAGTTTAATTGGGCGGCAAGCGATTTGTTTGCGCAACCGGCATACTTTGACGACCCGATGCTCGAACGCTACGGTCAATTGTGTCATCCGCTGGTGCAGCCTGTGCTGTCGGGCGCACATTTCTTTGGCCAATTCCCGCTGATGCCGTACAAAATTCTCGTCGATCGACCTTTCGAAAAGGTCTACACTCTCGGCTATTATCGTCCCGGCAGCCCGATGCCGTGTGTAGCACGTCGTTTGCCCCGACCGTAATCTCGCCATCACGCGCCACCGTGATGAGCCCGAGCGCCGAGAGTGACATTTAGGGCGTACCGCCATTTCTAGGCGACGCTGGAATCCGTAGTTTCGTCACGCGGAGCGTGATGGCAGCATCGGACCTTACCGATTGCAACGGTCGTTCGCATTGATTCTGTAGTAGTGGCGGCTCCGCATGTTCTGACCCGATGAATAGCAACAGTGGCAACACTTCGCACTTTTGTTTCGATTTCCCGTCTGTATCACCTGTGCCGCCACCCACTGCGGAGTTTCTCCTTGACCAACACGAAATCACGCACCCTCGCGCTCGTGGTCTGCCTTTTGGCCACGGGCTGTCACTCGCATCGTCAACCGATGGAGTTTGGCTCGGTCGAATCGTATATGCCGTTCGTCCAGCAAGTTGAATATCCGGACGCGAACCCCGAGCACCTCGGGTCGCTCGATATCAGCCAGACGGAAGCACCGCCTTCGATTCGACGCCCCGAAGAAACCGAGAAGTGGCCGCTGACGCTCGAAGAGGCGACGCGCATCGCATTGGCCAACAGCGAAGTAATTCGTGAACTCGGCGGGCGAGTCGTCTCCTCGCCCGCGACCTCGTCGACGATCTATGATCCGGCGATTCGTGAAGCCGATCCGCGGTTTGGCGTTGAAGCAGCCCTGGCGGCGTTCGACGCTCAACTCGCTGGCAGCCTGTTCATTGAACAACGCGACCGTCAAGTAAACAATGTGTTCTTCGCGTCGAGTGGTGTATTTACCAACAACGGCGAGTTTAATCTCGGCATCAACAAGACAGCAGCAACTGGCACGCGTTTCAGTCTAACAAACACGACGCTCTATGACCGGATTCACAACTTTAACCCAGCCGGTGGCAACCGTTTTTCGAGCTACTACGACACGCTCTTTACCGCCGAGGCACGTCATCCGTTGATGCAAGGCAGCGGTGTCGAATTCAATCGCATCGCTGGTCCCAATGCGACGGTCGGCAATTACAACGGTGTCTTGATCGCTCGACTCAACACCGACGTGACGTTGGCTGACTTTGAAGCGAGCATCCGCAACTTGCTCACCGACGTCGAGAAGACCTATTGGGAGCTGTACTTCGCCTATCGCGACTTCGATGCGAAGGTAGAAGGGCGGCGACTCGCTCGCGAATCGTGGGAGTTAGAGAAACGACGGACCGACGCAGGCATCCGCACCGCTGATCAAGAGGCTTTCGCCCGCGAACAGTTCTACGCAGCACAAGCCGCCGTCGAGAATGCCTTGAGTGGCACCGCCAATACTACCGGCGGTGTTTACAAAGCGGAACGCCAGCTACGCAGTTTGATTGGACTGCCCACGAGCGACGGACGACTGATCGTTCCCGCCGACGAACCGGCGACCGTCGATATCCGCTTCGATTGGCACGACTCCCTGGCATTGGCACTGACCCGCCGCGTCGAACTTCGGCGGCAGCAATGGAACGTGAAACGTCGTGAACTAGAAATCATCGCCGCGCGCAACTTCGAGAAGATGCGAGTCGATCTCGTCGGGCAATATCGTTGGCGTGGTTTTGGCAACGATCTGTTCGGTTCGGACGGCACGGGAGCTGGTAGTGCCTTCGAAAGTCTCTTTGATGGCGATTTGCAGGATTGGCGACTCGGCATCGAAGTCGCCACACCGGTCGGCAACCGAGTCGGACACGCAGCAGTCCGACACGCTGAGTTGCAACTCGCTCGCGAACACGCCATCTATGACGAGACCGAGCGAACGATCTCGCATGAACTACGAGCCGCCTTCACGGAACTCGATCGCGCCTACGCCGTCACACGCTCGCGATACAACCAGCGCATTGCATCGTTCACGCGACTGCGAGCCGAACGACTCCGGAACGAACGCGGCCAGACCGACCTCGATCTCGTGCTGAGCGCCCAACGGCAAGCCGTCGCGGCCGAAAGCGAGTACTATCGCGCACTTGTCGAATATAACCTCGCGCTCGTGGATGTTCATTTTGCACGCGGCACTCTACTCGACTATCTTGACGTCTCGCTGACGGAAGGCCCGTGGATTGATGAAGCTCATAACACCGCACCGCGCGTCGCCAGCCGCTTTCGCCGTAAGCACATCGACTACTGCATGACTTCGCCACGACGAGTCAGCCTTGGCGAGTATCCGCAGCGTCTGCCGCCGACGGAGGGCATCGCGGTCTCGGTCGAGGAATAACCGGAACAAGGGGTTTCGCCGCTCCGGCAGCAACGCTACGGCTGGCTGGTACCGCCAGGGATTTTCAGGTTTTCAAACTGAGAGGTTTGTACGACGGGCCTCCGAGCCCGTCGATGAATCTAAGTCGATATTCGACGGGCTCGGAGGTCCGTCGTACATCTTGTGCAACTTCAAAAAATGAAAAGCCCTGCTGGTACCGCGGTTAACATTGCCCCTACTCCCCATCTCAACGAGAATTGCTTGTCTGGAGAAGCCCCAAGCCGAAGGAATCCATTTGCGTTGTCACATCGTAAGCACCATGCCCACTTCGACAACAACTCGCCTTCATCGCCGTAGCTTTCTGGGGATCGGATTAGCCGGCGGTCTGTCGGTGCTGTCGACGAGAGCGTTCGGTGCCGATCGAATCGCACGCGCGAAGAACGTTTTGACACGCCCAACAACCGCCCCGTCTTTCTGGCCGATCATTGACAGCGGATCGAAGAGTTGTTTTAGATAACTCGCAGGAGCGATTTACGGAGAGTCACTTCGCGTCTGATGTGCGACGATGAAGTCAACGATCGGAGTCGGATCTTTTAGGCTGTGAGGGTGATGCTTGCCGCCTTTCTTCACGATCACCTTGATCGCGCCGCCAAGCCGTTCGTAGCGTCGAGCCAATTCGGCGGTGTGCTCTTCGTACGGCACAGCTTCGTCCGCATCGCCGCACACATGGATCAGCGGGACTTTGGCTGCAGCGAGCGGAGCCAGCCGATCCAATGCGTCCAGCTTGTACTCCTTAGCAGCCTGCAACGTGAGGCCGTGAGCATCCAGCCAGCCACGAAGCCGCTCCAAAACAGGATCACCTTCCATTGCGTTCCGAACATACGGTCGGATACCCATCGCAGGAGCGTCTCCATAGATGCAGGAAACTTGATGCGGATGTTGGATGGCCCAGTGGTAGACGATTAATCCACCGCGACTCATCCCCAGCAGCGCCGGCCTCCGCGAGAGACCATGTTCATCGGTCAAGTATTCATAGAAGCGGTCCCAACGACGAATCGCCTCGGCATTCCCCCAAAGATCGGCAACATCGCAGTAGGCAACGTGAAAGCCCTTTTCTAGTAAGGCGAGCTCCGTCTGCGGTTCATGGCCCCAAAATCTCGCTCGCCAGATCCACGGATTCCCGGTGGCTACGCTCTTCGGAGTAACAACACGACATGCGACACCATCCAATTCGAAATCGAATCGCTCAAATCCATGCCAGTCCGATTTCGCACCTGGAAAGGTCGCCCAGGATCGTGAAGTAATTCCACCCACCAATAGAAACAACAGCACGATGTATCGCAGATTCAACATTTGACTCTCACATGGGAAAGGATGACTACGCGCGAAGAATCGTAACCTTGTGAGTCCGTATCCTACTCGCCGATGACTCTGACTTGGACCGGTGACGTTTATCCGACCGTTTGGTCTAGATTGCACAAAGCTCAAGAGAATCTCGATCAAAAGGCTCCAAAAACACTGGCGGAACGGCTTCGAGTGGCAATCCCCAAAAATGGTGTCCAATCGCTCCGTTATTCTTATAGCGACAAAATCGGGAACCATGTTGCCGGTCAAGCAAGGCGATCCGCAACCAAGATCGGGAAGCACGACACATGAACCAACCCAAGTGCCTTACTGAGCAAGAGTTATCTGAATTCGTGCAAGGGCGGATCGACGCGATTCGCGTCGAACAAATCGCCGAGCACCTGGAGGCTTGCGGCGATTGCCAAGCCACCGTTGTGATGCTCGGGGAGAACAGTGACACCTTTGTCCAGCAGCTTCGATCGCCGGCGGTTCCCGATGCGTTGGAGGCGGAAGTCGCCTGCCAAGACGCGGTCGAACGCCTTGCCAACCGTGCCGCCAGTTGGCGGTCGGGGCCGACGGCGACGTTGCCTGACATGGGTGATCTCAAGCAAGTTGGCCCCTATCTCATCGTGGGCGAACTTGGTGTCGGCGGGATGGGCACGGTGTATGAAGCCATGCACTCGAAACTGAAACGAACGGTCGCCTTAAAGATCCTGCCCGCCAGTCGTTGGACCAATCCACTGGCAGTCGCGCGTTTCGAACGCGAGATGGAAATCATCGGGCAACTTGATCACCCCAACATCGTCCGAGCCAGCGACGCTGGAGAGGAGAACGGCATGCACTATCTCGTCATGGAATACGTGGATGGACTCGACCTGTCGCGAATCGTTAACCGCATCGGAACTTTGGGCATCGCCGATGCCTGCGAGATCGCGCGACAAGCGGCGATTGGACTGCAATATGCAAACGAAAATCATTTGGTGCATCGGGATATTAAACCGTCGAATTTGATGTTGGCGAGAGCCAAGGGACAAGAGTCGAGAGTCGAGGGCCAGAGTGGCGGTGACTCAGTCCGGCGCTCGACCCTCGACTCTCGACCCTCGACCTCCGTCAAGATTCTCGATCTAGGACTCGCATTGCTCGGCGAAGCCCACATGGCTCACGAGAACGAGTTGACCACCGTCGGACAACTCATGGGCACGCTCGATTACATGTCGCCAGAACAAGGCATGGACAGCCACGTGGTTGATATCCGCGCGGACATCTACAGCTTGGGGGCGACGCTTTACAAACTGCTGACCGGTCGCGCGCCGTTCGCTGCGCCGCAATACAACACGTTGCTAAAAAAGGTGACGGCGTTGGCAAACCAGCCTGTCAAACCAGTCAAAGAACTTCGCCCAGACATTCCTGACGAACTCGCAGCAATCATCGACCGCACGCTCGCGAAAGAACCACAGGACCGTTTCAACACACCCAACGAGCTGGCCGCGGCGCTCGAACCCTTTGCTCGGGACGCGGACTTGAGCGGTCTGCTCGCTGCTGCGTTAAACGCCACAGAGCCGGAAGCTCGTTCGCTGCCAGCCGTCAATCCATCCCGAGATGCCACGCCGACTCCAGTTGCTTCGCCCAAGGCGTCCAACGGCAGAAATGGCTCACGTAGATGGACATTGATTGGCATGCTCGGAGGCATATTCTTTTTCCTGTTCGCCGCCGGAATCGTGATTCACATTTCAACCGACCGGGGCGTGCTGGTCGTTGAAGCGGACGACGATACCGAAGTGCTTGTTCGCAAGGATGGCGTGACGGTCAAAGAACTCCAAGTTTCCAAAGGCGAGAATGCTGTGTCGGTTCGATCCGGCAATTATCACATCGGATTGAAAGGTGAAAGCGACACACTCGAGATAAGTAACAACACGGTAACCGTCAAACGCGGTGAACGCACCGTCATTCGCATTCAGCAGTACGCGGAAGCTGCGGCTGCGCCGGATTCGATGATGGGAGGAGAAGGCGGCTATGGTGGCTTCGAAGTAGAGATGATGGATATGGGAAGCGGCTCGTACGAGACGGTCGATCCAGATGGCGAAGCAAGCATGTACGGAGAAGTGGCAGGTGGCAGGGGCGACGAGATGTATTCATCGGGAGAGAGCATGTACGGTGCCATGTCTGGCGGCTTCTCGGGACCGCCGGTTGCTCCGGCCAAGCCCACGCCGACCTACGACGGCAAGACGTATTCACAATGGCTCGCCGAACTGAAGACGGAGCGTAAGCCGGAGCGGCTGACAGAAGCGATTCGAGCTTTTGCTTCGCTTGGCGAGGACGATCAAGAAATCGCGGCTCAATCGGCCGAAACCATCATGAGGATCATGCGACGCAACGGTTCATATGTCATTGATAGCAGCCCGCAAGGGAAGTTGATCGATCAGGCGATAACTGTGTTACGCGAAATGCCGAGCAAAGTTGTGATCGAGGCGATCGAAGCAGAACTGCGAGACGGCAACACGCGCAGCCGTTCCTTTGTCAACTTGCTCCTTCTGCACGGATTTTATGGCTATAGCAGCGTGGCCAGCCCGGAACTTACGAAAGCCGCCGAACAACGCCGCGACTCGCTCTATCGACTCCTGCTAACCCTCCCCGATGACGAAGCCGCCGATGTTCGCGCGAATGCCATCTCCTTGGTTGTTAACAACGCCAAGTCGAAGGGCATTGCGTTCGACAAAATCGAAGGGCTCGTTCCCAAGCTTCACGCAACGTTGAAGGAAAAAGACTTGAAACTCGTCGCGGTTGGAGCGACTCAGCTAGTCTGGCTTGATCCTGACAACAAAGATCTCGTGCCCGCGTTGACGCGTCTCATGACGTCAAAGGATTACAGCGAGCGTACTACCGCAGTTCGTCATCTAGGACACCTCGGCACAAGATCACATGCTGCCGTAAATCAACTCATTGAGATCATTCGACCGATCGTCGAACCTAAATCGAACGCCAGTGCGGATCCTTACGGCGGCGGCATGGAGGCAATGGGCGGTTACGGCGGTGGAATGGGTGCCGGTGGAGCTATGTACGGAGGAGGTTACGCTCCAGCCCAAGACATCAACTATGTCGCCATCGAAGCGTTGGGGAAGATCGGTAATAAGGCCCAGGAAGCCGTGCCGCTGCTCCGCAAGATCGTCGAACAAGGAACTCCGGACGAAGGTCAAGAAGGTGGAGGGGGATTTGGTGGTGGGGGAGGCGGCTTCGGAGGAAAGCTTTCTTACGCTGGGGTTGCGACGACGGCAATCAATCGGATTGAAGGGAAAGAACCGATTCCTACGGCGTCTGAGGAAGGGGACGAAGCGTCTTCAGCCACACGAAGCGGCGGCTTCTTTTAGAATCGGCTCAACAACAAGGTCTTTCTTTTTCGATAGGGGTAGGGAAGTCCGGTTGAGCCGGACTCCCCTCCCTCCGAACCGTGCATGCGGTTCTCCCGCACACGGCTCTCCAGTTAGTGGTTGCCCAGTGATAGGGATTGAACGTAACGGGTGTGGGCGTTGCGCAGACTTCGCAAGCCCAGATCCACGAAGTAGGCATTGGGCCAACGGCGTGTTCTCGATAAGCGTTGGGGATTACGCCGGTGACGCTTGAGCAACTGACGGCGCAGTCGTCGACGGATCATCCCATCATAGGCATCGAAAACATTCCAGTTACTGTGACGAAAGTACGTGAACCAGCCGATCGTCACCGCATTGATCTCTGCAATCGTTTGTGTCATCGACTGTCCCGATTTACGCGGAGTCAATTCGCGGATTCGATCGACCATCTTGCGGCGACTCTTGGCCCGCGGGAAGCGATCCTTCCAGCGGAACGAATAGCCCAGAAAGTCAAAACTCGTCTCGCGACTATCAACAACTCGCGTCTTCTCAGGATGAAGCGTCAAGCCGGCAGATGCGACAAAACACCTCACTTCCTCAAGTGCCGATTCGGCTTCGGCCTGACTACCACACAGGATCACGAAGTCGTCACAGTAACGAACCATTTCATAGCCAAGCTTGGCCATCCGATGATCCAGTTCACTCAAGTACAGATTCGACAACATCGGTGAAAGAACCGCTCCTTGTGGAACTCCCGCTTCGGGCGTCCACTCGGATAGTTCTTCCAGGATCGATTGATCCAGAAACGATTGGATCAAAGCCAACAGACGTCGATCCGAGATTTTCGCTTGCACAAGTTGCATCAAGCGATCTTTCGGAATCGTATCGAAGTAGCTTTGAAGATCAGCGTCAACAACAAACACCTTGCCTTCGTCAAGCTTCTGCTCGACAACTCGCAGCGCGTCATGGCAACTGCGTCCGTGGCGAAAGCCGAAGCTTCGCTCGTGAAACTCGTTGTCGAAGATCGGTTCGATCACGTTGAGAATGGCCGTTTGCACGACCCGATCTCGAACCGTTGGAATCCCCAGCGGACGTTCCGTCGAACTGCCCGGTTTGGGAATCCAGACTCGACGCACCGGCTGCGGGCGGTAAGTCCCCTCGCGTAGTTGCCGGTGTAGGCGTCGGATTTCGTCGATCTCATGTTCGGCGAAATCGCTGGTGCTTTGGCGGTCCACTCCAGCGGCACCCTTCTTCCCGACGACCTTGCGAGCCGAAGTGAATAGGTTGAGTTCGCTTTCGACCTTGTCGCTCAGAGCATGCCATTTGCCTCCTCGCACTCCTACAACGAGTGCGTTCAACATGCGGTCGGTCCAAACACTACGATTCGCCCAAGCGGAGATCTCACGTGTTGATTCCCGTGCCTCGGGTTCTACCGCCGGGGTAGCCGCTGTAAACGGCACTGTGACGGGGATGTAGTTGTTAGCTCTACGTTTCGTGTCTTTGGTCATTCGCGCATTCCACTTTCCTGCCTCCCTTCGCTCGCGCCAGGTTTGGTTCCCAACGGTCGTCACTACTATGAAGGCTCTGACTACTGCCAACCGCCTGTAACAAATTCATCGACGATCATGGTTTCGCTCTCGCATTCAGCCTGATCGTTGGCCGAAGGAGCCTGGAACATTGAGTAAGCGACGTTCCTCATCGCTATCTTAACGATAGATTCTGGGCTGTCTGTTGAGTTGGCAGTTCTCCCTGCTTACCTCGTTTGAACTTCTGACCATTCCGTCTCCAACCACCCTAATGCCATTTCACCACGCTCGATTTAACACGTTACCGAGGTTCTCATCATCGTCGTGGCTGCTGCACCGACCGTCCTTGCAATGGGACAGACCTATCGCGGTCATCATCGGGCCGACTGCGTGCAGTCAAGGGTTCGCCAGATCCTAGGAGGCTCCCCGACAGGCTTGGCCGAATCGAGTTCACTTTCGTTACGGACTGGTCATTCGTCTCAGGTTGCTCTCCACCTTGTCTCGCGACAACGCAGTTACCACTTTCGACTACAGGCTGGTAACGGTAGCCTGGACGGGACTTTCACCCGACAATTCAAACGCCTTCACAGGCGCACTAGGGTCCGCTGTGCGGACCACAGGGATTTCTGGTCCGCACAGCGGACCCTACCCGCGCTTGGCATGAATCCTCGGACACTGGTCGATCGACCAGTCGCATGGTACGATTTCTGTCTCCCGAAGGAACCGTCCCGCCGTCCACTTTGCGGACATCTAACCCCGCCGAAGATAGAGGTTTATGCAATGACGAATCTTGGCTCACGTCTTGTTCTGGCAGTCCTGTTAACATCGCTCACTTGTGGGCTTGGCTGTAAGCCAAGCGGTGACGGGACGAGCGGTGGAGGTGGCGGCGATGCTGCTGTCGCTGGCAAGCGTCAGTTCCTCAGCATGGGAACCGCTCCCGTTGGCGGTGCTTTCCCGGTGGTTGGCGGAGCCATCGCCGAGGTGCTGAACGAACACAAGGGCACCATCGACTGGAAGGTCCAAGCCAAAGGCACGAAGGGCTCGCAGGAAAACATCCGTCGCTTGGCCGGCGGCGACTTGCAGTTGGCGTTGTCCAACGCTGCGATCACTTACTTTGCGGTTCGCGGAGAAGCTGGCTGGGAGAAAGCCTATGAAATGCGTTCCATCGTCACGCTCGCTCCTAACGTCGCCTTGTTCATCGCTCGCGCCGATTCGGGTATCCAGAAGATTTCCGATTTGAAAGGCAAGCGAGTCATCATCGGCCCGTCCGGTGCGGGCTTCGAGATGTTTGTGCAACCCGTTGTTGAAGAGCACGGTGTTAAGTGGAGTGACTTTACGCAACTGAACGCTACGCAGAGCGGTGCGGTCGACATGCTCGGCGACGGAGCGGCCGATGCGGCCTTCCTTGGCGGAGCAGTCCCCACGGCTTCGATCACGCAAGCGACCAGCACTTTCAACGTCCAATTCGTCCCGTTCGACGAGCCTGCTCGTTTGCGACTGATCGAGAAGTATCCCTTCTTCCACGAAGCAAACATTCCGGCGGGCACCTACAAGGGACTCGACAGCGAGTTCAAGGGCCTGAACGTCGGCTCGATGCACATGATCACTTCGGCTGATCAAGACGAAGAACTGGTCTATCAGTTGACCAAGTCGATTTGGGAAAATCGCGAAGAGATCGCCGGCAAGCATCCGGCCGGCAAGGCCATCAACGAAAAGAACGCCGCTCGCCGCACCGGCACGGATTATCATCCGGGAGCAGTTCGGTTCTACAAAGAGATTGGTCTGATGGAGTCCGAAGCGGTCGGGACTCAAGAAGCGGCTCCTGCCGAACAGGCCACGCCGCCCGAGTCCACGGAAGCTGCACCGGTCGATGAGAGTACACCGGCGGAGGCGGCGGAAGCTGCAGCGCCCGCAGCGACTCCCGCCGCAGAAGCCCCGGCTGAAGCGAAGTCCGAGTAGGTCGATCCACGCAGAGCTATTACTTACCCAGCCCGGCCACAGCTCTTCGGCTCGGCTGACCTAACCATGCCGCCGAGGAGTTCAGCAGTTGTTCGATCGGATTGTCAAAACCGTCGTGTCGGCGCTCGGCGTGCTGCTTTGCTTGTTCACGCTGTTCGAAGTCAACTACAACCAGCTCCAACCGCAGTCAGCGTTGGCCGTGTTCGTCGGCATTGGTTTGGTACTCTGCTTCCTGGTGTATCCGGTCGACAAGCGTTTAAAGGATGTAAAAATCCTGCGATACGTGGACGTTGTGCTGGCCATCGGTGTAACAGTCTGCTGCGGCTACGTGATCGTGCAAACCGAACCGCTGTTCAAGAGCACTTGGTCCGGAGGCATCTCGCTAGGAAATCGCGCGGGAATTGAAACCACCACGGACTTCGCGATTGGTCTCGTCGGGTTGTTTCTCGTACTGGAAGCAACACGCCGCAGCATCGGCTGGATCGTCCCTATCCTCGCCATGTTCTTCGTCGCTCATTCGTACTACTGCTACGGCAGTCAACAATACGACTGGGCCATGATGCCTGATTGGCTGTTACCTCATGCGGGGCAAAGTGCCAAAGACATTGTTAGCACGACGTTCATACAGTCGTTGGGTGTCTTCGGCCCAGCTGCGGGCGTGATGTTCACCTACGTATTTCTGTTTGTCGTCTTCGGATCGTTCCTGGAAATGTCCGGCGCGACGCAGTTCATTATCGACTTTGCCACCAAAGCGTTTGGTCGCGTACGCGGCGGGCCCGCGATGGTGTCGGTATTGGCCAGCGGCTTGATGGGATCGCTGTCCGGCAGCGCCGTGGCCAATGCGGTCACGACAGGAACGTTTACAATTCCGATGATGCGAAGTGCCCGCTTCCCAAATCACATCGCGGGAGGCATTACTGCTGCGGCGGCGTCCGGCGGTGCGTTGGTTCCGCCAGTGATGGGCGCTGGCGCGTACATGATGTTGGAATTGGTCCAGCCCGAAGGCGGCTTCTTGACAGTGATGAAAGCCGCCATCATTCCGGCAATTCTGTTCTATTTTTCGATCCTCGCCATCGTCTACCTCTACTCTCGTCGACTCGGTGCCGAGGCATTGGACTCCGAAGTATTGAGTCAGCGAAAGCTTTCGGTCTTCGAGGGAACCGTCTTCTTCAGTGCGTTGACCGTTCTCATCGGGCTCTTGATTCTCGGTTCTTCGCCCTTCAAGTCCGTAACGGGTGCGTTGGCAGTGATTCTCGTCTCCGCGACACTTCGCAAGGAACTGAAGATCAGCACCTCGGCTCGACGATTGGCCTTCGTCAGCTTCTTTGTGATGCTAGTCTTGCACCAATTCACGATTCCCGTGGCAGAGGCCGCGCCGGGTTGGCTCAAGCCGTTTCTCGCCTCGTCGTGGATTCATCCCGTTAGCGGCAACATCAGCATCCTGCTTTCGATTGAGTCGGTCTTGGGGTCAGCGATCGTCGGGATGTTTGGTTTGTTGATCTTCGGCCTGATCCATCCGGCCTGGAAACCAGAGATGACGTTGGCTTTTACGAAGTCCGCCAAGAACGGCATCTCGCTCGTAGCCGCCAGCGCCTGCGTCGGCATCATCATCGGAATTGTCCAGCAGACTGGCATCGCCACGGATTTCAGCGCTGCGATTAAGAGCGTCGTCGAGACGAACTTGTTCCTCGCCTTGATTGGAATTATGGGCTGTTCGTTGATCCTTGGGATGGGAGTGCCGTCGGTTGTTTGCTACTTGCTGATGGCGACTTTGATGGGCTCGTTACTCGGTGAGCTAGGTGTCATCCCGCTCGTAGCTCACATGTTCATCTTTTACTTCGGCAACATGTCCATGGTTACCCCGCCAGTCGCTCTCGCTGGTTACGCCGCTGCTTCGATCGCGGAAGCGCCGATCATGCAGACTTCGATGGCCGCATTTCGCTTCTCCCTAGTCGGCTTCACGCTTCCCTTCATGTTTGTGTACCGTCCCGCTTTATGCCTAATCGCACCTGAGGGCGAACAACTCACTGCCTTCGCGGTCACTCATGCAGTATTTGCCGCCACGATCGGCATCCTTGCCCTCGCCGCTGGCTTGGCGGGCTACTTCCGAAATTCGCTGACGATGCTGGCTCGAGTGACGCTGTTCATCTCGGCCGCCCTGCTGCTCGCGCCAATTACGAAGATCGGCGAGTACCAAGTGGGACTCGGAATCGACCTGCTCGGTGCCGTAGTTTTTGGAGCTGTAGTCGGGCTGAATTGCTTGCGAAACGAATCAACCTCGCGCTAGTCGACAATGTGATCCAGCGTCCCGACCGCGAACCTAACACGAAAACAAACTTATCGAGTCATCTGGGAAGCAGCGGCGTCTCGCTTGGCGGCAGCAAGCTGCGGTTCCATGTCGTCGAAAATCTTTCCCGCACCGTCGTAGAAGATGCGACCAATTAACAAATCGGTCAGATTGCCCTTGTGCTCGGGATGAGCTTTCATGAAGCGACCGAAGCTGAATTCGTTGGTGTAATACGCGTCTACCAACTGGCGAATTAACTTCGTTCCTGCATGGAACTCGTCGATCCAGCGACCTAGTTGTTTCCCCGAAGTATCGCCAGACTTCAACCCTGCGTTAATCGCATCGGCGGCATGCTCACCGGACTTCAACGCGAAGTAGACACCCGAAGAATAGATCGGGTCGATGAAGCCCCAAGCATCGCCGACCAACACCCAGCCATCGCCGGCATGCTGCGTTGTCTTGTACGAAAACTCTTTGGCAACCCGAAATTCGCTGGTCAATTCCGCATTCATCAGCCGCTCGACAAGTGCGGGGCATTTGACGAGTTCATCCTCAAAAATGTCTTCCGGCGTGCCGCGATCTTTGAGCATATAGTCGCGGTCCCCGACGACCCCAATACTTGTAATGCCATCTTGGAGCGGGATGTACCAAAACCACGATTTCTTCTCGTTGGTGTGCATGATAATGGTTGCGCCGCCATGCTCGCCGGGATCACGAACCGCATTGCGATAGTACCCCCAAATCGCGACTTTCTTGAGATCGGGATAATCGACCTTTAAGCCCAGCCGATTGGCTAACAACGCCTGCTGTCCCGTGGCGTCAACCACGACGGTCGCGCGGACCTCTCGGGGCTGCTCGCCACGTTTTTGGATCTTGGCACCTACGGCGCGGTCTCCGTCGAACAAGACGTCGAGCACCCGGGTCTCATCGGAGCAATCAGCTCCCTTCTCCGCCGCGTTATCGAACAGCATCTTATCAAAGCCAGCGCGTTCGACCTGCCAGGTTTGGCTGCACTCGCGCGGATCGTGCTCCTTAAAGAAGAAGGGATTCGACTCGGCACCGGTATGGCTGACAAAAGCCACGCTGTACTTTTTGACGAAGTTGCTGCGATTCATCTTTTCCAAGACACCAAGTCGTTGAAGCGTCCAATATGTTTCTGGCATCAACGACTCGCCAATGTGATAACGCGGCAGCTTCTCGCGTTCTACGAGCAGGGTCGAGCGACCGGCTTCCGCAACCAAAGCTGCCGTCGTACAGCCACCGGGGCCGCCACCAATGACCAGACAATCGTATTGATCTTGCATAGAAACAATCTCAGCGTTAGGAGGGAAGACGCACGCGGGTATGGGGTAATCGGAAAGGCTGTCGGCCTTGAATCGTCTCGGCTTCAGGGCACAGGTATTGTAGCGGGATGACAAGTGGGTGTCACCTATCGCGGTTGCCATCGCAGGACTTTCGTTTTGTTCAATCTGCACAATTTGTACGACGGCTCTCCGATGCCGTCGAGCAACGAATTACTGAGTTCGACGGCTTCGGAGAGCCGTCGTACGAATCCATTCAAATCGAAAAACTGAGAGGCTCTGGTCGCCATCGCCCCGCCAACCGATCAAAGCTTATCGATGCCCCATCTTGTCAGACGAGCGTCGCATACGAAGATGTGGATTACAATCGTGGTTCGTTGCAATCTTCTAAACGCTCCGTTAATGTTGCGGGCCAACGACAGGACGAGTCGTGCGTTTGGAGTAACGCAACTCCGGCAATAGTGGAAAGGCAACTGATGAGAATTTTGGCGGTCTGGGACAATGAGACCGAAGCTGAACTGATCGAGATGTACCTAGGGGTCGACGAAAACGAAGTGACGATGACATCCCCTGCGGGACTCGGCGCAATCCTCGAATCAGGTCAGCCTATCGATATCGTCCTGATGTCGATCGAACTACCGGATACGGATACTGGCTTTGGCTTGTTCGAGCGAGTCATCGAACGTTACCCCGATACACCCATCGTCGGCACCTGTTCGCAGGCCGACGTCTTTCAAGTCGTCCGATTTATGGCGAATGGCATGAGCGCCTACGTCACTCGCGACCTCGCTGGCGACTATATGTTCATGCTCAGAGCGATCCTTAAGAGCACTTTGGACGCCGTACGAGCCGCTCGCGAAAAGGAGTTGGCGAAGAAGCTCCGCGAGGAGGTCGAGTCGGTCCGCAAGTTGCAAGAATCGGTACTCCCTAAGAACTTAGTCGCACCGAGTGGCTATCGCATCGCTGCTCGTTACGAACCAGCTCAAATCCGTGTCTTGGACGGCCAACCGGTAACGTTGGCCGGGGGCGATTACTACGATGTCTTCACGCTCCCCGATGACAGTCTCGTGGTGCTGGTCGGCGACGCGGCAGGACACGGTATGAAAGCGTGCCTCTCGATCATGACGATGCACACGCTGGTCCGCATGATGCGCCGACATGAGTATATGGATACGGCACATTTCGTTGACGAAATCAATAAAGGGTTGTGTGAGCAGGCAACGGTCACCGAAAAGGGTGGCTTCATCACGCTATTGTACGCCATCCTCGATCCGTTAAAGCGGACGCTGCAATGGTCCGCCGCCGGACATCAACCGCCGCTATTGCAGAACCTGACAACCGGCACAATCGAGCCTCTCGCCGATGAAGACGCCGGTGGTCTGCCGCTGGCCGTTGATGAAGATGCGGAGTTCGAATCGTATACGTGCGAGATCCCCAAGAATTGCCGGGTTCTGTTCTTCACGGATGGTCTTGAGGAAGCGTTTCCAGAAGGCGACGACGAGGATCAGTTTGGCGTGGAGGGCATTAAAAGGACGTTGGCCGAGTGTGCTGACCTATCGCTCGACGAAACCCTGGCGAGGCTGTTCGATGCTTCGGACCAATATACGCAGGGGACCGGTCGGACGGATGATACTTCGGTTGTAATTCTAGAATGTCGTGAATGAGATGGTGGCATCAGTGTCACCACATCCAGTTCACTCTTCGGAATTCGGTGTCGGTTCACCACCTGCGTTTGCCGGCACAGGCGACACCGTCCAAAGTTCGCCATCTTCATCGGCACGAAGTTGGATGCAAACCTGGACGTGGTTCTTATTGTCTTCGCGACGATAGGTCAGCGCGTCGACCAAGTCCAACACGAGGGTCAACCCAAGTCCGCCGACCTCAAGATCTTCAACATCGGGATCATGCGGTGGGGCTTCGCGGGGATCGAACGGTCGACCGGAGTCCCTGATTTCTAGAATGAGCTGTTCATCGATGATGCCAACGCCGATGTCGATAGGTTGCGGGTCGTCTTCCACATAGGCATACCGAATGACGTTCACAACCAATTCTTCCACCGCCAGATTCATCGCGTATCCGGATCGATAAGGCGTCTTGTGCCCGATCAAAAACTGATTCACTTTCGCATACAAGCCTTCGAGTTCCGACATCTCATTCGTGATCCTCACCTTCAATATGTTCGGCGGCGTCTCGGGTGGTGCCGAATTGGAGGGAGCCTCTTTGGGACTGGCCGTTGCGGTCGATTTCGCGGCTGGACTCGCTGCGACACCAATGGTTGGATCGCCTCCAACGGTGCGAATCGCCTCTTCCAAGTCATAGATGAGTGGCATCACCTTGTTCATCTTCGACGTTTTCAAGACGGATTCGACCATACCCTGCGGATTGAGCAGGACGAGTTTGCAGCCAGCTTTCTTCAGCTTCTTGGTCTGAGCAAACAAGAATCCGATCCCGAGCGATGACATGAAAGCAATACCCGATATATCCACCACGGTCGGCAGACCGCGCGCGGTCGTTGCTTCGGAAAACGGCTGTTCCATCTCTTCGACGCCATCCGCATCGAGACGACCGACTAATTCCACATAGGAAATATCGTCACGGTGATGAATTATGAGTTCCATGTCACTCCTTCCGATTGGATTTGGTCACATTCTATAACGAGTTTCCGCGTGCTGCATCACGTCTCGTGATTTTTTTCGACGCTGGCCGAAAACGGTAGAAGAGCCCCGGGAAGACACCGGATGAGGCGACTTTGACCTACGGCGAAGACGGGCTATTCGAGCGGAGTCACCACTTCGAGCAACTCAACGGCGGGCAGGCCGTTACAGTAGATGAGCGCCGTTCGCCCGTAACAAGTCTCTGGCTTCTCTAGTCCGAATTGTTTAACAAGATCGCTGCCCGGTTCGATCCGCCACAGCGAGAGCAGCCGCACGTCGCGGAGCACATCGTGTTCGATCAAGATGCGACCAAGCGGAGTCGATTCGCTCTCAATCTCTTTGCGGACCTCATCACCTAGGAAAGTCGAGTTCAAACGGACAATGCCGAACTGGACGACTCGACCGTCCGATTGACGAGTTAGCAGGATCCGCCGGGAGTAATGTGTGGGAGTCACGTGCGTGTTCAGAACGCCGACGTCAACCGACTGGCCGTGATGCGACTCGACGGTCACCGTCATGTGAGCGTCATGCCACAACAGCTTGCGAGGCACTTCCGGCATCTCGTTTTCGGCAACTTCCTTGAACTGGCCTAAGTCGCTCAGTGAGGGATAGAAGAGATGAACGAGCGCCTTCAGTTCCGGAGTCGCCTGTCGCGATGGCGTTAGCGTCATAGCCTCGTGCCTTAGGTAGGGTGGGCACAGCCCGGTTGGTCGCGAGCTGGTCGTTTCATACAAGTAGGGTCCGCTGTGCGGACCATTCTCCGCGTGGTCCGCACAGCGGACCCTACATCCGGTTGGCGGCCCGACCGCCCTACGGTGCCGCTATCGACAACTGCGTGATGATTGGGGAGGGAACTTGCGGCTCGGTTGCTTCGGTCGGACGTTCCAGGACTGTATCGATCAGGTAATAGAATAAACGTCGCAGCTCTTCCGGTTCGAGCGCGTCGGCAATCGACTCGGCTCGCTGCTGATGCTTGTCGACCAAGCGATGAGCCTTCTCGAATACATCCGCCTGTTCATAGAGTTGGCGGACACGGCTGATTCGATACTCGTCGCCAACCGTCTCGTCGCCAACCAATTCCAACAGTTCCGCCTGCTCGGCTGACGGAAGGCCATCGATCGCCAGTGCCCACAGGACCGTCGGTCGACCGCCCAATGTGTCGCCGCCGGCGGACAGCTTGTTGTCGTCATCACCTCGCCAGTCTTTCAGGTCATTCAAGATCTGAAAGGCTACGCCCATGTTTCGAGAAAACTGTTTGATTGGTTCGGCATAATCATCGACCGAGCCCGCTAACCGGACGCCCGAGTACAGTGCGGCTTCAAAAGCTGGCGACGTCTTGAGGGCATAAATTTTCAATGCATCCAACGGCTTCAGTCGCTTGTCCTTCGCGTCGCGCCACAACAACTCAGCCCCCTGCCCTTCCGACAGCTTCATGTGGGCATCGGCCAAGTTGTTGAGGATGTCGGCAACAACATCCGGCCCAAGTTCCTTCGCATCCCGGCTGACCAAACGGTAGCCCATACCAATCATGTAGTCGCCAACATTGATCGCCGTGGGAATGCCGTAGCGACGATGCAACGTCTCTTCGCCGTAGCGAAAGGCGTCGTCGTCTTCGATGTCGTCGTGCACAAGCGACGCCTTGTGGAACGTCTCGATCGACATCGCCGTACGGAGAATTGCGTCCGAAAAACCGCTAATCTTTTCAGCGCCATCGGAAAGCGTTCCGTGGCCGCCGGTCAGGGCGTCGTAGACAGCCAGCGTGATGAAAGGGCGGGAATGCTTTCCGCCTTTGGAAAGGAAGTCGTAGGCAATCGCTTCGGTTGCCGCGATCGGGTTCAATCCAGCAGCACCCTGTCCGTTGACTTCCGCTAAGCGAGGGCCGCCGCGCAACCGAGGAACAATTCGCTCGAGTTGTTCCGGCTCGAACATTTGCGTTGCGGCTCGCATCAGATGGACGTAGCTGCGAGTTTGCTGCGTCGATTCAGTCTTATGAAGCCGCACCATCTCGTCGACCCAATCTTCGTCGACCGACGTGTTGCGGCAATCACTCGACAACAGCGGCACCGCCATGCAAGGAATGCCAGCGAGCAGGATCTTGTCGATAGCTTTCTCCAGCACGTTCAGACAAGCTACACCGACGATTGCGTCGACGTAGCCGCTGAGGATGATCTTCAAAACGATCGGCGAGCCCTCGGCGACAAGGACTTTGTAACCCATGTCGTCCGCAATGCCGCGAAAGTCTGCGATGCTGCAGGCGCCACACTCTTTGCATTCGAGACCAAACTCGTCGTAATCGGCCGGGCAACCCTCGGCGTGCTTCAAACAATGCGGCAGCAAAAACAATCGTCGCTCAGGTGGAATGGTTGCGACTTGATCGCGCCAGAATTCCGTCGCAAATACAACCATCATCCAGCCGACGTACCCTTCGGGCATTCCCAAGTCGTCGAGCGCGGCTCGAACGATGATCTCCATATCGTCTTTTGAGAGGGGTACGGACTTGTCGAGCTTGGCCGCGACTTCGGCGCACTTCGCGCGCATCTTCTCGCGCAGCCCGCGCGTCTCGGGGACGAGTTTCAGATGAGCGGTTTTGCGGCGTCGCGACTTTCGGGTCGTCTCGGGCACGCTCTCCGTCGTAGCGGCGAACGACTCGTCCGACAATTGCTGAGGCGCAGGTGCAGTAGCCAAGGTGTTCCTCTTTCCAGGTTGCGTCTTGTCTGGCAAGTCAGTTCGTGTGGCAAGTCTGGCGGGCGGCAGCGGTTTGCTTGCGGCGAGCTGGATCGCAATTTAACGCTCGACCTAAAGCAGAAACCGTGAAGGTCAAAGGATAGAGCTTCTCATGATACCATAGCTTTGCGAAGTAAAAACCGATCGGCGAGCTTTCCAAGTGTCGATCGTTTTCGACCGCGTCTACCAACCACGCAAGTCCTTTTGTGACCGATTGTTGGCACACTTCACCAGGAGCAGCCAACAGGGCTTCCACGGCCAACGCCGTCTCCTCGACGCTGCTCGTACGGCCCTTGCCTTCGCGTGCTTCGATCGAGGGGCCTCCCCCCCAACCACCGTCTCGGTTCTGAGACATCATCAACCAGTCGAAACCCCGGCGCGCCACATTCGACTCGGTTAAACCCAGGTCGCGATACGCCATCAGCACTTTCGCCGTGCCGTAAATTGGGTTCTCTTCACCCTTGATATCTTGATTTCCGAACCACAGCGGCAACCAACTGCCATCAGGTCGCTGCGCTCTCTCGATGTAACTTCGCCCAGCCGTCATGGCAGCCACGTAGGATGGGCTCTCAGCCCGTCCCTTCTTCCAAGCGTGAAGTGCTCGGAGCACGTGGGCTGTCAAATCCGTCCCACTGCGATCAAACGGAAGCTTCCCCCAACCGCGGCAGAAAGTCGGCCAGCCGCCATCGCTGTTTTGAAGCCCAAGCAACCATTGAATCCCGGCGTCGGCAGCCTCGTTGATTCGATCTCTGTCCTCCTCAGAACAAGATGGCGACCGAGACCACTCGGCGATTGCCAACAGAGCGCTAGGAGTGTCATCGGCGTCAGGAACTGCCCCGCTCAGGTCGCTCCAACCCCAGCCCCCCGGATCAGCCCCAGTGAATGGATGCGGTTCGCGATGTTGGCAGCTCAATAGCCAATCAAGACTTGCCACTTCGGAAACGTCTTCGCCCGCTCCGGCCAAGGCGTTGATCGCCAAAGTCGTATTCCATGTCGCCAGGTTCGTATCGATCGGCCAGCTGCCGTCCTCTCGTAGCGACGAGAGGATGAAATCGAATCCTTGTCGAGCCACCGGATGGTCGGCGCGGCCAGTCGATGCCAAGCTCATCACGACGAAACTAGTCAGGGGAACCGCTTCGAGATAACCACCACTAGCGGGTTGCATCTTTTGCAGGACGTCGAGACTCCTCTCGACACAAAACTTCCGCACGAGCCGAAAGGCGGGGTTTACCGGTGGCGCGTGAAAGAAGCGGGCCTGCCCAATCGCCACCAACGCCGGAACGGCGTAGCTCACGACCGGCATGCGAACAAATCGGTAAAACTTCTGCGGGAAGCACGCCAATTCAAACGGCAACGCCGAGACGGACGTCCAAGGCACGAAGCCGGCCATCGCGCAATTGGCCAAGATCGGCACCGCGAACGTCTTATCCTTGCCATAACGCTTCTTGAGCCCCGCGACACCGCCCTGCTGTTTGATGTAGGCTTCAGCCCGCTCCAGCAGGTCCTTGTGCTTGCAAGGGACACCGGTCAGGTGGAACGCGGCGACAGCAAGCATTGTCGTCGAGATGTTGGAATAGCTCTTGTCGGTGTCCCCCCAACCTCCATCAGAGTTCTGATGATCCGCCAGCCACTCGATGCCTCGGATAATCAGCTCACTCAATTCCGATTCCAACAGTTCGTTCTGGAATCGCCCAGACTTTAAGTCCATTGCCCCGTGCCGTTCAACCAGTGCCAAGGCGCTGACCGCCGTGGCCGTCGACAGGGCCGAGGCAGACAGCTCGCCAACCCAATGGCCTTCGGGCTCGCGCTCCTCCAATAGATGAAGCCGCGCCTTCTCGTAGGCAGCCGTTAGACGATCAGACTCTATTTCTAGTTCGATTTGAGGCATGTCGGTCGGAGGTGGGACTCGGAAATGACCAGGCAGGATCTGCACGCAGAGCCGGTTCTATCTTAGATCGCACGTATGGGACTGTCGAGCGGCAGGAGGTGCAGCTAGGTGCCGCTCCCGCAACGAGGGAAGACCCGCTCAAACGATCACCTCCCGTTCGGGTTGGGCAAAATGGTGAGAAGAATCTAGGCAATCTGACGCGCACCCCATAAAATGTGGCCGGTCGCGTCGATCTCGCCGAATATATGATTTTGACGCACACCCATGACGAAGGTTTCATGACAAGCACGACGAAAAATCAGAACGGCGGATCTCGCCGACGATCCAAACCCGCCTGGGCGGACTACTCGGACAACGACTTATTGGATATGCGCATCTGTGATCTCGGGCTCCGTATCGCAGGAACGCGGCTTGAACATCGCATCGAGCAACTCTACGAAGAATTATCGACCCGAGGCTTGAACTTTCGTCCTCATTGCTGGCTCTCCGACGAATGGTTCACGCCGGACGGAATCCCTGGCATCGCCATTCCATTCTATCTCGCGCATTCGCGACTCGAACGACTCGAACGCAAACAGATGCTCGAAGTCGAGGGCGGCAGCAAAGCCACATGCATGAGGATCATGCGACACGAAGCAGGGCATGCCATCGATAACGCGTATCGACTCGGTCGTCGTCGGTCCTGGCAGAGCATTTTTGGCAGTTCCACGCTCCCCTACCCCGAACACTACTCGCCGAAACCGTACAGCAAGAGCTTCGTCCAGCATCTTGATATGTGGTATGCCCAAGCTCATCCGGCAGAGGATTTTGCCGAGACATTCGCCGTTTGGCTACGCCCTCGTTCGCCTTGGCGGTCACAATACAACGGCTGGCCAGCACTCGCGAAATTGGAATACGTTGACAAATTGATGGCTGATATCTCGGTCAAGAAGCAACTTGTCTCGACGCGAAAGCGGATGGATCCAGTGCGAACGTTACGGAAGACGCTTCGCGAACACTACGACGAGAAGAAGGAGCGATACGGCGTGGGATATCCAACGGTATACGACCGCGATCTTCTGAAGCTGTTCTCGGCCGCCCCAGAATACAGCGGCAATCCAGCCGCGACCGTGTTCCTGCGAGCCAATCGCCGCTACTTGCGACAGGCCATCGGCGAATGGACGGGGCAATACCAGTATACGATCGACCAGGTTTTGAATGAGATGATCGATCGCTGTCGTGAACTGAAATTGCGTCTTCGCCGTTCAGAGCGCCACTCAAGACGCGATTTACTTGTTATGCTTACGGTCCAGACAATGAACTACCTACACGGAGGCAATCACCGAGTCGCCCTGTGATCCGGCCCTATCTATGAAATATACGACATGAAGAAACTTCGCGTGATGGCTCTGATGGACGAGGAGCTAGTGCCGCCGGACACCATCGAGGGATTGACGGACGAAGAGGTGCTCAATTGGAAGACGGAATACGACGTCTGCCAAACGCTACGTGAATTGAAACATGATGTCCTCAAACTGGGGGTGAGCAACGACACAGGCGTACTTCGCGAAGCGTTACTCGACTGGAAGCCGGACATCACGTTCAATCTGCTCGAAGAGTTCCATGGCGTCGCGGTTTATGACCAGCACGTCGCTTCGTACCTCGAATTGATGAAGCAGCCGTACACGGGCTGCAATCCGCGCGGCCTGATGCTCGCACATGACAAAGTCTTGTGCAAACAGATTCTGCAGTATCATCGCATCCCCACGCCGCTTTTCACCGTCTACGAACTCGGCAACAAGATCACACCGCCGAAGAAGATGAAGTATCCGCTGTTCGTTAAGTCGGCGACGGAAGATGCTTCGTTTGGACTGAGCAAGAAATCGATCGTCCATGACGCGGAAGAACTTGTCGAGAGAGTGCAGTTCATCTTCGACGAAACGAAGACGGACGCGTTGGTCGAGGAATACATCGTCGGTCGCGAGTTCTATGTCGGCGTGCTTGGCAACAATCGCATTACGACGCTGCCCATCTGGGAATTACTGATGACGAAGCTCCCGAAGGGCGAATTCAACATTGCTACGGAACAGGTGAAGTGGGATTACGCCTATCAAAAGAAAATGGGAGTCAAGACCGAGGCTCCGACAGACCTATCGAAGGAAATGTCGGCTAAGATCGTTCGACTTTGCAAGCGGATTTACAAAGCGTTGTTCATGACCGGCTATGCCCGAATGGACCTGCGAGTCACCGAAGACGGACGCATCTATGTGCTCGAAGCCAATCCTAATCCGAATCTCTCCTACGGAGAAGATTTCGCCGAGTCCGCGCATGTGGCTGGCATCGAATACGGCGATTTGATTCAAAAGATCCTCGCACTCGGGCTGAACTATCGACCCGCATGGCGAGTCTAGCTCGCGACGACTTGAGGCGCAAAGAGAAGCTCGCGTCTTATTCACGCCAGGTTCTCATCTTGTGGTTTTTCGTGCTTTTCGTGGCAAACCTTCTGTATGCCACCGACACGGCAAGCGAAGCATCATACTGGTCGTCAAAGAATGGCTTCGTTAAACTGCGACCGCTGCTCGCTCTCCGCCCAAGCCTTGCCCGTCAAATTGTACACACCATGAAATACGCAATATGGATTCTCGTCGTTCTGTTGCTTGTGTTCCATCAAGACTACTGGCAGTGGAACGAAGCGACGCTGGACTTCGGCTTCCTGCCGCGAGCGATGACCTATCACGTGATACTGTCGGTCGCTGCTGCGGGCGTCTGGTTGTCGGCGACGAAGTACTGCTGGCCGAAGTGGCTGGACGAAGGTGCTGAACACTCCACGCGAGAGAACGTGCGAACATGATCCAGCTGAGTGTGATCGTCGTTTACCTGTTGCTGCTCGTCGGACTCGGACTGTCGGCAAATCGGTTGTTTCGTGGAACGGCCAAGGACTATATGTTGGCTAGTCATTCGATCGGGCCGTTCTTGTTATTGATGTCGCTATTCGGTACGACGATGACAGCATTCGCGCTGGTTGGTTCAACAGGTCGCGCTTACGTGATGGGAGCAGGCGTGTACGGCTTGCTGGGTTCGGCCAGCGGAATTGTCCACTCGCTATGCTTCTTTCTCATCGGCGTCCCACTCTGGTCGCTGGGACGACGGCATGGCTATACGACGCAGATTCAATTTTTCCGCGATCGGTTGGAAAGCAAGTTCATCGGCTACTTGCTATTTCCGATTCTAGTCTTCCTGGTTGTGGGCTACCTGATGGTCGGCGTGCTGGGGGGCGGTGAAGTGGTTAAGACAGTTACCGCGGGAACTTTTCCTGGCGTCCCGTGGCTGGAGAGCAGCGGCTATGGAGTACCCTCCTGGCTGGCTTCCGGAGTCATCTGCATCGTTGTTTTGACATACGTCTTTTACGGCGGGATGCGAGGCACTGCGTGGGCGAACACGTTTCAGACCAGCGTGTTTATGATCCTGGGTATCGTCACGTTCTTCATCATCGCCAAAGCCATCGGTGGTACGGACAGCCTGTTCGAGAATCTTGCCATTGCGAGCAAACAAGTTCCTGAAATTCAGCTAACGCGACAAAAGATCCCCAAACCGGTCTTCTTTTCCTTCCTCCTGATTCCACTGTCCGTGGGCATGTTCCCGCACATCTTTCAACACTGGCTAACCGCCCGCAGTGCGAATGCCTTCAAGCTGCCCATCGTCCTCCATCCAATCTTCATCATGATCGTCTGGGTGCCCTGCGTTTTGCTGGGCATTTGGGCCAGCGGCCCTAATTCGGGCATCCCACAAGGAACCGACGAGAACGCGGTGCTCGGCATGTTGGTCCAAACGCATGCTGGCCCAATTCTCGGCGGCTTGCTCACGGCAGGCATCTTGGCGGCGATCATGTCGTCGCTGGACAGCCAGTTCCTTTGCGTCGGCACGATGTTTACCGAGGACATCCTGCTGCACGATCGGACCAGCGAGCAACTTAATGAACAGCAAGTCGTTCGGGCCGCGCGGTACTTCATCATCGCCGTCGTCGGGCTGACGTACCTTTTAAGCTTGGTCCTCCCCCGCTCGGTCTTCGATCTCGGATTGTGGTCTTTCACCGGATTCACCGGGCTTTTTCCGCTGGTATTTGCGGCCATCTACTGGCGGAGGCTAACAGCTGCAGGAGCGATCGGAGGCGTTCTCGCCGTTCTTACCACGTGGTCGATCTTGTTTTGGCGATCCGGATTTGGCTCGAATCCGCGTTACAGCTTCCCCGAATCGCCCGTCAATCTAAGCATTGCGACGCTGCCGCCACTGCATCCGGTCGTCGGCGTCTTTGTCGCATCGGTCATCGCAATCGTCGTAATTTCTCTGTTTAGTCGTCCGCCGAGCGAAAAAACACTGGCAAAGTTCTTCCGCCCCTGATCTGAGGGTAGTGGTACAGCTTGCCGTAAGTCGGGCACTCCTGCCCGACAAAAGACGGCCAAGATTGGTCGTCCTACTTTCAGGAATCGCAAACTTTACCACTACCGATCTGAGTACGTGATCTTGCGAACCGCCTCGATTTGTCTAAAATCGGAGATTCGTAATGTTGAATCGCCTCCACCTACTTCAGTTGCCGGTAAGAAAAGCAGAAATATGGCATTCGCTCAAAAACCTCGACGCAAGAAGAAAATCACGACTCGTGCGAAGAGAGACCGTTGTTCGTCGACGGTTCCCGGCCTAGACCGATGTACGTCGACTACAAGGATGTCGAGCTACTGAAGAAGTTGGTCAATCGGCATGGTAAGATCGTAGGTCGTCGCAAGACGGGCTGCACTGCGGTCAGCCAACACGCGGTTTCAGCTGCCATCAAGCGAGCTCGCTTCATGGGGCTGCTGTCCTACACGGGTGATTAACCGCGACTGACGGTGAGAGAAACAAGAGCCTGCCATGTGCAGGCTTTGTTTTTGCGCGGATGGATCATCGGTTGACGAGGCCAAAGATGTCCGACGAGTTTCATTACCAGCGACGAGTCGAGTTCTGCGAGACCGACGCCGCTGGCATCGCCCACTTCTCCACTTACTTCCAGTACATGGAACAGGCCGAGCACGCCTTCCTTCGCCAACTCGGTACAAGCGTACACGCGCAAGATGAATCCGGCACGATCAGTTGGCCACGAGTCAGCGCGCATTGCGACTACGCGGGGCCGGTCAAGTTTGAAGACGTTCTCGATATCCGTGTTCGTATCGAGCGTCTGGGGACAAAGAGCGTCACGTACACTTTCGACTTTCGCCTTGAAGAAAGCATCGTCGCCACCGGCAAGCTGACAGCCGTTTGCTGCCGGATCACACGCGACAACCCGCCGGAATCAATGCCAATTCCGAGTTGGCTTGTCGCTCGGATGCAGCCGTTTGTAGTGGCGGACGCTTGAGCTTTTGGACTGCAGCGATTGGTCGCCGCAGTCCATCGATCTCATTCCGCGCCGCTCGACGCCAGCAGTCTCGCCAGAGTGTTTGCCAGGCTATCGAGCGCTTCGCGATTCGGAAGTGTCACGGTCAGCCGCTGTTGACCTTGCTCGTCGACTTCCACACATTGTCCGAGTCGGTCGCGGAGGTTTGATACGACTTCGGCGGACGGCGCTGGCGATTTGTCTTCAGCAACCAACTCACCAAGGAAATTGAATACTGCACCGAGCATCTCGCCACCAGCAGCCGCAACACGTTCGCGGCGCTGTGCGAATTTCTCGAGATCCTGCTCGGCTTGCTGTTGCGAAGTGACATCGAGTGGAGCTTCCGGCTGCGAACCGACGAGGACTTCCAAGCGACGCTTCATCTCTTCCAAGTTACTGACGAAGTCGACTGCGCTCACCTCTGATTCGACATCCAGCGCGGCGAGTGCCAAGTTCTGCTTGTTGGATAGCGTATTCAGCAAGCTCTCTTCGATCGTGCCTTCCGTGACCAGCACATAGATCTGCACCGGTTGCTTCTGTCCCATACGATGTGCACGGGCAATTCTCTGCTCCAAGATCGCGGGATTCCAAGGCAGATCGACATTGATCACCGTATTCGCCGCTTGCAAGTTCAATCCCGTCGAACCGGCATTCGTCGTGATGAACAGTTTACAATCCGGCTCATTTTGAAAGCGATGCACTAACTGCTGACGCTTCTTCTGCGGAACGGAACCGTCCAGGCGGACAAAGTCGAGGTTAAGCTTCGCCAGAATCGGCTCGATCAAGTTCAGCATGGTGGTCCACTCGGAGAACAATACCGCCTTCCGCCCCTCTTCTGCAAACAAATCCTGCAGCAGGTTCTCCAGATGCTGAAGCTTGCTGGAATAGGAAGGTTCTTGCTTGTCGACCAGGAACGTGCTGTCGGCGGACATACGACACATCAACAGCGCGGTCCGCAGCCGCAGCATGTCCATTTCGGTAATGTATGGCTTGCGTGCGATCATCGACACCGTTCGCATATTGCCGGTGTGAATGTCCATCTGCTCGGCGGTCGGCGGGATGCGAACGATATCGGTCGTGCGCGGCGGAAGTTGCTCCAGAACAGCCTCGCGCGTTCGCCGCAACAAAATCGGCTTCAGGTTCTCACGCAGTTCGTCGAGGTTCTTGTAGCCAATTACCTTGCCATTGTCTTCAACAACTCGATGCCGATTGAAGAAACGAAACGCTGGGGCTAAGCGGCGGTCGTCAATGAACTGCACGACAGAATACAACTCGTCGAGCCGGTTCTCCAACGGGGTGCCGGAGAGCACAAGCGCGAAGGGCGACTTCAAACTCTTGACGACATTGCTCGTTTTGGCCTCCCAATTCTTGATTCGTTGGCCTTCGTCCAAAATGATCAAGTCCCACTTCACACGTTCGATCGACTGCAAATCCTTCATCACTTGTTCATAGTTGCAGACGGTAAAGAAGCATTCGTTGTCATACTGCCCTGCCCGCTCTTCCGCACCGCCGAGGATCAACTGCACATTACGATCGGAAAATCGCTGCACTTCATTTCGCCACTGGGACTTCAGCGAAGTTGGACAAATCACCAACACCTTGCCGATGCCGGCCTCACGCGCCATCAACTCGGCGACGCCAATGCCCTGAATCGTTTTGCCAAGCCCCATATCATCGGCGAGTACTGCCCGGCCAGCCCCGACCGCAAATGCGATTCCATCCATTTGATAGGGTAGCAATTCGGTCTTAAGCAAATTTTTACGTAGCGGATGTCGGGCGGGGTCTCGCCGAATCTCTTTCGTCAGCGAAGTCATGCGGTCCATGAACAGACGCTGTTGAATCAGTTCCTCCGCGTCGGGATAAACCGTCACGCGAAAGCCTTGTTGTTCTAGCTTACCGATGCGACGGACAAGGTCATGCACATCGTCAATGTCCCGATCCAACAGCGGCTTGGCGATCTTTTCGGCCTCGGGTTCGAGCTTGCTCGGCGGGGCCAAACGCAATGTCATGCTTTCGCCGTAGTGAACATGGACCGCAAAGTGGCGACGTATTGCAGCTCGACGCTTGTTCGCCGGGAATTTGGATTTAACACGTTCTATTGCATACAGGATGTGCTTGCACGTTCCCAGCGTATTCGTGCGGAAGTCGGGGCAAGAACAATACGACTCGCCCCGTTCTTCGCCTCGCAAGGCCAACCGATACGACTTGCCGGACGTGGCACTCGTGACGACATAATCGGTCCACGCCTTCTTCGCGTCCGCCGACTTCAACCGAAACTTTTCCTGCTTGGCGCGATCGGCACGTTCGGCGATGGCCCGCTCGACGAGTTGCTCTTCGCCAAGATGCTCGAGTGGCAGATCGAGAATCGGAGCGTCGGAAAGGCCGAGCACATACTTGTCTTCCAGAATCAACGAGAATGCCGCGCCAACATGCTTACAGGTCTGCCCGCACGCCGTGCAGTTCCAATGCAGCCGATTCCGGTCGGATGCCATGACGGTGATGGTAACCACGACCTCATCGGCTATATCAAAATCTTTCAGCTTGAGCCGAAACAGATCACCACCCAGATACACATCCCGCTCGACATCAATATCGTCGAACGACCCGCCCTCTTGGAGCAGTTGCTTGCCATGTTCGCCCAGAAGCTGGCAAGTCGAGACATACGTCAGCCGCGACAAACGATCGTGCAACGTGAGTTTCTTACTCTTTTTGGTCTTCATGACAGAGACTCCATTCAGCGGATTCAATCGCACGCCAATTACGAGCCAACGATTTTAGCACACCATCGTTGGGCATTGCAGCCCCGAGAGTACTTCCCAAAACACGAAGTAACCAACGAATATAAGGAGACGACGAATGGCAGACCGCTACCGAAAAACATTCGTCGTCTCCCTCTATTCGTTGGTCTTGGGTTTTCTGACGTAAACACCGTCAATCGGAGGCTGTCCCCGCAGACAGAAGCGACTTACACTTGTAAATCAACCGCTTGCCCACCGTTCCGCCAGCCTCGATCTCAACTGTCGAAAATGCCAGCTTACCTCGAAGAGCTCACGATTCGCCTCGGCACTGGACTCGGTGAAGTCCCCGAGGCGATACGCGACAAGCACGCGAATTATCTGAAAGCGGCCCAACAAGCAGATGGTGGGTTCGCTGGTCGCGAAGGTGGCAGCGATTTGTACTACACGGGTTTCGCACTGCGTTCGCTCGCGGTGTTGGGTGAGTTGACGGGCTCGCTCGCGGAACGGTCGGCGGATTTTCTGCGCAGCAAACTGTCCGGACAGGAAACGATCATTGACTTTCTCTCGCTGGTTTACGGCGCGATGCTGTTGGATGCCTCAGCCGGAATCGACGTGTTCTCGGCAGCTTCGCCGAACTGGCGTGACGCCGTCGCGGATGCACTTGAAAAACTGCGGCGAGATGATGGTGGTTACGCCAAGGCAGAACAAGGTGCAGCGAGCAGCACCTATCACACATTCTTGGTGTTGCTCTGCCGCGAATTGATCGAACGCCCGTTGCCTCAGCCCGAACGCGTCGTCGAGTTCATCCTGTCGCAGCAAGCGGAAGAAGGCGGCTTTCGCGAGATACGAGCGAGTAAACGGGCGGGCACTAACCCAACGGCCGCCGCGATCGGAACTCTACGGATTCTTGGTGCTTTGAACAACGATATCCGAGAGCACACTCTGGACTTCCTGGTCGACATGCAAACCGACGAGGGAGGTTTGCGAGCGAACACGCGGATCCCGATCGCGGACCTGTTGAGTACCTTCACCGGAAGCCTTACGCTGATTGACTTGAATGGACTGGACGAGATCGACGTGTCAGCCGCAAGACGGTTCGCGGAAGGGCTGCAGCTTGAAACAGGTGGCTTTCATGGCGCTGCTTGGGATACGGCGCATGACGTCGAGTATTCGTTTTACGGCATCGGCTGTTTGGCAATCCTGCCGGTCGGCCCGCAGGGGAGCAATTGAAAAGTGCCTGATCTAATTGTCGAGCATGTTGCGAAAGAATATCCAACACGCGGCGAGCCACTGGTCGTCTTGCGCGACATCTCCTTCGAACTGTCCGCTGGCGAGAATGTCGCGATCCTGGGGCCGAGCGGTTGCGGCAAGAGTACGTTGTTGCACCTGATCGGAACGCTCGACGAACCGACTTCAGGGACAATCAGGTTACGAGACGAGAACCCGTTCTCGATGAACGAGCCACAACTCGCACACTTCCGCAATCGCAATATCGGTTTCGTCTTTCAAGATCATCATCTCTTGCCACAGCTTTCCGTACTGGAAAATGTGCTGGTGCCCACCTTGGCCGAAGGCAGTCCTACCGACGAACAGGTCGCACGTGCTCGCGACTTGATCGGTCGCGTCGGACTAGCAGAGCGAATCGAGCATCGTCCCGCCGAGTTGTCAGGCGGAGAACGGCAACGCGTCGCGGCGGCTCGTGCGTTGATTCAAAACCCGATCCTGCTCCTCGCGGACGAACCAACCGGCAGCCTCGATCGCACCAACGCACTAGCGATGGGAAACCTGCTGCTCGAATTGCAGAGGCAAGAGAATACGATGCTGATCGTCGTCACTCACAGCTTGGAGTTGGCGAGCCAGATGTCGCGGCGATTGGAGTTAGATGACGGGAGTTTGGCAGAATGTGCGTAACGGGGTCGGGAGTCTTTTTCGGCCATACACCGTGGCAATCGGAAGTCCTTTGGCCGAAAAAGACTCCCGACCTCATCCCCGCCGCGTCCCTCCTGCCCCAGCCAACAAGATACCCCCTACTTCGAGGCGCATGATGTCCTTTTGGCGATTAGCCATTCTGAGCCTGACCTACCATTGGCGGATTAATCTCGCCGTGGCATTTGGGGTCGCAGCGGCGACCGCTGTGCTCACCGGCGCATTGCTCGTAGGTGATTCGGTGAAAGGCAGTCTGCGCCATCTCACTCTCGAACGCCTCGGTGAGATCGATGAAGTGCTGGTCACCGACCGCTTCTTTCGTGAAGCACTCGCCGACGAACTTACCGCGTCAGAGGATTTCATTAAGTACTACGATCAAGCAGCACCGGCGATCCTCTTTCCTTCGACGACCATTGAACTGAAACACGCGGAACAAACGGGACGTTCGACCAATGTGCTGATTGTTGGGTGTAATGCATCGTTTTGGGAGATGGGGGACGAGGCACGCCCGACGACGTTACCGGGCGATGACGAAATAGTCTTGAATCAAGCGTTAGCCGATGATCTCAACGCGACTGTCTCTTCCGAGGTCGTCGCCCGCTTGCCCAAGGGGAATCAGGTTCCAGCCGACAGCCCACTGGCCAACAAATCGGATCGTATCCGCAGCCTGCCTGGCTTGAAGGTCGTTGATGTGATTCCCGCTCGCGGACTCGGCCGTTTCAGCTTGCGGCCCAGTCAGAGTACGCCGCTGGTGGCATTTGTTTCGATTGCGACACTTCAAGACGTGCTCGACCAAGATGGAAAGATCAACTCGCTGCTCGTCTCGCTCAAGCCAAACATCTCGCCGACGTCTGACGAAGCACAAACTGCCAGCAAGTCGCTCGCCTCGGCATTCCATCCGTCGTTCGAGGACTATGGTCTAGCAATCAAACGCGTCACTCGCACGTTTAAGAACACCGATAGCGAACCGGAGACGGTTTACGATTACTTCAGTGTGACTTCCGATCGGATGATCCTGTCGCCGGAAGCGGAGTTGGTGGCGGAGAAGGCTTTCGCACCGATGAGTGGCCAGGGCGTAGTCACTTACTTGGCAACCAAGATCGAGAAGGAGAGTGGGAGAGAGGGAGAGAGCGAAAATCGCGGTGCGATTGCTTATTCGATGATCAGCGGTGTGGATGTGACCGATGACTTTCCGCTGTTGGATCTCCAGGGAAAACCCATCGATCCTCTGAAGGATAATGAGATCATTTTGAATAGCTGGGCGGCGGCGGACCAGGATGCGAAACTCGGCGACACCATCCGAGTCACCTACTTCGAAGCCGAAACAGCGCATGGTGATGCGGTCGAAACTCATGCCGACTTCACGGTCAAAGCGATCACGCCACTCACGGAGCCCTCCCGTTCGTATCGCCCGCGACGCGAGGCCGAATACACGCAACGTCCCACGCTGGCCAACGATCCAGACCTGACGCCGGAAGTTGAGGGTGTAACGGATCAGGAGACGATCGATAGCTGGGATGCGCCCTTCCCTTTCGATCGAAACTTACTCCGCGAGCAAGACAACACCTATTGGGATAATCACCGAACGACACCCAAGGCCTTTGTGTCGCTCGTGACCGGCGAGCGACTTTGGGGCAGTCGCTTCGGTCGCGTAACTGCAATTCGGATTCCTGCCCAGGAAGGTGTCACGTCCGATTCCATCAAGCAAGCGTTTACCAATGAACTTGCGAAGCAAGGCGAATCGTTGGGGATGGACTTCATGCCCGTCAAGCGTCAACAGTTGGCTGCCTCCTCGGGCACCACGCCGTTTGATGGTTTGTTCCTGGGTCTCAGTTTTTTCATAATTGCGGCGGCGTTGTTGCTCGTCGCGTTGCTCTTCCGCTTGGGAGTCGAGCAACGAGCGAGCGAGATCGGCACGTTGCTGGCAGTTGGCTTGCGGCGCAGCAAGACGAGTCGGCTGTTCGTCGCTGAAGGCGCGTTGGTCGCGATTGATGGCGGGGTACTCGGTGTTGCCATCGGTGTTGGGTACGCATGGTTGATGCTGGCCGGCTTGCGAACCTGGTGGGTCGGCGCGATCACGACACCATTCCTCGAGTTCTACTGGAGCACCAAGAGTTTGTTGCTAGGCTACGGGTTGGGTGTGCTTGTCTCCGTGCTGACCATCTCGTGGAGCATCCGGCAAACCAAGAAGCTGTCGACGTGCCGCTTGCTCGCCGGACAAGTCACGGACGCACATGATGTGGCTTATAAAGCTCAGAACAAACTCTCATTCGTGTCGCTCGTGTGCATCGCCGTGGCAGTTGGACTGGCAGCCATGGCAGTGCGACTAGGTGGCATGGCGCAAGCCGGCGCGTTCCTCGGAGCAGGGTTTCTAATGCTGACTGGCTTGTTGCTCTTCGTGTGGCTCCGACTCAAGCGAGGAGGGCGAAGAGAACTGAAGCCGTTCACCGGCGGTTGGGCTTTGACGAAGTTGGCCCTTCGAAACGCGGGACGCAATCCGGGGCGAAGTGTCACGACGATTGGACTGATGGCGACTGCCAGTTTCTTGATTGTTGGCTTGAGTTCATTTCGTCTCGCTCCTTCGAATGAAGGTGCGGGAGGATTTGACTTGGTCGCGCAGAGTTCTGAATCGGTTTTCGTCGATCTGAACAGTGAACAGGGTCGCGAGGAGATCCTCGCCGACAAGAACACTGTCCTGGAGGGCGGGCTGGCGTTTGGGCTGCGATTCAAACCGGGCGACGATGCCAGTTGCAATAATCTATACCGCTCGACGCAACCGCGTGTCATCGGCCTGACGGATTCGTTCGTGCAGCATTTTGACGCCGCGTCGGCTGCGAAGTTTCGCTGGATGCAGACGGAAGCGAGCAGCGACGCCGAGAAATCGAACCCCTGGCGACTGCTCGCCAAAACAAATGACGCTGCGATTCCGGTCGTCATCGACATGAACACGGCGATGTACAGCTTGAAACCGCCCGCCAACGTTGGGACCAACTTAGAGCTGACCTATGATGATCACACGATTCGATTTCATGTCGTCGGACTATTAGAGAACAGCGTGCTGCAAGGCAGCCTCTTGATTCGCGAAGCGGACTTCGAGCGTCTGTTCCCAGATGTTTCCGGTTATCGGTACTTCCTGATCCAAAGCCCTCCCGGCAAGAGCAAACAGGTTGCCGAAGTGCTGGAAGATCGGCTAAGCGATCAGGGCTTTGATGCCGTTCCATCGAGCCAAATGTTAGAACAATTATTTGCTGTCCAAAACACGTACTTGAGTACCTTTCAAAGTCTCGGTGCTCTCGGCTTGCTGCTTGGGACGTTCGGACTTGCCGCCGTGCAGATGCGTAACGTTTTAGAACGTCGCGGTGAGTTGGCGTTGCTTCGAGCGACAGGCTTCCGCGAAAAGCGACTCGCCCAGATGGTGCTATTAGAGAACGTCTTGCTATTAGTTGGCGGCCTGGCCACCGGAACGGTCGCTGCCACGCTCGCGGTTCTTCCTCACAAACTCACCGGCAACGCGTCCATTCCGACAGACTTGCTGCGGGATCTCGGACTGATGCTGTTAGCGGTTCTCGTTGTAGGCGTACTTTCCAGCCTCATTTCCGTGCGTTCCAGTCTGAAAGTGCCCGTCCTCTCGGCGCTGCGCGGCGAGTAATTGGACTTTGACGCAAGCTCCTTTACGATGATACGATGGTGAAAGTCCTCGTTAGGGAGAAGACTTATGACAACCGATGGTCAGAACGAACTTGTCGGATTTCATCAGTTCGTCGGCGAGCAGCTAGCGAACGCAAACGTTGACTTGTCGCTGGAACAAGTTCTGGCCCTGTGGCGACACCGCCAGCGGGAGAACGAAGCGATTCGCGAAGGGCTGCGCGCGGTCGAGGAAGGCCGCGTCATGACGGTCGAGGAACACATGCGCAGAATGTACGAACGGCATCCATCCCTTAAAGACGCGTGATGTACACCGTCATCCTCACGGAACCAGCCGACTCCGACGTCGATGACATCCTTCAGTGGCTTGAAGATCGCTCGCTTCAGGGAGCAAAGAGTTGGTTGAACAGTTACCAGCATGCAATCCAATCGCTCAGCAAATCTGCCAACAGTTTCGGATTGGCACCAGAGTCAGCAGACCATCGTGAGGACATCCGCGAGTTCACCTTCTCGACTCGGCACGGTAATACCTACCGTCTTGTTTTCATCCTTCGCGACGACATCGCCTATATATTGCGTGTTCGGGGCACCGGCCAATCGTTACTTTCTGCCAACGAAATTCAATTTCCTGAGTAAGCTATGCCAACTGCCTTAGCCATTGCCGCCCATCCCGATGACATTGAAATCTTCATGTCGGGAACGTTCATGCTGCTCAAAGAAGCAGGCTATGAGTTGCATTACATGAACGTCGCCAACGGCTGCTGCGGCACGACGGAGTACGATCGTGAAACGATTGCCAAGATGCGGCGAGAAGAAGCGATCGCGGCAACCGAGTTAATCGGGGCGGTGTTTCATGAACCGATCTGCGACGACATGTCGGTTTTCTTCGATCAAGCAACGCTCGCGAAGATCGCTTCGGTGATGCGGCTTGTCGCGCCGGAGATCGTGCTGACGCATGCACCGGCCGACTATATGGAAGATCACATGAATGTCTGTCGATTGGCGACGACGGCAGCCTTTACGCGTGGTATGCCCAACTTTCCGGTCGATCCACCCCGAGACACGGTGGCAGGCAAGGTGACCGTTTACCACGCTCAACCGTTCTCGCATCGCGATCCGCTCCGTCGGCTTGTTACACCGGATATGTTTGTCAATGTAACTGACGTTGTTGAACGTAAAGTTCAGATGTTGGCCAAGCACGTCAGCCAAAAGAAATGGCTCGACGAAAGCCAAGGGCATGATTCCTATTTGCAAACGCTTCGGGATCTGGATGCCGAGTGTGGACGCATGTCTGGTATGTTCGAGTATGCCGAGGGCTGGCGGAGGCACTTGCACCTGGGATTCTGCGATGCGGACGACGATCCGCTGCGCAAGGCTTTGCACGACCGCGTCCTCATGGCAAACTAGTTGGGTCAAATGACGAATGACGAAATACCCAATGACGATTCGGACTTCGACATTCGTCATTCTTTCGTCATTGGGTATCTCGACCTTCGTCATTCCTTCTCCGCCCAGCATTCATGACCAATCCCAACTTCGACTCACTGCTCGAACAGTTCCAGCAAGCGATTCACGCTTGTCAGCAACTGTACCTGTCGAGCGCGAAGCTTTGCATTCAGCAGTGCCCTAGTTTTCTTCCGGGGACACCAGAAAGTTTCGTCCAATTGATGGACGACTTGCACAAAGGCCTGTTGATCAAGGTCTATGTCACGGTCGTTGAAGCCGATCAGCGTTGGAGCCAAGAGGAGAAACGGTTTGGGCGAGTTCTGTTCGATCACATTTGGCCCGGTGGTGTTCCTGGAGGTCAACTCCGCGACGCGGCAGCTCACGTCTTTCGTGAAGCGAAGAGCCTGAACTGGTCCAGCTTGGTGCGACCCTTCGCACAAATGCAGCCGTTGCACGAACGCGGCGACCAATTAGTAACGGTCGTTATTCGCTTGGCAAATCTGGTCGCGAAGGCAGACGGGGCACCGAAGCCGGGCGAATTGGCGCGGCTTCAAGAAATACAGAATGAATTGACAAATCACTTACGACCAGAAGTTTCGTCGACAACAACAAGACCACGCACGAACATGCCGCAAAGCGCACAGGCGGTCCAGACGATGCAACAAGAGACGCAACAGCTGCGTGAACAATACGACATTCACAGCGACATCGAAGTCATCGGCGAAGAGAAGAGTCAAGAGGAACGTTTAGCCGAGGTATTGGCGCAACTCGACGCGTTGATCGGATTGAATCAAGTCAAGCACGAGATTCGCACGCTCACGAACTTCCTGAATATGCAGCGACAGCGCAAGGCCCAAGGGCTGCCAACAACGAACCTCAGCCTTCATCTCGTCTTCGGTGGCAATCCGGGGACCGGCAAGACGACGGTCGCGCGGATCGTGGGACAAATTTATGGATCGATGGGCGTGCTGAGCAAAGGGCATCTCGTCGAGACGGATCGATCGGGTTTAGTCGCCGAGTACGCGGGACAAACGGGACCGAAGACAAATCAGAAAGTCGACGAAGCACTCGACGGAGTCTTGTTTGTCGACGAAGCATACAGCTTGGTCGCTGAGTCGGGCGACGATCCCTATGGGCGTGAAGCCGTGCAAACGTTGCTGAAGCGAATGGAAGACAATCGCGATCGATTAGTGGTTGTTCTGGCGGGCTATCCCGAAGAGATGGATCGCTTGATTCGGTCGAACCCAGGCCTGTCGTCGCGTTTCAACACCAAACTGACATTCGAGGACTACACGCCCGGCTCGCTCGGTCGCATTTTCGGAGGCATGTGCAAAACGAATCACTACGTGGTCACTTCGGAAGCACAAGCCCGCTTGCTGCTTGGCTTTCAATGGGTCTATGAGAATCGCGACGAACATTTTGGAAACGGTCGACTCGTACGGAACGTGTTCGAGAACGCGATCCGCCGACTCGCCAATCGAATCGCCGGCATCGCGCCGCTGACCAAGGAAATCCTCACGACCATTCAAGCCGAAGATATTGTCATTGACGAAGTACCGACCGATCACTGGCAGCGACTCGACGAAGGGAACGTGCAGTTTTCGATCTCGTGCCAAGGCTGCCAAGAGACGACACAAGTGCCGGCGAAATATCTGGGACGAAAGGTCCGATGCAAACGCTGCAGCGCCCGCTTCGTGGCCGAGTGGGGCGAGCCGAACGGAGCCTAGCACTGTTCACCAATGACGACTCTGACTAGACTGTTTCCATCCCACCCTTACAGACACCTTCCCTTTACCAAGCCCCCTAATTCGACATACTTGGGCTTGAACAATAAGAAGCCGAGAGAAACTCATGCACGGATCATCCGCCGCTAACTTCCCGCTGATCATCGTCTCCATTTTGGCCACCGCCGTCTTTTGGGGCGTGTACGGTCCGTTTTTGCAGTGGGGGCACGGTGCGATGGAGAGCGGTCGTATGAGACCATTCATCTGCGTTGGTATTGCCTATCTTCTCGTCGCAGTCGTCGGTCCGATCTTGGTTATCTCCGTCTTTGGAATGGAAAAAGGCGAGGGGCTGATGGCGGGCTGGACCATGAAGGGCATTTGGTGGAGTTTCATCGCCGGTGTGGTTGGAGCACTTGGTGCCCTGGGGATGCTGCTGGCATTTAACTTCGGTGGCAAACCGCACTACGTTCCGCCGTTGATCTTCGGTCTCGCGCCTGTTGTGAACGCGTTCTTCACGATCTCGATGAACGCACAACTACGCGAGCAACTAGCTCAAAACATTGTTCGCAGTAGCTTCTTCGGAGCCGGGCTGTTGATGGTGGCCGTTGGCGCAGTCACCGTGTTAGTCGCCGCACCAAAAGGCGGCCCACCGAAACCCGCTCCGCCCGCCGAAACTGTCACCGAGGAAACTGCCACCGAGAAAGCAGACGAGTCGCCTGACAACGCTACAGACGAGAGTGATGCCCCAAGCGAGTCGACCGAGTCCGAAGACACGAAATCAACCGAAGAATGAGCGTGGGAGGTGCCACGTTGACAATGTCACCCGACGAGTTGATGCACCGCGTTGACACTCTGCTCAGTCACGTGTGGATGGTGCGAACGTTCCTAAAGCACTCAGAAGAGGCCGAAGAAGACGACGAGTTGTGCGAAGTGCATCGCTCGCTGTACGACTTCATGCTGGCGCTGGGCGGACCGCTTAAGGCGGGAGATGCCGCAGCCTATCTTACGCAAGCTAAGAAGAAACTCGCCAAACTTCGCAAGGCGACCGAGTTGTTCCTGGAGATTCAACCTGAGATCTCGTCGCATACCAATTTTCAAATGGCGGCTGCGTCGCTCAAGAGCGCCGTCGATGAAATCGGCCAGCTACTCGCCTGAGAACATGCAATGAAAACGTGAGCCGACGGCGCTAGCCGCGGGCCTCACAAAGGGCGAACGCCAGACAAGCAATGCCCGCGGCTAGCGCCGACGGCTCACACCAAGAAGTTCCTGTCATTTCAAAACAGGCTCTGACGCAGCTTCCACGAAGATGTCGAACCCACCATCGCGATTCGACACGAAAGTCAACCGCCCGTCCGGCGTCCAAGTCGGGAAGTTGTCGATCGCCGAGTCAGATGTCGCGTTTGTCGCCTGCGATCCGTCGCTACCCGCGACGTAGATCTCAAAGTTTCCATCTCGGTTGCTGGTAAACGCCAATCGCTTCCCATCCGACGACCAAGCAGGATAATCATCCAAGCCGGGGCTCTCGGTCAATCGCGTTAAATTCTTTCCTTCAGGATCGATCGTCGCGAGTTCAAGGTCTCCCCAACGATTCGTTGCAAAGGCAATTCGAGTTCCGTCAGGAGACCATGCCGGATGGGCATCGATCGCTGGATCACTCGTCAAACGTCGTTCGTCCGATCCGTCTGGAAGTGACGTGTACAATTCCTGGTTACCATCGCGCGTCGAAGTATAAGCAATTCGTTTGCCATCGGGCGACCAGCACGGCCACTCCTCGTGCGAGAGCTGGCCACGAGTGACTGCGACCGGCTTCAAGTCACTGCCGTCACTGGCAATCGAATAGACTTCGATGTCGCCTTGATTGGGCGAAGCCTTGTTGAACGAGAACAACAGCCGCTGGCCGTCCGGCGAGAAGACCGCGTCGTACTCAGAGTATTTGGATTCGGTCAGACGCCGCTCATCGCCATTCATCTCACGGAGAAAGAGCATGATCGTCGCACCTTGATGCCGCGCAAAGACCAAGGTCTTCCCATCGGGAGACCACGCCGGGCGTTGTTTGAAGTGACCATCGTCGGTGAGCCTAAGCAGTGTCGGTGGCGCAGCAATCAGCGAACGCGTTATCGGAATGACCAAATCCGAATGACCAATGACCAACAAGATCAATAACGCGCTGCAACGACTATTCGAACGCCGGGCATAGCAGTTCAATGTTCGATGTTGAAAGTTCGAGCTTCGATGTTTCCTAATCATTGGTCATTGGTTATTCGGATTTGGTCATTCAAACAAGCTCCTCGATAACTTGCCCGCGCGGCGTCAAGCCAGCAGCGGTCAATTGCGTCGTACCAATGCCAATCTGATGCAAGGCCGTGGTAAAGAGGTCGGCTGGCGTCAACGGCCTTGAGACGGGATACTCAGCACGAGAATCGCTTTCGCCAATGACTTGTCCGCCGTGCAATCCGCCACCGGCGATTAGGCCGCAATAACATTTCTCCCAATGATCTCGTCCTGCCTTGGCGTTAATCTTCGGCGTCCGTCCGAATTCACCAACTGCAATGACAACCGTTTCATCGAGCAAGCCACGCTGATCCAAGTCGTCCAACAGCGCTGAAGCCGCTTGGTCCAACATCCAGGCGTGACGGTCTTGGTACTGTTGAAAGTGCCGGTCGTGCATGTCCCAACCGCCATCCCCCGTATCTTCAACCGGCTCGACGTGACTGCTCCAATTCACCTGCACAAACCGCACGCCGGTTTCGACCAATCGACGAGCCAGCAAGCAACACTGACCAAATCGAAAACGGCCGTATTGGGTTCGCAGCGAATCGAGCTCCTGATCAAGATCAAAGACTTCGTGTGCATTTCGCGAAGTCAACAGCGAATAGGCTTGCTGATAATACTGGTCGAGTTGCCCAAAGGCCTGAGAGCGGTCAATGCTGCGAGACAATTGATTCAACGCGGTGCGAAGAGACGCCCGATCATCCAGCCCGCTCGGCGTAACGCCGTCAAACAGTTCGAATTGTGGAATCTTGACACCTTGTTCGGCATCGTAGTCCAAACGAAACGGGTCATAGAGACTGCCCAACGAGCCGCCGGTTTCTCCGGTGATGCGACGATGGCCTTGGTGCAGCAAGCCGCCGACCGTGACGAATCGCGGCATCGTCGGCTCGAATCCAAACACCTTGGAAGCGATCGAACCGTGTGTTGGCAACAGTTCGCCCGGTAAAAGTTGGCCACTCAGACTCGTCGCGCCAAAATCAGCACCCGTCAGCCCAATCGTGCCAGCGATTCCGTGATCGTTCGATGTACAGTTCAGCGATCGAAGGATCGCGTACTTGTCGGCCCGTTTGGCCAAATGCGGGAGCAGTTCGCAAATCTCGATGCCAGGCACGTTGGTTGCCACCGGTCGATAAGGGCCTCGATACTCGGTGGGGGCATGTGGCTTCAAGTCGAACGTATCAAGTTGACTCGGCCCTCCCCATAACCACAACAGAATGATTGATTTCGCTCGGCCTGATGACGTCTTCTCTTGAGCTTCCAATCGCAGTAAATCGCCCAGCCCAAGGCCAATTGCGCCAAGTCCGCCTGCTTGCAACAGACTGCGACGCGAGACCCTCGCACAGCTTTCAACAGTCTGCCTGCCAAGACTCAACATGGGAGATCCTCGGATACGAACGATATGTCACGAGCATGGCACAGCGGCCTTTAAAGGTCAATTGCGTAAGTCATTTGGAGTGCTGCGACTCGTCACAGCTTTGGCCTGCGGCGTGGCCGCTTTCTTTGGCGGTTCGATACCGATTGAGACGGGGGGTCGAAAAATGGGAAAGCGGCGACAAGCGGGGACAAGTCGCCGCACTCCAAAAGCCAGCTTCGCGATCTCTGGGCTATGTGCCGCGAGCGACACCAAACAGTTCGATGTGTCGCCGAGGGCAAAAGTGATAGCCGTGTGCCGCACAATACGCCTGCAACCAACTGCCCGTCGCTGCCAACTTCTGGCTCTCGGTTCCTTGTGGCATGAGCATCACCCGGTCGCGGTCGATTTCAGCCATCTCGTCCAGATACGATTCAATTTCTTCGCAATCCAATGGCTGGTCGACGACAAACTTGATCTGGTAGGGATGCTCGTCGATCAACCGCCGGACGACATCAGGGACGTGGCGAGATCGCTCGTGCCGATCGTGCCACTTGGCGTCCCGATCCAGTGTCGGCGTCGAGTTTGCCAGCTTGGGGCTGATCGACATCAAATCGCAATCCACTGGCAAGTGCAGTGTCCCGGCCGTTTCGATCGTGATATGGCAGCCAAGGTCGCGTAGTCCGCTGCACAAGGGAATCAATTCCGCAAACAGCATCGGCTCGCCGCCGGTGACAACGACATGCGAACAGCCCAATTGGGTGACCTGCCGCAGGATCTCGTCGACTTCAAGATCGTCTCCCTCGGGACGCCATGACGTGAACGGCGTATCACAGAACCAACACCGCAAGTTGCAGCCTGAGGCGCGCACGAAGACGCTTTCGGTTCCGGTGAGGAATCCTTCTCCTTGGACGGACTTGTAGATTTCAGCGATACGCACTGTGGTCGACTTGAGTTTCTTTTAAACAGAAGGGAACGGAGGAAACGAAGGTCAGAACTTGGCTCCTACTTCGTTTCCTCCGTTACCTTCTGTTCGGACCGTTCGGATGATGTATTACCAAGTACTACGCCCCCCTACCGACAACTCTCGCATCTTGCCAAAATATCCGTTTACTCGAAAGGAGCCTGATGTCCGACAACTTCCGCGAATTGCTTGAAACCTTCGACAATCAATTCCCCCAACGGGATTATGAGATCGAGATCGTGTGCCCCGAATTCACTTCGGTCTGCCCCAAGACCGGGCAACCTGACTTCGGCGTCCTCACGTTCAGCTATACCCCCGAGGCAAAGTGTGTCGAGCTGAAGAGCCTGAAGATGTACCTGCAGCAATTCCGCAATGAGGGGATTTTCTACGAGAACGTGACGAATCGGATCCTCGACGATTTGGTCGCCGTTCTCGCACCGCGCCGAATGAAGCTCGTTGCCGCCTTCAGTGCCCGTGGTGGGATCACGACAAACATCACAGTGACCCACGAAGCCGATCGCTAGAGCGGTGTTTGGGTAAGTGTAGCGTTGTTTCGTCTAGATTCCCTGGGAATTAGACCGCCACAGCCGCTACACGTCCGTGCGACTCGCACTAGTCCAACTCGCCGTCGTCTCGTGAACCCAAGCGGTTATAGGCAGCGCGGTCCATGTTGCTACTCACGTATCGGACGCTGCCATCACCAAGAGCGTGCATGGCTCCTCCCGGATGCTGACTGCTCGCTGCCACCGCCGATATCGCTGCGGATTCGTAGCAACTCGGCCCATTCGGCAAGTTCACCGACTGGAAGCTCGAGTAGTGCGACAATCCGTGATGCAGCAGGCTCCCCTGCCGATTGGTCGTTTTTCTGCGGTAGCGTTCACCGTCGTGATGATCCGCACACGGATCGAGGACCGGAGATGTCGACATTTGGGGAATGCGTTTTACGGACCCCGTCGCGGCATATCCGACGAAGCCCTCGGGATCGGTGCCCGTCATCGCAACTTCACTTAGCAAGAACACATTCGATGCCCCGTCACGAGCATCATCGAACCGCAAGCCATGCACGGCTTGAAACATTCCATTGTTGACAGTATCGCTCCCGTCCAAATCGGTTCCTGTGGACGCTTTGTAATTGAGCGACGCAAAGTCGGCGGATACTCCGGAACTGAAGACATCGGTGGTGGCATGCACAACTTGACCTACCGAGTCGGCTGGACAGAGGTAAGTCGAAAGCTGACGAAAGCCAGTGGCCAACCCTGCAGTCGCATAGTAGACGTCCGAGTCGAGCTTCGCGGGACCGCCAGACAAATGCGGCAACTTCTCGAACTCGTTGAACAACGGCTGCAACTCGACAAACGGCATTAGATGCACCGACCAGCTCAACGCCCCTTCCGCTTGGGCTGGCCCGACATAAAGCGGCGGCAAACTGCCGTTCGTATCGTGATAGTTGTGCATCCCGAGGGCGAGTTGCTTGAGGCTGTTCGAACAACTCATCCGTTTGGCAGCCACGCGACTGGCTTGAACTGCCGGCAATAACAGAGCCAGCAGCACACCAATGATAGAAATCACGACCAGCAGTTCGACCAACGTAAAACCAAGTTCTTTGCTGTGACGCGACATTCGGAGTCCGCAATCCTGAAGCGTGCGAAACTGTAACGTCTCGCCAACCTATCAGTGCGATCCGATAAGTTCAAGTGAGATCAATTCGCGAGCCGACTGAGTCCTGGCACAACGGAGTTGGTAGGACGGCAGGGCGTGTTGTCATGGGCCAAGACTCGGTCGAAGCCAACAAAGTAGGAATGAAATCCGTCGACGATCAGATTGTAAGTCTGTTTCACGGGACCGGGTTTCACGTCAGCAATCATGACGCCCCGTTCCAAGCCATGCAGCACCATACCCGACACCAAGTCGCTAGCCATCGTCCAACCATCGCCATCGATCCAAAGCGGATGCCCGCCCGTGGCCTCGATCGTTTCGTTCGACGTACGAATCTTAACGACCTGCTCTGCAGGGCGGATCGTCGTCGCTAACACCGGACGAAACGACAACTCGCCGGAATCCGGATGCTTCGTTAGTACAAGATCCCCAATCTGAATTCGCTCGATCTCCAACATGCCGCTCGCGGTGAGGACTGGCGTTCCGGCGGCAAAGCACTCGCAGCGACGTGGCTGCGGCGGACGTGACACCTGGGGAACCTCGCCCAAGGCCGGCTGGACAAATGTTTTCGTTTCCTGCTCGTACTTCGTCTGCATTCGCTTTTGATCCGGTCGAGAAACCTGCGATTGCTTCTCCCACCAATCCCACCAAGCTTGTGGCTGCGACGGCAATTGCTGCGAGGTCGCCTTTCGTAAGACATGACAGATCCGATTGTTCATCGCTTCAAGCCACGCATTCTGTAGCATCCGTTGCTGCTCGCGAGTTTGAATCGTGTCTTGCAAGTCCGCGAGTACTACTTCGCCAAAACTTGGCCCTGAATCACCGCCACCATCTGACTCATTACCACTCCTGCTGCCTGCGGCTCGAAGAAGCAAGGGCACGACACGGCGGTAACGAGTGTCGAGGACGAGCACTTGATTCTGATACTGAGCTTCGCGAAAGAAGACGTGCCGATACAGGATCTGTCCGCGAGTGGAAGCCGTGTCGATTCGCGACTGGATTGGAGTAGCCATTTCGGCAACCAGTTGCGGTACGTATTGGTCGAGAGGGCGAGGCCCGAGTTGCCTGGCCGCGTCTTCGCGAGTTTGTGGCCACGGCGAGAAGACGGCTTGCCGGACCAAGGCTGAGGATGCTTCCACTTGTTGCATGCGAGAGAATACATCGACGACCAAACACCCGACTTCGGAGCTGTCATTCGCAAGTCGTTCCAACGTACAAATCGCCTCGGGGTCCACGATCGCCGCGAGTTTGTCGCGGGCCGCTTGGCGTTGCGATTCACTTCGTCGCGACAGTCCCTTCTGGATCGCAGTCACCGGCTGTTGCCACTTCGCAAGTGCTTCCTGGATTCGCTGCGCATCGTACATCCCGGCCCAGATCGTCTGTGAGTCGACCCAATTGCCATCGACCAGTACAAATCCCAACCGTTGTCTGGCACCTTGATGATTCGGGGCGAGGTCGATGACCTGAAACAAATGCGCGCGTTCCTGGAGCGGCAGCGAGTTCTCGGCACACCAGTTCGCTAATGTGAGATATCCGTTGGCGGTCGGCGATACTTTCGCGCGAGCCTGTTCGTAGCGAGTCAATCGTTTGTTCAATCCCGCATCCTGCGTCAATTCGTCGACGGTAACCCAGCGGTTCATATAACTAACCTGACCGGTATGCCATCGAGCGGGCGCATAATTCGGCGAGAGTTCCATGGCACTCGCCAATAGCGTGGCATGCTCAGTTTCCAGCCCATAGATACGCCGGTGTAGGGCTTCCGATACAAGTTCGCTCGATTTTGCGACCGCGTCCGTTGAATCACCCGCCAACCCCCTTTCGGCCCCACACGGCACGATCGCCGCGACGACCAACCCCCAGACGAACCATCTTCGAATCGTTGGCGTTCGCTGAATCATTCCACACCTCCCATGTTAAGACTGGCTGAAAGCGGTCGCCGTGAACGGCCAAAGCTTTCGATCCAGTTATCTATTACGGGCCAAGTACGGAAGGTCACAGAAGCTAAAGAGAATTCTCACGACGAGGCAACTCGGCAAGCTTTCTCAGTTCAGCCGTAGCGGGCGACCTGCTTCAAACTGCTTCTGCCATTGTTCACAGAGAGGACGTTGGCCAGCAGAAGCCAATAAGCCTGCATTCTTTTGTGCTTCGATGGCCGCTTCGAACTCCCCGTTTTCTGCCCGAGCAGCTGCGAGAGCCGTCAAACATATCCACGATTCGTGGGCGGACAGCTGACAAGCACGTTCTGCGGCTGCAATCGCTCGCTCAGCGTCGCGAACGGAGTCCCCGTGACTGGTGGCAAGTTGCAATGCAAGTAACGCATGCCCCATCGCCGCATTCCCGGCCAAAGCGGTAACGCGTTCAAAGTCTTGGCGCGCAGCGACTTCACTACCGCGGGCACGGTATGCCAAACCTCGCAGCAGATAACTCGCCGACTGTTTGCTATCCAGCCGGACGGCCCGCGACATTTCCGCGATCCCCTCCCCTGCCCCGCCTTCACGGTATCGAACGAAGCCCTGCACGGCGATACCGAACACGAACGACGGATCGATGCGAGCGGCATTCTCGGCGTCCGCGATCGCTCGCTCCAATTGCGAGCAGTAACAGTAGGCCAAAGCACGCAAGTTGAGCACGGCAGGATGCACTTCCGTCGTTTGCAGCCAACCGGACAACAATACAGCGATCTCCTGATAGGCATCGGAACTCAATGACCCCGTTGGCTCGATACTCCAGAACGCTTCCTCCATCAAGTCGTCCGCGCGAGCCGACCAATCGACGATCCGCTCGTTGACCGCCTTCATCTTGCCGCCCAACTCGACCAACTCTTGCTGCTTTCCCTTCGCCTCGATAACCAATCCGTCATATCGCTGCATCGCGATCGCTCGCTCGCGACGGATGCCAGTCAGTTGAAAGTCCATCGCACCGCGATTTGCGTCGTTATCCGACAGGGCACGCATCCGCACCAACTCGCCTTGTCGAAGACTGACTTGACGAATCTGCTCCGTCACGTCGTCGCCTAAGCGAATCAGTCGAGCGTAGTCCCCTGACGCTTTCAAATGCGATTGAGGTAGCGACACATCGCGTTGGTGAATCAGCAGTTTCATCTCGGCGAGCATCTTCAGCCGTCGCTGCTCAATGTCATGCAACGAATTCACGCACCGCTGTTCAAAAGCCGTCAACGACAGACTGGCGGCGGAACTCGACGAAGCGATAACTTCGGAGGGCATCGATACCATCGGAAGGGCATCGAGCTGGGCCTCGATAGCCGCGGGATCGAATCTCTCGATGACTTCATCGCCAGAACTCACCAGCGAACGATTCACTGGATCGTCGGTCTCGCGTTGCGAGTCTGTGCCATGGGCCCGACGGAGCCACTCCGCAACTCGTTCGCGATCGCTCGCGCCAAGGCCATCGAGCGATAGCTCGTACCAATACTGGGCTCGCTCGGTGGCAGCAACGCGGGTGCTGGCCAGACTCTGTGCTTCAGCGTATTTGGCCCATGCATCCGCCGTGGCCAGCATTGGTGCTGCGTCTCGGTCAAGGCTGGTCGTCTCGAGATCCTGTTGTGCAAGCCGTTTCAACGCTTCATCCGCGCCGCGAGCCAAATACCGCAATCCTCGCTGCCAATCTCGTTCCGTAAAACAGAGGTAGCGACCGAGGACATAATTGACGACTACATCTTCTTTCTGTTCAACGAGAGTCGTTTCGATCGAGGGTGGCGTGTCCACGACCGCAGTCGGTTCGCTCGAAATCGTCGATGGCGTGGCGGAATTGTTCGTTAAGTACGCAAACGCCGTTAATAACAGCACCGTCGCCACGACCGTGATGCCACCGGTCGCAACGAGCATTCTGACTTGCTGGGTCGACTTGAGATCGGCTTGCGTCATACGATTCGCGTTGCGAGATGCGTCTTGAGCTGACGGAGATGAATCGGCGGCACTTGCTGCGTCGCCTTGCACGAGGAAGCGGGTCAGCACGCGAGCAAATTCGTCCGCCGACGTGAAACGATCTTCCGGATCTTTGGCCAAAGCCTTCATGCAAATGACGTCGCAACCGTTCGGAATGTCGGCACAATGACTCGACGGCGGAACGGGTAGTTCGTGAGCGATCTTATTGAGCAGCGGAACGAGTTCGCCTTCAAACGGTAGACGCCGGGCAATCAGTTCATAGAAAATGACGCCCAAACTGTACAAGTCGCTCGCCTCCGTCGCCTCGATCCCGGCGACTTGTTCCGGCGACATGTAGGCTGGTGTCCCAACGAGCGCGCCGCTCTTCGTCACTCGGACATCGTCGCTATCCCGTCGGCGTGCCAAACCAAAGTCCATGATGATCGGCTCTCCGCGTCCGTCGATCATGATGTTCGCGGGTTTCAAGTCGCGATGAACGATGCCTCGCTGATGAGCTGCATGCAACGCGAGTGCAAGCTTTCGCACGAGCGACACCGCTTGATTCACGGACAGCGCGATCTGCTCTTCCAACACACGCGACAATGGCCGTCCTTCGATGAACGCCATCGTCATGAACAGCGAGCCTTCGATTTGGCCGACGTCGTAGATGGGACAGATGTTCGGATGCTGGATGGCCGCAGCAGCCCGAATTTCCTGCTGAAACCGCTCGACGATCGCCGCTTCGCTGGATCGTCCGAAGAGCGGGAACTTGATCGCCACTAAACGGCCTAACTCGACATCCTTCGCCAAGTACACGACACCCATCGCACCCTGGCCGAGCTTCCGACGAATCGTGTAACGACCGAACTGCTTGGGCAATGCACCCAGTTCGCCAGCGCCGACATTCGCCTCGTCGCTCGGCAAGCCGTCGCTCGCAAGCTGCATCAGACAGCGCGCACACAAACCATCGACCGCTCGTCCCGTGATCGCACCGCCACAATGCGGGCAGCGACGTGTCGCAGGAGCCGCGTTCGAACCGGTTACCTCGGGCTTCGTTCGATCAGAAGTGACCGACATGGCTCGCTCCATGCCAATGATGAGAACATCTACGAGCAGCGTAACGCACGCGACACGAGCAACGCAAGTCTTCAACCGAGTGAAGCGAACAGTTGCTTGATTTCGTCGTCAATCGCAGCCGGATCTGCTACGGTTTCCGCGATTTCCGTGCGGAGCAACTCGCGATACCGGCAACGCATCCGGTAGACAGCCGTCTTCACAGCTCCCACCGAACTGCCCAACTGTGCAGCGACTTGTTCATAGGACTCCGTCGAACCAGCACTTACTAACTGCGGCTTCAATAAATCATACGTCTGCTGCTTGCCACTCGCAGTGTATTCCTCGCACAAACGCTGTTGGACGATATCCAGCAAGTTCAAGGTCCAGCGCCGCGCGAAAGTCCGTTCAGGCGTTTCGTTGTCCACGGGCTCGATCGCGTACAGCGATTCACCAGTCGAGAAATCGAGCGACAAAATGTGTTTGCCACCACCGCGTTTCAGCGTATTCGACTTGGCCCATTCCTTGGAGAGAAACCGCTGGGCTGCGGTCAGCAGAAACGTTCGGAATCGACCGCGATCCTGCCTCGCATCACTCAGGTAGTTCTTTTCCAAGACCGTTGCGAAAAATTCCTGTGTCAAGTCTTGAGCCTCGACGGCATCTCCCGTCCGCCGCCGGAAATAGGCATAGACGGGAAACCAGTAGCCACGGCACAACTCGCCGAGTGCTTCCCGTGAGTCGTGCTGTTGCAAATCGCCAGCTGCCTGCACCAAACTCCATCGCGTGGTGCGAAATCGAGCGTCCTGTGGCGAGCGTTCGTCCGTAACAGACATAGCGTCAAACGCGAGAAACGATCGAGACCGTCAATAGACGACGCGATCCGATCGTTGGAGCCAACGCTGAAACAGATCGCGGCATTCAGCAGACAATACGCCGCTGACTAATGCAACCTTGCTACCGCCGATTTTCAAGACCTCTGCGGCAGGAACTTGCAGTTCATTGAACCCTGCCGAGTCGGCGTCGGCGATCGAGGCTCCGAAGTAGACGGTCTCGACGCGTGCCCAATGCAACGCCGCCATACACATCGGGCAAGGTTCGCAGGTCGTGGCAACGACACACCCTTCCAGGTGTATCTGCCCCGTGGTCTTGCAACCAAGTCGCAACGCATTCACCTCGGCATGGGCCGTCACGTCGGTCGTAGCGACCACGGTATTGTGCGAGACGGCAATCAAGTCGTCACCGCGAGCGATCGCGCAACCGAACGGGCTTTGCCCCGCTTCGATGCCTTCGCGAGCTTTGTCGATCGCCAATTGCATTAACGCCTTGGGAGCGATCATCGCAACTTCAATCGCAAGCTGGCCAAGATGCCGTGCATGGCATCCAAATACTCGCGCAACTCGTCCGATGCCATCGTGAGCGGTGGGCTAATGCGAATCACTTTTCCGGCCAGCGGCCCAAGTAGATGGATCGCATGTCCTTGCTGATCGCCCAAGTAACAAGCTTCGACGACAGCGTTGGCAACTTCCTCCGGTTCGTGCGATCCACAGGCAGCACACTCAATTCCCCACACGCAGCCCTCGCCACGTACCCTTTCGATCACGCCGGTTGCCTTCAGCCGCAGCAAACCTTCCTCAAGGATCACAGCCAGGGCCTGACCACGTGCCAGGACATCTGTGCCTTCAAACTCGTCAAGCGTCGCGATCACGGCGGCGCAGGAAAGCGGATTCGCGCTCCAAGTATCCGAACCTTCGCCGTAGTGCAACGCCTGAAAGACGCTCGCTCGTCCGACTGCTGCCGCGACAGGAACGCCGTTACCGAGTCCTTTGCCGAGACACACGATGTCCGGTTCGACACCGTAATGTGTGTACGCGTACATCGGCCCAGTGCGACCAAAGTTGGCTTGTATTTCGTCGAGGATGAACAGAGCGCCGTGATCGCGGCAAAACTTCTGCAGCAGTTGCAGATACTCGGGCTGCGGATGATACGATCCACCGCCACCGAGATACGGCTCGGTGATGAGACAACTAAATCGATCGCCGATTTCTTTGCCTAATTTCTCAAGTTCCTGTTCGTACGGTTCGAGATCAATCGGTTGCTTGCGGAGTTCAACCTCAGCACACTCGACTTTGGGGAAACTGACAAACTTCACGCGAGGGTCGCGTTCTTTATCGGTTTCACTTCCCGTGACCGCTCCCGCCAACCCCTTCTTCCCGTGGAAGCCGCCGCGTGTAGCAACGATGACATCACGTTTCTTGTCATGTGCCAAGCAGGCCCACAAAGCTTTCTGTACTGCCTCGCTGCCACTCGCCGCCCAAAGAACTTGCTCCATGCGACTGCCACCAGGCGCGGCTTGCATGTTTGCTAACAGGCGCTCGTTAGCTTGCACCTCCAAACCGTTCACCGCGTTGTAAGCCGTTAACGGCGCGGCCGGCGTGTATTCCTGGCTTTCGTCGAGATTCGAAACACCGAGATAGTCGAAGACGCGTTTCCACCAACGAGTCGGGTTATGACCGAGATTCGCGACCAAGACGCCGGAACTAAAATCCGCAAGCTTTCGGCCTTCAGGCGTCCAGTGATAACTTCCGGCACTCTTGTCGAGTAAGGCCAATGAGGGAGTGTACGTTCGTAGGGCTAATGGCTCGGTCCGGGCGACGCGTTGGCGGAGATCATTCGATTTCTCTTCGCCAGGATGTTGAATGGCAGTTGTGTGATTCATACTTGCTTGCAGTTAAGAGTAGGGTCCGCTGTGCGGACCATTTGGTAAGTTGTCCGCACAGCGGACCCTACGAAGATTTCGGCGTTACACTTCCGACGAATACAGCACTTGTGGCTCGCTGACGCCCGGTTTGTAAAGAGCTAAGCCGCCAGCCACATCATTCACTTTCACGACGCAGTCTGGATGTCCGGCAACGTGTTCGGCCAGGATCGCTTCCATTGCCTGGACAGCAGCAACGACTTGGCGGTCGGCTGACACGTCGTTGTAGTGGTAGGTTCGCATCTGCTCGACGCGATCGGCACGCGACGTTTTCGAACCACCCAACTCAACGTAGCCAACTTCACGCACAAATCGCTCTAGCACTTCGATGCCGTAGCCTCGCTGCGAGCGATCTCCATATGGCTCGACAAACGTGCCGTTGTAATGGTTATTGATCGAGTTCTTGATCTCAAACGGCGTCTTGCCTTCGACCGTACACTCGACGCCCTGCTTGCGGCTGTGGCCGTTCCAGACACCATTGTCGAACCGGAACTGAACCTCTTGCTCGACGTAGCCGGGAAGTTGTCTGCGTCACCCAACTCGTGTGAATATCAGCAGCCTCACGACCATCGTTGTACTCGTAGACCAGGCGGAGCTGATTCGAGTCCCAAGTCGGGCCGTCACTTGGCCCAACGATCCCGTTGCCCCGTGCAAGTTACGCGTTTCAATCGACCGCCGAACGTGAAATCGATCAGCTTAATGTAGTGAACGGCAACATAGGTGCCAGGGTTTCGCCCAGTAATCCACTCGGAAACTGCGAACCGGAAATCAGTTTTGGTTCAACAGCGAACAATATCCGTTATTCACATGGCACATGACCTTGTCATGGACCAGAGTTCGCAGCCTATGGTCGGGGTCGAAGGCTTGTGATAGACGACTTGGCGAGGACGTTCTTTTCGCGAGCGAGCCGGTCGAGTTCGTCGAGTTCTGCGAGCAGGCACCGACGGTTTCTCGATCAGTACGTGCTTGCCGGCTTCGAGGCGGTTTTCGCAGCCGAGAATGCCGGTCGTCGGGCGTGGCGACGCAAACGAAGTCCACACCACGTCCAGCAGTTTCCGACAAGTTCGGTAAGCCGAAGCGATTTTCCTCGGGCGCATAAGACCCGACGCCGGTCGCACTGCCGCGGTCAACCGCGCCATCGCCGACGTACGCCATCTGAAACGCGCGAAACGGTCGATGTCTCGTCATTTAGGACATGCGGCGGTGGCGTCGTTAACCAACAGTGGATGCATCTGCCAATAGCGAGTTAAAGTCTTACGGTACAAAGTCAGCAGATTCATGAACTACTAGTGTCGCCCAGTTTCGGTCTGTTCCCATGTAAGGCCGCTGATATCCAAATTCACTGTTGCACTGAAGGGTAGCGTTGAAGTAGCCGAACCGCGGTTTCGTCTTTTCAACTCCCATTCGGGTTAAAACTTGACAACACCGCGGCTGTATTACCGACGCAGGCAGATCTCTTGGCAGACTCTCCGTTGGCAGACTCTCGTTGGCAGACTCTCGTTGGCAGACTCTCTGTTGAATCATCAGATTGAGAATTTCATAGTTTTAACACGCGTTCGGCAATCAATTCTTATCGCTCGTATCAACGGCGACGATAACTCGCTCACCAGTTGCGGTTTTGAACGAAGACTGACAGACTGATTGGCGGCACCGTGAACGGCAGCAGCGATCTGGTGATGGAAACGATGGAAGTCGCCGGGTCCGGTGCGACATCGCGCTGATTACCGTGGAAACGGCACCCATGATGCCAACGACGGATATTCCGTCACGGCTCCATCCCCCATGCCAACGACGCCCGCGGCGTCCAGACCCAGCTTCGCCCGTGTTGATACGCCAAATATGGCCAGATGCAGCAGGCAAGCTGGTGAATTCGCATGGCAGATCGCAACAAATGGGAAGTCCCACCACTGTCACTTCAAGCACGTATTGCTTGAGTCCACCGGGACGGTCACCAAATCTTTCGCTGGGATACAAACGATCCGGCAGGTGGCCTGGCCCAGAGTGGCGGCCCGTTGGCTTGCCGTTCTGAATGCAACGATGACACGGATGGGGCTGCGCAACTGTCTGCATTAATCGAAACAGCGTCAGGTAAATGCGAGACTGGCGTTGACAGACTGGATGCGATTTGCAACATTAAATGCCGCATTCCGTACTGACGGCGTTGCATATCACGTAATGTGGGCGAAACCCACGCGTTCTCAGTGTGAACGTATCAGGAACAGTGGTCGATACGTCATCAGGGCTGGAATAACTCGAACTACATCATAGATTCCTCTGGGGATCTAAGTATCAATTCCCATTCTCGCTCGACTGCAGGAAATGAGTTGAACGGCCGCGACTCTAATTGATCTCGCCTCTGGTGACGGCAGGCCGTCAGTGGGCTGACTTAACGACGTACGAACTTTACCAGCAGAATAAGGAAGTGCGTTCAGTCTGAAAGCAAAGCGCCACAGGTAGATCATCTCTTAGGTGTCGAACAAACGACGTAGCTGAACAAGAGGTCAGCGTCTGAACGTGCTTACTGATTACTGAGAGTATCCGGAATAGAAATCAGGACTGATCAGAAACAATCTTACTCACGCAGCACGAAGAGATCTAAAACCGTGGAAGTGATTGTCGCGGGCGCGTAATAACCGCCAGTACCAAAACGCCCTCAGTCAACATAACTGCCCTGCGTCGAATTTACTGCTTTGATTGCGACGATCGCGAAGGTGGACCCGCTAATGCGCGTCGTCGCGGCTTGTCGACGTATGAAAATCAACATGCGTCGAAGTCGATCGCAGCAAGTCAAAACGGACACGCCGCACTGCAAGCACGTGGTGGAAGGCGAGCAATGACAACGCGCTATGCCGAGCGAATGTTCTCACAACGCGAAACCCTCGTCCTGTTGACATGGACCGATTCTCGCTTCCGTAAGACAACCGACGATGCATCGCGCCTTTGCGGCGTGCCGTCCCAAATAAGGCGGACGTGCTGAAAAAGCCCGCAGTATCCATTGCGCGAAACTTCTCGGCGTTAACCGACCGCAGCCCGGCCATCTGGCGTTAGAATCAGGGCGGAACCATTTCTGCTGAATTCTTCCGCGAAACGTGTCACAATCGCAGGAGTTCCTGCAAGACCGCGTCAAAGTTCCCGATCGCAGTCTGCATAATCTGACTTTTCACGACCCAAATCACGATCATCGTCCGGGTTTGACGGCGACTATAACGACGTCGCCTGGCTCGATTACTGAAGGCGTATCTGAATGAACCATGAGGTGGCGAACGATTTTTGGCGCCGCACGAAACGATGGAAGTGATAGGCGCGGAAAGGACATCAACGGATAATATCGGAAACGCCGCTAATACAGGCCGTCCGATGGTAATTCTATCTCGCTTTGAGTTGCTGATCGACTCGAGGACCACCTCGGTCAGACGCCGCTTATGAATGCGTCACCACGGCGTTTACTGGCCGAAGGAGGTGATCGATCTGGCGTAGATGTCGAATCACGTCAAATCGCAGACTGCCCTCAAGGGCGAATTCGAGACAGGCGTGAGGCATGACACGCTGCTGTAACGGTGCCCATGTCGATATTCCGACCGGCTACGCACACCGCTCCATCCTGATGACCGCCGACGTAAAGGCTGCCGAAGATACCACGTACGATTGACACGCGACCCCAAGGAACTTGTTGAGAACTGCATCCGCTGCAAGTATCAGATTGCGCACGATGCAGAGTCTAGGCGAAAGTCGGACGAGCAGCCATACATTTCGAGCCGCAGAGAACATCCGCATCAGACACGGCGATGGGTTCGATCACAACTCCCGCTCTACATGCATCTGCATTCAGATATACGACATGACCGTCCCGTTATCATCCACCTGGGATGAACTGCCCGATAACACACAGCAACTAGCGTCCACGAGTTAGCCCTCTTCGTCGACATCGCCGATCGGTCGTCTATGTAAACCTGTTTTGTAAGATGACGTGAACTGGCAGCCGATAAAACGCTGCGTGTCGCCTGACGAGATGTGCGTTAATGTTGCAGCAGCGCGACGAAGATGTCTCCGAAGTCGTGGTCGGGCGTTTACTTTTCTTCATGCGACGACGCCGATGCCGAATTCGTCGTCTCCGGTGCAGGTTGAAACTAGCCCCAAAGTAGCCCGGTAATCACTTTATGATCGATGGAAACTGCTCTGAATGTCGCCAGAGCATCTGTCATGCTCGTGGCGAGAACGCGGGGCTGCCCGCACAGTGGTTGATCTACGTCAACGTGAAGGATCTGGACCAGAGCATCGCCGAGTGCGAAGCACGTGGCGGCAAAGTACTGAACGGGCCCCGAGACCACGGCGGCGGTCGATCCGCCGTCATTCAAGACCCTGCTGGAGCTTGCGTTGCGTTGTTCGAGCACGCTGTCGACGTGTGACCGCGTCTAGCAGACGACGTCGCGATGCAGTACGGTAATGGCGTTTAGACAGTCGCCGAACACATCCGCAAGGCAAGGAATTCAACCATGGCAGATAATCCCAGCGTCATCCTCACCGGTTTCGCCGACGAAGCGGCTAACCAAAAGGAAGCCACGCAACAGTTCTCGGCCTTCGCGGCGATGGGCTTACAGTATTACACCATCCGCTTTATCGACGCCGGCAAAGGCGTCAAGAACGTGATGCAACTGACCAAGTCGGAGATCACCTACATCCGCCACTTAGAGGACGAATACGGTTTGAACGTGTCGTCACTCGGTTCGCCGATTGGCAAGGTTAAGCTCCAAGACGTCGACGACGGCTCCCACAACAAGTTCATTCCGTTCGCCAAGTATTTGAAGAACGATGTGCAGAAGGCCTGCGAGTTGGCTCACGCGTTCGAGACAAAGCTGATTCGCGGCTTCTCCTTCTATCACCCCAGAGGAACCGACGCGAGCGAACACATTCCGCAGGTTGTCGACCAACTGGGTCAAATCGCCGAGGCTTGTCATCGCAGCGACTTGATCTTCGGGCTCGAAATCGAAGCTAATCTCGTCGGGCAAAGCGGCGCATTACTGGCCGAGATCTACAGCAAGGTAAACCATCCAGCGTTGATGCTGATTTTCGACGCTGGCAACATCACGTCGATGGGCAACGCACCGCACGAAGTGTTTCAGCAATACTCGGATATGAAGAAGGGTATTGGATGGATGCACATCAAAGATTACAAGCATCCGGGTCCGATCGAAAAGGTCGGACATGTTGATGAAGCGGCGCTGAAGAACTTTGTACCGGCCGACATCGGTGACAGCGGACACGAAGCGATCTTAGCCGACTTCCGCGAGGCGATCCCGGCGTTGCAACGCAAGCTGAAGAAGCGAGGCATCCCCGGCGTGTTCCTCGACCTGGAACCGCACGTAAAAGGTGGCGGCCAGTTCGGCGGCTTTAGTGGTCCAGACGGCATGGCGGTCGCACTGCGAGGACTGTGCCGAGTGCTTGATTACGTCGGTATCGACTACCATCTCCGCGACTTCGACGACATCCGAGCCGCGCGCGGTTTTTAGGTAAGATGGGCCTCCGAGCCCGTCGAACACGACTAGCGACGGCCTCGGAGGGCCATCGTACGGGACGAACGCTCATGCCGCGAGAAATCCTAAGAGTCGGTGCCTGCCCAAAATGCGACGCGGACGATCTACAGTGCCGCTACAACCACTTCGAGAAGGACGAGTTGCGAATCGTCTCGTGGGAGCACAAGTGTGCAGAGTGCGGGTATCGCGAGACAACGGCATTCCGATCCGATGACCCAGAGGAACTCCAGCCTGAAGTCGTCGACCGATGTCCCTATTGCGGTCGACAGGGCCACCTCTAACACAAGCGGCTGAAGTCTTCACGACACTCGGATTACTCATCGTCGTCGTCAGACTGATCCGCGTCGCTACCGCCGTTCGGTTCGAGCATCAAGGATGCCAGCAACAGTTTGCGATAGGCGATCACGGTGCGAGCCCAATAAATCAAGACACCGAATCCGACGAGCGACCCCAAGCCCATTAATAGCGGGTTGCCCCAGAAAAAGACGACGGAGGCGAGGACCGCAACGAACGCGAAGATGGAAACAAACAGCTTCAACTTCATGACGCTCGACCAATTCCGTTTGGCGTGACTCGCAATCGCTGAGCGAGCCGAATCGTTCGCCAAGCTTCGCATCGCCGTCATGCGGTCGGCCATTTCTGGTGCTTGGCTGCGGGGTTTGTATTCTTCAGCATTGAACTTCTCCGGCTCGGGAGTTTTGGCGGGAAGCGGCTTAACCTCCGTATACTCGGTCACCGGGCGACGATCGACCGCACTCTCCGGTTTTTTCGCTGGCGCTTCGTTCGAGTCGGTAGCGCGAACTCGATTCATCAGTCGCGCCATGTATGCTTCGATCGACTCCTCTTCCTCATCGGAAGGTGCTGCACTCTTCCCGCTCGACGAGTTAAACGGAGTTGCTTCGACGGGTGTAAACTGAAGCTGCGAGTAGGATTCTTCCGGGGTCTCTCGCTCGTTGAACCGTGAGTCTGCGGGGACATCTGTCTCAGGCTCTTCCTCATCCCATTCGACCGATTGCCCTAACTTCGCCAACACGTCCGCCGTGCTCACCGGAGGCGTAGACGCGGCCGTCTCGAAGACGATCTCTTCCGCTTCGTCCTCCACCGTTTCGTCATCCGACTCAACCAAAGAACTGCCATAGCTTGGGACTGGCGCGTTCGTCAACGAAGAGTTTTCAAACGACTCCTCTTCCTCGGGCGATTCGCTTAGATACGCAGTTGATCTCAGGGATTCGAAAGATGGCTCGTTATCATTCTGTGATCCGTAAGTGGCGGCTTGGTACGATTCACTTCGATAATCGGAAGCTGGTGGCTCCGATTCGGAATCGTTCCTACCGGCAGACCTGGGAATTACAAAGTCCCGCAGGCGGTCCGCATACTCATCCGCTTCATCGTCGTCCGACGAGCCTGAGGCCAGCAATCGATCCATCGGATTGTAGGTAGCGGCACCTCCCCTGTAACCTGCGGTCTGTTCCGTTGCTTCGGGAAGTGATTCGACTTCGTGTGTTGGTGGTTCGACGCTTTGAGGACGTTGTCGGTCTTCAAGTAGTTCTCGTCGTTGGTTCTCTAGCGTTTCTTCTGCTTCTGCGAGGCGTGCCTTCGACTCGTCGATTTGCGTCTGCAACGCCTTCTTCTCGCGTTCCCAGGCGTCGCGCAACTCGAGTTCAACCGACTCGGTGGCCACGGACTGTGCGAGTTGTTGTTTCGCCTCGGTAAGTTCCGACTCCAGTGCAGCGCGATCGGCCTCCCAAGCCGCGCGAAGCGATTCATACTCTTCTTGCTGTTCAGCAAGTCGCTGCGAAAGTTCCTCGACGGACGCTTGCAGACGATCCGCTCGCGATTCAGCCGCCTGCCGAGCTTGTTCGCTCTCGGATTGACGCTCGTTCTGCTCGGCAAGTTGCGATTCGAACTGCTCTAACCGGTCCATGTTCTCTTGCAGAAGTCGCTGAAACTCGCCGCGTTCGCGTTGCCAGCTGGTTTGTTCCTGCTCAAATTCTTCGGTACGTTCCGCAAGCACCTGAGATACGTCCGCCAGACGGGCATCCAAGCCTTCCTCCGCGGCACTTTCGTACTCGTTGCGAGCCGTTTGCAATTCGTCTCGTAAACGATGCACTTCAGCCTGCAAGGCATCAAACTCGCCCAGTCGCGTCTGAAGCAATGCTTCCAGTTCGGCTTTCTCGGCGAACCACAGATCGCGATCCATCGAACTCCGTGATTGCAGTTCCGCTAACTGGCTCGCCAGGTCGCTGATTGATGTGGCAAATTCACGATTCGTGCTGTTTGCTTCCGCCGACGTTGCGGCTGTGTCGCTTGCCTGTTGCAACTCGATGAGTTGCAGTTCTAGGCGTTCAAGTCGCGCGATGTATTCGGCCAATCGGTCTTCGCTATTGACTGGTACCTCGCCCGCATTGTCCGACGCGTCGGATGCCATGATCTCATCGATCAACAACTCCAACTCGACAGGTCCAATCTGCAACGGATCGCCAGCGCGGAGGATCTCGTCTTCGAACAGTTCACCGCCAGCAAACTCCTGCGAAGCATCCAACCAGCGGACAACATTGTTCTGTGTTCCGTGAAAGATCAAACACTCGATCGGCGCAACGCCCGCCTCGTTGACGCGCACGTCGCAGTTCGGAGCGGAACCGACCAGACATCTACGTGAGGCAAGTTCGATCACGCTGCTCGACAAGGAGTCGTCTCGCGAGACCTTCAAACGCATGCCACGTCCAACGGGCCCCAGCAAGCTGCCTGCCTCTCGTGGAAGATTCGGTGTGGAAGTGATTTCCCGCCGAGCGGGTTCTTGGGTAACGACGTTCGTCATGGGCGTGTATCCAGACACGGGCAATGATGAATCAACTAGGGGGGAAGGTTCCGGGTCGACCACAAAACGCAACCAGCAAACAGGTTGCTAAGTCCGAAACCACCAAAAGGATGTAGCTCACAAGCGACACTTCGTCAAAGAAACCGCCGCCAGCTTCGACAGCATCATCACTCGCCCAGCCGGTAAATCCTGCGCGTTCTGACAAAAACGGCTGTACCGATCAGCCGATTGTGCCGATTAACGCTAAGCAAACTGTTGCAGTGGATGAAAGGGTCCCAGGGGAAAGCAACGAGTCGCGTCGATCATCTCCACAAGTGTCCGTCCCAAAATCTTGGGAATCACCGGCGGAGAGTGGCGACGGCCTGCCTCCCCTGCCACGACGCAAACACCGTTGCACCAGCATGTTATAGCGGTATTAACGACTGATTTCCGGACGCACCGGAGGGAACTGGCCGTTGTCCCTCCACTATTTGGAAGTGCGTACTATAGTTTGGTTGCTGCCAAACCTGTGGGGGGCGGCAGCAACGGAACAACCGGGAACAGTGTAGGAACAAGGCACTTCATTTCAGGAAGTTCGATCAAGGCGGAACGAAGGGGGGCCACCTTCCGTGAAGCTAAATTCGGACTGTAAAGGTGAGTCGTATGGCACGCAAAGATGCAATTCTCAGTTTACGGCAAGTGTTGCTTAAGCGCCGTGATGCCCTGCGTAAAGCGCTCGCGGGCGACTTGAGCCTTCTGAAGGAGCTGCGCGAACAGACTTCAGGCGACGTTGTCGACTTCGCACTCGACTCGGCCCAAGACGAAATCAGCTCGCAACTCGCGGAAGTCGAAAGTCGTGAACTCGCCCAGATCGAAGGCGCTCTGGAAATGATGCGTGACGGCACGTATGGCGTTTGCGAAGGTTGCGACAAGCCGATTCCATTGGCTCGACTGCAAGCACTGCCCTACGCGGCAACCTGCATCGAATGTCAACGCGAAGCCGAAAAGAGCGGATTTGGCAACGGTCGAAGTGCCGATTGGAGCCGCATCCTCGATACCGACAAGAGCGACAACGACATTTCGTTCAGCGACATCGAAGTCGACGCCTAGTTTCTCATTCGAGAATGGCTCGTGCGCAAGAACACTGCACACAAGCTGGCCGATTCACGTTGATACATCATGGTTTCGCTGACACGGAGGTCGGGCGTGAAGTTTTCATTGCGTTGTGCGCGGATTGTACGAATCGCTCTTGTCACCGGCCTTTGTGTCGCACTATCGCCGCTCGTATCGCAAGGTCAACTTGCCGAAACTGCGAGCGCAACGGTAGAAGATCGCGAGCAACTGTATGAAGAGCTCGCTGCCGAAGTCGATGCCCTCGAGGCCCAACTGGGACTTCTCAAGAAAGTTATTCGACTGGTGCGACCATCGGTCGTGCATATCGAGGCATCGAAACGAGTTCCGGCGAACACTCGTTCCGGTCGCAAACCGGTGGAGGAAGCCGGCTCGGGCATCGTGATCGAAGTGGAATCGAATCTTTATATTCTGACGAATCGCCACGTCATCGACGAAGCACAGCTCAGTGATATCGCCATCAAGCTGTCCGATCGACGAGTCCTTCATCCGACGACGGTTTGGGCCGACCGTGAGACCGACGTCGCCGTCATGGCAATTGATTCGATGGATCTCCACCCGGCACGTCTGGGAGATAGCGACAAAACCGAAATCGGCGACTTTGTCATCGCCGTCGGCAGTCCGTTCGGACTAAGCCAGTCCGTGACTTACGGCATCATCAGTGCGATGGGACGCCGCGACCTGAAACTTGGTGACGGCAGCATTCGATACCAAGACTTCATGCAAACCGACGCTGCGATCAATCCGGGCAACAGTGGTGGGCCGCTGTTAAATTTACGAGGCGAAGTCGTCGGCCTGAATACAGCGATCGCGAGCAGCTCGGGGGGTAGCGAAGGTATCGGCTTTACGATTCCCATCAATATGGCGATTACTGTTGCCAAGCAATTCATCGAGCACGGCCATCCGGTTCGCGCCTTCTTGGGCGTCAACCTGAATGGGGACGACTTCAGTCCCGAATATGCCGCTCGACTCGGATTACCTCGGGCTCGCGGCGCATTGGTAGCGAGCGTCATCGGTGGTTCACCCGCCGCGATCGCTGATTTCCGTCCAGATGACGTGGTCCTTGAGTTCGATGGTCGACAGATCGAAGACGACGATCACCTCATCAAGATCGTGGGATTCACGCCGGTGGATAAAGACGTGGAAGTCGTCGTCTTCCGTAGCGGGGAACTCATTCGATTAGAAGTGAAGCTTGCCGAACGACGACGGACTGCATTGCGTCCTTAAGTTATCAGTTCGCTGCTTCGCTGCTCACCGCTGGTTGAAGGACTTCGCACCGCTCTCTACAATCCTGGCAGTTCTATTGTTCGCCACCAATCGGCTGGCAGCTGCGTTGCTAGAAGAGGATGCGTCGATGCTTGAGCGGAAGTCTATCTTCCCAAACGTGATTGAGATGAATTATCAAGCGGGGCAGATCCTCGGTTGCAATGTCTACCTCATCTACGATCAATCCGAATGGATCTTGATCGATATCGGCTATGAAGACACGGTCGACGAGATCATCGAGCTAATTCGGCAATTGGACTTCCCGCTATCTCAATGCAAGACGCTGGTCGCAACGCACGCCGATGTCGATCATATCCAGGGATTGGCCAAGGCAAAGCAGCTCCTGCGAACAACCGTCACTGCTCATCCGCTCGCCGCCGAGCCGCTGCGAGTGGGCGACCGTTTGAAGACCTTTGCCGTGATCGAGCCGCAGAAGATCGACATGGAGATGCCACCGGTCGATGTCGAGCACTTGGTCAATGACGGTGACACGATCCAAGTCGGGGAATTGGAATTGGAAGTCTGGCTGACTCCGGGGCATACCGACAGCCAACTCTCGTTTCGGTTTGGCAATCTGTTGTTCAGCGGCGACAACATCTATCGCGATGGTTGTGTCGGTGCGATTGACGCCCATCACGGCAGTGACATTCCTGCGTTCGTCAAATCGCTTCAACGAATTCGCGAGAGTGATGTCGAATGGCTGCTGCCCAGTCACGGTCCGATCTTTCGCAAAGACAACGACCTGCTTGATCGCACGATCGCGCGTGTCGAAAGCTACTCGCATATGGCAGACTTTGGCACCTGCGCGGTCGATTGGCCGCTGATGGACGAGTGGGAACGCGAGATCGCTGACGGTAAGCCGCTCGGTTAGAGCGTGGTTATCGCACGTCGATGCACTTCGCATCATGCCTCTTATACCGATTTTGCCGAATATTCTTTCAATGCCGGATGCCTGACGGACCGATTGAAAAGAATATGCCTACGTTGCAACGACCCAGTTGCGCGAATCCGGCGAGTTTCACAGGGAGGGGATCGACAATGCGTCGAGCTGTTTTGAGCCTATTGTTTGCCACCGTTGTCGGTCTATGTCTCAGTTCGAGCGAATGCCAGGCTCAAGAACGAGCCTTCAACCAATACTGGGGACACTCGTACTCAGCCCACGACTGGGAACGGTTCTATCACTATCCGTATGTGTTCTACCCGCAGAACTACTATGGGAACGAATACTATCGGAGTAACGGCAGCCTGTATCACCGTTATCCGCAGGAAATGCGAGTCCCTGTCTACAACAAGCAGTGGCACAACTACTATCCGGAAGGCCGCCGCTATCATTGGGGCCACCACTTCAATCTCGACGTTTACTAGTCCGTGACGTGGTTGCACGTTGTAGGGTGGGCATCGCCCACCTTCTGCTGCGGTGGGCGATGCCCACCCTGCGCACTTATTCGCAAGCTCTTGGCGTTAGGCGACCTTCCGCGGCTTTAGCTGCGCAGGGGCTCGGGATGCTAAATCCGCCAGATCGGCGTCGACCATCATGGTGACCAATTCGCGGAAGCTGACCTTTGGCTCCCAGCCGAGATCGCGTTTGGCCTTCGTCGGATCAGCCACGAGCAGATCCACTTCTGCAGGCCGATAGAACTTTGGGTCGATCACAACGTAATCGTGCCAATCCAGGTTGACGTGTTCAAACGCAGCGGACACAAACTCTTCGACTTCATAGGTCTCGCCTGTCCCGACGACGTAGTCCTCCGCCGCATCCTGCTGAAGCATCATCCACATCGCTTCCACATAGTCGCCGGCAAAGCCCCAATCGCGTTTCGCCTTCATGTTGCCGAGGCGCAGCTCCTCGGCCAGGCCAAGTTTGATCTTTGCCACCGTGCGAGAAATCTTGCGCGTCACAAACTCGGTGCCGCGTCGAGGTGATTCATGATTGAAGAGAATACCCGAACAAGCAAAGAGATCAAAACTCTCGCGATAGTTCACGGTGATCCAATGACCGTAGACCTTCGCCACGGAGTAGGGACTGCGAGGCCAGAACGGAGTCGTCTCACTTTGCGGCGTCTCTTGGACGCGGCCAAACATCTCGCTCGAACTGGCTTGATAGAAACGAATCTGTCGATCCACTGATCGAATCGCTTCCAAGACGCGAGTGACACCAAGCCCGGTCGTCTCGGCAGTCAAGATCGGTTGCGGCCAGCTGGTCGGTACGAAACTCATCGCCGCCAAGTTATAGACTTCATCGGGATGCACGTCGGCAATCAACTGCGTTAGCGACTGTTGATCGATCAGATCGCCAGGGTGTAGCGTCACATCACTTTCGATGTGACGAATCCGTTGGCAGTTGTCACTGCTTGAGCGACGCACGACGCCGTGAACTTCATATCCTTTGCTGAGCAACAGCTCTGCGAGATACGAACCGTCCTGGCCTGTGATACCCGTAATCAATGCCGTCCTTGACATGTTCTGGTGCCTTCCTGGCTGATCGCTAACTGGTCGATATTGAACAAGCAGGTCGCGAGTCTAATAGAATGGTTGTTGCTGAGCAATCCGAAGCGACAAGAGGTGGTGGTACAGTTTGCGATTCCTGAAAGTAGGATGGCCACTCTTGGCCGTCTTTTGTCGGGCAGGAGTGCCCGACCTACGGCAAACGGTAACACTTCCCGACAAGACAGAACGTGCTAGCATTCCCAGCGATCTTGGATCACGGGGAGCTATCTGATACAAGTTCGCTTCCGCTCCAATCGACCCACGGATGGACCCCATGAAGAGTTTTGCCCGCGCCATCGCGCTCGCAGTTCGCAATCGCCCTACGCTGCTGGGCGTCATATTCACTTCGCTGGCCGTCGGCGTGCTGTGGGGTGCCAACATTGGTGTCGTGTACCCTTTCGTCGAAGTCGTCTTTGAGGGCCAGACGCTTCAGCAGTGGATCGACGGCGAAATCGTAGCATCCGAAACGCGGGCCGACGAACTCTCGACAGAACGTAGTCAACTTCAGGAGACACTCCCGCACCTCGTGGCGAGCGATTATCTTCTCGCGTCGAATCGGATCGAGTATCTGAGGGTGGATGGCGTTGCCGAACGAAAGGCAGCGGAGGGATATCGTTGGGTGCAACCCTACGTCCACGCTCACCTTCCCGGAACGCCGTTCAAAACGCTAGTGCTCATCGTCGGTGTCCTGATCGCGGGCACTGCCTTGAAAGATGCTTTCCTGGTCGCCAACCTTGTGCTGGTCGAGCGACTGGTGCAATTGGCAGGTTACGATCTCCGCAAGCAATTTTTTCGCCAAACATTGCGATTGGATCTCGCGTCTTTCGACGACTCTCGCAACAGTGAGCTGCTCAGCAATTTCACCTACGATTTGAATGGCGTCGTACTTGGCCTAAACACACTGTTTGGCAAGGCGTTGCGAGAACCACTGAAGATGCTCGCGTGCCTGATCGGTGCCAGTTTCATTAGCTGGCGTCTACTACTGTTCTCGTTGATGGTTTCGCCGCCAGCTTTGATTCTCATGCAACGTCTCTCGAAATCGATCAAGCGAGCCAACCGACGAGCGATGGAAGAGATGTCGCTGCTGTACAATACGCTCACCGAAACGTTTACAGGCATTCAAACGGTCAAGGCCTTCACGATGGAGGGGTTCGAGCGAAACCGTTTTCATCAATCCGCCAAGGAGTTCTTTCGCAAGTCGGTCAAGATCGTCTTTTATAACTCGCTGACAAAGCCAATTACCGAGATCCTCGGGATCGGCGTCATTTCCCTCGCGCTGGTTGCTGGAGCCTACTTGGTTCTGAATCAAGAGACGCATTTGCTCGGCATTCGGATTTGTGACACTCCGATGAGCCTGGGCAAGCTGTTGCTGTTCTATGGACTACTAGCTGGCGTTTCCGACCCCGCGCGCAAACTCTCGGACGTCTTTGCTGCGCTTCAGGCAGGAGCTGCGGCGGCGGAGCGAATCTATCCCGTCATGGATCGCGAGCCCACGATTATCGAGCCCACCATCTCGCGAACGACCGCGAGGCCGCATCATCGACTGGTGTTCGACAATATCGAGTTCCATTACCAAGCTGGCCAGCCCGTCTTGAACGGCGTCAGCCTGGAGATCAAATACGGCGAGACGATCGCGATTGTTGGACCGAACGGTTGTGGCAAGAGCACGCTGATCAACATGCTGCCGCGATTCTACGATCCGGTCCGTGGGTCGATTCGATTCGACGATGTCGACCTTCGCGAGATGCGTCTGCGAGATATCCGTAAGCGAGTGGGGTTGGTCACGCAACAAACGCACCTCTTCGACGATACTGTATTGAACAACATACGATACGGCTCGCCAAACGCCACCGACGCAGAAGCGATGGAAGCCGCAAAGAAGGCACACGCTGATCGCTTCATCCTCGACAAACTCGAGGATGGCTACGAGACACACGTTGGACAAAGCGGCAGCCGCCTCTCGGGAGGGCAACGGCAAAGAATCGCCCTGGCGCGAGCCATTCTACGAGATCCCGAAGTGCTGATCTTGGACGAAGCGACCAGCCAGATCGACATCGAAAGTGAGCAGCTTATCCACGAGGCGTTGCAAGAATTCGTGCGTGACAGAACCGCAATCATGATCACGCATCGGTTATCTACACTGACCCTGGCCGACCGTGTCGTCGTGATGGACGCAGGCCGGATCATCGACGTCGGCACACACGCTGAGTTGATGAAGCGTTGTTCGTTGTACAGCCGCTTGCATGAGATTCATTTCAAGCAGAGTGCCTAGAGCGTGACGCTTCGCCATCCTCGAAGCCAACGCCACGGCAGTCTATACTGGGCACATGCCTTCTTCGCTCTCCCCCGCTCACAGTGCCGATGATCTCGCTGCCGCCTCGTCGAGCGAGGTGCCGACGGTTGAGCCTGCTGGCAGTTCAATGGCGTCTCGCAACTTCGCCATGCTGGCTCTGTATCAGATCATTTTGCGAACGGGTTGGATCTTCAAAACCGAGAGCATCATTATGCCGGCGGTTGTGGACTACATTTCCGGCGCGGGTTGGATACGCGGCTGCTTGCCGTTGCTGAACCGTTTCGGGCACAGTGTTCCACCGGTTCTATTGGCTAGGCAAGTCAAGCTCCAACCACAAAAGAAATGGTTGGTCTTCGGCACCACGGCGATGATGTCCGCACTCTTCCTGCTGCTCACTTGGTTGTTCTTCATGGGCTTTGCCGAGCGGAAAGCGGCCTGGATGCCGATCGCCTTCTTGATCATTTACGCGGCGTTCTTCGTCTGCATCGGGTTGAATCAACTTGCGTTTACCACGCTCCAGGGAAAACTCGTTGTAGCAAACCAACGCGGTCGATTACTTCTATTCTCGAATACGATCGGTGCAGCGAGTGCCGTCCTGTGTGCTTTCGTACTCCTTTCCATGTGGCTGAACGACTCGGACGCTCGCTTTGACTTGATCTTTGGTTTTTCAGGAGTCTTGTTCGGTGCTGCCGCGATGACAATGCTATTCCTGATCGAGCCGAAGGATTCGTTCCAGCAAGCCGCAGCTGCACATCCGCTGCACTACTTTGCGGACGCCTATCGAGTTCTCGTAGCAGACAGGAACTTTCGACTCCTCGCACTAGTTGCGTCGCTGTTTGGCATTTCTTTCATGCTCTTCCCTCACTACCAAAGCATCGGTTTGCAAACAATGCACCTCCCGACCCGAAGTCTCATGTGGTGGGTCATCATCCAAAACATCGGCACTGGTCTGATAAGTATTCCCATTGGCTCTATCGCCGATCGCCACGGCAACCGCCTCGTGCTCCTACTCGCCTTGTTGGGTATCGCTCTTGCTCCGCTTCTCGCCATCGGCTTTTTGCACTCGGGAAGCCTCGGCATCCGGCTTTACAGCGCGGTCTTTGTCCTCGTCGGAATGACCCCCGTCGTCCTCCGAACGCTGCAAAACTACACGTTGGAGATCGCGGACCCCGAAAACCACGCCGTCTATCTCAGCACGCTGAGCCTGTGCATGGCCGGTCCGATGTTTCTTTCGCCGCTGGCCGGATACTTCATTGACCAACTCGGCTTCGAACCCGTATTCTTAACCATCGCCGGACTGATTATGACCAGTTGGCTGCTGACGTTTCGATTACAAGAGCCTCGCAAAATAACTGTGCAACCCTGAGATTCTCTCGGCTCGGCTGGCGAACTGCGTTCTCGATCTGAACGCGTAATTTTCTCACGTGGTGGTACGAGATCTGTAGATCCTCCGCTGCCCGTTACATCGAAGCGCCTGCTTGTAGCATTTCGTAGAGCCGTTCGCATGGTCCGCCGAGCTGGGCAACTCGCTGTTGCGACGTGAGATGAAGTTCTTCATTGGCACACAGAATCGCCGGATCAATCGACCGACCGTGGCAAATCGCTCGATTCGCGATCGCTCGGCCTGACGGACCGTTCACATCCCGACACGCCTTTGCAAACCGCAAGTTCCGACGTACCGCGCGGGCATAATTCGACATCCTTCGCTGCAAGGTGACTCGCAGAAAGGCTTTCAGCCGATACTCACGCCGACGCAGCGGCCCCTCAAAACGATACTTGTTCAACGCATTGAGCAGCCATAGGACTGCTTCCTGTCTGGCGTCTGCAGCATCTTGTTCCGACAAGCCGTAACTGCGTGCCAACGCGGTCACGAGCTTGTTCTTTGGCTGCTCCCATCGGATTAATAGATAGTTGATGGCAATCTGTCTGCCAAACTGCGCCGCCAAGATCACGCGTTCTTCAAAGGTATAGGGACGCGACATGATTGTTCCTCCTCGTCACCGAAGGACTCTTCTCCAAGCCGCAAGCAAAGGCGTGCCCGCGCAAACCGCCCTGCCCCTACCTTATCTATTGAAAAATGGACCCGAACCCGGGTCGGAAAAAATCCCAAACTTTTTTTCCGGAGCAGAATTCACGCGCGACCTGCCTGCCTCGTTTAACGCCCAGCTGGCGGTGACGACTGCCTCGGCGCGATCCAAGGCGACGAGTGGGGGCTGCCCGTAGCGGAAGGCCAATGTTGGGAACACTGATCTCCGCTGATCTTCACTAATGAAGAAGAGAAGGGCGATGCCGGACGATCCTCGATTTGCGTAAGAGTGTTCAGCTGAGTGAAGTTGGTGCAAGACGCACTGCAAACACTAGCCGTATTGGCGATAGCCACGGTTCCTTCATCCAACCGTGGCTATCGCCAATACGGCTGATAAATCAAATTCTGAAGTACTGCCTACGAGCGAAGATTAGTGAGAATCAGCGTTACCCTGCGCCCCTTTGCACGACATCGAGAGCATCTGCCCAAACACAATCACTAGTTCGCCGCGCCCGATCACAGCTTCTTCGCCTTCTCCAATTACTCGCCAAACTTCTTTTTGTCCTATAAATCCGAACCGTTGACGGTGGAACGGACGCGACCCTGGACGCCATGATCGCGAGTCCCAGAATATGTCGTCCGAATCATTTCGGCTTCTTCCCCTTCACGGCCAGGATGACGATGAGCACAATCACCGCCAAAACCGCCATCCCGCCGAGTTTCTTCGACAGCTCGTGCGTATCGATCGTCATGGACCCGGCACCCGCATCCTGCTGGGCCAGTGGCAGCGGTAAGCTCATCGACGTCGAGTCCAGCGGGGCGACAAGGTGCCCGTTGGAAATCCCGAGATCCCGTCCGGATGCAACCGAGGGAATGAGCAGGAGTAACAAGATGGCGAAGCGATGAAACATGTTTTGCTTTCGTTGTAGTTGGTTTGCGGATCGGTGTAGCTTGGAGCTAATTCTTGTCATGCGGAGCATGACCTACTTAACTACTTAACTTTGCGCCCAGCGCCTGGGGGCCACTTCAAAGTGCCTCACGCCATAAAACCCAAGGAACAGGTACCGGCCAGTTCCGCTAATGCCGTTTGACATGTTAGTACGGCACTACGATCTCCCATTCCTCTGCGTCAATCGCCCTTACAACTGGTGTCGAGTCGTCCTTATAAATCTCCAGTTCAGATAATCGACCGTTTAGAACGTGGAGTAACGCATGGATGCAGACATCATCTGAATCCAAACAATGTGCTTCCACCGGTATGCGTTTGGACACATCAGCGTGCGTGTCTTCATGTACTTCAAAACGCAGGCTCCCATTGAGGTCGATTGGTTCTACGGTGGCAGAAGTCAATTGAGCGAGCAGTTGTTGACGTCCAAGAAACTCGATAGCTAGTAATCTGGAAACTAGGTCGCGTTCGTCTTGACGAAGTGGTCGAAAGGGCATCGAATACCTCGTTAGTTATGGTACGTAGTAGGTACCGACATTAATCAGTGTTCTCGAAAGCGTGTGCGCACGATATTCAATAGTTGTTCCTTGCACAGCAACTCGTCCCCAAAAAAACCTCCCGCGAATTGCGTTCCTTGCGATGCTTGGGATTGAATCTTCCGAGTAATCGCACCTTCTACGATGCTCGAGCTCAGGCCGGTTCCTTCTAGATGGCGTGCCCCGTGACCAAAAGCGGTGTTTATGCAGGAATTATGTACCAGCATACCAAGTGACGAAACTTGGTACACGTGTTGACCCTGCACTTCGAGGTTATAGACTCGGATTGGTTCGGCGATTTTCTCGACGCGAGAGATTTTCCGAGGACCATCGTCGCAGAGGACCAAGTTGCCGGGGTGCAACTCGTGAGCTTCGACAAAGTCTTTGGCTTCGACGGACCAGGTGATGTGATTGGGCGTGCAACGGATTGGCTCGTCGAGTCCGTCGAGGTACATGCAGATCGTTTCCGGCGCAACGTGCGTGAAGGTGCTGATGACGATGCGGCCTTCGCCGAGGGTAATCGGCGGACACGGCCAGATGGAAATCACCTCCGCCGGTTCGTCGATGCCGATTTCCGGGACGTTCAGCATCATCGTCGACTTGCCGTCGGCGAGATGCTCGTTGATCCAAGTGGCTGCTCGGAGCACGAATTCGTGCTGCGAGGTTCGCAACGTACTCTTCGGACAGATTCTTGGATGCACGTCGGACCAACTGCGGCATAGTAAACTCACCGCCGAGTGCCCTACACGCAGACGCTAGCTCTCGCTTTGTTGCATATCCGCTTGATTCAGAGTGGCTATTATGTCCTCCACAAGTGAGTGCTGGGCGATCAATCTGGAACGTCGCTTCCCGATACTCAGAATCGGGGAGTCAAGAAAATAACCAAGGTGATAAATGTAGAAGTCCTCCTCGAGTCCGCGGTGGCGAGTAAAGCCAGGAATTAGAGTCACTTCCTCGCCATCGCGCGTCACAGACCCCTTTCGAAACTCGATGGGTGTCACCTCTGGAGGGAGGTCTGCCGCATCTATCAACAAAGGATCAAGTTCAACTTCGAAGCCCGCGTCTCCGAGCATCCGATGCCAAGTCAGAACCGTCTCTCGAGGGAACTCGTCGTGCGTGTATCCCATTTCAGGGCATTCCTCCTCACAGGAAAATGTTCCATCCTCGCAAGAATGCAAGTCCCGCTGCTCTGGCGCAACTACCTGCGTAAAATGTCGAACTTGCTGCGGCAGGATTAACAATAGGAACTGCAGGCAGCGTAAACCGCATACCGAGAACAATGTGAGGTCGCGCAACCGAAGTCAAGACACCCGTTCCTCCGTCAAACCACGTGGCACCCACTCGATAAGACACGTGGAAGCGAGGATACCATCCAACACCCGGCGTAAGTGTGGGCAGGCTAAGCGCCGGAATTGCCGCCATCAGGGTCACCGCACTCTGCCCTCCGATAAACTTGCTCCGGCCATGCACGGCATCGGACTCATGGACCAGCACGCCCCGACTCCAGTCAGGTGATTCCAATTGCGGCTCGTCCGTCAGGACACCTACCATGCTTGTACTGATGCTAAGATTGACTGCTCCGACCGCGATATCTTGGACACCATTTACCGTATTAAGAACACCTTGATACCAGCCCAATACAAACTGCTTGGCGACTTCTGCCGACTGGCCCAGCGTCGTATCAGGGACCGATGTCACGCCGCTGATTGCTCGCAAGGAATCAAACGCGGCCGGTCCTGATTCGAGCGCCGTTTGGGCTGCATTCATCTCATTGGTCGCCGTAAGCAGTGCCGAGTCGAGCGACATCGTGAGGCTCGCGTTGGCAACAGCCATGGCCCCCTCCGCGATGGTCCTGGCAAAGGCGATGTTGAACTCCATCATTCCCCGCGCGGCTGCTTCGCTGGCCACCCAAATGGTCGTGGCGACGGCGATCGAATTCTCGTATGCCGTGTTGGCGGCCGCTTCGGCGATTACCCAGGCGTCGTCAGCTGCCTGGACGGCGAGATCGTAGTCCGCTCGAGCATCTGCTTGGGCGATGCCCCAATCGCTGTCCGCATCCGCCACCGCTTGATCGTATTGCAATTGAGCCGCTGTATTTTCAGTAGCAAACGCATTATCGGCGACCAGCACCGCCGCGTCGTAAGTCAGCGTCGCCGCAGCTTCGGCGGCGTCCCATACGGCGGAAGCGTCGCGTTCAGCCTGATCGTAGACGGCCTGGGCGGTTGTCTCGGCGGTCGATCGGGTTGCCGAAGCGTCTCGCTCGGCAGTCGTCCAGGCCGTATCGGCGGCAGTGGCGGCGACTTGATAGACGGCATCCGCAGTTGTCGCCGCCGTGTTCCAAACGGCTTCCGCGGTGTCGGCCAGTCCTTGCCACGTGGCAAGGGCATCGATTTCGGCTTGTGTGGCGATGGATGCTGCGTCGGCGATATCCAACTCGTACTGATCCCATGCCGTCTGTTCGTCGGAAACCCACGTCGTCCACGCACCCGACTCGATTCCCGAGAACGTGGTCGCCGCGTTATTGACCGCCGTGTTGTAGTTGGCTTGGGCCATTTGCATGTCCGACGCGTATTGATTCCAAACGGCGGTCCAGCAAGTCATGTCCATCATCATCATGTCGCAGGAGTTGTTCCACATAGCCGAATCGGCATTGGACATGGCTTGGTCGTAATCGTCCTGCGCAGTGCGAACATCATCTTGGTAGGTCTGATACGCTGGATTGACGATGCCGTTGTAAGTCGCGGTCGCCGAATTGACGGCTCCGTTGTACGTTCCTTCGGCTGTGGAAGCGGCACCTATGTAGTCGGCGTTGGCGAGTCGTACGCACCATCGAGAACGGCGTTCGCGCTATCGATTGCCACTTGGTAAACAGAGATTGCTCCCGAGACCGCCGTATCGTACATGTCCGTGATCGACGTGATGGTCGTGTTGTAGCTGTCGATCACGGTGGTAACACTGTTCTGAAACGACACCGCGAAACTGCTCAACGAACTGATATAGGCGTTCCACGCGGCTTCTTCGGGAGTTCCTACGATCGCCGCCGTCACATCTCGCTGGCGAGACAGTCTACGTAAGCTGTAACATCCGTGTCGGTCGCTCCGCTGTCAGGTAAAAGGCAATCGGCAGCCAACATGTGGCGATCTTCCAAAGACTCGAATACGAATCGTCGCGTGCGGCCCCGCCGATGACGTTTTGATTTTTTAGATTTTGCGAGCAACTTCATCGCGGTCTCCCCGGTGTAGAGAATATGTGGCGTTCAGTGACGAGAATTGGCAGACGAGTGATTGCCTTCCACAGATCTAATACACCGCTCGCCCGACTGTTTGCGCGCAGAACTCCGAGTTTTCTGGAAATTTTCACAGGGCTCCTTCCCTCGCCTCTTCCTCGATCGCAGGGCCCCCGTGTCTTCATTCGGCGTAGGGTGCAGCGAGATTCAAACCCCACTAAAATCGATGAGACTTCAATTGAAAGACCGAAAGGTCCTGTACTCCGCCACTACTTCATTGACCACCGAGTGCCCAAAGCCCTATTCTAATTGATCGCGGGATCAACCAAGAATACGAAGGCCCTCTTTTCGAAGAGCGATTTCCCATGAGTACGTTCCAATTACTGTGTGCCGAGCTTCGACATCGCAAGATGAATGTCACGCTAAGTCTCTTAGCGTTGATTGCGGCGGCGACGTTGTTTGTGGCAAGTCCCACACTTCTGCGCGGCTATCAACAAGAGTCTGGTCTCCGACTCGCCAAGATGCAGCAAGAAACGGATAGAGAGTTGCAAGCGATGCAAGAAAAAGCCAAAACCGATCTGGCCGAACTCGACACGCGAACCAAGCGGATCATGCGTGACTTAGGCTTCAATTTGCGAATCGTGCACCAGAACACGGACCTCGGTCAGCTGTACGCGAACTTCGTTTCCTACGACATGCCGGAAGCGTACGTCCAAAAACTCGCAGACAGCCCGGAGATCACAAAGATTGTCCATCTCGTCGCTTCGCTGAAGCAAATGGTCGAGTGGGAATCGAAGCCACGATTGTTGGTCGGCATCGCACCGGAAGCGACGCAATCGCACGTCGAGAAGAAGGCACCGATGGGCTTGCAGGTGAAACCGGGCATGGTCTACCTGGGCAACCTTGCCGCCGAGAGTCACGCGATCGGTGACAAGGTCGAAATTCTTGGCAAGCAATTCGAGATCGCTCATATCCTGCCCGCCCACGGTCGTGCCGACGAAGACATCGCGATCTTTATGAACTTGGCGGACGCACAACAAGTCCTCAAGAAGCCTGGCAAGATCAGCGAGATTTTGGCGCTGGGCTGCAAGTGCAAAACCGTCGAACGCGTCGAAGAGATCACCGCTCAACTCGAACTCGTTCTGCCTGATACCAAGGTAACAGAACACCGCCTACAAGCCGTCGCACGCGAAGATCAGCGCAAGCTGGTCGAAGCCCATCACCAGCAAACGATGGACGACTACGAAGCGAATCGACAGAAAATCGCTCAGCAGGAGCAAACCCATCGCGAACAGGTCGCCGGACTCCTGGCAGGCGTCACTTCCATCGTCACGCCGCTGATCGTCTTCGTCTGTGCCTTGTGGGTCGGCTTGCTGGCTTGGTCCAACGTCCGAGAGCGTCGAGCAGAAATCGGGCTGCTTCGCGCCATTGGGAAGCGAAGCGGAAGTATCGCCTCCTTGTTTCTCGGCAAAGCGATCCTATTAGGAATGGCTGGCGGAATCGTTGGCTGTCTACTCGGCTACCTCTCGGCGCGGTGGTTGGCGACCAGTGTTTTTGAAGTCACAGTCGAGAGCTTCACGCCCTCGACGCTCGCGTCGGCCTGTGCCATTCTGGGCACGCCGCTAGTCGCTGCAATGGCCAGCTATCTGCCAACCCTTGCCGCCGTCAAGCAAGATCCCGCCGTCGTGCTGAGCGGCGAGTAGCGGCAGGATGACATAAAAATAAGGGCGCGAAAAGGAGAGTAGCGAGATCGATCGAATCTCTGTCTTCATCTTTTTGTCCGCACATTTTTTTGCCCTAAACTCTTATCGTGAACCGCTGCTCCGCGCCCACATGTGAGCCAACATCGTTCCCGTCAACATGCAACCGAACGTATAGATCGCCGGCGCGATTGCCACGCCCGTCTGATCGGGAAAAAGTTTTACGGCCAACGCGGCCCCAAGCCCCGCGTTTTGCATTCCGACTTCAAGCGTCAACGCGCGACGCATCGGTTCAGGCAGTCGCATTCCCCAACCACCAGCGTACCCCGCCACGTAGCCAAGCAAGTTAACGGCTAACAGCGCTCCGAATAGGTCAACCCGCAACTTCTCCAATTGCGACCTCGAGATTGCCACGACCACGGCAATAATCCAAAGAATGGCAAGGTTCGCGACGATGGCACCATACCGCTGCGAATGTGTCTCTAAGTTCGGAAACCTTCGACTGAGCAAATGCCCAATGAGCACCGGCACCACGACCGTTGTCACGAGTACCTTGCTGGCGTTCCACAGAATAGCGACGTCAACGCCATCCTTGCTTTGCAGCGCAAGGGCCAATACCAGCGGCACGGCGATCGGAGAAAGAAATGTCGCCGCTGTTGTCAGGCTGACCGAGTAGCTCGTGTTTCCGCGCGCATTCAACGTCAAGACGTTCGACGCCATCGCGCCCGGCACACAGCCGACAACAACGATTCCGATGAACGCATCACCAGTCAATCCAAACGCTTTGCCCATCCCAAATGCGAGCAACGGCATGACCGCATATTGAAGAGCCGTCCCCGCGAAGACCGTCGGCCAACGAAGAAAAACTTGCCGCACTTCGTCTCGCGGCAACATCAATCCGATGCTGAACATCGTGATCGTGATCAACCACGGCAATGTGACTTTCGTCGCCACCAGCGGCTCAGGAAAGAAATAGGCAACTCCCGATGTCAGCAACAACCAGAGCAGTAGAAACCTTTCGAGCATTCAAACACCTCTCCTCAGCCGCTATCTAAGACAGCAGCAAGTTACTCGATAGCAGACCGACCGGACATGTCACTCCACCCGATCGAGCCCCAGGCAGTGTGAGACAGCCTACAAAACGAGCTGAATTCCGCCCGAATATCGCATCAATCTGTAATGATTAGTTGACTTGTACGGGCGCAGATGCCGATAATACTGCCGCCTGGCAAGTTGAGCGGAAGAACTGCTCCACTCAAAAACCCGATCAGAAATTTCCTCCCCTCTCACATAGAAGGTGATCCACATGAAAGCTCGCTCCTTGTTCACAGCCGTCGCGTCTGTCGCTGTCCTCGCTGTATCGCTCTACGCCGCCGAAGAAATCAAGCTGGACGGCATCAAGTGCATCATGAATCCAAAGGCCGCTGCCAAGGCCGAGAAATCCGTCGATTACAAAGGTGGTCAAGTCTTCTTCTGCTGCGATAACTGCCCAAAGGGATTCGCCAAGAAGATCGAAGCTGGCGATAAGCTCGTTGCGGCCAAGGGCAACGCACAACTCGTCTCCACGGGTCAAGCCAAGCAAGCCAGCTGCCCCTTCTCGGGTGGACCCGCGAAAGAAGGCACCGAAGTCACGGTTGCCGGTGCCTCGGTGAAGTTCTGCTGCAACAATTGCCAAGCCAAGGCCAACAAGCTGGAAGGTGACGACCAACTTCTCGCCGTGCTTGGTGACGATGCCTTCAAGAAGGCTGGCTTCAAAGTCGGTGCAGACAAAGAGTAAGCTGATCGTACGTCAGGCTTCCTTGCCTGACATGTCAGCCTGAAAAGGCCGACGTACAGCAATATCACGAAGGAACGCCGAACTCGCTCGGCGTTCCTTTTTTTGTTGCGCGATCAAGATTCGATATTTCGAATTGCTCTACCAACAAACTAGGCAATTTGCGATACTTCGCCGCTCTTAATTAGACGCGGTGGAGTGAACTAGATGCGGATTTTTTTTTCAGTTGGTGAACCAAGCGGCGACATTCACGGGGCGAACCTCGTGCGTGAACTGCGACAGAGCGATCGAAATATCGAATGTGTTGGATACGGCGGCCCGCGAATGCAAGCTGCGGGCTGCGAACTGCACGAGGATCTCACGAAGTATGCGGTGATGTGGTTCCTGCGTGTGCTGCTGAACATCCATCACTTCTGGCGACTCTATCGACGCGCAGAGGCCTACTTTCGCGCACATCAGCCGGATGCGGTCGTGCTGATCGACTATCCTGGTTTTAACTGGTGGATCGCTCGCGCGGCGAAGCGGCACGACATCCCAGTGTTCTACTATGGCGTTCCTCAGATCTGGGCCTGGGCCGGTTGGCGGATTAAGAAGATGCGACGGCTGATCGATCACACGCTGTGTAAGCTCCCGTTCGAGGCACCTTGGTACCGTGAACGAGGTTGTCACGCGACGTACGTCGGACATCCGTTTTTCGACGAAACGAGCAGCCATCAACTCGACCGTGGATTCGTCGCGCAGCAGCGGGCTCTCGATGGGAGACTCGTGACGATCCTTCCTGGCAGCCGCACGCAAGAAGTGACCAGCAATCTCAAATGGTTTGTCAAAGCCGCCGAGATCATCCATGAAGCTCGGCCAGAAACTCGGTTTTCCATTGCCTCGTTTAACGAAAAACAAGCACAACTCGCCCGGCAGTTGATCGCCAGCACATCGCTGCCCATCGAAGTTCACATCGGCAAGACACCCGAGTTGATCCACCTGGCAACGTGCTGCATGGCTTGCTCTGGATCGGTGTCGCTGGAATTGCTCTATCACGAGAAGCCGACCGTCGTGCTGTACTGGGTGAGCCGTCTTGGATACTTCGTACAGAAGCACTTTCGCACGGTCAAATACATCACCTTGGTCAACCTGTTCGCCGCCGACGATCTCTTTCCCAAACACATCACCCCTTTCGATCCAAATGAGCCAGGTGCCGAGAAGATCCCGTTCCCGGAATACGTCACCTGCGGCGACAAGTCGGGACAGATCGCCGAGCACATCATCGAATGGCTCGCGGACGACAACAAACTGGTATCTCGTATCGCGATGCTGAAGGATCTCGGCGAGCAGCACGCTCGGCCCGGGGCATCAACGCGCGCCGCCGAGTACATTCTCAACACGCTTGGTGGCCACCAGCCATCAGTCGCGGCACCACACTTCGCCGCGAAGGCCCCTGCCCCGCTCAAACGCCTGCCGCGATGAGACCGCGTCGAATTCTCGTGGATCTGTTACGATGCGATTTACGATCGATCGGTTTTACCTCAATCATTCTGCAAAGCTCCCGGAGCGTTAGTCGTGTTTCTCGCCGAGCCGCAACGAACCCCTTACGACTTTCATTTCCACTTGTTTGGATTCGAAGTTCGCATCAGCCCGTTCTTCTGGCTCGCGGGTGCAATCCTCGGCTGGAATTGGGCAATTATGTGGGACGAGATCTTTCATCGAAGTCCGGATTTCCAGGCCACGAATCCAGGACAAGGACCGCTGCTATTGATTTGGATCGCGGTGATGTTTTTCTCGATCCTGCTCCACGAACTGGGGCATGCGTTCGCAATCCGGTACTACGGCAAAGACGCTCGTATCGTCCTATACCATTTCGGCGGACTAGCCATTGAGGACTCGGCCAGTTCCTTTTCCAGTTTCGGACGGCATCGTACGCCCCACCAGCAAATCGTCATTTCAGCCGCCGGCCCCGGCATCGAGTTGGTCCTTGCCTCAATCATCATTCTGTTGGCGAAAAGCCAAGGCTACGCCGTTTGGACGGGAATTGGGATGATTGATGAAGCACTCGGACTGCGCGATGGCCAATACATCGGCTCGGCACCGTTGCTGGCGGCAGTGGATGCGATGTTATTCGTCAATGTCTTTTGGGCCTTAATGAACTTGCTGCCCGTTTATCCACTCGACGGTGGACAAATCTCCCGAGAGTTGTTCACGTTGTACGCCGCACGCGATGGCATTAAGAATTCATTGCTACTGTCCGTTATCACAGGCGCAGCCGTCGCGGTTTACTGTCTATCGCGAGAGCAGACGATGGCAGCCGTGATGTTCGGCATGTTAGCTTTCTCGAGCTTCCAAATCCTACAAGCTTATTCCGGACGCGGCGGCGGTTCCGGACCCTGGTGATATGTCGATCGAGCCACTTAAAGGCGAACTGCCCAACCGCCGCGTCGTCTTGTTGGGGGCGAGCAACATCGCTCGTGGCCTGTCCATTGTTATCGATTCGGCACGAAATGCCTGGGGCAGTCCGCTTGATATTGTGGCGGCGACTGGGCACGGACGTTCCTATGGCATGTCGAGCCGCGTGTTTGGACGCACGCTTCCCGGAATTCTGCAATCAGGGCTTTGGGAAGCGTTAGAAACCCGCCAGACTGCACCTACGGCCGCACTACTAACTGATATTGGCAACGATATTCTGTATGGGGCATCGGCCGATCAGATCACGCGCTGGGTGGAACGTTGCCTGCAGCAACTAACACCGCTCACACAACGTATTACCATCACGCGACTACCGTTGGCGAGTGTCGAAGGACTCGGGCCGATTCGCTTCGTTACCATGCGAACCCTCCTGTTTCCCAAGTCACGTCTAACTCTGAACAATGCCCTGAAAACCGCCCGAGAACTTAGTGAGAACCTGACTGAGTTGGCTCAGCAATACAATGCGACGCTCGTTGAACCTGCTCGCCAATGGTATGGCATTGATCCAATTCACATCAAACGATCCCATCAGCCAGACGCTTGGCGTCACATTTTTCAGCCTTGGAATCCAGAACAAGCGTCCGTTCCTGCGCGGCATTCGTTAGTGCGTTGGACGAGCCTCCGTCGTATTCGTCCGCAATCGCGACACTGGTTTGGAGTTCACCAACGTCAAGAACAACCCGCGCGGCGTTTATCGGATGGTTCTCTCGTTTCACTTTATTAGCCGATCGCATTAACATCGTCTTGTGATGAAAGTAGGATTGCGTCAGCAACAATGTTCGAATGCCAAAACACTCTCGCGAAACATAACGACATGTTTCATTGTTCATCGCGACGCACGGTACGATTTGCGTTTGTTGAGCGCATGAATAATCGGAAAGTTTTTTTGAAAATTCGTCAAAAACGTGTTGCATAAATTCAGACTATTCGTACAACTACCCTTTATGCGTTTGGTAACCACTAATCTTTTTGATCGTTTGACTTCATTGGATGGAGCAAACATTGAATGTTGGAAAGGTGGTTTTCGTTTTGTCGTTGGGGATGACTCGTTGGCTTAAAGGCAACTTGGAAGCCTGCGAGATGGAACTCGCCCCAATCCCTTTTTTACGGAGGACGTACAGTGGCCAAGAAGAAAGCTGCAAAGAAGAAAGCTGCACCCAAGAAGGCAGCCAAGAAGGCTCCAGCCAAGAAGAAGGCAGCAGCCAAGAAGAAGAAGAAGTAACTTCTGTCTTCGCGACAGTCGCCCTTTGAGGTGACACCCCTGGATTACAACAAGAAAGAGCCGCCGATTTCGGCGGCTCTAGTTTTGCGCGATGAGGGAGTATTCAACGCCTGATCTACAGGTCTCCCAGCCCGTAACCTGAAGCGGCGCAACAGCCTACGGACGTTTTACAGCACCGGCAATTGGGGCATCGGCGGGGCCGCAGCCGCCGAATTCGCCAGGTTGCTGACCAGCTGATGACAGATGGCGTCCAGAGTCGGCGCGAGCGCCGGATCGTCAAAACTGGCGGACGTTTTTCCGGCATCGCCTAGCTCGCGAATGGCCATGTTGATGGGCACCTCGCCCAAGAATGGCACGTCCAATTCACTCGCTTTCGCGCGGGCACCACCACTGCCAAAAATGTCGTAGCGTTTGCCGCAATCCGGACAGAGAAAGCCGCTCATATTCTCGACCATACCTAGCACGTTGATGTTTACTTTGCGGAACATCGCAATCGCCTTGACCGCATCCAGTAAGGCAACCTCTTGCGGCGTGCAAACAACGACGGCTCCGGTCAAAGGTAACAATTGCGACAAGGTCAACGCGATGTCACCGGTTCCTGGCGGCATGTCGATGATTAAATAATCCAATTCCCCCCAGCGCGTGTCGCGAAGGAACTGCGTGATCGCTCCGTGCAACATCGGCCCGCGCCAAACAACCGCTTCGCCCGGCGGAACCATAAAGCCCATCGACATCAGTGGCATGCCATCCGCATCCACCGGCTGAATCTTGTTGTCGACGACCTGCGGCCTTTCCGAAACACCGAATAAGTGCGGGATGCTCGGACCATACACATCGGCGTCCATCAGGCCGACTTTCGCCCCGGCGCGTTTCAGGCCGACTGCAATGCTCGCCGACATGGTGCTCTTGCCAACGCCGCCTTTACCGGAGCCTACAGCAATGACGCTCTTCACACGCACACCAATTTCGCCGAGCGGTTGCGGTGCGCGTTCGTGGACGACGCGGTTCACGTTCACGGCAGTCAGTTGTGGAAACTGTCCCTGTAAACGCTCCTTGAGCTGCGTTTCAACATCGTTCCAGATCGGAGCCGACCAAGTCGTCAAGCCGAGCGTCAACGAAACCTCATTCCCCTTTACCTGAATGTCCCGAATCTGCTCCAGCTGAACAGCACTTCGGCCCGTTTCAGGATCTTGAAAATCTTTGAGCGCGGACTGAACGGTAGTCGTATCGAGTTGGCCATCGGCCATAATCATCTCTCCCAATCAAAGTATTAAGAATGTAGCTCCGACGCACTCCATGGCATTCGCTGCCAAACGGAGTCGCGGAACGTGAGCGGCACCTTGTCGCGTGAGTCAAAGCATCGACGAACGAAGCGAGCCAGCGGAGCCAGATCCCGAGGCGTCGCGATAACTGCGACCGCTCCAGCTTCGTACCAAAGTGACTCGGTCTTGGCAGTCGTATCGTCCAAGAACACAACGGCACCTCGGCTCGGATTTCGCCGACGGCTCGCATTCAGCAGGACAAGCCCTTCTTCCGCACAAGCGGCAGTCGCCTCGAATGCCAACAAGGACTGTGGCGTTTCACGAAACAGTGTGAAGGCAGTGGCAAGCCCAGAAGTTTCCGTGACCGCAACGCCCGCGTGTACGAGAATCGATCGCAATGCGAACGCCCAACGACCCGAAGTTTCACAAACGATGATTCGAGCGGTGGTCATAACCTGCAATAGCTTTGTAAGGGCCAAAAGGGCCATCCTAGGTGTCGGTACAACGACTGGCAAGCGGCCTGCAAGGCGAGCAGAAGAGCCTCTTCTACCAGTACGACGGGCCGCCGAGCCTGTCGAGTCTGATTCGACAGCTTCGGAGAGCCGTCGTACTGGCAAATTTATTTCTGCCGCGAGCCTTAAGGGCGAATCGATGACGACCGAGCTCATTCCAGCCCCAAGTGGGCGGCTCGACGAATCACGCGTGCGCGGCTAATGCCAAGCAAGCGAGCGGCTTCTGCTTTGTTCCCTTTGGCAGCACGCAACGCACGTCGCAACAACTCCGTTTCGACCTCAACGAGGAATTCGTCGAGCTGGATCGATTCCGCCTCGGGTGCAGGGTGTTTCATGGCCGAGGTGACGAGCTTCACTCGCCGTGCTACATCGGCTTCGGTCACCTTGGGTCCGTCGGCTTGCTCGCACATCTGGAGGACAACCTCTTCGAGTTCCCCCACATCGCCCTTCCACGGCAGCGAACATAGTTGATCGAGCACGCCAGGCGCAAAACCGCTGAGTTGCTTCTCCCCGCGGCCATTGAACTCTTCCAACGTTCGCTGGCAAAGGAGCGGTATATCTTCGCGCCGCTCGCTGAGGCTTGGCAATTCGATCGTCATCGCGCATAAGCGATAAGCCAACTCGCGAAGAAATGTTCCCTCTGCTGCTGATTGAATTAGGGGTCGTTGGCAAGTTGCTATGGTTCGCAATCGGAATGTCGGAACGCGAAAGAACGCTAGTAACTCCGCTTGTGCCTCGGCATTCAGTTGATCGCAATCCAGCAGGAGCAAAGTCGCCGGATGCGAGGCACTGGCCTCGGTCGCACGATGCAAGAAGGCGACCACCGTGGCTTGCAATAGCTCGCCATCGAGCAAATTGCAATCGAGCGGCATCAACGGCCCTGCCTGGTCTGGCTGATCCCCGGCATGTATGGTTCGCCCGATATGCTCCCGCCCACTGCCCGGCTGCCCAACGATCTGGACGTTTGCAGGCGTCTCGATCGCAATCCTCACCTGTTCGCGAACGAACTGCATCACCAAGCTCTCGCCGACCAGTCGCCCCAATCGATACGGCAAGCGGAGCTTGTTGGTCAGGGCTCGAAGTCGACGATGCAGTAGTTCGGAACCATCCGAGTTGTCGCCGGTCCGATTCCCTGCATTCGGGTCCTCGTTCGCTTGCTTGACTACGACCAGCACTCCTACGCTCTCGTTAGTCGCTCCGGTCAAAGTGATACACGCCGCGGTTCGCGCCGAAGTCTCCTGCGGTCCACCCGCTATCGTGATGTGTGCCGCGGGCAGTTGACCAAGAAAAGCTTCTGGAGGCGGACAGAGTCTTGCCGCGAGATCGGCGAGTCGGTCGCCGCTATTTGCCGAATCGTAGTCACAACGTTGGCCGATCAGTTCTTCGACTTCTGCTCCAACCCAATCGGCACACGCCGCATTGCAGTACACAATGTGACGGCGATCATCCACTGCATAGATCGGCAGATTCGACGCTCCAAGAAGCCTCGCAAGTTGATTCGCGATCGCTCGTTCGCGGGCCATTCCAGCTTCCCTAACAATCAATAGGACCGGTCCAATCGACAAGAACCGGCATTATACACGCACAAAAGCCCTGCGACCGGAGGGAACGCCGATGGGCAAGCCCACTCGGCACAATATCACAACCTAAGATTCCATCAGAAGACAACTGAATTAAGTCGCCGTCTTAGGAGGGGGGGCAGCCTGAGGCGGCGACGGATTCAGTCTTGAAGCGTGGGCAACTGACGGGCGTTCTTTGTGTCGCCCAGTGCTGCGACCGCTTCCACACTCGCCGATGGCTGAATCGCAAGTCTTGGCTGAGCCGAAACGGCTTCCGCCCGCTCTGTCTCCGAGATGATCGATCGCGGCAAAGCCCCAACGGCAATTACCACGAGTGCCGCAAAGCCCATTGCCAGCGAAGCCGTGTTTCGCCTGCACGCCTTGATCTCGACTTTGGACGACTGAAAGTACATCGTCGAAACCACGCGAAGGTAATACGCCGCAGCAATTGCCGCGTTCACCGCACCACCGATCGCAAGCAATATGAACCAAAACGCCAATGATCCGTTCGCGGGATCAAGCGCTAAGCGGATCGAACTTGAGAACAGCGTCAACTTGCCCCAGAACCCGGCCAGCGGTGGAATTCCGGCCAACGAGAACATACATACCGCAATCGCAGCCGCAGCCAAGGGCCGCGTCTTACCGAGTCCCGCCAATTCCTCGAGGCTGCTGATCTCGCGCTGCTCGCTACTGAGCGACACCAATGCGGCGAATGTCCCCAAAGAGCCAAAGGCATAGACGATTAAGTAGAACAGCGTCGCGGAAACGCCTCCGTACGAGCCGCTCGCGGCCAGTGCGACCGAAATCCCGATCAGCATGTAGCCTGCATGAGCAATCGACGAGTAGGCCATCATGCGGCGAATATTTTGCTGCCACAACGCACAGACATTACCTAGCGTCATCGTGAGCAGTGCCAGAACAATGGTCAGTTGCCAGGCGTATTCCGAGACACTCGGCATCGCAACCACCACCAAGCGAATCAAGGCGATGACGCCGGCGATCTTCGGGGCGACCGCCAAGAGGCCGGCATTCGCGTTCGTTGCGCCCTGATAGACGTCCGGAGCATAGAAATGAAATGGAACCGCGGTGATCTTAAAGCCCAAACCGGCCAGAATCAGAATCAAAGCAATGGGAGCCAAACTCACAAGCGAGTCGCCGCTCAGCATCGCAGCTCGAATGCTCTCGCCAGCCCCCGAGATCGTCGTCGTTCCGGCGATGCCGTACAGCATGGTCATCCCGTAAAGCAGCATGCCTGACGACAGAATGCTCAGGAAGAAGTATTTTACGGCCGCTTCAGAAGTCGCGCGGTCGCTACGTCCTATGTACAGCAGCACGTAGGTCGGTATCGAAACGAGTTCCAGGCTTACGAACAGGAACACGAGATCGTTCGCCCGGGCGACCAACATCAACCCAGCAACAAGAAGCATTAACGTCGCCAACAATTCGCTCGCAAGTTCACGACGTGCGGCAGCGGAAGCGACGAGCGCGAACAGAAAGCCGACGCCAACTGCGAATAATCGGACGATGTGACCGAGATAGTCCACCGACAAAGGACCGCTCCCAACATACGCGTTACCGGCTTCGGCACCGTACCAGAGGCGAGCTTCGCCCGAGAACACGGCATAGCCAGCGACCACATAGCCCGCCAACGAGAACAACGTCCACCACAACCGACTCTGCTGAACCGTGCCGCCGATGTAGATCCACGATGCCAACAGCACCAGGATCAGCTCCGGCCACAACAGCTTGATTGTTTCTAGGTCAACGTACACGAGACAGCTGCTCCTCTGTAGGCTGGAACGAGGCTTCGCGTGGTTCCGGCACACGTGTGACCTTGGCCTGTTGCCGGAACGGCGAAGACTCGCTCCGGCCTACATCGATATTCTCAACGCTCGCGGTTGACGAGGTCAGGGATTTCGCGACGGTCGCCTCCACTTTGCTGAGCGTCGGCTCGCTGCGACTCAAGAACACATCTGGCTGCAAGCCGATCCACACGATAAAGACCGCCAACGGAGCCAGAGCAAAGAACTCACGCCAACACATGTCTGGCACGGGTTCTTCATGATCGTGGGCCTTTCCGTGATGATGCGGCTCTTTCAACGGTCCGAAAAAGACGCGTTGAACCAGCCACAACATGTACCAGGCACCAAGCACAACACCGGTAACAGCCAGGACGGACACAACGCGAAGTGATGTCTGGAAAGCATCAGGAGTGGCGGTCCATGCTCGCTGGAACATGCCGATCAGCACCATGACTTCGCCGACGAAGCCGTTGAGTCCCGGCAGGCCGATGCTCGAAAACGTGAACACCAACATGAAGAACGCCAGCCAAGGAACGCGTTTCGCAAGGCCGCCGAGTTCACGAATCTCACGCGTGTGATAACGTTCATAAAGCATACCGACGACCGCAAACAAACCGCCGGTCGACAGGCCATGATTCACCATTTGCAATGTTCCGCCTTGCAACCCCAAGGGATTGAAAGCAAACAGCCCGAGCATGCAGAATCCCAGGTGACTAACGCTCGAATAAGCGATCAGACGCTTGATATCGGTCTGGGCGAGGGCAACTAGCGCTCCGTACACGATGCCCAGCACCGCCAGCCATAAGATCCACGGCATGGCAATCACCGCCGCGTCGGGAAGCAGGGGAATGCTGAACCGAACGAAGCCGTACGTTCCAATCTTCAGCAAGATGCCGGCCAAGATCACCGAACCGGCAGTCGGTGCCTGAACGTGAGCCAAGGGCAGCCATGTGTGTACGGGGAACAGCGGTACCTTGATCGCAAAGCCAGCGAACAAAGCGATAAAGATCGCCAGTTGCCAAGAGATCGGGGTGATCGGATGAATCTGTAAAGAAGCGACCAACTCGGGGATTGAGAAGCGAAGCACCCCATTACCGGCGTGGTAATAGTCCCAGAGCACGATCGCAATCAAACCCAGGAATGTAAGTACGCTGCCAGCCAACGTATAGACAAAGAACTTCATCGCGGCGTAGCGGCGATCTTCGCTACCCCAGATGCCGATCAGAAAGAACAGCGGAATCAACGTAAATTCGAAGAAGACATAAAACAGCATGATGTCACGAGCGGCAAACACGCCGAGGCAGCCGAACTCCAATAGCAGCAACATGCCGTAAAACAGTCCGGCTCGATCACGAATCGCTTCCCAGCTAACCAACACAGAAGTCACCATCAGCAACGACGATAACCCGAACATCCAAACGCCCAGGCCATCGAGCCCGATGTTCAGTCGAATATCCAGCGCCGAACCAGCTTCACCACCGACCCACGATAAATTCGTAACGGCATAAGCATCGCTGCCACCTGGAAATCCCGCGACCACAACGAATGCTAACGCACAAGTCGCCACGGTGATGACGAGGGCAAAGCAGCGGGCGGCACCTTGTCCAAATCGGCCCACTTGCCACATCGCCAACGCACCGGCCAACGGCAGAAAGATTGTCAGCAGTAATAATGACGCTTCGTTCATTCGATCTTTCGATTGACTCGTTCTTCTACCTATCCAGCCGCCAGCACCGCACGGGCTACCAGCAACACTAACACTCCCAACACCATCGCCAACGCGTAAAACTGAACCAATCCCATCTGTAGCGATCGCATCAATCCACCCGCGAGCAGCGGAATGCGACCCACGAGATTCACGAATCCGTCCACGATCCACCGGTCGATTGCATAGCACACCACGGCGAACCCGCGAAGCGGCAGGACGATTAACAGTTGATAGATCTCGTCGATGAAGAATTTCCCGAGCGACAACTTATACGGCGAGACAAAGTGACCCAGCATGAACGGTGTGGCCGCAATCAGTGCCAGGAGCAAAATCACGTTACCAATCCCCGCCGTAAGCCAGCCAAGCCTGACCGATTGAGCTGCCGTATGTAGCTGCTTGACCCAGGCAACTTCCTTCCATCGCGAAACGGATTCGACGTCGAACCACTTCCCGAACTGCTCGAAGTCCATCAGTCGTCGGATCCACTCGATCTCGCGTTGATGCCCAAGATACATGTAGGTTGCGAGCAAGATCGCAACGATCGCAATGGCACCGCTCGTTCCCGCCACATTCTTGTGAAACTTGAAAGGCTCAAAAGTAGCGGCGGCCGCGCCGTCCGCCAATGAGGGCGTCTGGAGCAGGAACGTGCCGAATGAATTCGGCCCTTCGATAATCGTCCGATCGAGCGAGAACCCGGCCAACGCCGCACACACCGCAAGCACCATCAACGGCCACGCCATCATTGGAGGCGACTCGTGGGCGTGATGACCAGCCTCATGCGGGATGACTTCCTTGCCATAAAACGTCATGTAGAAGGCACGGAAAGTGTAAAACGCCGTCAGGAACGCAGTGAACATCGCCGAGTAGTACAGCCACTGATAAACGACCGCAAAACGATGCAGTTGGTCGTGGTCCCAAGAAGCCAATGGCGACCCAGCCTTCCCTTCTTCAGCGGCTTCGTGTTGGGCATGGCCTGAATCAACGGTTGCTCCATGCATTTCGTGGCTGTCGCGATGGTCAAGTTCGTGTTCGATCGTGTGAACGCGATCATGCACGGCGGCAACGATCGAATCCTTACTAAAGAACCCGGACAACAACGGAAAGCCTGCCAATGCTAAGCAACCGATCATGAATGTCGCGTGCGTTGTTGGCATCAGCTTTCGCAAGCCACCGAACCTACGCATATCAATCACGTTGCCCATTGCGTGCATGACGCTGCCTGCTCCGAGGAACAGCAACGCCTTAAAGAAGGCATGCGTGAACAAATGGAACATGCCAGCCGAGATTCCAACCACCGTTCCCGTCCCAAGGGCAAGGAACATGTATCCGAGTTGGCTGACCGTCGAGTAGGCCAAGACGCGTTTCAAATCGTACTGCGTCATGGCGATCAGACCGGCCAGTAGCGCTGTGAACGCACCGACGCATGCCACGGTCAGTTGTGCTTCGGGCGAAGCCATGAATAACGGCGTGCAGCGAGTGACCATGTACACTCCGGCAGTGACCATGGTCGCAGCATGGATCAAAGCACTCACAGGCGTCGGGCCTTCCATCGCATCCGGTAACCAGACGTGCAATGGGAACTGAGCGCTTTTGCCGCAAGCACCAAGCAACAACAGCAAGCAAATCGCCAGTGCCACGCCACCAGTCGCGTAGTCATTCGCAGCCACGCGCCAGCGACCGACGACCCCTCGCACGACGAGCGAATCATTGTCGCCTGGGGCATCGCCGGCGAGTTGCGTCTCCATCGCCTGTGCAACCAACACTGGATCGGTTTCGCCGTCGGCCCGAGTGTCGTGGTAGTTCAGCGTGCCATAGGTCGTCCAAATCAAAAACAACGCCAAGGCAAAGCCAAAGTCACCGACGCGGTTAACGAGAAATGCCTTCTTACCGGCGGCAGCGGCTTCGGGCTTCTCGTACCAGAAACCGATCAGCAGATAACTGCACACGCCGACCGCTTCCCAAAACACGAACAGCAAAATGAAGTTACTGACCGAGACGAGCATCGTCATCGAGAAGACGAAGAGACCTATGTAGGCAAAAAATCGCCAGTAGCCACGATCGCCGTGCATGTAGCCGGCACCAAAGATCGCGACCAAGGTAGATATAAACGTAACCATCGACAGCATAATTGCCGTTAACGCATCGGCTCGCAGCGTGATGTCGATCCGGAAATCACGAGTGCCCTGATCGAGGATGGAGATCTCCGAGTTGCCGTACGAAACACCGGGAAGTTCATACGCCTCATGGATATCGGCCCACGTCCACAAATTGACGACGTGCTCGAAACCAGCGTGTACAAGTCCGGAGTGTTCGCGATCAACGGACGCGGACCGTCGGCGGACTTCATTCAACAAACCCAAGCTGCAAATGAACGAAGCCACCAGCGCGACGATGACCGGTACGTGGCTCCACTGCTTCAACAGCTTGGGGCCAGTGATCGCGATGATGATCGCAGCGGCCAGCGGAAACGCCGGGATCAGGATCAGAAGTTTACTGAGCGAGTCATCCATGTCTCAGACGTTGCTCCGATGCTGCTGTTCTTCTTGGTCGACCGCTGGCTCAACGCCTGCGGGTGTCAACGTCGGCCACACGCGATCTTCGGCGCGTTCTTCAGGCACGCCCTGGTCCACGAACGCCGGTTGGCCTTCCTCGCGCATGTCTTGCCAGAACGCCATGTCGAGCGTTCCGCTCTTGTGATAAAGCATCAGGATCAGCGCCAGGGCGATTCCCGCTTCGGCAGCAGCCACTGCGATGATGAAGATGACCAACATCTGACCACCCCAATCATTGTGATATCGTCCGAACGCGATCGCACTGACTGACACGCCTTGCAGCATCATCTCGGCACACAAGAACATGACGATCATGTTTCGCCGGACCATGAAGCCAAGCAAGCCGATGCCGAACAGCAAGCCGCCGACGACTAAGTAGTTCTGTAAGAGCGCGGCTTCGTTCACCGACCCGCCTCACTTTCCTGGACTAACGGTTTGCGACGGGGGTTTCCTTGAATCACGATCGCGATTGCTCCGACTAGCGCGACGAGCAAGATGGTTCCGACCACTTCGACGGAAACGAGGTGCCGTGCAAACAACTGTCCGCCGAGGCGCGCAACATGCTCTTCGTGAAGGACCTCCGAAGGCGGGCCAACAGGTGCAAAATCTGGCAACGAGCCGACAAGCATTCCAATCACAAGGGCCACGCCGATCGCGGCCATTGGAATTGCAAAGCCGGCCCAACTAATCCGATCGTAGGGCGAGTGGCCTTCGGGCTGAGCCAACATCAACACGAACAGGAATGTCACAACGATGGCTCCGGCATACACAACGATCGTCGCGATGCCGAGGAACTGCGCACCTTGCAGCAGGAACAAGCCTGCCGTTCCGAGCAACGAAACGGCGAACCAGATCGCTGCATAGACAGGGCTGCGAGAGGTCACGGCGGCTCCGGATGCCAGGACCGCAAGCGTCGCCATTAACCAGAACAACACCTGAGGCAACGCCTCGCCCAAGGGAGGCAACGCGACACCGATCAAAGCAATTCCAATCAATGCGAGGAGCAGTCCCAGCTTCTGCCAGGCAACTTGCGGAGCCAACCGCAGCGCGAGCCCAGCAGTCCCCACGCCAATTCCCCAGGTCATCGGCGAGCTAATTGCTAATACGGTCTGAGCCAATAGTAAGGCGGTCACGTTCACACGGCTCCTCCCATACCTGGCGATCGCATCGGTTCAGTGTCTTTCGTCGCATCGTAGACGCTGAGGAGCTTCTCTTTGTCGAAGATCATCTCCTCACGACTGCGACCAGTTAAGTTATAGAGACTTGTCAGTTCGATCGCGTCGACGGGACAGGCTTCTTCGCACATGCCGCAGTAGATGCAACGCAATTCGTCAATCGTGAAACTTTCTGGATACTTCTCGCGATCCTCCCAAGGACTTTCGATACCGATGATGTCGATGCAATGAGCTGGGCAGGCCGTCGCACACAGGAAGCAGGCAACACATTTCACTCGCCCTTGCGAGTCTTTGTTCAGTCGATGAACGCCGCGATAGATGAGCGGGTTGTCGAATTGCGGTTCCTGCTCAGGGTAGCTGACCGTCACCGCCTTGCCTTGCAGCGAGTTCTTTAGATGCTTGAACGTCGTCGCCAAGCCTTGGACGAACATCGGCGCGTACATCTTGCCGCTCAAGCCCAATTTTGGCTCTTCCACCCATTTGATGTTTGGATCGTCGGCTTTCATTTTCAATTCCTTCGTTTAACCCGAACGCATCGCAACGGTGAACTGCTCATTCCGTCGCGTTGCGGCTGGGTTAAACGATCATATCTGCGAATCAATATCGAACGGATTAAGGTCCGCACGCGGACGGTTATCAGCAACAAGTGGCCCAGCAAACGAAATGCCGACCCAAGCGACGATACAAATCACCCAGGCCACCGCCACGCAAAGCAAATCCATGCCCGGCGATGTATTTCCCGATATCGTTCTAAATTGATCGATCGCGGCAACGGCCACAAAGTTAATCAAGCCCAGTGGCAACATGACCTTCCAAGCGAACGCCATCAGCTGGTCAAAGCGAAACCGCGGCCAACTCCAGCGAACGAGCATGAAGAACAAAATCACCAGGAATATCTTGGTCATTAAAACGGCAACGCGCAAAATCGCCTGCACCCACCCGGGGTTAGCGTCTGCACCCGTGATGAACCAGAAATGCCAGCCGCCGAAGAACAGCATCACGATCAGGAACGAAGCCGCGATCATGTGCAAAAACTCAGCGACCAGAAACAACAGCAGCTTGATACCTGAGTATTCCGTGTGATAGCCGCCGATCAGCTCCTGCTCGCATTCCGGAAGGTCGAACGGCAACCGAGCTGCCTCGGCGAACGCCGCCACGAAGAATACGAAGAACCCTAGTGGCTGGGTGAAAGCAAACCACCAACCGGTCTCCGCCTGTGCCGAGATGATTTTATCTAAGTCCAACGAGCCCGTTGCCAAAATCACTCCGAGGATTCCGAGTCCGAGTGGCAATTCGTAAGCAATCAACTGAGCACTCGAACGCAATGCGCCGAGAAAGCTGTATTTGTTGTTACTGGCCCAACCGCCGAGGATCACTCCGTAAACCGCGATGCTTGACAGAGCAAAGACGACGAGCATTCCCACTCCAGCGCCGGGCGAAATAACTAACGCGATCGGTTCGTCGCTTAACAGCCCTGGTGGCAGGATGCTGCCGAATGGAATCACTGCAAAGGTTGCAAGCGCGGCAACAAGGATCGAGATCGGAGCCAGCACGAACAGCCGCTTGTCAACGTGCGCCGGCGTGTACTCTTCTTTTAGAATGAACTTCACACCGTCAGCCGCTGGCTGGCCGAGACCGAACAAACGCAAGTCTTTCCAGCTTTTATTCAGCTGGCTTAACGGAGCACCAACGCGGTTCGGACCTACGCGATCTTGCACCCAGGCAGCCATACGACGCTCAAGCAGCACAAAATAGGCTGCTGCGGTCATAAGGCCGCCGATGACGATCGCGATTTTAATGAGTGCTTCAATCATTATCCGCCTGCGTCGGCCTCTCGCTGTAGCCGCATCCAAAGATCCGTGACATCCAACTTGCTTGCCCATTCGGTAATGTACTCGACGTCGAGCTGAGGGCTCTGAACCTCGTAGACCCGCAACGCATCCGTAAACTGCTTCTCACTGCCCCCAGACAACTTCGACCATCGCAGCTTAGCAAGGATCGTATCTTCGGGCGTCGTGATACATACTTGACGATCATAAAGTTGAATCACTTCGCGTCGAGCAAATCGCTCCTGGTCCCACGATTCATTCGTTAACATCCAAAAATCAACTTTATCGCCCGAACGATTATCCAAGAGATTGAACATGGACTGATGCCGAACGGCCTCCTTCACGGAGACGTCGGACAAGTAGTAATCGGGACTAGTGAATGCGGCTAACAACGGAGGTACTTTATCGATTTCTAGTGAGACAACTAAATCAAGGTCGTGTGTTGATCGTGGTTCGCCTTGCAAACTAGACGCCCACGAACCGGTTACCAGATACAGTATTTCCAATCGCTCTAAAACATCTAAAACGCTAGTCAGTAATTCCTGTTGTGACATTTGGACAATCGCTCAACGTAAAGCTGTTGAAACACCTCGTCAGAAAGCTCCGGGTGACGCTTACGTAAACCGAGGCGGAACAAATACCGAGAGTTTTCGGTCAGTTCAATTGCTTTATCCAATCGTTCTTGTGGCGTCATTCGTCGTAAAATCGCTATGTATCGCTGATGATTCGGTCGCGACTTGCGTTGTAGGTTCGCATTCATGTCTAAGCCAACCGATTACTCTTCAAATCGATCCCGCAGTCACCATTACCTCCGGCTGCCGCGCTGAAATAGAGCAACTCACGCGTTAGTTCGTCGAGGACTGCACGCGAGTTGTAGAGGCCTGGAGATTTCAGCAAACGCCAGTAAAGTTGGCCTTCGGTCGTCACGCCCGCGGGAGGTCGCACAGCCCATTTGAACGACTGCAATCGATCGGCGTGATTAACATACGAGCCATCCCGCTCGGCGAAGGTTGCGGAAGGCAACTGATAGGTCGCGGCATCCCAAAGCGGAGACGCGAACGAATCTTGCACGATCAGCAACGGGACCGAGGACAACTTTTGAGCGACGGACTCGTCGTGCCAATTCGATTTATAACCGCCGGTGACCCACACCGCATCAAATGCTTCGTCGCTTAACCGGCCAAGGAAGTCGTCCCACGTCACTAACGCTTTCGCCAGTCCGACGATGACTTCTTCCACACCACGACGATTGGGGCACTTCTCGGCACGAATTGTGAAACCGTTCGGGAATGTTTCGTCTTGGCCTTCGGTTGGAATCGGCCCCAACACCAACAGAGCTTGCTCATCGATTCCACGGACGTACTTGGCTAGCTGATACGCCTCTTCCACCGTGAGGTGAGGCGACAAAACAGCGGCGATGCGTTTGCTCGCGGAGAGTTTGGCGTCTAGCTCACCGGAAAGCGTCGACCACTCGACGTTCTCGAAACCGTCCTTGCCAACTCGGCGAGGCAGCGTGACACGAGAGGGATCGTGAACGTGCTTCCAGCCGTATCGGCCTTCGTCGCACATCCACCACTGATTCACATGTGGGTTCTCACGTGGCTTCAGGCGATATACTTTGTCTTGATTCTCTTCGACTTTGATCGAACAACCGGTTGAACAGCCGGCACAAACATTGTCATGGCTCTTCATGAACCACACGCGTTGCTTGTAAAGGAAGTCGCGATCACCTAACGCACCTACCGGACAGAGATCGACCACATTGCCCGACATCTTGTTATCCAGCGGGAAACCTGGGAAGACATCAATCTCTTCGTGGGCACCGCGATTCACGACCATCAATTCGGCATCGCCACTGATTTCGCGGCTGAAGCGAACGCAGCGAGTACACATGACACATCGGTCGACAAACAGCGTGACTGTGTCGCCAAGTTCGCGGCGACGACTCGTAAATGGCTTCAGATCCGCACGTCGCTCTTCGCGCCCATGCTCGAAGTGATAGTCTTGCAGCGAGCATTCACCTGCTTTGTCGCAAATTGGGCAATCAATCGGATGACGGATCAACAAATCCTCTTCGACCATCGCACGGGCGGCGGTGATTTTTTCACTCTTCGTGACAAAGACCGTTCCATCGGTGGCCGGTGTCTGACAGCCGGGAACCAGCTTGGGCAACATCGTGATCTCGCCCGTCGCGGGATCACGGCGACCGGTCTCGACGAGACACATTCGGCAACTAGCTACAACCGTCAAACCAGGATGCCAACAGTAATGCGGCACATCCGCGCCAACTCGCGCAGCGGCTTGAATGCCGTTCAGGCGTTCGCCTGCGGCTAGTTCGACTTCTTGTCCGTCTACTAATACTGTTGCCATGATGTTTCGAGATTTATGATTTGAGATTGAAGATTTCAGATTTGTTCAATCGAAAATCTAAAATCAAAAATCTGAAATTCTAGTGAGCTCCGATAATCTCCAGGACGGGAACTGGATGGGTTTCCATATAGCCGTCTGGGTTTGTTCTCTTGATGTACTCTTCAAACTCGCCACGGAACTTGCGAATCGCGTTCTTCATTGGCCATGCCGCACCGTCGGCCAAACCACAGATTGTCGTGCCAGGGATGATGCCGATGTTGTCGCCGATTTCGAGCAACAGATCGAGATCCTTGAGGCGACCTTTGCCACCCTTGATCCGATTCATCATCTTCAGCGCCCAGGAAGTGCCCTCACGACACGGAGTGCATTGTCCGCAACTCTCGTGAGCAAAGAACTGACAGCTGTTATGCAGGAAGTCGACCATCGGGACGGTCTCGTCAACAACAACAACCGCCGCCGTGCCGAGGCCCAAGCAACCATGCTTTCCCGGTCCAGCAAAATCGAGTGGGCAATCGAATTCGTCCGCCGTCAACAATCCCATACTGATACCACCGGGGATCGCTGCCTTGGCCTTGCGGCCCTTCCAAACACCGCCGCCATAGTTATCAATCAACTCATTGACAGTGATCCCTAGCGGAGCTTCGTAGCAGCCCGGCTTCTCGACGTGCCCGCTAAGACAATACAACTTCGGACCAAAGCTACCAGGATCACGAGGATTGTTCGGATCAGGCTGAACACCAATCGAGCGAAACCAGTCTGCGCCGCGATCAACAATCTGCTTCACGCACGCAGCCGTCTCGACATTGTTAACAACCGTCGGCTTGCGGAATGCGCCTTCGACGGCAGGGAACGGCGGCTTGATTCGCGGCCATGCGCGTCGGCCTTCCAAACTTTCAATCAATCCGGTCTCTTCGCCGCAGATGTACGCAGCAGCTCCGCGATGCAAGAAGATATCCAGCGAATAGCCGCTGCCAAGGATATTCTTCCCCAGATAACCGGCAGCATAACATTCGTCGACAGCCGCCTGAACTCGCTTCCACGCCAATGGATACTCGTATCGCATGTAGAAGTACGCGGTCGACGCTGCAGTCGCGAAGCAACTGATAATCAAGCCTTCGATCACCTGATGCGGATCTTCTTCCATCAAGATCCGATTGTTAAACGTACCGGGCTCGCTCTCGTCGGCGTTCAGGCAGAAGTAAATCGGGCCCGGGTGATCCTTCGGCAAGAAAGTCCACTTCAGGCCAGTCGGAAAACCTGCACCACCTCGACCGCGAAGGCCGCTGCCTTTGACAAGCTCCTTGACGTCGTTGGCCGACATGCTACCGAGCACCTTCTTCAGGCCGGCATAGCCACCAAACGACTCGTAAGCGCGCAGCGTGTGACTGTCGTCTTTGTGGATATTCGCTAGTAAGACTGGCTCAAACTCGGCCACACTCGCACCTTTTACTCTAACGATTCGATAAACGCGTCAGCCTGATCGTTGGTCACACACTTATGCAGCGTCTCGTTTGCCAATACACACGGAGCATACTCGCAAGCGCCAAGACATTCCCCAAACTCCAACGTCAACTTCCCATCGGCCGTCGTGCCGCCGGGCTCGACGCCGGCCTTATGACACATGTGCTCCAGCAGTTCGTCCGCTCCGCGAAGATGGCAACTGATCGAACGGCAGACCCAAGCGCGGACGCGACCGTGCGGCTCGTCCTGCTTGAAGAACCCGTAGAAGGTCAGCGTATCCTGCACTTGCGCCGGGCTCAGCTCCAACAACTCCGCCACTTCCACAACCGCCTGCAACGGCACATGTCGCAATCGCTCATTCACGATATGCAACGCCGGCAACGTCACCGCCTGCTTGGACGGATAGCGAGGAAAGAACGCCTTAATCTCGGCGACCATCTCGTCGGTTAGGATTCTGTCAGTAGTCATTGGTCATTTGCCTTGGTCATTTGAACCAACGCTATCTATCAAGTTCCGCAGCAATGATATTCAGGCTGCCTAATACAGCCACAATGTCGCTCAGCGTATGCCCACGAATCAAGTGAGGGAAAGTTGCAAAGTGAATGAACGAGGGAGGACGACAACGCGCTCGATACGCGACGTCGCTGCCGTCTCCAGCAATATAAAATCCGAGTTCGCCGTTGCCGGTTTCAGTCGCAGCGTACACCTCTTCACAAGGCACTTCGAATCCGCGATTTGCCATCACTAACTCGAAGTGTGTGATCGTGCCTTCGATCGTCTGATAAACCTGCTGCTTGGTCGGCAAAGTCGTGCGCTCATCAACGCCGATATTTGCAGGCCCGGGCGGAATACTCTCGATAGCTTGCTGAAGTATTTTCACGCTTTCTCGCATCTCGGCCATGCGGACGTAATAGCGGGCAAAGCAATCGCCCGCCTTCGCACAACAAACCTGAAAATCAAAGTCTTCGTAACCGAGATAAGGTTGATCTTTTCGCACATCGCGAGTCACACCACTGGCCCGCGCGATCGGCCCCGTGCAACTGCGATTGATTGCTTCCTCTTTCGTCAGAATCCCGACGCCTTTCGTGCGATCGACAAAGATGCGGTTGCGATTGAGCAACTTTTCCATGTCATCAATCGTCTTCGGAAAATCCTTCAAGAACGCTCGAATTTTTTCAACAACTAAAGGTGTGATGTCGTGCATCACACCGCCAACGCGGGTATAGCTGTTCGTAAATCTTGCCCCGCACAGCGTTTCAAAAATGTCGTAGATCTTCTCTCGCTGATAGAACGCGTACAAGAAGAAGGTAAAAGCACCCGTGTCGAGCCCCATCGCTCCCGTACTGAGCAAATGATCGCTGATCCGTGCCAACTCCGAGATGATCACGCGGATGTATTTACAACGCGGCGTCAACTCGATTCCAAGAAGAGTTTCCACGGCATGATGCCAAGCGACGTTGTTCGCCATCGGCGAGATATAGTTCATCCGGTCGGTTACGGTGACATACTGGTTGTAGTCCAGGTGCTCGCCGATCTTCTCGAAGCCCGAATGCAAATAGCCGATATCTGGAACGGCATCGACAACTCGTTCGCCATCCAACTTCAGCACGATTCGCAGCGTGGTGTGCGTCGCGGGATGCTGTGGGCCGAAATTCAGCGTCCACAGATAGTCCTCTTCGCGCGCGTCCTTCGCAAAGTCAGGTCGTGGTGGTGAGGTGGTGGTCGCCATGTATTTCAAGCTTTCGCTTTAATGACCAATTTCGAATGACCAATGTCCAATTACGCTTCGCCCCGCGTCAGCACGGGGAAGTTATGTCGCTCGCCGCGGCCTTGCAACGGGTAGTCCTTGCGAAGCGGATGTGCTTCAAACTCCTCCGGCAGCAAGATCCGTCGCAGATCGGGATGCCCTTCAAAGAGAATCCCGAACATGTCCCAAACCTCGCGTTCCATCCAGTTCGCGCCCTCCCACAATGGCACTACCGAAGGAACGGTTAAGTCCGGCTCGTTCAACATCACGCGAACGGTCAGACGCAAGTTGTCTTCCATGCTCGCTAGTAGGTACACCAGTCCGAATCGATCGGTGGCGTCGCGAAAATTCAAGTAATCGACGCACGTCAGATCGACGAGCATGTCGAAACCGAACTCACCCTTCAAACAAGTCAATGCTTCGAAGCACTGCGATTGCGGAACGACCACGCGGGTCAGGCCACGAAATTCGCTTTCCGCTACCTCCGAAAAACGCTCTTTGAGCGATGCTACGACCTTCGACAGAGAGGACATGATCAGTTGGTCCCCTGTCGATTCGGCAAGACGATCTGAGGAGTGCGAATAATCGGCAACTCCATCAAGGCTCGCTTTCGCTGCTGACGAGCAAACGTATTGAACTCACGACCGCCGATCGTACCTTCCGCTTGGATCTTGTCTTGCAGGTCGATGATTGCCTGGATCAACTGTTCGGGCCGAGGAGGACAGCCTGGCACGTACATGTCGACAGGAATAAATCGATCAATGCCCTGAACCACAGCATAGGTATCGAAGACGCCACCGGTTGATGCACAAGCTCCCATCGAGATACACCACTTCGGTTCATGCATCTGCTGCCAAATGCGTTGTAGAACGGGCAGCATCTTCATGGCAACTCGCCCCGCCACAATCATCAGATCGCACTGACGAGGGCTGAATCGAAACACTTCCGCGCCAAACCGGGCCAGATCGTGACGGCTTGCGCCAGTCGCCATCAGCTCGATGCCGCAACAAGCCGTCGCAAAAGGCATCGGCCATAGACTGTTCTTCCGACACCAACTGCCCAGCGAATCCAACTTACTGATAACAACATTTTCCGGCAGTTCTATCGCCATCGAAACACGCCTTTCCGCCACGCGTAGGCAAATCCGACGGTCAGCAAAGCGATGAAAACCATTACTTCTGCGAACACCACCGTGGAACTAAAACCCGGAGTCGCGTCGGCAATGCTCTTCAAGCCCTGAGGGTTCTTGTTTGCAACCGCCCAGGGGTAGAGAAATAACAACTCGACGTCAAACAGCAGAAACGCAATCGCGACCAGATGGAAGCGAACGTCGAAGCGCCGTCTCGCATCATGAATTGGGTCCATGCCGCTTTCATACGGCATTTCCTTCACACGCCCCGTCTTGTTGGGCCCGAGCAAACTGCCGAGTGTCAAGATGCCGACCGACAGCAACGTCGCACAAGCAGCAAAGAGCAGAAGTGGAAGGAGAAGGTTTTCCATAACCTCTTGGAAACATGGGAGTTGAAAACGGCAAACAATACTTTGTGAATCTTGTCACAAAGTCTGGCAATAAAAAAATCAGCCGTTTCCATCGGCCAATTAAGCAGCATCGTATCTCTGCTCAGATACATGGTCAAGGTAGTGCGGATGCGTGGCGCGCGAACCGTTGACTTGGGTTAAGGCAAGCGACAGAAATGGATTTACCAATACGATGGCTCTCCGAAGCCGTCGAATCAGGACTCGACGGGCTCGGAGGCCCGTCGTACTGGGAGGAAAAACCCTGCCACTCCGCCAAACAAAAGCGACCTCCGTAAGCGGGGCAGGTGCCTACGGAGGTCTTGGTGCGAGGCAAGAATGCCCCTGCCTCGCATGGTATACATTCTGATACCAGATGTACGAATTGCAACTGTAATTCGCTAAATATAGGAATATTTTTCATCCCCCGCTCCAGTGGCATCGTAACGCCCGCTGGCGGTTACAATGCTCGGACATTTATTCAACTGATTCCACCGAACTTGAGGAGGCGAAGATGCCACTGGATGTCGTCGATACGTTACAAAGTCTCGTGGCTATCCCCAGCGTGAACCCAATGGGACGAGAGGATTCCGGCGAAGAGTTCTATGAACATCGCATGACGGACCGACTCGAAGCGATCTTCAACGGACTCGGCCTGCCCTTCGAGAAGCAGCAAATCGCCCCCAAACGAAGCAACATCATGGCCCGACTCGACGGCAGCGACCAACTGCTCGTTCTCGAAGCGCACCAAGACACGGTACCCGTCGACGGCATGACCATTCCGCCCTGGGAGCCGACCGTTCGCGACGGACGTATCTATGGTCGCGGCTCGTGTGACATCAAAGGTGGCATGGCGGCGATGCTGACTGCCGTCTCTCGATTGGCCGAAGAGCGACCAACCGGTATGCCGACCATCATCATGGCGTGTTCGGTCAACGAAGAACACGGCTTTAGTGGCGCGAGTGACATGGCCGCGCTCTGGAACTCGGGGCAAAGCACGGTGGTTCCGCGCAAGCCCGATGCTGTCATCGTTGCGGAACCAACTTTGCTGAACATCGTCGTGGCGCACAAAGGCGTCGCTCGGTGGCGAATTCACACGAGCGGTCGCGCCTGCCACAGCTCGACGCCACATTTGGGCGACAACGCAATTTATCACATGGCTCGCGTGCTCCAGCATCTAGAAGTCTACGCCCGTGACGTCGCTCCAAGCCTTGGCAGCCATCGATTGCTGGGTGGCCCAACAGTCAGCGTGGGGATCATCTCCGGCGGAATCAGTGTCAACACCGTTGCCGATGCCTGCGTGATCGAAATCGATCGTCGCGTCTTGCCCGGCGAGGACCCGATGGTAGCCCGGCAGCATGTGATCGACTACTTGGCCTCAAAGCTCGACAAGTCCGTTCCCATCTCGCACGAAGATCCGTTCATTGCCTCCAGTGGACTCGCCGACAAGACGAACGGAGCGTTGGCGGCGGCGGTGAGCCGTATTGCGTCCGGCTATGGTTCACCCGGTGAACTGATTGGCGTGCCGTACGGAACCGACGCGCCGGCGTTCGACGCAATCGGATGTCCGACGATCGTCTTCGGCCCCGGTTCGATTGAACAGGCCCACACGAAAGACGAGTGGCTGGCGATCGAACAATTGGAGAAGGCGACGGAGATTTATTATCAGATTGGGAAGCAAGGCGTGCTTTAATGACGAATGACGAAATACCCAATGGGAGAAAAGGGAGGAATGACTAAGTACCCAATGACGAATGAAATCCAAATGAACGAATGACGACTACTCCTACTCCCGATTCGGAATAAGAGATTTGTCATTCCTTCGTCATTGGGTATTTCGTCATTCCCCTTCCGTCATTTCCTCCCCAACATCCGATCGAGCGAATCCGATGTCTGATAGATCAAGGCTTCGGGATGGTGCTGATAAGGATGAAAGTACTCGAAGGTCAGGTATTGGTCGTAGCCGACTCCGGCGAACGCTTCCAAGACGGCTGGCCAATTGGTCGTGCCATCGAGCAGCGGACGGAACGCTTCTAGCGAATGGTCCGTCCCCTTCTTTGTGTATTCCTTCAAGTGAACGTTTTTGATTCGCTTTCCCAGAATCGGAATCCAGTGCTCCGGGAATTGATACTCCATGATGTTGCCGGTGTCGAAGTGAACCTGGACGTATTCGCTGTCAAAACTATCGACAAAGCCGACCATCTCGCCGGGTGACAACAGGAAGCCGTTGAAGAAGATGTTTTCCATATTCAAATGGACCTTCAATTTTTCGGCTTGCGGCAGCAGCTTGCCGATCGCTTCGCGGGCCCGTCGATCGCAGACATCATTCGGTGTTGGATCATGATCGGCACGCCACGGCATATGCACGGCACCGGGCACGACGAGCAGATTCTCCGTACCAAGATCATGCGCCGCTTGCGTCATCTTGGAGGCAAGTTCCGTGCCGCGAGCCCGCTCGGCAGGGTCGTTGCTTGTCAGCGGATATGGCCAAAACAGAAAGGAACAGACGCCGCTGATCGCGATGCCGATTCGCTCGGCCTCGCGACGGATGGCGTGAAACTCCTTCGTGCCAGAGTTTGGTGACAGATCATTGACGAGATCGTAGTTCAACTCGATCCCATCGAATCCCGCGTCTTTCGCCAATTCAAGACACTGTGTCAGGTTCATCTTGTCGGGATACGGAAAGGCCCACAAGTTGATCGACTTCTTCATGTCATAGCGTTTGGCAACGTGACTCGTGAGCGGTTGCCGCTCCGTCGCTGGAACATCATCGGGTGCTGCCAGCCCCTGCCTTGCCAGAAACGCCGTTCCAAAGGCGGCACTATAAGAAAGCAATTCGCGACGACCGAGGTAAGGTGCGGATGATTCGTCTTTTCGAGAACTCATAGGATTCCCTCGCCATGTGCATCGTAGAGGTAGAAGTCCCGTGGACGGCCTCGCAGGGCGCAGCGTCGTGTTCCCGCTGACGGGAACGACAGTATAACTCGAACGATGCAACTTCCCAGCGTCTTTTAGTTGCCCGTGGTATTATGAGACACCCACCTACGTCCCACACTCGCTCCCGGAGTAGCCAAATGTCGATTCGGACTTACTTCTTTCAGCACGCCTGTACATTGCTCGTTGCCACCGTGCTTTTCCTCGCCGGAGTGAGTGCCCAGGAAGTCACTATCTCTCAGGAGATCGATTGGCCGCAATGGAGAGGCCCAAGCGCCGACGGAGTTGCCAGAAACTGCGATCCGCCCATGGAGTGGAGTCAGACGACGAACGTCAAGTGGAAAGAGCCATTACCAGGCGAAGGCAGCGCAACACCGATCGTCTGGAAGAATAAGATCTTCATTGTCGCGGCGATCCAAACCGATCGCGTCGCAGAAACACCCCCACGCGCCGACGAACAGGCAAAGACGGAACCACCGGCCAACTACTATCAGTTTGTTGTACTCTGCCTCGATCGCCAGAACGGCAAAGAACTCTGGCGGCAAGTCGCCTGTGAGCAAGTGCCTCATGAGGGCAAGCATTACACCAACACCTTCGCTTCCGCTTCGCCAACAACTGACGGGCAGAGATTGTATGTGTCGTTCGGCTCACGAGGCATTTATTGCTACGATCTCGATGGGCAGTTGCAGTGGACTCGCGATCTCGGCGATATGCGAACACGATACGGTTGGGGCGAAGCCACTTCGCCCGTTGTTCACAGTGGTTCGGTCGTCATCAACTGGGACCATGAAGACCAATCTTTTATCGAGGTCCTCGACGCGGCAACTGGCAAAACGAAATGGAGAGTGGACCGAGACGAACCAACTTCGTGGGCCACGCCGCTGATCGTCGAATACGCCAACCGCACGCAAGTGATCGCCAACGGCACGAATCGCGTACGCAGTTACGACCTCGCGACAGGAGCGGTGATCTGGGAGTGCGGCGGTCAATCGGTCAACGCGATCCCCTCTCCCATCCTGTCAGGCGAGACCGTCTTCTGCATGAGCGGCTATCGCAGTTCTGCGGCCCTGGCAATTCCGCTGGACGCGACGGGAGACATCACCGACACCGATCGTGTACTCTGGTACCACAAGCAAGGCACGCCTTACGTCCCATCACCGATCATCGTCGATGAACACATCTACTTCACCGGCAGTAACACCGGCATCCTCTCGTGCCTAGATATCCGAACGGGCACACCAATCTTCGAAAGGCAACGGCTGCCCGAATTGAAAAGCGTTTATGCGTCCCCCGTCGCGGCCAACGGACGCATCTACTTCACCGACCGAGACGGCACGACAGTCGTCATTCGCCACGGGAAAGAGCTCGAAGTCTTGGCGATCAACAAGCTGGGAGAACCCATTGATGCGTCGCCAGTGCTCGTTGGGAAGCAAATGTTATTGCGAACGGTAGGGCATTTGTATTGCATCGAAGACGTTGGTACTTAGTCTCTTCTGTATGTCAGCCTAGAAAGGCTAATGCACAAAGAAAGCCCGGCATCTTGAGCATGCTCGAAATGCCGGGCTGTGTTGTCGGAATGAAGAAGCGATTCAACTACGGTAGTTCAATCGTTGCCAAGTCCTGCGAGCCGCCTTCGTTCTGCACGACGATGATCGCATGGGTATCGTTCAAACGATCGAGTTGCACGACACCTTCGAGTTCGGTAACCGTCTCATAGGTCTGACCAGCCACTCCACCGCCACCGACGGGAGCCGTGATCCCTTCGCTGCGACCGATGTCCTTGGTGCTGATCTTCATCACGCCACGGGCGCTATTCGCCATCAGCAACCACGACTCGCCGCCCTTCTCATAGACGATCATATCGTAAGGACGATTGCGGTTCCCAAGCTCGGCCACGGTTGTGCCACGAACGGGCTTATCCGACTTTAAGCTTTTCACATCAAAGCGAACCAACGGAGTGCACGTAAAACCCGCGAGTACGCTCGGCTTGCCATCGATGTTGAACGGTACGAACGTTCGCACGGTTGAGAAGTTTTCCAAACCGCCGTGTGCACCGTGATAGATCTCGACGTTCACGCCAGCGTCCGCCGAAGTCAGCGGGAAGGCGAGCTCTCGAACGGTCGACAGCGGTCGTCCACCGTCAGGATTCGGCGACACGCCAGACACCAACACCTTGCCATCGCTATAAGCAAGATCCGTAATCGACTCGTCACGAGCGTTCCCACGGCGCCGTCCTTCGCCAACAACTTTGTCCTCGGGAGCGTTCGGCAACGCGACTTTGGCAACGCCGACACCTTCGAGCTTGACTTGACTCAACACGCCCGAAGCGTCAATGCGCACAATCGCAGCCTTGCCGTCGGCACTCGCCGAAATGTAAACGTTTCCGCTCGCCGGATTCACCACGACATCGTTAATCGTCACGTTCGCGGAACTCGCACCTGCAGCGTCTGCGACTTTCTCGTTCAGCGACTTGATGTTGAAACTGACTTTTCCCGGATCACCGGAAGCGTCACCGGTGTCGATCGCAAAGACCGTAGCAGCCTTTACGTCACCCACCAATAGAATTCCATCCGGCCCGAACGCCAAAGGACCAGCCGACTTCAAATCAGCGTTACCCTTCTTCAGCCCCCAGTCCGCTGCATTTACCGTGGAGACCGCCACCATCGCGACAAGGACCGTACAACTCAACCACAACTTCGCTTGCATGTTTTTGCTCCTTCGGGTGCTGACTGAACAGAGAGTCAATTAACAGACATACAAAAATCCACTCGGTGTGATTATCAAGGTTTGCACAACTACAATCAAGCAGCCACGAAAGAAGGTAGTGATACAGTTTGTCGTAAGTCGGGCACTCCTGCCCGACAAAAGACGGCCAAGAGTGGCCATCCTACTTTCAGGAATTTCAAACTGCACCACGACCCGAAAGAATTGGCATACCGCGAGGATGGCAAAATGTTGGCGGGACCGAACTGGTACAGCTCCGCCGACACGCCACTTGCCGACACCGCCGTTAAAGAAGGCCATCACATGGTGCGTTTTACAGATAGCGATTGATCAGATGCTCGAGCATCTCTTGGCGACCGCTTTGGTTCGGTGCGGTTTCGCCCTTCTTGAGCATATAGGCTTCCAACGACTTGAAGCTGGCTTTGCCGCCTTCGATCTCGGCACCGATGCCCGAATCCCAACTGTTGTAGCGATCCTTGACAAAGCCGTCGAGTTCGCCATCGGCTCGGATCGCGGCGGCAACCTTCAATCCACGCGCAAAGGCGTCCATTCCGCCGATATGAGCATGGAACAAATCAATCGGTTCGAAGCTCTCGCGACGAACTTTCGCGTCGAAGTTGACACCACCAGGAGCGACGCCGCCGTACTTGAGCAGCATCAGCATAATCTGCGTCGTCAAGTAGTAATCGGTAGGGAATTGATCCGTGTCCCAGCCCAGCATCAAATCGCCTGTGTTCGCATCAATTGAACCTAGCAAGCCCTGATGCCCGGCATAGTCCAACTCGTGCATCATCGTGTGACCGGCCAATGTGGCGTGATTTGTCTCGATATTGAGTTTGAAACGATCGGTCAAACCATAAGCTCGCAGGAAGTTGATACAAGCTGCGGCATCACTGTCGTATTGGTGCTTCGTCGGCTCTTTGGGCTTGGGCTCGATCAGGAACGTGCCGTCGAAGCCGATCTCTTTCGAGTAGTCGACTGCCATGTGGAAGAACTGGCCGAGGTGATCCAATTCGCGTTTCATGTCGGTGTTGTATTGGCACTGATAGCCCTCACGGCCTCCCCAGAACACATAGTTCTCGCCACCCAGTTCCTTTGTGATCTCCATGGCCTTCTTGACCTGAGCTGCCGCGTAAGCGAACACGTCCGCATTGCAACTGGTCGCCGCGCCGTGCATAAACCGCGGGTTGCTGAACATGTTGGCAGTTCCCCACAACAACTTGATCCCGGTCCGCTCCTGTTCTTCCTTAAGAACAGCGGCGACGGCATCAAGATTCTTGTTGCTCTCGGCCAGCGTCGATCCTTCCGGTGCCACGTCGCGATCGTGGAATGCGTAGTAGGGCGTTCCAATCTTCTCCATGAACTCGAAGGCAACGCGCACTCGATTACAGGCATTTTCGACCGAATCGGTACCGTCTTCCCAAGGTCGCACCATCGTCCCAGCACCGAACGGATCGCTGCCGGTTCCTCGGAACGTATGCCAGTACGTGACCGAGAAACGCATATGCTCCTTCATCGACTTGCCTTCGATCTTTTCGTCTTCGTTGTACCAACGAAAGGCAAGCGGGTTCTTCGATTTGGGGCCTTCGTATTGAATCGTTTTGACTTCGGGGAACGCGGGCATCGCAATGCTTTTCGATAGGAGGACAACGGGCAAGAGTTTACTATCGTGGCGAATTCCCTGACCGTTCGCAAGGTGACATGACGGGTGTCCCTTCAGCACAACAAAGAGCCACCCGCGAGAATCCGTGGGTGGCTCTTGAAGGTAGTGGTGGCCAGATTGACCCGAGCGAAAACTGCCTTCGATAAAGTAAGGTGCCAGAACAACCAATTCGGTTAAAAATCTCCGACTGGGGCTCCGTCCTGGATAGTGAGTAGGCGTTCGAATGTCGTGTCGACCTCTGTATCACGAATTGCTGTTGTGACGTAAGTCGTGATCTGCCTGGCATCATGGTCAGCGTCGATCGTAGCCGCAATCAAGCGAACACTCCCATCGACGAGAGCAAACTGAACACCGCCGGGATGCTCGGACTGTGTCTTCTACAAACGCACCTTGCTCAACGGCTTGACGGCAGTTTGTACTCGGGTCGTAACTGCTTTTAGCGTCTGCGTAGCTGGCTGTCGCCAAGGCATTGCCAGCACCACCGGTACAGTGATTGCGATAGTCGAATGATCAATTCAAATAGACGCGGGCGCGACCGTTCGATCGCGCCGCGTTTGAGAACCGACCAACTAAGGGATCTGGACGGGGGTACCATCTTGTCGAGCAAGGAGGGCTTCCCATGGCGTAATCGTGGCCATTGTGTTATCGAGCAGGAAATCCTGCCCAGCCTCGAAGTCGCCATTAATGGTCTCCGGCAGGAAGTGAACGCTTCCGTCTACAAACACGAACTGCGCACCGCCAGGATGGAAGCTGGAATAACCAACTCGGTTCCGACCGTTATTGACATCGAGATTGCGGTTAATCTTGGGACGCCCCATGGCTAGTCCAGCGCTCAATCGATCATTGTTATTGTCGTTACAAGCCGTGTTCGCGGTCGTCAGCCCGAAGGCACCAGCAGCCTCAATCGTTTGCAGCGCGCCGTTATCTCGTTTCACTTGCCACCTGCGTTCACCGACAGCAACGACGTTACTTGTGCCGTCGATGACATCACGAAACGCAATCTTCTGGTCTTGCACAAACACACCTGCGGTACGGGGAAGCTGACCATCAAACTCCAACGCCCAAGAGGAGTTATTCCCCACATAGTTCGACGTCGCCTGAGTCTTGCCGCCAGCAGTGTTGTAAGTATCCCACTTTTTACGATTTGCAGTGTTCACGTCGGGAGCAATGTCGGAGGGGCATCTATAGCCAGGAACGGGACTCTGCATAGCGGCAAGAATCGTCGCATTGTTCCCTGCCTGTGTGAGAGTAATGTTGCCGACTTGAAGTTTGTCATGCAGTGGCGCTTGCTCGACGAATGGCAGGATCAGTGCACCCCAATGCCAGTTATTTTCATTTGGCAAGCAAGTGTTTGGGGCACTTCGCTTGGTCAGCCACCCTGCAGGCAAGGATTTGTAGGTATCGTGATAGTTATGCAGCGCGATTCCAATCTGCTTGAGGTTGTTACTACATTGCATACGACGAGCCGCCTCGCGAGCGGCTTGCACTGCGGGCAATAGCAGGGCAACCAAGATGCCAATGATAGCGATCACTACGAGCAGTTCGACGAGCGTAAAGCCTGCTCTATTTCGATTCTTCGACATAAATGCTCCTCCAAATCGTGAGAGAAAAGAAAGTATTAAAGCATCAACTCTGATGAGTCTGAATTCGGTATTTATCTCCGTGGACAAGTGAGTTAGCCAGTATTCGCCACCAAGTGAGGAACCGGTTCAGGGCACTCACTCGTCTTCCTCGGTAGCGGCAAGTCCACCAGTGTTGTCTTCTTCCGAACTATCCTCGCCGGTATTATCAGGCGTAACATCGCTCGAAACTTGAACTGGCCCACAACCGACGATCGACACCGCAGGCATCGCCAGCAGACAGAAAACCAACAGCTTCCAAAAAGAACGCATCTAATTGTCCTCCCAACTAAACACAAACATCCACTTCGAAACGAAAACAAAAGCGTATAAGAAAACGACTGTTTTTTGGGGGATATCAGGACGCAAATATCTTTAGAACCTCGTGGCGCTAGGACGATCTAGCATCCCTTCGGATTCGGGCGACGAATTAGGCCGAACGGCCTGATAGACACTGTTCGCGAGATCCGCTCAGTGCCTCTTAATTAAGAACAACCAGCCAACACGAACAAACAAGAATGTGAACGCTTCGACTGACCGATAGAGATGGGTCGCGATAAGTTGAATTGGCAGCGGTTAGGAATCTAACGCGGTGCATCGTTTCGACGTTTCGCCAAACGCCTCTTCGTATCAAGTGCTTTCAACGGAGCAAAATAGCATTCACAAATCACACTTGCAATCGTTTTAGTTAGATTTTCGACAACAATAGTGAACCGTGTGCGACCGTGCGTCCTCATTTCGCTCGCGAATTGTCTATCAGTCCGTCGGCCATCCATCCGCGAGTTCCAGCCAAGCCGCGATTTTGGGGAACTGGCAATCTTGAGTTCCCCACATCTTGGTGGGGATTGTTAAACGGTCAATTCACTGGCACACCTACCGCAGAACCACGGGGATCTCAGCCGTGACCTAGCCCTCTCACAGGCCCGAACGTACTGGTCCGTATACGGCTCCTGTTTCACGTTTCTTCGTATTCCTGAGGAAGGGACTCCGGTCTCGATCGACGTCAAGTCTTATAGGCGAAGCTCCGCCAGGTAGTCACTACTGATTGCTAGGCTGGCGAATGACTGTGTGACGTCCGCCGCGCAGTCGTTTGCATTTTCTGGAGATCGCCCCGATCGCCCTCTAATCGCAAGCGACCCTGAAGCCAGTCGGACTTCGTCCACAATGCAAGCTGTTTGGCTCGTAGGCGATGCCGAATCCATCCCGCCAACTCTCTATAAAACCACTTTGCAGTTAGTAGATTCCTCAACCCCGTAGCACTGGATTCAGATCAGTGATGATCTGTTCCAGGTTTACCGGACCGGTTCGCCGGCTCGCCGCTCCACCACCTTGGGTCGTTCCCGAATGCCTTCATGCTCTTTCGCTTGTGTCCTCTGCCGAGTTATTTGCTCTATGCTACGCTCTCCAATTTAAACGTAAGACTTCCCCTTCTTTGCATCCACCGTTTTGCTTTTGACACATCGGTGTCCAACGAGACTCGCCTCGGTGACCTCGCCGCTTTGCTCGCTGTCGTCGTGATTTTGTATCCAGACTGTTACCAGCATTCCGAGGCCGCGACTTCCTCACTACTGCGGGTTCATCTGCCGCCTCATGTCAGGTCGAAGGTTTCTTGAGTTGCCTCTTGAACCACCTTACTCGCTTCTCAGGCTTCGCCCTTGGGGGAGCTAATGCGGCGGAGGTATTGCCAAGCTTCCCCAGTTACTGTGCTGGCTCCCTGACGATGATTACATCCCCAACCACTCGTCGCCGTTGTTTATGAATTAGACATCGCATTTTTTGCATGCTCATCCCGACAACTAACCGGCGACCAACCTCCAGTCAGCGCCCGGTTCGCTTTCACTGCGGTCCATCGTCTTCGTATCGCTTCCTTCAGCCCCCCAACGTTGGCCGCTGACGCCCTTGCGAGTCGAATTCTCTTCCCCATGAACTGGATGAGGTCGCTGACAAGCAGCGACGGCGTTAGCCAGCTTCGCTGGGCGAACAAAAAACGAGGAGTGGATCGATCTCCACTCCTCGCAATCTGCGTCGACGATCGAATCACTAATCTATGGAACTTGAAAGGACTCGCCATCTTGGCGGGCGAGAAGTCCTTCCCAGGTTGTAATCGTGGCGAAGGTGCTGTCGACCAATTCTTCGTTCGTGCCGAAATCGCCATCGATCGTCTCCCCAATAAACTGGACACTGGCATCGCACATCACAAATTGCGCTCCACCGGGGTGCTGGCTGGAGTAGCCCCAGCGTTGCCGATCATTGTTGGTGTTCCGATTGCGATTGATCTTCGGACGTCCCATTGCCAAGATTGCCGACAGACGGTTGTTGCTGCCTTCGTCGCAATCAGTTTGGGACGTTGTCACTCCAAACACAACCGCAGCTTGAATCGTTTGCAGGGCTCCGTTGTCTCTCTTGACACGATAGCGACGCTCGCCGACCGCGATCACGTTGCTCGTACCATCCGTTATATCTCGGAAAGCGGTGCCTTGATCTTGTACAAAGACTCCCTGCGTCCGCGTTGCATTGCCGTCCCAGCGCAAATCCCAGGATGTGTTGTTCGCCACGTAATTAGAACTCGCCATCGTCCAGCCAGAAGCGTTATTCCAGGGACTCATCCGCTTTTGGTTGTTGGGATTAGTGTCAGGGGCGACATCAGACGGACAACGATAGCTATTGATCGACACATTCATGGCCGCGAGCAACGCGGGCGTCGCACCGGCCTGAAAGATTGAAATGTCCCCCACTTTCAACTTGTCATGCAAGGGTGACTGCTCCATAAACGGCAGGAGTAAAGCACCCCAGCCCCAACTGTTCAGGTTCGGTAAGCACACCGTCGGGCTCGTGCGTTTCATTAGGTACCCCGGTGGCAACGTTTTGTAGGTATCGTGATAATTGTGCATCGACAAGCCAATCTGCTTCAGATTGTTTCCGCACTGCATACGTCGCGCGGCCTCACGAGCCGCTTGTACCGCCGGTAGCAGCAAGGCTACCAAAATTCCAATGATTGCAATGACGACCAGCAATTCAACAAGCGTAAAGCCGGACACTCTCCCCTTCTTCTCGGTTTTTGTGGTTGACATCATCACCTCGCTAAAAAATTAAAAGAAAACAAAACACTCTTCGAGTCCAGGAACCGATGTCGGAGATCGCGGTTCCGCCTCACAGCAGCCTTACACTACTCCTCTTCCGGAGCGTCGGCATCTTCACCCTCCTCCTCACTTACGTCGCCGATGTCCATTGGGATTTCATCGCTCGACATTTTCTGGGGGCCGCATCCAATGAAAACCGCAGGCGCGATGAGGAAGAGAGCTAGAACAATCATGAATCTACAAATGAAACGCATTTTGACTCCTTCAAGAATTAATCGAAAACGGCAGAGGACGTTTGCCGCTCAATGACAAATAGCATTCCAAGCCAAACGACCACAACTTAAGAAATGAAATACTTCCAACAGGAACGGAGAAACCGCGTAAGGAATAGGATTCTCCAGTACGCGTAACGGAGGAGGATTTGGATTTCCCCGGAATCGGGCTCCTTCGACCGCTCGTTCGCACGAACCTAACACATCGAGTCAACATTTTCACCCCAAAACAACTTTTTTTCGAGTTTTTTCCCAGAAACACCCAGAACGGGTGGCGGTGGCGAACGGCGTCACGTTGCGATTGTTAGGTGTGAATTCCTGTCGAGATCGCACCGTGCCGGCTCAGGAAGCACAATTTCGGCGAGCACTCGAATCGGCGATGATCCGCCGCCCACGACGCTACGATTCTCGCATTAAAGAACGCGCGGCGATTGGTCGACCGCACCACGTCAGCGCTGGATTGCTAAATCGTAGTCGCACTGCTCCGCAATGCAGACGTCGACGAAGGTGTTTACGTTGCGGAGCAACGTGGACCACGGAATGGCTTTCTCTAAGACTGGAGTCCCATACTGTCGGGCGAAGAGTGCTTCCCACAGAGTAATGTTGTCGACGCCGTTCGCGGTGAGAAAGTCGTCCGCATCAAAATCTCCTTCGATCGTTTCGGTAAGGAAGTAAACGCCTCCATCAACAAAGACGAACGATGCACCGCCAGAATGAAAGCTGGAATACCCAATCCGATTCCGACCATTACTCCGATTGAGATTGCGAGTAATCTTCGGGCGTCCCATGGCCAGTCTCGCGTTCAACCGGGCATTGGTCTGTTCCGTTCATGCCGTGCAAGCCGATATCAGCCCGAACACAACCGCCGCTTCGGTTTGCGAACGGATGTTCGTGCCGTCAACAACCTCACGAAAGGAGATAGATATTGTCATCTTGTACAAAGATTCCCGCAGTAGTGTCATTAAAGCCATCCCACTGCAAGGCCAAGATGTGATGCTTCCAAACTTTCACTCGGGTCGACCCTCCCGACTGTCAGCCTGGAACAACTGACGCACGATCAGCGCTCCAGCTGCGAATCCACTACAATCAGCGAAGCCTGATGTAATTCGATTTCGGCTCGAAGCAACTCGATAACATCCGCATGATCGGACGCCACGTCCAATTTCTCCCCCGGATCATGCTCCAGGTTGTACAACAAGGGCGGATCGTGCTGCTTCGGCTCGCGAGATCCCGCCCCGTAGGCATCCTGTGTCATGCGATGCATCTTCCAAGGCCCTTTGCGAACCGCCATTAGTTCGTAGGAGCGATAGTAGAAAAGCGTTTCGCGGCTGCTGCCTCCGGTTCCCTTCAGGACGGGCGTCAGGTCGTGACTGTCGAGCACCCGGTCGGTGGGCAAGTTGATGCCAGCCAGCGCATAAAATGTTGCAAAGAGATCCATCGTGCTGGCCACATCGCGACTGACAGTGCCCGGCTTTATTTGACCAGGCCACCACGCCAGCGTTGGCTCACGCATGCCACCTTCCCATGTGCTTCCTTTTCCATCTCGAAGCAGCCCGGCTGAACCTCCCTGTTCATCGAAGATCAACCAAGGACCATTGTCGCTCGTAAACACGACGAGCGTATTTGAGTCGAGTTCCAACTCGCGAAGCGTGTCAAGCACTTGGCCAACACTCCAGTCAATCTCTTCGATCACGTCGCCAAACAACCCGCGACGACTTTTACCACTGAAATCGGAAGAGCAGAACAAGGGGACATGTGGCATACTGTGCGGTAGATATAGGAAGAACGGCGAATCTTTGCTCTCTCGGATAAACTTTGTCGCTTCGTCCGTGTACCGTCGCGTAATCGTCGTCTGATCGGCAGGTCGTTCGATGATCTCGGTGTTTCGCATCAGCGGCACATTCCAGTACCTTACTTCCGGATCCCAAAAAGCATCGCGACCTTTCGGCGCTTCGTTCATGCGATCCATGTCATTCGAGTAGGGAATGCCAAAGTAGTAATCGAAGCCGTTGTTCGTTGGCAGGTACTCTGGCAAGTGCCCCAAATGCCACTTGCCGACACACGCGGTGGAATAGCCGTTCGCTTGGAGCGCCTCGGCGATTGTGATTTCCTCCGCAGGAAGGCCGCCTTTGGAATCTGGAAATAGCACGCGTCGATTGTTGCTGCACATCCCATTTCGCAGTGGCAGGCGTCCCGTCATCAAGGCGGCACGGCTCGGCGTACAAACCGGAGCCGCTGCGTAGAATTGTGTAAACTTCATCCCTTCGGCAGCCATTCGGTCTAGATTCGGCGTGGCAATCGTTGGGTGCCCGAAACAAGCCAAATCGCCGTAGCCGAGATCATCGCAAAAGATGACGACAAAGTTCGGACGGTATCCATCGTCTGCAACCACCTTGGCCAAGCTCAGCCCTTGTTGAGCGAGAAAAAGGACCAAACACGTTGTTAACAATCGCATGCCTACTAGTCCTACTAAGAATCTCGTGCAAATGATGTCCAACGAGTGTAGCATCGTACCAGGAACACCTCCCATCAAGCTACTGTTGAACAGCGCACGCCACTGAACAGCGCACGCCACGAGCTCTTAGCCGCCTGAAGTGAAAGAACCCATGATGACCGACGGGCCCCAACGGCGTCGCCACGCAGTGCAAAGAAATCGCAAGAAGATTCGCGATGTATCCGCAGCGTCCCCCGTCCCTGAGCAAGTTTGGAGCCAGACGGCAGCGCGACGAACCATCGGGTTGAGCCTGCTTGGACTGCTTGCGGCGGGAATCCTCGCTGGGTTCGTGTTACAAATAGGCAATTCCGATTCCGGGGGATTCGATGAAATCGTGGCCCAAGCAGTCACGCGATTGAGTCAGGCGGACGAGGCTCGAGTCCGTGAAATCTGTTCGCATTGCCATCGGCTCCCTACTCCGGATGTCCTGCCCCGCTCCGCCTGGGAAGATACCATCTGGGAAATGTTTCGAGAGTCCGGTTACGGAACGACTGTGAAGTGGGGTGTCGATCCGAGCAGCGTTGTCGCCTGGTACGAGGAACGTGCGCCGGAGCAGTTCACGTTTCCTGTCACGGACGAGAGTCGGGAGCCGGACGGACTGCCGTTGGACAAACGGACGATCGCGTCGCACCCGTCACCCGCGCCGCGAGTCGTCTCGAACATCCTGGTGGCGAACGTGGTCGGAGACGAGCACCCTGAAATTCTCGTCTGCGACATGTTCAACGGACAGATCCTGATGGGGCGCACCAGCGAACCGGATTGGCACCTCGAACCGGTCGCGGAGGTGCCGAATCCAGCGCATGTCGAAGCGGTCGACTTGGATGCGGACGGTCGCATCGATCTCGTCGTCGCCTCGCTCGGATCATATCTGGCGATGGACCATAATCTTGGCGGCGTGGAATGGTTACGTCAGCGAGAAGACGGCACGTTCGAGCGTTCGACATTGGCGGACGGGCTGGGACGCGTCGCCGATGTTCAGCCCGACGACTTCGACGGTGACGGTGATCTCGATCTCGTCGTCGCGGAGTTCGGCTGGCATACGACAGGGCATCTCCTTCTGCTCGAGAATAACACGCTGCCCGGGCAGCCAGCCGAGTTCGACGTTCGCGAAATCGACGGCCTACACGGCGCAAGCCACGTTGACGTCGTCGATCTGGATGGCGATGGACTTCGCGATATCGTGGCGCTCTACAGCCAAGGCCATGAAATGGTGCGCTGTTATCTACAGAAGGGCAAATTCGTCTTTACGGTTCATGACTTGTATCGCGCTCCGAGTCCGACATGGGGATTCTCTGGCTCCCAGCTTCTGGATCTGGACCAAGACAATGATCTCGACATTCTCCTGACGAACGGTGACACGTTCGACAATAGTCTCCTGAAACCCTATCACGGGATTCAATGGCTCGAAAATCAGGGTGAACTGCAGTTCGTACCGCACCAATTAGGCACGCTCTTCGGCGCCTATCGCGCGGCAGCGACCGATCTGGACGGCGATGGCGATGCGGACGTCGTGGCATGTGCGCTGATCGCACCATCCGCCCAGGGAATGCATCTGTCGGATCGTAAACTCGATTCACTCGTTTGGTTTGAACAGGTAGCGGCAGGCGAGTTTGTTCGTCACACCTTAGAGTCTGACCAATGCCATCACCCCACACTGACGCTCAGCGACTACGATCTCGATGGCGACGTTGATTTGTTGGTTGGCAACGGGCAACTGCATTTTACGGTCGCTCCGTCGGAGCGAAGCTGTCTTGATTTATGGGAGAACAAGCGTAATCCGCAAGCCGACGCACCGTAGACACGCGCGTAACATTGGAAAGTAATCCTTGACCTCGAATCGAGTGATTTAATATCCGTGAGCAGCCAGAGTACTAAAAACCGCGTCGGTAAAATGAAAATGCTGCTAGCCGCGTTCTGTTTACTGGCAGCCCTGGCGTTCGCCGTGCAACCGGTCGCGCACAAATATCGTCTGTGGAGGGCTCGACTGGCGATTGCGAACCGTGAACCGAGACAGGCTCTGGCTTGGCTTGAAGCTGCCGAGTCTTCGGGCAACGAAGGCGGGGCCGTGTACTTCTTAATGGCCCGCACTCACCGTCACCTAGAGTCGTACGAAACGGCGATGGATTATCTCGAGCAAGCGAATCGGCTGGGGTATCCAGCGGAGGCAGTCCAGCGCGAAAGACTTCTTGCAATGGCCGAGTCGGCGCAACTCGCGCCGGAAGATCCTCGACTGGGAGAACTGCTGGCGAACCCAGGAGACGACATGCACGAGATTTACGAAGCCCTCGTCAAAGGCTATTACCGACTGTACGAAATCGGCCCGGCTAGACTCGTACTCGATAGCTGGGAGGAGGAGGAACCGAAAAACCCGCAACCGCGGTATTATCGAGGACTCCTCAGCGAACACGACGAGGAGTGGCCAGTCGCGGAGAGGTGGTATCGTGAGGCGTTGGATTTGTCTTCTGAGCGATCCGACGTTCGGTTGCACCTGGCATACGTCTTGCAAAAGCAGCATCGCTACCACGAGGCGCAACAGCACTATCGCATCGTTCTTCAAACGAAAGAAGACGCCAAAGCTCAATTCGGTTTGGGGAAGTGCCTGCAAGGAAGCGGGAAACTCCAGCAAGCGCGTGAGGCATTTCTGGCGGGCCTTCAGCACGCTCCGGACGATTACGACTGCTTGTTAGCGCTCGGCGAACTCGAAGTTGATGCAGGAAAGGGTGCGGATGCATTGCGGTGGCTGGAACCGGCTGCCAAGCAGAAACCAAGCGAATACGATGTCCGCTATGCCCTCGCCACGGCTCTGTTCATTTCGGGAGAAGGCGACAAGGCCCGACCGCATTTCCAGTTCGCTGCACAGGCGCGGCTGGCGTTGAGCCAAGTGCTGGCGAGGCGGCAGTATGTTGCCAGTCACCCCGAAGACGCAGAATGCCGCTACGAAATCGGAGTCGCATTGCTCGAGTACGGTGATCGTTCCGAGGGAATCAAATGGCTGCAAAGCGTATTCAAGTACCAGCCCGACCATCAGGCAGCACGTGCCGCCCTCACCGCTTTCTATGCCGAGCAGAGTGCGGCAGCTGCCAGCGGAAAACACCGAATGCCGGCAGTTGGGTCGGAATAGGTAACCCTTTCGCGGTGCGAATGATACTCGGGCGAATGGGCAACCGAAACTGCAAGGCCACAGCAAGCCAGCCTCTACATTACCCCCCCCCTTTGAGGATATAACCCCGCAAACGCTTGACAGTTGCGGCCCAATGAGAAAAAATGTGACCTTCTCGGTTTCCCCCTCTCGGAAATCCATCAACTCATCTGTTTTTTCGTTTCTCTAAGGAGGTTTGAATGATGTTCTCTCAAGTTCGTGACAGGCGATCGCGAGGCTTTACGCTAGTAGAGCTTCTCGTCGTCATCGCAATCATTGGTATTTTGGTCGCCTTGCTTCTTCCGGCGGTGCAAGCCGCACGGGAAGCGGCTCGTCGGATGCAATGCTCGAACAAGCTCAAGCAGCTGGGAATTGCATTGCACAATTACCACGACACCTATAAGGCGTTCCCGTCGACGCCGGGCGGTAACGGTGTTCTCTCGGCTAACGGCGGCTCAGTTCAAAACTGGATGCGCTGGGGCGGGCTGGCGAGCTTACTTCCCTACGTCGAGCAACAGGCGCTCTACGACAGTATCGATTTCCGGTTCCAGTGGGACAGCACGGACGGAACAAGCGGAGGATTGACTAATCGACAAGTGACGCGAACACGACTCGACGAGGCTTTCACTTGCCCCAGCGATCCCGGTTCGTCTGTCAACTACTCCGCAGCGCACTCGCCAACGTCCTACTGTTTCTCTCGTGGGCCGCAGTCCCACTGGGACCGAGGCTCGGGAAACGAAGCTGGTATCGCTGACGGTCAATACTGGCCGCGGTTTCGTGACATCCTCGATGGCACTGCGAACACGTTTGCCATGGGCGAAGCAGTGCTGGGGAGAAACCAGGGTCAGTGGGATCCATCACGTCCCCGGCGTGAGCAAGGCGTGATGGTCGAGAGCGTCGGTGCTTTGTCGCAGAGCATCTCTGGGGATTCGAGAGTATTCAAAAACACCGCACCCTACCTCACGATTATCAACACATACTACGATAACTGCTTGGCTCAGTATGATGCAGGGAGCGGCTATGCCGGTGACCAGGATGAGAACGGTCGTTATTGGTCCTCAGGTCGAACTGGACACGGCCCACAGATTACCACGTTTATTGGCCCGAACGCCGGCCCTGGTTGCGATCCTGACAGCTCGGTAACCGAGGCGTCCGTCAAGGAACCGGGCAGTTATCATCCCGGTGGTTGCTTGATGCTACGCTGCGATGCTTCGGTCTCCTTCGAGTCCGAGACGATCAACCAAGCGACGTGGATTGCGCTTGGTTCTACAAAGGGTGGTGAAACCAGCAACTAGTTCTGTCGTTACACAATTCCCCGCCCCGACCGCTCTGAGTGGTCAGGGATTAACTTCTTTCGATTGAGTTTTGGAGAGATTACTTCGATGAGTCAAATTCGGCTATTGTTTCTACTGTTCGCCGCGCTCTTCGCTGGATGCGGCCCGAACGTTTCTGGCCCGAGCAATGAGACGCCAATCGCGCCGGAAGAAGAGGTATTCGACCCCGCAGAAGAAGCAGCGGCTGAAGCCCCTCAAGAATAGAACCGAATGGCGCGGTTTATCTTGCCTAGACCAAGCCCCTTGCAACCAGCGTTGCAAGGGGTCTTTTTGTTCCAAAGCTTCACAATCGTCCGGAACTAACCGTCCGGAGCGGACACCTTTCCGCCTTCGCGAACACACCCACGGCGTTGATACCACGGGTATTCGGGCATCGGATGTAATGCTCGAACAAGCTCAAGCAGTTCGGAATTGCATTGTGCAATTACCATGACATACCATGACACCTATAAAATATTGCCGTCGACGCCGATTGGACATAGAGTTGTTTCGGAAAACGGCGGTGCCGTTCAAAATTGGATGCGTTGAGGTGGAGTCGCCAGCCTGATACCGGTTCCAGGCCGCTTCGTTTGACGGTAGCTCAATCGCAGTAATTCACTCGCTTCCACCAAGGTCATCGCTCCCAAACGAACCCGGCTGAACACCTCCAGCCGCTTACGCTCCTGCAGACTCATCGAAATCGTTTCCATTCCCTGTCTTCTTGTGAAGACAGCTTATCACGGGGACATTTCTAATGGTCGCTTATGGGGTCATTTCTAATGACGCATGATAAGGTTTAGTTCGCACCCTATTGACTTCGCTCTGAGTACGAAATACGCTGCAAAGCAGCAAACTTTCTGACCCGAAGACGAGCAGTTTCGGTGTGCCGTGAACTTGTTCAGTTGGTAGTCGCAACTAGACAGTTCACCTCTCTCTACGAACCCTCTCCAATTGGTCAGTCAGAAGCGTTCTTGGTTAGTTCGTGTTAGCAGTTTTCTGCCCTGACTGGTTCCTCCCCTTACGACCAACAACGCGCGGATTCCCCACTTTCCGCGTATGGCGTCGAAGTTCATTTAGCGCCTAGAAATAAATCAGATGCTTTTTCAAACTATTTGCGAAACCAATTCTTGGTTCTGTGGTTAGGGTTAGTTAGTAGATTGATAAGTTTTGAATTGTCCTCGTCTTTTTTTGTTGTCCTCGTCTTTTTTTGGAGAAACGTCTATGTCTCGGAACAGAAGTAGAGCGGGTTTCACACTGGTTGAACTGCTCGTCGTCATCGCCATCATCGGTATCTTAGTCGCTTTGCTCCTTCCCGCGGTACAGGCGGCTCGGGAGGCAGCCCGTCGCATGCAGTGCTCGAACAAGCTCAAGCAACTCGGCATTGCACTTCACAACTACCACGACACGTACAAGGCTTTCCCATCGACCCCTGGTGCGAACGGAGTCACAGCAGGGCCGGGGGGTGCCGTTGAGAACTGGAACCGCTGGAGTGGTCTGGCGAGCCTGCTCCCGTACGTCGAGCAGCAACCACTCTATGACCGAATCAACTTCATCTACACATTTAATAATGGCGCTGTGGGCCCAAGTGGGTACTCGAACCAAAGCGTGACGGGCACGCGCCTCGATGAGCCATTTACGTGCCCCAGCGATCCAGGTTCGTCGGTCGATTACTCGACGAACAACCACTCGCCGACCTCGTACTGCTTCTCTCGCGGTCCGCAGGCGCACTGGGACCTCACCAATGGACAAGAAGGTGGATTTGCGGATGGTCACAATTGGCATAGGTTCGCCGACATCTTGGACGGAACGTCCAACACATTTGCCATGGGCGAAGCTGTACTGGGGCGAAACCAGGGCATGTGGGATGTGAACCGCAAACGGAGAGAGCAAGGTGTGATGGTTCAAACAGGAACCAATCTGACGCAGTCGATTTCCGGCAACCAGTACGTATTTGGCAACACTGCGAATTACCTTACGATCATTAACTCGTACTACCAGAACTGCCTGTCCATGTATGACGCTGGCACTGGATTCTCGACCGCTGAGGATGAGAATGGTCGATGGTGGAGCGCGGGGTATACCGCGCGCGGCCCGCAGATTACGACGCTGATCGGACCGAATGCCGGGCCGGGATGCGATGACAACACCTCCTCAACAGAAGCAAGAGTCAAGGAACCTGGAAGTTATCATCCAGGTGGCTGTTTGATGTTGCGTCTCGACGCCTCCGTGTCGTTCGAGTCGTCGACGATCAACCAATCCGCGTGGATTGCGCTCGGTTCGATACGAGGTGGCGAACCCAACTAGTTGTAAATGGCTGTCACACTCTCGCCGTCCAATTACAGGACGGCGAGGGTTTTTCTTGAATCGACAAAATCAAAAGGAAGCTTCTCGATGAATTGGTTACGTATTTGTTATTTGATCGCCGTCACGTACCTTGTTGGATGCGGTCCCCAAGTTCCAGGTCCAACGGGTGGCCCCGCGCCTGGACCGGAAGCTGAAGAAATTGATCCAGCGTTGGAGGCGGAAGCTGCCGCTGCATCGAAGGGCGCATAGCCTCGACGACTGCCACCTGGTTGATGCGAAGTCCGTAGAACAAGGTTTGTGCTGCGCGCGTCTGGTGTTACTCTCGCAGCATACGGATAATTTGATCTCCCAATGACGGCCAGAGTTGCGAGATCGCGAACAACCATCGGGCTTTGCTGGGGAGGATGAGTTCGTGGCGTTTCCCTTTGCAGGCATGCAAGATCTTGGCGGCGACGGCTTCGGGCAGCATCCCTCGGAGCTTGACGCCGCCGCCGGGCTGGCGAGCGGACTCCGGTAGATCGCTCGCTTGCTGATCATAGCGTTGGCCTGCGTCTTCCCTGGCAATCGGCCCTGGACACACCAACAGCACATGAACGCCCTGTGGATTAAGCTCGAAACGCAATTGCTGTGAGTACGCAGCGACGGCGAACTTGCTGGCTGGATAGGCGCCAAGAAACTTCGAGACGGACTTGGAAGCCAGTGAACCGATATTGACGACATGCCCTTTCGATTCCAGCAAGTGCGGAACTGCAGCCTGCGTGCAACGCACGACGGACAGAAAGTTTAGTTCCATCAACTCTCGGAACTCCTCGGGGTTGGTATCGAGCACATTCCCGCGTGTGGAGCGACCGACATTGTTGACCAGGACGTCCAGTCGACCAAACTCCTCGATCGTCCCGGTGACGAGCGTCTGGACTTGTTCCGAATCGGTGACATCAGTCGCTAAACCGGCGACACGGTGCCCCGCCCGACGCAAACGCAAGACGGCTTCTTGGAGACGTCTGTCGTCTCGTGCGGCCAGCATGACCGACGCACCTTGACTGGAAAACGCCTCGGCGATCGCAAACCCAAGCCCGGCGGATCCACCGGTAACTAGGGCAACTTTGTCTTTCCAATCAGCCATTCGCGATCGCTCTCGTAACGGGTGTCGTTACGCCACACTCTCGAATCTCTTTCATTGCTCGCAGCAATCAATCACTTATTCGATGAACATACTCATACGTTCCACCGCTGCACCAGCCAGTCTCGTGGACGACACCTCGTGCATGGCGTGGCATGCGGATTAATGCCGGGTGCCAGTCTGCAGGAAGAACGCTTTTTTCTCGTCGGGCAGCGTAAAGCCGAATCCGCACGAAAGAAAGAACGACTCGGCCGAGCTGATCGCCATGACTTCCATAACATCCTTTTCGCGGGCTCGTTGCAGACATGCTTCGACAAGCTTATGGCCAACTCCCTTTCCACGCTGGTCGTCTGCAACGACTAACGCTCGAACCTCGGCCAACTTTCGCGAATAAACGTCCAGCGTGGCAAAGCCCACGATTCGACCGTTCGATACCGCGACAAAGCCGTTCGGTAATAGTGTGTCCAACTCGTCGATGGTTCTGCGGAGCAATTTTTTCTGGTCGACGTACGGCTTGAGCAGCGCCAGCACGTCCGCTTGCTCGGACAGCTCAACTGGTCGCACCTGAATCGTGTCAGCCGTTTCGCTCATATATTTTGTTTCCTGGCCTGCACATCGAAAGATCGGGCAATTGAAAGAGGGCGGCTCCTCGAACGAGAAGCCGCACTTGGGAAGCAAGCTTTTGGCGGACTACGCGTTGATCTCGTAGCCTTTCCGCTGTTTGCGGCTTTGAAAGGCATTTGCTTCGTCGTCGCCAATAATTTGCTCCGCCTTGGAATCCCACTTCAGCGCTCGGCCCAGTCGAACCGCGATGTTCGACAGATGGCACGTTGTCAGCGCTCGATGGTGCGTGTGAACATCCGAGATAGGCAACTCGCGAGTTTTGATGCACTCGATAAAGTTAGCCATGTGATTGGTCGGTTGTTTGCCTCCGTACACTTCTGCGATGGCGTTCTCAGGCAGCGGCTTCTCGCTTAGCTGCTCGAAGGGAGCCCCTTTCGTTCGTGATCGCGAAACGTGAAAGCGGCCTTGGGTTCCTTCAAACAGAATTCCATTCCCATCGGACGAATCACTCACGATGTTGAACTCGACGCCACCGGGAAACACGCACTTGATGTGGAACTTGTCGGCCGTGTTATAGCGGTCGTCTTGAACGGGCATGCCGTCTTTGAAATCGACCGGATGATGGACCATCACCGGCTCGACGCTAATGACGCCCTGATCGGGACCATTCTGGCCGATCGCCCATTGAGCGATGTCGACGTGATGGGCGCCCCAGTCGGTCAACTTGCCGCCGGAGTACTCGTACCACCAACGGAACTCATAGTGACAGCGCGAGTTCCCCCAGCGGCCACCTTCCTTGTAGCGGAAGTCTACCAGCGGAGCCTGCCCGAGCCACTTCTCCCAATTCAACCCGGAAGGCACATCAGCGACAGGAATCGCGTCGCACGTCGGTGCTCCTCCAATGTTGCAGGTGACGCGTTGAACATCACCGATCCGTCCATCGCGAATCATGGCGATCGCTTGCAGGAACCGTTGTCCCATCTCGGTGCGTTGCTGCGTCCCCACTTGGAACACGCGTCCGGTTTCCTTCTGCACCTTGTTGATCAACTTGCCTTCTTCGATGGTTAACGTCAGCGGCTTCTCGCAGTAGACATCTTTGCCGGCTTGCATGGCTTCGATGGCAATCTTGCTGTGCCAGTGATCGGTCGTCACGATCGTCACGATGTCGATGTCTTGGCGATCGAGTACCTCGCGATAATCTTCATAGACGTCGGGGGCTGTGCCGTTCTGCTGTTTGTGTTTCTGGACGGTGTTCGAAGCGTTGGCCGCATGATTTGCATCGACATCGCAAACCGCAACACAATTCGCGTAGTTCATCGCAGCGGGACCGACAGCCCCCCAACGGCTTCCCGTACCGATGCAACCCAGCGTCGGTCGATCATTCGCCGATTCGGCCTTCTGATCGTCCGCAATTGATCGCGTCGAAAAAATGTAAGGAATCGTTATCGCTGCGGTCGCAGCACCTGACGTTTTCAGGAAACGACGGCGGTTTTGTTTTTGAGAGGTCATGCGGCTGATTCTTCCCATACCTGAGTTGCTGATTGATGTGGTATTCGTTAAGCCCACAGTTTACTACTAACCAGCAAGTGTGACTAGAATCGAAGATGTGCCAATCCAAGATCGACTAGTGCGTCAACCTCTCCACTCGCGTAGCCGACGTCAAAGTCGTCCCGAGTCCACCGACTGAGAACAACGTCGATGGCAGCTGGCCAAGGAGTCTCAGGAAGCGATTGCTCGTATGGTTTAGGGCCGTAAACGATCGGAATGGGAGTTACTTTGAAGGACTCGGCAACTCCTGACGCGATTGTCGGTCCTCGATATGACGATTCACTCTCAGCGGCGAACTCACTTTGGGGGCGATTAAGATAGTTGATGACAAGTAGTGCATCCAGTGGTGATATCGCCCCATCGCCACTCGTATCGAAGTACCGAAAGTCCTCAACCGAGATGCTAGTGGGATTCGGCAGCGAACTCGCGAACCTTCCGTCACTTGAGTTCAATACATTTATCACCAACAGGACATCGAGCGGTTCCACGCCTGAGTTGCCGCTCACGTCGAGCACATTGAGAGGATTCTGCCAAGGCGCAGCTGACTTGATGAGCAGACTCACGCCGGTTCGTTCGACAACACGATAAAATTCGCCGTTCTGAATCCGTGGCGGACGTAGCTGCCAACCACCTCGCTGACTAAATACGTCACCTACGTCCGTGGTTACGAACAACTGTGCGGGCGTTGACGGAGCGTCGATCTCCAGTAGATGGATCGCATCCGATTGCGAGTTACGCAAATCCACTCGCTCAAATGCTTGGAACTCGCCATTCTTCAGTTTCCCACTGGACGCCGCGTTGAACCAACGCAGCAAGTCATCTCCATCGCCGCCGTCGACACGGATCGAATCGCCCAAAGTTGCTGGCAGGTCCACAACAAATGAATCGTCTCCGGGCGTTCCCTTGACGATGACCGTCGTGATATCACTGGCCGGAATTCGAGCCACTTTCACACCGTGATCGGTGACAACGACTGAACTCTCCTCCAAGAAAATACGTACGTCGGCCGCCCCACGAGCGCCAGTGGTCAGATCAACGTCGACCGTTCCATAGGGCGCGATCGTTAAGCGATAGTCTTCGACTTCTCCGTCCGGCGCGGGTCCCTGGGGAGCTAGCCGTCCGGCGCTACTGATGCGGAACCTCGCATAAGTCGGAAGCCCAGCGGCGTCTTCTGGTATATCGAACGTGAACCACCGGCCTGAACCAACTCGCACCAAATAGTCCATCGCGATTTGCTCGCCGGGATCGTCCCAATCACCGTCCCGGTTGAAATCAATCCAGGCATCAAGGCGTCCATCAGCGCCTGTCACAACAACGTTCGCCTGTCCAGGTTGGCCTGCAGAGAGGTTGCCGAACACGATGCCATCGTCGTTCGGTCCGCTCGCATCACCATTCGCGTCACTTTGCGGTTGGCCATCGGGCTCAGCATCAACTGCCGACCCGAGCCTTGGACCGCCGATGATGTGCGAAGCGCCCCGCTCTGCAATCCGTGTGGGATAGCTACTTATTAGTCCCGATTGGACGGCGGTCGGAGCGTCTCCATAATCAACCTCGCGCAGCGACACGACATTAACTTGATAGTCTTCGACTTCCCCGTCACTGGCAACACCAGTCGGTTCGAGGCCGCCGGTACTACTCACGCGAAAACGAGCATAGGTCGTTCCGTGAATCGCGTTCGCTGGGACCGGAAAGCTGTGAGCTTGCTGTCCATCGGCGGTACCGAGGTTCAGACGGTCAAAGATCTGTTCACCTTCGTCGCTCCAGTCACCATCGCGGTTAAAGTCGATCCACGCGTCGAGATAACTGACTTGTGATTCGGTGTTTTGCAGATCGATTTCCACAAAGCCATTGCCGCCCGCCTTTAGCTCACCACCACCAAGCCACGTGATTCCGTCGTCGTCGCCGACGGGAGAAAGGGTCACCACGCCTTCGGCAGTAATAAGGACAATTTCTGACTGTCCGTCATGATTCAAGTCGGATACGTGCATGTCGGCAATTCGGTGCATGCGTTGTAAGTGGGATGTCATGACATCAAGAAATGTTCCGTCGCCACGATTCAGCAGGACATCGACCTCTCTGGCGTATTCGGCCGCTAGAATGATATCCAGATAGCCGTCTTGATTTACGTCTGCCAAGTCAAAGACGCGACCATATTCAGTTCCAATAGCAATTTCGACCTGTGCCTCGAACGTGCCGTCACCTTTACCAACCTGCAGAGCAATGAGATCGGAATACGAGTGCCAAGTGACGAAATCTGCGTTCCCATCATTGTTAAGGTCACCGAGTCGCAACTCGCGCTGGTAATTACCTCCACTGACATCATCGATCGCGTCGTTGACGGAAAAACTACCATTTCCGTCCCCCTTGAACACTCGAACTGCCCCGTCGCGATCGAGTTGCACCAAGTCAAGTTTGTCATCACTATCGATGTCCTCGGCTTGCAATTGTGGTGGCCCAATCGCGAACGAGGCACTGCCAAATGTTGGTACAAATCCTTCGAACAGAATCCTACCGCTCGGTAAAGTAGTCCACACTGCAATCCCAGCTCCAGTAACGCCCGCGAGGTCCATGTGACCGTCGTTGTTCAAATCAGCCGCAACGATTTGTTGAACGGGTGCCTCGCGAAACTCAAGCGGATCAAAAAACCTACCGTCACCACGTCCGCGAAATAAGGACCAGCCTGCCGAACCAGTATTTGCCGTCACCAAATCGACGTTCCCATCCTGATCAAAGTCAATTGCCAGCATGTCAGAGATTTCTTCGTCACCCAGCAATTCGATCGGCTGCAACTCTACGAACGCTCCGCCCGACTGCCCGAGTAACACACTCAAGTCATCCGTTTCGGCGTGTGCGATCGCCAAATCCACTAGTCCATCACGATTGAAGTCCGCTAACGCGGAACTGGTCAACTCTGTAATACAACACTTATTCAAACTCGATTGACTGCCCTTCACGGCTAGAATTCGTTGAGCTTCATCCTGCATTATTCCTTGGCGAGACGGAACACCAATTGCGCGTCGCAATGAACCATCGCCGTTGCCACGAAGCACGTAGGATGCAAAAGTGTGAGTCACAACGACATCTAGCTTGCCATCAGTATCCACATCTTCAACCCTGACATCGATGCGGTTCCAACTATCGTCTGGCAAAGCCAGAGTCGCATGAAGGACGGCACCCGCTGGCCCGCCCAACAGAACCCCAGCACCGTTTCCCGCCGTGACGAAGAGGTCGTGCCGACCATCCCTGTTCAAATCGCCGGATGCGAGGGTTCTAAGATCAGCGAGATGAGCCACATCGACGACCCGTTCCGCACTTATGGTTCCATCTCCCCGGCCAAGCAGCAATGAAACATTGTTCGACTTCTCGTTCACCGTCGCGACATCTAGTTGACCGTCTCCGTCGAAATCTCCAACCGCCAGATCGAGAATCCCGTCACCAGAACCGTGAACCAATTCGTACTCCAAGGACGTCTGCAGTGTACTGTCGCTCTTCCCGAGTAGGATTGCGATTTTGTCGAACTTTGCACTCGCTACAACAAGATCGGGCCAACCATCGCGATTAAAATCGCCGAACTCAATACGATAGGGCGCTTCAATCGTTTCCACCGTGCGAGGCGACTCGAACGAACCGTCGCCGATGCCGTTCACAATCGAGACGCTGTCGCCGTAGGTATTGGCCGTCGCGAGATCAATGTGACCATCTTGATTCAGATCCCCCAAGACACCGTCGATAGGGGAAGCGCCTTCGGGCAGTCGAAACCTCATTACCTTGCGAAATGAGCCGTCCGCATCCCCAAGCTGAACCCCGATGTCGTCGCTGTGGGGGTGAATCGTGATTACATCCGCATGCGAGTCGCCGTCAAGGTCGGCATTTCGAATTACCTGATAGCCCACCAACTCGCCAATTGGCGAGCGTACTGCCTGAGTGGCAATGACACTCGCACCGGGAACGCCCAGATTTAGAAGCACCGCAACGTCATGAGAGCCGGCGTTTGCCGTAATCACGTCGGCTCGTCCATTCCCATCCAGGTCGGCAATCGCCAGGTCGCGAGGTAATGTTCCAAGCGCCAACCGGTTTTCGCTAGGAGCCTCGAAGTTGCGATCGCCCATTCCGTAAAACACTAAGGCTTCACTTTGGGTGCTATTCGTAACAACGATGTCAGGCACCCCGTCCTCGTCCCAGTCGGTGATGCCAACGGCTTCTGGTCTTCGATCGGTCCCTTGAAACAACACTTCGGCGGCGAACTGCCCGTCACCTTTGCCCCACCAAATCGCCAATTGCTTGCTGATGCGATCGACGACAAGCAGATCTATATGGCCATCCAAGTCGAGGTCGCCCGCCACGGCGTTGAAGTTGCGATCGATCTCCAACGAGCGGCTATGAAGTGCGTCTCCGAAGTCCCCAACTCCATCATTGAGTACGACCGACACATCGTTATCAGAACTAGCCCCACTCAAAGCAGCTAAGTCGATCGCACCATCACCATTGAAGTCCGCTGCGATAACGCGCTGCGGGGCGTTGATTTCACCAAAATCAATGATGCGTTCTGGCTGAAAGCTCCCGTCGCCGTTTCCCAGCAATAGTGACGCGTTGTCACTCCGGGAATTCGCGGTCACGATGTCCACATTTCCATCGTCATCATAGTCGGCCAACGCGAACGACTGCGGACGGTGGCCCTTCGTGAGCCAATTTGACATCTCCTCGGAGAACCGACCATCTCCGTATCCCAAGTAAATGGAGACGGAGTCTCGCTCGCCTTGAACTACAACCAAGTCCATTCGCATATCATGGTTCAGGTCGATTGCCGCGATGTCTTGCGTGCCTACCGACAGGGGCATCTTCAAATGGAGCACGTCGCCAAAACTGCCACCACCGCCTCCGAACGCGACAGCAACTCCGTCTCGTGTGGCGGTCGCCACATCGGGAATGCCGTCACTGTTAAAATCTGCGACGGCGACCGCTACCGGGCTCTCTCCGCTTGGTAGCGAATCCACCAACGGAAAACCGAATTCACCACCACGTGTCGCTAAGAACGCCGTCGCGATCGAATCGTTGGTCACGAGTAGATCCTTGGTGCCATTTTGATCGAGATCAACAGCAGCCATCCTTCCGGGATGTTGCGTGGTGTTGGGGCTGCCGCCGAAGGATCCCACGCGAGTAAACTCAAGATCACCTTTTCCCATTGAAACGGAGATATCGCCTTGAAATCGCGACAGTGCTGCGAGATCCATGTGTCCATCTAAGTCAAGATCAGACGCAACAACATCGACAGGATAGACCGATGCTCCTAGCCATACTCGCTTCGCAATCTGAAACTCCCTGTTCGAAGTGCCCAACAGGATCGAGATGTCGCTAGAGCCTATATTGGCTGTGACCAGATCCTGTAAGCCATCCTGGTCGACATCGGTAGCCACCACGCGGACGACTCGAGAACCTCCCAATGGAAACGAAGGTTGCAATTCGAATGTTTGATCACTATTCGAATAAAAGACGGATACAACCGACTCGTCTGAATAATCGACGACAGCGATATCAGGACTCCCATCGCCATCCATATCTCCCGCCGCAACAGAGTACACGTAGGTTCCGGTGGGCAAATACAAGTTAATCGCGTTTGAGAACGAGCCGTCGCCGATGCCAAACAAAACCGACGCGTCTGCGGAGCCGACGTTCGCAGTTACCAGGTCGAGGTTCCCGTCGAGATCAAAGTCGGCGACCGCGAGACTTCGCGGTAGCTGGCCTCCGTTCAGATCCATTCGCATGGGTTCGCCGAACGTACCGTCACCCGCCCCGAGAACAACTTGAACTTGCGAACTCAAATGACATACGGTCGCTGCATCAGCATTGCCGTCATTATTAAAGTCGCCGACGCGCAGATCTTCCGCTTGCAGGCATTGGTCAAGACCAACGAAGCGTTCCTCGTCATATCCTCCCGATGGCCGTCCGGTCGCGACCACCAAACCAGCTGGAGAGCCTCCTACCGCAATGACATCCGGCACACCATCTCGATTGAAGTCAGCTGCTTGAATGGCCGCCAGTCGGTCGCCTTGAGCCAACTGCAACAACTCGCCTTCCTCGAACGAGGCGTGGCTGTTAATCCCCGTGTCGCCCAAGGCGGCAATCGCTGGCTGACCGTCTGTGGAATCCGTTCGATTGCTTCCAAGTCGCGGCCCCACCGCAAGGTGAGCCGCCCCATCCTCGTTCAATGAGGTAGGGTAGCTATCCTCGAAGCCAGACTGTGCCGAGGTCGGGGCGTCGCCAAAATCGAATCCCGCGAGCACGAGGCGATGTTCGAGCGTCTCGAGGCGCAGGCGGTACCGTCGCTTGCGTTTTGCGATTTGTCCGTATCGAAACTTCACCGTGTCGCCGATCCGAGTTGATTGTTCCTGCCTTTTCCGCCGGTCGGTAGCCAATCCGCTTCTAACAGTCTAGCCACCAGCGAATGCCCTGTGAAATCGCGAAGTCGCGGACCTGCGAATTCGCCGAAGGACTTCGCGAATTGCGGCGTCGACGCGACGCTCGTTGATTGGACTGTGGGTCGCTGCTCAATTGCTCTTCGATCTGAAAGTGCGACACATTCAGATTGTATTGGAGCAAGAACTGTAGAGTCCTGCACGCCTTTGGCCCCAACCGACGGCAGCCCCTCGGGAATGACTCAAGAGTGACTCTGGCCCTTGTGGTGCACGCGTCTCGCCTGCTCATGCAGCCGGGACAACTGCACCACATGCCATTCTTGAACGATCTCGAATGGCCGACTACGCCGACTTCTCCAACGAACTGGCTTGATTCAGCTTGTTGTAGAGCGTCTTGAGGCTGACGCCCAACTCTTCGGCGACAGCGGGCTTGTTTCCGTCGTGGCGATCGAGCGATTCGTGGATGGCTTGCATTTCGAGATCACGCAGGGTCATCGGACCAAGTGAATTCGCTTTAGCACCACGCGACCCGAATCGACGTGGCAGATGCTCGGAGGTAATCGGGAGCCCATCGCAAACGATCGTCGCGTGCTCGATGACGTTGGCCAACTCGCGAACGTTCCCCGGCCACGAGTGCGATGTCAGTGCTTCGATCGCGTCAATCGAGAACAGATTTTCGGTGGGCTTGGTACTGGGGCGAAATCGGCAGTACAGATGCTTCGCGAGTTCTGGAATGTCGCCGACTCGTTGGCGCAGCGGCGGTAAGGTAATCTCGAAAGTATTGATCCGGTACATCAAGTCCTCGCGGAAATCACCATCTTCGACCATTTGCTCCAGATCACGATGTGTCGCGCACACGATGCGAACGTCCACTTTCACCGAATCGTTGTCACCCACGCGACGAATCTCGCCCGATTCAAGAACGCGCAGCAGCTTGGCTTGCATGGCCTTTGGTAACTCGCCAATTTCGTCCAGGAACAAAGTGCCACCGTGAGCGACTTCGAACAGCCCCACGCGATGCTCGTCTGCGCCGGTGAACGCTCCTTTGCGATGCCCGAACAATTCACTTTCGATCAACGATTCGGGCAGCGCTCCACAGTTGATTGCCACAAACGACTTCCCGGCCCGTGGACTCTGCTCGTGGACGGCGCGGGCGACGAGTTCCTTACCTGAACCTGTTTCTCCCAGGATCAAGACGGTCGAGCCGGTCGGTGCCACTTTGGCGATCAGGTCGCGAACTTGCTGCATCGCACGTCCGCTACCGATCAGACGGCGGTCGCCTTCGACGTGATGCAATTGATGCTGAAGCGCGACACATTTCTTCGTAAGTTCGCGTTTCTCGGCGACTCGCTTCAGCAGTGCTTCGATTTCCACTAATCGGCACGGCTTGGTTAAATAGTCAAACGCTCCTTGCCGAAGCGCGGCCACAGCCGTGTTGAGCGACGTCTTGCCGGTTAACACGACGGCTTCCGTATCCGGTGACAACTCTTTTGCTCGCGTGATGACCTCGATGCCGTTCATACCTGGCATGTCCAAGTCGACAAGTACGCAATCGTAAGTGTTCTTTTCTAGAGCTGCGGCGGCAGTCAGGCCGTCGGGGCATACCGTGACTTCGTGTCCCATCCGCGGCAGTTCGTTCCGCATCAACTCCTGTAGCGACACTTCGTCGTCCGCAAAGAGCACCTTGAGTTGACTACGCGACTTGATATCGTCTTTGTTGTTCAGTTTCATGTTTAGTCCCGACTAGTGGAAGAAGGACGCAGAACTGCGAGCCTTTGCCCGGACCGTCGCTTGTCGCTTCGATCTTACCGCCGTGATCAATTACGATCCGGTAGCTGATCGACAACCCTAAGCCAGTCCCTTGGCCGTCTCGGCGTCGCGTGAAGAAAGGTTCAAAAAGGTGTTCGAGTACTTCGCTGTTCATACCGCAACCGTTGTCGCGAACAACCAGTTTCGCTTGCCCGCGATGCAGCCCCAACTCGACGGTCACGGTGCCGTCTTTATCTAGGCTGTCGAGCGCGTTCGTGAGCAAGTTGAGCAGAACTTGCTTGATCTCCTGCGAATTGACGCAGGCGACAACACTATCGTGGCAATGGAATTCAATCTGTTTGTGCTTGTAGCTGCCAATATGCCTGACCATCTCGATCACATCAGTGGTCAAGTCACACAAATCGGTGTCTTGATGGTCGACGTCGCCGAGGCGTGAGAAGTCAAGCAACTTCTCGGTAATTCCCTTGCAGCGAAACGCTTCGTCTTGGATTCGACGAAGATAGGTTTTCAAGACCGTGATTTCTTCGTTGTGCTCATCGTCAGGCTTTTCATCGTCGGCGTAAATAATCTCATGCAGTCGCGACTCCAGTGCCTCAGCAGACCAAGCGATAATTGCCAATGGATTATTAATCTCGTGCGAGACACCGGCGGCGAGGAATCCGACGCTGGCTAACTGCTCACTGCGAACGACTTCCTTGGTGCGTTGCTTCACTTGCTGATCGAGGTCATCGCGAATCTCACAGAAGCGTGTCGTCATATCGTTTAGCGCCGTCGCCAATTCAGCCATCTCGTCGTGCGACTTGAGTTGGATGCGGTGCTCAAATTCGCCCGAGGCGACAACGCGCGAACCTTGAATCAACACATGCAAGGGCTGGAATACCCACAGATAGAAAAGCCTCACGAGCATCCCCAGCATTCCGATCGACAGAATGCTCGTTGCCCAAGTCAGTCCAAGCAGCGTGTGGTAAGCGAGACGCGCATTGCCTTTCAGTTGTTGCATTCTACCCTGAAGGTGCCCCGGCAATGTCCCGGCGAGTTGATACAAGCCATCTAGTTCTTCACGCAAGTGGTCACCACGATAGGTTTCGAGAACCCAATTCTCCGCTTCGCTCAAGTGTTCAATCCGCTCCAGCGTTCTTTGGATACTTGTCACCGTATCCCATTCTTCACGGTTGTCGCTGATTCCAGTGCCGTTGGGTTCGATCTGCTCGAGTTGCTCGCGGTATTTCTTCAGGGCTTGCTTGACGTCGGCGAGGTCGTAGCCAAATTGAGCATGAACCAACGCGTTGTGAACTCGTGAGTCGCCGACGTCGTGAGCGGGACGAAAGCGGCTGAAAGTAATCCGAAGTTCGGCGACGCTGCGCGTCAGTTCATCAGCGAGCGGCAACTCGGCCGCGCGTTGGCTGACCGTGCGAACAAGACCTCGGTAAGAATTGACGCCCAGCAGACCGCTGATCGACAGCGCGCAAACGATCAACAATAACAACGCCGCGCCGATCAACAGCTTGTAACGAATTGAACATCGAGCAAACATTAGCGACCTCCATGTCGCCCGCAGGAATGCTTGGCGGTAAGGACTCTACCACCGCAACATTCCGAATAGAAAAGCGGGCGGAGTGTACCAACACGCTTTGAATTAGGACAAGGCACAAATCGAGGTGCCAAATCCCCCCAATCCCCAAGTCCATCGATCTTCCACTGCAGTGGGCTAGTGCCGCTAGCTCATCGCATCTCGGTTAGTTCCGAATCATTCCCCGTGTCATCCAGTACCCCGCCGCCATGAGTACGACGTTAGCGAGCCACACGGAATAGGGCGGCAGATCGCCCGCTTTCGACAAGTCGACACCGTAGGCCAGCAACGGATAGTAGACGATCAGAATCGGTAAGAAGCACGCAATAAAACTGGTCCAGACGTCGGCGTTTCGCATGCGTACCGCGAGTGGTGCGCCCACGAGCACAAACGCAAAACAACTGAATCCATTGGCCCAGCGTCGCCACGGTTCCGTACACAGGCGAGCGAGCCGAGCTTGACCGCCCGCGATCACCGCCTGTTGATCGGCCCAACGCTCGTCGCTCAAATCCGTAAAGTCACCGGTCATCAACTGATAAGCGGCATCGGCAGCCAACGTTCGTTCGAGATCCTCCAGCTCAGCTCGCTGGGAGACAATCTCGCCTGGGATACGACGCAACGCGGTATCGGCAGGGCGAATCGCGCTCTTGCCTCCGCCCGCCGCAGCCGACAGCGGCACTTCGATCACTTCCGTCCCAGGGAAGTCCATACGAATGTCGTCACCACGCTCGATCTCGCCATTCGTCATCGAGACTAACAACACGTCGCGTTCGGCGTCTGTATCGATCTCCGCAAACTCGGCAGTTAACCGAATTGGTGGACGATCCTCCGATTCATAGACCGTCAGGGTGGGACGAACAAGTACGTGGCCTTGCACATCTTTAACATTGATCGAGAGGCCACCCCGGCTGTACGAACGACTCGATCGCAACATGCCATAAGCAATCTGCTCGGCAGATTCCAGCGCAACGCGTTTCAATCCAATTCGACCCCACGCCGCAACGTCATTCAACCAAACAGCACTCAGGCTAATGAAGAACGAGAATAGCAGAGCAGGCCACAACAAAGTCATCGGCGATATACCGAGCGACTTGACGGCCGTGATTTCATTCATGGCAGACATACGACCGTAGATGCTGCACGCCGCAAACAAGACTGTGCCGGGGACGACATAAGCCAAAGCAACCGGCAACGCGTAAGGAAGCAGCTTGATTACCGCCGTCGGCCCGAGACCTTGGCGAATCGCCTCTTGACCGACGACAACAAGAATCATCCCTGCCGTCATGCACACTGACATAACGAGTGACAACTTGAGGAACTCGGCGAGAATGTAGCGAGTGATCCGACGCATTAACGATCCCTGTTCGTGCTGCGGAAAAATGCAAAGCTTCTACGTTGAGCTGCAACTCGCGTACCGTCACCCGAGGCAACCGCCAACAATGACGCAAAGCCTGCGTTCTATAACGCCTTGCGACTTCAAAGCGTCGCAGCCCAGTGCGAGGACACTGTAACAATTTCACAGTTGGCTTGAAACGACAGTTCGCGGCGTTTGCCTTCTTGGCACCTAAAAGGAACGGCTCAACAACAACTTCATCCTTTTGTGTAGGGTCCGCTGTGCGGAGCTCCAGGATTCCTGGTACGCACAGCGGACCCTACGCATGAAATTCCGAAGCTATTTTTGAGTTGCTCCCAAGACTAAGCTATGACGAATCGCTCGTTACAACTCGATCGCCGAGTCGCTAGCATCCTTGTTCATCGCTTCACGGATGTTCTCCATGAGCAGCGAGACAGCGCGTGCTGACTGACGGATCGCGTCTTGATGCCTGGCCTCTGCGGTCGCCCCTTCAGCACTTTGACAGAGCTGATCGAATTCCGTCCAGTCGAGCTCATACTTTCCAGCGCCGGGTGCCCGGCGTAGTTCGGCGGTGATCTTTGCGAGGGACTCGGCAAATTCAGCAGGCGCCGGGCAATCGGCGGAAGTGTAGGGTCCTTTGCCGAGTTTGCGTCCCGTCCCTAGCTCGATGCCTTTCGCATCATTCCGCTTCTTAATCGCAAACCCGACGACAACAACGACAAGTCCCAGCACTAGCGACCCCAACGCGGCGGGCATATTTCCGATGACGGAGAGCAGTAAGGCGGCTAGAAAAAACACCGCGACGAGGACCAGGAAAATGAGTTCCAACTTGGGATCGTGCTTCGCCCTACCAATCTTGATCGGCACGGCATCGCTGTCGACCGTCGCCAACTCGTTGCCTGTGATTTGGGCCACGATCACGGTGATGTTATCCGGTCCACCACGAAGATTCGCCAAGTCGACGAGCAATTGCCCTGCCTCGTTGGTGGGCAAATGGTGCAGGATGGCAGCGATCTCTTCATCGGTCACTCGGGCCATCAACCCATCGCTGCAAAGCAGATACGTATCACCAACAGCAACCTTGTAGGGGCCCTCGATGTCGACCTGGACATTGGCGTTCGGTCCAAGCGAACGAGTAATGACGTTCTTGGGGACCGACTTTGCCAATTCCGAATCGCCATCCAACTGCCCGGCATCGCGCAATTCCCACACCAGACTGTGGTCGCGTGTGAGCTGATGCAGCTTCGTACCGCGAACTCGATAGACGCGACTGTCGCCGATATGGCCGATTAGCGCCCCTTGAGGAAGCAGCGCCATAGCGCTGGCCGTTGTTCCCATTGCCCGGAAGTCGCTGTTCGCCTGACCGCGACGATACACCTCGCTGTTCGTCTCGATGATTGCCCTTTGCAAGGCTTCGGGGGGCGACATCTCGCGATACTTGCGGTACAGATGGGGGACGCCATCGACCGCGATCTTACTTGCTAGCTCCCCCGCCGCATGAGCGCCCATGCCATCAGCCACCATGAAGACGTGCCCGCGAGCCTGCCATTCCAGCCGGTCGCTCGCCAAGACCACCGAGTGCGAATCTTGGTTGTTCGCGCGTCGCATGCCGACATCCGTCAGCGCGACATGCGCGAGATCAACTTGCCAATTGGACCCTCGATCCGCCATCTGGCGTCCGACTCCACTCTAGAAAACCATACCGTAAAGGAACTTAGGACTCACCGCCTCGCGAGTCGTCTTAGCAACCTTCCCATTCTAACCTCACAGTCGACAGCGATGATAGCCACAGGGCGGTTCGCCACCGCAAGTCCGTTTCAGTTCTGTGATTTCACAAGATTATCGGCCTGGATTCGGAAAACATCACCCCCTATACTCCTCGCGCTTTTCCTCTGATCTCATCTCGCCGGTTTCCTATCGTGAAACGTACTAGCACCCTTTGGCTGCTCTTGGTCGTCATCGTCTTTTGCTCCACGCAGAGCGGATGTCTGCGCCGGCGGATGACGATACGCACCAACCCACCTGGTGCTGTGGCGTTCGTGGATGATCAGCGAATCGGAGTGACACCGATCTCGACTCCGTTCACGTACTATGGGACACGGAAGATCCAACTGTTCAAGGACGGTTTCGAGCCGCTCACGGTGAAGCAACAATTCTCCGTCCCCTGGTATGAGTATCCGCCATTGGACTTCTTCGTCGAGAACCTGTGGCCTCGTGAGATCCGCGACGAACGGATCGTCGACTTCGAGATGATTCCTCAGCAAATCGTTCCCAATGAAGAACTCTTAGGTCGAGCGGAAACGCTCCGCGGAACTTCGCAAGCCGGATATGTCACCCCACTATGGACGGCGCCGACGGAACAACCGTTCCCAGCGAGTGATTTGCGACCGCCAGTGAACCAGTTGCCGCCTCCTCCCAACAGCGTGCGATAGTTATCGCTGCTCGGTGAACGGGATGCCCGTGTCAGGCCACTTGCGTCCGACGCCCGGTGGCTTGTTTTCCAATGCTCGCTTCAGCAACGTTCCACCGGGGTCAACCGACACCTTGTCGGTGATGATGCGCACGTCGCGCAAAATGGGCTCGAGCCGACGACTTGCCGCGTGAAAGTTTCCGATTGTCTCTCGTAAGTCGTCATACAACTCTCGGTCGTTGATGAACTTGCCAAGCGTACCGTCCGAGCTGTTAATTGCCTGCGTAAACACAACCAACTGAGACGAGATCTCCTCCAAGTTCTGGACGCTCCGCCCAAGATCATTCATCAGCTGCTCGCCTTTCTGTCCGAGCGGGCCGGTAAACTCCGCCAGATTGTCAAGATTCTGCTCCGCCTTTTTACCGACTCGCTCAAAGTTCGCCATCGCGTCGCGCGCCTGGCTCATCGTGAGCTGCACATCGTTAAAGATTTTTGGCAAATCGCTTAAGGATTGCTTGAGTCCTTGCTTCAACTCGGGATCTCCAATGACGTCGTCGATCGTTGTCATCGTCCTGCTGAACGTGTCCAACGCCAACTCCGACTTATTGAGGATGCGTTGGAGTTGCTGGGTGTCGCTGCCAAACGTTTGGTTGAGATTACTCGCCACGGCAGACACGTCGGAGGCCGCCCCACTGATCGCTCCTAAAGCTTTTCGAATGTCGCCTTCCAGATTCGTCAGGACTTGAAGCGGATCAGTCGCGACCACTCCGTCTGCGAGGAAGTCGCCATTGTGCACCACGTCTTCCGACTGTGGACGGTCGCTCCCTTGGACGAACTCCAAGACGGGATCTCCCAACAGCGACGTGGTGCTGATCGTGCATACTTCGCTCTTCATGATCTCGCGATCGGAGTCAATCATCGCCGTCAAGACGACGTGATCCTTCTTTAAGGAGACGTCCGTCACACGGCCAATATGGACACCGTTCTTACGAACTGGTGTATCGACAGTCACTCCTGGTGCGCGTGGAAATCGCAGGTAGATCGTATACCTGCTTTTAAAGACGCCCTTACCGCCTCCAAAGATGCCGATCAAGACCACGGCCAAACAGGCCGCGGCCACGACGACAACTCCGACTCGAAATGCAATCAGTTTTTCATTCATCGCGATTACAGATCCCGATCACTGAAAGCTTGCTGCATCTCCGTAAGGCGTTCGCCCGCCTCACCGTGAATAAACTGCAACACCCGACGGTCGCCGCACGTTTCCAATTCATCCGGCGTCCCGTCAAAGATCAACTGCGCCTCGTTTCGCCCCAAACGGCTAACGGGATAGATCATAACGACGCGGTCAGCGACCTTGTGAGCCGTCCGCATATCGTGCGTGACAATGATGCTGGTCACGTTGTGCTGATTGCGAGTGCGTAACATCAACTCGTTGATCACGTCGCTCATAATCGGATCAAGACCGGTCGTCGGTTCGTCATACAACATCAACTCCGGGTTCATAATCAGCGCTCGAGCCAAGCCAACTCGTTTCCGCATGCCACCCGAAAGCTCCGCTGGCTTCTTGGAAACGACTGATTCAGGTAACCCAACTTCCGCGAGACGAGCGAACACCAGCTCACGGACGCGAGACGCCGATTCGGACGCGTGTTGTCGCAACGGAAACGCCACATTCTGCCCAACGGTCAAGCTGTCGAACAACGCTGCGTTCTGGAACACGTACCCGAATCGTACGCGTTGACGAGTCAACTCACGGTCGTTCAACTCGGCGAGGTTATATCCATCGAAGCGAACTAATCCACTCGTCGGGTTCACGAGCCCAATGATCGTCTTCAAAAGTACCGTCTTTCCGCAACCGCTTTCACCGATAATTGCCAGCGTCTGACCGCGAGGCACGGTCAATGTGACCCCACGCAACACACTTTGCGCCGCAAATGTCACATGGACATTTTGCACGTCAACGAGAGGCGTTTGCCTGCGTGTTGTTGCGGATGAATCACTCATAAGTCGCTGCCGAACTCCTAAATCAGGCTGACGCCTTCTGGCCAAAGTGTGTCATAGACGGCGTTGATCATGACACCGAGAAACAGATCGAGCATCAGGATCAGCACAAAGGAATAGACGAATGCCGCAGTTGCCGCTCGGCCAACTCCTTCGGCCCCCGGCTGGCAATGAAAGCCGCGATAGCAACTGATCATCGCAATTGCCGCTCCGAAAAAGAAGCTTTTGAAAATCCCGCTCAGCAGGTCGAAAACACCCACGAATTGCTCCGAGTTATGCCAGTAGTGATGTTTGTCGATACCGAGGACTTCGACGGTAAAAAAGTAGCCGCCGACCACACCCATAAAGTCGGCCATGATCGTCAGTGTTGGGATCAGAAACAGGCAGGCGAGAAAGCGCGGTACCACCAGATAGTGAATTGGGTTCGCGCCCATACTGCTCAGCGCGTCAATCTGCTCAGTGACGCGCATCGTGCCCAACTCCGCCGCCATCGCGCTGCCCACGCGTCCCGCCAGCATCGTCGCGGCCAACACCGGACCGAGTTCGCGGACTAGTGACATGTTGATGACAGCGCCCAGTCGTGTTTCCAGCCCAAGTTGCCGGAACTGGCCGTAACTTTGAACCGCCAACACCATTCCAATAAAAGTGCCCGTTAATGCGACGACGGGAAGACTCATCACGCCGACTTGATAGAAGTTCGGCAGCAGAGTTTCTCGTCGCGGCAATCTCGTCACCATCCACGAAAGCGTCCGCATGCAGAACAGTCCGAGATCGCCGATCGCTTCAATCGCGTCAATGACAACCATGCCCCAGTCCGTAACGAGATCGTGGGCACTGGCGGCGATACCGCGGCGTGGCGATCGTTCCATCGGACTGGCGGTTCCGGTCGACAAGTGGCAACTCCTGGAAAGAATTCGGACCCAGTCAACACGACTGCGGTGCTAGCGTGCGCAATGGTCCGCGCACGACAGATGTTTTGCATCGCTTCTAACTTCGTCGCGTTAGCGCGGCCACTTGAGTTAAACTTTGCCGGTTGCAGCGACTCTGCGGGCATGCATTGCCTGAGTCGAACGGGGTCGGGAGTCTTTTTCGGCCCACGCTGTTTCAATTTGCAAACACATTCTCCGAAAAAGACCCCCGACCCCTTCACGCTGCGAACACCGCTGACCCGACGAAGAAAGCCCGCAAGCATTGCTCGCGGGCTTTCGTTTCGATTCAAAGTTTAAAGGGCGTGCTAGTTGCTCTTCTTCTCGGGCGTTTCCGATTCGCCAGCACCTGCGGCAACGGCCTCTTCCTTCGGTGGATCGGCCTGTCGTTTCTCGGGACGGAAGTCCAGTCGAATGACCTTATCTTCGTCGTTGCGGATGCCATCAACGACGATCGTATCCATGCCTTGGAACGTGCCTCGCAGCAACTCTTCCGACAGTGGATCTTCGATTCGGTTCTCGATGGCACGACGTAACGGACGAGCACCGTAATCCAAGTCCGTTCCCTTCTTGATCAAGAACTCCTTGGCGGCATCCGTCAATTCCAAGTGCAAGCCACGATCTTCCAATCGCTCGCGAACCTTGGCCAATTCCAGGTCGATGACCTCTTTCAGGTTCTCTTTCGTCAAGTGACGGAAGATGATGACGTCATCCAAACGATTCAAAAACTCCGGTCGGAAGACCTTTTGAATCTGGTCGTTCACTCGACCCTTCATGCTGTCGTACGACGCATCGTCTTCCGGTTTTTGGAACCCGAAGGCTGACTCGTTCTTAATCGCGTCAGCACCTGCATTCGTGGTCATGATCAAGATCACGTTGCGGAAGTCAACATTGCGACCGAAGCTGTCGGTCAAGCGACCTTCTTCCATCACCTGCAACAACATGTTGAAGCAGTCCGGATGCGCCTTCTCGATCTCGTCAAGCAACACGACGGCGTACGGTCGACGACGAATCTTCTCGGTCAATTGACCGCCTTCTTCATAGCCGACATAGCCAGGAGGGGCACCAACCAGACGGCTGACGTTGTGCTTCTCCATATACTCGCTCATGTCGATCTGAATCAAGGCATCGGAATCTCCGAACATGAATTCAGCGAGTGCCTTGGCGAGCAACGTCTTGCCGACACCGGTTGGCCCAGCAAACACAAAGCATCCGGTCGGACGTTTGGGATCTTTCAAGCCACTGCGACTGCGACGAACCGCCTTCGAGATGGCAGTGATCGCTTCTTGTTGGCTGATGACGCGTTTGTGAAGCTCTTCTTCCATCTGCATCAGGCGCAAACTGTCTTCGGTCGACAGACGCGTCAGCGGAATGCCCGTCATCTTCGAGACGACTTCGGCAATCACTTCCTCGTCCACGACACCGTCCGTTTCCCGCGACTTCTCTCGCCACTCGCGAGTGATCTGATCCTTCTTCTTGCGAAGCTTATCCGCTTGATCACGCAGCGAGGCAGCTTTCTCGAAGTCTTGGTTCGCGACGGCTTCTTCCTTCTCTTTGTTCAATCGTTCGACGTCCTCGTCGATTTCCTTCAAATCCGGTGGACGAGTCATCGCACGCAATCGGACACGAGCACCGGCTTCGTCGATCACATCGATCGCCTTGTCCGGCAAGCAGCGAGCTGTGATATACCGCTCGGACATATCGACCGCAGCCACGACCGCATCGTCGGTGATCTGCACACGATGATGTTCTTCGTAGCGTTCGCGAAGTCCTTTCAGGATCTCGACCGTTTCGTCCTTGCTCGTGGGCTCGACGATGATCTCCTGGAAGCGACGTGCCAGGGCGTTATCTTTCTCGATATACTTACGATACTCGTCCAGCGTCGTCGCACCGATGCATTGGATCTCACCGCGAGACAAAGCCGGCTTCAAGACGTTCGCCGCATCAATTGCACCTTCCGCACCACCGGCACCGACCAACGTGTGCAATTCGTCAATGAACAAGATCGTGTTCTTGGCACGCCGCACTTCGTTCATGACGGCCTTGATACGTTCCTCGAACTGACCGCGGTACTTCGTACCAGCGACCATCATTGCGAGGTCCAACACGACAATTCGCTTATCAGCCAGCAATTCGGGTACGTTGCCCTCGATCACGCGTTGAGCAAATCCTTCGACGATGGCCGTCTTACCAACACCCGCTTCGCCGAGCAGGACGGGATTGTTCTTGGTTCGGCGGCACAGCACCTGAATCGCACGTTCGATCTCGCGTTCGCGACCGATGACCGGATCAAGCTTCTTCTGTTTCGCGAGCTCACTCAAGTCGCGACCAAAGCTGTCCAACGCAGGTGTTTTCGACTTGCCGCTCTTCGACGAACCGCCACCGGCTTCGGCGCCGACAGCTTCGCGACCACCGCGTTCGCCGCCTTCGCTTTCCAGTCCGTGCCCTAACAAGTTCAGCACTTCTTCGCGAACCTCTTCGAGCTTCAGGCCGAGGTTCATCAAGACCTGAGCCGCGACGCCTTCTTGTTCACGCAGCAGACCAAGCAAGATATGCTCGGTGCCAACGTAGTTGTGATTCAGATTGCGAGCTTCTTCCATCGAATACTCGATGACTTTCTTCGCTCGCGGCGTTTGGGGCAGCTTGCCCATCGTGACCATTTCTGGACCACTTTGAACGAGCTTCTCGACTTCAAGACGAATCTTGCGCAAGTCGACGTCCAAGTTCTTAAGGACATTTGCGGCGACACCGCTGCCCTCTTTGACGAGACCAAGCAACACGTGCTCGGTGCCAATGTATTCGTGATTGAAGCGTTGCGCCTCTTGGTTCGCAAGCTGCATCACCTTCCGTGCGCGATCGGTGAATCTTTCGTACATCAATTCGTCCTCTCGTTATATTCCGGGCGCTGAATTCTTTGGAGCGATGGGTCGTCGGATTCCTCAGTCGTCGCTTCCGTACCTGCGTCTTTTCCTACGTTGTTGCTTTCTGCTTTTGAAGCGGCAAGCCGCTTCAGTGTGTCTCGCTCTTGAGCGATTTCCGATCGCCACTTGTAAGCCTCGTCCAGCCGGTCCAATCGGTCCAACTGCTTCGTGGCCTCTTCATAGCGTTTGGTCCGCCGGTAGAGCGTGGCTAACATCAAAAGTACGTCAACGTCTCGGCTACAGTATCGAAGCAATTGCCGCAGCAGTGTTTCCGCTTCGAACCAGTGGCCCCTTAAGTATTCGGCTTGGGCCTGGATAAACAAGCCCCGATCATCGACTCGCGGCGGTTCGCGTAGGTGTGGCAGTGATCGGTAGGCCTGGATGACCGAAGCCAACCAAACTGTCCCGAGAACGAGCCAACCCATCAGATTGAATGACGGTGGAAGAAGCTCCGTCCAAACGAAGCTGGATACCAGAACGAGATTGAGCGCCGCGCCAAACGCAACCGCAGTTGCAAGTGCAGCCCAATCCCCACGTATCCAAAGACGCGGCAATCCGGGCCACAAACAAATTATGTAAGGCGAGCTGTGCATCCAACCTTCGCTCCGGCGTCCCTTCCGAGTCACCAATCCATAGCGAGCACGGCGAAAGTCGCCTCGGAATTGTAACCCGCGTTTTTATGCGCAGCAAGGCAAGTAAATACGACGTTTAGAGTTAGGTCAACGCAGGCACGCCTTCGCCGCTACCTTCGGCAGGACCGGCAGGCATGCTACAACGTACAGCATCCGACGAGGCCCGATAACACTGACCGAGTTGATGTCGCGGGAAGGTGCCGCTTTCCGCTTTGCTGAAGCCCTGGACGCGGAACATCATCGTATCCCCATGCCAACAAATTCCGACGCTCATGCCGCATTTCGCATCGTCGACGCCAACGCCAACCGTGCTCTGGAAGGGCTACGCGTTGTCGAGGATTACGCTCGCTTCGCCCTGAACGACAAGCATCTCGCTACACAATATAAGGGGTTAAGGCACGATTTGGCCTCCGTGCTAGCAACGCTGCCTCCGCAAGCACTTTCGTCGGCGCGACACACGCCTGGCGATGTCGGCACGCAGATTGAAGCTCCGGACGAGTACATTCGCGACGCGGTAATCCAGGTCGCGATCGCGAGCCAGAAGCGAGTCGAACAAGCTCTACGTTGTATCGAGGAGTACACCAAAACGATCCTTCTCGGCGCAGCTTCGCGCGTCGAGCAACTCCGCTATCGGGCGTACACACTCGGAAAGGCGATCGAGGTGACCTCGGCAAGCCAGGAACGACTGAACGGAAAGCGAATCTACGTTTTGATCGATGGCGGGCGTTCCTTGGAGGCCTTCGAGCAACGTGCCAGACAGTTGACAGAAGCCGGCGTGGACCTCATTCAACTTCGCGACAAACTGCTTACTGACCGAGATCTAGTCGAACGCGGTCGCCGGCTGCGCGAAATTACCAGCGCCAGCAGTACACTGTTTATTATGAATGATCGCCCTGACATTGCGGAAATTGTCGGGGCAGATGGTGTCCACGTGGGCCAGGACGAGTTGTCGGTAGCCGACGCACGAGCGATTCTCGGCGTGAATCGCTTAGTCGGCGTTTCCACTCACTCCATCGAACAGGCTCGTCAGGCGGTGCTCGATGGTGCCGACTACATCGGCTGCGGGCCGACATTTCGCTCGCAAACGAAGGAGTTCCACGAATTCCCGGGGCTTGAATTGCTCCGAACCGTCGCCGAGGAGATCAGCCTCCCGGCATTTGCGATCGGCGGCATCACTCTGAAAAACCTGCCGCAAGTGCTGGACACCGGTTTTTGCCGAATTGCGGTCAGTGGTTGCGTCAACTCCGCCGCAGACCCGCGCGACGCAATCGCGCAACTGATGGCCGCTAAGTTTTGAGAAGATTCTTGATCAATTCCTCGATCTCCGCCTCAACACCCGGTCGATAGCCCTGCCACAAGCCCTCGATCGTGCCATCGCGGCCCAGCAGCACGGTCGTTGGGAAACTGAAGGATGGAAGCTGTGCTGCTTTCATTAAACCCATTCGCGCACCGCCGCTGGGATCGCTGTAGACACCGAGATCGGTACCCAGCTTCGCGAGATAGCCTTCGGTCATTTCCTGCAGTTGCTCCAAGTCGAGGTCAACTCCTCCGGGCCCGCAGGAAACCGGGACAAAGCGAAACCCGTCATTTCCCTTTAACCGGTCATTCATTTCAACAAGATGCGGGAACTCCATCATGCAAGGGCCGCACCAGGTTCCCCAGAAGTTAATCAATACAACTTGGCCACGAACGCTTTCCAAGGTTACCGGCGGCACATCGCCAACCAAGGGCGCAAACTCAAAGTCTCCCATGGGCAGCCCGACAGCCGGATGCACGTCGCCTTGTCCAAATCGCTTTTCCGGTTGCAACGCCAACACCAACAAGATCGTAAACAGACCCATGACCGCAATTACGATCACGCGCGTGAACGAACGAGGGGGATGATCGCGATATTCCGCTCCATCTCCCGTTGGCATATCATCGCTAAATGCTGATTGAGACATAATCGAATTGCTTGGTATCAGATGACGAGAGCTAGAAGTCGTTTACTAAAATGCGTCGGGACCTGCGGCAACAGCGTGCTGGCCGCGATGGTCGTCATTCTAGCCTGTCGGACGGGCGAGGCTGAAGACCGGGCTGCGAAGCGGCTACCTCCCGTAGAGTCGGCGATCACAAGGCAACTCGCCACACTCGCCAATCAAGACATCTTGGAAAGCAGCGGATTGGCTGCTTCTCACGACGTTCCTAACCGATTCTGGACTCATAACGATTCCGGCGACAAGCCACGGCTCTTTGCATTCGACAACTCAGGACGCGATCTCGGCGTGGTTCACTTAGCGAGCATTGAAGCCGTCGATTGGGAGGATATCTCTTCCTTTCGAGTTGGCGATCGCGGCTGGCTGCTCATCGCGGATGTGGGCGACAACGCGCGCCGACGCGATACCTGTCAATTGCATTTGCTGCCCGAACCGGATCTTCGACGCGATGCACCGGCGGTTCATTCAACTATTGAGTTCCGCTACGCGAGCGGCCCCGTCGACTGCGAGGCCGTCGGAGTTGACGGAACATCGAACATCGTCCTACTCGCCTCGAAGTCGGCATTTCGGTCGGAAGTTTTCGCCCTTCGGATACCGGCAACCCCAACGAGTCAAATCCAAGTTGCCCGTTCGATCGCCACAATTCCCGTTCCGCTAGCAACCGGCCTCGACGTGTCTACAGATGGTCGACGTGCGATCGTGGTTACCTATGCCGACGGCTACGAATTCCAACGCCTCGAGAACGAATCGTGGTCCGACACTTTCAAACGACAGCCGGAAGTCGTCACGATGCCAATCCGCAGGCAAGGCGAATCCATCTGCTATGCCGCCGATGGTCACTCGCTCTACCTCACGAGCGAAAGGCAGCCGACGCCGCTTTGGATCGTGGAAAGAACTCCGTAATGGAAAACTCTTACGAAGTCGAACAAAAGTTCCGGATCGAAGACCTCGCCCAACTGGAAACGCAATTGCGAAGCCTTGGCGCCACGCCGTTTGTCGCCTGCGAACAAGTCGACACCTACTTTGCCCACCCGGCTCGAGACTTTGGCGAGACCGATGAAGCGTTTCGGTTGCGACGTGTAGGTGCTAAGAATTTTGTGACTTATAAAGGCCCCAAGATCGACACCACGACCAAAACGCGGCGCGAGATCGAGTTGCCGCTTCCAGATGGCGTTGCGTACACGGTTCAGTTTCGTCTGCTCATCGAATCACTCGGATTTCAAGCCGTCGCCGATGTCTCGAAAGTTCGACGCAAGACGCATGTCAGCTGGGATGATGCAGAGATCGAAATCTCGCTGGACGACGTAGCCCAAGTTGGGTGTTACGCCGAGTTGGAGTTGGTAGTTTCGGAATCGAGGGTTACACAAGCGAAAGCTCGAATTGCATCGCTTGCGAGCCGGTTGGGTCTGCTGCTGAGCGAACGTCGCAGTTATCTAGAGTTGCTGCTGAGAGAGTGACAAAGCGACACGGGAATGTTCTGCCAACCGTGAGGTAAACTTTTTTGGCCGCTCGCCGGAACTTGGCCATCTCCGTGGTGTTTGATCAATCGTACGAGCCAAATTGCCGCCAATACTGAAAATAGCAGGAGATCAAACGAATGAGACAGCTTCACCTCGCACTTGCCATCGCCCTCACCATCGGCATGGCCTCGATATCTTTCGCTCAAGAAGAAGCCCGCCGTCCCCGCCCAGGCCAAGCCGGTGCTGGCGATTTTCGCGAACGCCTTCTCAAACAATTTGATGCCGATGGCGACGGCAAGCTGAATGACGAAGAACAAGCAAAGGCACGAGCCGCAGCCGCGAAGATGCGTGGCAACGCCGAAGGTGCGGGCCGGCCTGATCGCGAACAAGTGATGAAGCAGTTCGATAAAGACGGCGATGGCCAGTTGAGCGAATCGGAGCGAAGTGCCCTTCGTGAATTCCTGGCCAAACGCGGCGGTGATGCCGCCGGACGACGCCCCGGAGCAGACAGCGATCGGATCCCCGCTGAAGTGATCAAGCGGTTCGACAAGGATGGCGATGGCAAGCTGAACGAAGAAGAACGCAAGGCCGCAATGAAGGCTCGCGAAGAGATGATGAAGCGAAGTGGCGACGCATCTGGACGTCCAGGCCAAGGCGCGATGAGCCGCGAGGAGTTGGTTAAGAAGTTTGATAAGAATGGCGACGGCAAACTTGATGAAACCGAACAAGCCGCTGCTCGCGAAGCCGCCGCCAAATTCCGTGGACAACGCGGAGACGCAGCTGCTCCTGGAAACGCAGAACCGCGTGAATCACGTGTCGACAAAAAAGAACTTCTCGAAAAGTTCGACGCGGATGGCGATGGCAAGCTGAACGACGACGAACGGGCCAAAGCCCGCGAAGCATTTAAGAACCGCGAGAAGTCCTAAGCAAACTTACCCGCCGACTCGAAAACAACGCGAGCCAGACGATTGGCTCGCGTTGTTTGTTTCTTGGGAGGACTCTGATCAGATACGACCCATCAAGTGATTGTCATCCCAGCCGCGATTATCTTGAGCAGCGTCATTAGAGACCGAAGCGTTGGTTCGGTGCGTAAGACCGGCCTTGGCAATCGGATGCGTCATTCGCACGATGCCCGTCGCGATAGTACGCGAATGACTGAATGAATCGCGCAAGCGGGTAGTCCAAGTTGCTCGCAACTTGGGTGAAAAGGGGAGGCTGGCGATTCGTGGCTAACCTCGCGCGACAGCTTCCACGAGAGTCGACCTTGCCAGAGATGCCTCCTCCAGGCCCCAAGGTTGCAGAAGCAACCTGGGGCACCCCACGCAGTTCGCACGATGCCCGTCGCGATAGTACGCGAATGACTGAATGAATCGCGCAAATGGGTAGCCCAAGTTGCTCGCAACTTGGGTGAAACGGGAGGCTGGCGATTCGTGGCTAACCTCGCGCGACAGCTTCCGCGAGTCGATCTCGACGGAGATGCCTCTTTCAGGCCCAAGTTTGCGGAAGCAAACTGGGTCACCCCGCGCACCCCGCGCGGAGCCCACCGAATCTTCCATTGAATCAGAATTTGGTATGCTGCCGCCTGGCGAGACGTTTACGTGTTACTTTCTGCTCTATAAAGGAGTTGTCAAATGTTGCGTAACAAATCACGCGTAGTCTTGTTGGGCGTTCTCATCTTCCTCGGAGGAACATGGGCTTTCGGACAACTTAGGCCCCAACCAAATCCCCGCAATCAAGAAAACAACGAATATCGGGTCACCGTCGACTCCACAGGATACGGAATCCCGCACACCGTAGGTTTTTTCGGGCGACAAGATTCCGCACAACTCCGCATTCGTTTTGACGGTGGGCGAACGGGAACAGGACCAGATATAACTACAGTAACTCTCTTTGGCGGCGAGCGAATGGTCTGTGTCTGGGACACGAGTGGCAACATACTCTTCTATTCCACTGCGATCATTGACCGTCGCGGAACTCTGTTTATTCCCGGTGGCGCGGGCCGAGGGGCCGCTGTAGGGGCGGACGGCGGAGCGGCCGCGGCGATGGGTGATCAACTGCGCGTCCAGTGACAGGAGGGTTGATCGCTACCAGAACCAACGACCGGCTGCGAAAGTTAATTTCGAGGCGATTCACAAGGCGATAACTTGCAAGAGGTTACGGCTGTGTGCAGCGATCGACTTTCTTGCCCGCCAGAGAGAAGCGACGTGCATTTGCCGTGCGACGAAACTTCCCAAGCCTGAGGAGAGGTCGGAAGACTTAGGAACGAGCCTTCCCGCGCAATCGCCGTCGAATCCCAACTCGCGAATCCCAACTCGCCCGGACTAAAGCAAATCATTGAAGTAGACCGCTCGATCATTCGCTCTTGAGTTGGTGGGGCTAGAAGCCGTGCCCATGAGTAAGCGGATGCTACGTTCGGAGACGTCCCGTGCCCCAACGTACATCGGCGAGTATACTGGGAACAACACAACCGCATTGATCGCATGATGAGAACCGCCAAAGTGCACGCGGCTGAGGTCTTGCGAACCCAGCGACGCTGATCAACAGCATTGTAACTACTTGAGTGACGACGCTCTAAGGAATTTGAAATGACCATGAACCGTAACCTGTCGCTGATCGCGATCACTTTGCTCTTGCTCGCCACGACCGGCCACGCCGAAGAGACGTTCGGCCTCGTCAAAGAGAAGCCCGCCGAGGGTCGTTACGTCGAGACAGATCGCGGATTCATGGTGCCCTACACTCGCAAGATCCCTGGGACGAACATCGAGTTCTCGATGGAGCCAATCCCAGGCGGCAAGTTTTTGATGGGAAGCCCCGCTTCGGAAGTTGGCCGCAAGGACGACGAAGGGCCGCAGGTCGAAGTGACGATCGAACCGTTCTGGATGGGGCGATATGAAGTGACATGGGTTGAGTACAAGTATTTCATGAGCCTGTACTCCGTCTTCAAGGAATTTGAGTCGCAGAAGCTTCGACCGGTGAATGATGAGACAAAGGTCGATGCGATCACAGCGCCTACGGAGCTTTACGATCCCAGCTTCACGTTCGAACTAGGTGAAGACCCACAGCAGCCCGCCGTCACAATGACACAGTATGCGGCGAAGCAGTACACAAAGTGGCTCGGTGCGATCACGGGCAATCAATATCGTTTGCCTGGCGAAGCCGAGTGGGAATACGCTTGCCGCGCCGGAGCGAAGACCGCTTTTCATTTCGGCGACGACGCGAGCAAACTCGACGAATACGGTTGGTTCTACGACAACGCCGACGAAGCACCTCAAAAAGTCGGGCAGAAGAAGCCGAATCCTTGGGGGCTGTATGACATGCACGGCAACGTGTGGGAATGGTGCTTGGACGAATACCTTGAAGAAGGCTACGTGCGTTTCAAAGGCAAAGCACAAACGAACACTTCTGCGATTGCCTGGCCAACGCAAGCGTTTCCTCGAACCCTGCGTGGTGGATCGTGGGATGACGACGCAACCGGATGCCGTGCCGCATCACGACTGGCATCGCACGATACAGATTGGAAAGCGCAAGATCCCAACCTGCCTCTCAGTCCCTGGTGGTTTACGGACGATCCGGCGCGGGCTGTCGGCTTTCGTGTCCTTCGTCCGCTCAATGAACTACCGAAGGCCGAGATGGCGAAGTATTGGGATCCAGACGATGAAGACATTAAGTTTGACGTGCAGATTCGACTGGAAGAAGGCCGTGGCATCTTAGGCATTGTGGATGAAACGCTGCCAGCCGCGATCCAATCTCTCGAGGCCTCGAAGTAGCGTTTCTCCGAATCATCGAAGGCAACGAAACACCTGCCCTGCTTGTCGTTCTGGGGTCGTGGAGTCTTCGATTCCGAATCCCAGCCCGCTAATCCGGGTGTTGCGAAGAATCCGCGTATTCCCGCTAACAGCTCGCGCCGGAAGTGCCGCGTCTTCCGGTTCTCCAAAAGACGCAGGCACTGACGGCGGTAACTTTTTCGATTTTTCCGTACAAAACGCGTGACATGGGTGAAAACGGGATTAGACTTAAACAAATGGTATAACCGGCGTGGGCGACAAGATCTCGCACGCTAAACCGGGGAATTCTCACTCACTGTCACATTTAGTAGGGACAAACAGAACCATGGCACAACTTCTATTCTACGAAAACGTTGCACCCGTCTCCCCTCAGCGTCACGGCGAACTGAGCATCGACCGGGCCGACTTTGGCTTTGCTGCCAATGTGAACTCGGTTCCGCTGATGGCAGTCGAGATGACCGCCGCTGCAAGTGAATACACGATCGTGTTCGCAGGCAACGAAGAGGCAGTCGCTCCTGTCGTGATCCTCGGCCTCGAAGGCACGAAGAACCAGTACGTCGACAAAGATGGCAAGTGGACCGCCGATTACATCCCTGCTTTCGTTCGTCGCTACCCGTTCGTGTTCGCTCAACAAGAGAACACCTACACCTTGTGTGTTGACGAAAACTGGGGAGGCTGCAACAAGGACGGCAAGGGCGATCGCTTGTTCGACGAAAAGGGCGAGCGAACCGAGTACCTCAGCCGCATGCTGAAGTTCCTCGAAGAGTCGCAAGCACACTTCGTTCGTACGCAGACCTACTGCAAGCACCTGAAAGATCTCGGCCTGCTGGAGCCCATGAAAGCTGACTTCACGCTGCCCGGCGGCGAGAAGAAATCGCTTGGTGGTTTCATGGCTGTGAATCGTGAGAAGCTTCGCAATCTTCCAGGTGACAAGTTGGCTGAACTCGCCAAGACCGACGAGTTGGAGTTGACCTACATTCACCTGCTCTCGATGAACAACTTCCGCCGCGTCTTAGAGCGAACTGCCAAAGCAGCCGCTCCTGCCGCTGAGTAAGCAATCGAACATCGAATTACAGAATGCATTACTCCCTCCAGTTGAGACATCTCAGCTGGAGGGATTTTTTTTGCGCGGCACAATTTGCATCGCTGAACCGCGATAAAGCAGCGTGAGTTCTTCAACGGTCCAACTTTCGCGACCGATTGCGGGATTCGGATCGACAATCTCAACACGACCCGCGACACGAGGCCCCAGCAGCAATACCGTGTGCCGAAGTCCCGGAGTCCAGCCGAACTCACGTTCATACGCACCATCAACTTCGGCTCCTGCGGCAAGGCCAACACTCAAGATCAGCGGACTGGAAGCAGACGCGATCAAGCGTTCAGCATCACCCCGAACAACGCGCACGTCCCACTCAGTGCCCTGCGTCTTTAGCTTGAGGCCACGATACAGGCCCTGCCACGTTGTCCCCTGCCGTGTCAGGCAAAGGTCAGCCATCTCCTGCTCGGTGGCTGCGATATCGCACACTCGCAGCAAGCTCGCTGCGCTTGCCGCCGTGCAAGTGTAGTCGGTAGTTTGGACGCAATACTCGCCACCCATCCAGATGTCTCCGCAAGATGGCGATTCACCAAGAAGCGGATAGACAACGGCAAACCACGCCGCCAAATTGAGCGAGACGCCAGAGAGGCCTCTTCGAAAGCTGCCGCCCGGAATTCGCTGCCACGCCAATGCGACCAGAAAGGCCGCAAAGATCGGGAACCAGTTCGCAACAACAATCAGATTGGAGAAGGGAATCGCTTCCGCCAACGAGACTCTCTGCCAGACGAAGTTCCCATAGATCCCCGCAGTCACGACAACGACCACTGCAAAGCAGTCGCACCAAGCCCCGGAAATACGTCTGCCGATCTGCCAGCCCAACGCCGTCGCGAACATCGTCGCGATGGCAAGCAGCAACAGCCCCAGGAGCAGATCGATCATCGGTCAATGCTTTCCAAATCTTCCGCGCCGTAATTATTAAGTTATCGTGATCCGAACATGAAGTTTCCACTATCTTATTGTCGCAGCGAATGCTATGTCCAGTTCAACAAAAGAGTTATGAAGATTGCGTTAAGAACACTTTGCTCGCGAAGCCAGAGGCATGGCCCTGGGGTTCAAATGACCAGCTGGTCCCATGCACGGTAGTGGTACAGTTTGCCGCAAGTCGGGCACTCCTGCCCGACAAAAGACGGCCAAGACCAAGCGTGGCCGTCCTACTTTCAGAAATCGCAAACTGTACCACTACCCCATGCACAAATGGATGGCCTCACACAGCGTGAGCCAATATATTGAAGTGTTCACATTCGCCCGTTCGAGGTAGGTCATGTCTGACGAATTCGATCCCTACTACGCGTGGCTAGGGATTCCACCGAAGGACCAGCCGCCGAATCACTACCGTTTGCTCGGTGTTGAATTGTTCGAGACAAACCTCGACGTCATCGAAAGCGCCGCTTTTCGGCAGATGGGGCATGTACGGACCTACCAAAACGGCAAGCATTCGCGGGAATCCCAACGGCTGCTGAATGAGTTGTCGGCAGCAAAGATCAGCCTGCTTGATCCCGACAAGAAACGCGACTACGACGAGTTGCTACGAGCAACAATCGACTCAATCAATGCGTTTCTGCCGGACGAGCCGAGCGATACGACTGGACACGAGACGAGCAAGTCTGGCGGTTCGTCGATCCACGTCATCGATTTCGAGCCAAGCACAGGCTCTTCCGACTCGGCTGCACGATCATCGTCCGCCTCTGCGATACGTCGTCGACGCCCACAAACGACAGCACGACTTCCGATCGTTCTCGGCGTCATCGGTGCAGTCATGTGTCTCGGGGTAGCAGTGATGTTCGGCAGCAAACTATTCAGACAAGAACAACAACGTGTCGTCAGTCACCTCTCGACTCCGACCAACGAACCTCCTACACAGGTGCCCGAATTGGGGCAACCAGTCGATCTGTCAACTCAGAATCCCCACCCAGCGAACCCGCAGCCAGTCGCTTCCGCACCAAGCGAGGGCGTGCAACAGTCCGCCACCACGCCGTCAAGCAACTCGAACGCAATAACAACCGCTCCCGCGAAGCCAATACCAGTAACCGCGTTCAACGACGCCATGCGACGTTCCCCGCGCATGCCGCCCGCAATGCTACAGATGCGGCAACGGCTCCCGATCGTGCCCTACGTGCGCGATAAAGTCGAAGAAGCAGCAGGAATCGCGGACGACAACTTCGTCATGACACAAACGATGGCATACAACGAATTCCTCAACAACGCGAATCAACTGAGGAACCTTGCCTATCGACCGCTACGCATCCGTCCTTACCTTGTCGACAGCGAATCACGGATTGCTTCCGTTTGGACTCGTGACGCAGTCGATTGGCGAATGGTTTTAGGTGTCGATGCGAACACACTCACGCAAGCTGATCAGGCGTTAAAGGATCAGGGTTACCATCCGATCGACGTCGCCTGTTGGCAGGCCGACGGCACGAAGTTCGCCGCCGTGTGGGCTCTCGACGAAAGCCAGTCCGGTGAACACGAGTTGATGCTTGGATTGACCAGCGAAAGTTTTCCTGCCGCTGCTGCGACCGCTCGGGCGCGTGGTTTGATGCCGCTCTCGCACCACGTCAGTGACACCGCCCAAGGTGATCGACTCTACAGCGTCGTCTGGCACAAGCCCGAGAAGGTGATGCCCTGGCATCATTGGGACGACGATCGCGAAGAACACGAAAGTGCCTTGAAACGTCCCGGCGCTCCACAAGATGTCTGCCTCGAATATCTGTCGAATGGCGACTTAATCTATGGAGGCTTGTTAGTTGGTCTGCCCGATCCAAACGCGATCGAGTTGCATGGCTACGACGCCGAGGACCATCGCACGCAATGCCGCGACCTTGCTTCCAAGGGTTACCGACCAATCGCCATCGCGGCAGCGTCGCCGCGTGGCGGGCAGCAAACCGTGACGGCGTCGATCTGGCAGCACGGCGCCGGCGTCGGTTTAAGCCCGGTAATGGCGGGGACTTCAACACCTGACCCGACATCCATGTCGGCGGCTATGACACACGCGCTAAGATTCGACGGCAGCGCGCTCGTCACGATTACAAACACTGGCGATTTGGCGACGCGGCAGAATACCTTTACGGCAGAGCTATGGTTTCGTTGTACCGAACCCTCGATCAAAGAGGGTTACGTACTGATGGGAACGACGGCACACCGCGATCCACCGGTCGGATCGAACATCGGCACGGCATCCGGTTGGCACGTCACAGCAGGAAAGATTCAAGGGCCAGCCGATACGCAAGAGACAGCGCTTCGCTATGCGAGTGCCAAGGGCAGCATCCGTGGTTCGGGTTCGCCGATAGCACCGCTAGGCAACGACTGGCATCACTTAGCCGTTTGCAACTCGCCTGCGGACGGGAATTTCAAGCTGGATGTCTTCCTTGACGGAACTCGAACGCAGTCGTCCCCGCGCAGCCTGAGTGACGCGATGTTAAGTGTGACTGATTTCTTTCTGGGCAAATCGGTCTATCTTCCTGATCGCCACGCGTTCATTGGCGACATTAAAGCGTTTCGCATGTCGTCCGATGTGCGATATCAAGATTCATTCACGCCTCCACAAGCATTCACGTCCGATAACTCGACTGTGGTCTTGCTCAATTTCGACGGGAACTCCACGGACTATGTCGCGGACATCTCTGGCAACGAGCATCGAGGAACAATTAGCGGTGCAAAATGGATCGCCATCGATGCCGCCTCGCCAAACGATACGCCGCAAGCAACAGCGAATGTCGTCGCGAAGGCGACGCACGCGTTGCGGAGCAGCGGAAGCGATTCGATCATGATTGGGAACAGTCGCGAATTGGCGGCGACAAGTAAGACCTTTACCGCGGAACTCTGGTTCAGGTTCGTGGAGCCCGTCCCACAACAGACTTATGTTTTGATGGGGACTAGCGCGTACCGCGGCCAGCACCCGGAAGTCGCCTCCGTTGAAACAACCGGCTGGTTCATCGTTGCCGGACAGTGGAAAGACGGCAGTTCACACTCAACAGGCCTGCGCTGGTCCGGCCCAGTCGGGCGTATCATCGGTCTGGAAGCGACGCTGCCGCCATTGGGTAACGACTGGCACCATCTCGCAGTATGCAACACACCGATGGGCGACGACACCTGGCAGATGCAAGTCTTCGTCGATGGCCAACGCAAACAGTCGGTGACTCGCAGCCGAGAAGAGGCGGTAGCAAGCCCAAGCGACTTTTTCTTGGGTAGATCCCAGTTCCTGACTGATCGGCATGTCTTTGTAGGAGACATCAAAGCGTTTCGCCTATCATCCAACGTTCGCTATCAGGCGACCTTCAAACCTCCCGGCGAATTCACGTCCGACGCCTCGACGCTCACACTGCTTGACTTTTCCGGAGAGAACTCGTCACGGATCCTGGACCTTTCCGGTAACAACCGCCATGGCACGATCTCGGGGGCCAAATGGGTGACCGTGGATGATCCACCGACGAGTGCGATGGCGGCGACAAGCGGACCGACGACGATTGAGACGTTATCCGAGGCGCGGCTGGCAGTACCGTCTGGCCAAGACCGCCAAGAAGCTTCCAAGCGAGTCAAAGACATCTTCGCGACCGACTTTGAAGCGGCAAAAGACAAGCCTGCGATGATCGCACTTGCCAAGGACCTGCTGCAACGCGGCAAGGAGGAACAAGACGCAGTCGCTAAGTTTGCATTGCTCTACGAAGCACGGGCGCTGACGCTGGACGCCGCTGACCTGCCAATGGCGATGAAAGCGACGGACGAGTTTTCCGCTTGGTTCGAAGTCGATTCCTGGACTCTGAAATGCGACACGCTGACGAGGCTCGCGTCCAGTACCAGACCGGATGTCGATCGTCAGTCGGTCGCGACCACTTCTCTGGAGTTGACAGACGAGGCGATGAGCAACTCGGACTGGGATAGCGCAGAAAAATTGCTGATGGCCGCCACTCGCGTAAACGTTCGGCTGAAGGATCGCGAAATCGTCCGCTCGGTAAATCAAAAGCGGAAGTTAGTTCAGACACAAAGGAAACTGTGGACGGAAGCCGAACAGGCCGCCACCCTCCTCGCTACTTCCCCCGATGACGCAGCCGCCAACTTGAAACTTGGTCGATACCGCTGCTTTGTGAAGGGCGAGTGGGATGTTGGCTTGCAGCACTTCGCAAAGGGAAGCGATAGCGAGCTCGCGACAATTGCCGTAGCCGAGACCAAGAATCCCCAAGGGTCGGACGCCCTCGCGCTGGCGAATCAATGGTACGAATGGGCCGACAAAGCTGCCGATGCCGACAAGAACGGAGCCCTGTTGCGGGCCCGGCATTGGTATTCGTCGGCGTTGCCGAGCCTCACCGGTCTAGACCGCACCGTCGCTGAGAAAAGGCTCGAAGAGCTGAAGGACAAAGTCGACGAACCTTCATCGAACGGTCGGCAATTGGCGTGGTTGAATGGGCCCGTCGGTGAACTGATGCGTCTGGAAGGCCATACGGCGGAAGTGACGTCGCTGGATGTCAGCCGTTCGGGCACGATGGTCGTATCGGGCTCGAACGACGGTACCGTGCGATTCTGGGATCTCGCCGACGGCAAGGAAACGGGGCTAGTCACTTCGAGCGTTGGACGCATCACGAGAGTCGCGTTATTCCGCGACGATCAGTTTGTCTTTGTGGCAGGCAACCGGACAACCGCAGAAGTCTGGAACGCGCGCACCGGTCGGCCAGCAACATCGATGACGATCCCCGCATCCACTGCGAGCGCGGCTTTGTCAGAGGACGACAAGATCCTCGCGTGTGCGCGTCGCTCGTCATCGAACGGCAACATCACGCTGTACAACATGGGAACGGGAGCTGCGGGGTTGCAATTGAATTGCCCTTCCTATCCAAACTCGGTCGCCATCTCGCGGAGCGGTCGCCTGGTCGCGGCTGGCAGTGGCGATAACAACGTCTATGCCTGGAACATTGCCAGCGGCCAACTCGCGGGCCCTTTCACAGGACTCGGCAGCAACCCAAATGATGTCGTGATTTCGCCCAACGAGCAACTCGTCGCCGGCTGCGTCTCGAATCAAGTAATGATCTGGGAACTAGCAAGCGGAAACATGCTGTCGCGCACGACAGCTTTGAGCTACACAGCTCAGCTTGCGTTTTCTCCTGACAACCGCCGCATACTTTGCGCGGGCATGATGCACGAGTTGTCTGTCATCAACGTCGAGGACGGCTCGGTCATCCGAACGCTGCGAGGCCAGACTCGCAGTTCCATCTCTTCGGCTCGCGCCGTGACGTATCTACCCGATCCAAGAGGCGCTGTTTCCGCGGGCTACGATGGCATCATTCGCGTGTGGCGATTGCCGGACTAGTGCTGCGTTACAGCTAAGGATTAGCGTGAATGAAGTGAGCCGCTGGCCGTAAGGCCCCGGGCGCGCCCTGCATTCCTCGCCGCCCGACCGCTTACGCGTCACGGCTCACGAAATGGGCAAACCCTAAGATCAAGGTGTAATGCAGCACTAGCAGATAACCCTGCCGTTTACGCGGGCCCCGTTTTCAGTCCACCATTCCGTCGAACGGTATCCGTTTACGCCAAGGCGTGACGCGAACGCAGATCTGCTCTCAAAGTCTCAGTTTCTACGAACTGCACCACATCGAAGCCAGCTGCCAGCGCGCCTTCCACGTTATCCAACCGATCGTCCGTGAAGAAGATTTCCTCGGGAGCGACGTCAGCTATCGCTGCCGCTTTCGAATAAGCAGCCAGATCTGGCTTCGCCGCTTGCATCTCGTAGCTGAGTGCATATCGCTCGAAGAATTCCTGAATCATGGGAAAGCGGCCATCGGCAATGAACTTCCAATGAGCTTCGTTAGTATTGGAAAGAATACCCAGTCTGTGGCCGGTTTCACGAAGTTCCTTCAGTAACGGGACAATGCTCTCATTCAACTCGAAGATATCCGACGCAGCCAACAGCAACAGGTCGCAATCAGGACGAGTCGAAGTGCGATCGCAAAATGCTTCGTAAAACTCTTGCGTCGTGATCGCTCCCCGCTCGTATTCCATCAGGAGGTCGCCCTCGAAGACGATTTCCTGGACGACGTGCTCCGAGATGCCGGCGACTTCTGCCATCTGCCGCGCACCGCGACGGTGATCGAAGTGGACCAACACGTTGCCGAGATCGAAATAGATGAAGCGTGGTGAGGCCACTAGCTGACGCATCCGCTATTTGGTGAGGTCTTTGATGCGGATGTCTTTGTACGACGCTTCGGCCGGTTTGCCGCCATGAATTTGCAGACCGATGACGCCTGTCTTGGCAACTTCTTCTTGTTCGGTGTAGTCAACGGTTTGCACACCGTTTAACCACAGCTGAATGTGGTTCCCCTCGCAGCGAATCACGAATTCGTTCCAATCATTCTCTTTGCAGATCTTTTGAACCTTATCCGGGGCATCTTCGGCCAGCACCTTGCGTCGGCGTGATTCGTCGTACAACGCGCCCCAGATCTTTCGTCCCCAAGCCGACCCCATGTCGCATTGGTATCCGATCACTTCATGGTGGTCCGGAATGCGAGCGCTGCGGAACTGAATCCCTGCGTTATCACCAGGTCCAACCAACTTGGCTTTCAGTCGCAACTCGAAATCCCCGTATTCTTTCTCGGTACAGAGAAACTCGTTATTTGGGATCGACTCCTTCTGGCTGCCTCCGACGACGGCTCCCTCTTCAATGCGAAACACCTTCATGTTCCCTTCCCAGCCCGCGAAGGTCTTGCCATCGAACAGCGAGACAAAACCTTCCTCGACCGCCATCGCGGCAGATCCGAACAGAGTCGCACAAACAACACCGACGAACACACGACTGATTTGTTTCATTGGAGTGGACTCATCCATTTCAGATTTACCGGACTCAGAATCGCAGCCATAATACGCCAAGTCAGAGTGCAACGCCACAGATGCCTGCTTTCCGTGATGCGGCGGTTAGTCCAACGTAGTTTAGAAGTCGCTGCATCGCGACTCGCAGCATTGAAGATGGTCCTGGCCGGCGATCACCCCGACTGGTCCTTCCAAACAACAACGCCACCAAGCAGCCATTAGCCGCTTGGTGGCGTTTTATTTAAACTCATTGGAAATTGCGAAAGTCTACAGCTTTCCGAGCATCTCCTTCGCCTTCGCCTTCGCTGCATCAGGACTACTGGCTGACTCCAATGCATCAACATCGGCAAGCAGATCTGGCTTGTTCAGTCCTTGGATCGCTGTTCGCAGCTCTTCAGCTCCGCTTCCCAGTTCGCCACTTTCGATGACGCCTTCTAGAACAGACTTGGCGGTGTCAGCAGCGCCTGAAGCGGCAGGAGGTTCAACCGCAATCGGTGCAGGACCTCCACCGCAACCAACCATGACTAAGGCCACCAAAACGAGAGATACTCGCATTAAACCCATCTTTCAATTACTCCTCAAACAAGTGGGACTGCCTGTGGCAGCGTTTAAACTGTCAGACCCATTCTCAACTAAGGAAGTGAGACGGATTCTCCGTCTCCTCGGTTACCAAGGTGACAATAAACTTGGCCAGAAATTGTGTCAGTGATGACCGTCACCGAACCATCTGCCATCGCGTGCATCGCACCGCCAGGGTGTCGACTGCGGGCGGGAAATACTCCAGAGCTGTCCATCCAGCCACAACCCGAACACGACTGGCAGCTAGGATACTTCCAGTTTGGTGGTGCGAGAGTGTTCATCACGGTCTGAGCTGGCATGGGCGCCATCCAATCGCGACCACCGTGACTGTGATGGTTTCCAATCCCCGCTTGGCAAGAGACACCATATGCTTCGACTTGTGCGGCTTCGTAGAGAACGTTGGTGATTGGGTAATACGCGCCATTACCATTCGTACCGGGATAAGTAATACCTCTCACGATGTCGCCCGGGCGATAGAAACCGTTGTCCTCATCTCCCAGCAACTGTTCGCCCATCATGATCGTGTTAGAAGTTCCGTCGGTAATGTCCTGGATGCCGCGTTCAAAGCCGGTCTGATATCCGAAAACGCCGTTGTTACGAGGGTTGGAATTGCTCCATCCCATCGCACATCCTTCGGAAACTGCATAATTACAGTTGCCGGCATTTGCACCGGATTTCGAGCTGTCCGATGGGCAGACAAAGGCATCGATTCGCACCTGAGCGGGTCCCCCTGCCGTATTGAACGGCGCCACTCGCCAACCATCTTCCAATGCCGGCGCAGTCGCCATTAAGCCTTTAATTTGGTCATAGAGTGGCGCTTGCTCCATAAACGGCAGGACCGACGTGTGGGCGCTGAAACCCTCCCATTGACTGCAAGTCCCGCCTACTCCAGTCATTACATTTGAATAAATCGGAAACTTCTTGTAAGTATCGTGATAGTTGTGGAATGCCAATGCAATGTTCTTCATATTGTTCGAGCAACTCATCCGGCGAGCAGCTTCGCGCGCAGCCTGGACCGCTGGGAGTAGCAGTGCGACCAAGATGCCAATAATGGCAATGACGACTAAGAGTTCGACTAACGTGAAACCTTTGCTTCTCATTCTTTTCATAGCGTTCTCCTCCGATGTAGTAACAATACTAGTCAAGACAAGTTTATATTATACTCAACGGCGACTACCCTTACAATGGTCCGCAACTCGAAACACTGCGGCTAGTAGCCTGAAAGCTGGCTCACTATCCCCCACTCTAACGAGCGTTCGATGCGTCACTTCACGCGTCGGAAATTTATTGAATATTCGAGGGAGGGAAAAGGGTGCTACGAGCCACACGCTTGCGGGTGTGAACCCTGATGCGGATTGGTATCGTCGAATTGCCGAGACGTTCTGTATCAGTGCCATCGTCAATCGCAAACGGTATATTCCACACTGTAATGACAATTCTTTAGCCCGAGTTATTCATCAGCTGCGTGGCGATCGTCGGTGATTCTCGCAAACTTCAACAGAACCGCGCGTTATCGCGCGGTGGCGGATTTCCGAGGCTCTAGATCTCGCATCCCTAAATCGGTCGGATAATGTCGGATCTATCACACAAGCGCGCCGCAGGCCGAGCCAAACAACGCCACCCGAACAAACTTGATCAAGTGGGATCACCCCGAAACTTACGACGCACCGGCATCGTTGTTGTCATCGCCTTGGCGGTCGCCACGTGTTGGTTCTCGGGGGCGTGTTCGCTGTGGCCGATGTTACTGGCCAACAAGGCTTTGGCCAACAGATCACTGGACTCGGCACTCGATTGGCTGCAAACAGCTGAGTGGTTGCATGGCGATCCGGCATCCATTGCGTTGCTTCGCGCGCGAGTGAACCGGAGACTTGGCGATCTACCAGCCATGGAACAGGACCTGCAACGCGCGGTAGACTTCGGTGCCACGGCGGAGCGCGTGGGCCAAGAACGAACGCTCGCGATCGCTCAAGTAGGTCGGCTACATGAAGTTGAAGAAACGCTGAAGCAGTGGCTGAAGAACCCGCAAGAAGATGGTGCCGACCTCTGCGATGCCTATACAAATGGGCTGGCGAGTCAGGGCCGGCTGACCGAGACGGAGTTGTTGCTGAATGCGTGGGAAGTGGGCTTTCCGCGGGACCCCAAACCACACGTCAAACGGGGGCGAATTGCGGAGCATGCTCTTGCGTACGATGCTGCCGAAGCCGAATATCGTGCCGCACTGAAGAAGAATCCCGATTACCCTACTGCACTCTACGCGTTGGGAAGACTACTGCTCGATCGCAAACGACCTGCAGAGGCATTGCCGATGTTTCGACGATGTGCCGAAGTGTCATCTGGCGCGGCGGCGGCAGCTCGTATCGGTGAAGGGAGTTGTTTGAGGTCGTTGGGGGATGTGGCTTTGGCTCGGCAAGTTCTGGAAGCAGTGGTGTCGTTGGACGAGAATTCGCTGGACAAAGCCTACTTACAAATCGGCTTTCGTTCGGGTGGCGCACCAGCAGCGCTGGAGTTAGGAAAGCTTGAGTCTTCCGAGCAAAACTACATCGCCGCCGAAAAGTGGCTGCGTCGCGCGGTTACCGCCGATCCATACGATTTGGATGCTCGCTATGCTTGGGCGGTAGCTCTGCGAGGAATCGATCGAAAGCAAGAAGCAGCGGAAGAATTCGAACACGTTTCGCGAGTCCGCAAGCTCTTGGCGGAAACCGAAGCATGGCAAACTCACTTGGCGGAACATCCTGATGACGTTGAAACCCGATATAAGGTTGCCATGATCTATATACAGCACTCTTCACCAAAGTCGGGAATCTATTGGTTACAGAGCGTCTTGGCTCATGATCCCACCCATCAACCGACGCATCGAGCACTCGCAGAGTATTATGAGGCGCACAAGGATGAAGTAGCTTCTTACGCAAGCCTCGCGGAGTATCATCGCCGGATGATTTCGCATGAATCCCATTGACTCAGACAGCACGATACGTTGTACGAATAACGCAAATGGCGAGCCGCATTCCGTTGTGCTTGGTTTACCGTTAGCGATGATCGTCCTGGCGTTGACGTTCGGGTGCAGACGACCCGACGAACAGGCGAGGAATTCTTTGGTGCCAGACAATGACGCACAGACCCAGCGAGTGGTCTTTGCGGAGATTGCCTCCGAATCTGGCATCGATTTCATTTATCGTAACGGTCAAGAAGCCAGAGCGTTGAGTATCGTCGAGTCGCTCGGTGGTGGTGTCGGGATCGCAGACATCGATCGTGACGGGTGGAACGATGTGTTTTTCCCTGGAGGCGGGGAACTAAAATTGAACGAGGCTTTACCGGGCCTTCCTCATCGATTATTTCGACAGGTGGCAAGACTCCAATTTGAAGAAGTATCGCGACAGGCTCGGGTACATGAGTCGTATCGCTACTCGCATGGCTGTTCCATTAGCGATTTCGATAACGATGGGTTCCCCGATGTCCTAGTGACCGGCTATGGCGGCCTGGAGTTTTTTCAGAACCAGGGCGATGGAACGTTTCGGGAGATGCACGAAGCAGCAAATCTCAGTGACTCGCAGTGGAGCAGCAGCGCAGCCTGGGGCGACTTTAACTCCGATGGCAACTTGGATCTGTATGTCGCGCATTACGTGAATTGGTCTTGGGAGTTCAATCCCGAGTGCTTTGCGGGAGTTCAACAACGCGACATTTGCCCGCCACGTACCTTCCGTGGTCTCGACGATACACTCTATCTCTCACGCGGTGACGGCACGTTTGACGATGCCACACAAGATTCAGGCTTGCGACCGGAAGGAAAAGGCCTTGGCGTATTGGCCGCTGATATCGACAGTGATGGAGACGTGGATATTTACGTGGCCAACGACACGGTGGACAACTTCTGTTACTTGAATGACGGAAGTGGGCATTTCGAGGAACAAGGCACAATCACGGGGCTGGCGACAGACGATCGAGGTGCCCCGAACGGCAGCATGGGCATTGCCATCCTCGATTATGACGCCAACCAGTTGCCGGACCTGTGGGTCGCGAACTACGAAAACGAATCGTTTGCGTTGTATCGGAATGAAGGAAACACCTCTTTCACGCATGTCAGCCAGTCCACGGGGATCTTCTCAATGGGTCCAAATTACGTAGGCTTCGGTACCGCCGCGTGCGACTTGGACAAAGACGGTGACGAAGACCTGATGATCGCCAACGGTCATGTTGTCGCACACCCTCGGAGCGGCGAGGTGAAACAAAGGCCGCTGATCTTGTTGAACGAAGCAGGGAGTTTCCGCGTGGCCGACTTTGACGCGGATCAATACTTTGGCCAAACCCATCATGGCCGGGGACTGGCTGTCGCCGACCTGGACAACGACGGTGATTTGGAGATGGTCGTTTCGCACAACAATGAACCAGCCGCGGTCTTAACGAACGAAACGATCACCTCGAATCAGTGGCTGGGGCTTCGTTTGATTGGGCGCAGGAGTAACCGGGACGCGATCGGGACGCGAGCAACTCTGCATACTACGGCCAGTATTCAGCTTCGCATCTCCTACGGAGGCGGAAGCTATCTTTCGCAGAGTGACAATCGACTGTTCTGGGGCGTGCCCACTGGTGCTCGTGCCACGCATCTGCAGATCACTTGGCCCAACGGCGTACTACAAACGGTGGAAATTGACGAGTGTGATCGTTACCTTTCGGTGGTCGAACCTTGATGCGAGGACTTGGCACGCACGATGAAAAGAGACTTTTATCGTTTCACGCTCAAGCACCTGGCGTTTCTGCTGTTGGTCCTTTGTATTTTCCTGGGCTTCGTCGCCCGATACACGCAGCCCGACTATGAAGAACAGGTCGCTCGTGCAGCGTTTCAAAAGCTGCAACGTGCTGAGATCGACCTGGAAGCAGCCATCAAAAGCGATAACTTGGCACTTGCCCGCGATGCAATCGAGCGTGGCGCTCGCCCAACCGACGGTTTTCTTCAAGGCCGCGGCGATCTGTTGAAAATCTGTGTCGACAGCTGCCAACCAGCGATGTTGGCGCTGCTGCTGGAACACGACGCGAATCCACGACAAAGTGTGTCCGCCGATTTGGTCGGCCATGGCCCACTTCTGTTTGCAGTGGCGTCCAGCCCCCAACCATTGAAAGCTCGCCGAGAGATGCTGGACCTGTTACTCGAGCACGGCGTCGACATCAATACGGTGGCTGGCAACAAGTCCATCGTCATGGACATCGCGATTTATCATAATGACGCGCCGCTGTGTGATTTGCTGCGCGCGTACGGCGTTCCCTATGGACCACGCGAAATGGTCGTCTTCAATCGGCTCGCCGAATTGAAGGAAGCCGTCGCCACCAATCCCGAGATCGTTAAAGAACGAGTCGCGCCGGTCTATGCGGGGAAGAATCCTACCTTGCTGGGACTCGCGCTCAAGCATGGACACGCCGAAGTTGCACGCTTCTTGATCGATGCCGGTGCGCCGCTAGACACATTGGAAGAACTTGGAGCAACGCCGATGCACATGGCAGCTCGCGGTGGCAATCCAGACATGATCCGGCTGCTCGCCGAGCGCGGACTCGACGTGAACGCCCGCGATGACTGGAACGACACGCCGCTGACAGACGTGATTTGGCGCACAAATATCGAAACCGTTAGGACGCTCCTTGAAGTGGGAGCAGACGTCAACGCGGAACCAGTCCGAGGACGCACAGCCTTGTATGCTTTATTGCGCAAGTTGACACCCGAGCGATACGAAATCGTACGCTTGTTGATCGCTGCGGGTGCCGACCCCACGATCGCGGACGATCAAGGCGTTTCGGCGTTGGACCTGGCTCGCGATTATCCACCTGAAGTGCAAACGTTGCTGGAGAAACCGACAGCAGCGGCTGCCAGAGTTGAGTAACTGCATGGGCAGTTACTTCTGGGACAACGGCGTGTCTAACTGGATACGCCCCCTTCACGCCCGGCTAACTGACCGACGCGATACGTGCCGCAAGACGCTCGTGAACCCAAGTCAACCACTCGCTTGACGGTGGAGCGTAGGGGCGGAACTTCTCGAAGGCTCCTTGTTCTTCGCTGTACAGCAAAGCTCGATGCGTGCCGAGCCGACTGGCGGCGGGTGAGTCCATCAGGTTGCTGGAATCGGTGGCGCTCATCTGACAGAGAACTCGATAGTCCAAGTCTCGCAAGGTCTGTCGATCGAGCCAACGATTGACATTGTTAAACGTATCGCACCACACGAGCGTGTGAATTCCAACGGCCGGTCCCTCGCGAAGGATCTCGACGAATTGCTTGTTCGGCGTGGCAGGTTTATCGTCGTCGAGGCTTGAGAAGCTGAAATCATCATCGGCTCGGCGGAGATCGCGGAAGCGAGATAGATTGTGAACGAACAGGAAAATCGGCGCGGCTGACTCGTCGCCACTTTCCATTCGGCGTTGAAGCTCCGCAGCGATCGTCGCTGTGGCGTCACCAATGCCCTTCACATCAACTAACTTGATTCCCAGCGAAAGCTCGTCGACAACTCGTGGCCAGAAACCCGCTTCGGCAGAATCCGCACGAGCACCATCGAACACATAGAAGCTCGGTTCGGAATTCGGTACGCTACGCGTCGTCGCAACCAGGCTGACTAACGCGTTGCCCATAATGCCGGCGAGCGTTTCGTCCTGCTGGCCGACAAGCAAGACGTTGTTGCCGCTTTGGCGTCGAAACACGATGGATGTCGGATCTTTGATCGCCACCGCGGAACCTAGCCAGGCAGTTGCGGCGACCGTCGCTCCAACCGCTTCGCGCGTGACTGCGTTTCGCAGCGGAACATTTTCACGTGGGTCGGCGGGTGCATTGCCTTCAAACACAATTGGCGGGGTCAGGTCGCGACCGTTGCTACTGGCGTTCTCCCGGAGCTTGCGGAGATAGGCTTCCTGTTGCTTTGCGCCAAGCCAAACAACTTGGAACGGGTGATTGCCTTCGAACATTCCGTTCGCATCGTTGTAGATCGCTTCGCCCGGTCGATCCAACAGCCGCGCGGCGGTGTTGTCTTCGCTCAAGATCAAATGCGAATCGGCTTCGCTGCATTGCAACGCGATGCGTACTGCCATCTGTCCGAGTGTGCTTCGCGCCAGGGAATAGGCACCGGCCAACGTTTGCGAACCCAGCAGGACGTGTATCCCGAAGGCTCGTCCTTGCCGAACCAGCCGGTCCAGCAGCAACGCCGCATCCTGTGACACGCGGTCGTCCTGGACAAAGAACTCTTGGAATTCGTCAATGATCAACATCAAACGCGGCAGCGGCGTGTCGGGATTCGCATCACGATAGTTCTTAATGTCGGCGACACCATGATCGCGGAACAGGTCACCACGCGTGCGGAGTTCGAGATCAAGCCGCTCCAGCACGCTCATGCCAAACTCGCGTTCGCTTTCGATCGCGATGACACGAGCGTGAGGCAGTGCATAAGTCGCATACGGTTTGAACTCGACGCCCTTCTTGAAGTCGATCAGATAGAACTGCACTTCGTCCGGACCGTAATGCAACGCCGTATTGGCGATCATCGCGTGCAACAACGTCGATTTTCCGGAACCTGTCTTTCCGGAAATCAAAACGTGCTGCGAAGTTCCTTTGCCGAGTTGCAGATGCTGGAGCTTCGTGGCACCTGCTCGGCCCAAGGGAATATCGATCCCGCCGCGACTGTCGTGCGTCCACCATTGATCATCGGCGGGCGCGACCATCGAGAAAGGCACCTCGACGCGAATGGCATCCTTCGCTCGCTGCCCCACCGTCTTGATTATTTCACTGAAGTGTTCGTCTGTCGGAGGTTCATCCAACGTCAGCGGCAAATCCTTAATGTCCTCTTCGATCCAATGGAACCGGCTCCCATCCCACTGCACGGCAGCAGATTTCGCTTCGAGATCGGCGAGATGAAAGTTCCTCGGCAATTCGATCTTGGAATCGGTGCTGAGCAAGGTATAGACACCACACTTCGAGCCGCTGGTGACGATGCTCATCAATCGCTGAGCCGCTTCCTCGGAGAACCCCGACGGGAAATTAGCCACAACAAGAATGTGGAACGGTTCGGCAACTTCACCCGCGTCGGCGTTGTACTCGTCGATTGTCTTGAACTCGTTTCGTAAGTACGTTTGAATCACGTCCTCCATGTGCTCCGTCAAGTCGGTCAGACGCTGTGTGATGTGCGAGCCTTCCGTCCAGATTCGATGCGTTACGAGTTTTTCGTCGTAGTCGGCGAGATGCATGAAGGCCGAGAAATTTTGTCCGAGGCCAACTGGATCGATGATCGTAAATCGCACCTTTCCCGGCGGCAGCGAAGTCAACAAACGAAGCATCACATTTTGGATCGACTGATTCGCAATCGCACGCCCCTCGCCGAAGGCCTCGAACAACAGCGTCGGATGTTCGGCAAACGACAGGACGGCGGGAAGTGTGAAGTCCGTCTGCGGAGGCCGGAGGTCCTCGTGACTCGGCAAGCCGTTCTCGAACATCCCCAAACTGATTCCATACCGGCCAAAACGGAGCGCAGGCAGACTGGCATCGAGAGGAATATGCTGGGCCCAATCGGTCGTGTTCCACTCTGGAAAGCGAGTCTCACAATACTGCTTCATCGAGTCGAGCGAGCTCTGAAAGCTCGCCAAGCCGCCAGTCCACCGCTCGACCAATCGCGTCCAAGCCCTTTCAAACGTCTCGCGACTTGTCGCCAGTTCCTGCTCGAACCGGGCCTCGAAGTCGCGGACTTGTTGATCAAAATCAAGCTGCATCTGCTTTAATTGCTGCTCAAACTTGGAACTCGTCGCACGACGTTGAACGTCTCGCTGCTCCGCCGCCGCGGTGCGTTCGTCTTGCAGCACTTCCGCTACCTTGGCCAGCTCCGCTTCCCGTTCGGTCTGCAATTCGCTGGTGCGTGCGTCGCGTTTTCGTTCCGCCTCGCGCACTTCTCGGTCCAGTTCGCCGCGTCGCAACTCGCGTTTCTGATCCGCTTCGGCGACTGCCAACACACGTGCCGCGTCCAGCGATGCGTTGGCGTTTGCGATATGTTGCCGATACTGACCGTACAGTTCCAACGTCTGACGCACCGCCGGCTGACGGATGACGACCCACACGATGGCTGTGATGCAAACGGCAATCAAACCCGCCGCAGCAAACAACAACCACACGGCATTACCGGTAAAATGATCGGCAAGTTGGAGGTAGCCGACGACGGCCAACGCAATATGCGCTACGAAGTACACACCTAACATGTACTCCCAGTTCAACAACTTCGAGGCCCATTGGCCGCGAAACCCCTGCTGAGTCTGCTGGGCGGCGGACAACTCTGCGGCAAAGTTGGCAATCGGCTGAGCTGAATCGCAGACACCTCGCCTCTCGGGCAGCTGTCGAGCGAGACGGAGGCATGATCGCTTGCGGAGAATCTGCTTTTCGACGGATTGATCAAGCGTCGCCAATTCTTCTCGATGGGTTTCGAGTTTCGCTTTGAACTCCGTCAGCGCCTCCTTCGTGTCTCGTACCGCTTCTTCGTACGCATTCTGGGAACGTTGCCTCTGCGACTCGCAGTTGTCTCGGGCCGACTTGATGCCATTGTCTGCGTGCTGACTGATCTCGCGTAAACGCTGGTCGTGCTTGGCAATCGCGGTCTCGACAGCGTTCTCATAGTTTCTCACGATCGTCGCCAACGCCGTGTTCTGTTGCGACTGGGTTGCCAACTTGTCTCGCTGAAAACTCACGTAAAGCCGTTCACGCTCGGCACTGAACTGCTGTTTCGTGGCCACTTCGCGCGCTTCAAAACTCGCTTGGATCGTAGTTTCTGATTGGGCTCGATCGGCAATCAGCTTACCGAGATCTTCAATCAAACCCCGTTGTTCATCCGTCGAGATGCGATCCATGATTTGTGCCGTTCCCAGTCTCGTAAATCAATCTTCTGATTTGCGGTCTTCAAGTTCCCGTTCAGCTCGTGCAAAAACATCGCTCAAAGAGTTGACCGCAGCCAACAAGAGCGAGATCTGGGGGCCGATTGGCTGGACATATTTCGAATCGAAATCATCGCGATTCTTGTCCTTCCAATATTCGCTCGTCGCGTTCCATTGCTCGCGAAGGTCTTTCGCCGCGCGTGTCAAACGGATCGTGCTGCTGTGCAGATCACAGATTCTCATGGCTCAATCCTCTTCGACGCATCGATATCGGGGGGACTGGCATTGGGTGAACTGGCGTCGGGGGAACTTTCGCCGCCGTCACTCAATGCACCCGACCGAACACGACTGGTCCCGCCGGCATACCGCTCCAAGGCATTCAGCAAATTGGTCAGCGCCGCGATCGCGCGAGGCAATTCGCTGTCCACACTTAACCGCATCTCCGCCAGTTGCCCGTCGAATAAGGTGAGTTCGTGCCGAATGGTTTGAATCCACTGCTTCACAAGCCGAACTTGATCTTCACAGTACCGCAAGCGTCGCCGTGCGCGTTCGTAATTCTTCTTTTGCTCGTAACAAGACGGCGCCTCTTCGGATCCGTATTTCAATTGACAACGTTCGAGCGCGTTGCGGGCTTGCGCCATCTCTTCGGAAGCCTTCTTGACTTGGGCCGGCCAATAACGGCGTCGATCTACCTCGATCCAATTGACCGCGCGGCGAATTTCCAGTTCCAGTGACACGATTGAATCGCGAGCGTCTTCTTCGAATTTCACCATCGCAGCGCGAAAGGCATGCACGGCTTCGATCGAAGTGACGTTTGCGGATTGGTTCATGGCTTTGGGGACGAGAGACGAGGGGCAAGAGACAAGAGACAGAGCCTCCTCATCCATTATGCCCTGTCTCTCAAGAAGAGCCACCTGTAGAGCGTCAAGAGACGAGGAACAAGAGACGAGAGCCAGAAAACAACTACCTGGGTATCCTTCTGGCTCTTGTCTCTCGACTCTCGACTCTCGCCCCCTTAACCCTGCAGATAGTCCTCGATATGTTCCGCTTTACGCAGCAAGTAGGGAATATACTGCTCCGTCGCCTCAGTAAACCTCGATATAACCTTCATATTCTGCTCAAACTGCTCGACGAACTTTTTGTGTTCCTGATCGCGCCACGTCGCACCCAGCGTGGCGAGTTGGTTCCCCAAGACGGTCGATTGATTCTGAAGTTCGCTGTTAAACTTCTTTAATCGCTGAGCAAAGCGACGGAGTTCTTCTGGGTCGACGACAGCTTGTGCCATGAGGGGCCTCTTCCGTAATTGAGTTGTCGATGCGATACGAGTCGTGCTCTGCAAGGAATGTGGAACCCCATTTACTATAATATAAAGCTTCCGATGATACAGCTTTCCGCGCTCGTTCTTTCACGGGAGTAGGCCGTTAATGATGTTAGTAATCGACCACGCCCAGAGGACGTGGCTTTGGCTTGCCCCGCAGAGCGGCGCGTTTAGACCTGCGGGACATTGTGAAGGGAGTTTTTCGCGGGAATCACAAATCATAATCCGAAGCGTAAGTTTTGAAGTTACGCGCTTCGCGTTCCGCCGGGCCATAGGCCCAGCAATTTGCCTAGCCCAGCCCGAAGGGCTGGGTGTTAGGCGAAATCGTTCGTGAGGGCCGAAGGTCCGGCCATTTGCAACCGCCCTACGCAGTCCAAGCAAACGGTCGGGCCGTTGGCCCTGCGATTCTTTGTTCTTGTCGATACCCAGCCCGCCGGGCTGGCTAGATAATCGGACGGGGCCTTGCCCCTAAATCAAATAGCGCAACTTCAAAAAGCGTAAGCGAGGGACGCACTCCTCACCGCTGTCTCCCTCGTTTACGCATCGGGTTACCAAGGAAGGAACACCGCCGGACCGGCAGAGCCTATCAGGGTCGCTCGACCGGAGGCCGAGGTTTTAGAACGCACTAATTGCGGAGCGTACCGAGAAATCCGCGACGCCGATGGACTCGTCGTATCTCGACCGTCACGAGCCGGTCGGTCTCGTGATCGTCACTTGCTTGCCTACTTGTGGCCAGCTGCAGAGCGGCGAAGCCCCGTACTCGCTGGTGCAGTATCGATCACCTCAATTAGTGCACCAGTCGCTTGAAGGAGGGAGAAAAGCGGGGAGCCCCGAGTTAGATTTTTCACTCCGGAAGAGATTGTGACCCACTATTCTTTCATTACTCGGAGCAGACGACGGGGACCGCTTCGCGAGAGAAAGGTCCTAGTCAGACTTCCTGGCAACACTCTTCCTGTCAACACTGGATTCGGCCACAAGGCGATAAATGTCGACTTGCGATTCCTCATCCGCAAAGACACGCCGCAAGACGTAAGCAGCGTCGGCATCCGACTCTAATTCCGCGTTGCCTGCGGCCACTCGATCCACGACACAATAGTCAACTCCAGATGCCTGCAGGCTCCGAAAACTCTCGACTTCTGGAAAGTCGGCCAACGCCGCCTTTAGACTTTGAAACGACTTCGGAAAGAAGCCGGAGTATCCGTTCACGAGTTGGCGTTTATGGTACGTTCCCGCATACATCCAAAGGGCTGTTTGCTCGTAGTCACTTTCGCTCTTACCAGTGGGAAACGGGAGACAAGCGACTACGCAGTCCCCTGGAGTGTGTTCACACAACCACGCTACCCACGCCGTTTCCTCATTGACCGGTGGTATTCTAAAAAGTCGCTGCGGCATCGGCCACAACTCAACCGCTGATGCAACGCCGAGTACGACGACGACTGCGGCAGGCACCCAACGCTTGCGAACCAGCGAGCGTCTGCGCGCAGATGCCTTCCCGAAAGACAGCAGCAGCGAAAGTCCTGTTACCGCGAGTTGCACATTCATGAGTTGGGCAAACATCGCAAAACGAAAAACACTGCGCATTTGGGCGAAGCCTGGCAGCCAAGCATTCAATAAGCCATAGGGTACCCAGCCCGCGATGCGCAACCCCGGACCGAGTGACAGCAGAACCGCGGCGACTAGCGTCGCAAGGGTAAACAACGTCCACCGGCGAGTTCTGCGATACCACAATCCAAGCAGTGTTCCAAGAATAGCGAGCGATATACTGAAGCTGCCGGGATAGAGTGAGAACAGACGCGACGAAGTTACTGACGATGTTCCTGCGCGGAGCCACACGGGTTGCCATGGAGCAGCGCGATAATCAGCAAGGACGGCGGAGAATTGCTGAACATGCGTTCTCGCTCGCTTGAATTCATACTCCTGAGTCACTCGAAGCTGCGCGCGAACAATCGGCGAGATGATAATCGCGCACGTAAGCACGCAAGCGCTCGCCAAATACCATGTCTTGAATTGCAGCAAATTCCGCCACCAGAGCCAGGGCGTTCCGAGAACCAACAAGACAGCAAGAAAAAGGCCATAGTACGAACAAAGCAAGTAGGTCACGCCGCAACACACGCCGGTTAAGACCGCATTCCGCAGACTCGGCCTGCCCAACCACTGGTGAAGCGAGTGGAGCGTCCAGATCACGCCACAGAGCGGAACCAATTGGAAGACTGCAATCTCGTGATGGACGAAGGGGAGCAACTCGACCATCAATCCACCGAGCAGCGCAACGATCCAGCAGTTATGGACTCGTAAGAAGAGCCTAAATGCGCTCCATCCGTTCATCGTCAGAGCGAGCAGCAACAATGTGTTGCAGGCTGCTGCGGGGCTCTTTGCGAGCCAATAAATCGGCGCGCCAAAGATCGAGAGCGGTAGCGGTTCAGAAAAGGCAAAGGTGTCTGAGTTGGGATAGAAGATGGGGGCATCCCAATAGTTGCCGTAGAGGTGTTCCAGTCGATCGCAGTTCCACCAAACCGACCACGAGGTAAATAACGGTACCGTTGCAGCATGCTCGGTCCCCAGTGGAACACTTGAATCAAGATGCTTCGCTAGCGGCCATGTGGAAGAAATCGCGATCGCGCCGAACAGGCAAAGCTCGACTAGCAACAGCCTGGGAAACAATCGAAATAGTAAGGCTGAACTGCGAAGCCAGACGGGAAGCACCTCTCTGTTAGCGTTGCGTTTATGAGGCACAGTCGTCGACAGACCATTGAAAGATTAACTGCTAGAACCCCGGAAACTCGCAATCCTGCAGGCTTGCTTTTAACCGCCCCACACCAGCGGAAGTCACATCGGTGTCGAGCAACGTAAGCCGTCGAAGATTCGGCAGTCGCTCTAATTCCATAATCCCAATGTCGTCGATGTCGGTGCCTTCGAGATTTAGCGTTTCCAAACGCATGAGTCCCGACAGCGTCGCTAAACCCTTGTTGGTAATTCTATCGCGATACAGCGATAAATGTTTCAGGCATTGGAGCCCCGCGAGATGGACGAGGCCAACATCCGTGACCTGTGTATTGTTCAGCTCCAAAACCTCCAAAGCCGAAAGTTGGCCAAGGGGTATCAGTCCGGCATCCGTAACCGAAGTCGCGGAGAGACTTAGCTCGCGCAATTCCCGCAGTTGGCCGAGCACTGCGACGCCTTCGTCCGACACCTGCGAGCACCGCAGCATACGGAGTGAACGAAGCTTGACAAGATTCCGTAAGTGGAAGACTCCTTGATCTGAAATCGCGGTTCCGTTCAGCAATAACGATTCTAGTTCCGTCGACTCCCCAATGGCTTCCAATCCATCGTCGGTGATCTGGGTGAACGCAAGCGACAAGGATTCCAGAGTGCTCGTTCTGGCCAGTTCCAGCAAACCCGCATCAGTAAGCTTGCTCCCGTTCATGTTGACAACAACTGGCTGATGCGCCTCGTTGAAATCAGCCTTCTGATCCAGGCCCTGAACTGCGGCGGCTAAGTCATTTCCATTCGCCGAAAGAGCAGCAAGCAACGGGTCCGCACCGGACTTTACCCCGCGAACGATCGCCGGACGATTCGGAGCGGGGCTACATCCGCTCGACATGACGACGGCAAGAGTGACATACCAAAGAAGCGACCACCGCCCTGTTTGCCCAAGTCGTTCGCATTCGAACCTAATTCGATGCTCCACGGGCATCAACTCTAATGAATGGCAAATCAATGTGTCTTCCCTGGGCGAAACCAAGACATCAACAGCTAAATGTGATAGAAGCAGTTACAAAACCACTTTGTCGTCTCGGCGTTTCTTGCCGTCGCGTGGGTTTGCCACGGCTTCGCGGCCCAGGATGCCACCAATACTGGTTTTTCAACTTGCTCTCGCGATCAATCTTTCAACCGGCAATTTCAGGCATCCGAATCCAACTTCGACCGACTTTACACACACTAACATGCGTCAGGACCCCATGAACACAGGGTCGCCTAACTTTTGAGTCCGTGCAAACATCCTTTCGTCCTCGCGGGCGATGCTCGGAGGAACTCTTCGAATTCGACGCAAGAGAGTTTGGCAAATCCCAAAAGAACCTCCCTCGTTGAGGAGGGCTCCTCGTGATAATAACAAACGACTGAGCTAAGAAATCGAAACCTTGTAATCGAAGCGTTGTAATGGTGCAGTCCCAAACGGCAACCGAGTCGAATGATGGCTTGCGTGACCTCTGAAACCCCTCGTTGGGAGTGCCGTAAAAATCCATGGATTTGAAAAGGCTTCGGAAAACAACCAATTGACGAGCCTAAAATCGTGAAATAGACTGTCAGCCTTGTCTAATGCAGTGCCGGTTCGATGTGAGACTTGGCAGCTCGCTATCTGGGTGTTTTCTTCGATGCCGGGGCAAATTGACTTTGCGTTTTTTAATTTCATCGATTTTCTGTCAGGAGAGGCTCTATGAACAAGAAGAATGTTGAAAGACGAGGCTTTACCCTCGTCGAATTGCTCGTTGTAATCGCAATCATCGGGATTTTGGTGGCGTTGTTGTTGCCGGCGGTGCAAGCCGCTCGTGAAGCAGCACGACGGATGTCATGTGGTAACAACATGAAGCAGCTAGGTCTTGCGTTGCATAACTACCACGACACATACAAGGTTTTTCCACCAGGACATCTTTCTCAAAACGCGCTGAGCAGGAACACTGCAGGCATCCCAGGTGGTCAGCCTGCCGATGCCTATGTTGGTCTCACGGGCAACAATGGTGGGGCCCTCTCCGCTCAGTATGGTCCTTCGTGGATGCAGTTTATTTTGCCCTTCGTCGAGCAACAACCGCTTGCCGATCTTTACAACCCAGGCAGACTGCTGGTCGACACCACCTACGCGCCTCATGTACAGATGGTTGGCTCTTTCATTCCGAGCTATGCATGCCCCTCTGATGCATGGGCTAAAGTCAACACGCCAGGCGTCCTAAACTCCGTACCAACGATCAACTGGGCCCGTGCGAGCTATGCTGTGAGCACAGGTCGATTAACGGGTGGTGCACCCTTGTATCGCGACAACTATAAGGTGCTGGGCCCAGACATTAAAGGCTTCGCCTCGAACAATGGCGGCTCAAGTATCGCAACCATCCTCGACGGGACAAGCAACTCGGTCGCGGTGTGGGAAATATTGGCTGGTCCTATCGCAAGTGACACGCGTGGTTCGTGGGCCATGGGGCGATCGGTTCAATCCGGCGGTTGCGATAACCAAGGCGACTGCCAAGGCATTAACGACCGCACCGGTAACCCCGACGATTACCACGAGTGTGCAAATGGTGCCCAGTACACCAGGATCGGCAACTTTGGCTGGAATGGAGGTGACGGCCAACTCGGTCCAAAGAGCAAACATCCCGGCGGTTGCCAAGCAACACTGGCTGACGCTTCGGTTCGTTTCATGAGCGAGACGATGGATCAAAATAATGTGATGCGAGCAATCAACTCGATCCAGAACGGCGAGACGGTTGAAATGCCGTAATTCGCATCGTTACTGATTTCTACGATTCAAAGGGCCAACCGGTAGCCATGAGGACCGGTTGGCCCTTGCTTTTGGACAGCAGAGAGCTGACCAATGGTGCAGATTCCTACCAGACTTCTTGCTGTGTTGGCTACTGGTCTCTTGACCTGCGTCGTACTGATGCTTGTCGCATGTCGGCCACAGTCTATCAAGAAGGAAACTCTTGCACTCCCGCAAGGTGTCTCTCTGGAACTTTATGAGGCGGTTCGCAACGACTTGGGCGGCAGCGACGATAAGCCACCGGCTGAGTCCGCGATCCTGTTCGCACTCGCCGAGCGACTGCGAGCCGATGAGGAGTTTGGTGCTGCCGTGGCTTGCCTCGAACGTGTGACGAGCGACGATCCAGAGCGAGGCACCGAGGCTCGCCTCCAACAGGGCTTGCTTCTTGTCACCTTGCATCACGCCACCGAGGCCGAACGTAACTTTCAAGAGTTTATCGCCCTGGCACAAGCGGGCCGGAAGGTGCCCGGTGAACAAGTGGCCGAAGCGCTCGATATGCTGCGATTTCTGTTGGGCGTGGAGTTGCGTTTCGAGGAGCGGCACGCGATTCTACGAGCGATCCATCTCTTGAACGCCGCAGACACGAACGATGCCATCACCTATTGCTTCCCGAGCGTGCTGCGTTGGAATGGCGAGCAGGCCGTCCGCTGGCTCGAAGAGTTTCTTGCACAAGATCCCGAAGATTTTACGCTTCGCGTCGCTTTGGGGCGATATCGAACGGGACAGGGAAACCTCGATGAGGCGGAGGACGTCCTACGCCGCTGCTGCATCGAGCGTCCTGACGATTTGCGCGCCCAAGCAGCGCTGTTGGCTTGCCATTATGAGCGCGCGGACTGGGAACAAATGGAAGACATTCTCGCCGACCTGCCTCCGGCCCATCCCGATGAACCTTGGCTTCTGTTGCGATTGAGGGGCCACGTCCACAATCACTTCGGTCGCTTTCAGAATGCTGCCGATGTATTTACAATGGCCATCACTGCCGATCCGGCGAACGGCGAATCGCATTTGGGATTGGGAAAGGCGCTGGCCGGTCTCCACCGCGACGACGAGAGTAAACAAGAGTTTGCGAAGACGAACGTCATTGCGAGAATTCAAAATCGTTTGGGCTGGATACAGGTACGCGACGATGACGTTTCGGCGTTGATGGAAGTCGCCGAGCTGTGTGAAGAAATCGACTTGGATGTTCGCGCTGGTGTCATTGCTCGTCGAATTCTCCAACTGTCACCACAACACGAAGGGGCTCAAGGATTGCTCTCGCGTCTTGCGGCGAGCCAGTAGCAAAAAGATTGCACTCCGCCACATTTCGCGCATCGCTGCTGCCACGCGTCGCGATGAGCCATGCCAACCTTGCCACGAGTTCGATACATGGAAAATCTTGGTTCGTCAGCGAGGATCACATGCGTCGTCTTCACCTTCATGACGATCTGTCTACTTGCAGTCGGATGTCGGACTGAAGGTACAGCACCGCCTACGCCAAGCATCTCCGAAACCGTCGCGGCACCCTCAATCCCCGCCCTGAAACCAGTAGCAAAGTCGCGCCCCGCGGGCTCGCTGCCTCGGTTTCGCGACGTGGCAATGGAACGAGGCGTCGACTTTCAGCGGTTTGATGATATCTCGAAGTTGCATCGAATCATCGAAGGCAACGGAGGCGGAGTCGCTCTGTTCGATTTCGATGCAGACGGTTGGTTGGATATCTTCTTCACGAATGGCTGTCATCTACCGCGCCGAGCCAACGACACCGAACACTCGAACCAGATCTTTCAAAACGATGGCACGGGCAACTTTCGCTCCGTAACAATTCAATCGTCCTTGCGATGGTTTGGATATTGTCACGGCTGCGCCGTTGGCGACTATGACAACGACGGGTTTGACGATTTGTACGTAACAGCCTTCGGCAAAAACTGCCTATGGCACAACGAGGGGGACGGTACATTCACGATCGCCGCCGAGGCGTTTACGTCCGACTTGGATGTCTGGAGTTCGAGCGCTGCCTTCGGCGACCTGAATCGCGACGGCAATCTCGACTTGTACGTGGTGAACTATGTGCAGACGACAGACGACCCGCCCGAGTTGTGTCCTGTGGCGGCCAGTCCCGATGGCGTCGTCGCCTGTCCGCCGACCGTCTTTCGTGCCGAGGACGATGTGTTGTTTACATCGAATGGTGACGGTTCGTTTCGAATGACGACAGAACAATCGGGCGTGACGGGAAGCGACGGCAAGGGCCTTGGCGTCTTGATCTTTGATGCGAACAACGACGGTTGGCCCGATCTGTATATTGCCAACGATGGGATGCCCAACTTTCTCTATTTGAATCAAACCCAGACCTCGCCTGACGAACCCGCTTCGGCGACATCCAGGTTCGCCGAAGTGGCGGCTCAGTTCGGTGTTGCCGTCAACGAACAAGGCACCGCCGAAGCCAGCATGGGGATCGCCCATGGCGATACAGATCGCGATGGCTGGACGGACCTGCTAATTACGCATTTCGTGACCGAAACCAACACGTTCTATCGCAATCTTGAGGGCCGCGGGTTCGTGGAGGATACGAGGGCATCAGGACTCGGGCCACCGAGTCGAGATTCGCTTGGATTTGGAACGGAGTTTCTGGACTTCGACAATGATGGCTGGTTGGATCTCTTCGTTGCTGCTGGCCATATCGATGATCTGCGATGGAATTCTCTGACTCAGAAATATGCGATGCCGCCCCAGTTCTATCGCAATCAACGCGACGGCAGATTTCTGGACGTCTCGGCCTGGGCAGGACCCTATTTCGACGGCGAATGGCTGGGTCGTGGCGTGTCCAAGGGGGATTTCGACAACGATGGCAAGATCGACCTCGTCGTCTCCCACCAGTTATCTCCCTCTCCAGTGCTGAAGAATGAGACGACAACGGATCACGCAAGCCTCGTTCTCAATTTGATTGGGACCACCTCGAATCGATCGGCAATTGGTGCCCGCATCGAAATTGAAGGGCTGGGCCTTCCGCTCGTGCGCGAAATCGTGGGTGGCGGCAGTTACCAATCGGCATCGGACACACAGGTACATATCGGATTAAGTGACGTCGCTGCGGCCGAGAAAGTCCGAATCCGGTGGCCTTCGGGGGCAGTCAGCGAAGTGAAAAATGTCCCGGCGGGCCGATATTTCATTGTCGAAGGGAATAATCCAGCTCTGATTCGTATCGTACCTTGAGGTGAGGCTGCCCGAATCGGACCCGTTGCATCGGGAAGCTACGCCGGGTTTAATTGTGGTCGTTGGTTCGAGCTTCGCGTGTGTTGCGCGTGCGCCAAGGCCAAACGACGAAAATCAGTGGCGACAACAACCGTCGCCACAGTAAAACGAGGAACCAAATGAGAACGAGCTTTTATTTACTAGCGACCTTGTTGCTGGCAATCGGAATCACAACAGGCTGTGGCGAGCACGTGCCGGATCAAGGTCCGCAAGGCGAGGCTGCACCTATGGAAGGCGTGGAACACGCTGAGATGGGCGGTGACGCGGCACCACTTGCTGAAGAAGCGCCTGCTGAAGAAGCGCCTGCTGAGTAGTCGTGGGCCAATTTGTGTCCGACGTTACACGCGAGTTTAGTTCAGTTTGTTTTGGCGAAGCGTTCTGTGTTTCGGCTTGGACGTCAAGTAAGTGATTAAAAGGGAGCCCCATTTTGGGGCTCCTTTGCATTTGACGGTGGGACATCCCACGATTTTTCACATTTACTGGTAGGTTCGTCGCAGCGAGCGTTTTCCAGCAGCCTCGTCCTCAAACCAAAGGGGCGAGCCGACGTTTGCCCGTGGAATTGCTCCTCCACTCACCATAGTTTTTTGCCCGCTAGGTATGCCCCTTCGACGAGGATACTCGAATCATGTCTCAATTGAATAAATACAGCAGCCGCATCACGCAACCCAAGAGCCAAGGGGCATCGCAGGCGATGTTGTATGGCACTGGCATGACGCGTGAGGACATGGATAAGGCACAGGTGGGGATCGCCAGCGTTTGGTACGAGGGCAATACCTGCAACATGCACCTGCTGGACCTGGCCGCCAAGGTCAAGGAAGGTGTCACGCAGGCCGATTGCGTCGGCATGCGATTCAACACGATCGGTGTCAGCGACGGCATCTCGATGGGCACCGAAGGCATGAGCTTCTCGCTGCAATCCCGCGATCTGATCGCCGACTCGATCGAAACGGTCATGGGCGGGCAGTGGTACGACGCGCTCGTGGCTTTACCCGGCTGTGACAAGAACATGCCAGGCTGTCTGATCGCGATGGGCCGCTTGAACCGCCCTGCCCTGATGGTTTACGGCGGGACCATCAAACCGGGTTGTACAGCATTCAAAGATCACAAACACCAAGAAGAAACGCCTCGCGATATTGTTTCCGCATTTCAATCGTACGGCGAGTATCTAGCCGGCACGATCACGGAAGAAGAACGCGAAGCGATCGTCAAAGTCAGTTGCCCCGGAGCGGGTGCCTGCGGCGGAATGTACACCGCGAACACGATGGCCTGCGCGATCGAAGCGATGGGCATGTCGCTGCCCTATAGCTCGTCGATCCCAGCGGTCGATCCGGCCAAACTCGAAGAGTGTATCCAAGCCGGTGCCGCAATTCGACTGCTCCTCGAACGAGACATCAAACCTCGCGACATCATGACGCGAGCTGCTTTCGAGAACGCGATGGTTGTGGTCATGGCATTAGGCGGCTCGACGAACGCCGTACTGCACTTGCTCGCGATGGCACGCAGTGTGGACGTGCCGTTGACAATCGACGACTTCCAAACCATAAGCGATCGTGTTCCCTTCCTCGCCGACTTAAAGCCCAGCGGCAAGTTCGTGCAAGAAGATCTGCACGACGTCGGCGGCACACCGGCCGTGATGAAATACCTTCTGGCCGAAGGATTCTTGAAAGGCGATTGCCTGACGGTCACGGGCAAGACCATGGCCGAGAATCTTGCCGAACTGCCCGGCTTTAAGGAAGGACAAAAGGTCGTTTATCCGCTCGACCGGCCGATCAAGAAGACCGGACACATTCAGATCCTCAAAGGGAACCTCGCGCCGGAGGGATCGGTAGCCAAGATCACCGGTAAAGAGGGGCTTGTCTTCACCGGCACGGCGAACGTCTTCGACTCAGAAGAGGACATGCTCGTAGCCCTAGAGCAAAAGAAGATCCAAAAGGGCGACGTCATCATCATTCGTTACGAAGGTCCCAAAGGCGGTCCCGGCATGCCTGAGATGTTGACGCCTACGTCGGCCATCATGGGCGCTGGTCTAGGCAGCGACGTCGCATTGATGACGGACGGTCGTTTCTCGGGCGGCTCGCACGGATTCATCGTTGGTCACATCACTCCCGAGGCCCAAGAAGGTGGCCCAATTGCATTGGTCAAGACAGGCGACAAGATCACGGTCGACGCGGAGAATCGCGTTATCAACGCGGACGTCACCGACGAGGAGTTCGCCAAGCGGCGCGCCGCCTGGAAGGCACCCGCGTATAAAGCAACTCGCGGCACACTGTACAAATACATCAAGAACGTCAAGTCAGCTTCCCTTGGTTGCGTGACCGACGAGTAATAGCAGAGAAAAAGACGACCATGAGCCTGTTCAAGACATTTCAAGATCAATACGAGTTCAACCGCAGCCGCACCCTGGGCTTGCTCGATCGCATCGAACAGATGCCTGATCCACAAGCGGTACTCGGGTGGCGGCCCGGGGTTGGACGCGCTCACATCGGATGGCAGCTGATGCATATCGGTGTGACGGAAGAGTTGTTCGCAGTGGAGCGGCTCGCAAAAAAGGATGGTCGATTTCAAGATCTCTGGGATCGATTCAAAGGCGGCAGTACGCCAGACGAAGAAATTCCGATGATCTCCCAGATTCGTGAAGTTCTAGCGGCTGGCCGCGAAGATTTGCTCGCCACACTCGCGGAGCAGGACGAGGCGAAACTCGACGAAGTCGTGTGGGAAGCGCGTGACGGACGGCGGCTCACGCTTCGGACGACACTCCAGATCATCAACTGGCACGAAGCCCACCATCAGGGGCAGGCTCACATCACACTCAACCTTTTCAATGTTCGCCCTACGGACTAGGATCAGTGAACCACCACGAGGTTTGCTCCGTAGTAGGGGCTCGAAGGTGCAGAACGCGTTTACGCATTGACATTGCGTGATTCGTGGTGGCGCGGTACAAGCCGCCACAAAGGTAACCAGAATATGAGCTTCCACCGCCTGCTAACGATCCTACTCGCCGCCGGAATGGCTGCGCAGTCAGTGATCGCCGGTTGGGGGCACTCGCACACTCATACCTTTGACGGCTCGCCCGCCACTTCGGGTGATGTCGCTATCCATTCGCACCACCACCATCACGACGGCAGCGTCCATCATCATGCTCACCCGCACGACGCGTCGCACGAGCACCCACAACCTGTAGACAGACCTGGGGACCAAGAGGACTGTGCAATCTGCCGCCACATGGCGCTAGCCGCAGTCCTGACATTCGATTTGGATGCGACTTCGGTCGAAGAGACGGCAGGCTTCGTCCCGAACTTCAATTCGCTATTCTTCTCGACATCCGTCGAGGGCCTTCGCCGGCCACGTTCTCCGCCCGAGTTGAGCTGACATTCCCGTCGTGCAAGCATAGCTGCGCGATGCCACTTCCGTTGGCTTAATCCTCGTTTCTGCTGTCATCATCGAATGTTATTGCGCGCAGCCTTGCGCTCGCAATCTAGGAGAATGTGAAATCTATGAACCGTCAACAAAAGGCGTTTACGCTCGTCGAACTACTCGTCGTCATTGCCATCATTGGAATCCTTGTCGCGTTGCTGCTGCCAGCCGTGCAGGCGGCGCGTGAAGCAGCGCGTCGGATGTCGTGCAACAACAATCTAAAACAGATCGGCTTGGCGCTGCACAACTATCACGACACTTTTCAGGCTTTACCGATGGGATGGATCGGTGTGAACGGGGGCGTGGGGCGCGTGCCGCACTCCGAGGACAGTCCCGGCTGGGGTTGGTCTGCTCAAGTGTTGCCCTTTATTGAGCAGGCCACCGTGACGAACGTCGTGCTCGACACACTTCCAATCACCGATCCGTTGAACCAGCCGGCCCGCGATGCCAGCTTGCCGATCTACCGTTGCCCTTCCAACGCCAACTCGCGCGAATACTTCGACCTTGATGATGGCGCGGGCACGGTGTTAGCTACCGTGCCGACCGCGAACTACGTGGGAATGTTTGGCACGATGGAGTTAGAAGACTGTGAAGGACTGGCTCCTGGAATCCAGTGCCGCAGCGACGGTCCGTTTTTTCACAACAGCTCGACGCGTTTTCGAGACTTCACGGACGGTATGAGTAACACACTGATGGTCGCCGAGCGATACTCGAAACATGGCGAGTCAACATGGTTGGGAGCGGTGCCGGGGGCGGACGAATCTTTCGCAAGAATCCTCGCAATCGCCGATCATGCGCCCAATTCACCCGGTGGACACCTGGATGATCCGGGAAGTTATCATCCCGGTGGAACCAACTTTACACTCGGTGATGGTTCGGTGCATTTGATCTCCGAGACAATTGATTTGACCGTTTACCACGCGCTGGCAACGATGCAGGGCGGCGAAGCGGCCAGTGTCCCCTAGCGGCATGAGGTCGTTCGCCATTGGGACACGTATCGTATCGGCAGGCGCTGTTGGCTTGGTTTCATAGCCTCGGGCGCTATAATGCCACACATTATCGCTGTAGTCTCCTCATACTACGTGCCCACCTATGAATGCTCCGGAAAAACCAACGAATCTGCGTCAGCTTCGCGACAGCAAATGGGTCTCGAAACCCGTCAAGCAAGAGATTCACGACAACTTCGTTCGAATGCTGGCTAGCGGAGCTGAGTTGTTTCCGGGGTTGGTTGGTTATGAAGACACTGTGATCCCGGAGGTCAACATCGCGCTCCTGGCCGAGCACGACATGTTGTTCCTCGGCGAGAAAGGACAAGCGAAGAGCCGTTTGATGCGAGGATTGACGCGGTTCCTGGACGATGCCATTCCGTTTATCGACATCCCTGAAGCGCCCTTCCACGACGACCCCTATCACCCCATCAGCGGCGTGTGCCGAGATTTCGTGACCACCCACGCCGAGGAAGAAGTCCCCATCGGTTGGTGGTCGCGCGACGATCGTTACGCCGAACGTTTGTCGCCGGGCACCAAGTTTGCCGACATCATCGGCGAGATCGACCCGGGGAAACTAGCGGGCGGGGTGAGCATGTCCGCCGAACAGGCATTGCACTTTGGGCTGATTCCTCGCATGCATCGCGGCATCTTCGCCATGAACGAGTTGCCCGAGTTAGATGAGCTTGTCCAAGTCGGTTTGTTCAACATTCTAGAAGAACGTGATGTGCAGATTCGCGGGTATCCTGTCCGGTTCGATATCGACGTCTTGATTCTGTTTTCTGCCAATCCGTCGACGTATAACCGCAGCGGTAAAGTGATTCCGCAACTCAAAGACCGCATCGGCTCGGTGATACACACGCACTACCCGCGTGATCGTGATCTCGGTATCCAAATCATGGAGCAGGAAGCCGGCATCCGCGCGGGTGAGATCCCGGTGATCGTGCCGTACTTCATGCGTGAGGTGGTCGAGCAAATCACGATCCAAGCCCGCAAGTCGAAATACATCGACCAGCAATCGGGAGTTAGCGCTCGCTTCAGCATCGCCAACTATCGGACAATGATTGCGTCGGCGCGACAACGTGGCATCGTGCTGGGCGAAGAACCGGCGGTGCCTCGCATCAGCGATCTCGGTCATCTCTATGCATCTTCGCTCGGTAAGTTGGAATTGGACTTGATGGGCAGCCATCAGATGTCCGAGCGACAAGTCTTGGACGCCGTCATCGCAGAAGCCATCCGCATCGTGTTCGAGGAGTATGTGGACGAACACGGACTGGCCGAGATCTCGGAGATCTTTGGTCGCGGCGTCAAGCTAGAAGTCGGCGACATGATGCCTTCGGCGAAGTATGCCGAGTTGTTGAAACGCGTGCCGCCAGTCTGGGACAAGGCATTTGAGGTCAATGCCTCGGAGAGCGTGGCGGTTCGCGCGTCGTGCGTCGAGTTTGTTCTCGCCGGCCTGTATGCCATGGATCGCATCTCGCGCTCACAGCACCACGGTCGCATGACCTACGAAGTGGGGTAGCGCGTGGCGTTGGTTGAAATCCGGTTACCAGAGGCAACGACTCCCTTGCCCGGCGACGTCGCCGCGTTTCTGGCCGAAGTGGACGATCGCATTGACCGCTTCATGCGCAATCATCCCACCTGGGGCAGCGGCTTCGTGCCGAGTGATTTTGTCACCGTCTATCACGCGCTGCGCGCGATCGCCGATTCAAATCTCACGACGGGTCGACACTTTTGCGAGTGGGGAAGCGGCTTTGGTGTCGTCGCCATGCTGGCCGAAATGGTTGGCTTCCGAGCCTGTGGTATCGAGATTGATCGTGATCTTGTCGATGAGGCGCATGAATTGGCAAGCGAGTTCGAACTCGCTGCCGAATTCATTCACGGCAGTTTCATCCCGCGTGGCAGCGAAGCCTGTGCCGAGGAAGCGTACGCGGACAACGACGCAGGCGTGGTGTGGCTGGTGACGGAAACCGACGACGCCTACGAAGAACTCGGTCTGGATCCCGACGACTTCGACGTCCTCTTCGCCTATCCGTGGCCCGGCGAGGAAGACGTAATCGATCGCTTGTTCGATCGCTGTGCCTCGGATGGCACCTTATTGTTGACGTACGGCCAACAAAACTCGGTGCGGCTGCAACGAAAAACACCGTCGAACCATCGCCGAAGGTGATACACTGAACGCTTAGAGTCACGGCCACCAAGAAGGTTTGCATATTCCTGCCCCACATATTTCTGCCATCTCGTGAACATTTGGCAGGAAAATCGATGGCAGGAATATGAAGATAACCCCTCGTTCCCTAGGACCGACCAATGGCAGATCCCAAGCCGCTCGGCGGCATCATCCATACGTACCAGAAGTACGATCCCAAGAACTTCCCCAGCCCCACACAGCCCCCGCCGGATGCAGTATCGCCGGCGTTTGAACATGCGTTGATGTATGGAAACATGCGTCGGCTAACTGACGAGGAATTGGCTCGGGCCATCAAGATCGATCCTACCCAGATTGCAGGTCTCGGACCAAGCATCGACGCCCTCATCGCGATGCTGCTGGAGCGCAAACGCAAGATCCTAGAGAAGTACGAAACCGAGTCTGTGCAGGTGAAGGTGCGGAAGGACTATCGCCAAGTCGGCGAACAACTCGCCCCACCGCAGAAGTTGCAGCCTCGCTTCGAACTTGCCTTTGAAACAGAACAAATCTACGAGCTAGAACGACTCTGGTACGCCACGGGCAACGATCGACACCCCTTTGCTCGTGGTTTGGTCCAATTGCTCGAAGTGCTCGGAAACAAGTACCAAATCGACGAACTTGCGTCCAAGTATCACTTCACGGGCCGGACATCGATGACGGTCCCCGAAGCGTTAGCGATCAAGGCCGAACTCGAGAAGATTGATGAATTGCTAAAGCAACTCGAGGCCGCTCGCGAGAACGCGCAGATCGGCGTGATCGACATGCAAGCATTAGCCGAGTTTGCAGAACCCGGTGACATCGGGCGACTGCAAGAGCTTCAGCAAATGGTCGAGGACTACATTCGTGAACTTGCCGAACGGCAGGGATTGGAACGCGATGGCGACGTCTTTCAACTCACGCCGCAGGCCTATCGCCTGTTTCAGGGTCGCTTGCTCGGGAAGATCTTCAGCAACTTGCAGGCATCTCGTAGCGGTCGACATCAAGGACCGATCGTCGGCGAAGGTGCCGTCGAGATGCAGCAAACCAAGCCCTATGAGTTCGGCGATTCGATCGCGCACCTCGACATACCACAGACCTTCATCAACGCGATGTTGCGTCAAGGCACGACGAAGCCGCTCCGATTGAAAACCGAAGACATCGAAGTCCATCGAACTCGCAATTCGCCAAAGGCAGCGACTGTTGTCATTATGGATATGAGTGGCTCGATGCGTTATGACGGGCAATACATCAACGTGAAACGCATGGGCTTGGCATTGGATGGACTAATTCGTTCGGAGTATCCCGGCGACTACATTCACTTTATTGAGATGTTCACGTTCGCCAAACCATGCCATAGTAGTCAAATCATTGATCTGCTTCCCAAGCCCGTCACGATCCACGATCCGATCGTTCGCTTCAAAGCCGACATGAGCAGCGAGGATGTCAGCGAGTATCAACTGCCGCCGCACTTCACGAACATCCAGCACTCGCTGCAACTCGCCCGTCAGTTTCTCGTCGTCCAAGACACGCCCAACCGCCAGATCATTCTCATTACCGATGGCTTGCCAACCGCTCATTTCGAAGGCGAGTGGCTTTACATGCTTTACCCGCCCGATCCTCAAACCGAAGCAGCGACCATGCGTGAAGGTTTGTTGTGCCACCGAGAAGGCATCACGATCAACATGTTTCTCGTCCCGAGTTGGTCGCAGTCCGAGGAGGACATTCGTTTCGCGTATCGCTTGGCCGAGTCGACCAAGGGGCGGGTCTTCTTCACCGCCGGCAAGGATCTGGACCGCTATGTCGTCTGGGATTACTTGAACCGCAAACGAGAGATAATCGCATAGCGAGCAGCGTTCGCGCAGGACCGTGCAGACGCAAACTCACGCAGGGCTTTTCAGTTTTTCAAACTGACAGGTTTATACGACGGGCCTCCAGGTTTGTACGACGGGCCTCCGAGCCCGTCGATTAATCTAGGTCGTTATTCGACGGGCTCGGAGGCCCGTCGTACATCTTGTGCATCTTCAACAAATGAAAAGTCCTGCAAACTCACGCACAAACCTTGCAGCCCCCTCAGGTGAGCTGTTAAGATATCTCTTCGATTATTCTTTTCTCGATGCAAGCTGGGCAGGCTATCACAAGGAACGGGCAATGCCATTTCCGGTTACGTGTCAGTGTGGGCAGCGTTTCATGGCGCAGGATCATTTGACGGGCAAGCAAGTGCCTTGCCCAGCCTGTGGCTGTTCGCTTCTGATACGAAATCCCAATCCGACTTCCGCAACGACACCACACCGGACAACGACTCGACCAACAACGCAATCGCCTCGTGTCCCGCAAGTCGCTTGTGTTTGCGGTCGCACCTATCAACCGGGCCCGGAACTCGCCGGACTCACCGTGCGGTGTACCGCGTGCGGCAACATCCTTCAAGTTCCGGGACTACCACGCAGTCCAACGCTCGGCGCGAACCAACCGATGCCCCAGTCCGCGCCCAAGTTGCCGCCGAAAACAGTGTTTCCTTCGACGATGAAACGGCCCGCTCGCCCAGCGAGAACCAAGACATCACAATCTTCGGAAGCGAGTGAGCAACGAACGTTGCGAATCGTCATTGGGCTCGCGATCGCGGTGTGTGTGTTGGCGTTCATCGGCGGCGTCTGGTATGCAGTCTTTCCGACAATGACGCGGCAACTCGCAGAACGCGGCGAGAAGGAGGAAGGCGATTCGGACACACCATCGACCGACGGCGATAGCGAGGCTGCGGCACCATCCGAACCGACGTCCGATCCCTTCGTCAGCGAAGTCGGCAGCACCAGTTCGACGAGTGCCGAGACGACGTACCAATCTCAAGCCGTGGCAGACGACAATCCGTTTGAATCCACGAGTTACGAGTCCGTTCCCGATGGTTCGACAGCCGAGATGAACGCCGGTGCCTACGCTACTGCAAATGAGACGGGAAGTTCGTCGTCGCAATCCGGTTCAGGTGCTTCCGGCGTTGTCGTGCCCGGCGTCGTCGCCTCAAGCCAAGGAAAGACGCTTGATCTGGTTGGCAGTTTGCACGCGTGGCACGATCAGCCGAATCATGATCTCAAGGCGATTCGTCGAATTGGTGGTGACAACTTGGCGGTCTACGCACACTACAGTTGGATGACGGAACTCCTGCCGCATCTTGGTCACCAGAGCACTTACGACAAATTCGACTTCAGCAAATCGTGGCTCGACGACGTCAATCTGCAACTGAGCGGCGAACTCATTCCACAGTTCCAAAACCCCAATGATCAGCGAGCGAGGTGGAAGGGCTATCCTTTCGAGAATATGGCGCTCACGCACTTCGTTGGAATGGCGGGTGTAGAAGATCGTCGGAACGTTGTGGCGGCCAAGTTGCCTCGCAGCGATCCTCGCGCGGGAATCTTTGGCTACGACGAAGTTGCCAAACGAAACGAGATCGCCGACGGCGAAAGCAACACGATTATGTTGATTGGCAGCGGCAAACTCGCTTCGCCCTGGGTGGCAGGCGGTGGGGCGACGGTTCGCGGGGCGCGGGAACCCTACTTCGACGAACTAACCGGGTTCGGCTCGCAAGGCAGTTCACGAACAGGTGCGATCTCGGTGATGGCAGACGGATCGGTGCGATTCATTTCGTCCGACATCGACTCAGCAGCATTTCGAGCCATGTCGACCATCCACGGTGGCGAGAGCGATGATGTGTCGCGATGGCTGTCGGACGCCCAGTTGACTAGATAGCGAGGTAATCGATGGAATTGCGTAAACCCGACTGTTGGTGGCAAGTGCGATGTCTCGCAAAGAGTTGCTGCTTTTTGTTTGTGTTGAGTTGCGGACTTCCTGCCCGGACTGCCTACGCCGATCTCGTGCTTTATCGCGTACCCGGTCTGTCCAGCGTGGTCGCCCTTCAAGGCACGACGACGGTGAATCAAGGTGGTTCCGTTACTTACAAACATCCTGAGTTCGGCACGCTCTACTTTGATATCAAAGATGCCAAGATCCACCGCGTGCCAACAACTTCCGCCCTCTTCGCTCGGCACGTCCGACTTGCGGGAGAGGATGCCGATAAATTAATGGATGCCGCGCGCTGGGCACTTCGCAACGGATTGCTGAAGCAGCATTACGAGGCGGTTGCCAAAACACTTGCAGTCAATCCGCAGCATCCCGATGCATCGCGAGTCCGTGACCTCAAACGACGCATTGAAGTGCCGATCGCCGATTCGAGCCAGCAAGAGCGCGAGATGCGAGCACTGGTCGGGCGCCCTGACATGAAGATCAGAACCAGTAACCACTTCATCCTGATGTATGACACGTCCGACAAACCGACGGAACACAAAAAGACGAGTCGGGCGGAGCAGCGACTCGAGTTACTCGAGTTGGTGTACGAAAGTTTCATGCTTCGTTTCTTTTCTCATGGCGTCGATCTCGATATTCCGCAAGAACGCATGAAAGTGGTGCTGTTCAGCGAACACCGGGACTATTTACAGTTCGCTACGCAACTCAGCCCGACTCTGCAAAGTGCTTCCGGTTTTTGGGATGGCCAAAACAACACATCCGTCTTCTACGATCATGCCACAACGGACGACTTCAAGATTCTTCAAGCGATGTCCGACCAACTGCAAGAGATGAAAGAAGCGGCGAAGAAACTCAAACGGAACGAGCGTCCGGCGTTCAAGGTCGGTGATCGAATCATCGAGTTGAAAGATCTCGCTCGAATGGCCGACACGATTGAACTGCTCGTCGGTATCGAACGAGAGAACTTGGATATCGAAGTTGTCAGTCACGAAGCAACGCACCAAATGGCGGGTAACACGGGACTTTTCCCACGCGACGTGGTCGTCCCCAGTTGGGTGCATGAAGGGCTCGCGACCTACTTCGAGACACCCGACGATGCTGCTTGGAGTGGAATCGGAGCGGTCAACTCGGATCGATTAGACCTGTATCGCGTCCTGGAACGAGACCGCGTCCACTCCAACATCGACTTCATCGTGGGAGATCAGATCTTTGACATGGCCGCTTCGATTCGGGGTACGCTGCATGGGTATGGTCAGGCCTGGGCACTCACGCACTTTTTGATGGAACGGCATTTTAAGGAGTTCATCAACTTCTATCGTCGTATCGGCGAGATGCCGCCCGACGTCCTGATCAGCCCGCAGGTCTTAACCGATTTGTTCAGCGAGTCGTTCGGATCGGATCGTCGCAGCCTGGACAATGAATGGCGAGCCTACATGCGGTCGCTCAAGACGGACCTGGAACTCATCCTGGATGAAGAGTAACGTGGGTACTTCGCGAAACACTTTGAATGTCTAGGATCTGAATCATGGGACGCCGAGCACTGAAAGCAGTCGATCCGTCGGTCGACTTATCGAACTTTCTGTACACCTTAGAGGACGTGCCAGCGCCACTGGTCGCACGCGAGTTCTTTGGACGCAACGCTCCTTTCGAAGTCGAAGTTGGCAGTGGCAAAGGCCTCTTCCTGCAAACGGCCTCGGCGAATTATCCCGATCGCAACTTTCTCGGCATCGAGATGGCTCGCAAGTACGCGAGGCACGCGGCAGGGCGACTCGCCAAACGAGAACTCACTAACGGCAAAATGATCAGCGGCGATGGTCTGCGACTGTTCCGCGAGTTCTTGACGGACGAAAGCGTGGATGCCGTACACGTTTATTTCCCGGACCCTTGGTGGAAAGACAGACATCGCAAACGCCGCGTGATGAAACCAGAGTTTCTTCGCGACATACAGCGCGTGCTTGTTCCCGGCGGCTCGCTGCATTTCTGGACCGACGTCGAGGAGTACTTCCAATCCACGCTGGAGTTGATCGCAGCAGAAGTTTCCTTGGAAGGCCCACTCCCAGTCGACGAGCGTCCGGCCGAGCATGACTTGGACTATCGCACACACTTCGAGCGACGGATGCGGATGCACGATGAACCGGTCTATCGTTCCGAATTCCGCAAACCTGTTACGAATCCGTTACAGAAGTAACCGCCGACTTGTACTAGAATTCCGCCAACATCAATTCCGTTGGAGAATTCTATGACACTCTTACGCCGCATGTCGCGTTTTAGTCTGCGTGGTTTCCTTGCCTTCCTGATGGTCATGAGCTTGCCGATAGGTTGGTTTAGCATGCACGCCGGTGCAACTCAGCGGGAGTCGCGAGTGCTCACGAAGCTATCGGAGATCGTTGGGCCAGTTGACGAGATTCGAGGGATGTCATTTTACATGAGGTGAACACCAACGAACCTGGATCGCGTGTCGGTCCGCCGAGAAACTCCACCGCCAATGCGTCGATTCGGCGAAATTGAGTCTATCCAGCGAGTTACAACCATCACGTTACACGGTGACACAATATCGAATGATGTCATCCCGCTCTTGCTACAACTCAGGCAAGTCCGTTTCATTGGCCTGACCTCGACCGATAAGCTCTCCACCGCTGGGATTCGGCAACTAAGGTCTGGGCTACCGGACTGCCAGATCGATACTTCAGGATCGATGCCACCCAGCGAGTTTCTACCGCAACAGTGGTGAGGCCTACAACTTGTCGGTCTCAGCGGTTAGCCCAAGTTGCTCGCAACTTGAGTGAAACGGGAGGCTTCTAATGCGTGGCTGACATCGCGCGACGACTTTAGAGAGTCGACCTCGACGGAGATGCCTCCTCCAAGCCCAAGGTTGCAGAAGCAACCTGGGCCACCCCGCGAACAGAGCGGGTAGCCCAAGTTGCTCGCAACTTGGGTGAAGCGGGAGGCTTGCGATTCGAGGCTGACCTCGCGCGACAACTTTCGCGAATCCACCGCGTCGGAGATGCCTCCTTCAGGCCCAAGGTTGCAGAAGCAACCTGGGCCACCCCGCGGCCTGCGCGGCGAACCACGGCACTGCGAGTTGGTTGACGCGTCGAGACACTACGCCGCGCGGCGGCGCTCCTGCCGGCGAGACTTAAGGTCGAATAGCCCGAAGACTTCATCTTGCGTCAGGCCGAGACTGCGGGGCGTGTCCGTCTGCGAAAGGATGGCGTCGAACAGAGCCCGCTTTTCCTCGAGCACCTGATTGATGCGTTCTTCAATCGTGCCTAGCGTGAGCATGCGATTCACGGTCACCGAACCTGCGGCACCAATGCGATGAGCGCGGTTGATGGCTTGATCTTCAACGGCAGGATTCCACCAGCGATCAAACAGGAAGACGTAACGACAGAATTGAAGGTTCAGCCCAACGCTGCCTGCGCCGTAGCTCATCAAGATGACATGCTTCGACGGATCTTCCTTGAATTGCGAGATGACACCCTCTCGCTTCTTGTGCGGGATCTTTCCGTGATATTCGAGTATTCCAAACCGATGCAATCGCTCGCGGATCTTGTCGAGGACACCGACCCATTGACTAAAGACGATCGCTTTACGACCGCTCGCCACGACTTCTTCCAGGTCGGCTTCCAATCGTTCCAGCTTGCTGCTCGCGCCCGTCGCCGGGTCGAAGTTGCAAATCTGTTTAAGACGCAGAACGAGCTCGAAGACGTGCTGGATCGTTAGCTCTTCGCCGAGCCCTTCGAGCTGGACGACGCCGTCCTCTTCAGCGCTCTTGTACGAACACCACTGCTCCGGTGTGAGATCAAGTTCGGCGTCGCGATACATCTTCGGCGGCAGATCGGTGAGGACCTTATCCTTGGTGCGACGTAAGATGTAGTCGCCAGCCGCTTTTGCCATACGACGCGCTGTCATACCGGACTGGAGGTAACCCGGCGACAAGAATTCAAAAATTCCGACGAGATCTTCGGAGCTGTTTTCGACCGGCGTTCCGGTCAGCGCCCAACTCCGCGATCGCGAGATGGCGCGAGTGATCTGGCTGGTCGTGCTGGACCGATTCTTAATCCGCTGGGCCTCATCCAGCACGACCAGATCAAACTTGAGCCGGGGGTCGAGGACGACATCACGGTCTCGCATCAATAGTTCGTAGTTTGCGATCTTCAGCGGAGCGGATTGGTGATGCCACTGCCAATGCCGGCGTGTCTGATCGCCTTCGATGATGCATAACGGAATCTCAGGTGCCCACGTTGCAAACTCGTTCTTCCAATTTGAGACGAGCGGCTTGGGGCAGATCAGCAAGATATTCCGCAACTCTCCAGCTCGTAACAGCAGACGCATCGAAGTGATCGCCTGCATGGTCTTTCCCAACCCCATCTCGTCGGCCAGGATCGCCGCATAGCGAGGATAGAGGAAGGCGATGCCTTGGTACTGGTACGGGAACGGCTCGAACGGCATGTGCATCGACTCGGAAGAGAGGATCGTCTCCAGCGGCGGTTGCAGCATGTAGTAGAGTCGATCTTCCAGCTTGACGATGTCCGTCGGCGGCTTAAGTCGCGTGCTGCTTTTCTCGCAATCGGCCTTGGGAGTCGGCTTCTTTAACGACTGCGGCTTCTTACCCGTTGGCTCGGTCCGCCACTCCGGTAGCTCGGGAAACATGTAGCTGTAGGTTTTGACTGCGGGTCGCCCGAGGCGGAAAGATATCGTCTTTGGCGATTCGCAGCTAAAGTCGGAGGTGACGACATCGATTTTTTGAGCTCGTGTCAGCGCCGCGCCCCAACCGGTCGCAAACGTACTCACAGGCAGCGACATATCGAACGAAGTCGTTTCGATCGCTGGCGAGTCGAATTGGCTGGCGAGTTGCGTTTGTGTCACACGTTGATCCGAAAAAACAGGCTAAATTGGTGAGGCGTTCAAGGCTAAGGATCGACTCAACAACGACGTCGTTCTCTTGTGTAGAGTCCGCTGTGCGGACCTCAGGGATTCCTGGTCCGCACAGCGGACCCTACTCTTGAACTTTTGAGTTGTTCCTACGTGCGAGCTGCTCCTCGCTGCGCTTCTTCGATCGCTTCACGCAGTCGGCTAAACGGTTCGAGCAAATCCATGGCTTCGGCGTGGGGCTGCCACTGCTCAACGATCTTCTCGCGATCGCGAGCATGCTCTTCAGCGACGGCAGCCTGACTGCCCGCTAATTGAAATGGAACAAGTGCTCGACTCTTGGGCGCCGGAGTCGCGGCATGTGCTCCATCGAGACGACGCTGGTTGTTCGCTCCGCTGCCCCCATCTGTCAGCAAGACAAACGGAACCGATACGAATTCACGAGCGCTCAATACAGGCTCGACATTCGTGCAGACGAACATGGGACGGCTCTTGCCTTTGGCCACCAACGTCTGCCCGATTTGTTCGCCGTACAAAAACGGAGCTAGCGTCGGGCCATAGAGAATTTCTTGGGCGCGGTTCGGTCGGACGGGCGCAGTGCAGTGAAACTCAAGCGGTCGGCCCACGGCATTCAAGATAAGGTAACCACCGATCAAACCGAGGTCAGTGAACTCTTGAACCGTTAGAAAACCGACGGAAGGCACGGACTTAGAGCCGCTAGCGGACATAGATTGCGGTTCCCCCTACAGCGATTGGCGAGTTGTGGATCAATGGTGTGAAATCAGCGGGTGGCTCTCGCCTTCGACTTGAATCGGGCACATCGCTTGGCAGACTTTAACGGGTTTTCGGATTGTGCTGGCCGAAGTTGCGGACGGACCGGGGCAAACAAGCGACATCGGCTGCGCGATGCGGCAACCGATGTCAAGCACCGAATCCACAATTTCAAGAATCCACAAATACCAACGCCTGCTGGGCATTCGCGGTTTGATGCTTGTCTTGTGTCAAAGACTCGACTTTGAAACACAATCGTCTATACTGAGGATTCTTATGACTTGAGGAGTTATTGCATCATGTCCAATGAGTCGAACGACTTTCCCCCGCTGTTCCGTATCGACGTAACAGCGGATACCGGTTCCGGGGCTTCGGCAGAACGCTACGATCCCAACGCTGTCATGGTCGCACTCTTGCGGCAAATGGTGGCCGGGCAGGCGAAGCAGAGCAAGCTGTTGGAAGATTTCATCCAACAACAGAATGCAACTCAACGCCAACGCCAGAATGAATTGGGTCAGTGGAAGGAGCAGAACCCTGAACTAGCTCGTTGTTGCCGCACCGCAGCGGAAACGTTGAGCCGCGTCCAGACTCAGTTTCTTCGGAATCTGACCGAGGAAGTTCTCGATAACGAGGACAGCCTGCTGGATGGTGAATTCATGCTGAACGAATTCGTGGATCGGTTCGGGCCACGGCTTGCTCATCTGAATGGTGTGCTGCAAGTGCTCTCGCAACTGAGCATGATCAATACACCGGCGAATCAGACTTAAGTCATTTGGGACAAACTACAACGCACTGGGACGAACCTTTTTGGTTCGTCCTTGTTTTTTGCGCCGCCGATAGCACTCCGGGAAGGATCCGTCATGCAGGTTGAATTGGTACGAGCGAGGACGTCGGACGGACTGCGATTGGATGGATCGCTGGCACTTCCCACCCACCTATCGACGGACACCTCCACTGTTGATGCTGTAGTTCTTCTACATGGCGTGGGAGGAAGCTTTTTTGGCGGAGCGATGTTCGATCCGCTCGCCGCTCGCTTGGTCGAACTTGGCATCGCCGTATTGCGAGTGAATACACGCGGTTACGGTGCGGTCAATATGATTGCGACGGATGGTGGTGCGACTCGCGGAGGCGCAGCCTTTGAAATCGTCGATCAATGTCGCCATGACGTTACTGCTTGGTGCGACTTCCTCGTGCAACGTGGGATGTCGCGAATCGGACTGATCGGGCACAGTCTGGGCGCGATTAAAGCGTTGTACGCGTCGGCTTTTGCACCTCACGAAAATGTCGTGCGTGTGATCGCAGCTTCGCCCCCTCGTTTGTCGCACAGTGCGTTTCATCATGACCCTCGGAGCCACGACTTCTTCGATTCGTTAGCGGTTGCCAAGCAGCATATCCAGGAAGGACATCCCGAGCAGTTGATCACTGCGCGGTTCCCGTTCCCGCTGCTGATCACCGCGGCAAGCTATGTCGATAAGTACGGCGACGAGCGTTACAACATTCTAAAGTTCGTTTCGCAGGTGGCATCTCCAGCACTTTATATTTACGGTTCCATCGAACTGGAACACGGGGGCGTCGCGTTCGCGGGACTGCCGGAAGCCATCCAAAGAGCCGTGCGTCAAGCAGATGCACCCAGTCACCCTAAGTTGGAAGTGACGACGATCGCAGGAGCCGATCATTTCTATACCGGGAAGTCCGGCGAACTGACGGATGTAGTCGCGAACTGGCTGACTCGCGATTGATCTTCGTTGGACCGGCGTGCCGTTAATCTCAACGCAGTCCGAACTCTGGCAAAGCTGCGCGATTGGTTCGTCTTTGCCGTTCAATACCGCTCAGCGAAACGCGCACGGTTCGAGCGATCCCCCGACGATGCCGACTGTGCCTAGCTGCGCGATCGCACGACGGTGAGGCCACGGAAATCTGCTTGCAACCGTGGAAAGCACGAAGCTGCAAACCGGGCGACGTCGATGAGGGAGGATGGTGTGAGACTACACCTCGACGTATGCGGCGTGTGCCAGGTTGGATTGAATTCAAAAGTGCGAGACGATGAGGAAGATGATAATGAATTACAGATGGACCTTGCCCTGTACGTTGACGACCTTCCTTGCCATCGCCATGGCAACACCTTCGCAGGCGCAATATCAAGGCTATTCGTCATCGCCTCAGTACGGCACCTACGCTCCCCCTCGCGCCCAACTCCCGGAGTGGAACTCGCCGTCATCCGCGCCATCTCAAACGGCGACGCCGCAGATGTCGTCGTACGATCGAGCTCCTGCGCCGCATGCTTACAGCCCCAGCGAAATGCCCAGCGTCAACCCATTTGCGAACGTACGCAGCCAGCAGCCATCGCCAACCAACTATGGAAACGCCGCTTACCAACCTCAGCAACAATACCAGCCAGCACCACAATATCAATCGACGCCGCAGTACCAACCTGCGGCTCGACAATACAATACCTACTCGGTCTCGAACGGTGATCCACAACCGCATGCGATCGGCGGAGGCATGAACTATGCCAATCCAACGCAGCAAGTCGCGCCCACTCCCTTGCCAAACTCCTACTACGATCAGCCGGTGCAGAGCTACGCACCAACGTACGATGCCGGTTGCGATCCGAAAGGGGTCGCCTACTCCACCGGGATCGGAGTGCGAAGTGGGTGGTACGCCGGCGTTGGCGGAGTGATCATGAATCGTGACCTTGGCAACAACCTGTGGCTCAGCGTCGATCAAACGGATATCCGCGACCGAGTCCTCAACAGCAACGACGCTGATTACAGCTATGCCGGTGGCGTTGCGGCGACGATTGGACACTATTTCAATTGCGGCCAGAATTCGATTCAGTTCGCCTATTGGGGCATTTATCCCAGCACTGCTGAGGCGAATGCCTACGGTGCCGACACCGCCGTTGGCATCGATACCATCTTGCATTTCGATGGTTTGCAGTACGATGCGGGACTCGGAGGCGGTGCTCAGGATCTTAGTGGCATCTTCTTCTTCGATGCCGAACGACACCGTGTGCAACGCGAGTACAGTGTCTACAACATCGAGTTGAACTTACTGGGACACAACTTTACGAATGGCTGTAGCCCATGGCAGCTAAGTTGGCTGGCCGGCGTTCGATACCTCCGCTTCGATGACAACTTCCTGTTCTCCTCCGATCGCATCGATACTGCATTCACGGGCGATGCGAGAGAAGTTCACTATGCGATCGATGTCGAAAACAACCTGGTTGGATTCCAAATCGGTGGTCGGGCCGGCTATTGCGTCGGGCCCCGGTTGAGCTTATTCGCCGACACCAAGGTAGGCATTTACGGCAACCACATCAGCCACCGATCGCGGATCTATGGTGCGAACGGTCAAGCCTTCGTTGGCGACGCGGCCAGCCCGTATTTCGGCCAAGATGTCGACTTTACGACCAGCAGAGACAGCTTTTCAATGATTGGCGATCTTTCCGTGGGAGCGAATTGGTGCATCAGTCCTTGCTGGTCGATTAACGCTGGATATCGAGCGGTTGGCGTTAGCGGTGTCGCGTTAAGCACCAGCCAAGTTCCCGTTGACTTCATCGGTGCGTTGGACAGCCTCCAAACGGTCAATTCGAGCGGTTGCTTGATCCTGCATGGAGCCTTTGCCGGGATCAATTTCTGCTATTAATTTGCGGCGCGAGGCAGGCAGCCTCGACGCACGTCGAATCTCTTAACAAAGCCGCCTGATTCCGGGCGGCTTTGTGCGTTCTGGGCGGATAATTCCACAGCGGCGTTCGTTTGCCGCTGGTTGTGTCCGACCCGAGACTCGGATATTTTTAAGGCTTAATATCCCGCCACAACTCCCCCCTAAAACGAACCTGCCTGTCTATTCAAAGGCCCCGTCTATACAGAGGAATGTAGTATGAGTCCTGCGGAATCTTCAGCCGCCGATATCGAGTCACTCCAAAAAGCAGCCAAGGACAAGCTCGACGCCCACGCCTACGAGATGATTCAGTGGCATTTCCACGAGTCGACAGGCTCTCCGTTCTGGCTCGAGAAAAAGTCGGGACTGAACTTCGATCCACTGAAAGATATCAAGTGCTACGACGACATCAAAAAGTTCCCGCTCTTCGAGGACGAGTGGCTGCGTGGCGGTCCGATCAATCGCTGGGTGCCCAAGGGACTGGCAGGCAAGCCGGTCTACGTCTTTGAAACCGGCGGCACGACCGGAATCCCTAAGAGTCGGATGGTGATCGAAGACCATTGGCGGGACTACGAGAACTTTAGCGACACGCTGCCTGAAAAGTATTTTCCCAAGGGAGCGAACTGGTTGATGCTCGGTCCTTCAGGGCCTCGTCGTTTGCGATTGGCCGTCGAACATCTCTGTCAGTATCGAGGCGGCATCTGCTTCTGTATCGATCTCGATCCTCGGTGGGTCGTCAAGTTGATCAAGAAAGGCTGGATGGAACACCTCGAAGAGTACAAGAAGCACTGTATCGATCAGGTACTGACGATCCTGTCCGCTGGACACGACATCAAGTGCATGTTCGCCACGCCGAAGTTACTGGAAGGTCTTTGCAACGCCTTAGAAGAGCAAGGCAAGACGTTTAAGGATACTGGCATCACGGGGATCTTCTCCGGTGGAACGGAGTTTACGCCCCAGTGGACGCGATTCTGTGTTGAAGAATTCTTCGGTGGCCCGCCGGAAGAAAGCGGCATCTACATGACGCCGACTTACGGCAACACGCTGATGGGATTGGCCTGCAGCAAGCCCGTTACGGCGGAAGACGGCTACAAGATCTCCTACTACGCTCCACAACCGCGTGCGGTGACAGAAGTCGTTAGTTTCGAAGATCCCAACGAAGTTGTCGGCTACGGTGAAACGGGTCGCGTGAAACTGACAACGTTGACCAATGAACTGTTTGTTCCCGGCTTCCTCGAGCGAGACGAAGGTGAACGCGAGAAGCCGTTCGCCACGTACCCGTGGGATGGCGTGAGCGGCGTTCGACCGTTTCATGAGACGGCGTCCGCGACGACGGTTGGTGTTTATTAGAAGTTTCAGTTACTGTTCAGTTTTCCGTAAGAAGACTGCAACGCACGTGCTGAAAACTGAAGACTAGAAACTGAAAACTATTTGCGGAGCAAATCTGTGCTAAATATTCCTGTGATCCGCTGGGGCAAGCCTTACGATTCGCTTGAGATCGACGACGTGCTGCATTTTGCCACCGGCGAACCTATTGCCAAGGTGAGCCAAGCCAACGCGGGCATCATCGCGCGAGATCTTCGTCAAGTCAGCAAGGCTCGCGATACGCTGCGTCAGATTCCCTGTAGCGAGATCATCGAGATCCTCAAGAAGGCGGCTGATCTCTACGAGAGTGCGACGCTTCCAATCGGTGACGGCACACAAACGCCAGAAGAATTCGCTCATCAGCAATCGGCCAGCACGGGCCTGCCCGAACATATGTGCCGCCACAACATGTCGAAGAACTCGTTCGTGTTGCGGAACATGAATCAGATTCTCGACTGCCTGACGCGTGGTCTGGATCTGAACATCTTGACGCGAGGCTACGGCATCGAGCATCGTGGCGTTGTCTTGAGCTATCAAGCTCAAGCTTCCGCCTTGAGCGCCGTGCTGCCATCGAACTCGCCCGGCGTGCATACGTTGTGGCTCCCCGCGATTCCGTTGCAGATGGGCTTGGTGTTGAAGCCTGGTCCGCAAGAACCGTGGACACCTTATCGAATGATGGCCGCCTTTACGGAAGCGGGAATTCCAAAGGAAGTCTTCGCCATGTATCCCGGTGGCCCGGAAGCTGGTGCTGCAGTGCTTAACGCTTCAGAGCGTGCCATGATCTTTGGCGGCACACCGACGGTCGAACGCTACAAAGGCAACCCACGCGTCCAAGCTCACGGCCCGGGCTTCTCGAAGATTCTGCTCGGCGATGATTGCGTCGACGATTGGGAGAAGTATCTCGATTTGATGGTCGAGAGCATCTACATCAACAGCGGTCGTGGATGTATTAACTGCTCCGGCATTTGGGCGTCGCGTCATACGAAGGAAATTGCGCAGGCGATCGCCGAGAAGATCGGGCCGATCGAAGCCAAGCCACCGACCGACCCGGAAGCTGGCCTCGCCGCCTTCACGGTTCCCGGCATGGGTAAGGCGGTGTGGGGGATGATCGAAGCCGACTTGAAAGAAGCTGGCGTGACCGACATGACTGCGCAATACGGCGAACGACTGGTCGAGCAAGAGCGTTGCTCGTACTTGCGACCAATGGTCGTCCACTGCAACGCACCGGAACGCGAGATCGCAAAGAAGGAATACATGTTCCCCTTCTCGACGGTCGTCGAATGCCCCGAAGATCAGATGCTGGCCAAGATCGGTCCGACTTTGGTTTGCACGGGAATCACCAATAACCAGCGACTGATCGACAAACTGACCGACGCGACTCATATCGATCGTCTGAACATTGGCCCCATTCCAACCAGCCGTTTGAACTGGTTGCAACCGCACGAAGGCAGCATTATCGACTTCCTGTTCCGGTCGCGGGCATATCAGGTGACGGAGGAGGCACAAGCAGCGTTGTAAGCCGAGTTGGACGCCGCGACCCCGCTGGAATACACTCAAAGCATGAGTACGACCACCAAGTTAATGACGGCTGATGAACTGTGGCGACTGCCAAAAGTCGACAAGCTTTATGAGTTGGTTGAGGGAGAGCTCATCATCATGTCGCCCGCCGGATTTGATCATGGCGAAATTGGTCAAAACATTTTGTTTCTGCTACAGGTCCATGTCAGAGAGCATGACCTTGGTAGTATCGTCGGGCCGGATACCGGATTTGTCTTGTGCCGCAACCCTGACACCGTTCGCAGCCCCGATGGAGCTTTCATCAAGAAAGAGCGGACGTTGACACCTCGCCCCGTCCAGTTCTGGGAGGGCGCCCCTGACTTGGCCATCGAAGTTCTCTCACCGAGTGATTCGGCGACCGAGATGGATGTGAAGGTCCAAGAGTATCTTGACGCGGGTGCCACCGAGGTAATCGTCATCACTCCTAAAATGAAGATGGTGAAAATCTTTCGGCATGGCCACACGGCGACCGTCCTGCGCAGCGGTGACATCCTCCGCGACTTGAAGTCGGTTCCGGGGTTTCAATGTCAAGTCGATGAGATTTTCGCCTAATCCCACGCTTTGCGTGTTGCTCCCACCTGTTCCGACTCACGTTCCATTTAGACCACAAAAGCTGAGAGCCGAGTTCGAGCATTTCCGCTTGGTTCCAGAGGCTTCTTCACCATGACTCCTTTCGATTTCCAACTACGCACGCGAATCGTGTTCGGACCAGACACGATCGACAAGCTCGGCGAGTTGGCATCGGAGCTGGGAGCCCGGCGAGCCGTGGTCGTCAGCGACCCTGGGGTCATCGCGGTCGGGCATGCACAACGCGGCCTTGATGCCTTGAAGCGAGCCGGAATTGATGCTCACCTGTTTGAAGGTGTTCATGAGAACCCGTCGACGGATGATGTTGATCGAGGTGTTGCTTTCGCGAAACGTCATGACCCTGAAGTGCTTGTTGGGCTAGGTGGCGGCAGTTCGATGGACTGTGCAAAAGGGATTAACTTCCTGTACAGCAATGGCGGCAAGATGCAGGATTACTGGGGCGTCGGCAAAGCGTTGAAACCGATGCTGCCGATGATCGCGGTACCAACGACCTCGGGCACTGGCAGCGAAACGCAATCGTTTGCTTTGATCTCGGATGCCAAGACCCATGCCAAGATGGCGTGCGGCGACAAGAAGGCATCCTGCCGCATCGCGATCCTCGACCCAAAGCTCACGCTGACACAGCCTCCGCGCGTGACGGCACTGACAGGTGTCGATGCGATCGCCCATGCGTTGGAGACGTATGTGACCAAACGACGCAACCCTGTTTCGTTACTCTACAGTCGTGAAGCTTGGCGGTTGCTTGCCGCAAACTTCGGTCGCGTCCTCGATGATCCCACCGACCTGGAAGCTCGATCCGCGATGCAACTCGGCGCGACTTACGCAGGCGTTGCGATCGAGAACTCGATGCTTGGCGCTACACATGCCCTGGCGAATCCGTTGACAGCCACTTATGGCATCGTCCACGGCGAAGCGATCGGCATGATGTTGCCTCACGTCATTCGCTTCAACGGCGAGAAGCATGATGACTGGTATCGGGAGTTGTTAGAGGCTAGTTGCGATGACAACGGAATGCCGCGTCCAAGCAGCGGGCCTAACGGGCTGGCCGAATTCGTGACGTCGTTGGTCGAGAAGGCTGGATTGGCAACTCGGCTGCCCCAGCGAAACGTCGAGGAAGCCAAACTGTCCGAATTGGCAACGGCAGCAGCAACGCAGTGGACAGGCACGTTCAACCCCCGCGAAGTGGGCGAGTCCGAGCTTTTGGGCCTGTATCGACAAGCGTTCTGATACAATGAAGTCAGCACGTTGGAAGCCCTGGAGGATGCCGAGATGACCGAATTGTCGCACGCGCTTGAACTCGCAATCGCCCTGCCCGAAGCTCAACGCGTTCAGCTAGTTGACGCACTGATCGATAGCCTGACACCGGCTGACGCGGTGCCACTCAACGACGCGTGGCTTGCCGAGATCGAGCGGCGTTCAGTTGCTTATGACTCAGGCGGAGTAACAACAGCCACTTGGGAAACGGTTCGTGATCGAGTTCGGCGACGGGTTCGAGAGCGAGCGAGTAGCAATGAGTAGGGTTCGTTGGTTACCCGAAGCCGAAGCGGATTACGAAGAAGGATATGAGTGGTATTTCGAGCAAAGTGAGCGAGCAGCGGAGGGGTTGGAGCGTGCTGTCGACGGGGCGATTCAAAAGATCGCTACCAGTCCAGAGACGTACCCCCACTGCGGACCGAACCATCAATTTGTAACGATGAAGCCCTATCCGTACCGGATTGTTTATCGAGTCGATCGCAACGAGATCATTATAATCGCCGTCGTTCATGGAAGCCGCCAACCCGGTTTCTGGCGGACACGAGATCGGAGTTGACGTATGCAAAATCACCGTTGTTGCTTCCTGTGCCTGTTCGCTGTCGCAACTAGTTTGTTGAGTGATAATACAAAGGCTGAAAGCATCGAAAAGGCTTGGCCCCTGTTCCGCGGCAATTCGCACGCAACGGGAGTGGCGAGCGCGCAGCTTCCCACAAGTCTGTCCTTACTTTGGAAGTTCGAAGTCAAAGACGGAGCCTTCGAAGGGACGGCGGCCATCGCAGGCGACGTGGCTTTCATCGGTGATCTAGATGGAACCGTCTACGCGTTGGATCTGAAATCGGGCGCGAAGAAGTGGGAGTACAAGACCGAAGCCGGCTTCATCGCGTCGCCCGCGATTCGCGACGGTTTCGTCTTCATCGGCGATTACGACGGTCGCTTCTATTGCTTGGACGCGGCGGAAGGCACGTTGCAGTGGGGTTTTGACACGGGAGCCGAGATCGATTCCTGTGCGAATTTCTACCAAGGCAATGTACTCGTCGGATCGCAGGACGCGACGCTGTATTGCCTGGACGCGAAGTCCGGCAAGCTGGTTTGGAAGCATACGATCGATGACCAGATCCGATGCAGCCCCACGATCGTCGAGGATCGTGTCTTTCTTGCCGGCTGTGATGGCAAGCTGCACATCCTTGACCTCAAGGAGGGGAAGGATATTGCACAGGTCGAAATCGGCGGACCGACCGGAGTTACGCCAGCCGTTGTCGGTGACTTCGTTTACTTCGGGACGGAAGGCGGCGAGTTTCTGTGTATCAATTGGAAAGAAGCTTCCGTTGCCTGGACGTTTGCGGGAAAGACCAGCACCTCCTATCGCAGTTCTGCGGCAGCGTCGAACGAGCAAGTAATTGTCGGCAGCCGCGCGAAACGCGTTCATTCGCTGAACCCGAAGACCGGCGAGGAGTTGTGGACATTTGCGGCGAAGCAACGGATCGACTCGTCGCCCGTGATCGTGGGCGAGCGAGTTTATGTAGGCGCGGCAGATGGTCGCCTCTACGGATTGAACCGGACGAGCGGCGAGATGGAATGGGAGTACGAGGCCAAAGGAGGCTTCACGAGCTCACCAGCCGTTGTAGATGGTAAATTGGTAATCGCAAGTGATGAAGGAGTTGTTTACTGCTTCGGGAAGAAAGAGGAGTAAAGTGATGTCTGCTGTGACTGACAAATTGCTGACAGTCGAGGAGTACTCCAAGCTACCTGATTTGGATTATCCGACTGAATTGGTTCGGGGGAAGATTGTTCGAATGAATCCACCACAATCAAGGCACGGGCAGGTTTGCAGTCGCACGGATCGAATTATCGGAAATTTTGCGGACCAGCACGATCTAGGCCATGTACTTAGTAACGATTCCGGAATCCTTACAGAGCACGACCCTGATACACTTCGCGGCGCAGATATCGCATTCTACAGTTATTCTCGGGTACCAAAGGGGCCTGTGGGCGATGGCTATATTCCCATCGCACCGGATATTGCCGTCGAGGTTCTGTCGCAACACGATCGTTGGCCAAATGTCCTCGCCAAAGTTGCGGAGTACTTGAGTGTGGGCGTACGAGTAGTTTGCGTCCTTGACCCGAACAAATCGACAGTTCAACTCCATCGCCCAGACGGAAACATCGAGATACTCAATGCCAGTCAAACCCTGCGTCTTCCGGAGCTTGGCGATACTTTCGCTGAACCTGTTTCCCGTTTTTTTGAATAGATGAAAGTGCAGTGATCCGTGGCAACTGATTCCGTCAAAACTGAAGTTGGCAGTTATTTCATCTCCAACTATCCACCGTTCTCGCAGTGGTCGAAGGACAATCTGCCTGCGGTTAAGGCGGCGATGGCAGCTCCTCCTGCGGATGTGCCATTGGGACTCTACTTGCACATTCCGTTCTGCCGCAAACGCTGCAAGTTTTGCTACTTCAAAGTCTTCACCGATAACAAGGCCAGCGAGATCGAGGAATATGTCTCGGCTTTGTCGACGGAGATCGAACTGGTCAGCAAGCAGCCGGTGATGGGGGGACGTCCTTTCCGCTTTGTTTACTTCGGCGGCGGAACACCTTCGTTCCTGAGTGCCAAGCAATTGACTTCACTTGTGGATCGACTGCGTGCGAATATCAACTGGGACAAGGCCGAAGAAGTTACTTTCGAATGCGAACCCGGCACGCTTTCAGAGCCGAAAGTACACGCAATTCGCGAACTAGGAGTGACGCGTTTAAGCCTCGGCGTCGAGAACTTCAGCGATGACATTTTGAACGAGAACGGTCGCGCTCACCTTTCCGGCGAAGTCTACAAGGCGTGGGATTGGATCACGGCGGCACAGTTTCCGAACGTCAACATTGATCTCATTTCCGGGATGGTGGGCGAGACGTGGGATAACTGGAAAGTAAACATTCAGAAAACGATCGAACTTTCGCCCGAGAGTGTCACGATCTATCAAATGGAACTGCCGTATAACACGGTCTACTCCAAAGACATCCTGGGTAACGAGATCGAGACGCCTGTCGCAGACTGGCCAACGAAGCGTGCTTGGGTCGACTATGCATTCGACGAACTGTCGGCTGCCGGTTATCACGTGTCGAGCGCGTATACGATGGTGAAAGATCCCAAGAAGGTGAACTTCAGCTATCGAGATAACCTGTTTGGTGGTTCCGACCTATTGGCGACGGGAATTGCCAGCTTCGGGCATATTTCGGGTGTGCACTACCAAAACTTGCCGGAGTGGAAAGATTACATTGGCTCGCTGGCGGAAGGAAAACTGCCTCTGGGGCGAGGCTTGAAGCCGACCAAGCACCAGTTGCTGATACGCGAACTGATCTTGCTATTGAAACGCGGGTATCTCGACGCCGGTTACTTCCGTAACAAGTTCGGTGTCGAGGTGTTGGAAGAGTGGTCCGATGTTTGGAAGTCGCATGCCGAAGACGAGATGTTGACCGTTGATGGTGACCGTATCGCACTGACTCGCAAGGGATTGCTGCATGCCGACGCCCTGCTCCCGCCGTTCTTCGAGGAGGAACACCGAGGGGTGCGCTATACATGAGCGACCATTTGGTGTTTAAGATGGGCGAGTTCGAGGCGATCTTTCCGACGGACCGACAGTACGCAAAGAACCATATGTGGGCGCTGCCGCAAAAGGCGGGCGTCTACCGTTTCGGGTTCACAGCGTACGCCGTGCGGCTGTTACAAGACGTGTATTTTTTAGAGTGGTCAGTGGATGCGGGCGTGACGCTCGCTGAACGACAAGAGATGGGAGCGATCGAAAGCAAGAAGGCCGAAAGCGCCTTGTACTCGCCGATGGCCGGACTGTTGCCGAGATTTAATGACGATTTGCTTTCCGATCCCTCGACGATCAATGTGGACAAGTACGGTGATGGTTGGTTGTTCGAGATCGAAGGAAACGGCGAACTACTATCGCCCGCAGATTACATCAAGCATTTAGAGTCCGTCTGGGAAGTAACACAGCGGACGATCAAAGGACAATTGAACGACTAAGTGTTCAGTTATTAGTTGGACAGCGCCACTTTCACGACAATCACAACCCGAAGCGTAAGCGAGGAATGGTTTACCGCAGCTCCTCGCTTACGCTTCGGGTTATGATACCCAATGACTTATGTCAAAAGTGGCGCTGCCCAATTAGTTTTCACTGTCCAGCAAGAACACAACTGAAAACTGAACACTTCAAACTGAAAACTCTCTTATGGCCAAACGAATTGCAGTCGTCGTATCTCAAGGACAAAGCCAGAACCCGGCGAAGCGCGGGCTGGAAGAAGATATCGTCACCGCTCTGATCATGGAGTCGGGGATCGAAGTCACCGTGATACCACATCTCTACGACTTGAAGGCAGACGGGACAGGGATGCTGGCTTTGCAGAGCATCAAAGGGAATCTGATCGTTCTTTCTTGGCTGTACGAGCGAGGAGCCCATTGGGTACTGGATCGAAATGGCATCCACGGTCATGTGGGGCAGACGTTGATAAAGCCGGAAGACGACGAGGATGAAGAGGAACCTGAAGCGACAGTCGACAAGGATCGAGTGATCCAGCATCGCAACATTCCTAATCGACGCATCTACTGCATCGACCTTCGCGTCTACGACACGGCTCAGCCCTATATCGACGAGATTAAGCGAATCGCCAACGAGAACGAGCAGAAGCTGGTACAGCTCGGCGGTTGGCTTGACGGGACACCTCGGCCAGAACAAGTCGAACGCTTCGCGAAACCAACGAACTCGACCGCACTGAGCGTTGAGGGCTCGCAGCTCGAAGCGAAGACGACTCCTGCTCCGAGTGACTCCGATAACGGGAACGGCGAGCCGGTCGAAGTAATTCGCATCGAAGAGACCGGCGGTCGTCGCTGGTATCCCGTGATCGATTACAGCCGCTGTACAAATTGCATGGAGTGCATCGATTTCTGTTTATTCGGCGTGTATGGCGTCGACAAGGTCGAAACAATTCTGGTCGAGCAGCCTGATAACTGCCGCAAAGGATGTCCGGCTTGCAGTCGCGTCTGCCCCGAGAATGCGATCATGTTCCCGCAGCACAAGACGCCTGCGATCGCAGGTGCTCCCGTTGGGCTCGTCGGCCTGAAGATCGACCTTTCAAAGCTGTTCGGTGCACCGGAGGAAGGCAAATCCGCCGAAGAGATTGCTGCTCTCGAACGTGACGAGCAATTGGTCATGGCCGGCCGCGATGCCGTTGGTATGAGCGTGGGCATCCGCAAGCGGCAAGAAGGCAAATCGGAAGAGCCCCGCGACGAACTTGATGACCTGATTGATGGTCTCGACGAACTAGATTTTTAGGCAGCCGCCTTACTCAACCAACTTCGCCGCATGACGAATGAGATCACTCGTCGCTTGGCAAGGCATCGGCGTCGTCGGAAGAGTCAGACGGCTGCTGGCTTTCTTCGACTACTTCCGTCTTCGGAAGCAGAAATCGTACACCTTCATAAAGAAGTCTGACGTCGGAAAGCGTTTGTCCTGATTGATGTCGAAAGTCGCTGGGAGTTGGAGAGACGGAAGGCCCCCGGGATGCACTCGGCGCATATCGCAGCGTTGCACCTGGACTCCAGAGAAACGGAGCTGACCGAACGAGACGCCGCTTTGGTGGCTGCCACTCGACCTGCGGTTCGCCTTCTTCGTACATTCCACTACCCATCCCCATCATCGATCCCATACCGCCGTAGGGATCGTCCCAAATTTCTTCGACGACGCCGTTGGGAAGGTATACGAACGGCTGCTTGGTATAGGGATCAAGTGGCAGGGACTCGAAGGGCTCGCTCAGCAATTCGTCTAACGAATCGGGAAGCTGCCCGTACTGCTTCCGCCAAGCGATGAGTGCGATTTGCGTTTGAACGGCCCTGCGTTCCAGTTGCATCTTCTGCTCGACGAATACGTTTCCTGGAGCACCACGATCCCATGCGATCGCAAGCCCTCGCGTATTCATTGCCCAGCCACTGACATCGGTGCTACGCAACAGCATGCGGTTACCATCTTTCGCGGTAAGCGTGACGTCCCAGGGCAAATCTGCTTGCTGGTACGGTGGGATTCGGGGACCGCGCTCGCGAATCTGCTCGATCCCTTGCAACTCTGCTTCGGCAGCCACGTCCGCGAGGCGCGACATACGAACCCGCTCCC